>NZ_JABXOU010000009.1:0-170831 GCF_014103035.1 Enterobacter sp. RHBSTW-01064 | reverse complement strand
TAGCGTCACCCGGCTATTTCAGGTTCAGGGGGTGATGGCTTCCGCTTGCGCTTCATCCCCTTTGCGGCGGCTCAGCAGGGCATTAAGCAGGATCGCGCCAAAGGTCGCCGTGCCAATCCCGCCAATCGTAAACCCGCCCAGCGTCAGGGCGAAGTCGCCTGCGCCCAGCACCAGCGTGACCGCCACCATAATCAGGTTGCTGTTCTGGCTGAGATCGACACGGTGCTGCACCCAGATGCGCGCCCCGGCCACGGCGATCAGCCCAAACACCACAATCGATGCCCCGCCGATGACCGGTGACGGAATAGTATGGATCAGCGCGCCGAACTTCGGTGAGAACCCGAGCAGTATCGCCATCACCGCCGCTGCGACGAAGACCAGCGTGGAGTAGACTTTGGTGACCGCCATCACACCGATGTTTTCGGCATAGGTGGTGACGCCGCTGCCGCCCACGGAACCGGAGAGCATGGTCGCCAGCCCGTCACCGACGAACGCGCGCCCCATGTACGGATCCATACTGTGCCCGGTCATTCCGGCGACCGCTTTCAGGTGACCTAAGTTCTCCGCCACCAGGATCACCGCCACCGGTGCGATAAGCATCATCGCCTGAGCGTCAAAGGTGGGTGAGGTCACCTGCGGCAGGCCGAACCAGGCAGCCTGGTGCAGCAGCGTAAAATCAACCGGTTTGCCCAGGCCAAAAACGTTCGCCAGCAGGGCGTAGACCAGACAGGCGACAATCAGCCCAACCAGGATAAGCAGACGCTGGATCATGCCCCGCGTAAACACCGCCACCACGCCGATGCACAGCACCGTGATCACCGCCATCCAGCTTTCAAACGGCGAGGCGGAGACGCTTCTGACCGCAATCGGAGCGAGGTTCAGGCCAATCGCCATCACCACGGCACCCGTCACGACGGGGGGCATCATTCGCTCTATCCAGCGCGTGCCGATTTTCATCACCACCAGACCAATCAGGGTGTACACCAGGCCGCAGGCGATGATGCCGCCGAGGGCCACGCTCAGGTTGGGGTTGATCCCCTGGCCGTTAAACCCGGTGGTGGCGATAACCACCCCGACAAAGGCGGCGCTGGAGCCGAGATAGCTGGGCACGCGCCCGCCGGTGACGAAAAAGAACAGCAGCGTGCCGATACCCGACATCAAAATAGAGAGGTTGGGATCGAGTCCCATCAGCATCGGCATCAGCACCGTCGCGCCAAACATGGCTACCGCGTGCTGCACGCCCATCACCATCGTCTGCCCGAGCGGGAGGCGTTCATCCGGCGCGACCACGCCTGCTTCTGTGGAGGTCGATTTCAACTGCCAGTGGGGAAATCCGAACATGGTCTGTCTCCTTAAAGCGGGTTAACAGGCGGGTCGCATCAGCGCGTGGTAGCCGCGGTCAAACCACACCAGCCCTTGCGGCGCGGGGTGGCGGATAATCGAAACAATGTCGCAAAACAGAATGTCGTGGGTACCGACGCTGACCACCTGGCTGATGCGGCAGTCAAACGAGGCCAGCGCATCCTCCAGGCGCGGGCAGCCCGTGTCGCCCGTCTGCCAGCGGGCGGCGGCAAAGCGTTCTTCCATTGGCGTTTTGCCGCCAAAGAGGTTTGAGAGCGGCTCCTGTCCGGCGCTCAGGGTATTCACGCAAAGGGTGCGGTTTTCGCTAAACGTTGGCCAGACGGACGCCCCGCGGTTCAGGCATACCAGCAGGGTGGGCGGTGAATCTGTGACGCTGCACACCGCACTGGCGGTGAAGCCTGCCATCCCCGCCGGGCCGTCGGTGGTGATGATATTGACCGCCGCGCCGACGCAGGCCATGGCGTCGCGAAAGGTTTGTTTATCCGGTGTCGTCATAATCGCTCCTTACGCCAGCCCGCAGGCATCGTCGAAGTCCAGACGCGGCAGGCGTCCGTACAGTTTGCGGGTGTCGCCGTAGCCAATGTTGATCAGCAGATTGCTTTTAAGCGTGGTGCCGGTGAAAAAGGCCTCGTCGACCTTTTGCCGGTCAAAGCCCGACATCGGGCCGGTGTCCAGCCCCAGGGCGCGACAGGCGAAAATCAGGTACGCGGCCTGCATTGAGCTGTTGCGAAAGGCGGTCTCTTCCGCCAGCGCGGGGCTGGTGGTAAACCAGCTCTTTGCATCGCCGTGCGGAAATAGCTCGGGCAGGCGCTCGTAGAATTCACCGTCCCAGGCGACAATGGCTGTGACCGGGGCGGTGAGCGTTTTCTCGAGGTTACCGCTGGAGAGCGCCGGGCGCAGCTTCTCTTTTCCCTCTGCGCTTCGCACAAACACAATTCGCGCCGGGGAGCAGTTGGCGGACGTTGGCCCCCATTTCATCAGGTCGTAGATTTCGCGCAGCGTTTCGTCGCTGACAGGCATATCCAGCCAGCCGTTATGGGTGCGGGCGCCGGTGAACAGCGTTTCCAGCGCGGCGGGGGTAATGGCTTCGCTCATTAAAGCTCCTTATAAAACGGGTTCAGGACTGTGCAGCAGGCTGGCAAGCCCGTTCAGCAGCAGGGTGTTGAAGGTGTCCGGCTCGGTGACGTTGCAGGCATGCCCGCCCTGGCGCATCACCACGCTGTGGCTGTGTGGGATCGCCGCCTGCAGCTCGGACGAGCAAACAGCGGGCACCAGCATGTCGTCGGTGGAACAGATAATGTGTACCGGGCAGCGAATGCGCGCGGTATGGCGGCGGAAGTCGGCCTTTTTCAGGGCGCTGAGCCTGCGCAGCAGATTGGTTTTACCCTGGAAATGGGCCAGCGCCAGCGCTTCTTCTGCCTCCAGGCGAGGCGCGCGGGCGGCCATCCAGTCTGCCGGGTAGAGAAACAGCGGCTGCGCCTCGACCCAGGCCTGCGCGCCGCCGGAATGCAGCAGACGTTCGCGAACGTCAAAACAGCGGCGGGTATGGGCATTGAGGGTGAGCCAACCGTTAATACACACCAGCGAAGAAACCGCGTCGGGTTTATCGATCGCCAGCTGCAGGCCGACCAGCGCCCCCAGCGCGTGACCCACGACGCTGTAGCGTAAGATCCCGGCATCCGTAAGCGCCTGAGCCAGTTCATCGGCCATCTGCGCCAGGCTATAGCCTTCAGGAAGGGTATCCGGGTTATTACCCGTCCCTCGCTGGTCATAGCACACCACCTGATACTCCTTTTCCAGCGCGGCGAACTGGGGCAGCCAGTAGCTGCCGCTGCCCCCAAGTCCGGCAATCAGCACGACCACGGGCGCGCCCTCGAACGGGGGCGGCGAGACGGAGAGTTTCATGGCAGCCTCACTTCGCGATGTGCGCAACGGTGGCGATTTCAACCAGCGCCTCTGGCTTCACCAGCCCGCACTGAATGCAGAACCGCGCCGGTTTATCACTGGGGAAGAACTCGGCGTAAATCTCGTTAATCGCGGCGTAGTTTTTCCAGTCGGTGATAAAGATGCTGTTGAAGGTCACATCCTCCATCGTGCCACCCGCCGTTTCGATCACGGTTTTGATCGTCTCCAGCACGTGGCGGGTTTGCGCCTTTGGGTCGTTGATAAACACCACGTTGTTGTCTTTATCAAACGGCAGCGTGCCGGAGACATACACCACGCCGTCGGCGAGGGTGCCGGGGACAAACGGGGCAATGGGCGTGCTGGTGCCCGGCGGAATAATCACGGATTTTGGCATCTGGTGTCTCCTCAGGCGATACGGGCGAGCGGGGGAGTCAGGGCGTCGCAGAAATCATTGACGTTACTGACCCAGCCAAAAAAGGTTTCGATATTGAACAGGGCCGCTTTCTGGACGAATTCCGGCCCGGCCTGGTGGGTCGCGTCTTCCAGCACCACGCCGAAATACTCGAGGAAAAAGCCGTCGCGCAGGGTCGACTCCACGCAGACATTGGTGGCGATCCCGGTGAACACCAGATGGCGAATGCCCCGGCTGCGCAGCAGGCTGTCGAGCGGGGTGTTGAAAAAGCCGCTGTAGCGCGGTTTCGGCAGGACGATATCGCCCGCCTGCGGGACCAGCTCATCCACCAGCTGATAGTCCCAGCCGCCTTTCGCCAGCAGCTTGCCCTGCAGTTCGGGCCGTTTACGCATGGTTTTCAGGGCGTTCGACTTGTGGAAGTTGGGCGAGCCGGGGCCGCCGGCCTCGACGTACTGGTCATCCCAGCCGTTCTGGAACCAGATGATGAGCATCCCCGCAGCGCGCGCGGCGGCGACGGCGGTTTTGATGTTCGCGATCACCGGCTGCGTGGTGGAGACGTCGAACCCCGCCAGGTCCAGATAGCCGCCCTGGCTGGCGTAGGCGTTTTGCATATCCACTACGATCAGCGCGCTCTGCTCCGGCGCAAAGGTGATGGCTTCCGGGCGTGCGTTGAGGGTCGTCATTACGCCACCTCCTTCGTGACGGCAGGGATGTGGGCGCGGCACTGCATCAGCGGCTGGATGCGCTCGCCGAAGGTCTCCACGCCGGTCAGGAAATCATCGAAGGTCAGCAGGACGCCTTCCGCGCCGGGGACGGCCGCCACTTCGTCGAGCATTTTGGCGACGCTGGCATAAGAGCCGACCAGGGTGCCCATGTTGATATTCACCGCAGAGGTGGGGTCGGCCATCTGGCGCACGTTGGTATCCGCCCCGGAGCGGGTATCCTTCTGGCTCTGCTCGGTGAGCCAGCTCAGGGCCTCCTCGTCGGCACCGTCTTTATAGCGCTCCCATTTCGCGCGCGCGGCGTCGTCGGTTTCGTCGGCGATGACCATAAACAGCACGTAGGAGCCTACGTCGCGCCCGGTCTTGTCGGCGGCCTCTTTCATTCGCGCGGCAGTCGGGGCGAAGGCGGCAGGCGTGTTCACGCCTTTACCGAAGCAGAAATTGAAGTCGGCGTATTTGGCGGAGAATTCCATCCCCGCGTCGCTCTGCCCGGCGCAAATCACCTTCATCGGCACCGACGGCTGCGGGCTGACGCGACAGTCGTTCATGGTAAAGAAGTCACCCTTGAAATCGCTTTTGCCTGTACCCCACAGATCGCGCAGCACCTGCACGTATTCGGTCAGGTAGTCGTAGCGACGCGAGAAGTAGTCGTCACCCGGCCAGAGCCCCATCTGCTCGTATTCGGGTTTTTGCCAGCCGGTGACCAGGTTGACGCCAAAGCGCCCGCCGGAGATGGAGTCGATGGTGGAGGCCATGCGCGCTACGATCGCTGGCGGTAAGGTGAGGGTGGCGGCGGTGGCGTAGATTTGGATCCGCGAGGTGACCGCGGCCAGCCCGGCCATCAGGGTAAAGGACTCCAGATTGTGATCCCAGAATTCGGTTTTGCCGCCAAAGCCGCGCAGCTTGATCATCGAAAGCGCAAAGTCGAAATGGTAGTGCTCCGCTTTCTGCACGATGGCTTTATTCAGCTCAAAGGTCGGCATGTATTGCGGTGCGGTGGTCGAGATAAGCCAGCCGTTGTTGCCGATGGGTACAAATACGCCAATTTTCATCACGAACCTCTCTTCATTACGTCGCAGGTGTAAGGATGTTTTGCAAAGGGAATGCCAGTTTTGAAAATGACAGTGTTATTAATGTGTTAACCAGAAGTTGGTGGATTGATGCGTCTAAATGTGGACTAAATGGTCAAAAACATTGCACAGAAAACAGGCATTCATGCGCGATCGGAGTGCAGGATATCGTGGCGAGACGGGGGTTTTGCTATGCTGAGGGCAACGCAGAATAAGGAGAGCGGGAATGACACAAGGCGCAGTGAAAACACCGGGTAAACGTTCGCAGGCGGTGAGTGCGAAAAAGCAGGCCATTCTGAGCGCGGCGCTGGATACGTTTTCGCAATTTGGCATCCACGGCACGCGCCTGGAGCAGGTGGCGGAGCAGTCCGGGGTATCCAAAACCAATCTGCTCTACTACTACCCGTCAAAGGAGGCGCTCTATATTGCGGTGATGCAGCAGATCCTCGATATCTGGCTGGCGCCGCTGAAAGCGTTCCGCGCAGAGCTGGCCCCGCTGGTGGCGATCAAGGAGTATATTCGCCTGAAGCTGGAGGTGTCGCGCGATTACCCGCAGGCATCAAGGCTATTCTGTCTTGAGATGCTGCAGGGCGCGCCGCTGTTGCAGGCGGAGCTCACCGGAGATTTAAAGCAGCTGGTGGACGATAAATCAGCCATTATCGCCGGATGGGTCGCCAGCGGAAAGTTGGCCCCGGTCGATCCGCATCATCTGATCTTTATGATTTGGGCCTCCACCCAGCATTACGCTGATTTTGCGGCCCAGGTTGAAGCAGTGACCGGCAAAACGCTTCAGGACGAGGCGTTTTTCCAGAGTACGCTGGATAACGTGCAGCGGATGATTATCGAAGGGATCCGTGTGCGCTAGTTTCCCTCACCCTAACCCTCTCCCACAGGGAGAGGGAATAGTTCCGTGCCTTGTCAGCCCGGAGGGAGAGGGCAGCTTAAGTCGCCCTCTTCACATTGCATCAGCGAGGCCAGAAACGCTTCGCGCTCCACGGTTTTTTCCGCCAGGCACTGGTTAACAATCATTGGCTGGACGCTTCCGCCTTCCGTACCCGAACCGATAAACGCGCAGTCTGCATCACGCAGGGTAATCCACGCCTGCTGCGCTTTTTTCAGCAGGTCGCGCTGGGGGGCTGCCGCGCGTTTGATAGCGGCCTGATAGGTCTGGTTGAGCTTTTTATCGGCAGCCTGGTACTGCTGCGCGCTACAGGTATTCAGCTCAAGCTGGGTGGTCGCTTTGTCGCACTCGTCGGCCAGCGCGCTGGCGCTCATTAGCAGTGCTGCGCCTGTGATAAGAAATCGTTTCATATACTCCCCAATGAAATAAGGCTCCGTCTCCGGAGCCTTATTAGCACAGCGTTAGCCGATTGTCATCAGGCTGGCGTTACCTCCCGCCGCCGCGGTGTTGACGCTGAGCGAGCGCTCCACGTACAGACGCTCCAGCAGCAGGTTGGTTTCCCCGCGCGCAAAGCCCTGCACGGAAATGATGGCACCGCTGCGGGCCGCAACCTGCTCGCACAGTTCGCGCAGCTGGTCGGAATCACCGTGGTAGATCACCGCATCAAACGGCTGCGTCAGCAGCGCATCGGCCTT
This sequence comes from Enterobacter sp. RHBSTW-01064, assembly GCF_014103035.1. Lineage (NCBI taxonomy): Bacteria > Pseudomonadati > Pseudomonadota > Gammaproteobacteria > Enterobacterales > Enterobacteriaceae > Enterobacter > Enterobacter sp. RHBSTW-01064. The sequence goes on along the minus strand of NZ_JABXOU010000009.1, from coordinate 163,764 downwards.
CGCAAAGCGAATGCGGGCCGAGACCGCTTTCGGCAGCTGTTTGGCGAGATCGCGATGCAGCGCATCTTCCGGCCACAGCACTTCACACCCGGTTGCCATTGCGGCAGCCAGCTGCACCAGCGCGTCCTGCTCGTTATCGGCCACGCACAGTACGCGCTCACGCGGCATCAACGTCCAGGTGTTGCGCTCGCCGGTTGGACCCGGCAGCAGACGCTGGGTGCCCGACTGCGCCAGTTCGCCGTACTGCCGGGCGACGGCACGCAGTTCAGGACGTTTTTCCGCCCAGGCGATCAGCGCCTCCAGCGGCTGGGTCAGCACGGTTTTCACCTGCGTATCCACCGGATAGTGTGCGTCCTGACGCGCCAGGGTCACGCCCAGGGCGTTCTCCGGACGGTTAGCGAGCAGACGGTACAGGTAGAGCGGGCCACCCGCTTTCGGACCGGTGCCGGAGAGACCTTCACCGCCGAACGGCTGCACGCCTACGACCGCGCCAACCATGTTGCGGTTGACGTACAGGTTGCCGACTTTGGCATTGCCGGTGACCTGCGCAATGGTTTCGTCGATACGGGTATGCACGCCGAGCGTCAGGCCGTAGCCGGAGGCGTTGATCTGCTCAACCAGCTCGTTCAGGTTGTTACGGTTGTAGCGCACCACGTGCAGTACCGGACCGAAGACCTCTTTTTTCAGCTCGTCGAAGCTGGCCAGCTCAATCAGCGTTGGCGGCACAAAGGTGCCGGTCCGCCATTCGCGGGCATCTTCGCTGTTCTCGCGCACAGCCTGGAACACCGGACGGCCTTTCGCGCGCATGGTCTGAATGTGGTTTTCGATATTGGCTTTGGCTTCCGCGTCGATCACCGGCCCGATGTCGGTGGTGAGACGGCCCGGGTTGCCCATGCGGCATTCGGCCATCGCGCCGCGCAGCATTTTCAGCGTGTGATCCGCGACGTCGTCCTGCAGGCACAGCACGCGCAGGGCGGAGCAGCGCTGACCGGCGCTGTCGAACGCGGAGGCCAGCACGTCGACCACCACCTGCTCGGTGAGCGCGGAGGAGTCAACGATCATGGCGTTCATCCCGCCGGTTTCCGCGATGAGCGGCGTAGGACGCCCCTGGGCATCCAGACGGGTGGCAATGTTACGCTGCAGCAGGGACGCCACTTCGGTCGAGCCGGTAAACATCACGCCGCGCACGCGGTTATCGGAGGTCAGCTTGGCGCCGACGGTTTCACCGCGGCCCGGCAGTAGCTGAACCACGCCCGCAGGCACGCCGGCTTCCAGAAGAATGTTGATGCCCTGTGCGGCAATCAGCGGGGTCTGCTCTGCCGGTTTAGCCAGCACGCTGTTGCCTGCGGCAAGCGCGGCGGCTATCTGGCCGGTGAAGATCGCCAGCGGGAAGTTCCATGGGCTGATACAGACGACCGGACCCAGCGGACGGTGGGTTTCGTTATCGAAATCATCGCGTACCTGACCGGCGTAGTAGTGCAGGAAATCGACGGCCTCGCGCACTTCGGCAATCGCGTTGCTGAAGGTTTTACCCGCTTCGCGCACCAGAATGCCGATGAGCGACTGCATCTGATCTTCCATCAGCACCGCGGCGCGTTCCAGAATGGCGGCACGCTCCTGCGGCGGCGTTGCGAACCAGATTGGCGCGTTATTCACCGCGCTGTCCAGCGCCTGGTCAACTTCCGCTTCGGTGGCTTCACGCACGTAGCCGACGATATCTTTTGGCTCAGCCGGGTTAATGACCGGCTGCATTTCGCCGTCAGCAACGGACTGTTCCAGGATCGGCTTCGCCTGCCATTTCTGCAAGGCGCTGTTGAGCAGGGCAGAGGAGAGCGACGCCAGACGATGTTCGTTGGCGAGATCCAGACCCGCTGAGTTGACGCGGCCTGCGCCATACAGCTCGCGCGGCAGGGCAATCTTCGGATGCGGCAGGCCAATCTGGCCTTCCTGCGCCGCCATCTTCTCTACGGCCTGCACCGGATCGGCAACCAGCTCGTCCAGCGGCAGAGTGGTGTCGGCGATGCGGTTAACGAAGGAGGTGTTCGCGCCGTTTTCCAGCAGACGACGCACCAGGTATGCCAGCAGGGTTTCGTGGGTTCCCACCGGGGCATAGATGCGGCACGGGCGGTTCAGCTTGCCATCCGCCACTTTACCGGTGACCTGCTCGTACAGCGGTTCACCCATGCCGTGCAGGCACTGGAACTCGTACTGGCCCGGATAGTAGTTCTGTCCCGCCAGGCTGTAGATTGCCGCCAGGGTGTGGGCGTTATGGGTAGCGAACTGCGGATAGATCAGGTTCGGCACGCCGAGCAGCTTTTTCGCACAGGCGAGGTAAGAGACGTCGGTGTAAACCTTGCGGGTATAGACCGGGTAGCCTTCCAGACCTTCCATCTGGGCGCGTTTGATTTCGCTGTCCCAGTAGGCGCCTTTCACCAGACGGATCATCAGGCGACGGCGGCTGCGGCTTGCCAGGTCAATCAGGTAATCAATGACGAACGGGCAGCGCTTCTGGTAAGCCTGGATAACGAAGCCGATGCCGTTCCAGCCTGCCAGCTCCGGCTCGAAGCACAGTTTTTCCAGCAGATCGAGGGAGATCTCCAGGCGGTCGGCCTCTTCGGCGTCGATGTTAATGCCGATGTCATACTGGCGCGCCAGCAGGGTCAGGGACTTCAGGCGCGGGTAAAGCTCTTCCATCACCCGGTCGTACTGCGCGCGGCTGTAGCGCGGGTGCAGGGCAGAGAGCTTAATGGAGATGCCCGGGCCTTCGTAAATACCGCGACCGTTGGACGCTTTACCGATGGCGTGGATCGCCTGCTGGTAAGAGACCATGTAGGCCTGCGCGTCGGCAGCGGTTAGCGCCGCTTCGCCCAGCATGTCGTAGGAGTAGCGGAAACCTTTATCTTCCAGCTTGCGGGCGTTCGCCAGCGCTTCGGCAATGGTTTCCCCGGTGACGAACTGCTCGCCCATCAGGCGCATCGCCATGTCCACGCCTTTGCGGATCAGCGGCTCGCCGCTCTTACCGATAATGCGGTTCAGGGAGCGGGAGAGGTTGGCTTCGTTATGGGTGGAGACCAGTTTGCCGGTAAACAGCAGGCCCCAGGTCGCGGCGTTGACAAACAGCGACGGGCTGCGGCCAATGTGGGAATGCCAGTTGCCGTTGCTGATCTTGTCGCGGATGAGCGCGTCGCGGGTGGCTTTATCCGGAATACGCAGCAGCGCTTCCGCCAGGCACATCAGCGCCACGCCTTCCTGTGAAGAGAGGGAAAACTCCTGCAGCAGACCCTGAACCATCCCGGCGCGGCCGGTGGCGGTTTTCTGGTTGCGCAGCTTGTCGGCTAACTGATACGCCAGGCTGTGCGCCTGTGCGGCAATGGCTTCCGGCAGACGAGCTTGCTCCAGCAGCATCGGCACGGCGTCGGTTTCGGCGCGGCGGTAGGCGCCGGTAATGGCGGCACGGCTGACGGACTGCGGCAGGATCTGCTCGGCGAATTCGAGGAACGGCTGATGGTTCTCGTCGCCAGCGGCTGGCGCTTCCTCGCTTTCGTTCGCTGCACCGGCCAGCAGGGCAGGCAGTTCCGGCAGACCTTCATCGCTCTCGAGTCTTTCGAGATAGTTAAAAATCGCCTGCTTAATTAACCAGTGCGGCGTGCGGTCAATGCGGGTTGCTGCGGTCTTAATCCGTTCGCGGGTGGCGTCATCCAGCTTAACCCCCATGGTGGTCATACCCATGCCAAAGCTCCTGTTGTTCTTTCATCGTGTTTGGTCGTTAGCGTGAAATATCCCCCATGTTGCAACTTTGTGCAACCGTGTTAAATGTGACCTGGTTTGCAACCCGGAAAATGAATGGATTGTTAACGAATGGTTAGCTGGAAAAACGCACTGGCTTTTGGGCGGGAAGCCTGTTTTTATGCGGGAGTTAACACTTTTAAAAGGTGCAACCCGTAAAAGCGTGAGCGAGTGCAACCTATAGGAAACTCGTATCAAACCAGGGATGAAATTGATGTAAATGCAGTGTTAAATCGTTTGTCAGCGGGATGCGCATACGGCAGGATAGCGCGCCCAACAGAAACACAAGATACATTCACCTCGTTCCGGTGATCATATAACAAGGCAGCCCGGATGGTTGTCGCTCGACATTTTGGAGAATTTGAATGGCTATTAGCACACCGATGCTGGTGACATTTCTCGTTTATATATTTGGCATGATCCTGATAGGGTTTTTGGCATGGCGTTCAACAAAGAACTTTGACGACTACATTCTGGGCGGACGCAGTTTAGGCCCGATGGTGACCGCGCTCTCTGCGGGCGCTTCCGACATGAGCGGCTGGCTGTTGATGGGCCTGCCGGGCGCGATTTTCATCTCCGGTATCTCTGAAAGCTGGATCGCCATCGGTCTGACCGTCGGCGCGTGGATCAACTGGAAGCTGGTGGCAGGCCGTCTGCGCGTGCATACTGAGGCCAACAATAACGCCCTGACGCTGCCGGATTACTTCACCGGACGCTTTGAAGATAACAGCCGCGTTCTGCGCATTATCTCCGCGGTGGTTATTCTGTTGTTCTTCACCATCTACTGTGCCTCCGGCATCGTGGCCGGCGCGCGCCTGTTCGAAAGCACCTTCGGCATGAGCTATGAAACCGCTCTGTGGGCCGGTGCTGCGGCGACCATCCTCTATACCTTTGTGGGCGGGTTCCTGGCCGTGAGCTGGACCGACACCGTGCAGGCGAGCCTGATGATCTTCGCCCTGATCCTGACCCCGGTGATTGTGATTTTCACCGTTGGCGGCTTTGGCGAATCGCTGGAAGTGATCAAGCAGAAGAGCATTGAAAACGTCGACATGCTGAAAGGGCTGAACTTCGTGGCCATCGTCTCCCTGATGGGCTGGGGCCTGGGCTACTTCGGTCAGCCGCATATTCTGGCGCGCTTTATGGCGGCGGACTCTCACCACACCATCGTTCATGCCCGTCGCATCAGCATGACATGGATGATCCTGTGTCTGGCAGGGGCGTGTGCGGTCGGCTTCTTCGGTATCGCGTACTTCAACAACAACCCGGCGCAGGCGGGCGCGGTGAACCAGAACGCCGAACGCGTGTTCATCGAGCTGGCGCAGATTCTGTTTAACCCGTGGATTGCCGGTATTCTGCTCTCGGCGATCCTGGCGGCGGTGATGTCCACCCTGAGCTGCCAGCTGCTGGTCTGCTCCAGTGCGATCACCGAAGACCTCTACAAAGCCTTCCTGCGTAAAAACGCGAGCCAGAAAGAGCTGGTCTGGGTAGGGCGCTTTATGGTGCTGGTGGTGGCGCTGATTGCCATCGCGCTGGCGGCTAACCCGAATAACCGCGTGCTGGGTCTGGTGAGCTATGCCTGGGCGGGCTTCGGTGCTGCGTTTGGTCCGGTCGTGCTGTTCTCCGTGCTGTGGTCACGTATGACCCGTAACGGCGCGCTGGCGGGGATGATTATCGGTGCGGTGACCGTTATCGTCTGGAAACAGTTCGCGTGGCTGGGCCTGTACGAAATCATTCCGGGTTTCATCTTCGGCAGCATCGGCATCGTGGTGTTCAGCCTGCTGGGTAAAGCCCCGTCTGCTTCTATGCAGAAACGCTTTGCTGAAGCCGACGCGCATTACCACACTGCGCCGCCTTCTAAGCTTCAGGCAGAATAATTTTTCTCGCTGCACAATGCAGGCCGGGTGAGCGCAAGCGCACCCGGCTTTTTTCTTGCCAAAATCCGTAATTTCCTGTGATATCCATGTACTTATAACAATGAGGATAGCGAAGCATGACAATCAAAACAGGGGTAATGGCAGCGGCATTATTGATGCTGGCGGGCTGCACGGTGCCATCGCAGCACGCGGCGGTAGAGACCTGCAAAGCGGATAGCCAGATGCAGCAAACCACGCTCTATTTCGGCTTAAATCGTCCTGCCGGGGCGCAGATTACCGGCAACGAATGGCAGCAGTTTGTTGACCAGGACGTCACGCCGCGTTTTCGCGATGGCTTAACGGTGTTTGATGCGCGCGGGCAGTGGCTGGGGAACGACGGGAAAGTGGCGCGTGAGCCGAGCAAGGCATTGATGCTGATCCACGGTAAAGATGCGCAGAGCGAAAACAACATCGAAGCGTTACGCGGGATTTATAAATCACGCTTCGCGCAGGAGTCGGTGATGCGTGTCGATCAGCCGGTGTGCGTGCAGTTCTAATAAAAACGGCGGGATAACCCGCCGTTGTTGTATCGTAGTTGTTTTGTAGGCTGGGATCGCTGCGCGCCACCCGGCATTGCATCAGAGCACCAACCCCGCAAAGCTCGCCGACAGCAGGCTCACCAGCGTCGCGCCGTACACCAGACGCAGACCAAACCGCGATACCACGTTGCCCTGCTGCTCGTTCAGGCCCTTAATCGCCCCGGCGACGATACCGATTGAGGCAAAGTTAGCAAACGACACCAGGAAGACGGACAAAATACCCAGCCCGCGAGGGGACATCTGATGGGCGATTTTTTGCAGCTCGATCATCGCCACAAATTCATTCGCTACCAGCTTGGTTGCCATAATACTGCCCGCGTTTAAGGCATCGCTCAGCGGGATCCCCACCAGCCAGGCCAGGGGATAAAACACATAGCCCAGGATCTGCTGGAAGCTCATGCCAAATACGCTGGAGAAGAGGGCGTTAACGGCGCTAATAAGCGCGATAAAGCCAATCAGCATCGCCAGAATAATCATCGCCACCTTAAAACCGGCCAGAATATACTCGCCGAGCATTTCGAAGAAGCTCTGCGATTCATGCAGCTTTTCCAGCTTGATATCCGGCTCCGCTTCCGGGCGCGCCGGGTTGATGACGGAGAGAATAATAAAGGTGCTGAACATATTCAGAATAAGCGCCGCGACGACAAATTTGGCGTCGAGCATGGTCATATAGGCACCGACTATCGACAGGGAGACCGTCGACATGGCCGTGGCCGCCATGGTGAAGAGACGACGAGAGGAGAGATCCCCCAGCACGCCTTTGTAGGCAATGAAGTTTTCCGACTGACCGAGGATCAGCGAACTTACCGCGTTAAAGGATTCCAGCTTGCCCATACCGTTCAGTTTTGACAGCAGTGTACCGATGACGCGAATAAAAATTGGCAGGATCCGCCAGTGCTGAAGAATACCAATCAGTGCGGAAATAAAAATAATCGGACACAGCACGCCGAGGAAAATGAAGGCCAGCCCTTTTTCACCCATTCCGCCAAAGACGAAATTCGTCCCTTCGGCCGCAAATTTAAGCAGCGATTCAAAGAAACCGGAGACATATTTAATAATAAAAAGTCCACTTTCTGCATGCAGGAAAAAGAATGCCAGCGCGATTTCAATAACAATCAGCTGTACAACAAAACGAATGCGAATTTTTCGGCGGTCGAAACTCACCAGCCAGGCAAGCGCAAGAATAATCACCAGCGCCAGCAGGAAATGGATAATCTTAAACATGGTTTATTTTCAGTTAGTTTTCGAGGTGGATATTTAGCCACAGCGCTGATTAACCGTAAATGGGCATTTTCGTTATAACTTATAAACGCAATCGTAACGGATGGAATTATTATCCTGCGATGCGGTTACAACTCGTCATCAAAAGGCCACATATTTCGCTTGTTTTTCTTCTTGCCGTAATGATAATCACTATCACAAGAATTTACCTTTCTTTGCATCAGTTGACCGCGATAAACATTTAAGGTGTCGGCATGTTTGTTCCATTTCTCATTATGTTACGTGAAGGCCTTGAAGCGGCCCTGATTGTCAGCCTTATCGCCAGCTATCTGAAGCGAACCCAGCGCGGACGCTGGATTGGCGTCATGTGGGTTGGCGTCTTCCTTGCCGCGGCGCTCTGCCTGGGCCTGGGTATCCTCATCAATGAAACCACCGGCGAATTCCCGCAGAAAGAACAAGAGCTTTTCGAAGGGATCGTCGCCGTGATTGCGGTGGTGATCCTCACCTGGATGGTGTTCTGGATGCGTAAAGTCTCCCGCAACGTGAAGGTGCAGCTGGAGCAGGCGGTAGACAATGCCCTGCAGAAGGGGAACAACCACGGCTGGGCGCTGATCCTGATGGTCTTTTTTGCCGTTGCGCGTGAGGGGCTGGAATCGGTCTTCTTCCTGCTGGCGGCCTTTCAACAGGATGTCGGTATCTGGCCGCCGGTTGGCGCGATGCTCGGGCTGGCAACCGCGGTTGTGCTGGGCTTTCTGCTCTACTGGGGCGGCATTCGTCTCAATCTGGGCGCCTTCTTCAAGTGGACCAGCCTGTTTATTCTGCTGGTGGCGGCAGGGCTGGCGGCAGGGGCGATACGCGCCTTCCACGAGGCGGGCCTGTGGAACCACTTCCAGGACGTGGCGTTCGATCTCAGCAACATTCTCTCCACCCATTCACTGACCGGCACCCTGCTTGAAGGTATCTTCGGCTATCAGGAAACGCCGAGCGTCAGCGAAGTGGCGATGTACTTTATCTATCTGGTTCCGGCGCTGGTGCTGTTCGCCATGCCGCCGCGTACCGGCACCCAGGCGTCGCGCGTTGCGCCGTAATGTGTAATTTAGTTACAACATACTTTTAAAGGGAAGAGTCATGGCAATTCAGTTCCGTCGTAGTGCGTTATGCGCAGGCATTGCCGCGCTGTTCGCTTCTTCATTCTCTGCCTGGGGCGCTGATGTTCCTCAGGTCAAAGTGACCGTCAATGATAAACAGTGCGAGCCGATGACCATCACGGTCAACAGCGGCAAAACCCAGTTTATCATCCAGAACCACAGCCAGAAGGCGCTGGAGTGGGAGATCCTCAAAGGCGTAATGGTGGTGGAAGAGCGTGAAAACATCGCCCCTGGCTTCAGCCAGAAGATGACCGCCAACCTGCAGCCGGGTGAATACGACATGACCTGCGGCCTGCTGACCAATCCGAAAGGTAAGCTGATCGTCAAGGGCAACGCCACGAAGGATGCCGCGAAAGGCGAAGCGCTGCTGAGCCTGGGCGAGGCCATCACCGCCTATAAAGCCTACGTTACCAAAGAGACGGCGGACCTGGTTGCGGGCACCAAAGCCTTTACCGATGCGGTGAAAGCCGGGGATATCGAAAAAGCGAAATCCCTGTACGCGCCAACCCGTCAGCACTACGAGCGCATCGAGCCGATTGCCGAGCTGTTCTCTGACCTCGATGGTAGCATCGATGCCCGTGAGGACGATTACGAGCAGAAGGCCGCCGATCCGAAATTTACCGGCTTCCACCGACTGGAAAAAGCCCTGTTTGGCGACAACTCCACCAAAGGGATGGAGAAATACGCCGGGCAGCTGAACGGCGACGTGCTGGAGCTGCAAAAGCGCATCAGCGAGCTGGCCTTCCCACCGTCGAAAGTGGTTGGCGGCGCGGCCGGTCTGATTGAAGAAGTGGCTGCCAGCAAAATCAGCGGTGAAGAAGATCGCTACAGCCACACCGACCTGTGGGACTTCCAGGCCAACGTCGACGGCGCGCAGAAAATTGTCGATCTGCTGCGTCCTCAACTGCAAAAAGAGAACAGCGAACTGCTGGCCAAAGTGGATGCCAACTTCAAAAAAGTCGACACCATCCTGGCGAAGTACCGCACCAAAGACGGGTTCGAAACCTATGACAAACTGACCGACGCTGACCGTAACGCGCTGAAAGGCCCGATTACTACCCTGGCGGAAGATCTCTCCCTGCTGCGCGGCGTTCTGGGTCTGGACTAAGCACGATGAACAAGCATGACGAGCACGACGTGGCCGAACCTTCCCGACGTCGTTTGTTAAAAGGAGTAGGGGCGCTGGGCGGCGCGCTTGCCCTGGCAGGCGGCTGCCCGGTGGCGCATGCGGCTAAACCGCAGAGTGCCCCCGGCACGCTGTCGCCGGATGCGCGCATGGAGACGCAGCCGTTTTATGGCGAGCATCAGGCGGGCATTCTGACGCCGCAGCAGGCCTCCATGATGCTGGTGGCGTTTGATTCGCTGGCCAGCGATAAAGCCGATCTGGTGCGTCTGTTCCGCCTGCTGACAACGCGTATTGCGTTTCTCACCGCGGGCGGTCCGGCACCGGAAACGCCAAATCCGCGTTTGCCGCCGATGGACTCCGGTATTCTCGGGGCGTTTATCGCCCCGGATAACCTGACCATTACCGTGTCGGTGGGCGAGTCGTTGTTTGATGACCGCTACGGCCTGGCAAAACAGAAGCCGAAAGCGCTGCAAAAAATGACGCGCTTTCCAAATGATTCCCTCGACGCGGCGCTGTGCCACGGCGATCTGCTCCTGCAGATTTGCGCCAATACCCAGGACACGGTGATCCACGCCCTGCGCGATATCATCAAGCACACGCCGGATCTGCTGAGCGTGCGCTGGAAGCGGGAAGGGTTTATCTCTGACCACGCTGCCCGCAGTAAAGGCAAAGAGACGCCGGTGAACCTGCTGGGCTTTAAGGACGGCACGGCCAACCCCAACAGCAGCGATGCGGCGCTGATGAAAGACGTGGTGTGGGTGACAGCGGACCAGGGTGAACCGGCGTGGGCGGTGGGCGGCAGCTACCAGGCGGTGCGCATTATTCAGTTCCACGTGGAGTTCTGGGACCGCACGCCGCTGAAAGAGCAGCAGACCATATTCGGCCGCGACAAGCAGAGCGGGGCGCCGCTGGGCATGCAGCACGAGCACGATGTGCCGGACTACGCGAGCGATCCTGACGGGAATACCATCGCGCTCGACAGCCACATTCGCCTTGCGAACCCGCGCACCAAAGAGACGCAGTCGAGCCTGATGATGCGTCGTGGCTACAGCTATTCGTTAGGCGTGACCAACTCTGGTCAGCTTGATATGGGGCTGCTGTTTGTCTGCTATCAGCACGATCTGGAGAAAGGGTTCCTCACCGTACAGAAGCGGTTAAACGGCGAAGCGCTGGAAGAGTATATTAAGCCCATCGGCGGCGGTTATTTCTTTGCCCTGCCTGGCCCGCGCGACCAGAACGCGTACCTTGCTCAAGGGCTGATCGAAGCCTGATAATCGTCCCTGCGATAGTTCGCGGGGACATTATTTTTTCATATGACTATCTTGTTGTTATATTTCTGTAATATTTCTATATAAGACTGAATCCACTGCAGGTGCAGTCTTAAAAGTTGCATTTAGGTAAAATAAATGTTGCATTTATGATAACTCCTGATGTACTTAAGATAAGACAGCGGTAGTTCCCGGCAGTGATGCTGAATCACTATGGAGATCGCGAATGGTTGGGTCCTATACTGGACAAGGTAAACATAACAACCGCAGCACCCGGCGCGGAGGCTCAGACTCCGGCAGCGATTTCCTCACCACTAAATTCTCCCCTTCACCTCAAGAATCTGATTCCACCGACGTGCAGACTGGTGCGCGTAGCTATTCTGTATCGTCATCCGGTAAAGCAAGCAATGGCTTACAAGGAAGCCAACCCTCTGATGTTCGTGCGCATAATCGTGCCGAAGCTGGCGCGTGTGATGAATACCAACAACTCAAGGTGCTATCCATGGGAAGACAAAAAGCAGTGATCAAAGCTCGTCGCGAAGCAAAACGTGTGCTGAGACGGGATTCACGTAGCCATAAACAGCGTGAAGAAGAATCGGTCACCTCGCTTGTGCAGATGAGTGGCGTAGAAGCAATTGGCATGGCCCGAGACAGCCGTGATAATTCTCCAATTGTTGCGCGCAATGAGGCTCAGGCGCACTACCTGAATGCTATCGAGAGTAAACAGCTCATCTTTGCAACCGGTGAAGCCGGATGCGGGAAAACCTGGATTAGTGCAGCCAAAGCGGCAGAAGCGCTGATCCATAAGGACGTGGAGCGCATTATTGTTACCCGTCCGGTACTGCAAGCTGATGAAGATCTCGGCTTCTTGCCCGGAGATATTTCGGAGAAGTTTGCCCCGTACTTCAGGCCCGTTTATGACGTGCTGGTGAAGCGACTGGGTGCATCCTTTATGCAGTACTGCCTGCGACCAGAGATTGGCAAGGTGGAAATCGCGCCGTTCGCCTATATGCGCGGACGTACATTTGAAAATGCGGTCGTTATTCTTGACGAGGCTCAGAACGTGACCGCAGCGCAAATGAAAATGTTCTTAACGCGCCTCGGGGAGAACGTGACGGTTATCGTTAACGGCGATATTACCCAGTGTGATCTGCCGTCCGGCGTGAAATCCGGATTAAGCGACGCCATGTCACGTTTTGAGGAAGATGAGATGATTGGGGTGGTACGTTTCACCAAAGATGACTGCGTGCGCTCGGCGCTCTGTCAGCGCACGCTGCAAGCGTATTATTGAGTTCGCTGTTGTGTTCAAGGCCCGGGAAACCGGGCTTTGTTTTTTGTGCGGGCTTTTTGTCGGGTGGCGCTGCGCTTACCCGACCTACAATACCCGTAGGCCTGGTAAGCGCAGCGCCACCAGGCATAAAGAGCGCAGGGAGTCTCAAGGTTCGAATCCCCAGGTGCGATCCAAAAGAAAAAAGCCCGCATTTTCATGCGAGCTCTTCTTTAAATATGGCGGTGAGGGGGGGATTCGAACCCCCGATACGTTGCCGTATACACACTTTCCAGGCGTGCTCCTTCAGCCACTCGGACACCTCACCATATTGTTTTGCTGCCTGACCGCTTGGGGGGCAACGGGGCGCTACTATAGGGAGTTGCGCTAAAACGGTCAAGCAGATTTTCTGTATTCGTGTGCGTTCGGTTAAGCCTTAATCAGCTCTTGTCGCAGCACGGGTTATTAACGCTGTGAATCGAGCACTTCGCTGTTTTTCACCACTTCCTGTGCTTTGCCGTAGCTTTCGATCAACAGCTGGTAAGCTGGGAAGATATGGGTGTATACCTCAGCCCACTCAGCCGCGTCTTCACGATTCCATGTCCGCTGGATCTCAGAGGCCACCGCCGCCGTATCCATTGGCACCACGCCAGCCTGCACAACGCGTGCCAGGGTGATCTCCTGCGCCATCTTGCTATAGGTGCCGGAGGCATCAATCACCGCAAACACTTTATAGCCATCCGCAACCGCGCTGATTGACGGGAAGGCCATGCAGACGCTGGTGATAGTGCCCGCGATAATCAACGTTTTACGTCCGGTCGCTTTCACCGCGGCCACGAACTCCGGGTTGTCCCAGGCGTTGATTTCACCTTTACGGGCAACATACTGCGCATGCGGTGCGTTGGCGTGGATCTCCGGGATCAGCGGTCCGTTCGGCCCCTGTGGAACGGACGCCGTAGTGATAACCGGGATTTTCGCCAGGGTAGCGATTTTCGCTAACGCCGCCGCACGAGCACGCAGCTCCGGCATTGGCATATCACCAACGGTCTGGAACAGACCGCTCTGGTGATCGATAAGCAACATCACCGCATCGTTAACATCAATGACCGGACGTGCTCCATTAAAATTGGCAGGTGTAGACATGTTCTTCTCCTTTATTACGATTACGATCGGATCTGGCCGAAGCGGCCGGAGTTGAAATCACGAATAGCTTCCGCGATCTCGGTTTTAGTGTTCATCACAAACGGGCCATAGCCGACGATGGGTTCATTGAGCGGCGCGCCGGCCATCAGCAGCACTTTGGCATCGCTGCTTGCCTCAAGGTGCAGTTTGTCGCCTTCCTGACTCAGCACCACCAACTGGGCTTCTCCCGCCTGAGCAGTGCCATTCACCGTAACGTGACCTTCCAGCACCACCAGCGCCGTGCTCCAGCCCTCCGGCTGAGCGAGCGTAAGATGGCTTCCCTGATTAAGGGCAAGATCCCAGACGTTCAGCGGCGAAAAGGTGTGCGCAGGGCCGGTAATAGCGTCGTAGCGTCCGGCGATAACCCGCACCGTTCCGCTGTTGTCCGGTAACGCCACAACCGGGATGTCGCTTTTGGTGATGCTCTGGTAGCCCGGCGTCGCCATTTTGTCTTTGGCTGGCAGGTTGACCCAAAGCTGCATCATTTTCAGTTCGCCGCCTTTCTGCGAGAACGCGCTGGAGTGGAACTCCTCGTGCAGGATGCCTGCACCTGCCGTCATCCACTGCACGTCGCCGGGGCCAATGACGCCACCTTTACCCGTGGAGTCGCGATGCTCCACTTCACCGGAATAGACGATGGTGACCGTTTCAAAACCCCGGTGAGGGTGTTGGCCTACGCCGCGTTTCGCCCCATCTGCCGGAAAGGTGTACGGACCTGCGTAATCCAGCAGCAGGAACGGATTCAGCGGCTCGCCGTGGGTTTGATAAGAAAACATCGAACGAACCGGGAAACCATCGCCAACCCAGTGCTGGCGGGGAGCGGTATAAACGCCTGTTACGTTTTTCATGATTAACTCCTGATGTTCTGTTGATGTAATTAGCTTATATTCAGAGTTAATATCCCGGTAGATAGTGAAAATGGCATTCACTGTTCCGAAAATAGAACGATGGGGTTTTATGCAGGATCTCAATGACTTTGTCTGGTTTGTGAAGGTGGTCGACCATGGTGGGTTTGCGGCGGCGGGAAGGGCGCTAGACCAACCCAAGTCCAAACTGAGCCGCAGGATTGCGCAGCTGGAAGAGCGGCTTGGCGTGCGGTTGATACAGCGCACTACGCGGCAGTTTACGGTGACGGAAGTGGGGCAGACCTTCTATCAGCACTGTAAGGCAATGCTGATAGAAGCAGAAGCGGCAGAGGAGGCCGTTGCTGCGCTGCAGGCTGAGCCGCGCGGCGTCGTCAGGATCACCTGTCCCGTCACGTTACTGCACGTCCACGTAGGACCGATGCTGGCACGGTTTATGGCGCGCTACCCGGGGATTAATCTCCAGCTTGAGGCCACCAATCGGCGGGTCGATCTTGTGGGCGAAGGCATTGATGTGGCGATCCGCGTACGTCCGCGTCCGTTTGATGACAGCGATCTGGTCTTAAGGGTGCTGGCTGACAGGGGGCATTGCCTGGTGGCGAGTCAGCAGTTGATTGAACGTATGGGTAAACCTCGAATGCCTTCTGAGCTCAGTGAATGGCCTGGTTTAAGTATGGGGGCCGGTAAACAGGTGCATAAATGGGAACTCAGTGGTCCAGAGGGGGCGAAAGCGGAGATCCACTACGCACCGCGCTTTATTACCACCGACATGCTGGCACTGCGGGAAGCGGCGATGGCGGGCGTGGGCGTTGTGCAGTTGCCGATATTGATGGTGAAGGATCAGCTTGCGTCAGGAGAACTGGTACGGGTGCTGGACGCGTGGGAACCCCGACGGGAAGTGATTCACGCGGTTTACCCTTCGCGGCGCGGCATGCTGCCGTCAGTCAGGACGCTGGTAGTTTTTCTGACCGAAGAGTATGCGCGGATGGTGGAAGAGTAGTTTTTTGTAGGTCGGGTAAGCGCAGCGCCACCCGACATAAAGAGCGCAGGGAGTCTCAAGGTTCGAATCCCCAGGTGCGATCCAAAAGAAAAAAGCCCGTACTTTCGTACGAGCTCTCATCTTAAATATGGCGGTGAGGGGGGGATTGACTCGCTTCGCTCGCCCTGCGGGCAGCCTGTTCGCTGCGCTCTCAGTCTGTCCAACTGGCTGTCGCCAGTTGTCGAACCCCGGTCGGGGATTCTCATCCCCCCTTTTCGGAGAATATAAAAGAAAAAAGCCCGTACTTTCGTACGAGCTCTCATCTTAAATATGGCGGTGAGGGGGGGATTCGAACCCCCGATACGTTGCCGTATACACACTTTCCAGGCGTGCTCCTTCAGCCACTCGGACACCTCACCATATTGTCATCCCGTTGTTGCCGGGACGGGCGCTAATGTAAGGAAAAGCCGAACTGGCGTCAACTCACTTTTTCAGTAATTTAGCGTATTTAGACAAACTTCAAGCAACCTGATTCCTAAATGTGCACAAAGCGCCTCTTTTATCAGCAACGCGGTTTCCTGATAAATTTGTTATGCTGGCAATCCACTTGAAAATGAAAACAAAACAGCGCACTAAAAGGCAGGAATGACCATGGATATTCTCTTCTATCACCCTACATTTGATACCGCTTACTGGATTGACGCACTTTCGGCGGCGCTGCCCGGCGCACGCGTACGCGAGTGGAGGCGTGGCGATAATGAACATGCCGACTATGCGCTGGTCTGGCACCCGCCGGTTGAGATGCTGCAGGGCCGCAAGCTGAAGGCGGTTTTCGCCCTGGGTGCGGGGGTTGATTCGATCCTCAGTAAACTGAAAGCGCATCCAGAAATGCTGCCTGACAATATTCCGCTGTTCCGTCTTGAAGATACGGGAATGGGCCAGCAGATGCAGGAGTATGCCGTGAGCCAGGTGCTGCACTGGTTCCGCCGCTTTGACGATTATCAGGCCTTTAAACAGCAATCCCACTGGGAGCCGCTGCCGGATTATCAGCGCGACGAGTTTACTATTGGCATTCTCGGTGCGGGCGTGCTGGGCTCAAAAGTGGCAGAAGCGCTTGCACCGTGGGGATTCCCGCTGCGCTGCTGGAGCCGCAGCCGCAAGGACTACCCCGGCGTCGAGAGTTTTGCCGGAACCGATGAACTCCCGGCATTCCTGAAAGGCACCCGCGTGCTGATTAACCTGCTGCCAAACACGGCAGAAACGGTGGGCATCATTAACAGTACGCTCCTGAATCAGCTGGCCGACGGGAGCTATTTAATGAATCTCGCGCGCGGCGTGCATCTGGTAGAGGGTGATTTGCTGAAGGCCCTCGACAGCGGAAAGCTAAAAGGCGCGATGCTGGATGTGTATAGCCGTGAGCCACTGCCAGCGGAAAGCCCGCTGTGGGCGCACCCGCGCGTCGCGATGACGCCACACGTGGCTGCCGTGACGCGTCCGGCAGAAGCGGTGGCGTATATATCCCATACCATCAGCGAAATGGAAAAGGGTAACGCGGTCACCGGACAGGTCGACAGACAGCGCGGCTACTAACGGAAACCCGGCGTTCGCCGGGTTTTTGCTAATATTCGCCGCTGATAACTGCTATCCTTTGGAAAAACCGCAGAGGAGAGAAAGATGTATCCCGTAGACCTGCATATGCACACCGTCGCCAGCACCCACGCGTATAGTAACCTCCATGATTATATCGCCCAGGCAAAGCTCAAGGGCATCAAGCTTTTTGCGATTACCGATCATGGCCCGGATATGGCGGATGCACCGCACTACTGGCATTTTGTGAATATGCGGATTTGGCCACGTCTGGTGGACGGTATCGGGATACTGCGCGGCATTGAGGCGAATATCAAAAATATCGACGGTGAGATCGACTGCACCGGCCCGATGCTGACCTCTCTTGACCTTATCCTTGCCGGTTTCCATGAGCCGGTCTTTGCGCCTCAGGATAAAGACACCAACACCGAGGCGATGATTGCTACCATTGCCAGCGGCAATGTGCACATTATCAGCCACCCCGGTAACCCGAAGTATCCGATTGATATTCAGGCTGTCGCGCAGGCGGCAGCGAAACACCGCGTGGCGCTGGAGATTAATAACTCCTCCTTTGTTCACTCGCGTAAGGGCAGTGAAGCCAACTGTCGCGAAGTGGCTGCCGCCGTGCGTGATGCGGGGGGAATGGTGGCGCTGGGGTCCGATTCTCATACCGCGTTTACGCTGGGTGATTTCAGTGAGTGTATGAAAGTATTAAATGACGTTGATTTCCCGGAAGCGCAAATCCTGAACGTGACGCCACGCCGCATGCTCGATTTCCTCGAGTCGCGCGGAATGGAGCCGATTGCCGAATTTGCCGATCTTTAATTGTGTAATGGAATAAAAAATGAACGAGTTCTCCATCCTTTGCCGCGTGCTGGGTACGCTCTATTATCGCCAGCCGCAAGACCCGCTGTTGGTTCCGCTTTTCACGCTGATCCGTGAAGGCAAGCTGGCGCAGAACTGGCCGCTGGAACAGGATGATTTGCTGGAACGTCTGCAAAAAAGCTGCGACATGCAGCAGATTTCAACGGATTACAATGCGCTGTTCGTCGGTGACGAGTGCCGTGTTTCGCCGTACCGTTCTGCCTGGCAGGAAGGGGCGACGGAAGCAGAAGTGCGTGCGTTTCTCTCCGAGCGCGGAATGCCGCTGAGCGATACGCCAGCCGATCATATCGGTACGCTGCTGCTTGCGGCCTCCTGGCTCGAAGACAACGCCGGTGATGACGAAAATGAAGCCATCGAAACCCTGTTTGAAACCTATCTGTTGCCGTGGGTTGGGACATTCCTGGGTAAAGTTGAAGCCCATGCCACCTCGCCATTCTGGAGAACCCTGGCACCGCTGACGCGTGATGCGATTGCTGCGATGTGGGATGAGCTCGAAGAAGAGAATGAAGAGTGATTTAGATCACAAAAATTCTGCAACGATACATTTCAACTTGCATATAGTGTGCTTCTGATCGCATTTCTATGGCGCGCTTCTGCTAAGATGCGCGCCATGAACATATTACTTTGTATTGCACTGACAACAGGCATTCTCTCCGGTATCTGGGGATGGGTGGCCGTGTCTCTCGGATTGCTCAGCTGGGCCGGGTTCCTCGGCTGCACCGCCTATTTCGCCTGCCCGCAGGGTGGCGTCAAAGGGCTATTCATCTCCGGATGTACCCTGATGAGCGGTGTGATTTGGGCGCTGGTGATCATGAAGGGCAGCGCGCTGGCGCCTCACCTGGAGATCCTGGGCTATGTCATGACGGGCGTGGTCGCATTTTTAATGTGCGTTCAGGCAAAGCATTTGCTGTTGTCGTTCGTACCGGGCACGTTCATGGGGGCCTGCGCGACCTTTGCAGGGCAGGGGGACTGGAAGCTGGTCGTTCCCTCGCTGGCGCTGGGACTTCTCTTCGGCTATGCCATGAAAAACAGCGGCCTGTGGCTGGCAGCGCGGCGAGAAAAAGCGCAAAACATCACTGCGGTGAGTGAATAAAAAAAGGCGAGACAGGGATCTCGCCTTTTTTATGCGCTTTCGATCAGGATTCCGGCGGCACCGACATATCGCGGTATTTTACCAGTACCGGGTTTTGCGCTTCTGATTTGTTCTGCAGATCCCACAGCCCGCGATCGATACCATCGTTAATCAGGAAGATAACCCCGGTTTCGATAGCCGACATCAGACACAGCATCACCGGTTCATTAGAGGTATACCCAATTTCACCCTCCAGCAAACGCTGGTAGTCGATAAAGCGGAATACCCCGGCCTGAACTTCATACGAGAGAATGGTTTTGCTGGTGTTCACGGAGGATAAGATCTCACCCGTGCTCACGTTAACCACGCGCAGGTTGACGGCAATCTGGTCGAGTTGATACTGGGTGTCAGCACCGATACCGAAGTAACGCGCACCTGCTCCCCCCGATTTCACGTTACTTTCGTAACCGATAATCGAGCCTTCCACCATGATATTGGCCGCGGTAAGCGACTGAAGTGGCATTCGATTATTCACGCCAACAGTTCCGTTTTCCTGTGCGGCGCGGATGATTTTTCGTTCATTCAGCAGGTTTTGCAATCCCTGGCGTTCCAGAGGAATAAACCAGCGTGAATCCTTCAGGGCAGTGACCAGCATGGCGGTTGCACTCTGCGGCACGGCCGTAGAGAAGTTACTTGCCGGATACGGTTTAAACTGTCCTGTTTCATCCTGAATGTTATATACCGAGACAAATATCTTACCGGTTGGTGTCGGCAGATGGGTTAAATCGCGGTAGCTTTGTGCCCGAGGCATTAATGTTGGCTTAGCGGCTTCTTTGGGTGGAGCAGTTAAACAACCGCTCAATAAGCACACTGCAACAATGATCAAAAAGCGCTGCATGATAATTGTCCTTATTTTGGGGTTGTTTAAAAATCAGTCGAACTGGTTTGCAAACCCGACACCTGGATTGTCGATGTTTTTCCGGTTTTGCGATCCGTTACGTTCAACTGAAGCTGCCCATCTTTGTTGGCGATATCGACGATAAAGTCGTTAGTCACCATGCGGCCGGGTTTACCGGTATTAATATTGGTTAATAAGCCACCTAATATTTGCGACTGGATGGCCTGGGTGAAGTTATCCAGCGCTGACGGGGTTTCGATACCGAAATCGTCGTCAAAGCTTGGGTCTTTGTAAGAGTTTTGAGCCTGGGCTTCGTTAAGCATGAATGCCCCGTTGTTCGGGTTGCCGCCAAAATTAGGGTTGCGGAACTGGAAGGTCATATTCCCGGCCCAGCTTAGCGGTGCAATGAGCATTAACGAAATCACTGTGTGTGCGAGACGCATTACAGCCTCCGAAATAAGTATCGTTGCTAGAACTCATCTTTTGCTAAATCGCCTGTACTCAGCAGGGCTTTATCTAACTGCAGACGATTAATAGCTTCTTCTGTTTGTGCCAGGGCAAAAGCGACGTTCTGATCGAAGTCTCTTTTGGTGGGGAACAGGAAGGTCTGGTAAATAACATCCTGATTGGCTGTTATTGTGATCCAGCTTCCCCACCGTGCACTGGGCCGTTCGTTGATTGTTAAGTTACCGGGGTAGTCACTTTCCCATTTATCGCTGAAGGCGCGGTAGAAATCGTGCCCGATAGATGTGACGGTGTGGTCGGTTAACAATCCGGGGACCTCAACTTCCACTGCCTGCAGATTCCCGGCCGCAAGCAGGAAACCTGCTGCAGCAATCCAACTCAACGTGCGTTTCATGCTATTAACGCCTGAGGTTATCGTTTGCCCATGAAACGGCCTGAGTCCGGTTTTTAACAGCTATCTTCTTGAAAAGATTATAAAGGTGCGTCTTGACCGTATTTTCGCTGATAAATAACGAACGGGCGATTTCAATGTTTGAAGCACCAATGCGCAACTTGTTCAGGATCTCTTTCTCACGATGCGTCAGCAGTGCAGACTCTGTACTGTTGTAGCGATAATTTCCGGAGTGTGTAATGAGGTAGCTGGCAAGCTTTTGCGAGAAATAGCATTCTCCTCGCAATATGCCCTGCAAGCCTTCCACGACACGATTCTCTTCTTCAGTGACGTAGAACACGCCATTGATATGCGGCCAGCTTTCTATGTCTCTAAAAGGATACTCATCAGGGGTATTCAATAATAACACGCGGATATTATTGTTTTTCCTGCTTAAGTTATCTTGCCAGTAATGGATCAGCTTTTTATCTGCTTCCATCATATCGAGAAGAATGATACTGCCAGGTGCAATGTCATCAAAAGAACGTTGAATATTATGCAATTTCCCGTTCAATGAAAGAGATTGCTTTAAATGCTGTAATAATGCTGTCGCTTGTAAAGAAGGTTTGGTGATCAACAATAATGTATGACCATGTAAACTATGGACTTCATTAAACATGATGAAACCCCACTTTATTTATGACACCTGGCAGCTATCCCTTGTTAATAGATAAGGAATACCAGAAGCACTGACAGATGTGGCACTGCTGTGTGTAGAATCAAACCATTCCTCCAGAGGAGGACGGAAATAAAAATAAAATGACTTACTACTGTTTTCAATCTAGCTATTACAAACGTTAAAGCAAGTGTTAATCATGTAACTAAATGTAAAATTCAATATTAAATTGTGTATTTGGGGTAATAAATTAGTTTTTGTTTAAGAGAAAAGTTGTACATGAGAATAACACTGCACACATTTTAAAAATCATACAAATAATTATAACTGCATGAAAAAAATGTGGATTTATAATTCTTACCCCACCGGTGAAAGGTATGAGATGCATAAGAAAACTAAGCCTTCCCTCATCAGGCGATTCCTTCTTAAGAAAACTCGCCCTGTGTGACAAGGTTTTCAAATTGTCTCGCGTGGGTGTGGTGAAGCCAGGCTGCGTAAGGCTGGACAAGGAACCTGCCATTGTACAGGATCTGAGAGAGACGATTTTTTTCTCGCGCTAAACCTAACGTCTGTCAGCGTATTTTTACCGGAATTAATACTTTGAGGTGAAGTCATTAATTAAAATAAGCCGCGCGGGTGAGATATTTAAATTGTTTCGGCGGACATACTCTTTTTCGTAACGCGACGTTAACAAAAAAACGATTCGCGTTTATGCATGAAGAAACGTTATTTTGTGTATAGCCAGGTCCAGGGTGACAACATGAAAAACAGAACGTTATTTATGATGTTTACATTACTGGGTGTGCCTGGATTTGTAACCGCAGGCGGTTCGGACTTAGCCGGTTCTGAATATAACTTTGCGGTTAATGAATTAAGTAAGTCCTCCTATAATCAGGCAGCCATTATTGGTCAACAAGGTTCAGGTAATTCTACTGATATTCGTCAGGACGGTTCCAAATTAATGTCCGTTGTCTCTCAGGAGGGTGGAGGCAACCGAGCGAAGGTTGATCAATCAGGAACTTATAACCTTGCTTATATCGATCAAGATGGAAATGGTAATGATGCGAGTATTAAGCAGGACGCTTTTGGTAATACCGCAATGATTATCCAAAAAGGGTCGGCTAACAGAGCGAGTATTACGCAGTATGGTACGCAGAAAACAGCAGTTGTAGTGCAGAGACAGTCACAAATGGCCATCCGCGTTATTCAACGTTAGGGCGTTGTGGCGACTTAATCAATCCGATGGGGGTTTACCATGAAACTTTTTAAAGTGGCAGCAATTGCAGCAATCATCGTTTCTGGCAGTGCTTTCGCAGGTGCGGTACCTCAATTTGGCGGCCACGGTCATGGCCACGGCGGTGGTGGTAATAGCGGCCCTGACTCAACCCTGAGCATTTACCAGTTTGGTGGCGGCAACTCTGCTCTTGCCTTGCAAACGGATGCAAGAGATTCAGAACTGACAATTACCCAGCATGGCGGCGGTAACGGTGCTGATGTTGGACAAGGATCTGATGACAGCACCATCGATCTGCTGCAGAAAGGCTTTGGTAACAGCGCAACCATTGACCAGTGGAACAGCAAAAACTCCGTCATCGATGTTAAACAGTACGGCGGCGGCAACGGTGCGGCAGTGGACCAGACAGCATCTGGATCAACTGTTAACGTGCATCAGGTCGGCTTTGGCAACAATGCGACCGCACACCAATACTGATTTCAAATCTGTGCTACAAAAAAACAGGGCATTTGCCCTGTTTTTTTTCGGGAGTTCATCATGAATACGTTAATTCTCCTTGCCGCGCTTTCCAGCCAAATAACCTTTAAAACATCGCAGCAGGGAAATATGACCACCATTATTCCGCAGGTCACCCTGACACACGCGTGCGATTGTCAGGTTCAAATTTTGTCCGTTCGCCAGGGGGAGGGAGGACAAAGTACCTCACGCCAGCAAAATACCTTTTCTATACCCGCTAATCAGACGATTGATTTGATGAGACTGAGTTTAAATATTGGCACAGGGGATACGGTCAACATTACGGTCACCGTCTCTGACGGAAAATCGCTGCATTTATCACAACAATGGTCGCCTGCAGAACGCTCGCTTTAATCATTCACAAAATCAATGATTTGGGAATGTGGCGGGAGTTGAAAGGTGTAACTATGATGTTATCAGGAGCTGAACACGTTTCGCTGTTCAATGACCTGCTACCGCGTTGTCATACTGGAGCGCTTTTACCCCTCAAGGATGATTTATTTTGAGGAGTACAACTTGTGACCAAATCTACCGCTCTGCTCATCTCAGGTTTTAGCCTGATCGTCTCGGCTTATATGACACCCGCATTTTCAGCAACGATTGCTGAAGGCGGTGTTATCCATTTCCGTGGTGCCATTGTTGCCGATCCCTGTGAGATTACCCCTCAACATCGTCAGTTTGCGATGTCCTGCCCGGAAAATAACCGTATCCAGACCCGGATGGTCAGCTATGAGGATGCACTGAATGGGCGTTCCGCCTATCCAGGACTGGCAACCGTGAGTATGCAGTACCTCAATCCTGAAAAAACGCTGGCCGTAGTTAAGGTGGAATATCGCTAGCCGTTTTAAACGATAGTTTTTTCTGACCCTCCCCTCTGCGATACACT
This sequence comes from Enterobacter sp. RHBSTW-01064, assembly GCF_014103035.1. Lineage (NCBI taxonomy): Bacteria > Pseudomonadati > Pseudomonadota > Gammaproteobacteria > Enterobacterales > Enterobacteriaceae > Enterobacter > Enterobacter sp. RHBSTW-01064. Next base: position 139,883 of record NZ_JABXOU010000009.1, on the reverse strand, counting down.
TAAGAAAAAGGCGGGTAGCAGGGGGAATGTATGAGACCGCAAATCGAGATTATTCACGGCGATATCACAACGTTACATGTTGATGTGATCGTCAATGCAGCGAATTCATCGTTGCTGGGGGGAGGCGGCGTGGATGGCGCTATTCATCGCGCTGCCGGGCCGCAATTGCTCGAAGCTTGCAAGGCCGTGCGTCAACAACAGGGGGAATGCCCGCCGGGGCATGCCGTGATTACGCTGGCAGGGGATCTGCCCGCCAAAGCCGTTATTCACGCCGTGGGACCGGTGTGGCAGGGGGGCGAGCACCACGAGGCACGGATCCTTGAGGATGCTTACCGTAACTGCCTGCGCCTCGCTGCGGACAATGGCTATAAAACCCTGGCGTTTCCTGCCATCAGCACCGGTGTTTATGGTTATCCCAAAGCGGCTGCCGCGACCATTGCGGTGAATACCGTGTACCACTACCTTTCCCTGAAGCCCATGCCGGAAAAGGTCATCTTTGTCTGTTTCGACGAAGAAACGACACATCTCTACCAGAGACTTTTGACCCAGCGTGGAGAAGAACTGGACGGCTGATACAAAAGCGGCGCCTTATCGGCGCCGCTTTTTCGATCAGGCTTTAACCTGCGGTTTCCCGGAGAAGAGGAACCGCAGGAGCGGGATACGCAGGTGAATTTCGTACAGCACGATGGCAATCCCGATCACGAAGACCAGCCCGGTGAAGAAGCCCAGCGTGTTGGAAGCAATATGCGGAGTGATGTAAGTGCCGAAGAACAGCGTCAACGGGTGATGCACCAGATAAATGAACAGTGATGCATTGACGAAATAGGTAACGCGGCTGGATTTAAAGTTCAGCAGGCGATGGCCGAGGGCAAACACCACGTTCACCATCCACAAGCCCAGCAGCATGGTAATGACACTCTCCGTTTCGTACATCCACGCGTCACCGCTGCCGTAGCGCTGATTGAGAAGATAGGCCGCGAAGGCAAGGGCTGCGCCGACGGCACACCAGGGCGACGGTTGGGTAAACAACGCTTTTAACTGCGGATAGACAAACGCCAGCGCTCCCACCAGGAAGAAAGGAATGTAGAACAGCGACTGCATCACCACGAAATTAAACAGCCCGTCACTCAGGATGGGGGGATAGACAATGAACAGCGTGCGTCTGATGGCCGCGTAGACAATCCCCAGCACCAAAAAGAGCAGGGACAGTTTACCGAGCGTGATGTTGGCAAAGAAAGCGTCTGACGTAGTGCTTAAATGGCGGCGCAGACGGCTGAAGATGACCAGACTGACAGTGGTAAGAACCACCAGAACCAGCAGGAACCAAAGGTGTGAAACCAGCTCCCAGACCAGCGTATTGTACTTTTCATACAGCGACAGGTTAGGCCAGTTTTCCGCTTTGCCTTTCACATACTGCAGCATAATGAATTGCGGCAGCGTCAACAGCGGGATGGCGGTGAGCATCGGTATGCCGACGCGCTCTACGCGCACCTTCCACCATCGCTTAAGCGGGTAGCGCAAAAACAGCATATAAGAGAAGTAGCCGGATATGACAAAAAACACCTGCATACGGAAGGCGTGGATGAAGTCATTAAACAGCGTCAGCCACCAGGAGGGCATTTGGCTGTTCACGTGCCAGGTGTGGCTGGAATAAATCAATGAAATGTGAAACGGGATCCCCAATAGCATCAGCCATGCCCGGATCGAGTCGAGGAAATATTCACGTTGTACGGGTGTTGTGCTCATATAACTCAGTACATTCTCAGACTAATCGCCTTATCCCTAAGACGCATAATGGTTACATTCGAAGCCAACCCTACACCAAGACCGACACCCTGTCTCCAGGATAAGCACGCAAAGTGAAAAGCGGGTTCTTTCATTTGCTTAATCCCTGAGCCAGCGAGCTGAACAAAGCAGTGATAATGTTGTCGGATTGCCTGAGTTTCCATTAAAATGGATCGGATCGATATAAGCACACAAAGGGGGAAGTGCTTACTTATTATGAAACATAAATCACAAATGATGAAAATGCGTTGGTTGGGTGCGGCAGTGTTGTTGTCCCTGTATACCTCATCGGCCTGGTCCTTTACCATCGATGACGTTGCTAAACAGGCCAAGTCTATGGCTGGCAAGAGCTACGAAGCGCCAAAAAGTAACCTGCCCTCCGTTTTCCGTGACATGAAATACGCGGACTATCAGCAGATCCAGTTCAATCACGACAAAGCATACTGGAACAACGTTAAAACCCCGTTCAAGCTTGAGTTTTATCATCAGGGTATGTATTTCGACACGCCTGTTGCTATCAATGAAGTGACGGCAACCGCGGTACGTAAAATCAAGTACAGCCCGGATTATTTCAATTTCGGCGATGTGCAGCACGACAAAGACACGGTTAAGGACCTGGGCTTCGCCGGCTTCAAAGTGCTCTACCCAATTAACAGCAAAGATAAAAACGACGAAATCGTCAGCATGCTCGGTGCCAGCTACTTCCGCGTGATTGGCGCAGGGCAGGTGTACGGGCTTTCCGCACGTGGTCTGGCTATTGATACCGCGCTGCCATCAGGTGAAGAATTCCCACGTTTCCGCGAGTTCTGGATCGAGCGTCCTAAACCAACGGATAAACGTCTGACAATCTATGCGCTGCTGGACTCCCCTCGTGCAACCGGCGCATACCGCTTCGTGATCATGCCGGGACGCGACACTGTCGTTGACGTGCAGTCCAAAGTTTACCTGCGCGATAAAGTGGGCAAGCTGGGCGTTGCACCGCTGACCAGTATGTTCCTGTTCGGGCCGAACCAGCCGTCTCCGGCGACCAACTTCCGCCCGGAGCTGCATGACTCTAACGGTCTCTCTATCCATGCCGGTAACGGCGAGTGGATCTGGCGTCCGCTGAATAACCCGAAACACCTCGCGGTGAGCAGCTTCGCGATGGAAAATCCGCAGGGCTTTGGTCTGCTGCAGCGTGGCCGTCAGTTCTCTCGCTTTGAAGACCTGGATGACCGTTACGATCAGCGTCCAAGCGCCTGGGTAACCCCGAAAGGTGACTGGGGTAAAGGGAAAGTTGAGCTGGTTGAAATTCCAACCAACGACGAAACCAACGATAACATCGTCGCTTACTGGACCCCGGACCAGCTTCCGGAAGCCGGTAAAGAGATGAACTTCAAATACGCCATCACCTTTAGCCGTGACGAAGACAAACTGCATGCGCCGGATAACGCGTATGTGATGCAGACTCGCCGTTCAACGGGTGATGTGAAGCAGTCAAACCTGATCCGTCAGCCTGACGGCACCGTGGCTTTCATCGTGGACTTCGCGGGCCAGGACATGAAAAAACTGTCCCCGGATACCGCCGTGACCGCGCAGGCGAGCATCGGTGATAACGGTGAGATCGTTGAAAATGCCGTGCGTTACAACCCGGTAACGAAAGGGTGGCGTTTGACCCTGCGCGTGAAAGTGAAAGATCCGAAACAGACCACTGAAATGCGCGCCGCGCTGGTCAGCAACGATCAGCCGCTGAGTGAAACCTGGAGCTATCAGCTACCTGCCAATGAATAATACATCTGAATATATTGATGCCATGCCGCTGACGGACATTGAAAAAGCGGCACTGCCTAAAAGCGACATCCTTGCGGTACACACCGCGCTGGATGGCGATCATCGTCAGTTTACACGTGATGATGATACGCCGCTGGGGTCAGTAAAGGCGCGTCTGGAGCAGGCCTGGCCAGACTCGCTGGCAGAAGGACAGCTGATTAAAGACGACGAAGGGCGCGACCAGCTTCAGGCGATGCCGAAAGCCACGCGTTCTTCTATGTTCCCCGATCCATGGCGCACCAACCCGGTGGGTCGCTTCTGGGATCGCCTGCGCGGACGTGACGTCACGCCGCGCTATCTGTCGCGTCTGACCAAAGAAGAGCAGGCCTCAGAGCAGAAGTGGCGTACCGTCGGAACGATCCGTCGCTACACGCTGTTACTGCTGACGCTGGCGCAGACGGTGGTGGCAACCTGGTACATGAAGACCATTCTGCCGTATCAGGGCTGGGCGCTGATCAACCCGGCTGACATGGTAGGCCAGGATATCTGGGTCTCCTTCATGCAGTTGCTGCCTTACATTCTGCAAAGCGGCATTCTGCTGCTGTTCGCCGTTCTCTTCTGCTGGGTCTCGGCGGGTTTCTGGACCGCGCTGATGGGCTTCCTGCAGCTGCTGATGGGGCGTGATAAATACAGTATTTCAGCGTCAACGGTCGGGGATGAGCCCCTCAATCCTGAGCACCGTACTGCGCTGATTATGCCTATCTGTAACGAAGACGTTGACCGCGTGTTTGCGGGGCTGCGCGCAACCTGGGAGTCTGTTAAGGCGACCGGTAACGCCGAGCATTTTGACGTTTATATCCTGAGCGACAGCTACAACCCGGATATCTGCGTAGCAGAACAAAAAGCCTGGATGGAGTTGATTGCGGAAGTGCAGGGCGAAGGCCAGATCTTCTATCGTCGCCGTCGCCGTCGTGTGAAGCGTAAAAGCGGTAACATCGATGACTTCTGCCGTCGCTGGGGTAATCAGTACAGCTACATGGTGGTCCTGGATGCCGACTCCGTGATGAGCGGTGACTGTCTGAGCGGTCTGGTCCGCCTGATGGAAGCCAACCCGAACGCCGGTATCATTCAGTCCTCGCCGAAAGCGTCCGGAATGGACACGCTTTACGCACGTTGCCAGCAGTTCGCGACCCGTGTGTACGGCCCGCTGTTTACGGCTGGTCTGCACTTCTGGCAGTTGGGTGAATCCCACTACTGGGGCCACAATGCGATTATCCGCGTGAAGCCGTTCATTGAGCACTGTGCGCTTGCGCCGCTGCCGGGTGAAGGGTCTTTTGCCGGGTCGATTCTGTCGCATGACTTCGTGGAAGCAGCGCTGATGCGCCGCGCAGGGTGGGGCGTCTGGATTGCCTACGACCTGCCAGGCTCATACGAAGAACTGCCGCCGAACCTGCTGGATGAGCTCAAGCGTGACCGTCGCTGGTGCCACGGTAACCTGATGAACTTCCGCCTGTTCCTGGTGAAAGGGATGCACCCGGTTCACCGTGCGGTATTCCTGACCGGCGTGATGTCCTATCTCTCTGCACCGCTGTGGTTTATGTTCCTGGCGCTGTCGACTGCCTTACAGGTGGTTCATGCCCTGACGGAGCCGCAATACTTCCTGCAACCGCGCCAGCTGTTCCCGGTGTGGCCGCAGTGGCGTCCGGAGCTGGCGATAGCGCTGTTTGCGTCGACAATGGTGCTGCTGTTCCTGCCTAAGCTGCTCAGTATCATCCTGATCTGGTGCAAAGGCTCGAAAGAGTATGGCGGTTTCTGCCGCGTGACGCTCTCGCTGCTGCTGGAAGTGCTGTTCTCCGTGCTGCTGGCGCCGGTGCGCATGCTGTTCCATACCGTGTTTGTGGTCAGCGCGTTCCTGGGCTGGGAAGTGGTCTGGAATTCACCGCAGCGTGATGACGACTCCACCCCGTGGAGCGAAGCCTTCATGCGTCACGGTTCGCAGCTGCTGCTCGGTCTGGTGTGGGCTGCGGGGATGGCGTGGCTGGATCTGCGCTTCCTGTTCTGGCTGGCGCCGATTGTCTTCTCGCTGATCCTGTCGCCGTTTGTGTCTGTGATCTCCAGCCGTTCAACGGTGGGGCTGCGTACCAAACGCTGGAAGCTGTTCCTGATCCCGGAAGAGTATTCCCCGCCGCAGGTGCTGGTGGATACCGACAAGTACCTGGAGCAGAACCGCAGCCGTTCGCTGGATGATGGCTTTATGCACGCGGTGTTTAACCCGTCATTCAACGCCCTGGCGATGGCAATGGCGACCGCGCGTCACCGCGCCAGCCAGGTGCTGGAGATCGCCCGCGATCGCCACGTTGAGCAGGCGCTGAACGAGACGCCGGAAAAACTCAATCGCGACCGCCGTTTGGTTCTGCTGAGCGACCCGGTCACCATGGCGAGGCTTCACTATCGCGTGTGGTCTGCACCGGAGAAATACTCTTCGTGGGTGGGCTACTACAAAGAGCTGAAGCTGAATCCGCTGGCGCTGAAGGCGAAGTAAGCTGCTAAGTAGGGCGGGTAAGCGAAGTGCACCCGCCAGATAAAATACCGGCTGCGAGGCCGGTATTTTTTTAGAGGTAATGAATGAAAATAATTGTCGTGGTGTTGATGACATGTCTGCTCAGCGGCTGCGGCAGCATTATCAGCCGCACTATTCCGGGACAAGGTCACGGGAATCAGTATTATCCCGGCGTCAAATGGGACGTACGAGATTCCGCCTGGCGCTACCTGACCGTGCTCGATCTGCCGTTTTCGCTGATCTTCGACACGCTATTGCTGCCCATCGACGCCAGTCACGGGCCTTACGAGTAATGAGAGCTTAACGTTCGTCCCACTCATCGGCTGCGGTCTGGCCCTCTTCGGTATCCAGCGGCGGTTCGAGTTGAAATTCGCCCTCATCCCATTCATGCAGGGTATTTTCTTCAAGCCATTCCTGGCGTAATTCAATTTCGTCGTAATCGCCATCAAAGACGGCCTGAGCACCTTCACCGCTCAATATCGGCAAACATTCTCCCTCTTCACCGTCATCGGCAAAAAATTCGGCCTGCCACATAATATCGCCGTCCTGCAGGACATACTTTTGGATATTGAGTTGTTGCACGTCAGCATCTTCTTCCTCAATGCCGGGATTATCGGCGAGAAATTCTTCACGAGCGGCATCAATAGCTTCTTCCAGCGTGGCGTACATGGTCATCGGTGTCTCCCTGTTTTTCATGAAGGTATTCAGGGAAAGAATAGCTGATTCTCTGATTTTGCAAGTATGAATGCGAAAATAAGCCGTCAGGCATTTGTCTTATTCAGTTCAGAACGCATCGTCCGGGATAAACTGAACCAGGAGTAAATGGCGTTAAACAGCACGACACCGGCCGTGACGATAAAAACGGCGCGAAAGCCAAAGCTGGCGGAAATGCCCGCCCCGACAAGCGGCCCGGTGACGTTGCCGATATCACGAAACGACTGGTTATAGCTAAAAATACGTCCGGCGATTTGGTTCGTTGAGTTGTAGACCAGCAGGGTCTGTACGGCAGGTAATAACGCACCGTCTGCCGCGCCGAGCAAAAAGCGCAGCAGGCCGAGTTGCCAGGGAGACTGCACCATCGCCATCGGGATGAGTAACAGAACGGAAATCACCAGGGCACAAATCAGGATCTTTTCGGGCCCAACACGGTCGCCGAGTTTTCCCAGCCTGGGCGCGCTGAGCAGTGCCGCCACGCCAGGTACTGATGCGGTCAGCCCGCTGATAAAGGCAATGTTGCTGACGTTGCCCGCCAGATCGCGCACGTACAGCGTTAAAATCGGGGCGATCGACCCGGTCGCCACCTGAATAATCATGGTCGTCACGAACAGGCTCAACACCAGTTTGGGGTTTTTCAGCGAGGTAAGAACATCCCGGGCATGAAGCATCTCTTTTTTGGTGACCGGCGTGAATTTTTCGCGGATACAGAGCAAGGTGACGACAAAGCAGAGGAACAGCACGCTGGCGGTGATGAAAAAGACGGGCCGCAGGCCGTAGCTATCCGCCAGTAAGCCGCCCGCCAGAGGTCCAAGCAGCGCACCGCTGACGCCACCCGTTGAGAGCGTACCGAGAGCCCAGCCGCTTTTATGGCGTGGAATTTGTGTGGCAATCAGGGCGTTGGCATTGGGAATGAATCCGCCCAGTAGGCCAAGCAGTGCGCGCAGCACCAGGAACTGCCAGACGTTTTGCGCCACGCCCATCAGCGCCATAATAATAGCCATCCCGAGCGCTGAACGTAGCAGCATAATTTTTCGCCCCTTGCGGTCGGCAAGGCCGCCCCAGAATGGCGAAGCGATAGCGGAAAACAGAAAGGTGATGCTAAACACCAGACCTGACCACATATTGAGCGCGCTGTGGCCCGTAACGCCAAGCTGTTCAACGTAGAGAGGCAGGAAAGGCATGACCAGGCTGAACGCCGCACCCGTCAGAAAGCAGCCGAGCCAGGCAACCGCGAGGTTGCGTTTCCAGTTTATGGGAGCATCTGAGGGTGACATAACTCTCCGCAAATTAAGATACAGTGCGCCGGGAAGGGGAAGTAATAAGCGTGCTAATTATGCGCCTGGGTCAGGATTGCCGCAATGTGGGGGAGCTTTTAAAGCTAAAACAGCATGCGGCCCGGAGGCCGCATGACAATCAGTATCGGGAGGGAACGCCTTGCGGGCGCGTTTTAAAGCGGCGGTGGAGCCACATGTACTGCTCCGGTGCCATCATGATGCATTTCTCCACAATATCGTTCATCCAGCGCGCGGTGGTTTCTGCGTCGTCCAGAGGAGGCGTGCGTTCTGGCTCAAGCATGATGAGCTGATAGCCTGAACCATCCGGCTTGCGGCGTGGGACAAAGGGAACAATAGCCGCTTTAGACATTCGGGCGAGCATCCAGGTCCCCGTGGTGGTCGCCGCTTCTTCGACGGCAAAAAACGGCACAAACACGCTGGATTGCGGGCCGTAATCGTGATCGGGGGCGTACCAAACCACCTCACCGGATTTGAGGGCGCGGATCATGCCCTTCAGATCTTTACGGTCAATCATGCTTTTGTTAGAGCGCATGCGGCCATTGGTCTGGATGAGATCGATGACCGGGTTGTCATTCGGCCGATATACGCCAATACCAGGCGCCTGCATGCCAAACATACGCGCGCCAATTTCAAGCGTCAGGAAATGGACGCCAATCAACAGTACGCCGGTCTGATTAGCCTGCAACGTGTGCACGGGCTCCATACCTGTTCCGGCAACCTCCGTCCAGCGGGCCATTCTTTTGTCCGACCAGAACCATGCAATGCCTGTTTCCATCAGCCCCATGCCAACGGATTCGAAATTTTTAACCACCATATCGTGACGTTCTGTCTCACTCATCTGCGGAAAACAGAGTTCGAGGTTGCGGTAAGCAATCCTGACGCGGCGTTTCATGAATTTCCGGGCAACGTGGCCGATCCCTTTACCGAGGCGGAAAATAACCGGGTAAGGAAGTTGTACGATAAGCCACAACAAGCCTATGCCAATCCAGGTCAACCAATAGCGGGGATGCAAAAGGGCGGCAGTAAATTTCGGTAACTGGGTCATGTCTGTCCTGTGTTCTTACGTCCTGAATGGCTATTCTCGCATTTTTTAGTACGTAGCCAAAATGTCTGTCATCGAAACGTGCACGAATCCAGCATTTGTTAATCCTGGTAAATCAGGTAGGCTGAAATGTAGCGTAAATTGTGTGGATGTAAATTAGCTTTGTTTGCTATATGATGCCGACCGATTTTAATTCTCTAACGATTGCAGGACTTGTACACCATGCCAGTGTTACACAACCGCGTATCGAATGAGATGTTGAAGGCGCGTATGTTGGCTGAAACCGAACCGCGCACGACCATCTCATTCTACAAATACTTCACTATCAACGATCCACAAGCGACCCGCGATGAACTCTATCAGGCATTGACTGCGCTCAATGTCTTCGGGCGCGTCTATCTGGCGCGTGAGGGCATCAATGCACAGATCAGCGTGCCGGAAAGTCAGGTGAACGCCTTCCGTGATTTTCTTTACGGCTTCGATCCGGCGCTTAATGGCTTACGCCTGAACATTGCGCTGGATGATGACGGGAAATCGTTCTGGGTTCTGCGCATGAAAGTGCGTGAGCGTATCGTGGCTGACGGTATTGACGATCCCAGCTTTAATGCGGGTGACGTCGGGGAATACCTGAAGGCCGCTGAAGTGAACGCCATGCTTGACGATCCTGATGCGGTCTTTATCGATATGCGCAACCACTATGAGTATGAAGTGGGCCATTTCGAGAACGCGATGGAAATTCCGGCTGATACCTTCCGCGAGCAACTGCCAAAAGCGGTTGAGATGATGCAGGAACATAAAGACAAAAAGATCGTGATGTACTGCACCGGCGGGATCCGCTGTGAGAAAGCCAGTGCGTGGATGAAGCACAACGGTTTCAACAAGGTCTGGCACATCGAAGGTGGCATCATTGAGTATGCTCGCCGCGCGCGTGAGCAGGGCCTGCCGGTGCGCTTTATCGGCAAAAACTTTGTCTTTGACGAGCGCATGGGGGAGCGTATTTCCGACGACGTGATCGCCCACTGCCACCAGTGCGGAACGCCTTGCGATACGCATACCAACTGCAAAAACGACGGTTGCCACCTGCTGTTTATTCAGTGTCCAACCTGCGCTGAGAAATTTAACGGCTGCTGTAGTGAGCTGTGCAGCGAAGAGAGCGTGCTGCCGGAAGAAGAGCAGCGTCGCCGTCGCGCAGGTCGCGAAAACGGGAACAAGATTTTTAATAAATCCCGCGGACGTCTGAATACCAAACTGGGTATTCCCGACCCTGAGTAATGTTTATGCCCGACGGAAAATACCGCCGGGCATATTTTTATCCCTTCTGCTGAACGCCTTCTACGGAAATAATCAGTTCAACATCCTGAGATGCCGGGCCTAAATCCGTGGTGATGTTAAAGTCTTTCAGGTGAATTTTACCTGCAGCTTCAAAGCCTGCACGTTTTCCGCCCCACGGATCATCACCCTGACCAAGCAATTTCGCATTAAGAGTGACGGGTTTCGTTACGCCATTAAGCGTCAGGTTGCCGGTAATATCCAGCTTGTCACCGTCCTTTTTCACGCCGGTAGAGGCGAATGTCGCCTGCGGGAATTTCGATACGTTCAGAAATTCTGCACTGCGTAAATGTTTATCACGCTCGGCGTGGTTAGTATCCACGCTATTGGTATTGATGGTGACATTGACTTTATCCGCTGCCGGATTTTTCTCGTCAAAAGTAAAGGTGCCATCAAAATCGTTAAAGGTGCCATATAGCCAGCTATAGCCAAGATGCTGAATACGGAAATTGACGAAGGCATGTTGGCCCTCTTTATCAATTTTATAATCAGCCGCAACAGCAGAACCGGTGGTGAATAACAGTGAACCTAAGGCGATGCCCAGCAGGTGTTTTTTCATTTTATGCTCCAGAGTCAGAAGACGAACGGCCAAGCATGCGCTTCAGCGTGTCGTCTTTATCGATAACGTGATGTTTGAGGGCTGCGAGCCCGTGAAGGACAGAAAGAATAACCACGCTCCAGGCCAGCCACAGATGGACAACGCCAGCGGTATCCGCCTGGACGCCAGCATCGCTGAGCGTGGCGGGAACGTCAAAAAGACCAAAGACGCTGATCGGCTTGCCATCTGCTGTTGAAATAAGGTATCCGCTAATCAGAATGGCAAAAAGCAGGGCGTAGAGCGCAATATGGGCCGCGACAGCGCTCACGCGCGTGAATTTACCGTGAGTTTTCGGCGCGGGTGGCGGCGGGGATATATGTCGCCAGACGACGCGAACAACCAGACCCATCATCAACAGGACACCTATGCTTTTATGCAGTTCCGGTGCCTGGTGATACCAGCCGTCATAATAGCTTAACGTGACCATCCAGAGCCCAAGCCCGAACATAGCATACACCGCAAGCGCGAATATCCAGTGCAAACCTATGGATATTATTCCGTAGCGATGGGGGGTATTACGCAATTGCATAGGAGATACCACTCAAAATCATTCGAGCAATAAAAATGAACGGGAATAGAGAATATTGCAACTGAAATAAGTAGATAACGTTTTTAATTTAATTTATTTCAGCGTATTTGAAGGTGTTGCGCGGATGTATTTCAAAAGCTTCGAGCAATATAACTCAGGCGGAATCAGTAGATGCGTTAAAAAATAATTAACCTCAAGAAGTGTCAATAAACGTCAGCGTTTCTTTTCAATAAAATACAATGTAAATAACATCAATGATGGCCAGCAGCGCCCACAACAACAGATAGAGCATAAAATGCTCGCGAATATTATTGACGAGTAAATCGACGATCCTGCGCATCATTTTTCCTCAGATAAAAGAGGCTCCGGGGGACCGGAGCCTGGCGGGTATTATCCGTTAAAACGTGAGAGCGAGAAGGGCTGTAGATCAAATGGAGGCGTAATACCCTGCGCAAACTGCGCGGCAATTTCGCCAAGCACGGAGGCGAACTTGAAACCGTGGCCGCTGAGCCCGGTAATGAGCAGCGTGTTGTCATGTCCCGGCAGGGTATCAATGATGAAATCTTCATCAGGCGTATTGTCATAGGTGCAGGCTGCGCCGTAGAGCAAGCCGCCAACGCCCGGCAGGATAGTGCGCAGGAACATGAACGCTTCTGAACCATCCTGAGGGTATGCGCCATAGGGTTTGCGCTCCTCAGGCGTGGAGATAATTTGTCCGCCGTTGTGTTTGCCAATCTTAAGCGCGTCTTTCTCTGACGGGAAGCCGTAGAACTGATCGCCGTTCGGTAACTCGCCGGTGAATGCCGGGAATTTATTCTGCGTGCTGTAACGCCCGTCTGACTGGAACCAGGAGAAGACTTTGCGCACGGGCTGAATGGGCAGATCCGGGAGCAGTTTTGTTACCCAGGTTCCGGCGCTAATTAGCAGCCGAGACGCAGAATAGTCTCCGTCAGCGGTGGTGACGGTGACACCGTCAGCATGATGGCTAATGCCGCTTACGGGGCAGTTGAACAACTGGGCACAGCCGGCTTTTGCCGCCAAATCAATCCAGGTCTTAATGGCCGCTTCACAATGCAGTACGCCCGAGTTGGCTTCAAACAGCCCGATGTAATCATCCGGAACGGCGATCTCCGGCCAGCGTTGCATAATGCCGTTCGCATCCAGACGTTCAACATCAAGATCAAATTCCTTCGCGCTCTGTTCCACGTTCGCAAGAAATGCAGAACTGGCCGGGCCAAGGTTGATAATCCCCGTGCGGTCAAAAATGCGTTCTTCGGTCAGCGTTGCCAGTTCATCCCACAGCGTCTGGGCACGTAATACCAGCGGGACATAACGCTCCCCTTCACCATAGGCGTGGCGAATAAGACGGGTATCCCCGTGATGGCTACCTTCCGCGTGCGGAGGAAGATGGGCATCAATCATCAGAACCTTCAGACCGGCCTGCGTTGCGTAATAACCGGCAGCAGAACCTACGGAACCGCTGCCAATAATGATTAAGTCGTATCTCATATGCATCTCGTTAACTCACGCTTTGTTAGCAGAGTAATTAACTATGCGGGCTGACACAAGGGAGAAATAAATAAGGCACCACGTGGGTGCCTGTTGAGTGAAAAATGGGCATTGTACTAATGCCGTTTATACTCATTTTCCTGATAGTCGCCAGATTCTATTTTTGCGATACCTGCTTCTAAAATAGAAATAAACTGACGGGCGACGTCTGTTGTAAGCCACAGCGTCTGTCCAACTTCCGCTTCGTCACGGTTGAGTTGATTTGGGGTCTGGTAGTGCAAACGCAGCATCAGCGCATCGTAGCTATCTACGGTACTGATATCCCAGCCGACAAGCGGGTGGGTCTGGATGACTTCACTATTCTTTTCCATTATAACCCCCTAAATGCGTGTTAGAAGACAACGGCTTTGAGGTTCAATGCATGTTTTTCTGAAAGCATCTTCAGTATACAAGTAATAAGGGTTCCGAAGAGAAAAATAAACAGCTGGCAACACATTTTTCTGCGTTTTAGGATTCTTCGAACAATAAAACACCGTCTTGTTCACGATTTTCTAAGAAGATGCTGAAATAATTTGAACTTATCCAGGATAAAAAAACAAAAAAAGCCGGGGCGACCCGGCAAAACAAAACAATGAGGGAGCAAGGTTAATCCGTTATGAACCAGTCGTCGGCGCTTTCCCACGTTTCCTGCAGGATGTCGCGGATGCGATCTTTGTCTTCTTTTGCACCGCCGATGACGGAGAGGTTGTTTGCGGCCGCGTAACGTACCGTTACGGCGCCATCATTTTCAGGAAAGGTGCTGTGAATACGACGGGATAACTCGCCCGCCAGCGCATCGAGTGCGCCAGCAGGCAGAACGGTTGTTTTGGCAATGGTGACTTCAATACGCATAAATGCCCCCTGTGTAATATACTGTTTATATATACAGGTATATTATGAATTTGACAACAAGAGGCATTGATTTTTTAACGTTTAACCGTCCAGTGTACGGTTTCACCGGCCAGGAACGGGATCAGCGTGTCATCCGTCAACGGAATCGCGTCGTCCACCTGGCTGGCTTTGCGCTCCAGCTCGATGAAGCTCTCATTGATCGGCAGACCATAGAAGCGTGGGCCGTTGAGGGAGCAGAACGCTTCAAAATGTTCCAGCGCATTCATCTCTTCAAACACGGTGGCATAGCTCGCCAGCGCAGTCGGAGCGTTGAAGCAACCCGCGCAGCCGCAGCTGGCCTCTTTACGATGACGCGCGTGCGGGGCGGAGTCGGTACCCAGGAACGCGCGGGAGAAACCGCTCGCAACCAGCTCGCGCAGGGCTTGCTGGTGGATATTGCGTTTGAGGATCGGCAGGCAATAGAGGTGAGGGCGCACGCCGCCAACCAGCATGTGGTTACGGTTAAACATCAGGTGCTGAGGCGTGATGGTGGCGGCGATAAGATCGTTGCCATCGCGAACATATTCCGCGGCGTCTTTGGTGGTGATGTGTTCAAACACCACTTTGAGGGCAGGCAGACGCTGGCGCAGCGGTTCCATTACCGTTTCGATAAACCGGGCTTCACGGTCGAAGATATCAATCTCGGCGTGCGTCACTTCCCCGTGTACCAGCAGCGGCATGCCCAGTTTTTGCATCCGTTCCAGAACGGGCATGATGGCATCAATGCTGGTCACACCGTGGCTGGAGTTGGTGGTGGCATTGGCTGGGTAGAGTTTCGCCGCGGTGAAGACGCCTTCGTTAAACCCTCGTTCCACTTCGTTCGGGTCGAGTGAATCGGTCAGGTAGCAGGTCATCAGCGGGGTGAAATCATGCCCCGCCGGAACGGCGTCAAGAATACGCTGGCGGTAAGCCATTGCGGCATCGACGGTCGTGACTGGCGGAACCAGGTTAGGCATAACAATCGCGCGGCCATAAATTTCGCTGGTGTAGGGCACGACGGTTTTCAGCATATCGCCATCGCGCAGATGGATATGCCAGTCGTCAGGGCGGCGGATTTTAAGAACCTGGGGTTGTGCAGTCATGGAAGCTCCGGCTTGTCAGGAATCAGTCATAAGGATGGCTGTTTTTGCCGGACACAAATCATAAGCGGAAACGTTTTCGTTTGCACACTTTTCTGCGAAAAAAAAGGGCGCTTCCGCGCCCTTCAGGTTAATCGGTGAAAGGAATAATGATTTCTCCCGGTTTCACCTCTATCCCTTTTGCATATTTTTTCGCGAGCGCTTCACCCTTGCTCTTGTCTTCGCTCAAGACATAGGCGGGTTGCTGGTTGAAGTAATTACGCAGCGACTGATTCAGATAAGGCATCAGGGTTTGCAGTACCGGCTTCATTTTGTCCGGCGTGACGACCGCATCGACGATCTCCATTTCCTGCAGGAAAATGGCCCCTTTCTCTTTGTTGAAGACCGGCAGCGCCTTGAGCTTCAGCTTAATATCGGCTTTCTGGTTGCCAAATAATGAGGTCATATCCAGCGTGGCGTCACCGGAAAGGGTGACTTTGTTCGGTTCTTCACGTCCAATCTGGCTGGCGAGATTGCTGAGGACGATATGGGCATCGGCAAGGCCCGGGACGCCGATGTCTTTGGCAAAGTTATTATGTTTTTCCAGCGCCTGATTAATTTCCTGCTCACTGACGGTGTACTGCGTAAGCTGGTTACAGCCTACCAGCAGGCCACTCACAATTAACGCAGCGGCAATGACAATCTTCTTCATAGTGTTCCTCAACGAAAAATCGGCGCATCTGTCCTGATACGCAAGTATGTCAGTGTGACCAGGGAGAAACCAGCAGAAAAAACTGAGAATTGAGGCGGGAAAGGATGCCCGCCAGAAAGAAGAACTAGGCGCCGGGTTCGAGCATGCCGCTCGCGCTGCGCTTCTGGCTGAATTGCCACCACAGGGCCAGCAGGGTCATAAAGCCTACCACGCCGAGCATCATCCACGGCAGTTCCGGCTGGTTCAGCGCTTTACCGGCGTCGAACAGCCAGCCGCCTCCGGCATAGCCCAGCGCGCCGCCAAGGGCGAGCCCAAGTCGACTGAACCCCATATAGCTGCCACGCGCGCGTGCATCGGCCAGTGAGGCACTCAGCGTCTCACGCGCGGGTTCGGCAACGATCGAGCCGATGTAGAAGGTGCAAATCAGCATGAACAGCTGCTGCAGCGAATTCACGAGCCCGATGGGCATCATGCTCAGCGTCATCAGCAGAAGCCCTGCCATCAGGCGATGCTCCAGACGAAATCGGCGCTCGCTCCAGCGGGCTATCGGGTAGAGGAGCGTCAGTGACAGGCAGGCCTCAATGGCATACATCCACTTCACGGCGGCAGGGGTTCCTGCAATGTCGTTAACCATGATCGGCAGCATCAGCATGACCTGCACCGCCAGCATGTAGTACCCCGTCAGGGTGAGCACATAGGTGACAAAGCGTTTGTCGCGCAAAACGCGGCCCAGGCCTTCTCGCACCGGTGCTTTCACCGTCGACAGTTTCCACGCGGGCAGGAACAGGCCATTGAACAAGGCGCAGAGAATAAACAAAACCGCACCGGTCGCACAGACCAGACGGAAATCATACTGCAGGAGCCAGCTGCCCAGCAGTGCGCCAATCACCGCGCCAGCGCTATCCTGCATCATCAGAATCGAGAAGAAGCGTCCCCGATGCTGCGGGCGGATCAGCTTCACCACCAGCGCGGTGCGCGGCGGATCGAACAGGGTGCCACCAATCCCGGAGAGGAAGCAGGAGAACCACAGCAGCCAGGGCTCGTGGGCGATTGCCATCGTGGCAAAGCCTGCCGCGCGTAACAGCATGCCGGTAACGATCATCGGTTTAGCGCCGAAGCGGTCAGCAATGGCCCCGCCAAAGACGCCCAGACCCTGCTGGACAAACTGGCGCAACCCCAGTGCAATGCCAACCATTAATGCCGCCCAGCCCATCTGATCGACAAAGCGGATCGAAATAAGCGGAAAAACGACAAAAAAGCCGAGCACGACCAGCATGTTATCGACGAGCAGGAAATATTTACCCAGGCTCTTGGCCTGTGATACGCGGGACATTTTCCCTCCAGGGAAAATAAGAAGGTGAGCACGCTAACATTCTGCGGTGTCGCCGCGTTTTTCCCCACCCCCGGGCGTGACAATATTTTTTTATCAAAAGGGTGCTTTGATAGAGAGTTCTCATCGAAAAATGTGAAAAGAGGTCAAAATGGTATGTCACTGTTTTCACAGACGGCGCAGGCGCAGGTATAGTAAAGCTAATCGGTAGAACAGAAGTGACGGGAAGGAGTGGTATCGATGTTTGGCTATCGCAGCAATGTGCCAAAAGTGCGTCTGACAACGGACAGGCTCGTCGTTCGTCTGGTGCATGAGCGTGATGCCTGGCGTCTGGCGGATTATTACGCCGAGAATCGCCAGTTTTTAAAGCCCTGGGAACCCGTTCGGGATGAGAGCCATTGTTACCCCTCCGGCTGGCAGGCGCGTCTCAGTATGATCGCGGAATTTCACAAACAGGGCAGCGCGTTTTATTTCGCCCTGCTGGATCCGGAAGAAAAAGAGATTATCGGCATCGCCAATTTTTCTAACGTGGTGCGCGGATCGTTCCACGCCTGTTATCTCGGCTACTCCATCGGTCAGAAATGGCAGGGGCAGGGGCTGATGTTTGAGGCGTTAACGGCGGCGATCCGCTACATGCAACGCACGCAACATATCCACCGTATTATGGCGAACTACATGCCGCATAATCAGCGCAGCGGGGATTTGCTGGCGCGCTTAGGCTTTGAGAAAGAGGGCTACGCCAAAGACTATCTGCTTATCGATGGCGAATGGCGCGATCATGTCCTCACTGCATTAACCACCCCGGACTGGACTGCAGGTCGTTAAGGAGAAAAGATGAAATATCAGTTAAGCGGTGCAGAAGCGCGCGTTGTCGGCAGCCTGCTGGAAAAACAGGTCACCACGCCGGAACAGTATCCGCTTTCGGTCAACGCCGTGACGATGGCCTGCAACCAAAAAACCAACCGTGAGCCGGTGATGAACCTCAGCGAGCATGATGTTCAGGACGTGCTGGATGCGCTGGTCAAACGCCACTACCTGCGCACCGTCAGCGGCTTCGGTAACCGCGTCACTAAGTATGAACAGCGCTTTTGTAACTCCGAATTTGGCGACCTGAAGCTGAGCAGCGCGGAAGTAGCGGTCATCACCACGCTGTTGCTGCGGGGGGCACAGACGCCGGGGGAACTGCGAACGCGCGCTTCCCGTATGCATGAGTTCAGCGATATGCAGGAGGTCGAACAGACGCTTGAAGGGCTGGCGGCGCGTGAGGATGGCCCTTACGTGGTGCGTCTGGCGCGCGAGCCGGGAAAACGCGAAAGCCGCTATATGCATCTGTTCAGCGGTGAGGTTGACGCCGCAAGCGCGACGGCTGAATCGGATCGCCCTGAACGCAATGACAGCCTTGCCGCGCGCGTAGAGGCCCTGGAAGAAGAGGTCGCCGGGCTAAAACAGCGTCTGGATGCGTTGCTGGCACATCTGGGAGACTAACAGTGAAAAAATTACGCATTGGCGTGGTCGGTCTGGGCGGTATCGCGCAAAAAGCGTGGCTACCGGTTTTGGGCGCAGCTTCAGACTGGACGCTGCAGGGAGCCTGGTCGCCCACGCGCGAGAAGGCCGAGCGCATCTGTGAAACCTGGCGTATTCCGTATGCCAGCTCGCTTCAGGCGTTAGCCCGCGAGTGTGATGCGGTATTTGTGCATACCTCAACGGCAACGCACTATCAGGTGGTGAGCGAGCTGCTCAACGCGGGTGTCCACGTCTGCGTGGATAAGCCGCTGGCAGAGAATGTTCAGGATGCCGAACGGCTGATTGAGCTTGCCGCGCGCAAAAAGCTGACGCTGATGGTGGGCTTCAACCGCCGCTTCGCGCCGCTTTATCAGCAGCTTAAGGCGCAGTCGGGCACGCTTGCCTCGCTGCGGATGGATAAGCACCGCACCGACAGCGTCGGGCCGAACGATCTGCGCTTCACCCTACTGGATGATTATCTTCACGTTGTGGATACGGCGTTATGGCTGACGGACGGCAATGCACAGCTGAAAAGCGGCACTCTGCTGACAAACGATCAGGGGCAGATGGTCTATGCGGAACACCACTTTGCCGTTGAGCATCTTCAGGTGACCACCAGCATGCACCGTCGGGCCGGTAGCCAGTGTGAATCCGTGCAGGCGGTGACCGACGGCGCGCTGGTCGACATTACGGACATGCGTGAGTGGCGAGAAGAGAAGGGCAACGGCGTGGTGACGCTGCCCGTTCCCGGCTGGCAGAGCACGCTGGAGCAGCGCGGTTTTGTCGGGTGTGCTCGTCACTTTATCACCTGCGTACAAAATCAGACGGTTCCTGAAACCTCCGGCGAACAGGCGATTCTGGCGCAGCGCATTGTAGAAAGGCTCTGGCGCGACGCCATGAGTGAATAACTCGCTGTAACATCTGCGGATAGTAATTCGTTGAAATCCGGTTAGACTAAGCGCCGCTTGTTGGCTTTGCCGGGTGGCGCTTACGCTTACTCGGTCTACAAATCCGTACGGTTCTGGAAATTCACGTTAATGAACTTATTAAAATCGCTGGCGGCCGTCAGCTCGATGACCATGTTTTCCCGCGTGCTCGGCTTTGCGCGCGACGCCATTGTGGCAAGGGTATTTGGTGCAGGGATGGCCACGGACGCCTTTTTCGTCGCGTTCAAATTGCCGAACTTATTACGCCGTATTTTTGCGGAAGGCGCGTTTTCCCAGGCCTTCGTGCCGATTCTCGCAGAATATAAAAGCAAGCAGGGCGAGGACGCGACCCGCGTTTTTGTCTCTTACGTTTCGGGGCTACTGACCCTGGCGCTGGCGGTGGTGACCGTCATCGGGATGCTGGCCGCGCCCTGGGTGATTATGGTGACGGCGCCGGGCTTTGCGGATACGGCGGATAAATTTGCCCTGACCTCGCAGCTTCTGCGCATTACCTTCCCCTATATTCTGCTGATCTCGCTGGCCTCGCTGGTGGGGGCGATACTCAATACCTGGAACCGCTTCTCCGTCCCGGCGTTTGCGCCGACGTTTCTTAACGTCAGCATGATCGGCTTTGCGCTGTTTGCCGCACCGCATTTCAACCCGCCGGTGCTGGCGCTGGCCTGGGCCGTGACCGTGGGCGGCGTGCTGCAGCTTGCTTACCAGCTGCCGCACCTGAAGAAAATCGGCATGCTGGTCCTGCCGCGTATCAACCTTAAAGATGCCGGTGCGATGCGGGTTATTAAGCAGATGGGGCCCGCAATCCTCGGGGTTTCCGTCAGCCAGATCTCACTCATCATCAACACCATTTTTGCCTCTTTCCTGGTGTCTGGTTCGGTCTCATGGATGTACTACGCTGACCGTCTGATGGAGTTTCCATCCGGCGTGCTGGGCGTGGCGCTGGGGACCATCCTGCTGCCGTCGCTCTCCAAAAGCTTTGCCAGCGGCAACCACGATGAGTATTGCCGCCTGATGGACTGGGGGCTGCGTCTCTGCTTTCTGCTGGCGCTGCCGAGCGCGGTGGCGCTGGGGATTCTGGCGAAACCGCTGACGGTGTCGCTGTTCCAGTACGGTAAATTTACCGCCCATGACGCCGCCATGACCCAGCAGGCGCTTATTGCCTATTCGGTAGGGTTGATGGGGCTGATTGTCGTGAAGGTGCTGGCGCCGGGATTCTATTCACGCCAGGACATCAAAACGCCGGTGAAAATCGCCATTGTGACGCTGATTATGACCCAGCTGATGAACCTGGCGTTTATTGGTCCGCTGAGACACGCCGGGCTGGCGCTGTCGATTGGTCTGGCGGCCTGCCTGAATGCCGGGCTGCTGTACTGGCAGCTGCGTAAGCAGGATATTTTCACGCCACAGCCGGGCTGGTCGCGTTTTCTTGTGCGTCTGGTGATCGCGGTGCTGGTGATGTCGGCGGCATTGCTGGGCATGCTGTATGTGATGCCGGACTGGTCAGCCGGCACTATGCCATTCCGCCTGATGCGCCTGATGGCCGTTGTGGTGGTCGGCGTGGTGGCATACTTCGCCACGCTCGCGGTGTTGGGGTTCAAGGTGAAAGAGTTCACCCGCCGTACGGCATAAACGCCAAAAGGGGAGTCCACCTTATGGTGCTCCCCACAGCCTGATTTGCCGCTAAGGCGTCAAATCGAAATCTTTTTCCCGCCCGTAATGCGTGCCGTGGCCGTCTGACCATCCGCACCGTACAGCCCCGGCTCTTTATGGGGCTTTAATACTTCCAGAGCTTGCTGATTACGCACCATCTGTCCCTCAAGTAACCAACCGTTATGCTGGTTGAGATCGCGCAGATGCTGGGTTTTTTCCGTAATCGTTTGCCAACGTTCGACAATTTCATCGTTGGCGCTGCGCTTCTGATCCTGTTCAGCGCGTCGCTGCTGCTCAAGGTAATCCAGCGTCGCCAGAAGCGAACTTTTGTCTTCAGTAATGCGTTGCAACGCGCTGCCGTTGATTTGACCCGAAGACAGGTGTTGTTGTTCAGCATCCATTACCGTTTTCAGGTCGTTCAGGACAACCGTCATCTGATCCAGTATTTCTGACAGTCGACTCATACGGTTATTTACTCTGTAAGAAACTCTGCGCTTCCTCGATCAGCGCGTCAGCGATTTTGCTGGTATCCATTTTCAGCTCGCCGTTACGAATGGCCGTTTTCAGCGCTTCAACACGTTCCATGTTGATATCGCTGCTGCCCGGCTGCATCAGTTTGGACTGCGCGTCGCTCAGGGTCACGCTGGTGCTGTTAGCCGTAGACGGTTTTTCCAGACGCGTTTTCTGCGCGGGAGCGTCATTCGTTTCGCGAGGTTGTACAGTGCTAACCGGCTTCAGGGCTGATGTACGATCAATGCTCATAGTGTTGTCCTCATCGAGGGTTCGCGGCGTTTGCGCCTGACATCATCATTAGTTGAATATTTATCGGCAGGCACCGCGAAATCTTTAAAAAGATTATAGGTTAATCAGAATATTCCCATCAGAATCGACGGTTCCGCTAACCACCTGGCCTGAAGACATTCTGACCCGGGCATTTTGCGCCACGGCGGCATTGTTTAATGCCTTACCTTCACTGTTGATACTAAAGCCGTCTCCGTTGGCGACCACCATCACCTGCTGACCCGCTTTCACCCGCCACGCTTTACGCAGCATGGAGAGCTGAATGGCCTGGCCTGGTGCCATATCGCGCAGGCTGACCGCGTCCTGTGCCTGGTTTATGTCCAGCATCGTTCGCGGCGGAAGCTGATCCAGTCGACCGCGTTTAAGCGTCACGCTGCTGGCCTGCAGTACGCTGCCGCGGGCAATGGGCGCGGCGGCAACAACATAATTGCCCGTCGCCTGAACCGCAACCTGTAAATAGCGTTTTTCGTTGGCGCAGCGCGCCAGCACGTTCACGTTACCCCACAGCTTTGTCGTGCCGGTCACGGTGAATGAGGGCTGTTCGCAGGAGGGATAGAGATTAGGCGGCGTGCGAACGGTGACGTTGACTTCATCACTAAAGCCCGCCAGCTGCTGTGCAAAAAAAGTCGTCAGCTGAGCCTGTAAGTTTTCAGCCTGCGCCAGAGGGCTTAAAAGCAATAAGGTTGCCGCCAGGCCTCGTTTTATCGTCCGCATTGCACATCCCACCGTTTCCAGAATTGAGAGGATTCTACCCGCAGTGGTTTTACATCAACGCAATAAATAGCGACGCATTTTGCGCTTATTCCGTCGATAGGGGAGACGGGGTGAGATTTAAGCTGTGAACTGAAATTTTGCCATCAGCGGAGGAGACATGCTCGATAAACTCGACGCCGCGTTACGTTTTCAGCAGGAAGCGCTCAATTTACGCGCCCAGCGGCAGGAGATTTTAGCCGCCAATATTGCCAACGCCGATACCCCGGGGTATCAGGCGCGCGATATTGATTTTTCCAGTGAACTTAAAAAAGTGATGGAGCGTGGACGTGCCGAAGGAACGGGTGTCGCACTTGCACTGACATCCTCACGCCATATTCCTGCTCAGGCGATGACCGCGCCCACGACCGATTTACTTTATCGCATTCCCGACCAGCCATCGCTTGACGGCAACACCGTCGACATGGACCGGGAGCGTACGCAGTTTGCCGATAACAGCCTGCAGTACCAGACGGGTCTGACCCTACTCGGCGGACAAATTAAAGGCATGATGACCGTCCTGCAAGGGGGCAACTAATCCATGGCTTTGCTGAATATTTTTGATATCGCCGGTTCGGCGTTAACGGCACAGTCCAAGCGTCTGAACGTTGCCGCCAGTAACCTCGCTAACGCCGACAGCGTAACCGGTCCTGACGGACAGCCCTATAAAGCAAAACAGGTGGTCTTTCAGGTCGATGCTGCACCGGGTGCGGCAACAGGCGGCGTGAAAGTCTCTGACGTGGTGGAGAGCCAGGCACCTGACAAGCTGGTGTATGAACCGGGCAACCCGCTCGCCGATGCCAGTGGTTACGTGAAGATGCCTAACGTGGATGTGGTCGGTGAGATGGTGAACTCGATGTCCGCCTCGCGCAGCTATCAGGCAAACGTCGAAGTGCTCAACACCGTGAAGAGCATGATGCTCAAAACACTCACGCTCGGCCAGTAAAGGAGACACGCATGTCCATTGCCGTCAGTATGAATGACCCAACGAATACGGGGGTCAGCAGTGCCAGTACGACCTCCGGTTCCAGCTCCCTGACCGGAAGCAGTGCTAACGATCTGCAAAGCAGCTTCTTAACGCTGCTGGTGGCGCAGCTGAAGAACCAGGATCCTACCAACCCGATGCAGAACAACGAACTGACCACGCAGCTTGCGCAGATCAGTACCGTGAGCGGCATTGAGAAACTGAATACCACGCTCGGCTCCGTCTCCGGTCAAATCGACAACAGCCAGTCTTTGCAGGCAGCCAACCTGATTGGTCACGGGGTGATGATCCCGGGGACCACCATTCTGGCGGGCACCAGCACCACCGATGGCACCTCAACCACCACCACCACGCCGTTTGGCGTTGAGCTGCAGCAGGCGGCTGACAAAGTGACCGCGACGATCACCGACTCGACCGGTGCCGTGGTACGCACCATCGACATCGGTGAGTTGAAAGCCGGTGTGCATACCTTCACCTGGGATGGCAGCCTGACCGACGGCACCAAAGCGCCAAACGGTTCCTATAAGGTGGCGATCAGCGCCAGCACCGGGACCACCCAGCTGGTTGCGCAGCCGCTGCAGTTTGCACTGGTTCAGGGCGTCATCAAAAGTAGCGATGGCAACAAACTGGATTTGGGTACCTCTGGTACCACCACACTCGACGAAGTTCGGCAGATTATCTAAGCCTTTACACTTATCAGGAGTAAGTCATGGCCTTTTCTCAAGCGGTCAGCGGCCTGAATGCTGCGGCCACCAACCTGGACGTCATTGGCAACAACATCGCCAACTCCGCGACCTATGGTTTTAAATCCGGTTCGGCCTCGTTTGCCGATATGTTTGCAGGCTCTAAAGTCGGCCTGGGCGTTAAAGTTGCGGGTATCACTCAGGACTTTACCGACGGTACCACCACCAATACCGGTCGTGGTCTGGACGTTGCCATCAGCCAGAACGGTTTCTTCCGTATGGTGGATTCCAACGGCTCTGTGTTCTACAGCCGTAACGGCCAGTTTAAGCTCGACGAAAACCGTACCCTGGTGAACATGCAGGGGATGCAGTTGACCGGCTATCCGGTTGCAGGTACGCCACCAACGGTGCAGACCGGTGCGAACCCACAGGCGATTACCATCCCTAACACCCTGATGGCCGCGAAGGCGACCACAACGGCAACCCAGCAGATCAACCTGAACTCCACGGATGATGCGCAGACTGCCGCGTTCGATGCGACTAACCCGGATACCTACAACAAAAAAGGGACCGTGACCGTATTCGATACCCAGGGTAACGCCCACAACATGTATGTCTACTACGTCAAAACAGCAGACAACAAATGGGATCTGTACACCCAGGACGGTAGCGTTGCCGGTTCTCCAGCAACCAAAGCCGCTCAAATGAACTTTGACAGCAACGGTAACCTGGCGGGCGTGTACAACTACAACGCGGCTGGCGTACTGAGCGCGACGCCAAACGCCACCCCGGCCATCAACATCACCACCGGTTCAGTGAGCGGCGCGACGCCTGCTACGTTCTCCCTGAGCTTCCAGAACTCCATGCAGCAAAATACCGGTGCCAACAACGTTGTCGGGACCACCCAGAACGGCTACAAGCCGGGCGATCTGGTGAGCTATCAGATTAACGACGACGGTACCGTTGTGGGTAACTACTCCAACGAACAGACGCAGGTTCTGGGTCAGATCGTGCTGGCAAACTTCGCTAACAACGAAGGCCTGAAATCTGAAGGCGACAACGTATGGTCTGCAAGCCAATCCTCCGGCGTCGCGCTGCTCGGCACGGCGGGTACCGGTAACTTTGGTACGCTGACCAACGGCGCGCTGGAAGCCTCTAACGTGGACCTGAGTAAAGAGCTGGTGAACATGATTGTCGCGCAACGTAACTACCAGTCGAATGCGCAGACCATCAAAACGCAGGATCAGATCCTCAACACGCTGGTTAACCTGCGTTAAGCGGCTAACAGGAACGCGCAATGGATCACGCAATATATACAGCGATGGGCGCGGCAAGCCAGACGCTCAATCAGCAGGCCGTTACCGCCAGCAACCTGGCAAATGCCTCCACGCCGGGCTTTCGCGCGCAGCTTAATGCGCTGCGTGCGGTGCCGGTCGAAGGGCTTTCATTACCCACGCGTACGCTGGTGACGGCATCCACGCCCGGTGCCGATATGACGTCGGGCCAGATGGATTACACCTCGCGTCCGCTGGACGTTGCCCTTCAGCAGGACGGCTGGCTGGCGGTGCAAACGGCAGACGGCAGCGAAGGCTATACCCGTAACGGTAATATCCAGGTGAGCGCAACCGGGCAGTTAACCATTCAGGGTCATCCGGTGATGGGCGAAGCCGGTCCGCTCACGGTACCGGAAGGCTCAGAGCTGACCATCGCGGCAGACGGCACCATCTCGGCGTTAAACCCGGGCGATCCGGCCAATACCGTTGCGCCCGTCGGGCGTCTGAAGCTGGTTAAAGCGGAAGGCAAAGAGGTGCAGCGCGGCGATGACGGCATGTTCCGTCTGACCCAGGCGGCACAGACCACCCGTGGCGCTACGCTCCAGGCTGACCCGAGCATTCGCGTGATGTCCGGCGTGCTGGAAGGCAGTAACGTCAAGCCGGTTGAAGCCATGACCGACATGATCGCCAGCGCCCGCCGTTTTGAAATGCAGATGAAAATTATCAGCAGCGTGGATGAAAACGCGAGCAAGGCTAACCAACTTCTGGCTATGAGTTAACAGGACTCCTTATGATCAGTTCTTTATGGATCGCGAAAACAGGCCTGGACGCGCAGCAAACCAACATGGATGTGATTGCCAACAACCTGGCAAACGTCAGCACCAATGGTTTCAAGCGTCAGCGTGCGGTTTTCGAAGATTTGCTTTACCAAACCATTCGCCAGCCGGGTGCTCAGTCTTCTGAGCAAACGACGCTGCCGTCCGGTCTGCAGATTGGTACCGGCGTGCGTCCGGTAGCGACCGAGCGTCTGCACAGCCAGGGCAACCTGTCTCAGACCAACAACAGTAAAGATGTCGCCATCAAAGGGCAGGGTTTCTTCCAGGTGCAGCTGCCTGACGGTACCTCAGCCTACACCCGTGACGGCTCATTCCAGGTGGATCAAAACGGCCAACTGGTGACGGCGGGCGGCTTCCAGGTTCAGCCTGCAATCACCATTCCGGCGAATGCCCTGAGCATCACCATCGGACGCGACGGTATCGTGAGCGTCACCCAGCAGGGTCAGGCCGCACCCGTTCAGGTTGGACAGCTCAACCTGACCACCTTCATGAACGATACCGGTCTGGAAAGCATTGGTGAGAACCTCTACACCGAAACCCAGTCCTCCGGTACGCCAAATGAGAGCACGCCGGGGCTGAACGGCGCGGGTCTGCTGTATCAGGGTTATGTTGAAACCTCGAACGTTAACGTGGCGGAAGAGCTGGTAAATATGATCCAGGTTCAGCGCGCGTATGAAATTAACAGTAAAGCAGTGTCGACGACCGACCAGATGCTGCAGAAACTGACGCAACTCTAAGGTGCAGCCCGGTGCGGTCAACGCCGCACCGGCTCCCTGTTTTCGAAGATGAAGGCAATGCAAAAAAACGCGGCGTTTCGTTATCCGATACTGACTGTTCTGGCCATTACCCTCAGCGGGTGTGCCTGGATCCCGTCTAAACCATTGGTCGAGGGTGCGACTACCGCCCAGCCCGTTCCCGGCCCCGCGCCCGTGGTGAACGGCTCCATTTTCCAGACCACACAGCCGATTAACTACGGCTATCAGCCGCTGTTTGAAGATCGTCGCCCGCGTAACATCGGCGATACGCTGACCATTGTGCTGCAGGAAAACGTCAGTGCGAGCAAGAGCTCGTCGGCGAACGCCAGCCGCGATGGCAAAACCAATTTTGGCTTCGACACCGTTCCACGCTATCTGCAGGGCCTGTTCGGCAATGCGCGTGCGGATGTTGAGGCGTCTGGCGGCAATACCTTTAACGGTAAAGGTGGTGCGAACGCCAGTAACACCTTCAGCGGCACGCTGACGGTGACGGTTGACCAGGTGCTGGTTAACGGCAATTTACACGTTGTGGGTGAAAAACAGATCGCCATTAACCAGGGCACTGAGTTCATTCGCTTCTCCGGTGTGGTTAACCCTCGCACCATCAGCGGCACCAACACCGTACCGTCCACCCAGGTGGCGGATGCGCGCATTGAATACGTCGGTAACGGCTATATCAATGAAGCGCAAAATATGGGCTGGCTGCAGCGTTTCTTCCTTAACTTATCGCCGATGTAAGCGAGGTGACCCATGTTTAAAACGATCTTCGCCGTGGCGCTGGCGCTGGTGGCAACCTTCGCTCAGGCTGACCGTATTCGCGACCTGACCAGCGTTCAGGGCGTGCGCGAGAACTCGCTGATTGGCTATGGCCTGGTGGTGGGGCTGGACGGTACGGGTGACCAGACCACCCAAACGCCGTTCACCACCCAGACCCTGAATAACATGCTTTCGCAGCTTGGTATTACCGTCCCTGCGGGGACCAACATGCAGCTGAAAAACGTGGCGGCGGTGATGGTGACCGCGTCCTATCCGGCGTTTGCGCGTCAGGGGCAGACCATCGACGTGGTGGTCTCCTCCATGGGTAACGCCAAAAGCCTGCGCGGCGGCACGCTGTTGATGACGCCGCTTAAGGGCGTCGACAGCCAGGTGTATGCGCTGGCGCAGGGTAACATTCTGGTTGGCGGTGCGGGTGCCTCTGCGGGCGGGAGCAGCGTGCAGGTGAACCAGCTGAACGGCGGGCGTATCACTAACGGGGCCATCATTGAGCGCGAGCTGCCGACCCAGTTTGGCGCAGGAAATACCATCAACCTGCAGCTTAATAATGAAGACTTCACGATGGCGCAGCAAATTGCCGACACCATCAACCGCAGCCGCGGCTACGGGAGCGCCACGGCGCTGGACGCGCGTACTGTGCAGATCCGGACCTCTTCGGGTAACAGTAACCAGGTGCGTATGCTGGCGGATATTCAGAATATGGAAGTGAACGTGCCGGTGCAGGATGCCAAAGTCATCATCAACTCACGCACCGGGTCGGTGGTGATGAACCGCGAGGTGTCGCTGGACAGCTGTGCCGTGGCGCAGGGTAACCTCTCCGTGACGGTGAACCGCTCTGCCAACGTCAGCCAGCCGGATACGCCATTTGGTGGCGGTCAGACGGTGGTGACACCGCAAACGCAGATTGATTTGCGTCAGAGCGGCGGCTCGCTGCAAAGCGTGCGTTCCAGCGCGAACCTGAACAGCGTGGTGCGTGCCCTGAATGCGCTGGGCGCGACGCCGATGGATCTGATGTCGATTCTGCAATCGATGCAAAGTGCAGGCTGCCTGCGCGCCAAACTGGAAATCATCTAATGCTGACCGATAGCAAACTGCTGACCGGTGCCGCCTGGGATGCCCAGTCGCTGAACGAACTGAAAACCAAAGCAGGCAA
This sequence comes from Enterobacter sp. RHBSTW-01064, assembly GCF_014103035.1. Classification (NCBI taxonomy): domain Bacteria; kingdom Pseudomonadati; phylum Pseudomonadota; class Gammaproteobacteria; order Enterobacterales; family Enterobacteriaceae; genus Enterobacter; species Enterobacter sp. RHBSTW-01064. The sequence goes on along the minus strand of NZ_JABXOU010000009.1, from coordinate 110,632 downwards.
AGACCCGGCGGCGAATATCCGCCCGGTCGCCCGCCAGGTGGAAGGGATGTTCGTGCAGATGATGTTGAAAAGCATGCGTGAGACCCTGCCGAAAGACGGGATGTTCAGCAGCGATTCCACGCGGCTGTACACCAGCATGTATGACCAGCAGATTGCACAGCAGATGACCGCCGGTAAAGGGCTCGGACTGGCTGACATGATTGTCAAACAGACCGCTGCCGCACAGGGTATTCAGCCTGAGGATCAGCCGCAGCAGGTGCCGATGAAGTTCGACATCGAAACGGTGACCAGTTATCAGAACCAGGCGCTTACGCAGATGGTGCGTAAGGCCATGCCGAAGCCCGTAGAGACGCGCGACGAGCCGCTCTCCGGCGACAGTAAGGACTTCCTGGCGCAGCTTTCTCTGCCTGCACGACTGGCCAGCGAGCAGAGCGGGGTACCGCATCACCTGATCCTGGCCCAGGCCGCCCTGGAGTCGGGCTGGGGCCAGCGTCAAATCCGTAAGGAAAACGGCGATCCGAGCTTCAACATCTTTGGCGTCAAAGCCACCTCCAGCTGGAAGGGGCCGACAACCGAGATCACCACCACCGAATACGAAAACGGCGCGGCAGTGAAGGTAAAAGCCAAATTCCGCGTTTACAGCTCCTACCTTGAAGCATTGTCAGATTACGTCGGCCTGTTAAGCCGAAACCCGCGCTATACCGCTGTGACGCAGGCATCGACGCCGGAGCAGGGCGCGCAGGCATTGCAGAATGCGGGATACGCTACCGATCCGAACTATGCGCGCAAGCTCACCAGCATGATCCAGCAGCTGAAATCGATGGGTGAGAAGGTGAGTAAAGCCTATAGCACCGATATTGAAAATCTGTTCTGAAAGTTCTCAAGTCCCGGTGGAGGCTGCCGATAACCTTCATCAGGACTCGTGTCTGAAAGTATAAAAGGAACCCCCATGTCCAGTTTGATTAACAGCGCCATGAGTGGCCTCAGTGCGGCACAGGCGGCACTTAATACCGTAAGTAATAATATTTCAAGCTATAACGTGGCAGGTTACACCCGCCAGAACACCATTCTGGGCGCGGCTAACAGCACGCTGACCGGCGGTGGCTGGGTGGGGAACGGGGTTTATGTCTCCGGCGTGCAGCGTGAGTATGACGCCTTCATTACCAACCAGCTGCGCGCCGCACAGACGCAGAGCAGCGGGCTGACAACGCGCTATCAGCAGATGTCAAAGATTGACGACGTGCTCTCCGATACCACCAACTCGCTCTCAACCACGCTGCAGGATTTCTTCAAGAGCCTGCAAACGCTGGTGAGTAACGCCGAAGATCCGGCTGCGCGCCAGACGGTGATCGGCAAAGCGGATGGCCTGGTAAACCAGTTTAAAACCAACGATCAGTATCTTCGCGATCAGGATGCGCAGGTTAACACCGCGATCACCACCAGCGTGGATCAGATCAACAACTACGCGAAGCAGATAGCCAACCTTAACGATCAAATTTCCCGTCTGACCGGCGTAGGCGCGGGCGCATCGCCGAACGAACTGCTCGATCAGCGCGATCAGCTGGTGAGCGAGCTGAATAAGATTGTGGGTGTGGACGTGACCGTGCAGGACAGCGGTACGTACAATATCTCCATCGCGAACGGTTACACCCTGGTGCAGGGCAGTACTGCCAGCCAGCTGGCTGCGGTGAAATCCAGTGCTGACCCATCGCGCACCACGATTGCCTACGTGGATGCAGCGTCTGGAAACGTTGAGATCCCGGAAAAGCAGATCACCACAGGGTCACTGGGTGGACTGTTGACCTTCCGTTCTGAAGATCTGGATAAAGCGCGTAACACCCTTAACCAGATGGCGCTGGCGTTTGCCGACGCGATGAACACACAGCATGAAGCCGGGTTCGACGCCAACGGCGACGCGGGCGGCAAGCTATTCGACTTCGGTTCACCTTCCGTACTGAGTAACAGCAAAAACACCGGCAGCGCGTCGGTAACGGCGAGCGTAACGGACAGCTCTGCGGTGCAGGCGACGAACTATAAAGTTGAGTACAACGGGACCAACTGGACGGTCACGCGTCTGTCTGACAAAACCAGCTTTACGGCCACGCCGGACGGCAGCGGTAACCTGTCGTTTGACGGTCTGAACGTGAACATCACCGGTGCGGCCAACCAGAAAGACAGCTTCATCGTGAAACCGGTGAATGACGTCATTATGAATATGGACGTCGCGATTAGCGATGAATCCAAACTGGCGATGGCCTCCGCCAGCGACAGCGGCGATAGCGACAATACCAACGGCCAAAAACTGTTGGATCTGCAGAGCGCGAAGCTGGTGGGGAATAACAAAACCTTCAACGATGCCTATGCGTCACTGGTCAGTACGGTGGGGAGCACCACGGCATCGCTGAAAACCAGCAGCGCTACGAAAGACAACGTGGTAACGCAGCTGACCAAACAGCAGCAGTCGATTTCCGGGGTTAACCTGGATGAAGAATACGGCAACCTGCAGCGCTATCAGCAGTACTACCTGGCGAATGCGCAGGTGCTGCAAACGGCGAGCACGCTGTTTGATGCGTTGATCAACATTCGCTAAGGCCGGGGTTAAAAAATGCGTATTAGTACTCAAATGATGTATGAGCAGAGCATGCGCGGAGTGACGAACTCCCAGAGTCTCTGGCTGGGCTATGGCGAGCAGATGTCAACCGGCAAGCGCGTAAACCGTCCTTCCGATGACCCGATTGCGGCCTCTCAGGCCGTTGTGCTCTCCCAGGCGCAGACGCAGAACAGCCAGTATGCGCTGGCGCGTTCTTTCGCCACGACCAAGGTGTCGCTGGAAGAGAACGTGCTGAAAGAGGTGACGAATGCGATTATCACCGCGCAGGAAAAAGTGGTTAACGCCGGTAACGGAACCCTGAGCGATGATGACCGACAGTCGCTTGCCACCAACCTGCAGGGGATCCGCGATCAGCTGATGAACCTGGCAAACAGCACCGACGGTAATGGACGCTATATTTTTGCGGGTTACAAAACGGAAGCGGCGGCCTTCGACGAGACGACCGGCACCTATAACGGCGGCTCTACGCCAATCAGCCAGCAGGTTGACGCCGCGCGTACCATGCAAATCAGCCACACGGGCAGTGAAGTTTTCGATACCTTCACCAGTAACGCGAAACCGGAGCCGGACGGCAGCGCGCCGGAAACCAACCTGTTTAAGATCCTGGATACCGCTATCGCTGCGCTGAATACGCCGGTTGAAGGCGACCAGACTAAAGCCGATGCGTTTACGGCAGCGATGGATAAAACCAACCGCGGCCTGAGCAACTCGCTGAACAACGTGCTGACCGTGCGTGCAGACCTGGGGATCAAACTGGACGAGCTGGGCAAACTGGATTCGCTGGGCGATGACCGTGCTTTGGGCCAAACGCAGCAGATGAGCGACCTGGTCGATGTGGACTGGAACTCGGTGATCTCTTCTTACTCCATGCAGCAGGCGGCTCTGCAGGCCTCCTATAAGGCGTTTAGCGATATGCAGGGGATGTCCCTGTTCCAGATGAACAAATAACGTCTTGACCTCTTAGAACATGTCTTGAAACTGGGCATGTTTTGACTGCCCAGCCCGTATGGACTGGGCATTTTTTTTACACGGTTTCAGCCTGAGCGGAGGTTACCCGGGCGTTTTCAATCAGTCTGATGACCAGGGCAATAACGCCGCACAGGGTTGCCAGCGCCACCACGCCAGGCCAGCCTGCCATCGTATAAATTTTGCTGCCGAGCGCCGAGCCTAGCGCCATCCCGATAAACACCACCGTAAAGAGCAGGGCGTTCAGGCGACCGCGTGCCTGCGGTTCAAGGCTGTAGACCAGATTCTGGTGCGCCACCAGGCTTGACTGCAGGCCAAGGTCAAAACCGACGGCGGAGACGGCAATCAGAATCAGTTGCCCATGGACGCCGAGGGCGGGCATCAGGAACATCAGCGCAAACGAGACGGTGACGAGCGCGGCACCCAGCTGCGTCACTTTTCCTGCACCCAGTTTATCCGCCAGACCGCCTGCCAGCGGCGCGGCTAATGCCCCGGCGGCACCTGCGATACCAAACCCGCCCGCCACGGCGCTGCCCAGGTGGTAGCGTTCCAGCAGCATCACGGCCAGCGTTGACCAGAATGCGCTAAAGGCAATCGACAGAAAACCCTGAGCCAGCGCCGCGCGACGCAGTGCCGGGTAACGACGCCACAGGTGCTCCATGGAACGCATCAGCGCGGGATAGCTCAGCGTGGAGTGAATAGCAAAACGTGGGAGTACGGCCCACATCACCGCGCCGACAAAGGCAATGCTTGCAGCAGCCAGCTGATACATCACCCGCCAGCCAAAGGCTTCACCGACCACGCCGCTGACGGTTCTCGACAACAATATGCCCAGCAGAAGACCTGTCATGACGGTGCCCACGGTTTTCCCCTGCTTACCTTCAGGGGCGAGGATCGCAGCAGCGGGAACGATATCCTGCGCCATGGTGGCGGCCATGCCAATCAGCAGGCTTGCCAGCAGCAGCGAAGGGAGTTGCCCGGTGAGACTACAGCCCAGAAGAAACAGCGCCAGCGCAGCACTTTTAATCAGAATCAGCGTCCTGCGGTCATGACGATCGCCAAGCGGCAGCAGGAAGAGGATGCCGAGCGCGTAGCCAGCCTGGGTCAGCGTCGGAACCAGGCCCATTCCTTCAATACTCAAATGAAGGTCTGCGCCCATGAGAGGCAGCAAAGGCTGTGCGTAGTAAATGGATGCCACGCTGAAACCAGCACCCAGAGCCAGCATTAATATCACCCAGCGGCTCACGGCATGGGAGGCAGTTGTTGTGTTCATAAGACGTTCCTCAGTCATAGTGTGAGGCTATTTTTTATCACTACGCCTTGCGGCGGTAGACGGACCGGTGGTAAAACGCTTATACGTTAAGCGTATGACAGAGGAAAGTATGAAGCGAGTTGAGCGTATAGACAGGGTGGAACTGATGCGAACTTTTGTTCGCATCGTGGAAACCGGCTCGCTCTCGGCAGCGGCAAGGCAGCTTTCGACGACTCAGGCCACGGTAAGCCGACGTTTGCAGTCTCTGGAAACGTTGCTGGGGGCTCGCCTGCTGCTGCGAACCACCCATGCCATCAGGCTTACTGACGACGGTGAACGCTGCTATCAGCATGCCCGGCGGGTGATTGATAGCTGGCTGGCGCTGGAAGATGAAGTCGGGCAGGCGGAGGATGAACCGGTTGGGGTATTGCGGGTGCGGGCACCGCACGCCTTTGGTCAGGAACAGCTCCTGAAACCGTTGACGGAATTTTTGCAGCGCTACCCTCAGCTTTCCATTGAGTGGATGTTGAACGATAAGTCGGTGGATTTCCTCAGCGACAATATTGATTGTGCGATCCGCGTGGGTGCCGAGGTCGATCCCGCCACGGTTTCCGTACAGCTGGCAGAGGTACCGCGCTCCATCGTCTCCTCTCCTGCGTTGCTGGCACGCTTCCCAAAGGTTAGCAAGCCAGAGGATTTGCAGGCGCTGCCCTGGATTGCCATCAGCACCTTCTACCAGCGACACGTTGAATTGTTTGATGGTGCAGCGCAGCCGACACGCATTGCCATTACGCCGCGTCTGAGCACGGACAGCCTGTACGTGGCGCGAAATACGGCCCTGACCGGGCTGGGGGTGGCGCTGGTATCAAGCTGGACGGTGAAAGAGGATATTCAGGAAGGGCGCTTAATCCCTCTTCTGCCCGAGTGGCAACCCACGGCGTTGCCTGTCCATCTGGTTTATCCGTGGTCGCGATACTATCCTGCGCGCTTGCGACGTTTTCTGGAGATGATGAAGCAGGTGATGCCGGGTATAGCCGGAATGAGAAAGCCAGCAAATGCGCAATAAAAAAGCCGACCCTGAGGTCGGCTTTTCGTCTTAACGTGTGTTACTCAACAGACTGGGGGCGGGTTGCCGGTGCAGTCGCCTGATGCGTCGCGCTGTGACCACCTGCTGAACCTTTGCCGTCAAAGTTGAACTCCGGGCGAACCCAGTCGCTTTGACGTGGTGCTTCCGGCACATACTCAGGCGCAGGTGCGCGAGTCATGGGTGCCGTTGCAACGTGTGCTGCCGCTGGCGCAGTAACCACTGGCGCTGGTTTCACCTCAGGCGCTGGAGCTTCTTCGGCTTCACGAACCGGTTCAACATCAAGTTCAACGTCCTGAACCACCTCTTCTGTCACCGTTTCGATAACAGCGTCAGCGGTGTCTTCAACCGGCGCGGCGGCTTCAACTTCTTCAGCAACCTCTTCGGCCACGACCGTGTCTTCTTCGGCGATGAACTGCGGTGCGGCATCAACCGGGGCAGCAATCACTTCAGGATGGGTGGTTTCCACTTCAACCGCCTGTGGGGCTTCGGCTTCCACTTCCACAGCCTGCGGCTCAACCACCGTCGCTGCTGCCGCCACAACCTCTTCAGCTGCAACGACAGGTGCAATCACCTCTTCGGTGACAGACTGTTCTTCAACAATCTGCTCCGGGCGAGCAACCGGGTAGCGGATCCAGACTTTACCGGATGCCATTTCAGGCGACGCACACGCGATGGCTAACGGCATTGGAGACTGAGTCGGGTAACGCTCGTCACGATAACGGCGACGACGCTGACCGCTCACGCGCAGGTGACGAGGAGAACGACGTGAACGACGCGGCATGCCTGCGTTATCACGACCTTCGCCGTTATCGTCCTGCTCGGCGTTGTTCTCTACCACAGCTGGCAGATCAACTTTCGCCAGTTGGGTCTGCGGCGCGCTTTCGGCGACGGTTTCCGCAACAACAGTTGTCTCTTCGGTCGTTTCAGAAGCAAAACGGACTTTCTGATTCAGCTGACGCTGCTTACGACGTGGCATAACCTGAGTACGTTCTTCCTGCTCAGCGTCTTGCTGTTCAACAGGCTCTTCGCGGTTCAGGTTTTTAACTTCCTGCTGCGCCTGACGCTTCTCGTCGTTGCGACGACGATTACGCTCGCGGCGAGGCTGCTGCTCGTCGCGCTGTTTGCTCTTCTCTGACTCATCGCCCGCCGGTTGGCGAATTTCGCGATCTTCAACATTCTGCTGCTGTTTCTCGCGACGGTTGCGACGGTTATCTTCGCGTTGCTCACGGCCTTCGTTGTTGTCAGAACGGTTGTCGCGACGCTCGTTACGGTCGTTACGATCGCTGCGGTCATTACGATCGCGGCGGTTGTTCTGGCGCTTACGACGATCCTGCTGACGCTCAGGCTTCGCTTCTTTCGGTGCTTCTTTTGGCTGCTCCGGCTGAACTTCTTCGCCAGCAAACATCTTCTTCAGCGCGCCGAAGAAACGGCTCAGAAGACCAGGTTGCTCTGGCTGGGCTTTCGCCACGTCTGGCGCAGTTTTTTGCGCAGCAGGTTTAGCCGCTGGTTTTTCCAGCACGGCTTCCGGCGGCGCTTCCGGCATAATGAAGGTGGCTAATGCAGGCTGCTCAGGCAGTTTACGCTCGGCAGGCTCTTCATCGGATGGCAGTGCCATCTCTTCTTCATGCAGCTTCGGCAGCAGGTAGCTGAGGGTGGTCGTCTCTTCGCCCTTACGTACACGCAGCACGTGATAGTGCGGAGTCTGCATCTGGTCGTTTGGCACGATGATGCAGCGAACGCCGCCCTGACGTGCTTCGATTGCGCTTACCGCTGCACGTTTTTCGTTAAGCAGGTAAGAGGCAACGGGCACCGGCACAATGGCGTGAACTTCTTTAGTGTTCTCTTTCAGCGCTTCTTCTTCAATCAGACGCAGAATAGAGAGGGACAGCGATTCGTTATCACGCACGGTACCGGTACCAGAACAGCGCGGGCAAACGTGATGGCTGGACTCACCCAGTGATGGGCTCAGACGCTGACGGGACATCTCCAGCAGGCCAAAGCGAGAGATATGGCTGATCTGAATACGAGCACGGTCCTGGCGCACCGCTTCGCGCAGACGGTTTTCAACCGCACGCTGGTGACGAACAGGGGTCATGTCGATGAAGTCGATAACGATCAGACCACCCAGGTCGCGCAGGCGGAGCTGGCGGGCGATTTCATCAGCGGCTTCAAGGTTGGTGTTGAAGGCGGTCTCTTCGATATCACCGCCGCGGGTTGCACGCGCGGAGTTGATGTCGATAGCGGTCAGCGCTTCGGTCGTATCGATAACGATAGAACCACCGGATGGCAGACGCACTTCACGCTGGAAGGCGGATTCAATCTGGGATTCAATCTGATAGTGGCTGAACAGCGGGATTTCACCGGTGTACAGTTTGATTTTGCTGGTGAAATCCGGACGACCCAGCGCGGCGATGTGCTGGCGAGCCAGTTCAAGCACTTTCGGGTTATCAATCAGAATTTCGCCGATGTCCTGACGCAGATAGTCGCGGAAGGCACGTACGATAACGTTGCTTTCCTGGTGGATCAGGAACGGAGCAGGGCGGCTTTCTGCTGCTTTCTGGATAGCTTCCCAGTGCTTCAGACGGAAGCTTAAGTCCCACTGCAGCGCTTCGGCAGATTTGCCTACGCCTGCGGTACGCACGATAAGCCCCATGCCGTCCGGCAGTTCAAGACTTGCCAGCGCTTCTTTCAGCTCGGTACGGTCATCACCTTCGATACGGCGAGAGATACCACCCGCACGCGGGTTGTTTGGCATCAGAACCAGATAGCTCCCCGCCAGGCTGATAAAGGTCGTCAGTGCGGCACCTTTGTTGCCACGCTCTTCTTTATCAATCTGGACGATAACTTCCTGACCTTCACGCAGAACATCTTTGATGTTTGGGCGGCCATGGGCGTTGTAGTTTGCAGGGAAATATTCGCGGGCGATTTCTTTAAGAGGGAGGAAACCGTGACGCTCAGCACCGTAATCGACAAATGCAGCTTCAAGGCTTGGTTCAATGCGGGTGATTTTACCTTTGTAAATGTTCGCTTTTTTCTGTTCGTGTCCAGGACTTTCGATATCCAGATCGTACAGGCGCTGCCCATCCACAAGGGCGACACGCAACTCTTCTTGCTGAGTTGCGTTGATTAACATTCTTTTCATCGTAACTTACTCGTTATTCTTACATTGACGACAAAGCTGCGGGCAAGGTGACGCTTTCCGGGGTATGAACCGATGGCCTCGTGTCTGTTCACGTCGCCAACCTCACGGTTGTCGCTCGCTTAAGAGGCGCAGAGTGTCGGTTGCCTGTATTTCATACGGAAACACAGCGCAATTATCAGGGGAATTGCCTGGGTAGAACTCTCCAGAAAACAATCCTTATACCGGGAAGTACTGCAACCCGCAGCCCGCTAACTGCCTGAAAGATCAATACGTCTTACGCCATTGCTGCGTGGATGATCGGTCAGACAAAATTGGTCATTCCGTCGACATCCTTACAAAACCCGGATTTAACACGGAAAACAGCCTCATTATTCCACTGCTCGCCGGGTTATAGCAAGATGACTTTTACCAATTATCACCCGGTTACTCACAGTTTCTTCACTTCGAGGTGGTGATTGGTTTAATAACCACCAAATCGATTGCGCGAAACGGGGCGCAGGCCGGATAAAAGTAAATATAAGCATAGAAAAATGAGTGGCGCTAATGGCTGACGATATTTAGAATCGCCAACCATGAAAACAGAGACTCCAGCCGTAAAAATTGTTGCTATCGCGGATGACTATGCGGGGCAACGCATCGATAACTTTTTACGCACCCAGTTGAAAGGCGTGCCAAAAAGTATGATTTACCGCATCCTGCGCAAGGGCGAGGTGCGGGTTAACAAAAAACGCGTGAAGCCTGAGTATAAGCTCGAAGCCGGTGATGAAGTGCGTATCCCGCCGGTGCGCGTGGCTGAACGTGAAGAAGAGGCGGTTTCGCCTAAGCTGCAAAAAGTGGCTGCGCTGAGTGACGTCATCCTTTATGAGGATGACTATATCCTTGTGCTGAACAAACCGTCAGGTACAGCCGTACACGGCGGCAGTGGCCTGAGCTTTGGCGTGATTGAAGGACTGCGTGCGCTTCGACCGGAAGCCCGTTTCCTGGAGCTGGTGCATCGCCTGGATCGTGATACCTCCGGCGTGCTGCTGGTGGCGAAAAAGCGTTCTGCGCTGCGTTCTTTGCATGAGCAGCTTCGTGAAAAAGGGATGCAGAAAGACTACCTGGCGCTGGTTCGTGGGCAGTGGCAGTCCCATGTAAAAGTGGTGCAGGCACCGCTGTTGAAAAATATTCTGCAGAGCGGCGAGCGCATTGTGCGTGTGAATCAGGAAGGGAAACCGTCCGAGACGCGCTTTAAAGTTGAAGAGCGCTATGAATTTGCCACGCTGGTGCGCTGCAGCCCGGTGACGGGGCGTACCCATCAGATTCGCGTGCATACCCAGTTTGCCGGGCATCCTATTGCGTTTGATGACCGCTATGGCGACCGCGAGTTTGATAAACAACTGGCGGGCACGGGGCTGTCGCGTCTGTTCCTGCATGCGGCTGCGCTGAAGTTTACCCATCCAAACACCGGTGAAATCATCCGTATTGAAGCACCGCTGGATGAGCAGCTGAAACGTTGCCTGAAGGTTCTGCGCGGCTGATTTTGCTTTCCTCCCTCTCCCTGTGGGAGAGGGCCGGGGTGAGGGCATCAGGCCGCAATGGTCCAGTCACATCGTCAGCGGATTAAACGCTTCTCGCCTTAACATCTGGCACAGTGCAATCAACGGCAATCCGACCAGCGTATTCGGGTCACGACCGTCCAGCTTGTCGAACAGCGCAATCCCCAATCCTTCACTTTTAAAACTTCCTGCACAGTTGAGCGGACGTTCCCGGCGGACATAATCTGTTATTTCCTGCTCGCTGAGATGGCGAAAGTGCACGTCGAACGGCTCGCATTCCGTTTGCAGGTGGCCTGAGGCGGAGTTATAGAGCGCCAGCCCTGTATAAAAGGTCACGATAGTGCCACGTGCACGCAGAAGCTGCTGGCAGGCGTTCTCTTCCGTATGCGGCTTGCCGGTGATCTCTCCGTCCAGTACACAAACCTGATCGGAGCCTATAATCAAATGGGCGGGATAACGTGCGGCCAGCGATTGCGCTTTCTCTTGTGCGAGACGCGTCACCAGATGACGCGGGGATTCGCCCAAGTGTGGCGTTTCGTCAACGTCGGGGGCAGCGCATTCGAACGGGATCCCGAGCTTTTCCAGCAGCATTCGACGGTAGGGTGAAGTGGAGGCGAGAACGAGATTTGGCATATTTTTATCACCAGATATAGCGTATCGATGCCAGCCATTTTAAACTACAGGCCGCAATGTGTGCGAATAATTGGCAAAAGGCAGCTCTGGTTGCCTTTTTCTTTGACTCTATGACGTTACAAAGTTAATATGCGCGCCCTATGCAAAAGGTAAAATTACCCCTGACTCTTGATCCGGTTCGTACGGCTCAAAAACGCCTTGATTACGAAGGAATCTATTCTTCCGATCAGGCTGAGCGTATTGCCGAATCCGTAGTCAGTGTGGACAGTGATGTAGAATGCTCCATGTCGTTCGCTATCGACAACCAGCGTCTCGCCGTTTTAACCGGTGATGCAAAGGTGACGGTAACCCTCGAATGTCAGCGTTGCGGGAAACCGTTTGTACAGCATGTTCACACAACGTATTGTTTCAGTCCCGTTCGTTCTGACGAGCAGGCTGAAGCACTCCCGGAAGCGTATGAGCCGATTGAGGTTAACGAATTCGGTGAAATCGATCTTCTGGCTCTGGTTGAAGATGAAATCATCCTCACCTTGCCAGTGGTTCCGGTGCATGATTCTGAACACTGTGAAGTGTCCGAGGCGGACATGGTCTTTGGGGAACTGCCTGATGAAGCGCAAAAACCAAATCCATTTGCCGTATTAGCCAGCTTAAAGCGTAAGTAATTAAGGAGTAAGGTCCATGGCCGTACAACAGAATAAACCAACCCGTTCCAAACGTGGCATGCGTCGTTCCCATGACGCGCTGACTGCAGTTACCAGCCTGTCTGTAGACAAGACTTCTGGTGAGAAACACCTGCGTCACCACATCACCGCTGACGGTTTCTACCGCGGCCGCAAGGTTATCACTAAGTAATCACGCGTTAGCGTGATTAGGCTTAGTGAGGATTTCCCCGTGCAAACGGGGAAGTTACCGAACCAGGCTGCGACGATACCTTGACACGTCTAACCCTGGCGTTAGATGTCATGGGGGGAGATTTTGGCCCTTCCGTGACAGTGCCTGCAGCATTGCAGGCACTGAATTCTAATTCGCAACTCACACTTCTTTTAGTCGGCAATCCCGACACAATCACGCCATTACTTGCAAAAGCTGACTTCGAACAACGTTCACGTCTGCAGATTATTCCTGCACAGTCAGTTATTGCCAGTGATGCCCGGCCATCGCAGGCTATTCGCAATAGCCGTGGCAGCTCTATGCGCATTGCACTGGAGCTGGTGAAAGAAGGGCGAGCACAGGCTTGCGTCAGTGCGGGAAATACCGGTGCACTGATGGGGCTGTCGAAATTATTGCTCAAGCCCATTGAGGGCATTGAGCGCCCGGCGCTGGTGACGGTGTTGCCGCATCAACAAAAGGGCAAAACGGTGGTGCTGGATCTCGGTGCTAACGTTGATTGTGATAGTACAATGCTGGCTCAGTTTGCTGTGATGGGGTCGGTGCTGGCTGAAGACGTAGTGGGAATTCACAATCCCCGCGTTGCGTTACTGAATATTGGTGAAGAAGAGACCAAAGGCCTGGACAGCATTCGTGACGCTGCCGAATTGCTCAAGCAGGTTCCCTCCATCAACTATATTGGTTATCTCGAAGCCAATGAGTTGCTGACGGGTAAGACAGATGTATTAGTGTGTGATGGCTTCACCGGAAACGTAACGTTGAAGACTATGGAAGGGGTGGTGCGAATGTTCCTTTCTCTGCTGAAATCGCAGGGGGAAGGTAAAAAAAGCGCCTGGTGGCTGATTTTATTAAAGCGTTGGTTACAAAAAAGCCTGACGCGGCGATTCAGTCACCTCAACCCCGACCAGTATAATGGCGCCTGTCTGTTAGGATTGCGCGGCATCGTGATTAAGAGTCACGGTGCGGCCAATCAGCGAGCCTTTTCCGTCGCGATAGAACAGGCAGTGCAGGCGGTGCAGCGACAAGTTCCTCAACGGATTGCCGCTCGCCTGGAATCTGTATTAGCTAAAAGTGACTGAGCGTACATGTATACGAAGATTTTAGGTACCGGCAGCTACCTGCCAACACAAGTGCGTACCAACGCCGATCTTGAAAAAATGGTAGATACGTCTGACGAGTGGATTGTCACGCGCACAGGTATCCGTGAACGTCGTATCGCCGCGCCAGACGAAACCGTGTCCACCATGGGTTACGAAGCCGCACAGCGCGCTATCGAAATGGCTGGCATCGATAAAGAACAGATTGGCTTGATCGTGGTCGCCACCACGTCTGCCACGCATGCCTTCCCAAGCGCAGCGTGCCAGGTGCAGAACATGCTCGGCATTAAAGGCTGCCCGGCATTTGACGTTGCTGCCGCGTGCGCAGGTTTCACCTACGCGCTGAGCGTTGCCGATCAGTATGTTAAATCTGGCGCCGTGAAGTATGCGCTGGTGATCGGCGCTGACGTGCTGGCGCGTACCTGTGATCCAACCGATCGCGGGACGATCATTATTTTTGGTGATGGTGCGGGTGCGGTGCTGCTCGGGCAGTCCGAAGAGACGGGCATCATCTCCACGCATCTGCATGCCGACGGTAGCTACGGCGAGCTGTTGACCTTGCCAAACGCCGATCGCGTTAATCCGGAAAGCTCCATTCACCTGACAATGGCAGGTAATGAGGTGTTCAAGGTGGCGGTGACTGAGCTTGCACACATTGTTGATGAAACGCTGGAAGCGAACAACCTTGAACGCTCTGCGCTCGACTGGCTGGTGCCGCATCAGGCGAACCTGCGTATTATCAGCGCAACCGCGAAAAAGCTGGGCATGTCGATGGATAATGTTGTGGTGACGCTTGATCGCCATGGCAACACCTCTGCGGCGTCGGTACCGTGCGCATTTGATGAAGCGGTACGCGATGGACGAATCAAACGGGGCCAGTTGGTCTTGCTTGAAGCCTTCGGTGGCGGGTTCACCTGGGGTTCCGCGCTGGTTCGTTTCTAGGATAAGGATTAAAAAATGACGCAATTTGCTTTTGTGTTCCCGGGGCAGGGCTCTCAAACCGTTGGGATGTTGTCTGAAATGGCAGCACACTATCCGGTAATTGAAGAGACTTTCCGTGAAGCTTCTGATGCACTGGGTTATGATCTGTGGGCGTTGACTCAGCAGGGTCCAGCCGAAGAACTGAACAAAACCTGGCAGACTCAGCCAGCACTGCTGACCGCGTCCGTTGCGCTGTGGCGTGTATGGCAGCAGCAGGGCGGCAAAGCGCCTGCACTGCTCGCCGGCCACAGCCTCGGTGAATACTCTGCACTGGTGTGTGCGGGTGTGATCGCCTTTGCTGACGCGGTACGTTTGGTAGAACTGCGCGGTAAATTCATGCAGGAAGCGGTGCCGGAAGGCACGGGTGGCATGTCTGCTATCATCGGTCTGGATGATGCTTCGATTGCAAAAGCGTGTGAAGAATCTGCTGAAGGTCAGGTGGTTTCACCGGTAAACTTTAACTCGCCGGGCCAGGTCGTTATCGCCGGTCATAAAGAAGCGGTTGAACGTGCTGGTGCTGCCTGTAAAGCTGCTGGCGCGAAACGTGCGCTGCCACTGCCGGTCAGCGTTCCGTCACACTGCGCGCTGATGAAGCCAGCCGCCGACAAACTGGCGGTTGAGCTGGAAAAAATTACGTTTAACGCACCGACGATTTCCGTTGTTAACAACGTCGATGTGAAATGCGAAACCGCGCCGGAGGCAATCCGTAACGCGCTGGTTCGCCAGCTTTACAGCCCGGTACAGTGGACCAAAACCGTTGAGTTTATGGCGTCACAGGGCGTTGAGCATCTGTATGAAGTCGGTCCAGGTAAAGTCCTCACCGGCCTGACAAAACGTATTGTTGATACCCTGACTGCCTCGGCCATTAACGAGCCGGAAGCACTGTCAGCGGCACTCGCGCAATAAAAGAGGAATACCATGAGTTTTGAAGGAAAAATCGCACTGGTTACCGGCGCAAGCCGCGGTATCGGGCGTGCAATTGCTGAAACACTGGTTGCGCGCGGCGCGAAAGTGATTGGTACAGCAACCAGCGAGAATGGCGCTCAGGCCATCAGCGAGTATCTGGGTGCGAACGGTAAAGGTCTGGTACTCAATGTGACCGAACCTGCATCTATCGAATCTGTTCTGGAAAATATTCGCGCAGAGTTTGGCGAAGTCGATATTCTGGTCAATAATGCCGGGATCACGCGCGACAACCTGCTGATGCGAATGAAAGATGACGAGTGGAACGATATTATCGAAACCAACCTGTCATCTGTATTCCGTCTGTCAAAAGCGGTAATGCGCGCTATGATGAAAAAGCGTCATGGTCGTATTATCACTGTTGGTTCTGTGGTTGGTACCATGGGAAATGCTGGTCAGGCTAACTACGCTGCGGCGAAAGCAGGTCTGATTGGCTTCAGTAAGTCGCTGGCACGTGAAGTCGCGTCCCGCGGTATTACTGTAAACGTTGTTGCTCCGGGCTTTATTGAAACGGACATGACGCGTGCGCTGACCGATGATCAGCGTGCGGGTACGCTGGCGGCAGTTCCGGCGGGTCGTCTTGGCGACCCTAAAGAAATCGCCAGCGCGGTTGCATTTTTAGCCTCTGACGAAGCGGGTTACATCACTGGTGAAACCCTTCACGTCAATGGCGGGATGTATATGGTTTAATCACGATGAAAAATATTTGCGTTATTGTAGGGCTTGGCCTCAAAATAACGTAAAATCGTGGTAAGACCTGCCGGGATTTAGTTGCAAATTTTTCAACATTTTATACACTACGAAAACCATCGCGAAAGCGAGTTTTGATAGGAAATTTAAGAGTATGAGCACTATCGAAGAACGCGTTAAGAAAATTATCGGCGAACAGCTGGGCGTTAAGCAGGAAGAAGTTGTGAACTCCGCTTCCTTCGTTGAAGACCTGGGCGCAGATTCTCTTGACACCGTTGAGCTGGTAATGGCTCTGGAAGAAGAGTTTGATACTGAGATTCCGGACGAAGAAGCTGAGAAAATCACCACCGTTCAGGCTGCCATTGATTACATCAACGGTCACCAGGCGTAAGTGAACATCTCCAGGCGGTCATTCGACCGCCTGAGTTTTATCTTTTTTAGTCCCACGAATCTCTTTTTTTATCCCTCCCTGGAGGACAAACGTGTCTAAGCGTCGTGTAGTTGTGACCGGACTTGGCATGTTGTCTCCTGTCGGCAATACCGTAGAGTCCACCTGGAAAGCTCTCCTTGCCGGTCAGAGCGGCATCAGCCTAATCGACCATTTCGATACTAGCGCCTATGCAACGAAATTTGCTGGCTTAGTAAAGGATTTTAACTGTGAAGAGATCATCTCGCGCAAAGAACAGCGCAAGATGGATGCCTTCATTCAATATGGAATTGTCGCTGGCGTTCAGGCCATGCAGGATTCTGGCCTTGAGATTACGGAAGAGAACGCATCCCGTATCGGCGCCGCTATTGGCTCCGGGATCGGCGGTCTTGGCCTGATCGAGGAAAACCATACATCTCTGATGAATGGCGGACCGCGTAAGATCAGCCCGTTCTTCGTTCCGTCCACGATTGTTAACATGGTGGCAGGTCACCTGACCATTATGTTCGGTCTGCGTGGGCCAAGCATTTCCATCGCTACCGCATGTACGTCCGGCGTACATAACATCGGCCAGGCCGCGCGTATCATTGCGTACGGCGATGCAGATGCTATGGTTGCGGGCGGTGCTGAAAAAGCCAGTACCCCACTGGGTGTCGGCGGTTTTGGTGCGGCGCGTGCGCTGTCTACCCGTAATGATAACCCGCAGGCTGCGAGCCGTCCGTGGGATAAAGACCGTGACGGCTTCGTGCTGGGCGACGGTGCGGGTATGATCGTACTGGAAGAGTACGAGCACGCGAAAAAACGCGGTGCGAAAATTTATGCTGAAATCGTTGGTTTCGGCATGAGCAGCGATGCTTACCACATGACGTCTCCTCCGGAGAACGGTGCGGGTGCTGCGCTGGCGATGGAAAATGCGATTCGTGATGCGGGTATTACTCCAGCACAGATTGGCTACGTTAACGCGCACGGTACTTCTACGCCTGCAGGCGATAAAGCTGAAGCTCAGGCGGTTAAGTCTATCTTCGGTGAATCTGCCAGCCGCGTAATGGTGAGCTCCACGAAATCCATGACCGGTCACCTGTTAGGTGCGGCGGGTGCAGTAGAGTCAATCTACTCCATCCTTGCGCTGCGCGATCAGGCTGTTCCGCCAACCATCAACCTGGATAACCCGGATGAAGGTTGCGATCTGGACTTCGTTCCTCACGAAGCGCGTCAGGTTAGCGGTATGGAGTACACCCTGTGTAACTCCTTCGGCTTCGGTGGTACTAACGGCTCTCTGATCTTCAAAAAGGTCTGAGCCTGACTGCACGATGGCTATTAAAAAAGGTCCGCTAGTCGGGCCTTTTTTATTAAGCGTAATCCCCTTGTCCGGTTAAAGGCATCCTGCCAGACTGAACCCCCACGCATCAGGAGACATCATGTTTTTGATCAATGGCCTTGAGCAGGAGAATCTGCCTGCCAGCGACAGAGCAACGCAGTTTGGTGATGGCTGCTTTACGACGGCGCGAATTATTGACGGGCAAGTATGCCTGCTCGACGCGCATATCCGCCGTCTGCAAACGGCCTGCGAAACCTTAATGATCCCCTTTCAGCACTGGGACACGCTGCGACGTGAGATGAGCCAGCTGGTGTCAGAGAAGAGCAGTGGCGTGCTGAAAGTTATCATCAGTCGCGGCAGCGGAGGGAGGGGGTATAGCGGGGCCAGCTGTGAGAACCCCACGCGCATACTCTCCGTATCCGCTTATCCCGCACATTATGAAAGCTGGCGCAAAGACGGCGTCACGCTGACGCTGAGCCCGATACGACTGGGCCGCAACCCCATGCTGGCCGGAATTAAACACCTCAATCGCCTTGAACAGGTGCTGATTCGTACTCATCTTGAACAGACGGATGCTGATGAGGCGCTGGTTCTTGACAGCGAAGGGTTCATTACGGAATGCTGTGCGGCTAATTTACTCTGGCGGAAGGGCCGTGATGTCTTCACACCTTCACTGGAGCAGGCTGGGGTGAAGGGCATTATGCGTCAGTTTTGTTTGCAACAGTTGGCACACTCGGGTTTTCGCGTTGTCGAAGTTAGCGAAAGGGAAGAGGCGCTACTGACCGCTGATGAAGTTATTGTTTGTAACGCGTTGATGCCTGTTTTACCCGTCCGCGCCTGTGGCCAACAGGTCTGGTCATCGCGCGAACTGTTTCAGTTTTTAGCCCCGTTATGTGAGCAAACCAGATAGTCATGAAGAAAATGTTGCGCTTTGTTCTCCTCCTCATCGTTGTGCTGGGTATTGCTGGCGGCGCGGGAGTGTGGAAAGTCCGTCAGCTGGCGGACAGTAAAATCCTGATTAAAGACGAGACGATTTTTACCCTTAAAGCCGGTACCGGGCGCATTGCGCTGGGTGAGCAGCTTTACGGGGATAAGGTTATTAACCGCCCGCGCGTCTTCCAGTGGTTACTGCGCCTTGAGCCTGAACTGTCTCACTTCAAAGCCGGTACGTACCGCTTTACCCCTGGTATGACCGTCAGGCAGATGCTGCAGGTGCTGGAGAGCGGCAAAGAGGCCCAGTTCCCGCTGCGGTTTGTTGAAGGGATGCGCTTAAGCGATTACCTCAAACAGCTGCGTGACGCACCCTATATCAAACACACGTTAAAAGACGACAGCTATCAGACGGTCGCTGAGGTGCTGAAATTCAAGCATCCTGAGTGGGTAGAAGGCTGGTTCTGGCCGGATACCTGGATGTACACGGCGGGCACAACCGACGTTGCTATTCTGAAACGCGCACATAAAAAAATGGTCGCGGCGGTGGAGTCAGCGTGGGAAGGGCGTGTAGATGGCCTGCCCTATAAGGATCAAAACCAGTTCGTCACCATGGCCTCGATCATTGAAAAAGAGACTGCCGTTGCGGCAGAGCGCGATCAGGTCGCTTCCGTATTTATCAACCGTCTGCGCATCGGCATGCGTCTGCAAACCGATCCCACCGTCATCTACGGTATGGGCGAGAGTTATAGCGGCAAGATATCCAGAAAAGATCTGGAGACGCCAACAGCGTATAATACCTACGTGATCGCAGGCCTGCCGCCAGGCCCGATTGCGACGCCGAGTGAAGCCTCATTACGAGCCGCGGCGCACCCGGCCAAAACACCGTACCTCTATTTTGTGGCTGACGGAAAAGGGGGGCATACCTTTAACACCAACCTTGCCAGCCATAATCGCTCTGTTCAGGACTATCTGAAGGCACTTAAGGAAAAAAATGCGCAGTAAATACATTGTCATTGAGGGACTCGAAGGGGCGGGTAAAACCACCGCCCGCAACGTGGTGGTTGATACGCTAAAAGCGCTTGGCGTTGCGGACATGGTGTTTACCCGTGAACCAGGCGGTACGCAGCTGGCTGAAAAGCTGCGTAGCCTTGTGCTGGATATCAAATCCGTTGGCGACGAGGTCATCACTGACAAAGCCGAAGTGTTGATGTTCTACGCGGCGCGCGTGCAGCTGGTAGAAACGGTGATCAAACCTGCAATGGCAGAAGGGAAATGGGTGATTGGCGATCGTCATGACCTGTCGACCCAGGCGTATCAGGGCGGTGGTCGGGGGATTGACCAGACGATGTTAGCAACGCTGCGCGACGCCGTGCTCGGTGATTTCCGTCCCGACCTGACGCTCTATCTGGACGTGACGCCCGAAGTCGGCCTGAAGCGTGCCCGCGCGCGCGGTGAACTGGACCGCATCGAGCAAGAGTCTTTTGACTTCTTCAACCGTACCCGAGCGCGCTACCTTGAACTGGCGGAGCAGGATGCTTCCATTCGCACTATTGATGCAACACAGTCTCTGGACGAGGTGACGCGCGCAATTCAGAAGACGGTCGCGCAGTGGCACCAGGAGCAACAGGCATGAAATGGTATCCATGGTTGCGCCCGCACTTTGAACAGTTGATCAACAGCTATCAGGCGGGGCGGGGCCATCATGCGTTACTGATTCAGGCATTGCCAGGAATGGGCGATGATGCGCTCATTTACGCTATCACCCGTTTCCTGATGTGTCAGCAGCCGGAAGGGCATAAAAGCTGCGGTAAATGCCGTGGTTGCCAGCTGATGCAGGCGGGCACACATCCGGACTATTACACGCTGGAGCCTGAAAAGGGCAAAAGCACGCTCGGGATTGACGCCGTGCGTGAAGTCAGTGAAAAACTGTATGAACACGCGCGGCTTAACGGGGCCAAAGTGGTCTGGCTGAAAGATGCCGCGCAGCTTACCGAGGCGGCGGCGAACGCGCTGCTCAAAACCCTGGAAGAGCCACCGGAGAAAACCTGGTTCTTCCTGTCATGTCGTGAACCGGGACGATTACTGGCGACGCTGCGCAGTCGCTGCCGTCTTCATCACCTCGCAGTCCCTCAGGAAACATGGGCGCTCACCTGGATTGAACGCGAAGTGACGGTGTCACAAGACGCTGCACTGACTGCGCTGCGGCTGTGCAGCGGCGCGCCAGCGGCGGCCCTGGCGTTGCTTCAGGCGGATGTCTGGTCGCAGCGTGAAACGCTGTGTCGTGCCGTCGAGTCTGCACTGGATAGCGGCGACTGGTTGAGTTTGCTGCCGGCCCTGAACAGCGATCAGGCGACCGAGCGCCTGCACTGGCTGGCCGCTTTACTGCTGGATGCGCTTAAACTTCAACAGGGGGCAACGCTTCTGACCAACCTTGACGTCTGGTCGCTGGTGAACACCCTGGCGAATCGCCTGTCGGGCGTCTCGTTGCGCGCTATCCTTCATGATGTTTGCCAGAGTCGCGAACAACTTTTGACAGTAACCGGTCTTAATCGCGAGCTTTTACTGACAGACCAGTTACTGCGAATCGAACACTACCTGCAACCAGGCGTGATACCGCCTGTTTCCCATCTCTGAGAGAGACATTATGTTTTTAGTCGACTCACACTGCCATCTTGATGGTCTGGATTATCAATCTCTGCATAAAAACGTCGATGACGTGCTGGAAAAAGCCGCCGCCCGCGATGTCAAATTCTGTCTGGCCGTGGCAACCACGCTGCCGGGCTACCGCGCCATGCGCGAACTGGTTGGCGTTCGCGATAACGTCGTCTTCTCCTGCGGCGTTCATCCACTGAACCAGGATGACGCGTATGA
Source organism: Enterobacter sp. RHBSTW-01064 (assembly GCF_014103035.1). Lineage (NCBI taxonomy): Bacteria > Pseudomonadati > Pseudomonadota > Gammaproteobacteria > Enterobacterales > Enterobacteriaceae > Enterobacter > Enterobacter sp. RHBSTW-01064. The sequence goes on along the minus strand of NZ_JABXOU010000009.1, from coordinate 89,235 downwards.
CGTGGAAGATTTACGTCGTCTGGCGGCAGAAGAGGGCGTGGTGGCGATGGGTGAGACCGGGCTTGACTATTTTTACACGCCGGAAACTAAACCACGCCAGCAGGCGTCCTTCCGTCACCATATCCGCATTGGCCGCGAGCTGAACAAACCCGTCATTGTGCATACCCGCGATGCGCGCGCCGATACGCTGGCGATCCTGCGGGAAGAAAAGGTGACGGATTGCGGTGGCGTACTACACTGTTTCACAGAAGACAGAGAAACGGCGGGCAAGCTGCTTGATTTGGGGTTTTATATCTCGTTTTCGGGGATCGTAACGTTCCGTAATGCTGAGCAGCTGCGTGATGCTGCGCGTTATGTTCCGCTCGATCGCATTCTGGTGGAAACAGACTCGCCGTATCTGGCACCGGTGCCGCATCGCGGCAAAGAGAACCAGCCAGCGATGACGAGAGACGTGGCTGAGTATATGGCCGTTCTGAAGGGCGTCAGCATTGAAGAGCTGGCTCGTGCGACGACGGAAAATTTCTCCACGCTGTTCCACATCGACCCCGCCCGCCTGCAATCTGTCTGATACACCTGTTTTTTTTAGGCTCGTAATTAATAAATAAAGCGAGTAAAGTTCACCGCCTCATTTGGGGCGGTGATGGTGTTTTTAGACACATCCAGACATGCTTTTTGTAAATATCTGAAAGTTTTTTGGCCGTCTTGAACTGAAACGTGATAGCCGTCAAACAAACCCAGAGGGAATTATTTTACTCTGTGTAATAAATAAAGGGCGCTTAGATGTCCTGTCCACGGCACGGTACTCCCCCCGGGCCAATGCGTGAAAGCGTAAAAAAAGCACAAATACTCAGGAGCACTCTCAATTATGTTTAAGAATGCATTTGCTAACCTGCAAAAGGTCGGTAAATCGCTGATGCTGCCAGTATCCGTACTGCCTATCGCAGGTATCCTGCTGGGCGTCGGTTCTGCTAACTTCAGCTGGCTGCCAGCCGTAGTTTCCCACGTGATGGCCGAAGCAGGCGGTTCTGTTTTTGCTAACATGCCGCTGATCTTCGCGATCGGTGTTGCTCTGGGCTTCACCAATAACGACGGTGTATCTGCACTGGCTGCAGTGGTTGCCTACGGCATCATGGTGAAAACCATGGCGGTGGTTGCGCCGCTGGTTCTGCATTTACCGGCTGAAGAGATCGCCGCGAAACACCTGGCGGACACCGGTGTTCTGGGCGGTATCATCTCCGGTGCGATTGCAGCGTATATGTTTAACCGCTTCTATCGCATCAAGCTGCCTGAGTATCTGGGCTTCTTCGCGGGCAAGCGTTTCGTTCCGATCATCTCTGGTCTGGCAGCGATTTTCACTGGTGTGATCCTGTCCTTCATCTGGCCACCAATCGGTTCCGCTATTCAGACCTTCTCTCAGTGGGCTGCTTACCAGAACCCGGTTGTGGCGTTCGGTATCTACGGCTTCATCGAGCGCTGCCTGGTACCATTTGGTCTGCACCACATCTGGAACGTTCCATTCCAGATGCAGATTGGTGAATTCACCAACGCAGCAGGTCAGGTATTCCACGGCGATATCCCACGCTACATGGCAGGCGACCCAACTGCAGGCAAACTGTCTGGTGGCTTCCTGTTCAAAATGTACGGTCTGCCAGCTGCTGCGATTGCAATCTGGCACTCTGCTAAACCAGAGAACCGTGCAAAAGTGGGCGGTATCATGATCTCCGCAGCGCTGACCTCGTTCCTGACCGGTATCACCGAGCCGATCGAGTTCTCCTTCATGTTCGTTGCGCCGATTCTGTACATCATCCACGCTGTACTGGCTGGCCTGGCGTTCCCAATCTGTATCCTGCTGGGTATGCGTGACGGTACGTCCTTCTCTCACGGTCTGATCGACTTCATCGTTCTGTCCGGTAACAGCAGCAAACTGTGGCTGTTCCCAATCGTGGGTGCGTGCTATGCCGTTGCTTACTACACCATCTTCCGCGTGCTGATCAAAGCACTCGACCTGAAAACTCCGGGTCGTGAAGATGCAACTGAAGACAGCAAAGCAGGCGTGACCAGCGAAATGGCTCCAGCACTGGTAGCCGCGTTCGGTGGTAAAGAGAACATCACTAACCTGGACGCGTGTATTACTCGTCTGCGTGTGAGCGTTGCCGATGTCGCAAAAGTTGACCAGCCGGGCCTGAAAAAATTGGGCGCAGCAGGTGTTGTTGTTGCAGGTTCTGGTGTTCAGGCAATCTTCGGTACCAAATCCGATAACCTGAAAACCGAAATGGATGAGTACATCCGCAACAACTAAGTTGTGATGTGGGGAGACTGAGGCAGCCGAATGGCTGCCTTTTTTATTTGTGCGGCCTGTTCAGCCCGGTGGCGGCTACGCCTTACCGGGCCTACGTGAAACGAATCGTCACCCGGCGAGAAGCGCGAACAAAAAAAGGGAGCCATTCGGCTCCCTATTAATACGTCTGAGCGATCAGAACTGGTAGCTTGCCGTTACGCTGACGTTTCGGGGTTCACCATAAACCAGTGAGCCCTGAACGTTGGTATCGTAAGTCTTGTCGAACAGGTTGTTCAGATTCCCCTGCAGAGAGAAATTCTTCGTGACCTGATAGCGGGTGAAGAGATCAACCAGCGCATAGCTGCCTTGTTCCGCACGCCATGTACCGTAAGGTGTGGCAACGTCGCTGTAAACGCGGTTTTGCCAGTTAACACCACCACCCACGGTCAGCGCAGGCATCGCTGGCAGACGGTAACTGGTGAACAGTTTAACCGTCGTGCGCGGTAGGTAAGGGTTAACGTCTTTACCGTCGCTGTCTTCAGCCAGGTAGCGCGTCGCGCCAAAGGTCATTTGCCAGTTGTCCGTCAGCGCGCCGTTAATTTCAAATTCAACGCCTTTACTTACTGTGCCGTCTACGCCTTCATAAGCGGTATCGGTTGACCCCTGAATCACGCGCCCCGTACTCTGCGCCACATTATCCTGCTCGATGCGGAAAACAGAGAGCGTTGTGGTCAGTCGGCTGTTCATCCAGTCCGACTTCAGGCCCACTTCATAATTGTTGCCGGTGATCGGGTCGAGATACCTGCCGGTGCTGTCACGATAGTTCTGTGGCTGGAAGATGGAGGTATAGCTGGCATAGGCGGACCAGTTATCATCAATGTCATACACAAGACCCGCATACGGCGTGGTATGGTTTTTTTCCATACCATAAGTCATCGTGTCGACGCTCCAGTTCGTATAGCGGGCACCGAGAATCAAATGAAGAGGATCGGCCAACGAAATGCGCGTCGCGGCGTAGAGCGATTTCATATTCGTTTTGTCGTCCTGGGCCAGCGCCTGCGATCCCCAGTTTGTTTCCGGGAAATGGCCATCATAGTCGTAGAAATTACCGAATTCGTCCGGATATACGTTCGCCCACGCGTTGGTGTAACGGTTCGTTTGACGACTGAAGCTGCCGCCGAACATCACGGTATGCTGGCGGCCAAACAGGTCATAGCCACCATCGGCAAACAGATCGACTGCGTCTACCTTACGCTTACCGCTGTTCCAGCCCGTCCCGCCGATGTAGCCGTAGTCCGGTCCATAATTCGAATAAGGCCCAACCAGCATGCCGGTTGATTTGTCCACATAAGCGTCAAGGTACAGGGCTTTACTGTCGAATTTGGCCTCGGTATGGGTGGCATTCAGCGTGGCCTGCCAGGTGTCGGCAAAGCGTTGCTTGAAGGTGGCGAAAACTTTGTTGAATTCTTTGTCGTTATAGGCCCAGTCTGGCGCGGTGCTGTGGGCGCGATCGTAATGCCTTACGCTACCGTCCGTGTTCCAGCGCGGTAAGCCGCCCCAGGTCTGGTTGTTCACGTCAATGCGCTGATATTCGTAACCAGCCGAAAATGAGGTGGTATCGCCCAGGTCCGCATCAAGAATGCCGGAGAAGAACGTTTTCTTTTGATTGTAGTTATCGAGCCAGGAGTCATTATCCTGATAGCCTGCCACGATGCGACCACGCACATTGCCATCGTCGGTTAACGGGCTTTGCAGATCCATGACGTAACGCTGTTTGTTCCAGCTGCCGTATTCCGCAGACAGATTGCCTTTGAACTCGCGGCTGGTGGCATGTTTACGCACCATGTTGATCGCTGCCGACGGGTTACCCGTGCCCGTCATCAAGCCGGTCGCCCCACGTACCACTTCCACGCGCTCAAACAGGGCGGTATCCGAGAGGGCATCCCCGAGGTTCCAGCGAGATTCGAAATAGGTGGGGATACCATCAATCATGTAGTTGTCGATCTCGAAACCACGTGAGTAATAGCTGCTGCGATCGGAGTCTGCGGTGTTTTTGCTGATCCCCATCGTGTTATCCATCACATCTCCCAGGGTTTGCAGCTGCTGATCTTCCATACGCTGTTCGCTGACAATGGAGACTGACTGGGGGATATCGCGCTGGACCATCTGCATTTTGGTGCCGATGGTGGTGGTTTTGACGCTGTAATCCTGCTCTTCGCTGGACGCGTCTGGCTGGGAAGTACCGTCAACGACGAGTGTTTCCTCGTTTGGGGCGGCTAAACTTACGGTTGGCATCAGTGCCATAGCAATGCAGGCTGCCAGCAACGAAGGCGTTGCAACAGGCTGACGTTGCCCATCCCTGGTATGATTAATGAAAGACATCATCAAACCCTTAGTGAATGGTGAAGGTTGTATGCGTCAGTCCCTTAACCGGGCTGGCGTCGTATTCTTGGTTAAAAACGCGCATGAAAATGCAAATGCGAAATATACGCATTGTTATTAGCACTGTAAACAGATGTTTCGGACGAAACTGAAATAATGTTTCAGAGGAATAAGGTCTTCTGGCGGTCACTCTCCCGCCAGCTGGTGAGGGATCGGGAAAGAAATCGAGGGAGAAGGTTGAAAGGACAGGAGAAACTCGCTCATACTCTTGCGTTGTATCACACTGTCGTAAAGACTGTATGTGTGAATAGCGGACGCATCACGCCAGATTAATCAAAAAAGGAAAAGGTCATGGCCGAAGAAACGATTTTCAGTAAAATTATCCGCCGCGAAATCCCGTCGGATATCGTCTTTCAGGATGAGCTGGTGACGGCTTTTCGGGACATTTCACCTCAGGCGCCGACGCATATCCTTATCATTCCAAATATTCTGATTCCTACCGTCAATGATGTGAAAACCGAGCATGAAGTGGCGTTAGGCCGTATGCTAACGGTAGCCGCGAAAATTGCTGAGCAGGAAGGCATCGCTGAAGACGGCTATCGTTTGATCATGAACTGCAATCGCCACGGCGGTCAGGAAGTTTATCATATCCATATGCATCTTCTGGGTGGGCGACCACTGGGACCGATGCTGGCACATAAAGGTCTTTGACATGTTAAGAGGGCGTATTGCAGCGCTGATGATAACGCTGGTGATAGCAGGGTGCAGTGCGCGTCCTGCGATCCCCGTCAGCGACGAACAGACGCTGGTGATGGAGTCCTCAGTCCTTGCTGCAGGCATTACGGCAGAGCAGCCTTCGCTGACCATTAGCGAAATCCAACCTTCTGCTTCCTCTACGCTCTATAACGAAAGACATGAGCCAGTGACGGTACATTACCGCTTCTACTGGTATGACGTAAGAGGTCTTGAAATGCATCCGCTTGAGGCGCCGCGTAGCGTGACCATTCCGGCAAGATCGTCGGTGACGCTCTATGGCAGCGCTAACTATTTGGGTGCGCATAAGGTGAGACTTTATCTTTATCTGTAAGGGGTGATCCTTGATTAAAAATATGAGCCGTTATGTGCTCTTAAGTGCGTTTGCACTTTTCCTCGCAGGGTGTGTGACGCGTACAGAACAGCCTGCGCCAGTGGATGAGGCGAAGCCGGGTACGGAACAGCCGACACAGCCAACGCAGCCGGTGCCAACGGTGCCTTCTGTCCCGACCATTCCGGCGCAGCCTGGCCCAATTGAGCACCCGGACCAAACGTCCCAACCTGCGCCGCGTGTGCGTCACTATGACTGGAATGGCGCAATGCAGCCTATGGTGGGCAAAATGTTGCAGGCTCAGGGCGTGACGCCGGGAAGCGTACTGTTGGTGGATAGCGTAAATAACCGCACCAATGGTTCACTCAACGCGGGCGAAGCGACGGAAACGCTGCGTAATGCGTTAGCAAACAACGGCAAATTTACCCTGGTCTCGACACAGCAGCTGGCAGTAGCCAAACAGCAGTTGGGCTTGTCGCCGCAGGATAGCCTGGGCTCGCGCAGCAAAGCGATAGGCATTGCGCGCAACGTTGGCGCTCAGTATGTCCTCTATTCTAACGCCACCGGTAATGTGAACACGCCTTCGCTGCAGATGCAGCTGATGCTGGTTCAGACAGGTGAAATTATCTGGTCAGGTAAAGGTGCCGTTACGCAACAATAGCTGCACGCGTGACGAGATTCTGACGCGTTATTTTCCTCAGTATCGCCTTATCGCGCCGCAGGCCCACTCCGGGCTTGGCGGCGCGAGCTGCATCATTGAGCAGGGCGAACATCGGCTGGTGCTGCGACAGCATCACGATCTCTCTGCCCCTGCCTCCCACTTTCGCCGACAGTTTCGTACGCTGAGGCGCTTGCCTGCGGATCTCGTGCCGAAGCCCTGTTTTTTTACGCAGGGCTGGATGGCGGTAGAGTATCTTGCGGGGGAGATCAAAAGCACGCTTCCGCATACTCCCACGCTCGCCGTGATGCTGTATCATCTTCACCGCCAGCCTTGCCTGGGATGGCGGGTCACGCTGTTACCGCTGCTGGAAAAATACTGGCAGCAGGCCTCGCCCGACAGACGAACGCCATTCTGGCTTGCGCAGCTTAAACGGATGCGAAAGCGAGGGGAACCGCAACCCTTACGGCTTTCGCCGTTGCATATGGACGTCCACGCCGGGAATATTGTACACACGCCCGCGGGAGCCAGGCTCATCGACTGGGAGTATGCCGGAGATGGCGACGTGGCGCTGGAGCTGGCGGCGGTCTGGATGCCGGATGATGGCTCCCGTGAGCAGCTTATAATGGCCTATGCCCGTGAAGCGCAGATGGATGCGTTGACGCTTATGCGGCAGGTCAGGCGCTGGCGACCCTGGGTATTCATGCTGATGGCGGGCTGGTTTGAAATGCGCTATCAGCAATCAAACGACAAACACTTTATTACGCTGGCAGATGACGTCTGGCGTCAGTTACAAACTAAAGGATAAGAGAGGTTCGTGTGGGTCCAGTCATGTTGGATGTCGAAGGGTTTGAGCTGGATGCGGAGGAGCGCGACATTCTGGCGCATCCGCTGGTAGGGGGGCTGATTCTGTTTACCCGCAACTACCACGATCCGGCGCAGTTGCGCGAACTGGTTCGTCAGATCCGCGCGGCGTCCCGTAACCATCTGGTGGTCGCGGTGGACCAGGAAGGCGGGCGCGTGCAGCGCTTCCGCGAGGGGTTCACCCGCTTGCCTGCCGCACAATCTTTTGCTGCGCTGCTGGGTACAGAAGAGGGCGGTAAACTGGCGCAGGATGCTGGCTGGCTGATGGCGAGCGAAATGATTGCGATGGATATCGACATCAGCTTTGCTCCCGTTCTGGATGTGGGCCATATCAGCGCGGCGATTGGCGAGCGTTCATACCATGAAGATCCGCGCATTGCGCTGGCAATAGCCACCCGTTTTATCGACGGCATGCACGCAGCGGGCATGAAAACCACCGGCAAACACTTCCCGGGACATGGCGCAGTGACGGCAGATTCTCACAAAGAGACGCCGCGCGATCCGCGTCCGGAAGCGGAAATCCGTGCTAAAGATATGTCGGTGTTCCGTTCGCTTATCACCGATAACAAGCTTGATGCCATCATGCCTGCACACGTGATTTACAGCGATGTCGATCCGCGCCCGGCCAGCGGTTCACCGCACTGGCTGAAAACGGTGCTGCGTCAGGAGCTCGGTTTTAACGGCGTGATTTTCTCCGACGATCTGTCGATGGAAGGGGCGGCAATTATGGGCAGCTACGCGGAGCGCGGGCAGGCATCCCTGGACGCAGGTTGCGATATGATCCTCGTCTGTAATAATCGTAAAGGGGCCGTCAGCGTGTTGGATAACCTGTCGCCGATCAAAGCAGAGCGTGTTACACAATTGTATCATAAAGGTTCATTTAGCCGTCAGGAGCTGATGGATTCGGCGCGCTGGAAGACGGTCAACGCCCAGCTTGAAGCACTGAATGAGCGCTGGCAGGCACATAAAGCCAGCCTGTAAACCCTCCCGGAAGGCGTAGCGTGGTGAGAAGACAATGATCATCTATTTACACGGTTTTGACTCAAACAGTCCTGGTAATCATGAGAAGGTGCTGCAACTGCAGTTTATCGACCCGGATGTACGGCTGATCAGTTACAGCACGCGTCATCCGAAGCATGATATGCAGCATCTGCTTAAGGAAGTGGACAAGATGTTACAGCTCAATGTCGATGAACGTCCTCTGATCTGCGGCGTGGGGCTGGGGGGCTACTGGGCCGAACGCATTGGCTTCCTGTGCGACATCCGCCAGGTCGTGTTCAATCCCAACCTGTTCCCGAACGAGAACATGGAAGGCAAAATTGACCGCCCGGAAGAGTATGTCGACATTGCCACCAAGTGCGTGAGTAACTTCCGTGAGAAAAACCGCGATCGCTGTTTAGTGATCCTCTCGCGCCAGGATGAGGCACTGAACAGCAGCCGGGCGGCAGAACTGCTGCATCATTACTATGAAATTGTCTGGGACGAGGAACAGACCCACAAGTTCAAGAATATCTCCCCGCATCTGCAGCGCATCAAAGCCTTCAAAACGCTGGGCTAAGCCACAGCCTGCTACCCGAAACCCGGTACGCCTTTGCGACCGGGTTTCTTTTTGTCCAGAATTGTCTACTTTTAAGCCATCAAAACTTGATGCATATCAATTTTGGTATGACCAATGCGCCTGACGTGTTATTCTCAATTCACCTGAATGGTTTCAGTGCTGTAACCTGTTGTTAATTAAGGGTTATTTTTATAACTTTTACTTAACAATTGGTTAATAATTTGAGGGGGTCACGTTGACTACGCCATTGAAAAAGATAGTGATTGTAGGCGGTGGTGCTGGCGGGCTGGAGCTGGCCACACAGCTGGGTAAAAAGCTGGGTCGCGGCAAAAAAGCCAAAATTACGCTGGTGGATCGCAACCATAGCCACCTGTGGAAACCGCTGCTGCACGAAGTGGCGACCGGTTCGCTGGATGAGGGCGTTGATGCGCTGAGCTATCTGGCGCATGCGCGCAATCACCATTTCCAGTTCCAGCTGGGATCCGTGGTGGATATCAACCGTGAAAGCAAAACCATTACTCTGGCCGAACTGCGTGATGAAAAAGGCGAACTGCTGGTTCCTGAACGCAAGCTGGCGTATGACACGCTGGTCATGGCGCTGGGCAGTACCTCTAACGACTTCAACACACCGGGCGTGAAAGAGCACTGTATCTTCCTCGATAACCCGCACCAGGCGCGTCGTTTCCATCAGGAAATGCTAAACCTGTTCCTGAAGTACACCAGCAATATGGGTGCCAATGGCAAGGTGAACATTGCTATTGTCGGCGGCGGCGCGACGGGCGTTGAGCTGTCTGCAGAGCTGCACAACGCGGTGAAACAGCTGCACAGCTACGGTTATAAAGGGCTGACTAACGAAGCGCTGAACGTGACGCTGGTTGAAGCCGGTGAACGCATTCTGCCTGCGCTGCCGCCACGTATTTCCGGTGCGGCGCACAATGAGCTCACCAAACTGGGCGTGCGGGTGCTGACGCAGACCATGGTGACCAGCGCTGACGAAGGCGGCCTGCATACTAAGGACGGCGAGTATATCAAAGCGGATCTGATGGTCTGGGCGGCGGGCATCAAAGCGCCTGATTTCATGAAAGAGATCGGCGGGCTGGAAACCAACCGCATTAACCAGCTGGTGACAGAGCCGACGCTGCAAACCACGCGCGACCCGGAAATCTTCGCTATTGGTGACTGTGCATCCTGCGCGCGCCCTGAAGGTGGGTTCGTGCCGCCGCGCGCTCAGGCCGCTCACCAGATGGCGAGTCTGGTGCTGCACAACATCCTGGCGCAGTACAAAGGGAAGCCGATGAAATCGTATGTCTATAAAGACCACGGTTCGCTGGTGTCACTGTCTAACTTCTCTACCGTGGGTAGCCTGATGGGTAACCTGATGCGCGGCTCGATGATGGTAGAAGGGCGGATTGCACGCTTCGTGTATATCTCCCTTTACCGTATGCATCAGATTGCGCTGCACGGCTACTTCAAAACCGGTCTGATGATGCTGGTCGGCCGAATCAACCGCGTGATCCGCCCTCGACTGAAGCTGCACTGATATTTCTCTCCCTCCGGGCCATCCGGAGGGATTTTTTAGCATTTCATGCTGTACATCACACTTTGCGTGCTTAAGAGTTCTCTCAAACACGATATATCTCCCCCAGACGCCCATTTTTTAATCCTTTGTCTTATTGGCGAGGGCTGACCCCTGCTGCAAAATAGTTTCCAATAGCAACAAAGGAGGAAGTCCCGTGAATAAATCAATGTTGGCGGGTATAGGGATTGGCGTCGCTGCTGCGCTAGGTGTGGCTGCCGTAGCCGGTCTCAACGTACTTGATCGTGGCCCGCAGTATGCGCAGGTCGTTTCCGCTACCCCGATTAAAGAAACCGTGAAAACCCCTCGTCAGGAGTGCCGCAACGTCTCCGTGACTCACCGTCGTCCGGTGCAGGATGAAAACCGCATTGCCGGTTCAGTTCTCGGTGCCGTGGCCGGTGGCGTGATTGGTCATCAGTTTGGTGGCGGACGAGGCAAAGATGTGGCGACGGTCGTGGGTGCGCTGGGTGGCGGCTATGCCGGTAACCAGGTGCAGGGCGCAATGCAGGACAACGACACGTACACCACTACGCAGCAGCGCTGCAAAACCGTTTATGACAAGTCCGAAAAAATGCTGGGCTATGACGTAACCTACAAAATTGGCGACCAGCAGGGCAAAATCCGCATGGATAAAGACCCTGGCACCCAGATCCCTCTGGACAACAATGGTCAGCTGGTACTGAACAACAAAGTGTAAAAAAGATGTTCTCTGAACTTAGCTCCTCATGCGCTCAGGCTGAGGAGCTTTTTTTGCCTTAAAGTTTAAGCAGTTCAGGCCACAGACGCAGCGTGGTTTGCGTAATACTCTGCAGTTTTTCAAGCGTAGCCCCTTCACGAGCGCTGATGGACATACCCTGTAAAATACAGCTCAGGTATTGCGCCAGCTCCTGCGGGCGGCAATGCGCCGGGATTTCACCGCGCTGCTGCCGCTGGGCCAGAAACGTACTTAACGTCTCCTCCTGCATGGCATGGCGTGATTTCACCGTATTGGCAATCTCTTTAGATGAAGCAGCAAGCGTGGCGGAGGTGTTGATCATAAAGCAGCCCGCGGGTGTGTCTTTGCTGGTAAAGCAGGTCGCGACGGCGCAGAAATAGTCCTGCAACGCCTGTTCAACGCTTTTCTCTTCGCAAAAAAGCTGCGCTTCGTGTTTTGCCGCAAAGCGCGAGATGTATCTGTCCAGCACTGCCCTGAACAGCCCCTCTTTATTGGTAAATTCCGCATACAGCGTGGGTGCCTTGGCGCCGGTCGCTTCGACCAGATCGGAAAGCGAGGTCGCTTCGTACCCATGCTGCCAGAAGAGTGTCATGGCCTTATCGAGCGCCGCATCCCTGTCGAACACTTTTGGTCGGCCACGGCTTTTCTTTGCGCAACTCGTGACTTCGGTTGTCATTTGCCGTTGGTCCTCAGTTGGTTTGTTGAATGACCATTATAAAAATAAACCCATCCCGCGACCAGCGTAGTTTGCTTAAAAATAAATTAATCATATGGGTATGAAAATTAACGAAAATAAAATTAATTTAACGGTCGTTATAAAAACATGTTGACGTGTGAGCTGGATCACATCTATCATTTACCTATCGATCGTTAAGTAAATAGCTTACGACGCCCAATTCATCTGCCTAAAGGTAAAAATCATGAAAAACGTAAAAACCCTGATCGCTGCTGCTGTACTTAGCTCACTCTCTTTCGCAAGCTTCGCCGCTGTAGAAGTTCAATCTACTCCTGCTGACCAACAAAAAGTGGGTACCATCTCTGCAAACGCGGGGACAAACCTGGGCTCTCTGGAAGATCAACTGGCGCAGAAAGCGGATGAGATGGGTGCGAAATCGTTCCGTATCACCTCAGTGACCGGCCCTAACACCCTGCACGGTACTGCTGTTATCTATAAATAAGCCTGGCTAAACCCTCATTTATGCCACTGCTATAAAAAACGCCCTGCATTTGCAGGGCGTTTTTTTTTGTACTTACATTGACTGCGGAGTGACATCGCCATGTCGGGTGACGTCAATTGGCATTCCTGACCGGGCTTCCATCGCGCGCTCCATCACCAGGCTATCGGTGTTGGTATTCGATTTAAAGCTCACCATCGCGGCATTCAGTGGAATGGGCAGCGTCTGCGGATCGTCACCGAGGTGTTTTGATAATGGCTGGTGAATTTCGACCAACCGTACGCCACCGGGCTCTTCCGAGGCCTTAATCGGCGTATTGATAATATTCACTTTTGTGCCCGGCGTAATCACGCTGTAGAGCGTCTTGATGTCGTCATCGCGCAGACGAATACAGCCGGAGCTGACTCGCATACCGATGCCGAAATCCGCATTCGTTCCATGCAGCAGATAAACCCCACCATATGCCGCGAGGCGGATCGCGTGATGACCCATTGGGTTGTCCGGGCCCGCCGGCACGACGGTGGGAAGATCGATACCCTGAGCTTTATAGCGTGCGCGAATATTTGCCGTGGGTGTCCAGGTTGGGTTAGCACGTTTATCCGACACGGTAGTGACCATGGTTGGCGTCAGTGTGTCCCCGCCAAGCTGGCCGATACCGATTGGATAAACGGTCACTTCTTTTTTACCCGGCGGATAATAGTAAAGTCGAAGCTCGGCAAGGTTAATCACGATCCCCTGTCGTGGTGCATCAGGAAGAATGGTCTGAAGCGGGATGGTCAGCACGCTGCCAGCGCGCGGCACGTAAGGATCGACACCGGGGTTGGCCTGCAGCAAGGCCAGAAAGCCGACGTTATATTTTTTGGCAATGGCCTCCAGCGAACCCCCGTTATCTTCAACAACATGAAAACGGTTTTGCCCGACAACGTTGCTGCCAGGGGGGGGAAGGGGCCAGGTGTTTGCGCGTGCAGGCAGCGCAACGGCTACCGTAGCGGCAAGCGCAAGCAGGGTGATCCAGCGAGTGAAACGCGAAGCGGTCATTATCATAATCCCTATAAATGATAAGGTTATTGTTTTATAAAGGGTTAATGATAATTATGGCGAAGAGGTGTGTCGGGAAGATCGGGTGAAGTGCAAAGAGTTTGTAAATTCTCCCCCGTCAGCCAGGCGCTAACGGGGGAGAAGATTACGCGATAGCGTTCTCTTCAAGCTGGCGCATAAAGTTGCGCACCCAGTCCATGCGGGTTTTGCGTTCTGTCAGTTCCTGAGTAAAACGCAGACGCGTCGGGCCGTCCAGGCGGAAGTGCTGCGGCTGTTTTTGCAGCAAACCAATCAACCACATCGGATCGACATGGTTTTTTTCCGCGAACTCAATCACGCCGCCTTTTTCATTCCCTTCGAGCTTACGAATGCCCAGTTTTTGCGCCTGCTGACGGAGTCGCGCGATATCCAGCAGATTTCGCGCGGCATCCGGCAGCAGCCCGAAGCGGTCGATCAGCTCCACCTTAATCTCATCCAGCTCGTTTTCTTTTTTCGCGCTGGCGATACGTTTGTAGAATGACAGACGGGTATTCACATCAGGAATGAAATCATCCGGCAGCAGGGAAGGCATACGCAATTCCACCTCGGTCTGCTGGCTGGTCAAATCTTCCAGCGACGGCTCGCGTCCGGCCTTCAGCGCATCGACGGCATTTTCCAGCAGTTCCATATAGAGCGAGAAGCCGATGGTCTCCATCGAGCCGCTCTGGTCTTCACCCAGCAGTTCACCGGCACCGCGGATCTCGAGATCGTGTGTCGCCAGCGCAAAGCCTGCGCCAAGGTCTTCCAGTGAGGCGATGGCTTCCAGACGCTTTTGCGCGTCGGTGGTCATCGCTTTCGGATGCGGCGTCAGCAGCCAGGCGTAGGCCTGATGGTGCGAACGCCCGACGCGACCGCGCAACTGGTGCAGCTGCGCCAGACCAAAGTGATCCGCGCGTTCGATAATAATCGTGTTCGCGGTCGGGATATCAATACCGGTTTCAATGATGGTGGTACACACCAGCACGTTGAAGCGCTGGTGGTGGAAATCATTCATCACCCGCTCCAGCTCGCGCTCGCGCATCTGTCCGTGACCGATAGCGATACGCGCTTCCGGCACCAGCTCCGCCAGCCTGTCTGCCGCTTTCTGAATGTTCTCTACGTCGTTGTAGAGGTAGTACACCTGACCGCCGCGCAGCACTTCACGCAGGATCGCTTCGCGCACCACCAGATTGTCATACTCGCGGACAAAGGTTTTTACCGCCAGACGGCGCGCCGGTGGCGTGGCGATAATCGACAGATCGCGCATGCCGCTCATCGCCATATTCAGCGTACGCGGGATAGGCGTTGCGGTCAGGGTCAGGATGTCGACGTCGGCCCGCATCGCCTTGATGCGCTCCTTATGGCGCACCCCGAAGCGGTGCTCTTCGTCGACGATCAGCAACCCCAGATCTTTCCACTTCACGTCGCTTTGCAGCAGCTTGTGGGTGCCGATCAGGATATCGATTTTACCTTCACTTGCCTGTTCCAGAATTTGCGTCTGCTCTTTGGCGCTGCGAAAACGTGAAAGCATTTCGATGCGCACCGGCCAGTTGGCAAAGCGGTCGCGGAAGTTGTCGAAGTGCTGCTGGGCAAGCAGGGTAGTGGGAACCAGCACCGCCACCTGCTTGTTGTTCTCCACGGCCAGGAAAGCGGCGCGCATGGCGACTTCAGTTTTACCGAAGCCCACATCACCGCACACTAAGCGGTCCATCGCCAGCGGCTGGCACATGTCGCTCAGCACCGCGTTAATGGCCTGTGCCTGATCCGGCGTGGTTTCAAACGGGAAACTGTCGCAGAACAGCTGATACTGCTCTTTATCATGCTTAAACGCATAACCCTCTTTGGCCGCGCGCTGGGCGTAGATGTCCAGCAGCTCGGCCGCCACGTCGCGCACTTTTTCCGCCGCCTTCTGGCGCGCGCGCGCCCAGGCGTCGCCGCCCAGCTTGTGCAGCGGTGCATTATCTTCGGCACCGCCTGCATAGCGGCTGATCAGGTGCAGGGACGAGACCGGCACATAGAGTTTGGCGTCGTTGGCGTAGGTCAGCATCAGGTATTCGCCTTTGATGCCGCCCGCTTCAAGGGTCGTCATCCCCTGGTAGCGTCCGACGCCGTGCTCGAGGTGAACGATCGGCTGGCCCGGATGCAGCTCGGCCAGGTTACGGATCAGCGTGTCCGGGTTGATGGTGCGACGGCTATCCTGACGGCGGCGCGCCACGCGCTCGCCGAGAAGGTCGCTTTCGCAAATTAGCGCCAGGTTGTTGAGCGTGTCGATAAACCCATGCTCAGCGGCACCGATCATCAGATAGCGGCCCGTTCCGGTGGCATCGTCCAGCCGCAAAATACGCTTTGGCGCGATCTTAATGCGGCCAAGCAGTTCGCCTAACGCTTCGCGACGACCTTCGCTCTCAACGGAGAACACCACCGGCCCGGTAAAGGATTCCAGGAACTTGCGCAGATTATCCAGCGGGGATTTTTGCTGCGCCTGAACGGAGATGTCCGGCAGCGTTTGGAACGCCAGGTTGGTATTGGCCGCTTTATCCGCGAGCGAGTCGGTTCTGAGCTGCATGCGCGGCCAGCGCTTCAGTTCGGCGTTGAGCTCGTCGGTGCGCAGCCAAAGCGTTTCCGGCGGCAGCAGCGGACGCATCGGATCCACGCCACGGTTTTCGAAGCGAGCGCGGGTTTCACTTTCAAAGCGGCTGGCGCTGGCCTCGATATCCCCGGTGTTGACAATCAGCGTGTTCGCCGGGAAATAGCTGAACAGCGCGGGTAGCGGCTCGTTGAAGAACAGGGGCTGCCAGTATTCGATCCCGGCGGGCAGCGTGCCTTTGCTGACCTGCTGATAAATGTGCTCGGCATCGCGCTTCACGTCGAACCTGTCGCGCCACTGGCTGCGGAACAGCTCGATAGCGGTTTTGTCCGTCGGGAATTCATGTGCGGGCAGCAGGTTGATGGATTCCACTTCTTCCAGCGTGCGCTGCGTATCGGCGTCGAACACGCGCAGGCTGTCGATTTCATCATCAAAGAAATCCAGGCGGTACGGCTGGTCGCTGCCCATTGGGTAAAGATCGAGCAGCGCGCCGCGGGTGGCGTATTCCCCGTGCTCCATCACCTGATCGACATGGCGATAACCGGCACCGTCAAGCTGCGCGCGCAGGGCGTCACGTGACAGGCGCTGGCCTTTTTTCATCACCAGCGCGTGGCCGTGAAGATAGCTGTGCGGGCAGACGCGCTGCATCAGCGTATTGACCGGCACAATTAACACGCCGCGCTGCATGGTCGGAAGCTGATACAGCGTTGACAGGCGTGAAGAGATGATCTCCTGATGCGGGGAGAAGCTGTCATACGGCAGCGTTTCCCAGTCGGCCAGGCTGGACACCAGGCTATCGGTAAATTGACTGATTTCGTCATGCAGGCGCAGGGCATTTTGCATATCCGGGGCAACCAGCACCACCGGGCCGGGATGGCGCTCAGCGATTTCTGCCACCAGCGTGGCGCACGCCGCGCCCGTGAGTTCGCCCAGCTGGCGTTGGTCGCCTGCTTTAACAGGCAAGGTAAAGCGATAGTGTTCAGGCATGGCTATGTCAGAGTCTCTTATGGATATACCAACAGTATTGGGGCATATCACTGATACGCAATGTCTTTATTATCCTCGATCGTTTTGCATTAGCAAATCGTAAGCGTATGGGCGGCAATTCGCCCCCGAAAAGGGGGCGAAGAGGGCATCAACGGGTGGCGGTTGATGGGGAGAGCGTAGCGGGTGGGGAGAAAAAGAGATCGCCAAAGAGAGAGGTGGAAATCTTGCGTATGCCAAGCCCTACAAGGGTGCAGACCAGCAGGCTGGCGAACGGATAGACCAGAATCAGCGTTAACTCGGCCCACACCGGCCAGTACGCGGCATTCATTTCACCAATCAGGAACAGGCTGAATGCCTCTATCAAGATGCGATGCGTAGTGTAAATCGCAATGGTATTCGAACCCACCACATTCAGCAGGTTGCCGGGATGGACGGCATAACGTTGCTCAACGCTGTAGAAAAGCTTCATGATCAGCACAATCGACAGCAGTGAGAGCGGGAGAGGGACATTTGCAAACCACAGGACTACGGAGACCGCTCCGAACGCGACCAGCGCCAGCCAGACGCGACCTATTTCCAGCCCCTTCATCCAGGCCATAAGCTGGGCACCGTACCACGCGCCCAGGCTGTAGTAGATCATATTACGCACGACGCTGTTCATTCCCCACCACGGCAGCGGCAGGAAGTTAATGGCAATGCTCGCCAGCGCCAGCAGGCCCAGAACCGGCAGCTTCCAGCGGCTCAGCAGTTTACACAGGGTGAAATAGACCACCAGGGCATACAGATACCACAGGCTGGTGCTGGCAGTGAGCATACCCAGAATAAAGCCCGAGACAGAGTCGGCGTAGGCCGCATTCGAGGACGTTGCCAGTTCACGTTCCGGTGCGAGCCAGGCATTGAGGTGGGTTAGCGCCTGCCACTGAAGTATTCCCCATAGCGCCAGCACCCAGACGATGCTCCAGATGCGCTTGTCGAGGCTGGTGCGCCAGTCCACTTCATCAATGTATCGGCGGATTAGAAAGCCGGAGATAAAGAAGAACACCGGCATGCGGAACGGTGCGAGATACAGGTTAAAATAGACCCAGCATTTGGCGAGAAGCCCTGACAGCGGATGCTGCAGCCCGCTGAGATGAGGATAAAAGGTGATGACCGAGTGGTAAATCACCACCAGGCAGATGCACAACCCCTTTATCTGATTAATCCATAATGCTTTTTGTTTCATCGGTAACCAATACCTGTTTTGCCATAAACGAACGGGCAATTGTTCTAAAACGACAGCGAGATGTAACGGGTAACTGTCTGTATCGGGACGTTTTTCGGAAAAGGTGGAGGGTGTGCAGAGAAGAAACCGAAAGTACCACCCTGATTTATCTGAGTTTTTCGGAAAAATGATTACCAAAGCTTACGGTTTCAGTCATTTACGCTTAACGGATTCGCTTATATACTCGTGGGTCTGCTATCAGCAAACAGACGGATTTCATGTATCAACCTGTCGCACTCTTCATAGGCTTACGTTACATGCGTGGGCGCGCCGCGGACCGCTTCGGTCGTTTTGTCTCCTGGCTTTCGACTATTGGCATTACGCTTGGCGTGATGGCACTGGTGACGGTGCTTTCCGTCATGAATGGCTTTGAGCGTGAGCTGCAAAACAATATCCTGGGGCTGATGCCGCAGGCCGTTCTCTCCTCAACCAACGGTTCCGTGAACCCGCAACAGCTGCCGGAAAGCGCAGCGAAGTTACAGGGTGTCACGCGCGTTGCGCCATTAACCACCGGCGATGTCGTGTTGCAAAGCGCCCGCAGCGTGGCGGTCGGCGTCATGCTGGGGATTGATCCTGCCCAAAACGATCCGTTGACGCCGTATCTGGTTAACGTGAAGCAATCCGATCTGCAGCCCGGTAAATACAATGTCATCCTCGGCGAACAGCTTGCCGGACAGCTCGGCGTCAACCGTGGTGACCAGCTGCGCGTGATGGTGCCGTCTGCAAGCCAGTTTACACCGATGGGGCGCCTGCCGAGCCAGCGCCTGTTCAACGTGATAGGTACCTTTGCCGCCAACAGCGAAGTCGACGGCTATCAAATGCTGGTGAACATCCAGGATGCGTCGCGCCTGATGCGCTACCCGGCGGGAAACATTACCGGCTGGCGCCTGTGGCTCGATCAGCCGCTCAAGGTCGATACCCTCAGCGAGCAAACGCTGCCGGAAGGTACCAAATGGCAGGATTGGCGTGACCGTAAAGGCGAACTGTTCCAGGCCGTTCGCATGGAAAAAAACATGATGGGGCTGCTGCTGAGCCTGATCGTCGCCGTGGCGGCATTTAATATCATCACCTCGCTGGGCCTGATGGTGATGGAGAAGCAGGGCGAAGTCGCCATTCTGCAAACCCAGGGGCTCACGCCGCGCCAGATTATGGCGGTCTTTATGGTTCAGGGGGCAAGCGCAGGCATCATCGGTGCGCTGCTCGGTGCCGTGCTGGGCGCGCTGCTTGCCAGCCAGCTGAATAACTTGATGCCGATCATCGGCGCGCTGCTTGATGGTGCGGCGCTGCCGGTGGCTATCGAGCCGCTGCAGGTGGTCGGTATTGCGCTGGCCGCGATGGCCATTGCGCTGCTTTCTACGCTTTATCCTTCCTGGCGCGCTGCCGCCACTCAACCCGCTGAGGCTTTACGTTATGAATAAGATCCTGTTGCAATGCGACAACCTGTCCAAACGCTATCAGGAAGGCACTGTGCAGACCGACGTGCTGCACAATGTGAGCTTTAGCGTGGGTGAAGGCGAGATGATGGCGATTGTCGGCAGCTCCGGCTCAGGCAAAAGTACGCTGCTGCATCTGCTGGGCGGGCTGGATACGCCAACTGAAGGTGACGTGATCTTCTCCGGCCAGCCGATGAGCAAGATGTCCTCCGCGGCGAAGGCCGAGCTGCGTAACCGCGAGCTGGGCTTTATCTACCAGTTCCACCACCTTCTGCCGGACTTCACGGCGCTGGAAAACGTGGCGATGCCGCTGCTGATTGGCAAAAAGAAACCGGCAGAAATTAACGCCCGCGCCAGCGACATGCTGAAAGCGGTAGGGCTGGGCCATCGCGGGAACCACCGTCCCTCAGAGCTTTCCGGTGGCGAGCGCCAGCGCGTGGCGATTGCCCGTGCGCTGGTGAACAATCCGCGTCTGGTGCTGGCGGATGAACCTACCGGTAACCTGGATGCGCGCAATGCGGACAGTATTTTCCAGCTTCTGGGCGAGCTGAACGCCTCGCAGGGCACCGCGTTTCTGGTGGTGACCCACGATCTGCAGCTGGCAAAACGCATGGGTCGCCAGCTTGAGATGCGCGACGGCCATCTGAACGCGGAACTGACCCTGATGGGAGCAGAGTAATGGCGTCACCGTTATCGCTACTCATCGGTTTACGTTTTAGTCGTGGTCGCCGTCGCGGCGGCATGGTGTCGCTCATCTCCGTGATCTCCACCGTGGGTATCGCGCTCGGTGTGGCGGTATTGATCGTGGGCTTAAGTGCCATGAACGGCTTTGAGCGCGAGCTAAACAACCGCATTCTTGCGGTGGTGCCGCACGGGGAGATCGAGCCGGTTAACCAGCCGTGGACGAACTGGAGCGACGCGCTCACAAAAGTCGAAAACGTGCCGGGCATTGCCGCGGCCGCGCCCTACATCAACTTTACCGGGCTGGTGGAGAGCGGGGTAAACCTGCGCGCCATTCAGGTGAAAGGTGTCAACCCCGCCCAGGAGGAGCGTCTCAGCGCGCTGCCGCAATTTGTGCAGAACGGCGCGTGGGCCAACTTTAAGGCTGGCGAGCAGCAGATCATCATGGGCAAAGGCGTTGCCGATGCGCTGAAGGTGAAGCAGGGCGACTGGGTATCGATCATGATCCCGAACGCCAGCGCCGACCACAAACTGCAGCAGCCTAAACGCGTGCGCCTGCACGTTGCCGGCATTCTTCAGCTGAGCGGGCAGCTCGATCACAGCTTCGCTATGGTGCCGCTGGAAGACGCGCGCCAGTATCTCGACATGGGCGACAGCGTGACGGGCATTGCCATTAAGGTGAACGACGTCTTTAACGCCAACAAACTTGTGCGTGATGCGGGCAGCGTGACCAATAACTATGTCTACATCAAAAGCTGGATCGGCACTTACGGGTATATGTACCGTGATATCCAGATGATCCGCGCCATTATGTATCTGGCGATGGTGCTGGTGATTGGTGTAGCGTGCTTTAATATCGTCTCGACGCTGGTGATGGCGGTCAAGGATAAGAGCGGAGACATCGCCGTGCTTCGTACCCTCGGGGCGAAAGACGGCCTTATTCGCGCCATCTTCGTCTGGTACGGTTTACTGGCGGGCCTGTTCGGCAGCCTGTGCGGCGTGGTGATTGGCGTGGTGGTTTCCCTGCAGCTGACGCCGATTATCAACGGCATTGAAAAGCTGATTGGCCACCAGTTCCTGTCGGGTGATATCTATTTTATTGACTTCCTGCCGTCTGAACTGCACTGGCTGGATGTTTTTTATGTGCTGGTTACAGCACTTTTACTGAGTCTGCTGGCAAGCTGGTATCCGGCGCGTCGCGCAAGCCGAATTGATCCGGCGAGGGTACTAAGTGGCCAGTAATTTCGTCATGGTTTAGCGGTCTTTAGGCCGTTGGATCAAGCAGAGGAATGCATCATGTATTACGGATTTGATATTGGCGGCACCAAGATTGCGCTCGGCGTGTTTGATAAAGACCTCAAACTGCAGTGGGAAACCCGCGTTCCCACGCCGCGCGAAAGCTACGACGAATTTTTAACCGCCATTGCCGCACTGGTAGCGCAAGCTGATGAACGCTTTGGCGTGAAAGGCAGCGTCGGCATCGGCATTCCGGGCATGCCGGAAACCGACGATGGTACGCTGTATGCCGCCAACGTGCCTGCCGCCAGCGGCAAACCGCTGCGCGCCGATCTCTCTGCCCTCCTTGAACGCGATGTGCGTTTAGATAACGATGCCAACTGTTTTGCCCTCTCCGAAGCCTGGGACGATGAGTTTCGCCAGTACCCACTGGTGATGGGGCTGATCCTCGGTACGGGCGTTGGAGGTGGGATTGTTATTAATGGCAAACCGATTACCGGGCGCAGCTACATCACCGGCGAGTTCGGTCACATTCGTCTGCCGGTGGACGCGCTGGAGGTCGTTGGGCGTGATTTTCCGCTCACCCGCTGCGGCTGTGGCCAGCATGGCTGTATTGAGAACACCCTCTCCGGTCGCGGGTTTGCATGGCTTTACGAACACTTCTATCATCAGAAACTTGAAGCCCCCCAAATCATCACCCTGTGGGAGCAGGGGGATGCGCAGGCGCGTGAGCACGTCGAGCGCTATCTTGATCTGCTGGCGGTGTGTCTGGGAAATATTCTCACCATCGTCGACCCGGATCTGCTGGTGATTGGGGGAGGGCTATCAAACTTTACTGCGATTACGGAACAGCTGTCCGGGCGTTTGCCCCGACATTTATTGCCGGTCGCCCGCGTGCCGCGTATTGAACGCGCGCGACACGGGGATGCGGGAGGCATGCGCGGAGCCGCATTCCTTCATCTCACCGATTAGTCTACGAGGTTTCTATGCTGTCGCGTCGCCAGGGTCGACTCAGCCGTTTTCGCAAAAACAAACGCCGCTTGCGTGAGCGCTTGCGCCAGCGGATCTTTTTCAGAGACAGAATGATGCCAGAAGCGATGGATAAACCCAGAGTGGTGGTGCTGACCGGCGCGGGGATCTCCGCCGAGTCAGGAATTCGAACCTTCCGCGCGGCGGACGGGCTGTGGGAAGAGCACCGTGTCGAGGACGTGGCGACGCCGGAAGGTTTCGCCCGCGATCCGGACCTGGTGCAGGCGTTTTATAACGCCCGCCGTCGTCAGCTTCAGCAGCCTGAGATTGCGCCGAATGCGGCGCATCTGGCGCTGGCTAAGCTGGAAGAGGCGCTGGGGGATCGTTTTCTGCTGGTGACGCAGAATATCGATAACCTGCACGAGCGGGCGGGTAACAAGAACATCATCCACATGCATGGCGAGTTGCTCAAGGTTCGCTGCGCCTGGAGCGGTCAGGTGCTGGACTGGAAAGAGGATGTGCTGCCGGAAGACAAATGCCATTGCTGTCAGTTTCCTGCGCGTTTACGCCCGCACGTGGTGTGGTTCGGCGAAATGCCGCTGGGCATGGATGAGATCTACAGCGCGCTGGCGATGGCGGACGTGTTCATTGCCATCGGCACGTCCGGGCACGTCTATCCGGCGGCGGGATTTGTTCACGAGGCTAAACTCCAGGGCGCGCATACGGTAGAGCTTAATCTGGAGCCGAGTCAGGTGGGCAGTGAGTTTGAAGAAAAACACTATGGCCTGGCAAGTGAAGTGGTGCCCGCTTTTGTGGATAAACTCCTGAAGGGGCTGTAGTTGTGGCGGGCGACATCGCGTCGCCCGTCATATCTCAACGACCTGCTTTTAACTTCTGATAATACTCTTCATAAAGACGGCTCGCGTCACCCACGTCGTTCTGCCATTCGCCTTTGCTAACGGTATCAGCATCAGGGTACAGCGATTTATCATTCGCGACTTCAGGGCTTAACAGCTTGCGTGCAGCCAGATTTGGCGTCGGGTAGCCGATGGTTTCAGCCACCTGTTTCGCCACGTCGGGGCGCAGCAGGAAGTTAATCAGCTTCAGCGCGCCGTCCACGTTTTTCGCGTTGGCCGGAATCGACAGGCTATCCATCCAGAAGATCCCGCCTTCTTTCGGCCAGACGACCTCCAGCGGCGTACCGGCCTGGCGGGCAACATACGCGGAGCCGTTCCACACCATCCCCAGATTCACTTCGCCTTCCATATACGGGTTTGCCGGGTTATCAGAGTTGAATGCCGCCACGTTAGGCATCAGCTTTTTCAGCTCGTTGTAGGCCGCTTCGATCTCTTTCGGATCGGTGGTGTTACCGGAATAGCCGAGTTTACGCAGCGCTATCTGGAACACCTCGCGCGCATCGTCGGTTAACAGCAGGCTACCTTTGTATTCCGGTTTCCACAGATCGGCCCAGCCTGTAACCGTTTTCGGATCGATGGCATCGCTGTTCACGCCAATCGCTGTCGCACCCCAGATGTAAGGAATGGAGTAGTCGTTATTGGGATCGAACGGTTTGTTAAGCATCTCCGGATCGAGGTTTGAAAAATGGGTTAGCTTCGTTTTATCGATCTTCTGGATCATGCCCTCTTTGCGCATTTTGTCGACAAAGTAGGTGGAAGGCACGACCAGATCGTACGCACCGTCTTTGTAGGTTTTCAGCTTGGCGTACATGGTTTCATTCGACTCATAGGTCGAGTAGATAACCTTGATGCCCGTCTCTTTGGTGAACTGTTCCAGTAGACCTGGCGGCACGTATTCGGTCCAGTTGTAGAAGTAGAGCGTTTTGCTGTCATCAGCGTGCGCGGCACCCATACCAAGCACCAGCGCCGCAGCGGCGAGCATTTTTTTCATTTCATTGTCCCCTGAGATTTTGTTTTATCACGAGCAATAACCTGGCTGGCAATCACCAGAACCAGCGACAACACCAGCAGAATGGTCGCCAGCGCGTTCACCTCAGGTGAGACGCCGACTTTCACCATTGAATAGATCTTCAACGGCAGAATTTCATAGCTCGGCCCGGTCACGAAGGAGGAGACCACCACGTCATCCATCGACAGAGTAAAGCTGAGCAGCCATCCGGCCGCCACGGCAGGCATTGCCAGCGGCAGGATGATTTTACGCAGGATGGTCATCTCGCTGGCGCCCAGATCTTTCGCCGCCTCCAGCATACGCACGTCGAACCCTTTAAGACGCGCAAAGACGGTCACCACCACAAACGGCAGGCAGAAGGTGATATGCGAGAACAGCAGCGACCAGAAGCCAAGCTGTACACCCAGCAGCATAAACAGCACCAGCAGCGAAATGGCCATGACGATATCCGGCGACATCATCACTACAAACAGCATGCCGCTGACGAACGGTTTGCCGCGAAAGCGGTAGCGGTAGAGCGCGACGGCGGTGAGGGAGCCAATCAGCGTCGCGAAGGTGGCGGAGACGATCGCCATCGTCAGCGAGTGCTGAGCGGCCTGCAGCAGGCTGTCGTTGTTCATCAGCAGGCTGTACCAGTTGGTGGTAAAGCCCTGCCAGTTAATCCCGAACCGCGAGCTATTGAATGAGTTCACGATCAAAATTACGATCGGGATATAGAGCCAGGCATAAATGGCGGTCATGAAACCGCCGCGAAGCAGTCGACCGATCATTCGAGCTCCACCTTTTTATTCAGCAGGCGCGAGGCGCGCCAGTAGACCAGCAGCATCAGGCCCATCACCACCGTCAGCGTAATGCTGGTGGCCGAGCCGAACGGCCAGTCGCGGATGTTGAGGAATTGACTCTTGATCACGTTACCGATCAGCAGGTTTTTCGCACCGCCCATCAGATCCGACACATAGAACAAGCCCATCGCCGGGAGCATCACCAGCAGACAGCCTGCAATAATACCGGGCATCGTCAGCGGAATAATGATGCGGATAAAGGTCTGCAGCTTACTGGCACCCAGATCTCTTGCCGCTTCCAGCAGCGGTTTATCCAGCTTCTCGATGCTGGAGTAGAGCGGCATCACCATAAACGGCAGCAGGATATAAACCAGGCCGACAATCACCGCGCTCGGCGTGAACATAATACGGATTGGCGTATCAATCACCCCCAGCCACAGCAGAAACTCGTTGAGATAGCCTTTCGTGCTCAGGAAGATTTTCAGCCCGTAGATGCGGATTAACGAGTTGGTCCAGAAGGGAACAATCAGTAAAAACAGCAGCAGGGGGCGTACCTTTTGCGGCAGGCCCGCGAGGAACCATGCGAAAGGATAACCCAGCACCAGACAGGCGAGGGTGGCAATCAGCGCCATATTGAGCGAGTGCAGCAGCACGTCAAAATAGAGCGGATCGAGCAGGCGCGCGTAGTTGTCCAGCGTAAAGACCAGCGAAACGAAGTTAGCGTCGTCGCGGGTCAGGAAGCTGGTCGCAACGATCATCAGGTTGGGTAAAAAGACAAACAGCACAAGCCAACCGACGATCGTGGCGATCACCACATTCTGGAATTTACTTGTGTTCTTCATCAGCCAGCACAACCTCCCAGCTTTCTACCCAGTTGATAACCATTTTCTGGTCGAGAGAGTGGTCGAAGTCAGGGTCATCCTCGTTAAAGAACTCGCTGACCATCACCATCTTGCCGTTTTCCAGCTCAACAACGGACTCCAGCGTCATCCCTTTGTAGTTGCGCTCGCGGATATAGCCGATTAACCCTTCGGCCTCGGTATTGCCATGAATTTCCTCGACGCGCAGATCTTCCGGGCGCAGCAGGACGTTAAGCTTTTGTCCCTTTTCAACGGGGAAATTCACCGCGATAGTGCACTCACGGCCTTCAACGCTGGCGCGCACGCGCTGGTCGTCCAGGCGTTCAATCACCGTGGCGTCGAAGATATTGATCTCACCGATGAAGCTGGCGACAAACAGATTCTTCGGCTCTTCGTAGATTTCGCGCGGCGTGCCGTCCTGCTCGATTTTTCCGTCACGCATCACCACGATGCGGTCGGACATGGTCAGGGCTTCTTCCTGGTCGTGGGTCACAAAAACAAAGGTAATACCCAGCTTACGCTGTAAGGCTTTCAATTCGTTCTGCATCTGCTTGCGCAGCTTGTAATCCAGCGCGGAGAGGGATTCATCCAGCAGGAGCAGACGCGGCTTGTTGACCACGGCGCGGGCGATGGCCACGCGCTGCTGCTGGCCGCCGGAAAGCTGATGGGGTTTACGCTGGGCGAACTCTTCCAGTTGCACCATCCGCAGGGCTTCGGTGACGCGCGGTGGGATCTCGGCGGCAGGTGTTTTTTGCATCCGCAGACCAAACGCGACGTTCTCAAACACGGTCATGTGCGGGAACAGGGCGTAGCTCTGAAAGACGGTATTGACGTGTCTGTCTTCTGCGGGAACCTGGGTAATATCCTGGTTCTCAAGATGGATATGGCCGTTATCAACGCTTTCAAGCCCGGCGATAAGGCGCAGTACGGTGGTTTTGCCGCAGCCAGAGGGGCCAAGCAGCGTCAGAAACTCACCGTCGTTGATGGTGAGCGTGAGGTCGGAAATAACGTCTTTACCATCAAAGTTTTTACGAATTCGTTCCAGTTGCACCAGCGGTGAACGTGAACGGGATTGTGTATTCAATTTTTGCGCTGTCCCATATAGACGCCTCAGGCAGCAGACCGAAGCGGGGTTTGTGTGTAACCACCTTGGTGACTCGTAATGAGGGCGGACATTCTACGGCAATCCCCTGCAATCGCCAATCCTTGTCACTGATTCATAAGCTACATTTATAAACGCTGCATGACATAAACGAAAAAAGTTCTCGTTTGCGGGATAAAAGTGACCTGACGCAATATTTGCGTTTTGATGCTTATTGATAATGTTGTCACAAAAAGTGAGGGTGACTGCATGGATAAATTACTTGAGCGTTTTTTACAGTACGTTTCGCTGGATACCCAATCTAAACCGGGTGTTCGCCAGGTGCCGAGCACCGAAGGCCAGTGGAAGTTATTAAACCTGCTTAAAGAGCAGCTTGACGCCATGGGGCTGGTCAACGTCACGTTAAGCGAGAAAGGCACTGTGATGGGAACGCTGCCTGCCAATGTCGACGGGGATATCCCGGCGATTGGCTTTATCTCGCATGTCGACACCTCTCCGGATTTTAGCGGTAAACATGTGAACCCGCAGATTGTTGAAAACTACCGCGGCGGCGATATCGCGCTGGGTATTGGCGATGAAGTGCTCTCGCCGGTGATGTTCCCGGTTTTGCATCAGCTGCTGGGCCAGACGCTGATCACCACTGACGGCAAAACGCTGCTAGGGGCGGATGACAAGGCGGGCATTGCGGAGATCATGACGGCGCTGGCGGTGCTGAAAGGCAAAAATATCCCGCACGGTGATATCCGCGTGGCCTTTACGCCGGATGAAGAGGTGGGCAAGGGCGCAAAACATTTCGACGTCGAGGCCTTCAATGCGAAGTGGGCCTATACCGTTGACGGCGGCGGCGTCGGTGAACTCGAGTATGAGAACTTCAACGCCGCGTCGGTGACGATCAAGATTGTGGGGAACAACGTTCACCCAGGCTCCGCGAAAGGTGTGATGGTGAATGCGCTGTCGCTGGCGTCGCGTATTCATGCTGAGGTTCCGGCGGAAGAGAGCCCTGAAATGACGGAAGGGTATGAAGGTTTCTATCACCTGACCAGCATCAAAGGCACCGTGGACAGCGCGCAGATGCACTACATCGTACGCGATTTCGACCGCAAGGCCTTTGAGGCGCGCAAGCGTAAGATGATGGAGATCGCCAAGAAGGTGGGGAAAGGGTTACACCCTGATTGCTATATTGAGCTGATCATAGAAGACAGCTATTACAATATGCGTGAGAAGGTGATGGAGCATCCTCATATCCTCGACATCGCTCAGCAGGCCATGCGCGACTGTGACATTGAACCGCAGCTGAAGCCGATTCGCGGTGGTACTGATGGCTCGCAATTGTCGTTTATGGGATTACCTTGCCCGAACCTGTTTACCGGCGGGTATAACTACCACGGCAAGCATGAGTTTGTGACGCTGGAAGGGATGGAAAAAGCGGTGAAGGTGATTGTGCGGATAGCTGAGTTAACCGCGAAGCGGTGAAAAATCGCCCGGTGGCGGCTGCGCCTTACCGGGCCTACGTTCGGATTGTAGGCCCGGTAAGCGAAGCGCCACCGGGCAGAAAGGCAAGGAACGCCAATGTCAAACTACCGTCGTCATTACGTCCCTGGCGGTACCTGGTTCTTCACCGTTAACCTTCAAAACCGCCAAAGCGATTTGCTTACCCGTCACATTGATAGCCTGCGTGCTGCCACCTCTATGGTTAAACGCGCGAAGCCCTTTACCATAAACGCCTGGGTTATCCTTCCCGAACATATGCACTGTATTTGGACTTTACCGGAAGGCGACAGCGACTTTTCGGCCCGCTGGCGGGATATTAAAAAAACGTTTAGCCGCAACATCGACATGCGCCACATATGGCAGCCGCGTTTCTGGGAGCACACCATTCGCAATGAACAGGATTACCGGCGGCATGTGGATTACGTCTATATCAATCCGCTGAAGCATGGCTACGTCAGTAAGGTTCGCGACTGGCCGTATTCAACGTTTCATCGGGACGTACGGGAAGGGTTATATCCAGAGGATTGGGCCGGAGAGATCGAGGATTTTGCGGCAGGTGAGCGGAAGTAAAAAGCCGGGTGGCGGCTACGCCTTACCCGGCCTACATTCGGATCGTAGGCCCGGTAAGCGAAGCGCCACCGGGCATTACAGCGACTTAGTCCTCAAAGAACCAATACCCGCTGTTCACCAGCGCGGCCAGCATCGCAAGGAATGACGGGTCTTCCAGCGCGTCGCCAAACGTTTCGGCGTGCAACACCTGATGGCTGGCGATGGCGTCCAGCGCCGGACGGTGCGGAGAGTCCAGCTTTTCGCCGTTCACGAAGACATCTTCACCAATGCGCAGCACGCGTAATCCACCGAGGCGAACCAGCTTGTCACCCTGTTGCAGGGCATCATAAATCTCATCGGCCTGATACGGTGGCTCCGGCGGCGCAACGTCCAGCTCGTGGCGTGACTGGCTGACAAACTCACCAAACCACTGTTTGAAATGTTCCGGCTCGTTGATCAAATCCAGCATCATGCCGCGCAGCTTATCAAGCTCTTCCGGCAGGATGTCAGCAGGGTGTTCACGCGATGGCACGTCCGGGTCGCTGTAGCGATAGCTGCCCAGCTCGCGCTGCAGAACATAGTCAGCGAAGCCGCTGATCATTTCGCGACCGCTTGGCGCGCGGAACCCCACGGAGTAGTTGAGCGAGTTTTCCAGGGAGTAACCTTCGTGCGGGAATCCCGGCGGAATGTAGAGAATATCACCCGGCTCCAGCTCTTCGTCGATGATCCCTTCAAACGGGTCAACCTGAAGCAGGTCCGGATGCGGGCAGTGCTGTTTCATCGGCACTTTGTCACCCACGCGCCAGCGACGGCGGCCGGTACCCTGAATGATAAACACGTCGTACTGATCCAGATGCGGGCCAACGCCGCCACCGGGAACGGAGAAGGAGATCATCAGATCGTCCATTCGCCAGTCGGGCAGGGCGCGGAACGGGCGCATTAAGGCGGCGGTAGGCTCATGCCAGTTGTTGACCGCCTGCACCAGTAAAGACCAGTTATTTTCGCCCAGGTGATCGTAGCTTTCGAAAGGACCGTGGCTGACCTGCCATTTTCCGTCCTGGTGGCTCACCAGGCGGCTGTCGACTTCATTTTCCATGGCCAGGCCGGCCAGCTCGTCAGGGGAGATAGGGTCGACAAAATTGCTGAACCCGCGTTTGAGAACCACCGGGCGTTTTTGCCAGTAGCGCTCGATAAACTCGGGCCAGTTAAGTGCTAAGTGATATTCCATATTTTTTTATTCCGCAGGCTCTTATTGAGTCGGATTATAACGGAAGCTCAGGAGCCTGAGTGCGAGATCCGCGCATTTTTCACATAACGGGTCAAGTATCGTTCGATGTGGGATGCTGGCGGCCAAAAATAGCCTCCATTCGCGCACCGCCCAGCAGGCTTTCACCCGTTTCAATTTTGCCATCGTACTGATCGACAATCTCCCGGGCGACGGCTAACCCCACTCCCTGACCCGGACGCAGCGTATCGGCGCGTTGACCACGATCAAACACCACTTCACGTTTATTGCGGGGAATGCCGGGCCCGTCGTCTTCAACGATGATGTGCAGCTCGTTATCCGTCTGGCGCGCGGACACTTCCACAAACTCCAGGCAGTATTTACAGGCGTTATCGAGCAGGTTACCCATCACTTCCATGAAATCATTTTTCTCGCCCACGAAGCTGATTTCCGGCGAGATATCGAGGCTGATGTTCACCCCTTTACGCTGATACACCTTGTTCAGCGCGGAAGTGAGGTTGTCCAGTAAAGGCGCCACCGGATGCAGCTCGCGGCTCAATAACGCACTTCCTGAACGCATGCTGGCGCGATGGAGATAATAGCCAATTTGCTGCGAGATGCGACTGATCTGCTCAAGCATCACAGGCTCTGCATCATCAACGCTGAGCGTTGAGCTACGCATGGAACGCAGCGTGCTCTGCATGACCGCCAGCGGCGTCTTAAGGCTGTGCGTCAGGTCGGTGAGCGTGGTGCGGTATTTATCATAGCGTTCGCGCTCGCTTTTCAGCAGGCGGTTAAGATTACGCACCAGGCTGGTGAGTTCGCGCGTGGTGTCCGGGTTGAGCTTTTCACGATGATGTTCTTCCAGCTCGCGAACCTCTTTGGCCAGTGATTCTATCGGACGCAAACTCCACCATGCTGCGACCCACAGCAGAGGGATAACCAGCAGAAGATTGGCGGCCAGAACATACACGAACCAGCTCCAGACCATGTAAGAACGTTTAAGCTCAACCGGAATGGTGTCGATCACCACGATGGTCAGTTGCGGCATGTTCATGGTAGCGGGATAGAGATTAATGGCGACGGAGTGGGTCATCTCCGTGTCGTCGTCATCCTCGCGTATCTCATTCAGCTTTAGCTGAAGGGCGCGATCGTCATGCAGCAATGCGCTGGTTGAATTGAGATCGGCCTCAATCTCATGAAAACCATTCGTCCTGAGCCATTCCGGGCGAATGCGTTTTTTCAACCAGGGGACGTCGCGCTGAGCCCACAGCAGTTTGCCTTTTTCATCATAAATTAACGCCAGCGTTGGGCTTTGCTGATTGAGGTGCTCAGGCATATCCACGGTAATGTGGTTATCTTCCCACTTCGCCAGTGTATAAAACAGGTTACTTTCGCCGCGTAACAGACGGAAGGTTGTTTTATCGAAGCTCACGCTATACCCGACCAGCGCCACTAATCCATAGGAAAGAGAAAGCACAAGCACCACGGCAGCGGTTGCCAGCAGAAAGCGAACCCGCAGCGAAAGGGGCAGAAAGTGACGTGAAATCCCTTTCATTAGCGTAATTCGAACAGGTAACCCTGACCACGAACCGTGGTGATCACGTCCTGCGGGTATTGCGCCTGAATTTTTTTGCGCAAACGTCCCATCAGCACGTCAATGGTGTGGCTCTCCCGTAGCTCGGCATCCGGGTAAAGCTGGAGCATTAAGGAATCCTTGCTCACCACTTTGCCATTATTGCGGATAAGCGTCTCCATGATGGTGTACTCGAACGCCGTCAGCTTGACCACTTCATTATTAATAGAAAATTCGCGGCGGGAAAGATCAACCTGGAATGGCGGAAGGGAGATAACCTGTGAGGCATGACCGCTGTTGCGACGTAACAGCGCCTGCATGCGCGCAGCGACTTCTTCGATATGAAACGGCTTCGTCACGTAGTCGTCCGCACCCGCGCTGAGCACTTCCACTTTATCCTGCCAGCCTTCACGGGCGGTCAGGACCAGCACCGGCAGAGAGACGTCATGGCTGCGCCAGCGACGGATCAGCGAGAGACCGTCTTCATCCGGCAAGCCTAAATCGACAATGGCGATATCCGGCAGGTGTTCATTGAGATAATAATCGGCTTCTTTTGCATCTTCAGCATCGTCCACCTGATGTCCCATCTCCTGAAGCTGAACTTTCAGGTGATGACGTAGCAATGCGTTATCCTCAACAACCAGTACGCGCATCATCTCTTCTCCCTAAATAATTGGTATGAATAGTTTAACGCTGATTATGTTGTTGTGGTGATAAACATTGACTAAACCGGGGAAAAGCATCCCCCTTTTCGGGCGAAAAGGGGGAGAAGGGGTTACTTCAGCTCGTCAACCATCGTGACGGCGCGACCAATATAGTTCGCCGGGGTCATCGCCTTGAGACGCGTTTTCTCGTCCTCCGGCAGTTCCAGACCGTCGATAAACTGCTTCATGCCTTCAGCGTCCACGCGTTTGCCACGGGTCAGCTCTTTCAACTTCTCATACGGTTTTTCAATGCCGTAACGGCGCATCACGGTCTGGATTGGCTCCGCCAGCACTTCCCAGTTGTGATCCAGTTCGTCCAGCAGACGATCGCGGTTCACTTCCAGTTTGCTCACGCCTTTCAGGGTGGACTGATAGGCGATCAGCGCGTAGCCAATGCCTACGCCGAGGTTACGCAGTACGGTGGAGTCAGTCAGGTCACGCTGCCAGCGGGAAACCGGCAGTTTGCTCGCCATATGCTGCAGCATGGCGTTCGCCAGGCCCAGGTTGCCTTCGGAGTTTTCGAAGTCAATCGGGTTCACTTTGTGCGGCATGGTGGACGAACCGATTTCACCGGCGATGGTTTTCTGTTTGAAGTGGTTCAGCGCGATATAGCCCCACACGTCACGATCGAAGTCGATCAGGATGGTGTTGAAGCGGGCGATGCAGTCAAACAGTTCCGCGATGTAGTCATGCGGCTCAATCTGGGTGGTGTATGGGTTCCACTGGATGCCCAGAGAGGTCACGAACTCTCCGCTGAACTGGTGCCAGTCCACTTCCGGATAGGCGGCGATGTGGGCGTTATAGTTACCAACGGCACCGTTGATTTTGCCGAGGATCTCAACCTGCTCCAGCTGACGATACTGACGCTCCATACGGTATGCCACGTTCGCCATCTCTTTACCCATGGTAGATGGGGTAGCTGGCTGGCCGTGGGTACGGGAAAGCAGCGGAATGTCGCGATATTCCACAGACAGCGCTTTCACCGCGTCGATGATTTTACGCCAGTATGGCAGCACGACTTCTTTGCGCGCGGTGGAGAGCATCAGCGCGTGAGACAAGTTATTGATGTCTTCAGAGGTACAGGCAAAGTGAATGAATTCAGACACGGCGTGCAGGGCAGGAACGCTTTCCACTTTCTCTTTCAGGAAATACTCAACCGCCTTCACATCGTGGTTGGTGGTGCGTTCAATGGTCTTAATGCGCGCAGCATCTTCTTCATTGAAGTCAGCAACGATTTTATCAAGGTAATCGTTTGCCTTTTCGTCAAAAGCAGGAACTTCCTTGATTGCTGCCTGGGCGGCCAGCTTCTGCAGCCAGCGTACTTCAACCTGAACACGGAACTTCAGCAAACCATATTCGCTGAAGATCCCGCGCAGCGCGCTGACTTTATCGCCGTAGCGTCCATCGACAGGGGATACGGCGGTCAGTGAGGATAATTCCATAATTCGCAACTCCGGAAGGTTAACAATGAGCAAGAATTTGTTTTGCCTGAGTGGTCAGGCGATTACGAGAAAACATTAACTGCAGGCGGCCGCCGCCGACCTGGTGCCACAGCACGGCGGCGCGGATGCCCGCCAGCAGCGAGGCGCGAACCTTCGCCTGAACCTGTGGACTTTGCAGTACCGCAGGAGAACCGGTGACCTGAATGCGAGGGCCTAGCGGGCTGATGACGTCGACATAAATCCCCGCCATCGCGCTCAACAGCGTTTCCGACTGCAGGTCAAAATGTTCGAGCTGACGCTGCAGCCCGGCAATGCGATCGCCCAGCGTATTCATTGCGCCTTTTGCGGCGTTCAGCTTACGTTCCAGTACCATCAGGCTTAACGTGTAGCGGGTTAATTCCGCGTTTAACCCCTGACGGTTGCTGGCATTGAGCACGCCGAGCAGGGTTTCAAGACCGAGACGAAGATTGGCTTCACTGCCGCCGAAAACACCCAGCGTAGAGCCCGGGTTGAGATCGATAACGCTGTTAAGTGAAACGTGCAGGGCATCGGCGTCGCAGTGACCCTGATGCGCCAGCTGTTGCACCAGACGGGCTGACTGGCAAATTCCCGCCAGCGCCAGGGTGATGTCATAGTAGTTCTTCGCCACACGGTCTCCTTTATGTGTGCAATCGTATTAAACAGCAGGCAGCGGCAGGCGCTGTTCAATGATCCCGCCGCCCAGGCAGATCTCACCGCTGTAGAAGACAGCGGACTGACCCGGGGTGACGGCTGCGACCGGCTCGTCGAAACGCACGTCAATGCGATCGTCATCAAGCGCGGTAATGGTGCAGGGAATGTCGGTCTGACGGTAGCGTGTTTTCACCGTGCAGCGGAGCGTGCCTTTCAGCGGCTCGCGATCGACCCAGTGCAGCTGCTGCGCGATAAGCCCAACGGACATAAGACGCGGATGATCGTGGCCCTGGGCGACAACCAGAATGTTGTTTTCAACATCTTTGTCGACGACGTACCACGGATCTTCACTACCTTCTTTGGTCCCGCCAATCCCCAGACCTTTACGCTGGCCGAGCGTGTGGTACATCAGACCCTGATGCTGGCCAATCTCTTCACCGTCGACGGTGACAATTTTACCCGGCTGTGCAGGCAGGTAACGTCCCAGGAAATCGCGGAATTTGCGCTCGCCGATGAAGCAGATGCCGGTGGAGTCTTTTTTCTTGGCGGTGATCAGGTCCAGCTCTTCGGCGATTTTACGCACTTCCGGCTTTTCCAGCTCGCCGACCGGGAACAGGCTTTGGGCAATCTGTTCGTGGCTCAGCGTGTAAAGGAAGTAGCTCTGATCTTTATTGCCGTCCAGACCGCGCAGGAGCTGGCTTTTGCCATTCACACCTGCGCGACGCACGTAGTGACCGGTCGCAATGTAGTCTGCGCCCAAATCTTCTGCGGCGAATTCCAGGAAGGCTTTGAATTTGATCTCTTTGTTGCAGAGAATATCGGGGTTCGGCGTGCGGCCCGCTTTGTACTCTTCCAAGAACAGTTCAAAGACGTTGTCCCAGTATTCCGCCGCAAAGTTTACGGTGTGCAGTTCAATGCCAAGCTTGTCGCACACGGCCTGCGCATCGGCGAGATCCGCCGCGGCAGTGCAATATTCCTCACCATCATCTTCCTCCCAGTTCTTCATGAACAGGCCCTCCACCTTATAGCCCTGTTGCTGTAACAGGTAGGCGGAAACGGAGGAATCGACACCGCCGGACATGCCGACGATCACTTTTTTCTGGCTATTATCTGACATGGAATACTCACGACATTGAACTTCAAGGCGGCGTATTCTATCACGCCCCCCCACCGTTGACACCCTCTGTAAACGGCCAGTTAAATTCTCCGATGACATCCAGCGGCAGGCGAACCGCAGACTGCCAGCAGCGGATGCTTTCCGCAACCAGCGGCGAGCGCAGGTTTGGCGCGTTCAGGATCTCGTCGGCGGTCACCCACAGGCAGCGATCGATATCGTCATCGTGCGGTTCAGTGGCGCACGTTTCGCTAAGCTCAACGGTGAATAAAAAACGCAGGAAGGGGGTGCTATCGGGCGCGATCCACTGGTGCATACGGATGAAATGCTGGGGCTCAGCGTGAATGCCGGTCTCTTCCCACAGCTCGCGCTTCGCTGCCTGGAGTAGGGTTTCATTGGCTTCAAGATGCCCGGCAGGCTGGTTCCACAGCGCTTTGCCGTTGATGCTCTCTTCAACAACAAGGAATTTGCCCTGGGCGTGAACCACACAGGCGACCGTAACATGAGGTTTGAACATCGTTTCTCCTTAAGGGACAGCGTCCCGCCATTCGCCGTTCGCCAGTGAATCCAGCGTGTAGCTGCCCATGGCGTAGCGAATCAGACGCAGGGTAGGGAAGCCAACGTGTGCCGTCATCCGACGAACCTGACGGTTGCGGCCTTCGTAAAGGGTAATTTTAAGCCAGCTTGTCGGAATGGATTTACGTTCACGAATCGGCGGGTTGCGCGGCCATAACCATTCCGGCTCATTCACGCGCTCAATACCCGCGGGCAGGGTGGGACCGTCATTTAACGTCACGCCGCTGCGCAACGTCGCCAGCGTCGCGTCATCCGGTTCACCTTCAACCTGCACAAAGTAAATTTTGCCGGTACGTTTGCCCGGTTGCGTGAGCTTTGCCTGCAAGGCGCCGTCGTTGGTTAAGACCAGTAGCCCTTCGCTGTCGCGGTCCAGTCGCCCGGCGGCGTAAACGCCCTGCACGGGGATGTAGTCCTTCAGCGTGCTGCGCCCGGCCTCGTCGGTGAACTGCGGCAAAACATCGTAGGGTTTATTGAACAGAATCACCCGCGTCGGCTGGGTTTCTTGCGGTCTTCTGGTGGCTTGTCGCGAGCTGAATCGCTCAACCCGGTGTTTTGTAAAAGAAGTTTTCTTCATGGTATTTTCAGGCGTTATCAATTGCCGCATTATAGCCTAATAACGAAGACCTTTCATGGCGTCGGACATTCAGGTACTATCGAAGGGCTCATTACAATTTATTAACATAAGATCAGTAACAACCAGAAGCGCTCGAAGGAGAGGTTAATGGAAAGCAAAGTAGTTGTTCCGGCGGAAGGTAAAAAGATCACCCTGCAAAACGGCAAGATTAACGTTCCTCACAATCCGATTATCCCGTTCATTGAAGGCGACGGTATCGGTGTAGACGTTACCCCGGCAATGCTGAAAGTGGTTGATGCCGCTGTTGAGAAAGCCTACAAAGGCGAGCGTAAAATTTCCTGGATGGAAATTTACACCGGTGAGAAATCGACTCAAGTTTATGGCCAGGACGTCTGGCTGCCAGCAGAAACGCTGGACCTGATCCGCGACTACCGCGTTGCTATTAAAGGCCCACTGACGACGCCAGTTGGCGGCGGTATCCGTTCCCTGAACGTGGCGCTGCGTCAGGAGCTGGACCTGTACGTGTGTCTGCGTCCGGTTCGTTACTATCAGGGCACCCCAAGCCCGGTTAAGCACCCTGAACTGACCGATATGGTTATCTTCCGCGAAAACTCAGAAGACATCTACGCGGGTATCGAATGGAAAGCTGACTCTGCTGACGCAGAAAAAGTGATTAAATTCCTGCGCGAAGAGATGGGCGTGAAGAAAATTCGTTTCCCTGAGCATTGCGGTATTGGCATCAAGCCATGCTCTGAAGACGGTACCAAGCGTCTGGTGCGTGCGGCCATCGAATATGCGATCACCAACGACCGTGACTCTGTGACCCTGGTTCACAAAGGCAACATCATGAAGTTCACCGAAGGCGCGTTCAAAGACTGGGGCTACCAGTTGGCGACCGAAGAGTTCGGCGGTGAGCTGATCGACGGCGGCCCGTGGCAGAAGATCAAGAACCCGAACACCGGCAAAGAGATCATCATTAAAGATGTGATCGCCGATGCGTTCCTCCAGCAGATCCTGCTGCGTCCTGCTGAATACGACGTGATCGCCTGTATGAACCTGAACGGTGACTACATCTCTGACGCCCTGGCAGCGCAGGTTGGCGGTATCGGTATCGCCCCTGGTGCGAACATCGGTGACGAGTGCGCTCTGTTCGAAGCGACCCACGGTACTGCGCCTAAATACGCAGGCCAGGACAAAGTGAACCCAGGCTCAATTATTCTGTCCGCAGAGATGATGCTGCGTCATATGGAATGGTTCGAAGCCGCAGACCTGATCGTTAAAGGTATGGAAGGCGCGATTAACGCGAAAACCGTAACCTATGACTTTGAACGTCTGATGGAAGGCGCTAAACTGCTGAAATGCTCAGAGTTTGGCGACGCGATCATCGCGAACATGTAATCCTGATGCTGGGTTAAATAAGAACGGGAGCCATTTGGTTCCCGTTTTTATTATTAGTTTTCGAATGGTTATCAAAAGTTTATCAAAAAGATTTATCAAAAAGTATCCTGTTGTTGAGTGTTCAAAGAGAAGAAACTTCTCTAGTGACCTTATAAAATTACTGGTTAAACGGGCACATTGTTGGTATAAATTAAGTATCATTAAAAATTAATTATAATAAGTGGATGTTCTCAAATGAATTATAATTATTCCGATCTTTCTCCTACTCAATTTGAACACCTCGTAATTCATCTATGTTACGAGTTGTTCGGTATGGGGGCTGAAACATTTTCCGATGGTCCCGATGGCGGTCGAGACTCCAGATTCCAAGGATTGGCGCAGATTTATCCTTCAGCAACCCGTCCGTGGGACGGTCTAACTATTATACAGGCTAAGCACACTACGAGTTATAATTGTAAGTTTAATGATCCGGATTTCTTCAACCCTTCGTCAGAAAATGCAACTATTACATTAGAAGCACAAAAAATTAAGAAACTCATTCGTGATGATGGTTTAGATAACTATGTAATATTCTCGAATAGGAAGTTACCAGCTAACGCTAATGAGAAAATCAAAGCATACATTTCTGAACAGTCTGGGTTAGGAATGGAGAATATAGGTTTAATGGGCGTTGAAACAATGGGTAATTATTTTAAACGTTTCCCTCATATTTCTAAAAATATTGATTTAAATCCATATGATCTCCCTCTTAATATACAGCCTGATGATTTGGCAGATATTATCGTTTCTATCAAAGATGCTCTTCCTGATTTAAAGAAGAAAAATTTAGAACCTAACCTTGAAAGGACTGACTTCGTATCTAAAAATAGGATTAATAATCTTAGTAATAGCTACGCATCTACCATTTTGAAGAAACTTGGAGATTTCTATGAGATAGAAGATTTTCTTTCAATGCCTGAAAATGAAGAATACCAACAAAAATATATCGAAACTGCAGAAGAATTACATGCGAAAATATGTGTATACAAAAACAACGAGCATGTATTTGATCAGGTTATTGAGAATACTATTGAGCTTATATTAAGTAGAGATAATGACTGTAAAAGAAATAAAGCATTAACTCGAACAATGATTTATTACATGTATTATAAGTGCGATATTGGTGAGAATAATGTTACTTAAGCCGAATAAAAATGCTGATCCAGATCTCACAATCATGGCAGCATCTGCATTTTTAATTAACTTGCTAAAGAAAAACCAATTCCAGACATTTACTGAGCTAAGACTGGCTTTGTTTGATTACAATAAAAATTCTGTTGCATTACTTGAGCTTTCTCTCGAGTTTCTATTTCTTCTAGATTTAATCCAATATCATCCTAAAAATGATTTAATTGAGTATACAGGATTATGAAATTATCAAGAATTTATTCTAATAAACCTGGTGTATTTGAGCCTATCATTTTTAATGATGGGTTTAACGTTATTATTGGTAAAATTAAGCTTACTGAGGAAACAACTAAGGATTCCCATAATCTAGGGAAAAGTAAACTCGCCGAATTAATTGATTTTGGATTCTTAAAAAAAAGAAGTAGCTCTACTTTTTTGTTTAAGCATTACGATAGATTCTGTGATTTTGTATTCTATTTCGAAATAAAGTTAAATAATGGTAAGTTTTTAACGATCAGAAGATCTGTTATTAATAATACAAAAATATCACTTAAAAAGCATGAGAGTAAAAACCAAGACTATACTAATTTAATTGATGAACAATGGGATTACGCCAATTTGGCGCTAGGGAATGCAAAATTAATATTGGACAGCATTCTCAATCTCACTAGTATTTCTCCGTGGGATTATCGCATGGCAATAAGCTATGCGCTCAGACGTCAGGATGATTTTAATGATATATTTCAATTGCAAAAATTCGGTCCTAAACATATTAGTTGGAAACCATACATTGGTCATCTATTGGGATTTGATTCAGATAATTTAAAGAAAAACTATGAGCTCAAAAACAATATAGACAAAGCATATGTAGTGCTGAATGAGTTACAAAAAGAGTTAGGGCTATTTAAAGGTAATGAGGAGGAAATGCTTAAAGATGCATTAAACCTCAAAATTAAAAATGCAGAAGCCCTAGAAAATCAGCTCAATGAGTTCAACTTTAATGACTCAGATGCGCATGCTATCGAAAGTTTATCTGACAATATTGATGTCGAGATCGAGGAGTTAAACCGCATTAGATATTATGTCAGTAGTAATTTAAAAAAATTAAAAAAAGCGGAATCAAAAAAACCGGCCTCTTTCAGTTTAATTAAAACGGAAAAGCTCTTTGAAGAAGCTGGTATATTATTTGGTGACCAAATAAAAAAATCTTACGAGCAACTATTAGAGTTTAACCGTTCGATTACTACGGAGAGAGTTTCGTTTATACAAAAACAAATTGTTGAGTTAGAACATCAATTAATTGATGTGTCTATTCGATTAAAAGAACTCAATGACGAAAAGGCATTACGCATTTCATTTTTTTCAAATACTTATATTTTTGATAAATATAAAGAAGTATCAAAGCACTTAGTTATAATAAACACTGAAATAAACGCCATAAAAAACAAATTGGACATAAGTGAACAGATTAAATTAAAGAAGCAAGATGTAAGAGAGCTAACGTTAGAAAAAAATGAAGTTATCGAGAAAATTAGAGTTGACAGAGATATAGTAACTCGCTCAGATACTTCAGTGTATAAAACTATAAAAACTAACTTTACGGATTTTGTAAGATTAGTTTTAGATAAGGATGGCCTTATTTCTACTGAGCAAAATGGAGAGGGAAACTTAATATTCCATGCGGGATTTGTTGACGAAAAATTCAACTTTACAAGTGAATCAGATGGTTGCAGCTATAAGAAAATTCTTTGTATGGGGTTCGACTTATCTATAAATATCGCTTATTCAACAGAAAACTTTATTCGCTTTATTTATCATGATGGTGGGTTGGAAACCCTCGATAGCCGCAAGAAAAAAGAATTTTTAAAATATGTCCGTTTAATTCCAGCAATCTACGGCGTCCAATATATACTTACTGTGATTGATTCTGATATACCTAGCGATGTGATTTTTCGCGAGGATGAAATTGTCTTAACTCTCCATGATGATGGTGATGAGGGGCTACTATTTAAAATGCCATCATGGTAATTATTTAAGAAACTGCTAATTATCTTTTCATTGGCAGTTTCAACTCTTTATACTGATATTAAATCTTGATGACAACGGTGGTAGGGGCTAATTATTAATTAATATTTTCGACCAGTCTTTACCTCGGTCATCATGATAACGTGCTGTCTGATTGGGAGTTTTATGTCCTAATAGCTTTTGTGTATCTATTCCTTGTGTTTTGTAAAGACGCTCAGCTAAAGATCGTTGTTCATGGAAGGTTGCAGGCGTGCCGTCCCCCCAGTTTATTTTTGCTTTATCACGGGCCTTACTAAAATTCATTGTTATTGTGTTCGACTTAACCTGTGCACCTCGTTCTGCCATTGAGGTTGCCCGGAAGAAATGGATAAGGTATGGACTCACTGCATAGTCGCGGCAACGCGCAACTACATCTCTCAAACTCCAGTCAATCGCGTTAAGTCTAAGTGATAGTGGGATCGCAAGCTTGCTCCCCGTCTTCTCCTGTACGACATGCAGATGGTCATCCCAAATATCGCTAAACTTCATGTTGGAAATATCCCCGAGGCGCTGGCCAGTAACGAGGGCTAAAAGCATCGCGTTCCCCATGTACTGGTGATTAGCGTTTGCAATCTCGAAAATCTTTTGCCATTCGTCAAGGTTAAGACGTTGTCGGGTAATCCGTCGGCGTGGTTGTTTTGTAGCAAGAGCCGGGTTATAACCCGGCGGTACCTCGCCATAATGCTGTGCTTCTTTGAACACATCTATTAACACTGAGCGTATGACCTGAGCCATTCGCGGCTGGCCCTCTGCAACATAGGACTCCAGTAACTGGGCAACATCCCGAACATCGACGGCTGATATCAATTTCATTCCTACGCTCTCGCGAAGTAGGGCGACGGGTTTAGCCTTTTGCTTATAAGTGTTCGGCTTGATATCACCATTCTCCAGTCTTTCATCCTGAATTTTCCAATAACGATCTAACCACGTATTTGTTGTTATCGCCTTTCCTTTGCTGGTGGCGATCTTGTCACTGATAGCCAAAACCTGCCTGGTGCGCTGTTCAGCTAGTCGCTCATTAGCTTCGATTGCTATTGCTGTTGCTTCAGCCTCGTTAGTTCCCAGGCTGTGAAATTTACCAGTAACAGGATGCTTATAGCGCCAGTAGATTTTATTTACCTTACGACTATAGAGCGGATAAAGATTAGGTATCTTAACGTTGTTTTTACGTGGTCGGGCAGCCATCAGACAGTATCCTTTGAAGCATAGGAGAATCAGATTTTTTAATAACGGGCTGGGTTAAATTACCTGTAATCTCGGCATCTTCTCTTACCCGCCAGTATCTTCCTTCTTTGGTGGCTGGGGGAGTGAACATGCTCTCTTTAGCGTATCGGCGTAAAGTATTCAGGCTTGGAGGGTTACTCCGGTATTTTTCCGCAGCCCATTCTTCTAAAGTCAGCATTTGAAGCATGTGATTTACCTCATAATGGCCCTTATTCGGGCCATATTCTGAAATTAAAAA
This sequence comes from Enterobacter sp. RHBSTW-01064, assembly GCF_014103035.1. Taxonomy (NCBI): domain Bacteria; kingdom Pseudomonadati; phylum Pseudomonadota; class Gammaproteobacteria; order Enterobacterales; family Enterobacteriaceae; genus Enterobacter; species Enterobacter sp. RHBSTW-01064. Next base: position 46,051 of record NZ_JABXOU010000009.1, on the reverse strand, counting down.
ATCAGTGTTCAGTCAGACGCTGCCAGATTGCTGACACGTATTTGACCTGGTGAAGAGCATCCGAAATAGCCTTGTGAGGTTCTCCCTCAAATGGGATCTCATAGCGAGGCTCGCAGCCAACGGCTTTACCCAACTCGACAATTGTTCTTACATCCCGGTTATTCCAGAACTTCCATGGGCAGGGGATCCCCGTCCGGTCATAAGATGCCTCAAGCAGGACATTGTCATAAGTGGCACCATTCCCCCAGACCTGTACAGAATCAGGACCGTTAGCCGCATTCTCGCCTATAAACTCATTTAGCTGTAGCAAGGCGTCATCGAGCGGAATAGCGTCATCCATTACCAACTCAGAGCGCGCTTCGGGCGAAGCTTTTAGCCAGAAGATTATGGTAGATGCATCCGGAACTCCGCCGCTGGCCATGGCAGATTCCAGGCTAATAACTTTGTAAAATTCCGATCCGGTATTACCTGTAGATGGATCAAAGAACACGGCCCCGATAGATACGACTGGTGAATCAGCTTTTTTACCAAAAGCTTCAATATCGATCATAAGGTGTGTATAGAGGATTTCAGGCTCGGTATAATTATGATGACCGGAATCATTATTTATGGCAGTTGTGCTGCTATAAGTTTCAGTAGCGCTTGCGCTTGAGATAGTTTTTTCCGTGCCTTCTGATAACGCAGTACCGTCCGTGGTTTCATCATTGCCAGTTTCTTCCATCTGCACATTATCAACGTACTCCGCCGCGGTATTTTGTTGGTCGATTACAGCGTTGCTGGTGGCCAGCCCTTCAATAGAAAAAAGACCATTACCAACTTTTTCGAGAACCGGCAGTGTGCCGCCGTCGACTTGTGCATCTTCATTCTGACCGCCAGTTTCAAAAGCAGAATCAGTCACTATCTCGTTTGTCCAGCTCACCTCCGGGTTATGGCGTGCCGCAACAAGAGTTTCGTCTGATGGTGCAGAATGATCGCTTTCAGTCAGGTTCGCGTTAATGAATCCGCTGAGACGTGCCGGATACAGATAATGTTCTGGGTGAGCGCTACGGATAAGTGCAAAGATAGCCGCACGCGAGTAATCCAAAACTCCCGGGGTTGCACGAAGGGCTTTAGACCATTCCTTGAACGGACTTTCTTTCTTACTAACAATCTCTTTAGCCCGACGGAAAACACCACCAGGGATATCGTAAATGTTGAAATCCATTGGTAACGTGGCCAGCGCAATCTCTAAATCGAGAGTGTCGAGATCATGTTTAAGGTCAGGGTTTCTGTCGGTCTTGTTGCCTCCGCCAGCATTCGTACCGCTTTCAGTACGCTGTATTTCTGCAACGCGATTGCCTTTGGCCCATTCTTTTACCAGCAGGCCGCGGTCAATGTAATCAGTCGCCGCCCAGATTCTGGTGAGTCGGAGAACCAAAGCGAGTTCGTGACGCTTTTCCTGGCTGAACACTTTGCGAATGGCGTCGGTATAGCGCCACAGGTCTTTGGTGTCGTAACCCTTAACCTGTTCGCAGTTTTCTGCCGCCAGCAGCAGGTTCTGGACATAGCTATTGTCAGTGTCCATCTCCAGCGCGCTGATACCTTCGTATTCTTCGCGGGTTAAGTGGTGGCGCAGTTCGTCGCAGGTGAACTGGGCGAGTACCTGCTTGCGGAAGGGCATGCGAACGACTGGATAACGTGTGGTTTCGTCATCATTCTTGTCAATCTGGATACCGTTATCAGCTTCAAGACCCTGACCTGCTATAACCCCGGTGTCACTGGTGCTTTCAGATTTCAGAGGGGTAAATTTGCCACTGCGCCAGTCTTCAACTAATTGGTTGTGAACGCTGGCATCTGCTTTAGCCCAGTCAGCCATGAATGCAGCGATATCTTCAGTTTCGTGCGCTTCATCTGGCGCGAATACCTGCTTAATCGCCTGAACCAGTTTCCACTCAGCGTTCAGGCTGAGTTCGGCAACTTCAGGGATGTTGTTCTTCGCCAGCAGCATGTTCTGAAGATAGGTATTGCCTTCATCCAGTGACATTTCGCTGGCAGCCAGCTGCTGCTCTTTAGTGATATGTGACTGGTATTTTTCGCTGGTCATGTGGACGGCAAAACGGACCGCTGGAGTGCGGTTTTCAAGAGGAACACTCTCGACGGTACTTTCTACTTTAACGGTCGGTTCCGGTGCGGCAGTGTTGTCCACGGCTTCAGTTGATCCAGCACCAGCCTTTGGCAGCCAGGTGCGTCCATCGTCCTGCAGTTCGTAGCGTTTGCACCAGGTGTAATCTACTGTGCTTTCTTCCGGCAGGTCGTTGTAAACAGGGAAATCGGTACGGACAGGCTTGCTATAATCCTTGCCCCGGCCGGTTTCAATGCCAGCATCTTCCAGCTCTACATCCAGCTGCAAATTGGCTCGTGCTTCTGATTTAGCCGTGAACCAGATAACGGCATCTTCTTTGCCGGATTTCTGCGTTGCCTTGATTAAATGAAAGAATTCCATATCGGGTCCTTAATTTTGGTTGTAAGATACCCGCAGCTAGTGATTGCCGCCTTGGGTAGTGGTCATTGGTCAAAACTCGATTCCGGAAAGCTTTGGTCGGCTGACCGGGTACTCAACCCGCCTTGCGCGGGTTTTGTGCTTTTAGGGGCTGGTAACAGCCATTGGTCATAACTCGATTAAAACTTGTAAGCAGGCTGTTGGTCTCCAGCCGGTTTATATGGGTAACACACTCCTTTAATGTGCTGCTCTTTGGCTGCTGCATCACAGCCAGATTCGGTTCTGTATACACCGAGCATGATGTCTGAGCATTCCCCAGTGAGGGCACAGACGGTAACGATCAGGGCAAAGAACGAGCTCATGCTTTTAGCTCTGGATTGCCTTTTTGGGCCAGTAAGTAGCAAAGCTTACGAACCAGAACTTCAAACAGATTTAAGCGAACGGCTTGGCAGCCAGCTTTTTTGCGTGCGAAATCGATCATGGTTAACTCCTGTGTGCCTTTAACGCCAGGCTGGCGGAACGGTAAACCTGCTGCGCGATTGTCTTGCCATCTCATCCGGTGTTTCGTATGCCGCCGGCAGCTACTTCGTGGGCGTCCTGCCTCGATGACACGTTGCGATAGAGATATTATTATCGATTCAATCGATATGTGTCAATTTAAATCGATAGATCGGTGCGAAAGAACGCCTGGGTCATTGATGACCCGAGCAGGAGAGTTAATTAAAAGAAAGGCTATTTGGTAGGCGGTATCAGATTACGTTTCTGCAGATAAGTCTTTGCAAAATTATCGAGCTCTTCAAGTCTGAGGTCTATAATCTTGATAATTCGTTCTTTCTCATCATCTGTTGGCAATTGTTCGAATGCTTCTAGAAGTCTTTCTTCAAGTTCTGTTGAAGGTTTAACTTGTGGTTTTGGTGCCCAGGGATCGTGCTCTTCGAGGGTCTCACCATCTTCCATGAAGAACCATGACAGTGGATACCCAGTCGCAGCGGGAAGAAGATTCAGTATTTCAGATCTGGGTAAAATGTCAGAATTGCACCAACCATTAACAGATTGAGCTTTGACTCCCAGTCTGCGCGCCAGCTCAGATTGTGATATTTCGAGATCTTTTATCGCCTTTTGCAATCTCTTACCGAAGTTCATCTCTTCATCCAATTCATCTAGTTATCAGCAATTATACAGATTTTTTCTGTAGCTCTTACTATCGAAATAATTTGACGATATCGATTTAATTTGTTTTATTGTCACTCATCGTTAACTACTGAGAACAAATGATGAAGACATCAATTCAAAAAAAGCTCTTATCGATTTGCAGTCAGGCTGAACTAGGACGCCGGATGAAAAGGAGAGCCCAAACTGTAAACGGCTGGTTCAAAAACAAAATTCCCGGAGAACTGGTGCTCAAAGTGAGTAAGGCCGTCGATTGGCAAGTTACTCCTAATGAATTACGTCCTGATCTTTATCCCAATCCAAAAGATGGTTTACCTCAGAAGGAGGCTTAATCATGCAGTCAGATACATATCAACATCATAACCAACGCCTGGCCGGACCGCTGAAAACTCAAAATCAATTTATGGCTCATCGGCGAGATAGCTTTAAGCACCGTTCAATACAGGTTGCAGTTCGAGAGTGGGAATCCACTTTGCCCGGCCAGGCGCAGGAAAAAATCGCTCTGCTGGTGGCTGAGCAGTGGGCTAGGGAAGGGGGCCGCGGCATCGCGGTCAATAAGCAGAATTTATTCCGCTATCTGAAAAATGAAGGGGGATCGGAGAAATACACTGCTTACATTATGCAGCTATCGGGCGCAATCCTCGCAGCTATGCCTATTGAGATAGCCAGAAAGCATGGACTTAGTAACGCCAGAACGGAATCCGAGCTGGTGGCGAGTGCAATCAAAGAATGCAGTGAGGCGCATCAGGCTAAGCTGCTAGGCGCCCCCCTTCAAAAGCTTGAAAAAGAAATTCGTGAAGCGGCAATCGCTTTATTCAACATGTTACCTGCTGACGCGGCGGGACCACTACTGGCGAGCATCAGCGCCGTAGCGCCGCAATTTTTTTAATCGAGTTTTGAGCAATAACCATTACGTACCGGGAAACCGGACAAGGGAGTAACCATGGCAGCTCTGCCTTACATGCAACTTTACATTGCTGATTACCTGGCGGACACCATGCATCTGTCTACAGAAGAGCATGGCGCATACCTGCTGCTGATGTTCAATTATTGGCAAACAGGTCGTCCGATCCCCAAAAACCGCCTCTCGAAAATAGCACGGCTAAGCAACGACCGTTGGGATGCCGTTGAGCCATCGTTGAAAGAGTTTTTTAACGACACTGGCACCGAATGGGTGCAGGAGAGAATTGAGCGGGATCTGGAGGCTGTGAAAAATTCAATCAGTCAAAAGTCGGCCGCAGGTAAAGCGTCCGCCCAGGCCAGAAAGGCCAAAAAAGGAGCAAACACCCAACAAAACAGTAACGAGCGTTCAACGGGTGTTAATGCTCCGTTTGAACAGAACAGCAACGGCAACTCAACTAATAAAGATACAGATACAGATACAGATACAGATCTAAAAGAGAAACAAGAGAGAGGGTTAAGCGCGCAAGAATTATTTTTGCCACCAATCGGCAAATTCCCGATTACCGATGACTGGATGCCGAGTGATGACTTTGTCGGGCAAGCCGCACAGTGGGGAATTAATCTCGGTGACCGCCCTGGTTATACCCCAGTGGAACTTCAGCAGTTCCGCGATTATTGGAAGTGCGAAGGGAAGGTAAAACACCACCTACAGTGGGAACAGACTTTCGCCTCGAGCCTGAAAACATCCCGAGCCAAAACCTCAACCTCTGGGTCATCTTCTCGCCGTCAGGCAGGCTTTGGCATTTCACAACCAGACACTGAGATCCCACCGGGATTCAGGGGGTAACTATGAAATCGACGCACGATTTGCTTGGTCGTCTCCGCAATATCATGCCTGCAGGTGTCCAGCCGAAGTTTACCAGCAGTCAGGAATTGATGGCCTGGCAGCAGGAAGAAGGCCGGAAGCGTGCAGTAGAGCTGGAAAAACTAAATCAGCGGGCGCGAGCGGAGAAGATATTTGGGCGTTCAGGGATATGCGATCTGCATAAGGGGTGCACTTTCTCGAATTATCAGGTCAGCAACGACGGGCAAAAGCATGCCCTCACCATGGCTAAGAGCTATGCCCATAACTTCGGATCTGGTTTCACAAGTTTCATTTTCAGTGGGAGCTGCGGGACGGGGAAAAATCATCTTGCTGCAGCAATCGGTAATTACCTGTTGCAACGTGATCACTCCGTTCTGGTGGTTACAGTACCAGACCTGATGTTGCGCGCTCGTAAGTGCTATGACGAGGGGCAATCAGAGTCCGCGCTGCTGGATGACCTTTGCAAAGTAGATTTACTGGTTCTTGATGAAGTCGGCGTCCAAAGAGAAACGCGAAACGAATGGGTTCTACTCAATCAAATTATTGATCGTCGTATGGCGGCGATGAAACCAGTGGGCGTCCTGACTAACCTGAATTTTGATGAATTATCGAAGACTCTTGGTGAGCGGGTAATGGACCGCTTAACCATGGATAACGGTATCTGGGTGAACTTTGCCTGGGGAAGTTATCGCAAAAACGTGACCCATTTACGGGTTGTTAAGTAATCAAATCGAGTATTGACCAATGACCAAAGCATTAACACAAAAAGAGAAGGTGGCGGTATTTGTGCGCTATCAACCGAACTGCGCCGTTGGCGATGTTTCCGAAGCGCTGGACTTGACTGGCGGTACAGCCGGCAGGTTGCTGCGTGAGCTCAGTGACGAAGGCGTGATCATTCGATCACGTGATAGCGTTCAGTACACATACAGGGCGTTACCACACGCGGATATTCCAGACGTAATCCTCCCGTGCATGGTTGAAAAAAGCGATCCGGTCAGGATGAAGGCTGCCGAACATAAAGCGAAGGCACTTGAGGAAAAGGGGCTGTGGCGAAGAGCTGCTGCGGTGTATTCAGAAATGTTTGGTATCGCCGGGAACGCTGTTGAGGTTGCTCGTATCGCCAAGCGTCGTAAAGACTGCCTGCGCCAGGTGGGGAGGGCGTAACCGATGCCGAGACCAAAAACACAGAGTGAACGCAATCAAATCATTTCGAGGGTCATTAACTTGGTGAAAAAGGATGGCCGTATCACGACGAAAGAAGTCGTTGCGATGTTCGATCTGCATCGCACCACAGCAGAGAAATACATACGAATAGCCATTGCACGGGGCGAATTGATCCGTTACGGTCGTTGCGGCATTTTCCGTGACCAACGCACAATAATCGATTTCGACCTGAAACGCTTCACACACCAGAAAGTAAGGTGAATGTAGTAGATGAAAATGCCGCTTAGCCGCGGCATCTCTATGCTCTCGAAGGTCCGCTATGAGCGAGAAGCGGACATTGAAATATCTGTTAAAATGGCAAGTCTTAGCTGCCACTTCAAGTGGTGGAAACTAGTCGATAATAAGGGCAAATACAATCTAATCTATAACTTAGTGTTAAATGATTGTATTGTTTTTGACTTTTATTTATACCACAAAAAGTAACCGCAATTGTTGTTTTGACCTACTTAAGGATGCGTAAATCATCTTGTTAAGGTTAAAATCAAGATTAATGTTGAGCTTTACTATGAAAAACTATTGATTGCAATATTAAATTGGTTGAGTGAACAATAAGCGAATCTTTTAATTCGCTTATTGTATAAATATATTGAGGTTATAATTTAATTATACCTATCAATTTCATTTAATATGGCCAGTAACATACGGTCCAATAATCTTTGTTGTAACAAAAAGTAAGGCTCATTTAGTTGTGAAAAAGCTTTGCCTTCTAAATCCTCTTTCAAATATGAGTCAAGTTTATCTATATTTGTTTTGTTTAAATGCAGGTGATCTCGCTCATTTCTATATACTTTTACCCTGTCTAAAACGCTCCAAAGTTCAGGATAGCTATTTTTTATATTGTTCCAATAGTAGTCATTTACATTCAAACTTTTCCCATAAACATCAATTGACTCTACAAAGCACCTATTGATTACATTGATGAAAAAGGAAAAAGTGCTTTCATCAGAAGCGACATTGATCAATTTAATTTGATCAGCCTCGGGGAAGGAGTTAGGACCAAATAATAAATCTTGTTTACTATTCTTAATGAATCTTTCAAGATGCCTAATCTCTGTGCAAATTTCATTCAATCTTCGCACTAACCATAACTGTCTATTCTCTTTTGCGACTATTGGATATACTATATCCCTCCCGTTTAGTCTTTTTGATTCTAATGCAACTCTTTTAGCTATGACAGGGATATTAATCTCATACGTACCATTTTCATCTCGTATTAACTGATAACCGATCAAGTGTTTGATCTCGGCAGAGTCGCGAGATAACTCTTTAAAATCAAGTTTATGGTCAATGGATAAAAGTTCAAATAAATAATATTCGTCAGGATAGAACTGTCTTATTTCAGAGACAGCATGATCACTGTAAAAAACCAATTCTCTATCAATGTGCTCTTTATTTTCATTAAACTCTTTAAAAGTAACTTCGATAGGTTTATCGCAGGTGCTTGAAAGAAAAGTATTAATACAACTACAAGCTTGCCTAGTTAATAATGGATGGCCGCCGTACCATTTAAAAATTTCATTACAGGCATCATGTTGGAATTTTATACCCATACGTTTACCCAATTTTTTTAACATTGTTTGCACTTCATCAAGATTTAATCCAGTTAAATATTTATGAGAAACGATGCCAAATAAAGGGTTCTGCACACCTTTTACAAGATCTTTTTCAACTACACTAGGATTCACGCCTGCCAGAATGAAAGATAATATTTTATATCGACTTTGACATGACCACATAGTCTGCCAAAATTCTATATAATCATCTTCCCAATGAATATCTTTTGGAGATACAAATGAGATATATTCTATTTCATCAAGAATAAATAACATTCTTTTATCTTGTGCGTCCAAAGATTTAATAAGCTTTTCAAAATGTTTAGAGGCAGTTCTTTCCGTATATTGCTCTTTGAAACTAATACCGAATTTTTCCGAAATCTCTTTAGCTATGTCTTCTAAAAATTCAAACCACCGTGACTTTCTAATATGTGGAACCTTGCAGTCGTAATAAAAAACCTCAGCAGTTCCTTCATTTTCGCACAATCGCTTTAGTTTGTATAAAAAAGATGTTTTCCCGGTTTTACGCAACCCAAATACAGCTTTATTTTCTCTTCTTTTTACAGAGTCGTAGTATTCCATCATGATTGATTGACGACCAAAAAAGTAAGCATCATCAATTAGCGGTAAAGTATAGTTAAAAAGGTCACGACCAAAATATTGGCTATTGAGTTTATTTCTTACAAACCAGTCATCTGCATTTCTTTTAGCTTCAAATAAATCTGACTTTAAAAATGGAACTATTATTCTAGACTCTTGCCTTGATGATAAGTATCCATCAAGCCATTCATCCATTTCGTCACAGTCGGTGATGAGAAAATAGCTTAGCGTTTCCACTCTTCCTTTGGCGGGAGAAGTTGACATTATCTGCTCAATAGCTTGTATTGTCCGAGGCTCCATTCTTGTATAAGGAGCATAAACTAATAATATTTCATTATCCAAACCATATGATTCTTTAAAATGCTCCTCAGGTGAAAGGAAGTAAATGAATAAGTCAGTATTGTATTCTCTACGTTTCCTTCCCCAGGTAACATAAAAGCCATTTAAAAAAGGGGTCAAAAAGTTCCTGTGTTCAGGAAATTCAGATAAAATACTTTCATTTACCTCAGTGCGAATTGTACCCAAGTCTAAATCCCTCTTTTTGAGTCTATCTGGAATCTTGTTAGTAAACCGCAGTTTACCCTACTAGCCTTCAAAATGGCTCTAATCTAAATCACAAGTTTAGATGAAAACCAATATTATTTGATACTACTTAAATTAGTACAATCAGACATTAAATAACATTTATTCATTAAAATCAAGAGATCTCACGCAAAGTTTGCTTGACATTTATAGTTTTATGTGTTTGGTAAAACATCAAGTATGAATGTGGTTTCTCATCATTTCAATTATCAGTTGTAAACTATCAGATAATGCAGTCAAGTTTCTTTGCGAAGCAACTAAAACCTATCACGCGTACACTCATAAATCTTCGATAGCGGTGTTAGCAGGCGATAACTTTTGGCAACTTTCTCCTGTCTCCAATAGAGTGACTTGCTCCGTGTTAACTGGCACATAGTGATGTCAGCATTGTCCTCTACTGGCACATAGTGATGTCAGCATTGTCCTCTACTGGCACACAGGGGATATTCAGGACTCTCCGGGCACCGCTCGAGAGTCTACCAATTCTGTTCATTGGCCATTTTTCAGGTATACAGTAACAGAGGCGGTCATACCTAATACCGTCGTGTCTGGAAGATGCATTAACAGGATTACGATAAAGACCTTTCATTGCCGGCCAGTTCAATCCTGTTTCGTCCGTTTTCCTTTGCCCGGTAAAGCGCCTTGTCGGTTTTTTTCATTAAGGACTCCTGGTTTTCCCCTTGTGTCCTGAAAGCAATTCCGATACTGACGGATATATTCTGTCCATCACCCAACCTGATGTTTTGGGCATTCCTGGATATGGATTCTGCATGGCGAATCATCTCATACCGGGAAAACCCCTCGCCGATTACCGCAAATTCCTCTCCGCCGATACGGAACACTTTCAGTTCAGGCGTACTGATATCCTTCAGTTGATCGCCGAATCTTGACAAAACCTCATCACCGGCATCATGTCCCCACCGGTCATTGATGCGCTTGAAAAAATCAATATCGATGATCATCATGGACAGCTGTCTACTGGTCGTGTTGCTGAGGGTTTCCACAAAATAACGCCTGTTCGGAAGCCGGGTGAGTTCATCATGCAGGGCGCTGGTCTGCGCAACTGAAAACCGGGAATTCATCCGCAGAACGATGCGATAGACGCTAATAACGGTGATAAGCATACCTGACAGCTTTAACAAGTCTTCGCAGAAGTAACCTACCCATCGCGGTTGACTGATTATTTCATCCATTACATCGAATGCACCTGAAGCGATCCAGAGTATGAGGCCGTTAATCGCCACGCTCAGTGGGCGCCCGTCAACGAAAACAGAGGCAACATTCCACAAGGTAAAAATCAGGAGTATCAGGAAGAATACATCAATATATAAACCCGGACTGGACATGATTTCATGGAAGGTGCCCACTGGGGAGCCAGCGCTGATGGCAACTATAGCTGCAGTGGTGAGTGCCATACTGGCCTGGAGAATAACCGCTCCCCTGAAGCGAACGGGTGAAGACTGCAGCATACTGAATTTCCGTAGTGGATTATGTTTATAACCAAGTCTCATTGAGACTGTGTTTCCGTGTATCAGCGACGCTCCATACGGGACAGGCTCGCTGTGATAGAAACAGTTTTCAGGTAACCAGATAACTCAAAAGTACATCAGTCAGATAAGGACGCAAGCTTGAAAAAATATGCGGCTGGCAAAGATACCGGGATTCATCGACTCCCTGGGGTTTATGGTATGACGACATGAAGCCATAATCGAGGTGTTTATGGGGACTACGACTGCGTAACAGATCCAGACCGCAATTTGAAAAACCAGCAAATTATGTTCAAACGGAAATGCGACTGTACTGTGAACTACTCCCCATAGCTTGATGCAGATAGATGTTAGCAATGTCTGCTCTTGGCACAAAGGTGACTTATCTGATAAAACACAAAGCTACTTTCATGTGATTAGCATTATAATTTGATTATCTAGCCAACTGATTTAAATTCTTTTTTTAATAAGGCGTAAACAAATGTATTGTCATATCTTTCCTCTCCTTCATCCGTAATAAATGAAACAAATTCTTTAAAACAACCCTCTTGTCGCATGCCAAGGCGGGAGCACAATTTTTGCGAGGACAGGTTGTAGTCTTCAACGTATGCATAGAGACGCCTTGCCTGTTTCACGGTGAACAAATATTTAAATAGGGCCCCAACTGATTCTGTTGCATATCCGTACCCTTCATAACGCTGATTAAAGTGCCAACCTACGGACCACGTATTAGCATCTGGCTCGCCACTATTTTCTGCAAACAAATGGCCAATAACGAGGTCGGTGTCTTTGAGGCAAACAGCAAATTGGCTTGGATCATTTGCTCTTCTGCATACTTCTTCTACGGCATCCTCAACTGAGTTGAGCGTTTCATCCTGAAAACAGGGAGTGCGCGGGGAAGACAGATAGTCCAGAAGTGCTAAAGCATCACTCTCTTTAAATGAACGAAGAATGAGTCTCGGTGAAGTGGCTATTGTCATGGCTTGTCGACTCCATTAAAAGATTAGTTATATGGTGCTGATTTAATGAAGAATTTATTGGGTGAATAATACTTGCTTCGACATTAACGCCCACTGTCTCGTTTGTAAACAACATAATCATACTTTAACAATTCGTGCTGTTAAGGCGTTGATCAAACTTCTCCATAAGTGTACTGTATAAACATACAGCTTTTGCAGTGGAGGCGCTTATGAAAGTTGAATTAACCATTGATCGTACTAAAGAACTTCCAGAGGGTGCAGTCCCGGCACTTGAGAGAGAATTATTAAAACGGATCCAGAGTCAGTTCGGTAACTGCAGTCTGATTGTGCGTCGCGCAGGTTCCGATGGGTTAAGTGTTTACGGTGGCGAAAAAGAAACTAAGAAAAAGGTTGAGGAAATCCTCCAGCAGACCTGGGAAAGTGCAGACGACTGGTTTTATTGAAACAGCATGCAGAAATTTTCCAGTTTGGAGGGGAGATTGGTGGAACAAAAAGAAGAATTACCAAACAAGGGCTATGCGGTTATCAGATGCAACGATGGGGTTATCGTTGCACGACTGCACTCATTTCCTGATAGTGGTCGCGCGCTCATGTACAGACGTGGGGATGAAGTATCATTTATGCCGTTACAGGATGATGAGATAGTAGGAACACCGACACTCTTTACGCAGATGCTTGAACGGGCTGGTTATCGTGTTTCCAAGAATTCTGTTACACTCCCGTCATAGGCCTGAACACCCTATACCTGCTGCGCCACTGGAGAGATACCATGGCGCAAACACCAAACCAGAATAAATCCTTACTGACCCCTCAAAGGGCCAGCAATTTTCTTTTGATGTCACTCCTGCAGGAGGCGGCATGAAGAAAAGCTGGTTCACTCACACCGGACTGACAACCGAAGAAGCCAATGAGCTGATGGTGCGCTATAAGTCTAAAGGCGTTCCCGTTGAGAAAAGCCTCGATATTGACCCTCGTCTTTGGATAGTCAGCGCATTATTACCGCAGCAAAAATCCGCACCTAAGACGCAGCAAAGTATGCGTTCACGGACATGGGGATGATTGTGACAGCCTACAACATCCTCCCGATGGGAAAGCCGCGCATGACGCGTGCAGACAAGTGGAAGAAGCGCCCGGAAGTTATGCGTTATCGGGCTTTCTGCGACCATGTCAGGCTCCTGGGTGTCACTATGCCCGAATCTAATTCACACATTACCTTCATCATTCCAATGCCAAAAAGCTGGAGTAAGAAGAAGCGCCAGCAGTTTGATGGTAAGCCACACCAGAGTAAACCTGACTTCGATAACCTGGTTAAAGCACTTTCCGATGCAATTTATGAAGATGATGCTCATATCTGGGATGCGCGGATTACAAAGCTCTGGGGGGAAACGGGTCAGATCATAATCAAGGAGATCGCCTGATGCGCGCGCTGCTTCAACCAGTTCTTGCACGGGAACTGGGTGTCGTACTGTTGAAGCCGGGCAGAGATCTGATGGAGCTGTTCACCACAGGAAGAGTGCTGATCGAGCGTCAGCCAAAAAGTATGGCCGGTTATCAAACTGGTCGTGTTTCGGATGCGCGGCAGCCACTAGCTGATAATAAGCAGCTACGAAGCTTCTTTTTGAATGAAAAGGTTCTGACTGCCGCTGGAGGTAAAAGCGGGCTTGATTATTGGTTGCTGAAGTACGGTGGTGGGAATTGCCAGTACGCTCATAGCGATTACCACTATCACGAACTAACCATCATGCGCCATGAGCCGGGTTCCATTTTACTGTGTGGTTATTGCGATAATCAGCTGCGGGAACAACATACTGAGGCGCTGGCAGAACTGGCACACATAAACGTAATTGCCTTTGTTCTGGATTCTGTCCGCATTTATCTCTGCCTGGACAAAAGCCGGGAGATCTCACTTGCAGAGCTCTGCTGGTGGGCAGTTCGTAAGGGCGTTACGGACGCGCTTCCAGAATCATGCGTTCGTGAAGCGCTTCGCTTACCTCAAGAAAGCAAGATTGGTCGCGAAAGCGATATTACGTCTTCATTACCGGCCACCAGCATCCTTGGGGATTTAGTTTCAGCGGTTGAGCTGCCTGATGCTCTTGCAGAACCGCTGGTGGGCGTGATGGTGGATCCGGAGCCGCCTCAGTCTTTCATGCGGCGCCCAAAGCGTCTGCGCTGGGAAAGTCGCGATTATCTGAACTGGGTGAAAACACAGCCTTGCGAATGCTGCCAGCAGCATTCAGACGACCCGCATCACTTAATCGGATGGGGGCAGGGTGGCATGGCAACAAAAGCGCATGACATCTTCTCCATTCCACTTTGCCGAAAACATCATACCGAACTGCATAACGACCGCCTGGCATTCGAGCACAAATATGGCTCGCAGCTGGAAATGATAATTAGAGTGCTGGACCGGGCCTACGCGCTCGGCGTTCTGGCGTAAGGAGCTAATAGGATGACACCACGTCAACGCCGTAATCACATTGAAGCCCTGGGTAAAGCAGCCTCTGCGCCGCGCAAAAGTTGGTTAGGTAAGAGTATGCTCCTGACCAGTATTCAATCCGCATGGATTAAGTCTCTGCTGACAACATGGGGTGACGGGGTAAGCGGTGGAACAGCACCGCGCTTGCCTCGCTCTCATGCATGCTGGGACGTTCTTAAGGGCGGGCGATGGTCGGACAAGGCATTGTCTCGCTTTACTGCTGCACTAGAACAAGCTCGAGCAGAGGGATTCAGAGGGCCGCAGGCGTTAAATCGTGCTCACGCCATTTTGTGGCCACAGCCCGCCACCAGCATCATTGATGAAGCTATGCACAATGATGACGTTGATTTTGTCGAGCAGTCAGTGCTACAGGCGCTTGATGTAAATGACCCGGTTTATATCGTCGGTCTGCAGTATTACACCACACGCAAAAAAATCTCAGACATTACGCGGGAACTACAGTCTATCGCACCGTGGCTAACGGATTGGGAGGCCAGAAAACGAGTTCGCTGGTGCCTGGAGATATTCAGGGCGAAGGTCTTTTTATCTACGCGGAAACTCATGGCTGAGCAGAGTTGAATGATTGGGTTTTAACTTTTCGTGCTCTAATTCTATTTATATATTGAAAATGAGCCAGGAATTTAGATAATTCATTCATGCTTGGCAGAGCTGCGCCGCGATGGCAGCGAACTTAAGCGACAATTTGAAAATAACAAAAGCCCCGCCAGTCGGGGCTTTTGCTTTACGGCGATACGACAGGGGTATTCGCGAGGTGCATTGCATCAGTACCCCTGTCATATCGTCGGTTTTCATAAGACCTTATTGTTGCAAGGGTAGTTTCGCTTGTGTATTATCTCGCTCCCGGCCATTTAGAGCCGTGGTTAGAGCGTCTACTCATAATCGCCCGGTCGTTGCTTCAAGCCCAATAAGGGGCACCAGACCGCCATTAGCTCATCGGGAAGAGCAGGCAGCATTGCTGTTGTTATTGTGCGAGATTCGAGGCCCCGATGGCGGTCCTATGCCGACTTAGCTCAGTAGGTAGAGCAACTGACTTGTAATCAGTAGGTCACCAGTTCGATTCCGGTAGTCGGCACCATTTAGAATTCTTTAACGCAGGATAACCAAACTTTGAAATTTAACCCTATTCAGGTTGCCTGATAGGCGTCATTTGTATCGTGGTTTCGCTATGTGGTACTGCTTTTCTTGTCCGGAGCATTTTATTCAGTTCGTTTTGAATGAACGCTGCTTTTTATTAGACCGCTGCATAAAAACTGACCTTGGGGTTTAGTGTTCATTCAAAAGCATCTCGTCGAATCCAATTTATCAGGGGTGGTTTGTTGGATGAGATGCCTCTCAAATTTATGCATTTAAGCGATTATGTGACTTAAGACTCCAGACATTAAGGATAGATGCGGTATTTGGCATGCAAAAGCCAGGGAAATTGAAAAGAAAAAAAGACGAGGGACTCTACAGGCGACATCACATCCCTCGACAAAAAATTCCCTTCTACTTCTTATTAGATGAGAACGGGGGGAGTGAATTTAGGATTTAACAGTAAAAAACGCAACGGTAAAATGCATAATTTCTGTTAAGTGATTGAAAATCCGTCGGTAGTTGGCATCTGTTCTGTTTGACCGGCCTGTTGAGTACCCAGTAAACTTTGTTTGTGGTGAATCCCCCTAAACGGTGGGGCGTTCCAGTCAACTGCTGTCTGCAGGTATGCGCGCGGCTTTACTGACCAGGGGTAAGGTCACCGGGAGGCACCCGGCACCATGACAATAACTACAACCAGTTTAAAACTCTTTGAAAGCCTGCCAGAAATGGTAGGCTATTTTTTTGACGAGATTAGTTTGATTGCTAATATGTTATTGTGAGTTATGCCACCTGCGACATGTTTCAGCTATGACAATTCGCCTTGATACAGCGTTTTGTTTAGCAGCCTGTATACCTCATGCCTACCTTACTTGCTTTATAAGTTTTTTCGCCTGCTAATGTAGCAGGCTTTTTTTTACTGATATATTCCAGTTCAATGCTACTCTTAAATGGTAGATCAACTCATGCTGTAAGGGCCTTATAAGCATTTGTCTCATTGTTTTGGTTCAGGGAGGTGTGTATGAATCTTGATGCATATCAGAAGCTTGCCAAACATTTGCTGAGATTGGTTGAAGTTCAGAAATTAGAGGGTAAAGACTACTGTGTAGTAGAGCATAAAGTACTATGCATCACTGCCGCGGCAATTGAAGAACTCTTGGCCCAGCTTAAGTTGAACAAAGAAATAAAAAACAATTAACTTATCCACCTTATAAAAAAACCACCTTTAATGGTGGTTTTTTTATGTCTGTTAACACTCGCAGCGTGCGAGGTGAGAGAAATGAAAATGAATGACTCAGGAAATATCTTCACGCAGTTCTTTGCGTGGGTAGCTGCTGTGGCCTCAGCTATTGGATTTACCACTCAGGATCTGGTTTTCATGTTCTTCGGCGCTACCGGTTTACTTATTTCTCTTGCCTCCTACCTCAACGGGCGTGTTGATGCGCATCGCAGGCGTAAAGAGGACGAGAAGCGAACAAAAATGGTCAATGACTACTTGAAAGGCGTTAGTGACAAACCCCTTCACGAACGTCCTGCTGCTGCAAGCGTGGTCGTTGAGGCATTACAAAAGGAAGGTGAGTGATGGGAACCAGAGGAAAATT
Organism: Enterobacter sp. RHBSTW-01064; assembly: GCF_014103035.1. NCBI lineage: Bacteria > Pseudomonadati > Pseudomonadota > Gammaproteobacteria > Enterobacterales > Enterobacteriaceae > Enterobacter > Enterobacter sp. RHBSTW-01064. The sequence goes on along the minus strand of NZ_JABXOU010000009.1, from coordinate 29,039 downwards.
GAGTGCGACAGTTCTGGGGCTGGTACTGGCTGGTGCGCCTGCATCCGTCATTCTCGATCAGTTTCTGAAAGAGAAAGAGGGTAACAGCCTCACGGCGTACAAAGATGGCAGTGGCATCTGGACTATTTGCCGCGGTGCCACAATGGTTGATGGTAAACCGGTTGTGCAGGGCATGAAATTGACTCAGACCAAATGCAATCAGGTGAACGCAATCGAACGAAATAAGGCTCTGGCGTGGGTTGACCGCAATATTACGGTACAGCTTACCGAACCGCAGAAAGCCGGGATCGCATCTTTCTGCCCGTACAACATCGGACCGGGTAAGTGCTTTCCGTCCACGTTCTATAAGCGCATTAATGCCGGTGACCGAAAAGGGGCCTGTGAAGCTATCCGCTGGTGGATTAAAGACGGTGGCCGTGATTGCCGACTAACCAAAGGCCAGAAGAATGGCTGCTATGGGCAGGTCGAGCGGCGCGATCAGGAAAGTGCGCTGGCGTGCTGGGGTCTGGATCAATGAAAATTAATCCGGGTCTTTTCTGCGTTGTCGTTATTGCTGGCCTTTCGGTCGCTCTCGTTAAGAGTTGCTCAAACACCAGTAGCCTTCAGAGCGATAATGACGTTCTGCGAAGTGACAACTCTTTGCAGGGGCAAGTGCTCGCCACTCAGGCATTCAACTTCAATCGGTTCAATCAGCTTGCAGAACATGCCAACAGGCTTAACTCCCTGATCGATACCAGCACCGAAGAAACCGTAATCGAATACCGGGAGATTCTCCGCCGTGAAAAAACCTGTGATCTGCCTGTTCCTGCTGACATTGCTGGTGGGCTGTACGAATACGCGTACCGTTTACGTTCCAGCGCAATGCACGCCGATACCGACACAGTTGATGAAGCCGATGATCGTGCCGCTGCCACCAGCGCAATGACATATTGCCAGGCCGTTCTCTGGATTAAGTCTCTGTTGGCCGTTATTGAGAAGGGTAACAACAACTTCGCGGGCATAAGGCAGATAGAGCTGGAAAGAAAAAACTAGGGATGGCTCGTCCTTGAGCACACGGGTATTCCTGAACGACGGCTTTACCTGACATAGCAAAGCACCATTAAATTGTAGAAAAGACTCAATATTTAACAAGCGAAGCGCATCAATCCGAAAAAAAGTCCCCACAAGGAGGGCTACCGGAGTCTCAGTTTCACATGCTCTTATTATCGATGTTTCCCTGGAGTTGGCATTCTCCTCATCAGAGTCATGAATAGCCTGGCAGCAATCAAGAGATCAACAAGCGCAAGCGGTTGAAATAGGAATAGCCTCAGGCTGTTGGTGAAAATTATTTTCTCGAATAGTAGGTTGTTATTGGTATATCCCCATAAAAAATAACCAAAATATTATACGCGGTTAATTGAGTTTTCGAACTGATGATTAACTGCGTTGAGCTATACTCTTGGTTGAGTAAAAGAATGGGAGCGTGTTATGAATATTCATCTACGTAGTACCAAAACAGGTAAAGTCATGACTCAGGAGGAATGGCTACACTCGTTAAATGAATGGGAAGATGAAGGAGGCGCTCATGGTCATGCTGATGAATTCATAGAGGTTTATAATAATGATGAAGAAAATGAGGAAACTGTTCTACTTTCTGGTGGCAAAGTTAGGCATATGAAGTCTTAAGAAAAAACATAACTATGATGGTTCTTTCTTAGGACCAATTGAATGCTGTTTAGTTTAGGAGATGCAAAATTTTAGGGTGCGGCCATTAGTTTACCTCCCTGAGCGGATGCTCTATTTGTAATTTATTTGTAAGTATTTTATTTAATATGCCCAGTAATTAATGATATGGGGTCGGGATATTTTTAGTAACAGCAAATGTGTGATTTATTCTCGATATTGCTACTATAATAAATAAACAGCAATTTGCTGTCATTATCACTGGAGTTACCCATGAAAGCTAAACATATGAACATCTCTAATGAGCGGTCCCAGGACAAGAATAATGGGAAAGAAAAAGGGAAAGATCGAAACAATGATGAGCAGGATAAAAAATCGGCCAAAAGAGATCAGAAATAAAAAACACATGAATTATTAAGGAGTATATATGTCCGGACGTCCTGATTTTGATGATCCTGCCCCTGATTTAGAACCTTCTCCTCAAGAGGAACCGCTTGATCTTCCTGGAGAGGGACAACCATCAAGTCCACTTGAACCCGATGATAAAAGAGATTTACAGCATTAGCATACAATAATTAAACCGCCTAATGGCGGTTTAATATAATGATTATTTATTGGTCATCTCAGCGCCTAGCTGAATGATTAAACACGTATTTGAGAAGGGTTTTGACGTTTGGGCTGAATGCTTATTATTATCTACGTCCCAATAAAAAACCTAACGCAAAAGCTACACTGGTTAATATTGCAATGCATGTTCGAGGGTTTGATTTTATTTTTGATTTTATATCGTCAGAGTGGCTGCGTATGGCATCGTTGGTTTGTGCTGCGTATTTTTTTGCGGTTTCTATTACAGGATGTTCTGATGGATTAATTGCCCCCCCAAAACTTCCTTCCATATCACCAAGTTTCTCTTGGTTTTTATCTGCGGATTTAGTGAACATAAATACTCCTGGGATTGTGTGGTGCATTAATCATAGCAGAAAATAAATATTTAGCTGTAAAGGTGTGCAAGTAACACTTTTCTAGACTTTAATATGCCTTAAATGGTGTTTTTTTAGTTGCTTTTGTTATATGACGTTTTAGTGGGTCTGTACATATAGGTGAGTGGTGCATATTTGCCATAATGTCATGAATCATCTATACATAAGTATCTGATTCGCTCATTAACGATTTGTGTTTAGTTGAGTGTTAATGAGTTGTTTATAGGAGGTAAAATGAATTCTGATAACATCAAGAATGAAATCGAAAAAGAGATTTCGTCTTTCATCTCAAAAAAAATGATTGAGTTGAGAAAAAAAACAGGGAAGGAAGTCTCTGATGTTGAGTTTATTCCTATAGAAACTATGTCTGGCCTCCAGGGTTATAGTATCAAAATCAAGCTTATTTAAGGTTTGCAGTAAGTACTCGGTACCACAACAATCCAAAGTCACTGGCTTCCGTTGGTGGCTTTTTTTATGCGCATCGCATGCGTACAAATAAGAAAGTCTTTCAGCTGTGAGCCTGGGCAACCCGTTAACTTTCGGAGGCTTTGCCATGCGACAGGCTCCCGCCTAAAAGGAAATAAACCATGGGTCAGAAAATCATTACGTTATCCGGTGCGGCGACGGATGTTCTGTATGCCCTGTTTTTCCATGGCGCGCTTCAGTCTGGTGACCTGCCAGCTAAATCTGGTGCTGCTGAGCTTCGAGAATTGGGATTCGCTGAAACACGCCATGCCGCGACGGAGTAGCAAAAGGAAAATTATTTCACCTTCCTGACTGCTGAAGGGCAGGGATGTGCTATTAAGTACCTGGTAAATAAGCGCTTTGGTGTACCTGCCGGTGGTTATATCTGCTCACCGGCCTGCAACAAGCGATGCACGATGCTGTAAACGATGCAATCCGCAACGCGCTAAAGCTTGGCGGTGCAATATGGGTTCAACAAAGAGCGTGTTGATGCTGCCCCTCAGGGGCACCCGGGGGCCGCGGGTCCTTTCCGGCTATCTGACATGTTACGGGGCGGCGACCTCCTAAGCTCTCGCTGTTCATGAGGTTCTGACAGCAACCTTTGCTTCCTTTCTACTTGTGATTATGTCTTACCCCTTACTGCTGATAACTCAGCAATTATCCCCACCAACGAGAAAAGCGAGTCTCTCTGGAATCGCTATATATGAACAAACTCAAACATAAGGTTGGTCGTTAGGTATGCCCCCACGTATCAAAAGGCCATGCAGGCACAAAGGTTGTGCTGCTCTGACAAATGATTCAAGCGGCTATTGCGATGAACATCGGCAGCAGCATGCCGGTGAAGGATGGCGCAACTATCAGAACGGCAAAAGCCGACACGAACGTGGATACGGGCGTCCCTGGGAAGTCAGGCGTGCACGTATTCTCCAGCGAGATAAACACATCTGCCAGGCGTGCCGACGCGTTGGCATAGCAAGACGTGCGAGTACCGTCGACCATATCCTCGCTAAGGCTCACGGCGGAACGGATGATGATTTCAATCTGGAAGCATTGTGCTGGCCATGCCACAGAGCTAAGACCGCAAGAGAACGTCTCAGGTGAAACTCGGTCGCTGAGCGCATGGGGAGGGGGGGATACAATCCCAAACCCCTTTCGCTTTTAAGGACTGCCGCTCCCGGTAGTTTTTTGCGCGTGAGAAATAAGAATTTTTTTTTGATGATTTTTGAGGTGTTTCGCTATGAGTACCGGAGTGAGATCGCCGGGTGGAGGCCGTAAGCCGAAGAAGACCGGAACGCAGGTCAGTTCTCTGACTCGTGCAGTTTCACCGCCGGATGAACTGCTGGGTGAGATGGCGATCGATGCCTGGAAACGAACCTGTAAAATTCTGATTAATCGTGGTTCGTTTGAAATGGAGGACTGCTATCTGCTGATGGAATATTGCAATACGGTGCAGCTCCTTTACGACGCGAACCAGGAAATAAAAGCTGATGGGATTGGGGATGAAACTGCTGCCGGTGGGCAGAAAATGGGAGCTGCAGTAAAGGCGCGGGATAAGTATATCTCACAGCTTATCCGTCTTAGCGTAGTTCTGAAACTTGATCCCAACAGCAGAGCCAGAAAACGCGCGCCGGGCGAAGAAAGTAAATCCGGCAATGAATTTGACGAATTTTGATTGGGACGATTTTCCCAATTCTTAGGGACTTATTATGGCCGCGTACCCGAGCGTCAATATGGCGAACCAGTATGCGCGGGATGTGCTGAACGGGAAAATACTCACCTGCAAGAGCATCCAGCTGGCATGCCAGCGCCATTTTAATGATCTGAAAATTTCTCTCGATAAGGATTATCCCTACCGGTTCGACCGTGAACTGGCGGAACGTGCCTGCCGTTTCGTTCAGCTTTTACCGCACTCCAGCGGTGATTTAGCCGGTCAAAAACTGAAGCTGGAACCCTGGCAGGCGTTTGCATTCAGCTCAATTTTCGGCTGGGTTACGAAAAAGACCAAAAAGCGCCGATTTCGCGAAGCGTATATCCGGGTGGCCAGGAAGAACGGGAAATCGTTTTTCGCGGCAGGCATAGGCACGTACATGTTCTGCGCTGATGGTGAAAACAGCGCGGAAGTGTACTGCGGGGCCACCACGATGGCGCAGGCGAAAAAGGTCTTCACCCCAGCCAGGCAGATGGCAGACCGCCTTCCGTCGCTCCGTTCAAAATTCAATATTTCGGTCTGGGTTGACAGCCTGACCCGCCCTGACGGTTCGCTGTTCGCGCCCATCGCCGGGAAGCCTGGCGACGGTGACAGCCCTCACTGCGCGATCATTGATGAATATCATGAGCACGATACGGATCACATGTATGAAGCCATGACGCTGGGCATGGGCGCACGTTCGCAGCCGCTGACGCTTATCATCACCACGGCGGGTACGTCGCTGGAATCGCCATGCTACGACAAGGATAAGCAGGTCAAGGAGATGCTCAACGGGCATGTGCCTAACGACCGCCTGTTTGGCCTGGTTTACGAGCTCGATGAAGGGGACGACTGGACCGACCCGACCAACTTCATTAAAGCGAACCCTAACCTCAACGTGTCGATATCGTATGACGATCTGCTGGCGGAGATGGAGGTCGCTAAACAGGTTCCGCGCAAGGTCAACGCCTTTAAAACGAAGCGTCTGAATATCTGGGTATCCGGTAAAGCCGCGTTCTACAACATGACGCAATGGCATGCCGCCGCCGATAAATCCCTGCGCTACGAGGACTTTGCAGGAGAGGATTATTACCTCGGTCTGGACCTCGCCCAGCGTCTTGATCTTAACGCGGGTGTTGGCGTTTTCGTCCGCGAAATTGAGGGTAAGAAACATTACTACTGCATCAGGCCGAAATTTTGGGTACCGGAGGACACGGTCCGGAGCACGGACCCGAAAATTGCCAAAACTGCAGACCGGTATGTGAAGTTCGTCGAAATGGGGGCGCTTGAAGCGACAGATGGGGCAGAAGCGGACTATCGCGAAATCCTGGCCAGCATTATCGACCTTCAGGAAATTGATAAGGTCCGCGTCAGCGAAATCCCCATCGACCCCAGCGGGGCCACGGCACTCAGCCACGAGCTGCAGGACCACGGGTTTGAGCCCATTTCTATCCGGCAGGACTACACCAACATGTCGCCGCCGATGAAGGAGCTGGAAGCGGCGCTCGCTGGCGGTCGTTTCCACCATGACGGGAACCCGGTCCTGTCATGGTGTATCAGCAACGTTATCGGAAAAAATGTCCCCGGAAGCGACGATATCGTCCGGCCGACGAAGGGCGACAAGCAGTCAAAAATCGACGGCGCGACAGCGCTGTTTATGGCTATCGGCCGCGCAATGCTGAACGGTCGGGCCAGCAATCAATCCGTTTATGATGAGGAAGACGTCGCATGTTAACGGCAATTATTACTTTTATGATCGGCCTGTTCGGCGCGGCGCTTATCTCGTTTGGCGCGTGGATGGTGTTTCCGCCTGCAGGCGTTATTGCTGCAGGCGTGTTTTGCCTTCTGGCATCCTATTTTGCTGCCAGAGCCGCTGCGCCTGCGAATGATTCTCCAGGGGGTAACTGATGTTCATTCCTCAGTTCTTCCGGGGCAGGTCGCGTCCGGGAGGGAGTAACTGGACAACGGTTCTCGGGAGCGTCAGCGCCAGCAAGAGCTCATCGGGCATGCTGGTTACGCCGGAAACGGCAATGGGGATTGGGGCCATACGCGCCTGCGTAACGCTCCTTGCCGAATCCATCGCCCAGCTGCCCGTCGAGCTTTATCAGCGCGACGAAAAAGGCGGTCGGCGCAGGGCAACGGATCATCCCCTGTACGATGTAATCCACTCCCAGCCGAACAGAAAGGACACCAGCTTTGAGTATTACGAACAGCAGCAGGGCGTGCTGGGGCTTGAGGGGAACAGCTATTCCCTGATTGACCGGCACGGCAACGGCGATATCGCTGAACTGATACCGATTAACCCCAAAAAGGTCATCGTCCTGAAAGGGCCGGACGGGATGCCGTATTACGAGCTGCCTGAGCTGGGTGAAACGGTGCCGATGCGCATGATGCACCACATCAAGTATTTCTCGCTCGACGGGTACATCGGCACCTCACCGATTCAGACGAACGCGGACGTTCTAGGGCTGGGCATGGCTGTTGAGCAGCACGCCGCGCAGGTGTTCGCCCGTGGCACCACGATGTCCGGTGTGATTGAGCGCCCCAAAGAGGCGGGAGCCATCAAGAGCCAGGCGTCAATTGACAAGCTTCTGGCCAAATGGACGGACCGGTATTCCGGTGTGCGAAACGCCTTCAGCGTGGCGTTGCTGCAGGAGGGCATGAGCTATAAGCAGCTGTCGCAGGACAACGAAAAAGCGCAGCTGCTGCAGTCGCGCCAGTGGACGGTAAACGAGGTGTGTCGGCTTTACAAAATCCCGCCGCACATGATTCAACTTCTCGACAAATCGACCAACAACAACATCGAGCACCAGGGGCTTCAGTACGTGATGTACACGCTGCTGGCCTGGCTGAAGCGCCATGAAGCGGCGATGATGCGCGATTTGTTGTTACCCAGCGAGCGTCGCGACTTTTACATCGAGTTCAACGTCTCGTCGCTACTACGCGGCGATCAGAAATCGCGTTACGAGTCCTACGCGCTGGGCCGCCAGTGGGGCTGGCTGTCGGTAAACGATATCCGGCGCATGGAGAACATGGCCCCGGTAGAGGGCGGCGACAAGTATCTGACGCCGCTGAATATGGTCGATACCAGCACCGTTCACGGGCTGGATAAAGCCACCCCCGCGCAGATAAGCGAAATCAGCGCAATCCTGCAGCGAACTGCATAAAACCTGATTATCAGGCTCTCACAGGTATACACAATGTCGAAATTAATCAACCTGCCGCACCTGGCTGACCAGGTGTTCGGGGTGCCTCACTACGCCACGCGGCAAATCATGGACTCGGTGAAGTCGATCCTGGTTCCCCGCCTGCAGGGCATGAATGTGGCCCCGCTGGAAATGGCCCTGGGGCCGGATGAGTCACAGGAAACGAATGAACCTCAGCAAAGCGGCGGCGGCGTGGGCGTTATTCCTGTCCACGGCATTCTGGTCCCCCGGCGTGGACAGATCGTGAATATGTGTACGGAGCTGAACAGCTACGAGCGTATTCGCGGCAAGCTGGCTTCCCTTCTGAACGACCCGGGCATTAAAGAAATCGTGCTCGATATTAACTCGGGCGGCGGCGCGGTATCGGGCTGTAAGGAGCTGGCTGACTACATTTATCAGTCGCGCAGCGTGAAGCCCATTACGGCCATCGTGAACTTCAGCGCGTTCTCTGCGGCGTACTTTATCGCGTCGGCCTGCAGCAAAATTATCGTCAGCGAAACCAGCGGCGTGGGCTCCATCGGGGTCATCCTGGAGCACATGGAAGCATCGAAATGGGAGGAGAGCGTGGGGCTGAAATTTACCACGTTCTCGCGCGGCGATAACAAGAACAACGGCTCTCCACATGAACCGCTGACGGAGCTGGCCACGTCCCAGATACAGGCGATGATCGACGGCGCATACCAGACGTTCACGTCCTCCGTCGCGCAGTATCGCGGCATAGATATCGACGCCGTTATCGGCACCCAGGCCGCGCTGTATTTCGGGCAGAACGCCATAGCGGCAGGGCTGGCAGATGAGATGTCCGATCCTCAGTCAGCCATCAACGCGATTGCCGCGAAATACAAACCCTCGCCCCAGCAATCCAGTATCCAGTTACGTGCTGCTGTTATGGATCAGCAGGCCCGTATGTAACCCGACGCGAAGCGTCACCGTAAGCAGCCAGATGGCTGCTTTTTTTATGCGTAAAAGAGAGAAAAACGATGAACAAAATCGAAGAACTGCGTCGCCAGCGTGCGGGTATTAACACTCAGGTTCAGGCCCTGGCACAGATTGAAATGAACGGCGGCACGCTGAGCGCGGAGCAGCTGGAGCAATTCACTGACCTGCAGGCTCAGTTTGATGAGCTTTCGGCGTCCATTGAGCGTCTGGAAGCGGCAGAACGCCTCGCTGCCACCACGGCAATTCCGGTGAAGGCTGCGCAAAACGGTCGTAACGCACCGGCGGTGCAGGTGAAAGCCGAACCGGCTCAGTACAAAGGCGCTGGCATGACCCGCATGGTGATGGCCATCGCGGCGGGTAAGGGCGATCTGCAGCAGGCCGCTTCGTTCGCTGCGGAAGACCTGAACGATCAGGGGCTGTCGATGGCTATCACGACCGCAGCCAATTCAGGCGGCGCGCTCGTTCCGCAGAACATGCAGAACGAGGTGATTGAGCTCCTGCGCGACCGCACCATCGTGCGTAAGCTCGGGGCGCGAAGCATCCCGCTGCCGAACGGTAACCTGGCGATCCCGCGACTGGCCAGCGGCTCAACGGCAAGCTATGTCGGTGAAGGCAAGGATGTGAAGGCGAGCGGTGCGACCTTTGATGACGTCAAACTGAACGCCAAAACGCTGATCACCATGGTGCCGCTTTCCAACCAGCTGATTGGTCGCGCCGGATTCAACGTCGAGCAGCTGGTGCTGGGCGATATCATCAGCGGCATCTCCACCCGCGAAGATAAGGCGTTTCTCCGTGACGACGGCACCAACGACACCCCGAAAGGGATGAAAGCGGTGGCCACAGCGGGTAGCCGCACGCTCCCATGGGTGGCGGACGAAGAAGTGAACCTGCAGACCATCGATACCTACCTTGATGCGCTGATCCTCATGGCGATGGACGGTAACAGCAACATGTTGAAGTGCGGCTGGGGTATGTCCAACCGCACCTACATGAAGCTGTTCGGCCTGCGCGACGGGAACGGCAACAAGGTGTATCCGGAAATGGCAGTGGGTAACCTGAAAGGCTATCCGATTGAGCGCACCTCGGCTATTCCGGCGAACCTGGGCACGGGCGGCAAGGAGTCTGAGATTTACTTTGCTGACTTCAACGATGTCCTGATTGGCGAAGACGGCGCAATGGTGGTCGATTTCTCCCGCGAGGCGACCTACATCGATGCAGACGGGAACACCGTTTCCGCGTTCGCGCGTAACCAGTCCCTGATCCGCGTCATCATGGAGCACGATATCGGCTTCCGCCATATTGAAGGCCTGGCGCTGGGTACCGGCGTTACCTGGTAATATTCCGACAATCGTGATTAACAGCCCGCCCCGTGCGGGCTTTTTTACAGGTGAACATCATGGCTCCTAAAATCAAAAACACTCAGAAAGACGATACCGCCACCGACACCAACGCTGAGCCTGCAGTAACGACCGCAGCGGCGGCTGATACTTCGGCACCGGCACCAGACGTTAACACCGGTTCTGCAGGCGATGCCGGTGATGGTACCGAACCCGGTCCGGACGGCGACGATACGGAATCAGGTGATGATGCGAAACAGGACGAAACCCCAGAGGAACGTATGTCAAAACTGACTGGAAAAGTCGCTTCGGTACAAAACGGGCGCGTCGCGGTGACGTTCCTTGGTCCGTTCAGCCGCTACAGCCGTGGCGATGTGGCCTGCTTTGACAGCGCCGTCGCTCAGGACATGGTGGACCGAAATATCGCCGTCTGGGCAAAAGATGCAGAACGCGCCCTTCAACCGAATAAGGACGATGACGCGCATGATACTGACATTGGCTGAAGCCAAAACCCAGCTGCGCCTCGAGCTGGATTTTGATGAGCACGACAGCCTGCTGACCAGCCTGATTGACGCGGCTCAGCGCAGCATCGAGCGCAGCTACTACTGCAGGCTGGTAGAGAACCAGGCGCAGCTTGACGCACTGCCTGACGGTGAGACGGGTTACATCATTGATGAAGATATCAAGCTGGCCGCGAAGATGATGGTCTCGCAGTGGTATCTGAATCCCACCGGCACGGCAGAAGGTTCGCCGTCCGATTTGGGCGTTGAGTACCTGCTGTTCCCGCTAATGGAGCATACCGTATGAGTGCCCCCCTGCGCCCCGGCGAGCTGAACTGCCGGATAACACTTAGCTATATGGAAACAGAACGCGGGGAGCTCGGCGAGACGCTTCCGGCCCGTGAGGTGAGCGCCGGAAAGGCCTGGTCCATAAAGGAGCTGGTCTCCGGGCGGAAGGTCCGGACGCTGGACCAGCAGCAGGTCGTCGAAACGTGCCTCTTCACGCTGTACCCGCGCAAGGTTGACGTGGACTGGAAGGTATCGACAGCGGACCGGGTATATACCGTTCGCAACGTCGAGCGCCTGACGGATCGGATAATCATCACCGGAGAGGCGGATTCACGCCATGATCGAGTCAGCAATTAAAACCGCCGTCGAGCGGATTACCGGGCTGGATACGTACCCGCTGCTGCTTCCGGATACGGTGCAGGAAGGCGCGACGTTCCAGCGTATTTCCGACCCGCAGGTCGGTGACGGACTGAGGCGGACCGGGCTGTCCGAGGTCCGGATACAGATTTCGCTTTATGTTGTCGACAGGTACACGTCGCTGCTTCAGTTCGACGGTGCGCTCTGGGCTGAATGGAAGGAAATTGTTCATGGCCAGCTGGAAGGTCAGCCCGTCCAGTACGTTGAGCGCGGAGGCATACAGCAGGGGAAAACCACGTTTCCCAACAACCGCATCCAGTACCGGCTGGTTCGCGACTTCATCTTCACCGTTCCGGAGTAAATGCCATGCAGATGGACATTAAATTCCCCACCGGGAAGGAGTTTGATCGGCTGCTGGAAAGCATCGACAAAAAAGTGGGGGTGAAACTCCTGCGCGATGCCGGACGCGCCGCGCTTGCTGTTGTCGAGCAGGACATGCGGCAGCACGCCGGTTTTGATGAGGAAAGCATCGGGCCGCACATGCGCGACTCCATCAAAATTCGCAGCACCAACGTGGCAGAGACCTCGCGCTATAACACCATCGTTACGCTGCGCGTCGGTCCCAGCAAAATTCACCACATGAAAGCGCTGGCGCAGGAGTTCGGTACCGTCAAACAGGTTGCCGCCCCCTTCATTCGTCCGGCGATGGACTACAACGTTCAAAAAATCCTTAAAGTGCTGGCCGCAGAAATCCGGCTGGGGCTCGAAGGGCGTTAGCAATCAGGAGAGAGTAAATGGCAGATCAAGAAATCAAATCGCCGTCAGAGTACGCGGTGCTCCCTGCGGGTACCGAGGTTCGCTACGGTCAGAAAGGCGCGACCATTGCTACCGCCGCGCTTCTGCAGAGCGCGATGGGGATTGGTGCCACGGGGAAAAAAGGCACCTTCCTCGAAGTGACGCGCCTCATCGACACAGAGCCGAAATACATGGCCGACATGGGCGAGGGCGAGGATAAAACGCTCGTCTTCATTGACGATCCTTCCGATACCGTGCAGGAAGCGCTGCTGAGTGACGCCGATGCGAAAAAAACGGTGGTCTTCTTCATGAAGTTCCCCAACAAGCGCATTTCAGAAGTCGAACTGGTGCTGGCTGGCTGGAGCCTGCAGGCCGTTGACACGCCGAAAGGCAAAGTGCTGCAGGTTGAGGTCTACGGCAAGCAGAACAGCGTTAAATGGTCCGTTGAGCAGCCAGCCGGTGGCGGCGAGTAACCTTCTATTTCCCCGCGCCGGTCGCGGGGCTTTTTACTGATGAAACAGGATAAAAAACATGAACTACAAATCCCTTATCAACCCACTGAATACCACCGTTGAAAAAACGCTCCTCGGCCAGAAGGTGTATCTTCGCCGCCTGACCAGCGCCGAGCTGGATGACTATAACGACAAAGTTGAAGCCGGACGCCAGGCCAGGCTTCCGTCGCGAGAGTTGTCCGCGATGGGGGTCAACCTGTTTCTGGCGGCGCTGGTCAATGAAGACGGCAGCAAGCCAAAAGCCAGCGAACTGCCCACTGCAGACCAGCTGATGGCCGCCCACGCGAACGCCGATCTTCTCGACGCGGTCACACTCGTTCAGCGCCATTCTTACGGCACGCTGGAGGAAGCCACAAAAAACTAACCGACTCGTCCCATCTCAGGCTGCTGTTCATCCTGGCAGACCGATGGGACGAGCCGGACCCCCGCAAAATAGCCGAACTTCCGGCGAATATACTGACCCACTGGCAGGCCTATTTCGAACTCCTGAGAACGGAGGCCGAAACGTCAGCGCCGGTGCATTCTCCTCCGGTGACTGCTGCGCAATCTGAAAGCGACCAGCAGTTCGCTGACTGCTTCAGGATATTAGGACATGGCTGCTGACGTTGCGTCGTTGGCTGTCGCGCTGCATCTCAACTCCGCCAGCTTTAAATCACAGTTTGCTGATGCTATGCGAACGGCGGACAGCAGCGCCCAGCAATTTAACAGGAAAGTCCAGACGGACAATCAGAAAACCCGGCAGTCGTTTGAAGGGCTGGGCAAGGGGATTACCGGGCTGGACGCCGACTTTAACAAGCTTGGCAAAACGGTCGACAAACGGCTGACCGGGCTGGATGAAATGCGCGGTCTGCTGGCCAACATTTCAGCTGGCAGCACGGTTGCCGGAAGTTCTATCACCACGGCGCTGGTTTCGGCCCTCAGCGAGGGTATGAGCACCGCGCTGGATAACAGTATTACGGGCCTGAAATCACAGCGACAGGCCCAGATTGAGTTTACCCAGGCGCAGATAAGCGCCGCGCAGGGCTCGATAGAGAACGCCAGGCAGCTGCGTGCTGAAGCTATCGAGAAGCAGAACATCGCGGTTAAGACCATTGAAGCCGCCCGTGCCGACCGAGAGCGCGCCTTTGCGCTCGATGAGCATTTTGCCAAACAGGCAGAGGTGAACAAGCAGTACGGGCTGGCCGTCAGCTATGAGGCCGAGCACGTTAAAAACGCCAGAACCATTCAGGAGGCGAATCTTGCTGAAGCGAAGGCGAAGGGGAGTCTTGCAGAAGCGACGAAAACGGTGCTGGCAGCTGATATCGCCGAGTCTGCCGGTAAGCAGCAGCTGGCCACCTCAACGCGCCAGCTCGCCGTGGCCAGCCAGGAGTTATCTCTTGGCCAGCGAGCCGCTGCAGCCAGCGCGGGCCTGATGCGCGGCGCAATGGCGATGGTCGGCGGTCCTGTCGGGCTGGCCGTTATTGCCGTCGCCGGTGCGGTGACTGCGATTTACTCGGCCTACTCCAACAGCGAAGCGGTCATTAAGGGGTATACGCAGGCGTTACAGAAATCCGGACAGCAGTCCGTTATGTCGGTGATGTATCTGCAGAACCTGACCTCCAGCCTCGGTGATTCAGATCGCGCCGTAAAGGCGGTTACGGCATCCGTGTCGGCGGGTTTCGGCGGTAATATGCTGGAGCAGGTCGCCAGCCTCGGCACGCGAATGGAGGAAATCGGGCAGAGCTCCGACGATCTCGTGTCGCTGCTGTCGAGCCTGAAAGGCGATCCGCTGCAGGCGCTTCAAAAGCTGACCGACCAGGGAATTTTGCTCAACGGCAGCATGATAGACCAGATAGTCACGCTCGAGCGCCAGGGGAAAACCTCTGAAGCAACGGCGCTGCTGCAGCAGGCGGCGATGAATGACCTTGATACCAAACTCAAGGAGCAGGAATCGAACGTAGGTGGGCTGAAAAGCGCGTGGAAATCGCTGAAAGATTTTGTCGCAGATGCGTTCAAAACGATGGGAGACGCGCACATCGCCACCGCGCAAGCGATGGCTGCCGGTGCAGGTGTTGATCTCGATACCACTCCTGACCCGGCAATAAAGCAGCGTGAAAAGGCGGAAAAGCAATATCAGGCGCAGAAAAAGCAGCGTGAAGAAATTTCGAAGCGTCTGAAAGACGAAAACACGCTTTCAGGGCTGCTAAAAGCCGGGACATCGCGTGAAAAAGAGCGGGCCGATGCCGTTGCGCTTGTTAATGCCAATTTCACCAAAGGAACGGCTGAATACACGCAGGCAATGCGCGGCATCGACAAAATGTATGCTGAGCAGAAAAAATCCCGCGAGAAGGCGTACAGCGACGATGCTGCGACCACGCGGCTGAATCAGCTTCGCCAGGAAGAGGCCGCGCTGCGGTCCCAGAACGAACAGACCGAGACGCTGACGCAGTCGGAAAAGAAACTGGCGCAGTTCAACCAGGAAATCGCTGACCTCAAGGAGAAGCGTATCCTGACCGCTGGCCAGCGCAGCATTCTGGCGCAGGAAACGGAGCTGCGTCACCAGCTGGAAATTAACGCCAGCCTGGATAAAGCCAACCAGCAGCGCAAACTCGGCCTTCAGATTCAGGAGCAGAACCAGGAGCTTTACCGCTCAACGCTGCAGCTGCAGCAGGAATATGCGAACAGTGTCGCCCAGATGACCATGAGCTCCGATGCATATAACCAGATGGTTGCCGAGCAGCAGGTCCGGGAGCGCTTTGCAAAGCTGCGGGAAGAGCAGGATAAAACGATTGCCGATCACAGTTCCGAACTGTACCGGAAACAAACTGAGGTGCTGAGGGACGAAGAGCAGAAACAGTTAGAGATTGTCCGTAGCGGCGCAGAGCGGAAAAAGCAGGTAGAAGGGTCATCGTTTGACGGGATGAAAAAAGGGCTGACGGACTGGCGAGTTAACGCTGAAAACCAGTTCACCCAGGTTCGTGACATTGCCATAAACGCGATGGATGGCATAGGTACTGCCCTCTGGAATGTTGCGTTGAAGGGAAAGGGAGAGTTCAAATCGCTGGCCGTATCCGTTATCGACGATATTGGCAAGATGATCACGAAGATGCTGATGCTGAACGCTATCAAATCCGGTGCTTCAGCGCTGGGTGTGAGCAGCTGGTTCGGTTGGGCTGACGGGGGTTATACCGGCGACGGCGGCAAGCATGACGTCGCCGGTGTGGTACACCGTGGCGAATGGGTGGTTCCGCAATCTGTGGTCAAGAAGCCTGGCATGCTCAGTTTCCTGAATCAGCTTACTTACGGCAACGGCTACGCCGAAGGTGGGCTGGTCGGTGGTGGCGTGGCAAAACCATCCGGAGATTCGTATTCGCAGCCCTCTGCTGGCCAGGGCAACGTCCATTTTTCTTTAACTATTCCGCTGCAGGTCATTCAGCAGGGCGGCGCGGGTCAGGAACCTTCCTCAAAAAGTCAGGAGCTTCTGACCAGCGAGACCAAAGCCCGACTCAAGCAGTTTGTTATTGAAACGCTTGATCGCGAACTGGCCAACGGAGGCATGATTGACACCAAAATGAGGACGGCCTGATGGCATTGCAGACGTTTACCTGGTCTCCGCGTAATGGCCCCGCGGGAGACTTTAAGTACCGAACCAGCAGCGTACAATACGGCGATGGCTATGAGGCGGTAACCGGAGAGGGTATTAACCCGGAGACGCAGTTATGGCCATTAACGTTCACCGGTATGAATGAGGATATGAAGCCGGTGCTGAAGTTTTTGCGCGAGCATGGCGAAGTCAAAGCATTCAAATGGACCAACCCGTTGGGTGAACTTGGTCTCTACCGCGCATCGCAACTGAAGGTCACGGCTCTTGATTTTGCACGAATGACAATTACAGTCACATTTGCGACGGCATATCGGGCCGAGCCAATAGTGCAAAGCTAACCAATTAATTATTCATCCATTCATATTAAACCCCGGATTACGGGGTTTTTTATTGGTGTAGTGTCCTGTACGTGAGGAAGCTATGAGCATTACTGCTGACGATCAAAAACTCGAGCCCGGCAATCAGATCACCCTGTTCGAAGTTGACGGCACCGCCTTCGGTGCCGATGTTCTCTATTTCCACAACCACGCAGTAGCGTACACAGAAGAAGAAGTCCTTGCTGCCGGTGATGATGAATCGAAGCTAACGGGTAAGCCGATTTACTGGCAGGGCATCAGATACGATCTCTGGCCATGCCAGATTGAGGATATTGAAGCCAACGGTGACGGAACGCCGGTGTCGCCAAAATTATCCGTTGGTAATCTGGACGGTTCGATCTCCGCGCTGTGCCACCTTTTTCAGGATATGAAGCAGGCAAAGGTCACCATCCACCGAACGTATGCACATTACCTCGATGCCAGTAATTTCCCAGACGGGAACTCACAAGCCGATCCGACTGCCGAGCAGCTGGAGGTGTTTTACATCGACAGCAAAACGGCAGATAACGAAACGGACGTCCAGTTCAAGCTGAGCTCGCCTGTTGACGTGACCGGACAGAAGGTTCCGGCCAGACAAATGACCAGCCGGTGCGCCTGGTGCCTGCAGGGCCAGTATCGGGGTGCGGACTGTGGTTACACCGGCACGAAGTATTTCGACAAGTTCGGCAACCCGGTTGATAACCCTGCAGATGACGTCTGCTCCGGAACGGTCGCAGGTTGCAAGCTGCGCTGGGGTGAAGATGAGCAACTGCCGTTTGGCGGCTTTCCGGCGATTGCGATCACGAGGATTTAATCATGCTGAGCCAGCGACTTATTAGCGCCATTGAAAAACACGCTGCTGCAGCCTATCCCCATGAATGCTGTGGCCTGATTATTCGCGCCACGCGCCAGCGCAGGTACATCCCCTGCAGTAATTCACACGAAAATCCCTCTGAGCACTTCATGATATCTGCGCAGGCCTGGGCCGATGCGGAGGATATGGGGGAGGTGCTGGCCATCGTTCATTCACATCCGGATGCGGGGCCGCACGCTTCCTCCGACGACCTGAAGTCGTGCCATGACTCCGGATTGCCCTGGGTGATCATGTCGTGGCCAGGCGGTGAGTACACGGTGACCACACCGGCAGATACACCGCCGATTCTCAAGCGGCCCTTTATACACGGCAGCTGGGATTGCTACGGGCTCATCCGGGACTGGTATCAGCAGGAGCGGGGCATCGAATTGACTGATTTTCACCGTGACGACAACTGGTGGACGCGCGGCGAAAACCTTTACGTAAAACACTATGCCGAAGCGGGATTTTATTCTCACGCCGACCAGCTGCAGGTAGGGGATGTGATCCTGATGCAGTACAAGGCAGAAGTAATCAACCATGCAGGCATCTATCTGGGCGACGGGAAAATGCTGCACCACATGTACGGCAAACTGAGCGAAGTCGTTCCCTACGGCGGCATGTGGCGCGAGAGAACAATATTGACACTGAGGTACCAGAATGGCGATGAACACAGTTGAGAAAATCGTGCTTGTGCGGCTCTATGGCAAGCTCGGCACTTTATTTGGACGTGAGCACCGCCTTTCCGTTTCTTCGGTGCGGGAGGCTATCAGGGCGCTTTGTATCATGCTCCCCGGCTTTGAGCGCTGGCTCGATACGAGTGAAGGACGCGGCGTGACCTACAGCGTGTTTAACGGCTCCCGCAACGTGCCTGCAGAAGAGCTGCGCCTGAACGGTGTGCATGACGTTATCAGGATTGCGCCGGTCATTATCGGCAGTAAAAAGGCAGGGGTGTTCCAGACCATATTCGGTGCGGTGCTTGTAGCGGTGGGTTTTGCACTGAGCTTTACGCCAGCTGCAGTGGCCTCGCCGTTCCTCTACAAAATGGGGGCGGCAATGGCGCTTGGGGGCGTTGTCCAGATGCTCACGCCCAGCGGCACACAGGGCATGACGATGGACTCCGGAGACACCCGGAAAAGCTATTCGTTTGGCTCCCCAATCAACCAGTCTGCAGCGGGAAATGGCGTCAATCTTCTCTTCGGTAAGCGTCTTGTTGCCGGTGTTCTTATCAGCGGCGGCATCTATGCAGAAGAACAGCAATAACGCTTATCTCGCGACATGTTTAATTTTCCCGCTCAGGCGGGATTTTTTTTGCCCGGAGTTTGCATATGGCAGTAATCAGGGGTTCGAAAGGGGGCGGTGGCGGCGGTGATAAAGGCGGCAATCGGGGGACCGAGATCGCCTCCGTAGCGTACATGAAAATTCTGCTGGCGCTGACCGAGGGGGAAGCTGCAGGAGACTTTACCGGTAAAGATATTTATCTCGATGGCACACCACTGCTTGATGATGCTGGCAATGAAAATTTTCCTGGCGTGACGTGGGAGTGGCGCAGCGGCACCGTGGATCAGGATTATATTGCTGGCTTCCCGGCAGTAGAGAATGAAATCAGCGTCGGAACGGAGCTGAAATACGGGACGCCGTGGGTTAAATCCATTAACAACACCCAGCTTTCTGCAGTGCGCCTGCGGCTTAAATTTCCGAACGGGGTTTATAAACTGCGTGACAGCGGCGGGAAGGATGGCTACCGGATAGCGTTCGCTATCGATATTTCAACCGATGGCGGTTCCTACGTTGAATACGGCACGGATGAGGCGGACGGCATTGCCGCAGCCGGGTATGAGCGGAGCTATCGAATTGACCTGCCGGCAGCGGCATCCGGCTGGCAAATCCGCGTCCGACGCCTGACGGAAAATACCACTGATGGTCGGCATGCGGATACTTCGCGCATTGAATCAATGACCGATATTGTCGATGCCAAGCTGCGCTATCCGCACACGTCGCTGCTGTTCATTCAGTTTGATTCGAAGCTGTTTGACGGCAGAACGCCAAACGTCACCGTGGAAATGAAGGGGATAATCGTCCGCGTACCGGCGAACTACGATCCTGTTACCCGTGCCTACAGCGGCACCTGGGATGGAACCTTTAAGTGGGCATGGACTAACAACCCCGCCTGGATTTTTTACGATCTGGTGCTGAACAAGCGATACGGTCTGGGAAAACGGATCACGGCTGATTTAGTTGATAAATGGACCCTGTACCAGATTGCACAGTACTGCGATGCGCAGGTTTCGGACGGAGCAGGCGGGAAAGAGGCGCGGTACCTCTGCGATTTGTACATTTCCCAGCGTACCGATGCATGGACCGTGCTGATGGATTTGGCGAACATCTTCCGGGGGATGATCAGCTGGTCCAACAATCTTCTGTCTGTTGACGCCGATATGCCCCGCGAGCTGGACCCCGACTTTGTGTTCAACAAGTCGAATATCGTGGGCGCGTTTAACTTCTCCAGCACATCGGAAAAGACGAACTACTCGTCAGCAATCGTCACCTACAGCAATCCGGCCAACGGCTATCAGGACGATCAGGCCAGCGCCTGGGTGCCGGAAGTCTCTAACCGGTTCGGCTTTAACACCATAGAGCTGTCCCGCATCGGGTGTACGCGGGAATCGGAAGCGCAGCGGCACGGGCTTTACGCTATTGAAACCAACCGCGATGACAATGGCGTGGAGTTTAAAACAGGGATGGAAGGGCGCATCCCGCGTATAGGCAAGGTGATCGGCATCAGTAACGCCCCGCTGTCCGGTCGTGAGAACGGCGGTCGCGTAGCCGCAGCTTCCGGAACGAAAGTCACGCTTGACCGTATTACCACTGCGAAAGCGGGGGACACGCTTATCGTTAACCTTCCCACCGGCAAATCCGAAGGCAGGAAGGTGAAAAGCGTCTCCGGACGCGCAGTGACCGTTGAGACAGCGTACAGCGTTACCCCAAATGCTGAATCAGCCTGGGTGCTTGACCAGCCTGATTTAGCCATTCAGCTGTTCCGCGTTAAGCGGCTTATGGTTAATTCGGATAACACGGTCACCATTAACGGTCTGCCTTACAATCCGAACAAGTTTCCGCGCGTTGATGACGGCGCGGTGATTGAAGACAGGCCCGTCAGCGTTGTGCCGCCACGCGGTCAGGGAATGCCGGAAAATATCACGCTCTCCAGTGTTTACCGCGTTGAACAGGGGATAGGTATCACCACGATGGTTGTTACGTGGGATACCGTCAAAAATGCCGTTGCCTATGAGGCGCAGTGGCGTCAGAACAACGGTGACTGGATTAACGTTCCGCGCACCGGCAACACGCGCTTTGAGGTTGATGGAATTTACTCCGGGCGCTACGTGGTCCGAATCCGCGCGGTTAACGCGCTCGATATCGCATCCCTCTGGGCAACGTCAGCAGAGACAGAGCTTACGGGTAAGGTCGGAAAACCGCCGATGCCCGTGAATCTCACTACACAGCCTTTGGTGTTTGGGATCGGCATTTCCTGGGGATTTCCATCCGGAGCGCAGGACACGCAGAAGACAGAAATGCACTACAGCGCCACGGCTAACGGTGATTCTCCGTTACTGCTGGCAGACGTGCCTTATCCCTCATCGTCCTACCAGCAAATGGGGCTGCTCGCCGGAAAATCGTTCTGGTACCGGGCAAGGCTCGTTGATCGCCTCGGCAATCAGAGCGACTGGACCGAGTGGGTATTTGGTCAGTCGAGCACGGACGTATCTGATATCACCGATTCCATTCTCAAGGAGATGGAGGAAACAGGTTTACTGAAGGATGTCGTTGAGAATGCCGTCGACAGAAATGAAAAAATTGCTGGCATGGTTGATGACATAAAACAGGCCAACGACGAACTGGAGCTGCAGGCGAAGAATATCGCCAAAAATGCCCAGGACGTAGGGAAGGTTCAGACTAGCGTTAATGAGCTTTCGAGCACGGTCGGTGAAGTGTCGTCTTCTCTCTCAGAGCTTGAGCAGACCGTTGCGACGGCTGATACCGCGCTGGGCCAGCGAATCGACAGCATCAGTGTGTCTATGGACGGCATGACGGGCGGGGTCAAGAACTCAGCCATTGCTATTATCCAGAACGGGCTGGCGCAGGTGGCCACACGCAAACGGTTATCCGCAACGGTCGCCGGTAACAGCGCTCAGCTGGACCGTATTGACGAGGTTGTCGTTAACGAGAAGGAAGCAACGGCGCGCTCGCTGCTGAGCCTGCAGACGGACGTTAACGGCAACAAAGCATCCATCAACGACCTGGATCAGACGTTCTCGGATTACCAGCAGGCTATGGCCACGCAGGTAAACAGCATCACGGCGACCGTTAATGGCCACACTTCTGCGATCACCACCAATGCGCAGGCCATTGCGAACGTCAACGGCGACCTGAAGGCGATGTACAGCATTAAGGTCGGGTTATCCAGCAACGGGCAGTATTACGCCGCGGGGATGGGGATCGGCGTTGAGAATACGCCATCCGGCATGCAGTCGCAGGTTATCTTCCTGGCTGATCGCTTCGCCGTCACCACGGCAGCCGGTAACAGTGTGGCTTTGCCGTTCGTGATCCAGAACGGGCAGACATTCATTCGGGCCAGTTTCATTCAGGACGGCACCATTGAGAATGCC
Source organism: Enterobacter sp. RHBSTW-01064 (assembly GCF_014103035.1). Lineage (NCBI taxonomy): Bacteria > Pseudomonadati > Pseudomonadota > Gammaproteobacteria > Enterobacterales > Enterobacteriaceae > Enterobacter > Enterobacter sp. RHBSTW-01064. Next base: position 6,849 of record NZ_JABXOU010000009.1, on the reverse strand, counting down.
AAAATCGGCAACTATATCCAGTCGAATAATTATGTGGCTGGATCTGCAGGCTGGAAGCTTGATAAGGGAGGGACGTTCGAAATCAACGGCGTGGCCGGGGGCGGGAGGATGCTGATAACCAGCACTCTCATTCGCATCTACGACAGCAACAATGTGCTGCGCGTCAGAATGGGGTTATGGTAATGCCACAGGGTTTGCAGTGCTGGGATAGTGCAGGGCGGGTTGCAGTTGATTTAAGCGATTATGCGATCCGGTATATCGGAAGCACCTCTGTAACTTTTGCTGCGGGGGAGACGTCGAAAAACGTTTCTTTCGGGGGAATAACACAGGACGGCTCATTTATTTCGATTGTGTCTACTGGCGCTACGGTCAATGAATACCACTGCCGCGCATATAACGGCGGTTTTACTGCTTATTATTTGCCGACAACCGGAAGCCCTGCGATAACACTCAATGTGGAGGTTTATAACTTTCAATGAGCGGATTCGAAGTTTATAACAGCGATGGTAAACTGCTGGTGGACTCACAAAACAGGTCCACCCTTTTTTATGACCAGCGGACACTCGGAGCTGTTGAGAGTAAGGGGTATTACCAGTTAGATAGCCCGTTTGGTAATGGCAGCACGCTGGGTTTTACACCGCAGCAATTCTGGAATGACGGCAGATTGCGATGGCTGAAGTTGGGCACAAACAGGTACGGTATGCCGGGTGCAGACCTGCTTGAAGATAATGCGGGGAGTATGATCCGGACTGCACGTAATATTGGAATGCAGAGCGGTTATCTTGACGTATTTGACAGCGGAGGGAGTCTCATATGGAGCGCAGCTTCCGCATCGAAAATGCCACGTGTTGTCGGGTTCTTCGATGTGCCGGCGAACTATGATCTGCAGAACAATACGCTTTCCGTGAGCCTGAGCTTTAACCCCTGGATTCTGGTAAATAACTGCCCTGGCAATCTCAGCGATGATGGAACCGTTACGGGCTATTCAGGGATAGTGCTCAAATGGACGGGCTCACAGCTGCAGGGGCGGTACATTTCAAAAAACCAGCGCAGCTGGAGCCAGACATTTCAGGGCAGGGGATTACGAATCCCCATTGCTCAGTTTGTCGGTATTTGACTCAGGGGGAACGCGAGGGTACTGAGTGGCAATCATATTTTGTCTCACCCCTTTCGCTGCGTTGAAGCGATAAACAACATCAAGTTTATCGGTTTTTTTATAGCAAATATTACTGAGCCGTTTATTTACATGTCGGCTAAATATTCCATTGCTACTGTCAGAAATAACCGTCATTTCCCGTGTTGCGCAGTCAATATTCACGTGAATATCACCGCCCAATGATAAACGGGCAGCTTCAACCGGATAGTCCATTCTGAATGCGTTGTCTGTGTGTTTACTGGAACATCCAGCCAGCAGCAAAAATACTGCAGCAAATAATCGTTTCATTTCTACATTCCTGTAAATGCGGGAATATCCATTTTATTAGAGTTTAAAAAATAGTCAGATTGATATGAGCGATCAATTTTACATGATTGATCGTTTCAAACGATCGTTATTATCGTGAGGTAGTTCATGCTTTATAACACTGGCACTATCGCTATTAACGGAAATACCGCAACCGGCACTGGCACAAACTGGACGGCACCGGCCAGCCAGGTACGCGCTGGCCAGACGATTATCGTCATGTCTAACCCGGTCCAGATGTTTCAGATTTCATCCGTGAACAGCGCCACGTCAATGACGGTTACGCCTGCTGCTTCCCCGGCGCTGAGCGGCCAGAAATACGGCATTCTGGTATCTGACAATATCTCGGTCGACGGTCTGGCGCAGGCCATGTCACAGCTCATTAAAGACTATGACGAGAATATCGGTGCGTGGGAGACGTTCGCCACCACATCGGCAAATCAGAGCATCACCGTAACCATCAACGGCACGCCAGTAACCATCCCCGGCATCGGTAAACTAGCCCAGAAAGGGAGCAACGGTGCGCTTGCAATCGCTGACGGCGGGACCGGGGCAACCACTGCAGAAGGCAGTCGCACAAACCTCGGTTTAGGAAGTAGTGCGACAAAGGACGTCGGAACGGCTGCCGGGAACATCATGCAAGTGGGCGCATTTGGGCTTGGAACTATCAACGGAGACGGCCCACTGTTGGACGCTATGGACGCATTTACACCGACCTGTTTCTCCTCCCATCAAAATGACGGACAGACCCAGCTCGGGTTAACTGCAAATACCGGTATTACGTCTATAGTCGTCAATCGGGGCAGCCGACCAACCCGTATTCATCAGGCCTACATTCTAAGGCGGACGTGGTTTTCGTATTACGGTGGCTCGTCCTGGTCATATCAGGAGGCGTACACCACGGGCAATACCACGAGGGCCAGCGATGGAACACTGAAAGCAGCATCGCCCGTGGTGAAAGTATTTTCGGATGGTGCATACCAAACCAATGATGAATCCGAAGGCATAAAGGTCATCCGTCTGGACGTCGGGCAGTATCTTATCGAAGGGTGTGAAGGGTTGAACTCTGACGCAGCCTGGGGCGGAATCGATGGCGGTTTTGACATTCCTGCAGACCGTAACAAGCAGCCGCTTATCTGGCTGGATTATGAGGTTAACGCTGACGGCTCGGTGCTGGTGAAAACCTTTCACCGCACGTATCCTGACGCGCCAGCGTTCGCCAGGAACGAACTGCTGGGTATCAACAATGGCGATCCGGTCGATATCCCCCATGACCAGTTTTTGTCCGTCCGTGTCGAGATGCCTGCCGATTCTTTGTACAACCAAAAACTCAGGGCCACAGAACTGGCAATGACTACGGATGAAGGTGAATAAAGGTCGGTTTGGGAAGTAGCGACACAGCTAACTTAGGAAGCCTCGAAATTGGAGCAAAGAAAGCTTCTTCTGCAAGCTTCATTGATTTTCATTTTCTTGGCACCAACGACTACGACGCACGCATTCTTTGCGGTGGGAATTCTGATGGAGGAATGGGGAAAGGCGATTTCACGTTTTATGCTGGAAAATACACTTTCATCGGAGACAGTTTCGAGTTTAGAAACCCTCTCACTTGCCAGAACAGTATAACGGCCTCAGGCAGCATTAACGCAGGCGGCTCACTGAGAGCGGTCACATCATCAAACGTATGGGCTTCCAGCGATACGCAGAACGCCCATGTGTGGTTTTACGGTGCCGGAGGGAATTCATCACGCGGGGTTATCTATGCTGGCAAGGATGGTTCAATGCGCCTAAGACCTGATAATAATGATAATGGTGGGGCAAATGGCTATAGCTTCACATTCGGAGCTGATGGCAGATTTACCTGCGTTAGTGTAAATCAGACTTCAGATGAACGAGTTAAATTTGACAAAGAGCCCGTCAGCAATGCTCTGAAGAAGATATGCTCACTGACGGGCTACACGTTCGGCATTCATCTCACAGAATCGGAGTCTATACGCAGCGCAGGTATCATAGCCCAGGAACTGGAGCGTGTTCTTCCTGTTGCGGTAAGTTCAGGCGGCACCGGCACAATGCAGAATGGAGAGGAGATTAACGATCTCAAAACCGTAGATTACAGTGCCATGAGCGCCCTGTATGTTGAGGCCATGAAGGAGCTGGCCAACCGGATAAAAAGCATTGAGAGTGAGCTTACCGAACTCAAGACCCGATCCGCGTTATAGCTTACTTAACTGAAACCTTAGTGACAGCCTGTTCTTCCAAAGCCCTGACACGGATTGTCAGGGCTTTGATCGCCGCCAGCGCATCGAGCACCAGAGGATTGAGGTCGAGCGTCATTTTCCCCGACGCCTCAGCCGAGTGAACATATTGCGGATCTATCTTTTCCAGCTCCTGAGCAATAACGCCGCGGCGAATGGCTTTCTCTTCATCAGCAAGGTAGTAGAAGGTCTTAAAATCCATTGCCTTGATGTTTGACAGCGATTCGTTTAGATCCAGATCCCCGGTCACTTTCTTAAAGTTAATATCCGATGTTCCCGCTGACTGAAATACCGTCCACGGAGCATCTGTTTTTGCAGTTTGAGGATTCGTGTTTAACAGAAAACGGCAATAGCCAGCTCCGCCAGTGGTAACCCACATTTGCGCTATGCGCTGAGTGTTATAAGAGCTTTGGTAGCCACAGCCATTGGCAGGAGCCCAACTGGTGTTACCGTCAGCATCACTGATAAACGATGAGTTTGCATCATTTGGCCTTGGAGTCTGGTATGTTCCAACTCCAAAAGCCCCCACTTGCATGATGTTCCCGGCAGCCGTTCCAACGTCCTTTGTCGCGCTACTTCCTAAACCGACGTTTTATAGATTGCCCTCTGGCAACCATGCCGATACCGTCACCTGATTTTTTTGCAAAAATAATTGGGTGAAAAATATGCAAATTGGCTATGTCAGGGTGTCAACAAATGACCAAAATACAGATCTTCAGCGACAGGCGCTCGAACGCGCAGGATGTGAGCATATTTTCGAAGAAAAAATGAGCGGAACAGTGGCAAACAGGCCAGCACTCAAAAAACTTCTCAAGGCACTGAATGAGGGGGACACGCTGGTGGTCTGGAAGCTGGATCGCCTCGGGCGAAGCATGCGAAATCTGGTGCTACTGGTTGACGAACTCCGTCTGCGGGGTATTCACTTCAAGAGCCTAACTGGCAGCATTGACACCTCAAGTCCGATGGGGCGTTTCATTTTTCATATTATGTCAGCTCTAGCAGAAATGGAGAGGGAGTTGATAGTGGAACGCACTCGGGCGGGTTTGGCGGTTGCGAGGGAAAAGGGGCGAATCGGCGGCAGGCGTCCGAAGTTAACTGCTGAACAAAGGCACAGGCCGGGCGGCTCATTTCAAATGGTGTTGAAAGAAAGCAGGTAGCAATAATTTATGACGTGGCAGTTTGCACGCTATATAAAAAATTTCCTGTATCTAAGCTGATTTAAGTCTTTCTACGTGCCTCAGTCTTACAATTATGATGAGAGAGTATTACAGCAGACCAAATCGGAGAAAGCATATGAGAATATAACCACAACATGACTTCTGATTATATGCCCCATTTACTGCTAGTTTTTGCTACTCTATGAGAGGCAATGCCTGTCATCTTAAGTGGATCTAAGTTAATGGAATGAATAATTATGAGTGAAAATGATACAATCCCAAAGCAGTCCAAAAGCCAGATTAACAAAGCGGTATTCTTTACATCTGCTTTGTTAATTTTCCTTCTTGTCGCCTTTGCCGCTGTATTCCCGGATATCGCCGACAAAAATTTTAAACTTCTACAGCAACAAATCTTCACGAATGCCAGCTGGTTCTACATCCTTGCGGTGGCCCTCATTTTACTGAGCGTCACCTTCCTGGGACTTTCGCGCTACGGTGATATCAAGCTGGGTCCAGACCATGCGCAACCTGATTTCAGCTATCACTCCTGGTTTGCGATGCTTTTCTCGGCAGGGATGGGGATCGGCCTGATGTTCTTTGGCGTTGCTGAACCGGTGATGCATTATCTTTCACCTCCCGTTGGCACCCCAGAGACAGTTGCGGCAGCGAAGGAAGCAATGCGCCTGACGTTCTTCCACTGGGGCCTGCATGCATGGGCAATCTATGCCATCGTGGCGTTGATCCTGGCCTTTTTCAGTTACCGTCACGGTCTGCCTTTAACGCTGCGTTCCGCACTCTATCCCATTATTGGCGATCGCATATATGGGCCTATAGGCCATGCGGTAGATATTTTCGCCGTTATCGGCACGGTCTTTGGCGTTGCGACATCGCTGGGGTACGGTGTTTTGCAGGTGAATGCTGGTTTGAACCATCTTTTCGGGGTGCCCATCAATGAAACGGTGCAGGTCATTCTGATCGTTGTCATCACGGGGTTAGCGACGATTTCGGTGGTGTCCGGCCTGGACAAGGGAATACGCATTCTTTCTGAGCTCAACCTGGGCCTGGCGGTGCTGCTGCTGGCGCTGGTCCTGTGTCTGGGACCAACCGTGCTTTTGCTGAAGTCATTTGTGGAAAATACGGGCGGTTATCTTTCGGAGCTGGTGAGTAAAACCTTCAACCTTTACGCATATGAACCTAAGTCGAGCAACTGGCTGGGGGGCTGGACATTATTGTACTGGGGATGGTGGCTTTCATGGTCGCCGTTTGTGGGGATGTTCATCGCAAGGGTCTCTCGCGGTCGAACCATTCGCGAGTTTGTTACCGGCGTGCTGTTTGTTCCCGCCGGCTTTACGCTCATGTGGATGACGGTGTTTGGTAACAGCGCAATCTATCTCATTATGAACCAGGGGGCGACTGACCTCGCCAATACCGTTCAGCAGGATGTTGCGCTGGCCCTGTTTAATTTCCTGGAGCATTTCCCGTTCTCCTCCGTGCTGTCATTCATTGCAATGGCGATGGTCATCGTCTTCTTTGTCACGTCTGCTGACTCCGGGGCAATGGTTGTGGATACTCTGGCATCAGGTGGAGTGGCAAACACACCCGTCTGGCAACGCATCTTCTGGGCGTCGCTCATGGGGATTGTTGCAATTGCACTTCTGATTGCGGGTGGGCTAAGCGCACTGCAAACGGTGACAATCGCGAGTGCATTACCCTTCTCAGTGATCTTACTGGTATCCATATACGGACTGTTAAAAGCCCTGAGACGGGATTTGACAAAGCGTGAAAGCCTGAGCATGGCAACTATAGCTCCGACGGCTGCACGTAACCCTATTCCCTGGCAGAGAAGGTTGCGTAATATTGCTTATCTGCCTAAGCGTTCTCTTGTGAAACGCTTTATGGATGAGGTTATCCAGCCCGCCATGACGTTGGTTCAGGAAGAACTCAACAAGCAGGGAACGATTAGCCACATCAATGACGC
>NZ_JABXOU010000008.1:0-217347 GCF_014103035.1 Enterobacter sp. RHBSTW-01064 | reverse complement strand
CCGGGCGATAAATGCCTCACACATCATACCGCGACAACCCAACGTCCTTAAGCTGCTCGTCGCTCATCTGGCTCAGAATGCGGCGGGTGCGGTTGATGCGATACCAGTTGCAGATCGTTTTGCCGATCCAGACAAACGCGATAAACGGACGTTTTGAACGATTCTCGTAGAATTCCATGATGCTCTCCTCACTGTACCAGTGGGGTTATCATCCTGGAAATCGGCCTGTGCAATACAGACTCAAAAACACCTTTTATTTAACATACAGATCCGCTAAAACAGTATCTGCATGCCATTTTTTACGGCAATCTGTACTGGTTTTACTAACTGTATGGTGAAAACAAAGGATACAGCATGACGCGCTATCAACATCTGGCCAACCTTCTGGCAGAACGTATTGAACAAGGGCTGTATCGCAGCGGCGAACGTCTGCCGTCGGTACGCACGCTGAGCCAGGAGCACGGCGTGAGTATCAGCACCATACAGCAGGCCTATCAGATCCTTGAAAATCTCCAGCTGATCACCCCTCAGCCGCGCTCCGGCTATTTTGTTTCGCAGCGTAAAGCCCAGCCGCCCGTCCCGGCCATGACGCGCCCGGTGCAGCGCCCCGTGGACGTCACCCAGTGGGATGAGGTGATGATGCTGCTGGACGCCCGCGCCGACAAAGAGATGATCTCCTTTGGCGGCGGCTCGCCGGATATTAACCAGCCGAGCCTGAAGCCCCTGTGGCGCGAGATGAGCCGCATCGCGCAGCATAATCCGGGTGAAATGCTGAGCTATGACGTGCTCGACGGCCGACTGGAGCTGCGCGAGCAGATCGCCCGCCTGATGCTGGACGGCGGCTCGACCGTGGCAGCGAACGAAATTGTCATCACCAACGGCTGCCACGGCGCGCTGTCGATCGCCCTGCTCTCGGTGTGCAAGCCGGGGGATATCGTGGCGGTAGAATCGCCGTCGTTTCACGGCACCATGCAGATGCTGCGCGGGTTTGACATCAAGGCGATTGAAATTCCTACCGATCCCGAGACCGGGATCAGCATCGAGGCGCTGGAACTGGCGCTGGAGCAGTGGCCGATCAAGGCGGTGATCCTGGTGCCCAACTGCAATAACCCGCTCGGGTTTATCATGCCGGAAGCGCGGAAAAAGCAGGTGTTAGCCCTGGCCCAGCGGCACGATATCGTGATCGTGGAGGATGACATTTACGGCGAGCTGGCGGCGGAGTACCCGCGCCCGCGCACCATTCATTCGATGGATATCGACGGCCGCGTGATCCTCTGCAGCTCGTTTACCAAAACCGTGGCGCCGGGCCTGCGCGTCGGCTGGATTGTGCCGGGGCGCTATTACGACCGGGTGATGCACATGAAATACGCCGCGGGCGGGTTTAACGTGCCGGGGACGCAGATGGCGGTGGCGGCGTTTATTCGCGACGGGCATTACCATCGCCACGTGCGCCGTATGCGTCAGATCTATCAGCAGAATATGGAAACCTACACCTGCTGGGTGCGGCAGTATTTTCCGGCCGAGATTTGCGTCACGCGCCCGCAGGGAAGCTTCCTGCTGTGGATTGAGCTGCCGGAAAAGGTCGACATGGTGTGCGTCAGCAAGCAGCTGTGTCGGCTGAAGATCCAGGCCGCGGCCGGGTCGCTGTTTTCCGCCTCCGGGAAGTACCGCAACTGTCTGCGGATCAACGTGGCGCTGCCGCCGACGGACAAAAATCGCGAGGCGTTGAAGAAGATGGGTGAAGCGATTGTGATTGCGATGGAGGAGTAGTGCAGCCTGATGCCCTCACCCCAGTCCTCTCCAACGGTTCAGTAAGCCCCTACAGCGGGCTGGTTTAGATGCCATTACTCAACCAGCCGCTGAGTTACAGAGCGCTGCCCTGCTCCTGACGTGACGGCGCGTGCGTCAGGAACTGCACCTCAACGCGGCGATTACGCTCATCGCTGGGTGAAATCCCTTTTAGCGGCTGAGAGTCGCCAAAACCGGCCACAATCACACGATGCGATTGCTGATCGTTGAGGTTCGCAATTAACAATTTACGTGCTTCACGGGCTCTGGCAGCCGAGAGCGTGTAGTTATCGTCATACACGGTACAGAACCTGGTGTAATCGACCACAGGGTTATTCACGCTGATGTTATCCGTGTGCCCCTCAACAAAAACCTGAGTGTTCGTCGAACCGCTCACGAACGCCTGAATCCGTGGTGCCAGACGAGCAAGTGCATCTCTTGCCTGATCGGTGATACAGGCACTACCGCGGGCGAAGATTTTATCGCGCAGCGTAATTTTTCCGCTGGCTATATCAAACCCCACCAGCGCAGCATCCCCCTGATCCGCCATCTCCTGCTGCATGCTGTGCATCATGGCATTCAGTTTCTGTTGAGCGGCTGCCTGGCCGCTGTTTTTCTCCTGCTCGCGTTTTACGTCAGCCACTTTGTTTTGCAGTACCGATAACACCAGCATCAGCATCACCACGGCCATGACCCCTGCCATTAGATCGGAAATAGAAATCCACTCATTCGGTTTATCTTTCATCGGCAATATCAGACCTCAACACGTTCGGCGACAAGCTGTTGAGCCGGGAGCAACTTATCGATGCGGGTGCACAATGCAGACACCTGAGTGGTGATCTGCTTAACGGTTTCCGGCAGTGTACCCAGCAGATCGAAGGCCTCGTTAAAGCGCGTGATGTAGTGCTCCATCTTACGGTTGCCTTCGGAAACGGCGGCCAGACCGAGAGCGATCTCCTTCGTGACGCGCTGAATATAGTTTGTCATAGAGGTGACTTGTTCATTCAGCGTCATGCTGGTTTCGGAGAATTCATTCATCGCCTGACGTTGAATTTTCGCCGCGGCTTCGGTTCTCTCTTTCACCGTGGTCATGGTTAAGTCGATCTGCGAAGACATGTTGTTAACCGACTCGCTGATCTGCGAAGTGGCGGATTCCAGCTGGTTGGCCATCTGCGTCATGTTGCCGCGGAAAGACGCATCCATGCTTGCGATAGCACCGTTTAAGGAGGTTTCTATCTGGCCCATTGTCGTACTGAGCTGATGAGTAGACTCCGCCAGCTTATCGCTCATCTGCTGCACGTTGCGAGTGAAGTCGGCATTCATCTCATTAACTACCTGCGTCAGCTCTTGCTTAATGCCGGTCATGACCTTACTAAGTTCGGCACCCAGCGCGGTAACCACCTTTTCCAGGCTCATCGCCGAGCCAGAGACTTGCTGCGAAGCATCACTCATAGTAGTCGCCGCCTGCTGCAGTGCCACCAGGTTCTCTTCACTTTTACGGGTGTAAGTTTCCAGCAGATTGCGCGACTGATTATTAATATCTGCGATCTCTTTTAACGCCGCCAGATGGTATTGATGACGCTGTGCTTCCTGCTCTTCACTGCGTTTTGCCTGCTGACTGAACTCCTCGCGCAACGCGACAGTTTGCTGCGCCATCGCCTCCACCAGACGCTCGGTAGCCGCGTCACGTCCAGCTTCACGCTGCTGCTGCCGGGAAGCGTTTTCCTCCGCCCGCTGGGCATATTCTTCGGTCAGGGAGTGCTGCAGTTTAGCCATACACCAGTTGAGACGGCGCTCTTCATAGCCGTTTTTCGACTCCCAGATTTTGAGGGCGATAAAGGCAATAATCCCCCAGGTTGAGGTTTTGAATTTCGTGCCCAGCCCCTGCATCATCTCCATCAGGTCGCGCATGGAGGAGTCCATTGCACCAATGCTGTTTCCCGCGTTATGCAAAATGCCGGAAGCTTTATCGAGCGCCAGCCCCAGCCCAAGAAAGGTTCCCAACAGACCAAGGATCAACAGCATACCCGGCATAATGGCGGCTATTTTCTCAGCTTTGGTCGCCAGTGATTGGCTCAGCTCAGCGGCCGATCCCATTTCTGCACTCACCCCCGGCTGAGCAGCCTGTAACCCACTTTTCTCCCAGGCCTGCTGCCAGCGCGCTTCCTGTGCATTGCGCCTGACGGAGAGCCAGGTGTAGATTACTGCCAACAGCATGGCGCCGAAAAAGCCCATCTGCAGCGCATCAAAGCCAGGGATCAAAAAGTGGCCAATTTCAGTCAGCAGATTCATGCAGCCACCTCGACGAGCAGACCCGCTTCAGTACGTTTCTGGCAATCGGCAGCAAAGATGTTGGCGAAATCGGTAATTAAGCTCTGTTCCTGCCGGGAAAGAGAAGACCAGGCGCGATCGTTTTGCGAGCAGTCGATCAGCAGTGCACCCACAGTCGCCCCCTGATCGAGCAGATACGCTTTTCCTTCCGCAATCAGTTGCTGTTCTTCTTTTTCCAGCATCTGCAGAAAGCCTTCCGCCGCGTTGACGTAGCTTTGGCGCGCCAGTAGATCGTCGCCTAATTGTTCCAGATCGGCCGTATCACGCGGCAAGGTGATTTTAAGATCGTTCAGCACGCCCACTTCAGCCGGTTCAAGCTCTTCGTATTTTTGCGCGCGCACCAAACGGTTATGCAGCAAACGATCTTTCGAAAGCGCGCTGTTTTTCTTCTCCCACTCTTCTTCCAGCAGCTGACGGCTTTTCTCCCATGCAATAATCATCTCTTCGAAGACAAACGGGATAATCGGCTTGCCGAATAGTCTCTGAGTGAGGCTATCCAGACGCAGAGTATCGGCATCGCTAAACTCTGCCTCCTGCTGGATCAGCGCATTCGCGGCATAAACCATAAAGTGCATATCCGCATCGACATCACTGATGGACTTCACGGCCTGCATACGGGTTTCATAGAAGGCGAGCAGCTTTTGCACTGCACGCAGGCGCAGGAAATACTCGAAGTCCTGCAGCGTATCTCGCTTCACGGCGATATCCACTTCTGCTTTTGCGATAAGATAGCTGTTCACCAGTGCGAAAGCCGACACAGCCTCTTTCTCCTCACCAGTCAATTCACCTTCCGCTTCAGCCATAGCCTGAGCATGATGGCGAGCCTCTTCAAGCTCCTGCTCTTCCATTTGTTTCTGGTGGGCGTTTTTACACCAGTTAATGACCCACTCCAGAGCTTTCTGCAGCTTTTTTACCAGCGGCTGTTTATCAAGTTTTTCCAGCCATGCAAGCGCGCGATCCAGCCCCGCCAGCGCGCTCTTTACCCATGGCAATGTGATAAAACCGCCTAGCATCTGAAGTATTTTGCGTCCCGTGCTGATATGCGGCTTAATGCGTTGCCACATCTGGTTGACTTTACCAACAAAACCTTCCGCTTTTTCTGCCATGAAACCGATCGCTTTTCCGGCCATTTCTTTTGCTTTGTTGACGACGGATGAAGCGACATCACGTACGTACGAGACTGCAGAGCAAATACGACTCCATAAACCCATGATTCAACCCTTAGCTCAAACCGAGCATTTTTTTTGCTGTGTTAATGTGTGGTGGAACGAAAGATGCCGCGTTCGATATCGCGCCGTAAGCATCACGAATTTGCGCAAGTGCACTTTCAAGATGCTTAAGCGTTAGTTTTTGTTCTGATTCCAGTACGGCTTTAGGTAGCGCCAGGCGCATGGCATTGCGAATATCTCGGCCAGAGAGCCCTTCGGAGAGAGACACGGCGCTTTCCAGCATCGTTTCCCGCGCATCGGCAAGCGGAATAGCGCGCACGAGCAATTTTTCCCAGATGCGAAAACGCTCCTGGCTGCCGGGTAACGTAAAACCAACATGGTGAGAGATACGGCTGAGGAATGCGCTGTCGTAGTTTTTGACGAAGTTGGTAGCAAAGATGACGATACCGGTATGCTTTTCCAGCTCAATCAGTAAGGTGGAACGCATCGCGTTTACTTCATTATCAATGCCCTGAGTAACAGATGAGAGACGTTTACCCAAAAGGGTGTCTGCTTCATCAAAGAACAACACGGCCTCTTCCCCCATGGCCTGACGGAAAAGAGCAGCGATATTTTTCGCGGTTTCCCCCATAAATTTGCTTTCGAGATCGGCAATACTGACAACCATAATCTTGCGCTTAAGCGAACCCGCCAGCGCCTCTGCCGTCAGGGTTTTGCCGGTTCCTGGTGGACCAAAAAAATTCAGCACGATCCCGTTCCCCATAGGGTCGACCGCTGCGAATCCCCACTCCACGTAAATTTTATGGAAGTGGTCAATTTTGGCTCTGGCTTCATCAAGCTGGGCAATGACCTGCGTCGTCAGCGCCACATCGTTTTCTAGCGTAAAACGGGGAATAACCGCTGATGCAAACGCCTTATTTTCTTCACCGGCTGCTTTCTCCAGGCCCTGCGTAAATTGCGGTCGAATTCGTCCCAAAGACATGTATTACCTCATTATGGGCTGTGGGAAATTTGAATTAAGTTGCTGGGGCAATATTGGTTAACGGCAGGAGCATCGAAAACTCCAATGATATTTCCTACCGTTTCGAGCAGACCTACCAATATTGGTCAGTGAAAAGAAAATAGAGGATGGTACTGACAAAATGTGTCAGAAAAAAATATGGTTCAAGAAATATGAAGAATACCTGGAAAAGGTTCCAGGCATCATCATGATTACGCTTTAAGAGGAAGGGGGGCGATGGAAACCAGCTCCTGGAGCAGTAGCGCGTTATCTTCCGATTTAAATAACAGACGCAAATCTTCCTGCTTACGGGTAAAGGCAAGTGACTGTGGCTCAACGCGACCGCTGATGCTCTCCTTAACTTTGCTATTACACCACTGGCGGTAATGTTCCAGCGTGGCAGCATAGCGGCGTGAGTTTTCGCGCATCAGGTGCTCTGCCAGCCTGAATTTCCCGTAGCGATCGCAAAGTTGACTCTCGATATAGACCGCTTTTGGCACCAGATCGAGCATGAGAGTAATGAAATCCAGAACCTGTTCTAAATGCCTGTCGCTGAGTTTATCGGCAAAGGAGAGCAAGTTATCAATAAACGAGAGAACCTCGTTGCGTTCATTGCCCATTCGGACAATGAGGTGTGCCGCAACGTCATGCGTCTCATCCACCAGCGTGCGATCCAGCAACATAACGCGAGCAGACTCCACGACGCCAAAGTAGCGAGACAGTTTATCCATGTAGAAAATAACATTCTGCGCGTGCACATCTTCGGAGATCAGATCCATGCTCTGCTGCAGTTGATCAATTTTTTTCGACAAATACATGGTTTGCACCACCATTGCCCCCACGATAATCCCCGTGGAGACGCCGACTGCAGCTAACTGAACGGTCTGTGCCATTTGTGTAAGTTGTTTGATGTCGCCAATGGAGGCCGTTTCCAGCACCACCTCTTTTAGCGGAAGGTGTTGAGCGATCCCGCTTTTACCGGACATGGCGTGCCAGTACGCGACGCCATCACGAATAATGACGTGCCCGGTTTCCAGCGCGCTTTTAACCTCTTTGTACACATTCACCCAGTCGATAGTAAGCAACGTTTCCTTCATCAAAAGAAATCTCCACCTTTGTTTAGCATTTGCTGGCGCATGGCAGCAATTTGCACCACGGCAGGCAGCGTAACGCGAAACGCCGGGCCGCTGATGGCCGGGATAGTCAGTAACGCCGTAATGGCCATGCCGATCGGACCGGCAAAAATCCCAATCGCGCGTACCAGTCCCGCATTGGCGGCCAGCGCCAGTCCCCTGCCCAGCACCGCTTTCGCAACGGCATTCGCCACGATCATCGCCACCTGATAGGACATAAATCCGCCCATACGGATTGCGGTGATGATTGCCGTCAGTGCTGCACCACTAGCAAGATTCCCGTCAATTTTGAGTTCGCGGCGGATGTTGCGGCGCTCTTCCTCATTCATTTTATCCCAGGAGTCAGTGAACAATTTTGCGAGAAGGGCCTGCTCAATATCGACAGTATCCGCAGAGAAATCGGCTTTAACGGAGAGTTTCTTGCATACGTCCGTCAGGATTTCTTTATAAAGCACGCCGTTACCACGGAAGAGGTTAACAAAGGTATCGCCACCGAAATGTTGTAGCTCCGCCCCGATGAGTTGCCAGACCTGCTTATAGTTTTTACCTGCATCCTGAAATGCTTTCTCACCCGTTAAGGACTCAGTGTAACGCGTCGACCCGTCTTTATCCGTGGTGAGATAGTTAACCAATACTTCCAGCATCTCGTTGTCCGAGTAGCGAAGTAGCTCCAGGTCTTGATCTGTTCTGTATTTTCCCATTATCTCTTACCAGCCGAAGGCTATTTTCAGTTTTAATTGCGTAATTTTTAAGGGTGCCTGATAGGTGTTAACGGCATTTGCAGAAAAAACTGCAATGAAAACCCTTCTCTTTTTAGGTAGTACAAGAATAACTGCAGGTAATGACAGAACATGTCAGCGGAAAGCAGAAAAAAAACGGCCTTAACCCGAAAGCTAAGGCCGTATTGACGGTAAACGTCACTACTCGTCGAAGTACCAGTACCCCTGGTTAATCAGCCCGGTGAGCTCTTCAACAAACGCCGGGTTATTCAGCGCATCGCCCAGCTCGGCCTGACCGAGTTCGGTGTAGCGGCACAGCGCATCCGCCGCTTTCGCGTCTACCGTCTCAAGCTGCTCGCTGTTGATGAAGAAGCTGCCGTTGACGTTCAGCACGCGCAGGCCGCTCAGGCGAGACAGCGTTTCACCGCCCTGCAGCGCGTCCAGCACCTCTTCCGGCGCGTACGGCGGCTCGGCGGTGGCGATATCCAGCTCGTGGCGCGGCGTGGAGACAAAGCTGCCGAACCATTTTGTGAAATCTTCAGGCTTGCCGATCATGTCGATCATCATCTGACGAATGCGATCGAGCTCGTACTGCTCCACGCGCCCCGGGTGTTCACGACAGGTCAGATCCGGATCGCTGTAGTGCTCGCCACCCAGATCGTTTTCCAGCGCGTAATCGGCGAAGCTGCTGATCAGATCGCGACCGTTCGGCCCGCGGAAGCCGACGGAGTAGTTGAGCGCCGTCTCATGGGTAAAGCCGTCGTGCGGGAATCCAGGCGGGATGTAGAGGATATCGCCCGGGGCCAGATCTTCGTCGATGATCGGCTCAAACGGATCGACATGCAGCAGCGCCGGATGCGGGCAGAACTGACGCATCGGCAGCTTGTCACCCACGCGCCAGCGGCGGCTGCCCATTCCCTGAATGATGAACACATCATACTGATCGATATGCGGACCCACGCCGCCGCCCGGCACGGAGAAGGAGATCATCAGGTCATCCAGACGCCAGTCCGGCAGGACGCGGAACGGACGCACCAGCTCCGCCGCGGGCATATGCCAGTGGTTCACCGCCTGCGCCAGCAGCGACCAGCCGGTTTCTCCCAGATCGTCAAAGTGCTCAAACGGACCATTGCTGGCCTGCCATTTGCCGTTGAAATGGCTCACCAGACGGCTATCGACTTCCGGCTCCATCGCCAGCCCTGCCAGCTCGTCCGGGGTAATCGGGTCGACAAAATTCGGGAAGGCATTTTTCAGCACAACGGGTTTTTTTTGCCAGTATTTCTCAAGAAACTCCGGCCAGTTCAGGTTCAGTTGATACGCCATGGGTAGCACCAGTGAGAGGGGAAACAGGCGCGATTATAGGCAAGAAGGCAGAGGGGGAACTTGTCATGGGTCAAACGAGGGCGTGTAGGTCGGGTAAGGCGAAGCCGCCACCCGACACGTACACGGCGATAAAATCTTAATCCAGCTTCAGCTCGTCATAATGAGTAATCAGTTTACCCACGATGCCGTAGTCCAGCGCTTCTGCCGGAGACATCCAGAAGTTGCGGTCGGTGTCTTTTTTCACTTTTTCCAGCGGCTGGCCGGTGGCGTCGGCGATCAGCTTGTTCACGCGATCCAGCATGCGGATGATCTCGCGCGCTTCGATCTCAATATCCGTTGCCTGACCGCGCACGCCGCCCAGCGGCTGGTGGATCATAAAGCGGGTATTCGGCAGCGAGTAGCGGTGCTCTTTTTTCGCCGCCAGGAAGATGGTAATCCCGGCGCTTGCCACCCAGCCGGTGCCGATAACGTGCACTTCCGGGCGGATAAATTTGATGAAGTCGTGGATGGTATCGCCCGCTTCCACGTGGCCGCCCTGGCTGTTGATGTACAGCTTGATCGGATCGTTGCTGACGCTTTGCAGCAGGATCATCTGGGTGATGACTTTCTGCGCCAGCTCCTGGTTGATCTCACCGGAGATCACAATCGAACGGGACTCCAGCAGTTTTTGCTGCAGAGCGCCCGCGCCGTTTGACCCTTCCGCTTTATCCTTGTCGCTTTCTTTCAGTGTGTAGTGCATTGTCTTTTCCTCAGCTTGTCGCGCTCAAAACCAGAGTGTAGCCTGTTTTACCGGTGAAAGTCCTCACCGACAAATAACGAGGGAGCTTATGCATATTGCCCATGTCGCACTCTGGACCCGCAGCCTGAACGCCCAGGTTCAGTTCTGGGAAACGGTTTTTAATGGCCGCAGTAACGAACGCTACGTCAGTAAAAACCGTCCCGGCTTCGAATCACACTTTATTACGCTCGATAACGGGCCGACCATCGAGCTGATGACGCTGCCGGAGCTGCCCGACGCCCCGTCGCACCCGGAGTTTATCGGCTGGGCGCATATCGCCATCAACGTCGGCAGCAAAGCGCAGGTCGACAGCATGGCCGAGCGGGCGCAGGCCACCGGCACGCTGCTCAGTGCCCCGCGCATGACCGGAGACGGCTTCTATGAAGCGGTGATTGCAGACCCGGACGGCAACCGCATCGAGCTTGTCGGTGCATAAAAACGGCGTTTCGTTCCTTCACCGCCTCCGCCCCGGCTCGCTATACTTCATACGGTTATCATATTGTGAAATGATAATGATAGTTAATGTGTTAAGATGAAAGTCAGCATAAACAGTCCCTTACGTAAGCGTCGGGACTGTTTGCATCCTCGACATGTCAATCAGCACCGGGGCGGTGAATGGAACACATTGTGTATGTGGTAGATGACGATGACGCAGTCAGACAGTCCGTAATCGGGCTGCTGGACTCGGCAGACCTGAACGCCGTCGGCTTTTCATCGGCAGAAGCGTTTCTTCAGCACCGGTTTGAAGAGCTACCGTCGTGCGTGGTCCTTGATATGCAAATGCCCGCCATCTCGGGCTTTGAGGTGGCTGACGCCCTCAAGGACTGCGGGCGCGAGATCCCGATTATTTTCCTCACCGGCCACGGCACCATCCCGATGTCGGTGCGCGCCATTAAGGGCGGCGCGTACGAATTTCTCACCAAGCCCGTCGAATCCACCGCGCTTATCGACGCCATCGAGTCCGCGCTTCAGCTGGCGGAACACAACGCCGCGCGCAATAAAGAGCACTACGCTCTGAAGCAGCGCCACATGTCCCTCACCCCCCGCGAACATGAGGTTCTGACGCTGGCGATAAGCGGCATGCTGAACAAGCAGATTGCCGCCGAGCTGGGCGTCAGCGAAATCACGGTGAAGGTGCACCGTCGCCGCGTGATGGAGAAAATGCAGGTGCGCTCCGTGGCGGAGCTGGTCAGGGCCGTTGAGCGCCTGACCAATAGCCAGCCTGCGGAGTAACCTTTACCCTTCCTGCGCCGCCAGCGGCAGCGCAAACGCAAACACCGTGCCGTACGGCTCCCGGCGGCGCGCGCTCAGCTTCCCGCAGTGACGCTCGATGATGCTGGCGCTGATGGTCAGCCCCATCCCCATCCCCTGCGCTTTGGTGGAATAGAACGAGTCAAAAATCTGCTCCAGCCGCTCGGGCTCAATACCGCTCCCGGTATCGGCGATCTCGACGATCACTTTCCCGTCCGCGTTGGCGGTGCTGAGGGTAATGGTGCTGGCGCGATCCTTCACATCGGCCATCGCCTCTACCGCATTCATCACCAGATTGAGCAGCACCTGCTGGATCTGCACGCTATCGCCAGTGATAAAGCTGTCCTGCGCCTTTAACAGATAATCAACGCTAATGTGTCTCTGCTCCAGCTCGCTGCGCGAAAGCGTGATGATATGGTGGATCAGGTAGTGCATGTCGATGCGAGAGAAGGTGGGATCCTGCTTGCGCGTGAGGGACTGGATGCTGCGAATGATCTCCCCCGCCCGCGCGCCTTCCGCGGCGATCTCCTCCAGCCCTTCGCGGACTTTATCCAGCCGGGCGGGCTCGCGGTTGAGCCATCGCAGGCTCGCCCCGGCGTTCGAGACGATCGACATCAGCGGCTGGTTGATCTCGTGGGCGATGGAGGAGGTCAGCTGCCCGACGGTGGTGGCCCGGGACACCCGTGCCAGATCCGCCTGCGCGACCCGCATGGCATCCTCCGCGGCGCGCTGGCTGGTGATATCGGTGATGATGCCGTAATACTCGTTCACCTCGCTGCCCACGCCCACCGGATCGCCAATCCCGAGGATGTAGCGGGTTGAGCCGTCGGTACGCTTAACGCGAAACTCCGCCCGCATGGAGAGCCCGTCGCGCACGCTCTCGGTGACGATGGCGCTGATGCGGGCGTAATCGTCCTCATGAACGAAGGTCAAAAACTCCGCCATGGAGATCATCTTTTGCTGCTCGGGCAGGCCGAGAATGCGGGCGTACTCTTCCGAGACAAACATCAGATCCTGCTCCAGCTCCCAGCGCCAGCTGCCGGTGTGGCTGATCTGCTCGCCGAGCATCAGCGAGGTCTGGCTGGATCGCAGCTCTTTCTCCACCCGTCGGCGCTGGATGTTCTCCGCCAGCAGCTCGGCGTACAGCCGCGCCGTCTCCAGGGATACCGCGGCCTGCGCCCCTAGCAGGCTCACCACGCGCGAGTGCTCGGCGGTGAAGACCTCCGGCATCAGGCGGTTTTCCAGGTACAGCACGCCCACCAGCCGCGCCTGTTTGAACATCGGGACGCACATGACCGCCGCCCCCGAGGTCACCAGATAGGGATCCTGGCTGAAAGGATGAAACTCCTCCGGCCTGCCGGTGCGGATCTCCTGCCCGGTGCGGATCACCGCCGCCAGCACCGACAGCGGCAGGTCGGTCGCCGTCGGCACGTCTTTCAGGATCCGCACCCGCACGCCCTCGGTGCTGGTCCAGGCGCTGGCCTCGATCTCCGGGATGAGGCTCTCGCTCACGCGCAGCAGCAGGCCGCGCTGCGCCCCGGCGCGTTCGAGCAGAATGGTCATCAGGTTTTCGATTAAGCGCTCAAGGTTAATCTCTTCCGACAGCGCGCGGGAGGCTTTGATGACGCTTTGCAGATCGCGGATCGTCTCGTTCTGGGCGAAGGCCACCGTGTCGTAGGCGCTGGCCTGCCCGGAGGCCAGCAGGTGCGGGAAATCCTGCTCCAGCTGGCGTACCTTGGCCTGCGCGCCCGCGCGTCCCCAGGCGGCAATCGAGCCGCGGAAGTGCGCGTCCGAGGCGGTCGGGTAGCCGCAGGCCAGCGAAAAGCGCCCCGCCAGTTCGTGGGCCAGGGCGTTGATCGGGTTAAAGCCGCCCTCGCGGGAGAGCCGGACCGCCTTCTCATACTGCTCGAGCGCAATGCTGTTCATCCCGTCCAGACGCACGATTTCGGCGTAGATCAGCGCCTCTTTATCCGCAAAGGTGCCCAGATTAATGCGCGCCCAGAGGGCAATTTTGTCGTAGTGGGCGTGAATGCTGCGGCGGTGATTTGCCGAGAAGGTCTCCGGCGTCAGCTGACGGGAGAGCGCCAGCGCGCTGTAGAGATGGTAATCCAGCAGATGGATGTGCCCCGGCGCAGACCACGCGTACCAGCCCGCCATCTCGAGATCCGCCTGGGCGTCGGCATATTCGCCGCAGGTAAAGTGCGCCATGCCGCGATACAGCCAGTACCAGAACAGCATGGTGGCGTTCTTCTCCGGCGCCTGCTCCGGCGACGCGGGAAGCAGCGCCTCCGGCAGCACCTGCGACGCGGTCCAGGTGCCGATGACCGGCGTGCGCAGAAACTCAACGTAGCCGCGCTGAACCATCAGAATGGTTTCCACGTCCTGGAAGTGGGTTTTACGCACGAACGCCAGGCCCCGATCGATGCTGGTCAGCACCCCGTCCAGGTGATCGCCCCGCGAGAGGAAGTTAATCACCTGATGGCAGGCCGCAAAGCAGGCCATGGTCATATCCCCGTGGGTCACCGCCGAGGTGAAGCAGGCCTTCGCGCACTCGATGGTAAACGATAAAGGCTGGGTCCAGACGCTGAGCTGGTCGAGCGGCAGCAGGGTTTTGGCTTCAAACGCGTCGTAGCCGTGGCGATTGACCAGCTCGCGGGCCAGGGTGCCGTACTGGAACCCGAGGCGGTACTCGGCGTAGCGGTGGCCAATCAGCACGCCAAACCAGGCCATCGCCGTGGTGGACGCGCCGGTAATGCCGTGATCGAGGGTCAGGTGCATCATGCGGCAGAGCAGCAAAAAGTGCAGGCGCGGGCAGATGAAGCTGGCGCAAATGCTGGCGCTGTACAGCAGGTTCATCACCGCTTCAGTTTCCGGGTTATCCATCCGCGACAGCTGGGCAAACAGGTTTTGCGGCGCGTCGGCCGTGCAGTTGCAAAACAGCGCCCAGGCCTCGTCGCAGTCGGCATCTTCCGGATAGCGGCTAATCTGGATCCCAAAAATCCCCAGCCAGCAGAGCGCCGCCTCCAGCGCCAGACGGCTGTCCGACTGGCGAATGTACACCTCCACCAGCAGGTTGGCCGCCAGCGCCTTTTCGGTCAGCCCGCCGGGGCAGCCGAGAATGGCGTCACACAGCTCGCGGGTCCGCTCCAGATGCCCCAGCGCAAACTCGCAGCCCGCCTCTTCGATATCGAGCATGAAGTCCGATACCGTCCCGGCGTTGCCCAGCGCTCTGGCGGTCTGGATATAGCCGAGCGCCGAAAGGTAATCTCCCGAACGCTTCGCGCGTCGCGCGGCCAGCAGACTCAGCTCGCGGAACATCTGGCGCTGCGGCGCGGGCTGGATGCTGTCCAGCGCGGCCGTGACGTGGTGAACGGCGCGGAACAGCAGCTCGTTCCCCGCTGCCTGACGCGCGGCGTCGGCCAGCAGGCTGGCGGTCGTCAGGTGAATATGGCTTTTCTCATGCCGTTCCAGCAGCGCAAAGGCCGCCTCCTGCACCCGGTCGTGGGTGAAGGCGTATTTTTTTTCCGTCAGCACGATGAGCTGGGCCATTACCGCCGGGTGCAGCGCATAGCGCATTTCCGCCATCGACATGCCGACCACGCGGCAGATCATCTCCATCTCGCCCGTGCCGCCGAGGCAGGCGATGCTGCCCAGCAGGCGGCGCATCTCGTCGGGCAGATCTTCAAGCTGCTCCAGCACCAGGGTGACGAGGTTTTCGGTGTAATGCCTGGCGCGGATCGCCTGCAGATCGTAGTGCCACTTGTCCTGATATTTGTTGTGCACCACTAGGCCGTCATCAACGATGCGGCGGAAAAACTCGTGCACAAAGAGCGGGTTGCCGCCCGTCTTCTCGTGGATCAGCGTGGCGAGGTCGGTCGTCGCCGCACTGCGGGTACGAAATACCGTCGCCAGCCAGCGCGCCACCGCTTTCACGGACAGCGCCTGCGGGACAATCTCGCTCACGTTTTGCGCCGCTTCCGGCAGGCTCGCCAGCAGCGCCTGCAGGGAGTCGTCGGACACGGAACTGATATCCCGGTGGGCCGCGACCACCAGCAGCGGAACAGCGCCGCAGTTCATCAGCAGATATTTGAGCGTCTGCAGGCTGGCGGCGTCGCTCCACTGGAGATCGTCGAGCACCAGCACCAGCGGGCAGCCCTGCGAGGCAAAGGTTTTTACCAGCGCCAGCACCATATGGCTGAAGCGCGCTCGGGCATCAATGGAAAACGTATCTGCCGAGAAGCGCGGCTGGCTCTCCAGCAGCAGGCCCAGCTCGGGCACCAGGCTGACGGCCAGCGCCTCGTGCCCCTCCAGGGCGCGAGACAGGCGGATTTTCCACTTCGCCACGTCGTCTGCGGGCAGCCCCAGCAGGTGCAGCGTCAGGGTGCGGAACGCGGAGCTTAATACGCCGTAGGGCAGCGACGGCGAAAACTGATCGACTTTGCCCACCGCCAGCAGCACCGTACGCTGCTGCAGCGTTTTGAGCGCCGTCGCGATGATCGAGGATTTGCCGATCCCCGACGGCCCGCCGATCGTCACCAGCTCCGGCACCAGGTTCTGCCCCACCCGCTCAAACGCGGCAATGACGTCGTTCGCCTGCGGATGCGTCGCGAACAGGGAGTCCGCTAGGTGGATCGCCGGGGTGCGGTCCTGCTGGCCGGGCGTAAAGGCGACGATCTCGCCCTCGCAGGTCAGCGTCGCCTGGCAGCGGCGGAGGTCGGCAATCAGCCCGTCGACCGTCTGGTAGCGATTATCAGGATTCTTTTCCAGCAGCTTCAGGATGATGGTCGACAGCATTTCCGGCACGTCCGGGCGGATCGCGTCCGGGGCCAGCGGCGCCGAGGCAATATGGTAGTGCGCCCAGTTGTCCCGATCGTCCTCCCCCAGCTCAAACGGCAGGCGTCCGGTCAGGAGCTCATACAGCACCATGCCGAGGCTGTAGAGATCGCTGCGGCCATCGACCGGGCGCTGGGTGCGGGTGGTGTGCTCCGGCGACATATAGGCGGGCGTACCGCCTGAAACGGGAAGCCGGGTCTGGGTGATGGCATCGGAGAGGCTGCTGGAAAGGCCAAAGCTCCCCAGACGGCAGGTGGCATCGTGATGAACAAAAATACTGCCGGGTTTGATGTCGCCGTGGATCAGGTTTTGCAAATGCATCTGGCGCAGGGGAGCGCAGATCTGGATCGCTATCTCGATAAAGCGCGTGATGCCCGAGATCGCCCTGCCCGCGCGCCGCGCCAGCAGCTCAAACGCAAACGGGGCATACACCAGCGCGAAGCGCCCCCGGTACTGGGTGGACGCGACGGCGCGGATGGCCCAGCTGTCCTGCAGCGCGTCGCGCAGCGCAAACTCGTTTTTCAGCAGCCGCGTGGCCCGCTCTTCCTCTTCGTCGCTCACCGCGGTGGCGATAATGAACGAGCCGCCGGAATGAGGATGCCGCGCGTGCATCCAGGCGATACCGCCCTCCTGCGCCAGCACGGTAAAAATCACATCCTCTTTAAGGACAAAAACCCGCCCCTGGTGAAGATTCCCCTGGGCGGGCCAGAATGCAGGCTGCTCGTGTTCGTTCATCCGCGATCCTTATTGTCGGCGGGCCAGCTCCCGCTGAATATGATCCAGCAGAATATCGATGTTAATAGGCTTACGCAAAAATGCAGCGGCGCCCAGATCAAGAGCGTACCGCTGCATATTTTCATCAGCATGACCGGAGATAAAGAGCACGGGCGGCGGCGGTACGGCCAACAGCCGCAGCTTGTCAAACAGCTCCAGGCCGCTCATGCCCCGCAGCTTGATATCGGTGATGACCAGCGCCGCGCCGGACAGGGCGAACGGATGGCTCAGAAATACTTCTGCCGAATCAAACGTATCGGTCGAATACCCTTCCGACTCCAGGAGATTACTCAGCCCGCTGCGGACGGAACGTTCGTCATCAATGATGGCAATGCGCCACGGCAGCGTCATGCTCTCTTTCCTCTCACAAATCATTAAACGTCGCGATCGTCCTTCGCGGGCGCAGGGGGCGCCGTGCCGCTGATTTTCGGCACGCATTCGTGACGAAACCAGGCGAGGGTAAGCGGTTCGCGACTCAGTAAACGCCGTCCCACCGGGATGAGCTGTTCGCCCACCAGCATGCCAAACAGGCCAAGCAGGGCGACAACTGGCGGTGCCGGGGAATGCACGTCGAGCAGGGCGTAAATTACCCCAGCAGCCACGCCGCACACCAGCGAAATTATCCACGCTTTCATGATGACGCTCCCGTCTGCGATGTCGCCTGCGGAACGGTCACCTGAGGCGGCGCGGCGTCGCGGGATAACAGATGGCGCGTCGCCTGTTCACCCGCCAGCATCCCCAGCAGGCCAATCAGCGCCAGCGCGGGCGGCGCGGGGGAGCGCACCTTCAGCACGGCATACATCAGGCCAATCAACACGCCTGCCGCAAGGGATATCAGCCCAGTACTCATTGTGAACTCCAGAGAAAGAGGCAACGGCGAGCCGGATGAGGGACCAGCCCGCCAGCGGGGCTTAGCGAGCCGGAACCGGCGCTAAGGTGCGGTGCTCGCTCTTCTGGCGAGACGGCGCTTTGTGCACCATGGTGTAGGCGTAATCCACGCCCATGCCGTACGCGCCGGAGTGCTCGCGCACGATATCCATCACCGCGGTGTAGGTCTCTTTACGCGCCCAGTCGCGCTGCCACTCCAGCATCACCTGCTGCCAGGTCACCGGGATCACGCCCGCCTGGATCATGCGCTGCATCGCGTAGTCGTGGGCTTCTTTGGAGGTGCCGCCGGACGCGTCCGCCACCATATAAATTTCGTAGTCGCCTTCCAGCATCGCGCACAGGGCAAAGCTGTTGTTGCACACTTCGGTCCACAGGCCGGCCACCACCACCTTCTTCTTGCCGTTAGCCTTCAGCGCGTCGCGCACCTTCTGGTCGTCCCAGGAGTTCATGGAGGTACGCTCCAGGATGTCCTGGCCCGGGAACACGTCCAGCAGCTCAGGATAGGTGTTACCGGAGAAGCTTTCGGTCTCAACGGTGGTGATGATGGTCGGGATGTTGAACACTTTGGCCGCTTTCGCCAGCGCCACGGTGTTGTTTTTCAGCACCTGGCGGTCAATAGACTGCACGCCAAACGCCATCTGAGGCTGGTGATCGATAAAGATGATCTGACAGTTCGCAGGGGTTAACACTTCGAGCTTTGAAGAGGTCATAGCATTTTCCAGTGGTTAAGGGTGAAATCGCCGCGAGCGCCGCGACGATAAAGTCACCCTCATCCTGCGGTTTTCCGTCCCTGCGCGTAATTATCTCTTCGTATAGTTAACCTTAGGTATAGTTATACTTTGGTATACCTATCCTATTGTATAACTGGATCTTTGCCGAAACCGGTTCCCATAATCCTGACCATTCCCCTCTCAGTCAGGAGCAGTTTATGGTTACCCTCGGTAAAGCCGATCTCATTCTGGTTAACGGCCAGTTTCACACCGTCGATCGCGAGAACCCCGTCGCGGAAGCCGTTGCCGTGCGCGACGGAAAATTTCTGGAAGTGGGTACCGTCGCCGAGGTGATGCAACACCACTGCGACGGCACTAAGGTGGTGGACTTAAAAGGCCACACCGCCATCCCCGGCCTGAACGACTCACACCTGCACCTGATCCGCGGCGGGCTGAACTACAACCTTGAGCTGCGCTGGGAAGGCGTGCCGTCCCTGGCCGACGCCCTGCGGATGCTGAAAGAGCAGGCCCTGCGCACGCCGTCGCCCCAGTGGGTGCGCGTGGTGGGCGGCTGGACCGAGTTCCAGTTCGCCGAGCGCCGCATGCCGACCCTGGACGAAATTAACGACGCCGCGCCGGACACCCCGGTCTTTATCCTGCACCTGTACGACCGCGCCCTGCTCAACCGCGCCGCGCTGAAGGTGGTCGGCTACACCAAAGACACGCCAAACCCGCCGGGCGGCGAGATCCAGCGCGACGCCAACGGTAACCCGACCGGGATGCTGATTGCCCGTCCGAACGCCATGATCCTCTACGCCACGCTCGCAAAAGGGCCGAAGCTGCCGCTGGAGCAGCAGGTCAACTCCACGCGCCAGTTCATGCGCGAGCTCAACCGCCTGGGGCTGACCAGCGCCATCGACGCGGGCGGCGGCTTCCAGAACTACCCGGAAGATTACGAGGTGATTGCCGAGCTGCACGAGAAAAAGCAGATGACCATCCGCATCGCCTACAACCTGTTTACCCAGCGTCCGGGCCACGAGCTGGAAGACTTTGAAAAATGGACCGACATGCTCACGCCGGGCCAGGGCAGCGACTTCTTCCGCCACAACGGCGCGGGCGAGATGCTGGTCTTCTCGGCCGCCGACTTTGAAGACTTCCTCGAGCCGCGCCCGGACCTCGCGCCGGGCATGGAGGACGAGCTGGAGCGCGTGGTGCGCCATCTGGTGGAGCACCGCTGGCCGTTCCGCCTGCACGCCACCTATAACGAATCCATCAGCCGCATGCTGGACGTCTTCGAGAAGGTGAACCGCGACATTCCGTTCAACGGCCTGCACTGGTTCTTCGACCATGCGGAAACCGTTACCCAGGCCAACATCGACCGCATCAAAGAACTGGGCGGCGGCATTGCCGTGCAGCACCGCATGGCCTTCCAGGGCGAATACTTTGCCGAGCGCTACGGCATCGAAGCTACCCGCCACACGCCGCCGGTGGCAAAAATGCTCGAGACCGGCGTGCCGGTGGGCTTAGGGACGGACGCCACCCGCGTGGCGAGCTACAACCCGTGGACCGCGCTCTACTGGCTGGTCTCCGGCCGCACCGTCGGCGGGATGCAGATGTACGACCACAGCGCCCGTCTGGATCGCGATACCGCCCTGATGCTCTGGACCCAGGGCAGCGCGTGGTTCTCCAGCGAGCAGAACCAGAAGGGGCAGATCAAGGTCGGCCAGCTTGCCGATCTGGCCGTGCTCAGCAAAGACTACTTCCGCGTGCCGGAAGAGGAGATCAAGGGCATCGAGTCCGTCCTGACGGTGGTGAACGGCGACATCGTTTACGCCGCAGGCAGCTTTGGCCCGCTCGCGCCGCCGGCCATTCCGGTCCTGCCCGAGTGGTCCCCGGTGGTGAAGGTGCCGGGCCACTACCGCAGCGCGCCACCGCAGGCCGCACGCGTCGGCTTGAGCGCCGTCCACCACTGCAGCGGGCCATGCGGGGTTCACAGCCACCAGCAT
This sequence comes from Enterobacter sp. RHBSTW-01064, assembly GCF_014103035.1. Lineage (NCBI taxonomy): Bacteria > Pseudomonadati > Pseudomonadota > Gammaproteobacteria > Enterobacterales > Enterobacteriaceae > Enterobacter > Enterobacter sp. RHBSTW-01064. The sequence continues at coordinate 196,644 of NZ_JABXOU010000008.1, read as the reverse complement.
GATTTCGCCCGCACGTCAGAGATGCCGGTGTCCGACGATAACGCTTTCTGGGGGGCGCTGGGCTGCAGCTGCTTTGCATTCTGATGAAAAACACCTTTGCTCCGCCCCGGGTCGACCTGGGGCTGTTCTTCCTGCGCCTGACCGGCAGCCTGCTGCTGCTGTACGTGCACGGTCTGCCGAAGGTGCTGCACTTCAGCGAAGAGCTGACGCGCATTGAAGATCCGTTCGGCTTCGGGCCTTACGCCAGCCTGATCCCGGCGATTGTCGCCGAGGTGATCTGCCCGCTGTTTATCATTGCGGGGGTTTACACCCGCCTGGCGTGCCTGCCGATTATCGCCGTGCTGCTGGTGGCGATGCTGGCGGTCCACCCGAACTGGTCGATTGCCGAAGGGCAGTTTGGCTGGCTGCTGCTGATTATCTTCACCACCCTTGCCCTCACCGGGCCGGGCCAGTGGCGGCTGCAGCGTAAGGCAACGGAGAGGTTTGCATGACCCAGGTTAACGACGTTCGCGACGCCCACGTCGAGACGACGCCCGCACCGACGGTTTCGCCCTGGCAGCCGCTGAGCCAGCCGGTGTTCCGCATGCTGTGGATCGCCACGGTGGTCTCTAACGTCGGCTCATGGATGAGCGACGTCGGCATCAACTGGAGCATGCTGACCCTGAGCGCCGACCCGCTGGATATCGCGCTGGTACAGGCGGCCAGCAGCCTGCCGATGTTCCTCTTCGCCCTGCCGTCCGGGGTGATGGCGGACATCGTCGACCGACGTAAATACCTGCTCTTCTCCCAGCTGTGGGTGTTCATTGCCGCCGCCGGGCTGACGGTGCTCTCCTTCACCGGACACGTCACCCCCACCGTTCTGCTGGTGGCGACGTTCCTGCTGAGCGTGGGCGCGGCGATGAGCTCGCCGCCGTTCCAGGCCGTGGTGCCCGATCTGGTGAGCAAGCCGGAGCTGGGGGCCGCCGTGGCGCTAAACTCGCTCGGGGTGAACATCAGCCGGGCGATTGGCCCGGCGCTGGGCGGTTTTCTGCTCTCGCTCGCCGGGCCGTGGATGGTGTTTGCCCTGAACGCGCTCTCCGTGGTCGGCGTGGCGTGGGTGCTGTGGCGCTGGCGTCCGGCCCCGTCCATACAGCGCCTGCCGCCGGAGCACTTCTTCTCTGCGGTGCGCTCCGGGATTCGCTACGTGCACGCCGCGCCGGTGCTGCGCAACGTGCTGGTGCGCACCGTGGCCTTCTTCGTTTTCGGCAGCGCGGGCTGGGCCCTGCTGCCGCTGGTGGCGCGCCGCGAGCTGGGCTTAGGCCCGGCGGGCTACGGCGTGATGCTGGCCTGCATTGGCCTGGGGGCGATTGCCGGGGCCATCCTGCTGCCGCGTCTGCGCCAGCGGCTGAACGCCGACCGCCTGATGGTGGCCGCCAGCCTGACGTTTGCTCTCACCATGCTGGCGCTGGCGTTCGTGCGCCACTTCTGGCTGCTGAATCTGTTTGAGTTTTTCACCGGCTTCGCGTGGATTGCGGTGCTTTCAACGCTGAACCTCGGCGCGCAGCGCAGCGCCGCCCGCTGGGTGAAGGCCCGCGCGCTGGCGGTTTACCTGACGGTGTTCTTCGGCTCGATGACCACGGGCAGCGCCATCTGGGGGCAGATCGCCTCCCGGTTCGGCACCCCGACCTCGCTGGTGGTCGCCACGCTGGGGATGGTTCTGGCAAGCGCCACCGTGTTCCGCTGGAAGCTGGGCAAAGATCCGGACCTGAACCTCGACCTGAGCGGCCAGCCGCTGGACGGCGTGGAGATTGACCTGCCGAACGAGCGCGGTCCGGTGCTGGTGTCGCACGAGTACATCATCGACCCGAATAACACCAGGGCCTTCCTCGAGGCGGTCCACGAGCTGCGCCGGGTGCGCCGCCGCGCCGGGGCGATGAGCTGGGCGGTATACGAAGATATCGAGCGTCCCGGCCTGTTTATCGAGACCTTCCTGATGGGCTCGTGGATTGAGCATCTGCGCCAGCAGGAGCGCCACACCATGAATGACCTCCTGCTGCAGAGCCGCGTTCTGGCTTTTCATCAGGGCACAACATCACCGGCAATTCGCTACCTGGTCGCGCCGGTATAACCATCATCATCACCTGCACAGGAACACACTATGGCAACGTTTAAGGCAAAAGACGGCACGCAGATTTACTACAAAGATTGCGGCGCGGGCAAACCGGTTCTCTTCAGCCACGGCTGGCCGCTGGACGGCGACATGTGGGACAGCCAGCTGAACTACCTGGCGGAGCGCGGCTTCCGCGCCATCGCCTTTGACCGCCGCGGCTTTGGCCGCTCGGATCAGCCGTGGAACGGCTACGACTACGACACCTTCGCGTCCGACATTAACGACCTGATTACTACCCTGGACCTGCAGGACGTGACGCTGGTGGGCTTCTCCATGGGCGGCGGCGACGTGACGCGCTACATTAACAACTACGGCAGCGCGCGCGTGGCCGGTCTGGCGCTGCTGGGCGCGGTGACGCCGATCTTCGGCAAATCCGACTCCTTCCCGCAGGGTGTGGATCAGAGCGTGTTTGACGGTATTCGCGACGGGCTGCGTAAAGATCGCGCCCAGTTCATCAGCGACTTCGCGACGCCGTTCTACGGCATCAACGCCGGGCAGACCGTCTCTGCCGGTGCCCTGACCCAGACCCTGAACATCGCCCTGCTGGCGTCGCTAAAAGGCACCATCGACTGCGTGACCGCGTTCGGCGAAACCGACTTCCGCCCGGATATGGCGAAAATCGACGTGCCGACGCTGGTGATCCACGGCAGCAACGACCAGATCGTGCCGTTTGAAAGCACCGGCAAGCTGGCGGCAGAGATGATCAAAAACGCTACGCTGAAGGTGTACGACAACGCGCCGCACGGCTTCGCGCTGACCCACCAGGACCAGCTCAACGAAGATCTGCTGGCGTTTGTGAAGTCGCTGTAACTCTTTAAATACGAAGCCTGATGGCGCTTCGCTTATCAGGCCTACAAGGGCTGGTCCTGTAGGCCGGGTAAGGCGCAGCCGCCACCCGGCGCTTTCGCAGACGCGTTCCGCTCCGCCAGCAGCCGACAAATCTCCGCGTGCTTCTCCTCGGTAAAGGTAAAGCGCGACATAAACACGATGCGGATCAGCGACCCAATCGCCGGCAGCAGGCAGATCCCGAAGAACAGCCCCGACAGCACGCCTTCGCTCTGAACTTGCGCCTGCGGCACGTAGCCGATCATCGTCAGGAACACGCCGATTAACCCGCCGCCCACCGCCACCGACATCTTGCCGGTAAAGGTCTGCCCGGAGAAGGTGATCGCCGCGCAGCGCTTGTGGGTGTGATACTCCGCGTACTCGATGGTGTCGGCAATCATCGACGAGGTGAGGATGTTGGTCATCATCACGAACAGCGTGCTCAGGCCGAGTAGAATAAACAGCATCGTCACCTGCTGATACCCGACAAACCACATCACCACGCGCACCGCCACGTCCAGCCCGCAGAGGATCATAAACAGCTTCCGCTTCTGCATCCGCCGCGTCAGCATCGGCGCGACCAGGCACAGCACCGCCGCCACAATCCCCATTACGCCAATCGCCATCTGCAGGCTGCCGTCGCCCAGGTTATTGATAAAGAAGTAGATATACAGCCCGCCCGCCACGTTGTGGAACACGCAGAAAAAGAACGACAGCAGGACGATAAACAGCGGCTTGTTCTGGCGCAGGTTGTGGAAGGTATCGCGCATCGTCACCTTTTCCGGGCTCGGCGGCACGCGCTCTTTGATCTGCATAAAGCCGTTGAGCATCAGCGGCAGGCCCACCAGCATCATCACCAGCGCCGCCATAAAGTAGCCTTTATCGTTGCTGTACTGGGCGAAGAACGCCGCCAGCTTCGGGAAGAAGATGTTGGCGCAGGCAATCCCGGCGTTCACCCCGAGCATCGCCGCCGTGACCGCGCGGGTACGCTGGGCGGAGTCGTTAGTCATCACCGACGACATCGACCAGAACGGGATATCGGAGATGGCGTACAGCGTCCCCCACAGGATATATGTCACCCCGGCGTAGAGGATTTTGGTAGTCATGTCCGCTTCGATTTTATAAAACGACAGCAGCGTGACGCCGGTGATCAGCAGCGGGGCGATCAGCAAAAAGTGGCGAAACTTGCCGAACCGGCTGTTAATGGTGTCCATAATGCTGGCAAACAGCGGATCGTGAACCGCGTCCCACGCGCGGGCAATCAGGAAGATGGTGCTCGCCGCCAGCGCCGAGATCCCCAGCACGTCGGTGTAAAAATAGTTAATAAACGAACCCACTAAACCAAAGCTAAAACACTGACCTAAACCATAGCCAAAATAAGACCACAGCTCGCGAGACGGTATTTTCATTGTCGTTGCCATTGTTATATGCCTGCCTGGTTGCCCGGCGGTGGTCCGCCGGGTCGATATTATTAGCCCTGAACTTTCGGGGCGATCTTGCGCAGCTGCTGCATTAATGCGATTTCACGGCGCGAGAACGGAATGCCGTTCTCCTCGAACACGTCGTGGAACCAGAGGCGGCAGTAGTCCGTGGACTCCTTCATCACCACCGGCCACGGCAGCCACGTCTGGGTTTTGCCGCGCACCAGCCCCCACTGGTACGGCGCGACCTTCGCCGCGTACATCAGCGGGAGCTGCTCTTCAATGGTGCTGCCCACGTGGCGCGCCAGCCATTCGGTGCAGAACAGCGGGCGGCCGAGCTGTTGCAGCTGCTGGATAATCGCCGTCATGCGCCCCGTGTGGGTGTAGGCGTGGAAGCTCACCACGTCCGAGAGCGCCAGCGCGGTCTGATCCAGCGGATGCCGGAAGAACGTCTCGCCCTCCTCTTCCGGCGGCAGACGCCACGCGCAGACGGTGAGCGGCTGGGTAGGGTCTTCTTCACGCACCCACTGGAACGCCAGCTTCATCAATTCGTGGGCGCAGGTCTCCAGCTTCGCGTCGTACTGCACCTCCTGCGTGCCGGTCGCGAAAATGCCGCGGTTGCCCGGCTCGTTATAGAGATCCCACAGCAGGACACGCTTATCCTCGCGGAACTGGCGGACAACGTCGCGGATATAGCGTTCAATGTGCGGCCAGCTTTCGGGATCGCACACCTTTTCGCGCCCCGGGCTCGCCGCCGCCTGGCTGTTGTGCTTGCCCGGCACGGGCGGCTTTTGCGGGCCGAGGTACGGCTCGTCGCCGGAGAAGCCGCAGTCGTCCATCAGGGTCAGCATGGTGCTGAATCCGTGGCCGTCGGCAATCGTCAAAAAGCGGTCGATGCGCGCCATCAGCCCGTCGCGATCGTGCTCCCAGACGATAAACGGCAGGTTGATGCGCAGGGTGTTATAGCCCGCGTCCGCCGCCCAGCCCAGCTCGCGCTCGATAGTTTCGGCATCGAAGGTCTCCTCCTGCCAGATATCGGTCCAGTTCACCGCCGTTGACGGCAGATAGTTAAACCCGCACAGCCAGCCTTTCTGCTCATACCACGCCTGGGCCTGCTCCCTGCTCCACTGCTCTTTCATTACGCATCCTCTTACTGATAATATTTAGCTAATAAATATTAGTTGCAGGATAAATGCGCAAATCACGGCGTTTAGAAAAGCGATGCCCCTCACAAAGTTCACGCTTCGATGAATGAGAAACGTGATCGACGGCGCTAAAGCGCGCGGTTAGGGTATGATGCGAAGTCGCGAAAGGGAGAGGACGGATGAAGCGAAAAACGAAAGTGACGATGAACGATATTGCGCGGGCGGCGGGCGTGTCGCAGGCGACGGTATCGCTGGTGCTTAACCAGTCCCGCAACATCAAGCTCAGCGATGACACCCGCCAGCGGGTGATTAGCGTCGCCACCGAGCTCGGCTACGACCGCCTCCCCGCCGTTCACGCCCCGCGCAACCAGGAGGAGATCGCCCTGCTGGTCAGCTCCATGCAGAGCTTCGACCCGTTTATCGATGCCATCAGCCAGGCGCGGGAAGCGGCGTGGCGCAACGAGACCCTGCTCACCGTCTACGACTACGGCGACGACATCGAGCTGGCGCTGAACATCATCCGCCAGCTGGAGAAGCGCAACTGCATCGGGATTGTCCTCGCGTCCCCGGTCACCACGCTGGTGGACATGACGGCCTTCCAGGACTGCACCCGCACCCCGCTGGTGCTGCTCAACCAGCGCGACCCCGGCTCGCCGCTGCTGCCGTCGTTTATCCCGGACGACTACGCCAACGCCTTCCAGGTGACTAAACACCTCATCGCCTGCGGGGCCACGCGCATCGCCCACATCACCGGGGAGAGCTGGATGGAGGCCTCCCGTCAGCGCCTGGCGGGCTACCAGGCCGCGCTGCAGCAGGCCGGACTCGCGTGCGACGACGGCCTGGTGCGCCAGACCAACTGGCAGTTCAGCGAGTCCTTTACCGCGACAGCGTCCCTGCTGGCACTGGCCGAGCGCCCGGACGCCATCTTCTGCGCCAGCGACTGGCTGGCGATTGGCTGCTATCAGGCGCTGGCGGTGAACGGCGTGCGCATCCCGCAGGATATCCTGCTGGCGGGCTACGACGACCAGAAGATCTCCGAGCAGCTCACCCCGCCGCTGACCAGTATCCAGCTGCCCTACAGCGAGCTGGGACGGCTGGCGGTGGAGTACCTGTGCAATCAGGAAGATGCCGCCACGCACGTGACGCTGGCGGGCAGGCTGAAGGTGCGCGCCTCAAGCCTCGTCTGAGGTAAACACCATGCCCGCATAGGGCTTCCCGCGACACGCCGCCAGCCGCGCGGCGAGGCTGCCCACGTGCAGCTCCAGCTTGTGCCCGTCCGGGTCGAGAAAATAGAACGATGCCCCCTCGCTTTTGTTCTGCTTCCAGACGGTGACGCCCGCCTGCTCCAGCCTGTGCGAAAACGGTTCAAAATCCGCCTCAGCCACGGTAAACGCATAGTGGGTGTAGTCGCTCTCCTGCGGCGGCACGTACTGGCGCGCCTCGTCGTACGACAGGCAGACCCACAGTTCGCCGCAGGTGAGATAGGCCCCGGTATTCCAGCGGGCGTGCAGCGTCAGCCCCAGCAGCTCGTGCCAGAAGGTGATGCTTTTTTGCAGGTCGCTGACCGCGAGGGTCAGATGGTTGAGTGATTGCAGCATGACGTGCCCTTTTGTTTTTCGCGCCGGACATGGTACGGTAAAGAGATGAACATAAACCACGCCGTCCTCACCGTAAACCGCTGGTGGCTGCCTTCTTAAAGGCGGCACGGAGTAGTTTTCCTCATTTTCAGATAGCCGCCGAAAGGCGGCTTTCACTTTTCTAAGACCCTTTCGGCTACTGCACATTAAGGAGTCTTTATGAACGCACCAACCATCCTCACCGGCGATCGCCCAACCGGCCCGCTGCACCTCGGTCATTTCGTCGGATCGCTGCGCCAGCGCGTGGCGCTCCAGCACACCCACAACCAGTTTGTGCTGATTGCTGACCTTCAGGGGCTGACCGACAACGGCAGCAACCCGCAGAAGATCCGCGACAACATCCCCGAAGTGCTGGCCGACTACCTCGCCGCCGGCATCGACCCGAACCTGACCACGATCTGCCTGCAGTCCGCCCTGCCCGCCCTCGCCGAGCTGACGATGCTGTATATGAATATCGTCACCGTCGCCCGCGTGGAGCGTAACCCGACGGTGAAAAACGAGATTGCACAGAAGGGTTTCGCCCGCTCGCTGCCGGTCGGGTTTATGGCCTACCCCATCAGCCAGGCGGCGGACATCACCGCGTTTAAGGCCGAGTGCGTGCCCGTCGGCGACGACCAGCTGCCGATGATTGAGCAGACCAACGAGATTGTGCACAAGATGAACAGCCTGCTGCCCGCCCCGGTGCTGCGCCACTGCACGGCGATGCTGAGTGACACCAGCCGCCTGCCCGGCATCGACGGCGGCGCCAAGATGTCGAAATCGCTGGGCAACACGCTGCACCTTTCTGCCAGCGAAGAGACCATTCACCGTGCGGTCAGCGCCATGTACACCGACCCGAACCACCTGAAGGTGAGCGACCCGGGGCAGATTGAGGGGAACGTGGTGTTTACGTATCTCGACGCGTTTCATCAGGACAAAGCCAAAGTGGCGGCGATGAAGTCGCACTATCAGGCGGGTGGGCTGGGTGACCGGGTGTGCAAGAACGAGCTGGAGGGGTGTTTGCAGGAGCTGATTGCGCCGATGCGGGAGCGGAGGGCGATGTATATGCGGGATAAAGGGGAGCTGATGGCGATGCTGAAGCGCGGGACCGAACGGGCACAGGGGGTGACGCAGGCGACGCTGAGGGAGGTGAAGGTTGGGTTGGGGGTGCCGGTGTTTAGTTAAAGTAGGTTTAGCGGTGGAGTGCGTGGGATAGGCATGAAACCGCTAACTTGATTATTACGGAAATCAGCGAGGCGCGATAAATTCTGAAATGCATTATTAGCCAATGTCGTTTGTCATTCTGTTGAGAGCGCTATATTCATAGACTCTTAATATTTTAAACGTCGCGGCAACTATTATGAGTAAGTTTATTATTTCCATGCTGAATACGTTACTTTGTGTTTTTGTGATTGTGTTATGCCTCATATGCGTGGGCGTCACTGATAACTGGAAAGAATGCACTATAGCTATAATCATCACTTTAGGATGCGCACATTTCATGGCCGTTTTACTGAATCGTGTATTGCCTCATAAGTTAAATATTTTCGATGGGATAGTAGAATTAGTAGGAGGACCGCTATTGGTTATAGGCGCAATTGTGTGCTTTGATGTATTCGAACCCTGGCCGCTAAAAATCATTGGGATGTTTGCTTGGATTGTTTTGATTTTCTTTGTACCTTCAATAATAAGTCCCAGGCGTTAACTCGGTCTATTAATCAATGTCTACGTCATTTCTTCACCCACGGAATCCAACATAATGTGCCCCACTCTTTCGCAGGTCATTGAGGTTGTACGTCAGTCCTCGGGACATCATCGCAAGCGCATTGATGAGAACACCCTAATCGAAGCCGACCTCGATATATGCGGCATGGATGGCGATGCCCTGATTGAAGACTGCGAGGAAGCGTTTGGCGTTACGCTCGTCACTGAAGAAGATGGCTATGAGAAAAGTTTTTCTCTCACTGACAACGAGTTTCTTTTTAGTACCGAGTGCATAGATTACTTTGGTATCTGCCGTTTGATTCGCAGGCTACGAGGCATTCCCGAACCTGTGATACGCGATTTAACCGTTGGCGAACTCCATGCTGTGCTGGTTAAGGCTGTGAAAGAGCAAATACATCATGATTGAATTACTTTTAGCGTAGTGCGGGCATGTGCTCACATGCCCGCGCATACTGGCTTGAAGTTTAAACAGCCTGCCCACTCCCACGCTTAATCACCGGAACATCACCTGTATCATTCAGCGCTCCCGGAAAGGTCTTCAGCCACTGCGCGACTTTCTGTTTATTTATATTCACCACGCTCATACCTTCCAGACATCCCCATAATTCTCTTGTATGCTGCGGCGTAATCACAATGCAGTCTTTCATGGCGCGGATTTTTACAGGCATACCGTTGATAAAGCCCGCACGGGTTAACCAGTCGCCACCCAGGAGAAGGTATTTCATGTCTATGCGTGCATACAGTTCGCAGCAGGCGGCGCTGTCCTGCGGCGTTTCCGCGCGGGGATGAATGGGTGCCGCGTTGGGCTGGTTGCCGTGAAGACGGCGGGCGCTGTTTTTGCGTACCAGCTCGCGGTTTTCAATCATGCCGGTGAAAGCGTCTGATTCTGTTTTGCAAACAGTAAACTCTGGCTTAAAATTCGTCGCAGCCATATACAACTCCATATTAGTTGGTTGTGGTTAGCGGTATGGGGGTGTTGCAGCACCTTCATATCGCGAATTCTTCTTTAAATATTCTTTGATACTTCCTTTCGCCGGTTGGCGTAATTTCTGGTGACCATTATACAGGGCTGAATATAAATACAGCGGTTTTGGGTGGGGTAAATTTGGAATTTGCGAGGGGGATTCAGGAAATAATGTTATGCACGGTAAGGTCATGTTTTTGTTAGTTGCGGGTTGATTGGTCTGGGTTTTGCGAGCATCATCGCAATTATTTACCTTCTTCCGTAACGCGATGGCTTCCAGCAAAACTCTCGAACAGGCAATTGCCGACATCACCATCTGGCGCAAAGGCGAACAGCGTGCGCCGCATAAGCCTTTATTGCTTCTGTACGTGCTGGCGAAGTATCAGCAGGGGCATGCGCGACTGTTTGATTATGGAACCGAAGTCCACGAACAGTTGCTTAGCCTGCTAGAACGCTTTGGCCCACAGAGGAAGATGCATTATCCGAATATGCCTTTCTGGCGGCTCAAAGGGGATGGATTTTGGGATCTGAAAAATACTGAGTTCTGTTCGACCACTGGCAGTAAGCAACCGCCTGTTAAAGAACTTGTAGAAAATAACGTCGCAGGCGGGTTTGATGAAGAACACTTTGCGCTGCTGAGTAGGAACAAAAACCTGATCGGCTCGCTGGCGCAGCAGATCCTTGAAGCGCACTTTCCTGAAAGCATTCAGGAAGAGATCGCGGATGAGATGGGTTTTGATATCCAGCAGATCCGTAAGGTTCGAGATCCGCTGTTCCGCCAGCAGGTGCTACGTGCTTATAACTATGAGTGCGCAATCTGCGGGTTTAACATGCGACATGATAACGCCTCTGTAGGACTTGAAGCCGCGCATATTAAATGGAAGCAGTTTGGCGGGCCGTGTGAGATCCCGAACGGATTGGCGCTGTGCGCAATTCATCATAAGGCGTTTGATAAGGGATCGATTGGACTAGATGAGAGTATGCGGATGCTGGTGTCCGAGGCGGTGAACGGGAGCGGGATTGTCGGGCGGCTGTTCTGGGATTTTGCTGGGAAGCAGATTGCATTGCCTATGGTGAAGGGGAATTATCCAGAGGAGGGGTTTGTGGAGTGGCATCGTAGGGAGGTGTTTAGAGGATGAGTGCGAAGGCCGGACTCCCATATATAACTTAAGTTCATGATTTTAAATAATTAAAAAAAGCAAATACTTTTGTACCAACGCAGACACCAACACATAATTTCATTGATTTTCGGCATCGAACCCGAACAAACATGGTTGACTGGGTTCAGATGCCGACCCCTGCTACTCATCATTTTCCTCGACATACTTTAGCTATTCGGACCATAGCAATAGAACCAATACCGATAAAAGCAACTTACGGACTTCTTGCCCTAACTGGATCCCAGTCATCTCAAAATTGGCGTTAGTGTTAGACATATATTCAAGCCTATCTCTTATCTGAAGATACAGCTACTGTCTGGTGTTTCAGGGGGCCACATCAGTAACAATCCTGACCCTGAGGGCATCAGGTCTTTCTTCAATCCCAAACTCCGATTATCTGAGCAAAAATTTCTCTATATTTAGTGCATTTACAAATATATCTGATTTCGTAAACTAGATTGCAAAATTGAAAGTTGGTTCTGAAAAAGGTAGACCAGTTTAGAACCTGAGCTGACTACAGGAAATGGAATGGTTTATTCGATAAAACACGGCATTGTCGAACAGGACGGGTGTCCAATCGCTCCCGAATTGCTTTTTAGACTTGGCAAATTTGTAGCTGAGGATAGAGACAGCGAAACTACTTTGGTCATATCAAAACGCCCAGCTGAACTGAAATTCCGGTTCAGCCATGAACCATCACCTTCATTCAGTTTGTTTTTCAGGAAGGCAGAGCTTACTCCTGATCAGGTAAATTCTTTGGTGGAATACGGTTATTTTATTGCTGATGGCAAACGGGTGTATTTTGTCAGTGACAGACTTAAGGATTTCTCTGTATCTGCCTGCAACAAGCTGTCACTTCCCGGATTGCTCAAACTACTTCGCAAACTATACAATGATGGACTTATTGACGATCTTCCATCATCCCTTGTAGAGAAGCTCAGGGCACAGCAGCAGAAAATATCACTCCACGATAAACTCTTTGTCAGGGAACTCTACCCCTACCAGAATGAAGGAGTGGCATGGCTGACCTTCTGTGCAGCCAACGGTGTGGGTACCATCCTTGCCGATGATATGGGTCTTGGTAAGACTGCTCAAGTGATTGCCCTGTGCTGCGATGTTCTCGAACATAATCCTGAAGGTAGGATCCTTATTGTTGTTCCCAATCCTCTGCTGGCCAACTGGATCAGAGAATTTTCTTTTTTTGCTCCTACACTCAGACCTTTTCTCCATTATGGGCAGAACAGGAGCGGTCTCAGTTCAGATCTTTCCCAGCACAATATAATCGTTACTCCCTATACCATATTGAGTTCCGATATTTCGATGCTGGAAGAAATCTCGTTTGACCTTGTACTTTATGATGAAGCCAGTATGCTGAAAAATCCTCGGTCGGGAAGATCTCTTGCAGCAAGACGTCTTGATTCTGTTGCTTCCGTTGCAATGTCGGGCACTCCTGTCGAGAACTGCCTTCTTGACGTCTGGGCTCTCTGTGACCTGGTTTTCCCCGGTTTTCTCGGAAACGAGCAGGATTTTAGATCTCGTTATGTTCATCGCGAACTGTCCAAAACGCTCAATATGGACCTTCACGGGCTTGAAAACAGTCTCCGGCAGATAACCCTGCGACGGATGAAAAAAGATGTCCTGACACAGCTGCCTGAAAAAATGGATATTCACAGAGCTGTTACCGCAGGAGAGAAGGAACGAAATACCTATGAATCCATCATTGAGGAGATGCAGCTGGATGCGGCAAACGGAGGAGGAGGTATGCTACCCCTGATCAACAAACTACAGCAGTTTACGGCACATCCAGCTCTTCTAGATCCGAGCATACCCCATGATGTCAAATCCCTATGCCTCCACAGCGCCAAATTCGAACTACTGATGATGGAACTGGACGGCATAGAACAATCCGGAGAAAAAGTCATCATCTTTGCCACATTCCAGAAGGCAATCGATCTGCTAGGTGCTGCAGTTAGAGAACGTTATGGCATCACCCCAGGAGTGATTGACGGACGGACTCCAAATGAACAACGGCAGCCTCTGATTGACAGATTTTCCAAATCGTCCGGATTCGATCTGCTGCTTTTGCACCCTAAAACAGCCGGCATGGGGCTAAATATCACCGCTGCCACCAATGTAATCCACTATTGCCGACAGTGGAATCCGGCCCTTGAGGCACAGGCTACGGCAAGAGCATGGAGAAATGGACAGAAATCTGTGGTTAGTGTTTATTACATGTATTACGCGGATACTGTCGAAGAAATGATCGATGAACGGATACGAATGAAACAGAAGCTTAGCGAGCAGGTTGTTGCAGTGGCCGACTATAAAGAAACAGACAAACAGCTGATGCTGGAATATTTGGAATCGATAAAAAAATGACAGATAAAATTGAATTACAGGAAAATGATTTCCGACCTTCTGCTGCGAGGCTGGTCGAAAGCCTCCGTGATACGGGTTACAGTGAAAAAGCGGCATTTGCTGACATTGTAGACAATTCAATAGCAGCTAATGCTACGAAAATTGCCATCGAGCTCCAATATCTGATGGGAGAGTTCCGAGTAGTCATTACTGATAACGGTGATGGAATGACTGAGTCCGAGCTGAAGAATGCGATGCGGTACGGTTCCGAAAAACGGCCGAATCCGAAGTCACTGGGCAAATTTGGAATGGGGCTGAAAACTGCGTCTACGGCATTCTGCCGTAGACTGGTGGTACTTTCACAAAAAGAAGGAACTGCAGTAGGCCGTATCTGGGATCTCGATACCATAAGTGAAAAAGATCGCTGGGAACTCGAGACCCCAGATGAAAACGACTATTACGACGATTTCGAAGTTCTTGAGGATTTCTCCGGAAATTCAGGCACCATGATTGTGTGGGAAAAAATTGATCGTCTGATCAAGCCAGGCAGCGATAGACAGATGCTTGATCAGATCCGGACCCTCGGCAAGGAACTTGTTGACGAACTGAGTGCCGTCTTTTTCAAATATCTTGCCTCCGGAAACGTAGAAATTTCACTCAAAATTGCGGATGAACCCGAAATTTTTCTCCAAGGATGGGATCCCCTGTCTACTGAACTTGTTACCAGTGGCGGGGCCCGTCCCCAGCTCTTGAAAGAAAAGAAAATCCACGTCGAGTTCAACGGAAACAGCTATTCTTTCACAATCAGAGGAAGCCTGATTCCATCGCAGAATGAGCTGACTGCGGAAGAGCAGGGGGCTGTGAGATACGGATTGGATAATCAAGGGTTCTATATTTATCGAGAAGACCGGTTGATATGGAATGACGGCTGGCCTCACCGAATGTATAAAAAGGAAGGTAAGATCACCCGTCTGCGTGTCGAGCTTGTTTTCTCCCATGAACTTGATGATGTATTCAGTATCGATTTCCGCAAAAGCCGAGTGATAATCCCTGTTGAAATCCGTAGGAAACTACAGTCGCTGATTGCTCCATGGCGTCAAGCACTACTTTCCGTTTCGTCAAAAAACCAATCTGAACAGTCCGGTTCGACACGTGCACATGGTCCTGCTGATAATGCAATAGATAAGCAGAAAAACCGTACAAAAAACTCCGATATAAAGGTTGATGGCGAAACAGTTACCATCAGAAACCAGAACCAGCCCAAACCTGCAGTAATCAACGATATACGCGTCTATGAAGACAAGACTGTCAGGGTTCACGAAGAAAACTCCCTGATGGGTGACAATCTCTGGGAACCGTCATGTGACATTGATGGAAATACCTGCGTAACACTTGGGAAGTCGCATCCATATTTCCTGAAAATGTATGATGTCTGCAAGGGCAATGTAGAAGCTATGAAAGCACTCGACATGCTTCTTTGGAGCCTTGCAAATGCCGAGCATGGTGAATACTCAGAAGCGAACAAACACACCATGAAAGGATTCCGTCAGAAGGTCAGTGAGAGTCTTCGTTATCTCAGCCTTGAACTGCCGGATCCGGAAGAGGATTCAGAATGAGTTATGAATACGATCTGGCCGATTTCAAACGTTACCTTTACGACAAAAACCACAGTTACAGGGTAGATGGACTGATTTTCTGGCAGAACAGGATTCCGCTGCCGATTGACCTGTTCAATCGAATATTCGATGAATCAGATCTGATAATTGCAGATTTTGTCTATCAGGTAGCAGCAAGCGCTGCCGTTTTCAGCAAAAAAGAGTCATTCGAGAGTACCTTCGGGCTGGAAGTAACAAATCTTCCAACCGACAAGCTTAAAGCGGAAATACCAGCACTGTCCACGTGGGTGGATGAACATCTGCCTGAAAATTGCAGAATTGTCCGTATGATATATGAAATCGCGGAGCTTCTGGGCCTTTCAGAGTTCAGGTTTTCCGGTGATAGGATCGCAAAATCGCTTGCTCACCAAGGGAAAAAGTATGCCCGTCTATTCATGCCGAGTCCGGTAAAGGATCTAGTGAACAACATTCAGGGATGTGACACCATCGGGCAGGACAATACTGACATGTTCGGTAATATCATTGCCGACCGTTATAACATTTACCGTTCAGGTTTCAGTGATGCCTTGGCTATCATATTCAATGCCCTACTCGAATTTAGGCTCCTGTTTTCTGGAAAAAGCGGCAATCTGCCTAGATTTAGGGTAATGATAACTGCTCCTGACGACATCGATATTCGTTTCGGTAAAACAGCCGACGGTTCATTGTGGGAACCAGGTTACGGGGACGATCATTTCATAACAATTAATACTGAACATCCCGTGATGAAAAATCAGGCAAAAGACCAAGGCTGTGCACTGGCCGAATTGCTGTTTTTTATGGGGCAGTATGAAAACTCTCAGTTTTCGGACCAGAACAAGAAATTTATTGAAAACATGCGACAGACAATATCCAGAAATCTCTGGATCAAGTATGACTAGTTTTTCTCATGCAAGGACGGGACAAGTATGCTTTCAGAACTGGATATGGTGATGAACTGGTTCAAAAATGAACCAGAATCGGCATGGCAATTCGATGAGATCGAATTCGATGATGAAACAAGAACGGTTCTATCTACAACCGGACTGACATTGCTGGACCATACAGCACGGATGGAAACTGGAAGCGGGTATCACTGTTATATACCATGCCAGTATCTGATGTATATGCTAAAGATTGGGCCATTTGTAAGACTACTGGACAACTACATCTCTGTATTCGAAGAAATCAAGAAAAATATGCTTCCGGCAGAATTCGAAGCAATGATCGAAAGCGGAACGTCAAACGAGCAAGCGCTCGTTTCGCTGGACATATACAGCCGCAGTAACTTTTTCTGGGCTTTCAAAGATCCCAGAACAAGACTTGAGGCAAAAAATCTAATAAACACGAGCTCAAAAACTGGGAAAAAGAGTTATAGGCAATCCGATGATTTTGTCAAATCGGTCTTGCTGGCATCATTGCCGGTCCCGAATGTAAGCTCGGAAACACTCGGTACCCTAATTCTTGATCTGGTGCGTTCACAAGAAAAATATGATTACCTTCAAAGGAGATATATGCCCAGTCTTCCTTATATGTTCTGTGTTCATGATGGGGATGAACTGCTGTTCAGAATAATGACAACCATTGGCTGGTCCGGTCAGTTTGATCCTTTACTGGGGACTGACCCCGATGCCGAATTCGTTTCATGGAATGATATAGACAGGGCATTTCTTCTTCGCCCATCTAGGGAACCCGGCAATGCGCTGTATGTCCAAAATCCCGTCCATTTTTCTGTTCCGCTTGAGAAATATATTTTCATCAGAAAGGGGCTCTTGGATACTCCCGATTCACTTGAAAAAATATCGGTTCTGGTTTCCGGTTTATGGCCGAGGATGACTATCCGGAACAGAGAGGGCAAGTTCTTTTTCGAGTCATCGGCCAGAGCCTCCGTATCCGGACCCAGAGTGACCGGTGGAACGAACAGAATCTTCTATGGGGCACCCGGCACGGGAAAAAGTTACAGGGTCCATGGTGAAATGAGTGACGGTGCAGAAAAGATTGTTACAGTTTTCCATCCTGATACTCAGCATAACGATTTTGTCGGTGCCCTGAAGCCTAAAATGGAAAAGGATGAACAGGGCGAAAGCAGCATAACCTACAGTTTCAGACCTGGCCCCTTTACCTGCGCACTCATACTGGCCATTGCTCGTCCAGACAAAAAGGTCTGTCTCATTATCGAAGAAATCAACCGTGCTTCTGCTGCAGCTGTCTTCGGCGAGCTTTTCCAGCTTCTAGATAGGGAGCCTGATGGAACGAGTACCTACAGTATCAATGCCGCTGATCCGGATATGATCGAGTATATAAATACGGAACTAGATACTATGGGATGTACTCCTGTCGATAGCCTACGGATCCCGTCCAACATGTCTCTACTGGCTACCATGAACAGCAGTGATCAGGCAGTTATGCCGCTGGATACTGCATTCAAACGGCGCTGGAATTTCGAATATCTCCCAATCGATTTTTCAAAACCGGAGCTCCCACAAACCGAAATCGTTTTCTCCACTAATTCAGGAAAATATTCGGTACTCTGGAGCGATTTTGCTCAAATTATTAATGACACCCTTGTCGAATGTGAGATAGCAGAGGATCGTCTAATCGGCCCGTTTTTCCTAGATTCTAAAGAATTGGAAAATGGGGAAGCAGCGAAAGCTGCCCTTGGCGGCAAACTGTTCATCTATCTGTGGGATGATGTGCTGAGACATGTCGGACACCAGAAAATATTTGCGTCAACCTTCAGGACTTTCGGCAACCTATCTTCAGCATTTCGCAATGGCATGGCTGTTTTCTCCACTGCCGTAGAGAACAGACTTGAAGGGGTGGGCACTCCTGTTGACATGAACAGGGATCCGCAAGATGTTGCCAGCTGATATTCTGTATCTTTCAGACAGAACACCTGTCACCGATCGCAGTATTCCTACAACCGTTCTCGATGAGCTGAGAAACAGGGGGCTGCTAGCCCCCGACATGCAGAAAATCCATTTCTGTGGAGTCATGTCTTTCAATAGAGGCCTGGCTGTATTTCTGCCACGAAATAACAGTTCTTCTCGTGAATCGCAGGCTCTTTCAGCACATTATCTGCTCCGCTCACTCCTGAAATTCTACCGAGATAGAGACACCGGTGTTTTTGATGGGGATGCAGGAACCAGACTTATCGGTGGTGAATCCCTATCGTTGGCAACTGCACTGATTGACGACTATCAGACGAATGGTCTCTATGTCCGCCGGATGAGAGTCGATACAACCAACTCCGGAAAAGTTGTATGGCCGGAGACTATTTCCCGAAGGACTGCCTATCCTAGCCCATCTGGGCCTGTATATATCGATCCTGTAACCACACGTTCGCGCTACCTCACCGATAGCGAGACAGCAAAGATTCATGCCTCTGTAATGAGGGAGCTCTATCCGGTATACGGAATGCTCTGGACAGGCAGTAAGGGCACTCCTGAACGACTGCAGAATATTCCGCGTCCTGAGGGAAATGTTTTCTCATGGGTTGTACACCTAAGAAGAGAACTGCAGTTCAGCTATTCCGAAAGGGATATTTTCCTTTTGCGCCGACTGATCATGTATCTTGAAACAGGGAGAGGAACGGGGAATAGCGGGGTTCTTATCGGTGTCAGGAAGTTTCACAGCCTGTGGGAAGCTATGCTTGATGAATGCTTGGTGGGTAAATACCGAGTTAACAATAAATTGCCTATTCCCGTGTATCGGGCCGGCAGTGACAGGTTTGTTCCCGTTGCCAACAAGAGCCAGAGAACAGATACGGTTCTCTACAATGCAGAAAAAACACACGTCGCGATCATAGATGCCAAATACTATGATGCGAAGACACCGGATAGTGCTCCTGGTTGGCCGGATCTGGTAAAACAGTTTTTCTACCAGAAGGCGCTTTCTTACCTGGTGCCGGACGGTACCCACATCACAAACCATTTCATTTTTCCTGGAACAGAAAAGCCGCTCAGTGCTGTCCATGTTGCGGAAAGGGGAAAGGTTCTGGTTACGGAAGCTGACTGTCTATCCGAATATCCGCCGATTCATTGCCATTACCAGGATCCCCTAGAACTACTTCGTCTGTATTCAACAGGAGAAAAGCTGGTAGAACTGACCCGCGAAATTTTTACAGTCTGAAAAGATTCGGACTGTGCCCAGAAATGTCGATAGACATGAGATCCCCTCATTGATTGATCATACGTACAGTGATAGTATCGCCGGGAATAAAACCGGATAAGGTGAGCATGGGATGGACAGTAAGAATAAATTCCAATATATCAAAAATATGAGAAAAAAATTAGGCATAGGTCGCACCGAATTTGCCAATCTTCTTGGACTCGGTGCCACCGGAGAACGCACGGTCCGAGGATGGGAAGAAGAAGAACATGAACCGTCTTCCGCCAAATGGCAGGCCATTCTCGATGTGGAAAAGAAGATGACTGAATATCTGGAAAACGCACCTTTCCGCCAGCAACCTGAAAATGAATGCAATTTCACCTTCATCGATCTGTTTGCAGGTATCGGCGGTATTCGTCTTCCTTATCAGCAGCAGGGAGGGCACTGTGTATTCTCATCCGAATGGGACAAGTTCTCCCAGAAGACCTATCTAACGAATTTCGGCGAAATGCCCCAAGGTGACATCACTAAAATTCCGGCATCCGACATTCCTGATCATGATGTACTGCTTGGTGGATTTCCATGCCAGGCTTTTTCACAGGCCGGATTGAAAAAAGGTTTCAGCGATACCCGTGGAACCATGTTCTTCGAAATCCAGCGAATCATGACAGCCAAGCGTCCAAAGGCATTCATGTTGGAAAATGTCAAGCAACTGCAGGGACATGATAAGGGTCGTACCCTGAAAACCATTCTCGATATCCTGCGGGGCAACGGGACCCATTCCGTTCCGGATGATATCCCGATTAGTGAGGATGCCCGCAATGCTCTGTCCGAAAAACTCAATTACTGGGTTGATTACCGTGTACTGCGTGCAGGTGACTTCGGTGCCCCCCAGAACCGTGAACGTATTTTCATCGTTGGTTTTGACCGTGACTATTATAGGGGCGTGGATTTCGACAGTGTGTTCAGATGGCCGGTACCTCCTATGACTCCGACCCGTGTTGGTGACATTCTGGAAGACCTCGATCATCTGCCTCTGTCACAAGACAGATATACCATCTCGGATAGACTGTGGATAGGTCACCAGAAACGGAAACAGGAACACGAAAAGAAAGGTAATGGTTTCGGCTATTCTCTTTTCAACAAGGACAGCGAATACACTAATACCATCAGTGCCCGTTATTACAAAGACGGCTCCGAAATCCTGATTGACCAGTCACATTTGGGTAGGAACCCGCGCAAGCTGACTCCGCGCGAATGTGCACGCCTACAGGGATTCCCTGACGACTACATCGTCGATGCTGTTTCACAGGGCCAGATCTACAAGCAATTTGGCAACTCTGTCTGCATGAATGTCATTCGTGCGGTCTCGGAACAGTTGGTCGAAACTATGAAAAAAGCCGAAATACTGGCTGGTAAGAACCAGAGTCTGGAGCGAACAACAGGCTAATGACCCTGCTGTGGAAGAAAATGTCGTGATGTGATGCCCCCCTTTCCTGAAGCAGTCAATGTAATACTGCCACGGTTTGCGTTTGCAATGGGAGTAAATCACATCACTACATATGTACCCTTTTCATTATCACAATATTCCTCAGTGTTAGACTGCATGCTGCGCCATCCACTTCCGATCTGATTGCTTCACCACTTTTTTACCAATCTAAGCATCCCAGCAAAATGAACCATTCACTTTTAGAGATCTTCCGACTGATCTTGACCCGCTATCTCCGGACAGCTTTTGTAGCTTACATTAACGATGGCCGCTGCTGCCGGTCAGTTTGTATTGCTTATCCGTTGGCTTGGCTGTTCTGACCTTAATATCTGTTAACGCCATGCTTATCTCCTCCCAGTTGCTACAAGCATTATCGAACCGGAAATACCATCATCTATACCAACATCTGTTGGTAGATGTACGTTGAAGTCGGTTGACCTTGAGAGAGTTAATATAGCGGGAATGATGGGTAAATACTGGATTTCAGACACAAAAAAAGCCGCCCTTAAGCGACTTTAATTCACATCTTTTGGTGCCGAAGGCCGGACTCGAACCGGCACGTATTTCTACGGTTGATTTTGAATCAACTGCGTCTACCGATTTCGCCACTTCGGCACTGAAGGGGATGCGGAAACGTTGTGGATTATACCTGTCGCGCGCCGCCATGCAAGCGACGACGCGCGAAACCCGCGCTAAGTGCCCAAAAAACCAGCGCCCTTCGTCAGTCCAGCTCAGACACCGCCAGTCGAATCACCCTCGCCGCCTTCTGCTCCGGCAGCGCCAGCACCTTGGCCCACATCTCCTGCACCATATCGCAGGAGAGCTTCTCTTTGCCCGCCGCCTTCTCCGGCATCTGCAGCAGCTGGATGTCCTCGCCGTACTTATCGGCAAGTGCCTTCATAATGGGTCGCACATCCTCGACAGCCGCCTCGCGCTCGGCGGGGGTCACGGTGTGGCGGTTTTTGCCATAGGCCGCGCGCATCATGTCGGCGTCGGCCTGCATGCGCCGCGCCATCAGGTCTTTATCCAGCATGCGCATCGGGTTCACGCCACCCTTCACCGTCGGGTAGAGGAAGCGGAAGCAGGCGTCGTCGCTCACCTTCTGGATGGCGGCGGTCTGCTCCATGTTGATGGTCATGTAGTTCACCACGTTGGCGTCCGGGGCGTTTTGCAGGCGCGACATCTGCAGATGCAGGATCTGCGGCTGGATGGTGTCGATAATCTGCTGCTCCGGCTCGCCCGCTTTTTGCAGGGCGGCCATCTGGTCGAGGATGCGCTGATGCAGCGCGGGCTCCTGCTCCTTAATCACCTGCCAGGCGGGCATCGCGTTAAGGGTGGTATCAATCTGCGCTTCCGGAGCGCGTTGCCTGTCAAAGAACACCCAGAACGCCACGGCGGCGGCCACCACAACAACCATCACGGTACGGGTCCACGTTTTATTCATCTCGCATCCTTATCCTTGAGTTGTGCCGGTTTACACCGGCACGCCGCTGTGGAAGCGAAACTCGTGGTCCGGTGTCGAGATAAGTGTGGCTTCAATTTCGCCAAAAAGCTGTATGCGCGGTGAGATATCGTCGTCGCTCACCTGCTGGGCCAGCGTCAGGTAGTCCTGATAGTGGCGCGCTTCCGAGCGCAGCAGCGAGAGATAGAACTTCTGCAGGTCGTCGTCGAGGAACGGGGCCAGCGCGGCGAAGCGTTCGCAGGAGCGGGCTTCGATGTAGGCGCCGCAGATGAGCTTGTCGATCAGCGTCAGCGGTTCGTGGGTGCGCACTTCCTTCAGCATCCCTTTGGCGTAGCGGCTGGCGGTGATTTTGACGTACGGAATGTCGCGGGCCTGCATCGCCTCGCGCACCTGCCAGAAGTGGTGCAGCTCCTCTTTAATCAGCAGCACCATGCTGTCGATGAGCGCCTGGCCCCACGGGTCGTCGGTTTTGGGCATCACGCTTTTGCCAATCTGCCTGTGCAGGGCGATGAAGTCCGGTTCCGGGCCGTCGCGGAAGGTGAACTGTTCGTAGGGTTTGAGCCAGTCGAGCAGCGCGTCGGCACCGCTTTCGTCGGCGACGTATTTACGCACCAGCAGCAGCGCGGTCTGGGCGGCCTTGAGCTCGCACACCATGTGGTCGGTGAGCAGCAGCGGCAGGTTCGCCGGGTCGCGGGCTTTATCAATCCATGCTTGCGGGGTCGGGCACTGGAGGAAGTTGAGTACGGGGGCGAGTATCTGCGGGTAATCCATGG
The DNA here is from genome assembly GCF_014103035.1 of Enterobacter sp. RHBSTW-01064. Classification (NCBI taxonomy): domain Bacteria; kingdom Pseudomonadati; phylum Pseudomonadota; class Gammaproteobacteria; order Enterobacterales; family Enterobacteriaceae; genus Enterobacter; species Enterobacter sp. RHBSTW-01064. The sequence continues at coordinate 173,813 of NZ_JABXOU010000008.1, read as the reverse complement.
TTCTGCCTTGAAAAAGCGGTGGCGCGCGCCACCGCCTGAAACGCTTAGTGACGCACGCCGTCGTCGTCTTCGTCGACGTAATCTTCGTCGTCGCCTTCTTCGCCGTCTTCACCGTTCGGATCTTCGAAATAGGTTCCCCAGCCGTCGTATTCCACTTCAAACTTCTCGGCCAGGTTCATCAGCTGTTCTACCTGCGCGTCGATCAGCTCCGCCTTCAGCGCGCCTTCGCTCAGGATGTCGCAGCAGATGACGGTGTCGCCCTCTTCCACTTCCAGCTCTTCCGGCTCGGTCACTTCGTAACCCAGCTTGAAGGCTTCCACGGCCAGTTTTTCCAGCGCGTCGAAATCATCCGCAGAGAAATGGTGCTCGATGGTGTACAGCGCGTCCGGATCGCTACCGTCTTCCAGCAGTTCTTCAATAATCAGACGCGTCTCTTCGCGTTGCTCTTCCAGGTGTTCCGGGTTTGCCATGGCTCAATCCTCTTTAAAGTGCGGCAGATACTTCTATTTTCACACACGGACGGGTTTGCCTCCACCTTTGTTGGAAAGAATTGTGAAACGGGGTTGCAAATGAATAATTACACATATAAAGTGAATTTTAATTCAATAAGTAGCGTTCGCCATGTGAGGATAAAATGTCTGATCTGTACAAGAAACACTTTCTGAAATTGCTCGACTTTACCCCTGCACAGTTCACTTCTCTGCTGACCCTTGCCGCACAGCTCAAAGCCGATAAAAAAAATGGCAAGGAAGTACAAAAGCTTACCGGTAAAAACATCGCGCTCATCTTCGAAAAAGACTCAACCCGTACACGATGCTCTTTCGAAGTTGCCGCATTTGACCAGGGCGCGCGCGTCACGTATTTAGGGCCGAGCGGCAGCCAGATTGGGCATAAAGAGTCAATTAAGGACACCGCACGGGTGCTCGGGCGGATGTACGACGGCATTCAGTATCGCGGCCACGGCCAGGAAGTCGTCGAAACGCTGGCGCAGTATGCGGGCGTGCCGGTGTGGAACGGGCTGACCAACGAGTTCCACCCGACGCAGCTGCTGGCGGACCTGTTGACCATGCAGGAGCACCTGCCGGGCAAGGCGTTTAACGAGATGACGCTGGTTTACGCGGGCGATGCACGCAACAACATGGGCAACTCGATGCTGGAAGCGGCGGCGCTGAACGGGCTGGATCTGCGTCTGGTGGCCCCGAAGGCCTGCTGGCCGGAAGAGAGCCTGGTGGCGGAGTGCAGCGCGCTGGCGGAGAAGCACGGCGGGAAAATTACCCTGACGGAAGACGTGGCGGCGGGCGTGAAGGGCGCGGACTTTATCTATACCGACGTGTGGGTGTCGATGGGCGAAGCCAAAGAGAAGTGGGCGGAGCGGATTGCGCTGCTGCGCGGGTATCAGGTGAACGCGCAGATGATGGCCCTGACCGGCAATCCGGACGTGAAGTTCCTGCACTGTCTGCCGGCGTTCCATGACGACCAGACCACGCTCGGTAAGCAGATGGCGAAAGAGTTCGACCTGCACGGCGGGATGGAGGTGACGGACGAGGTGTTCGAGTCGCCGGCGAGCATCGTGTTTGACCAGGCGGAAAACCGGATGCATACGATTAAGGCGGTGATGGTGGCGACGCTTGGGGAGTGATTGACTCCTCTGCGGTCTGGTGCCCTCACCCCGGCCCTCTCCCACAGGGAGAGGGAGCAAACACTAAAAAACGACAACAGCGTTATCGTCAGGCAGAAAAATTCATTTTATTGACGCTTTCTCAGATAGACATTAACCATAATAAGAATTTATGTTTTTATTAACCATTATTTATTGAGTAGATAATGGTTAATATCAGGTCATTATCAATTACAAAACACCGGATATTATCGGCGTAATATTTCCTTATTGCTGCATTTCGTTAATAAGGATTATTTATGTCATGGAATAAGCATGAAGCTGTGTCATACGCCCGTAGCCACGCACTAACCCATACTGGACACTATTGCGCTCGAGCAATCGCCGCCGCCATTCGAGCCGGAGGGCTTAAAATCGAAGGGGCAAACGCTAAGGATTTCTGGCGTTCTCTTGAAAAAGCAGGGTTCTCAAAAGTCTATGGCACCCCCATAGAGGGGGATATCGCGGTGATTGATGCCTTGCCCGGCCCGAATCAGTACGGGCATGTCTGTATTTACGATGGCGCTGGAACCTGGTATTCAGATTTTAAACAGAGAACACTGTACCCGGGGCCAACCTATCGCCAACTCCAGCCAGCAATAACCTTATACAGGCATTATTAATATGAATAAGCTCATCTTAATTGTGTTATTCAGCACAGCCGCATTGGGGGCCGAAGATTTTCAGATACCGATGCAGCGCGCCCTTGAATTCAATCGCTGGTACGTCAAACAGGTGAAAAACGATCGTTATCCCATCCAACAGGGAAATGAAATCGATAAGTTCGTTACGGCCAGCACCATGAAAAAATTACGTCATGCAGACGATCCCCGTTATGCCGACGCTGAATTTTACGAGGCTGATTTTTTTATGAAATCGCAGTATATCGGCGAGGACTGGGCTGAGAATGTGGCTATTGATTCGTATGATTCAGACCCGGTCTGTGTAAACGTGAATATCACGTTTGGCAAAAAGACCCAGCACACAGTCATTGATTGCATGGTTAAAGAAGATGGGATCTGGAAAATTCAGTCTGTCGCCGCTCGGGATAATAATTGATTCCCCCGCTAACAATAATGTAGCCGGGTGGCGCTGCGCTTACCCGGCCTACACAACCCGTAGGCCCGTGCAAGCGAAGCGCCGCCGGGCAAATCAGGTGACGATGCGGCCTGATGCCCTTTCTCCCACAACCCGCTCTACTCAATTGATTTTTCACCCCGAAAAAGGTACGTTTTCGCCTTAATTCCAGCGTGGACATGCCAGCATTATGCCGATTATTCAGTCTGTTGAACGTGCGTTGCAGATCCTCGACCTGTTCAACGAGCAGGCCACCGAGCTTAAGATCACCGACATCAGCAAACTGATGGGGCTGAGCAAGAGTACCCTCCACTCGCTGCTGAAAACCCTGCAGCTTCATGGCTATATCGATCAGAACCCGGAGAACGGCAAGTATCGCCTCGGCATGAAGCTGGTCGAGCGCGGCCATTTCGTCGTGGGCTCGATGGATATTCGCCAGAAGGCGAAAAGCTGGCTGACGGAGCTGTCCCAGCGGACCGGGCAGACTACCCATCTGGGGATCCTGGACGGGCGTGAAGGGGTCTATATCGAGAAGATTGAAGGCAAGCTGGCCGCCATCGCCTATTCGCGCATCGGCCGCCGCCTGCCGGTTCACGCCACCGCCATCGGCAAGGTGTTGATTGCCTGGCTGGGCGAACCCGAGCTGAACGCCCTGCTGGAGGGCTATCAGTACACCACCTTTACGCCTTCTACCCTCTCCTCTCGCGAAGCCTTAATAAGCGCCCTGGCGCAGACCCGCGAACAAGGCTACGCCCTGGACAGCGAAGAGAACGAGCAGGGCGTGCGCTGCGTGGCGGTGCCGGTGTGGAACCATGAATCCCGCGTCATCGCCGCCCTGAGCCTGTCGACGCTGACCTCCCGGGTGGGCGACGCCGAGCTGGCTAACTTCCGCGAGCAGCTTCAGCAGGCCGGGCTCCAGCTCTCACGCGCGCTGGGCTACCCGGCCTGAGCCGTTAGGCCGGCTCGTAGGTGAAGTAGTCGAAGTCCGCGTGGCAGCCGTCGCCGCTGATGTCCTCGCAGTGCAGCCCCACAAACGCGCCGGTGAAGAAGCCGCGCCCGCCGATGTAGTCGTCCGACAGCTTCCACGCCTCATAGGTTACCGGCACGGCGTGCCACGTCTCGCCGTCGAACGAGTAGCTGTAGCGGTAGACCAGCGTATCCACATCTACCCGCAGCCAGACGCTCTCCGCACTCTCCGGCACCGGAATCGGCTGCTCGTGCAGCGGCCACGACGGCACGTTGTGGTCGAGCTGAATAACCTTAATCGTTCTCCCCTGTCCCTCCTCGTAGTCCACAAAGCAGTAGCTCCAGTTTTTGCTGTTGTAGTAGCAAGTCAACCCCGCGCTCTGCTGGAAGTGGACCGGCGAGAACTGCATCCGCGTTTCTGCCCGGAAGGCGAAGTGCTGCCAGCGGCGCGCCACGGTCGACTGGGTAAAGGTCGAGTTGAGCGAGTCGTTGCCGTAGAGCCGTAAGTAGCCCGGGCGCGCGGTGAGCGAGCCGAGGGTGTCGTCGAACGGGATGCGCAGGGTCTGCAGTTCCGTGTCAAGCGAACTGGCGTCAAAATCCTCCCGCCAGTAGCTCTGAACGGCAGCGGGCTGCTCGGCAATCTGCGGGCCTTTTACGGTCAGCTGCGCGTGCCTGCCGCCTTCCACGTACGGCCAGCCGTCGCGCCACTCAATGCGGGCGATGCCGGTCTCGCGGCCGAGCGGGCAGTAGCCGCGCCCGCCGGAGGCCAGCAGCGGCACGCCGGGCAGGCGCAGCGGGCGGCTGGTGAGGTAGGCCATGTACCATTCCCCGGTGTGGGTCTGCAGCAGCGAGCCGTGGCCGCTCTTCTGCAGCGGGTTCTCCGGCAGGTGCCAGCTGGTCATCATCGTCACGTCCGGGTGCAGCTCGTACGGCCCGTCGATATTTTTGGAACGCAGCACCACGACGGCGTGCTCGTAGCTGGTGCCGCCCTCGGCGACCATCAGGTAGTACCATCCCGCGTGGCGGTACAGGTGCGCGCCCTCGGTGTAGCAGAGCGACGTGCCGGTAAACAGGGTTTTGCGCTCCGGCGAGAGCGTGCCGGTCTGCGGGTCAAACGCCTGCATCACGATGGTGTTGTGCGGGTTGCTGTGGTGGCGCGGCCCCCACGGGCGGTAGATATAGTATTTGCGGCCGTCGTCGTCGTGGAACAGGGACGGGTCAAACCCGCCGTTGCCCATCGGGATCGGCTCGCGCCACGGGCCCTCGATGGACGGTGCGGTGACCAGGAAGTTGCGGCCGTTTTTCCACGGCGAGTCGACAATCTTCACGTCGGTATAGAGCAGCCAGAATTTACCGTCGGCGTAGCTCAGGCACGGCGCCCAGATGCCGCCGGAGTCCGGGTTGCCCTTCATGTCCAGCATCGACACGCGGTCCAGCGGGGTGCTGACCAGCGACCAGTTTTTCAGGTCGCGGGAGTGGTAGATGCGCACGCCCGGGAACCACTCGAAGGTCGAGGTGGCGATGTAGTAGTCCTCGCCCTGACGGCAGAGGGACGGGTCCGGGTTGAAGCCGGTGAGTATTGGGTTGGTGATTTCCATAGTGCCTCCGGTTAATGGGATGCGGCTGTCGCAGCGTCGGGAATGGCCTCGCCCTGCGCCGCGCGATGCTTGATCAGCTGCTGGCTGATGGCCTCCACGCGGGCGTCGGTGAGCTTATAAAACGACAGCATGATGAACATGCCCGCGTAGAGCACCACCGGCACCACGCAGAACAGAATTTTTATGGTGGTCAGCACCTCGACAGGCTGCACGCTGCTGCTGGCGGAGTAGTTCACGTACGCCAGGATCCAGCCCACCACCGCCCCGCCAATCGCCAGGCCAATCTTCAGGCTGAACAGGTAGGTGGAGAACACCAGCCCGTCGAGGCGGCGACCGCTGCGGCTCTCCTCGTAATCCACCACGTCAGAGGCCATCAGCCACTGCAGCGGCGTGGTGGTGTTAAAGACGAACAGGAACAGGATGTTGAGGGCGAAAATCAGCGCGATGTGCTCCGCCGGGGTGACGAAAATCAGCAGGCTAATCAGCGAGTAAGCGACGATGATCCACTTGAAGGCGGTAACGCGGTCGAAGCGGCCCAGCAGGCGGGAGGAGCAGAGCGAGCCGAACATGGTGGCGAGGCTGCCGTAGAGTAAGAACTGGGTCGCCATCTCCGGGTGATCCATCACGTATTTCACGAAGTAGAGCGTAGCCCCGCCGCGTACCACGTTAGAGCAGGTCGCCATCATCTTGAACGCGCACATGATGCGCCACTGGGTGTTGCCCAGCAGCAGCTTAAGATCTTTCGCCACCGACGAGCCCGGCTGTACCTCAAAGGTGTAGCGCTCTTTGGTGGTGAAGAAGCAGACGTAGAGCAGCACCACGCCGCTCAGGCCGAGTACGCACATGGCACCGAAATAGCCCACCTGCTCGTTCCCTTTGCCGATGATGCTCACCAGCGGCAGCGCGATGCCGCTGATGGCGAGCGAGCCCGCCGCCGCCAGGAAGAAGCGCCAGGACTGCAGGGCGTGACGCTCTTTCGGATCGGCGGTAATGACGCCCGGCATGGCGCAGTACGGCACGTTAACGAAGGTATAAACCAGGGTCAGGAGAATGTAGGTCACGCAGGCGTAGATGATTTTGCCCTGCGCGGAGAAGTCCGGCGTGTAGAAGGTCAGCACGCAGACGATGCCGAACGGGATGGCACCCCACAGCAGAAACGGGCGGAACTGGCCGTGCCGCGTGCGGGTGCGGTCTACCAGCAGCCCCATCAGCGGGTCGGTGACGGCGTCGAGCACGCGGGAGACCAAAAACAGCGTGCCCATAATCCCCGCCGACAGGCCGAAGACGTCGGTGTAGAAATAGGCCAGCAGGAACATGGTGGCCTGCCAGACGAAGCCGCAGGCGGTGTCACCCAGCCCGTAGCCAATTTTATCTTTCATGGTTAATTGCGTCATCAGAATTACACCCTTATGTAGTGTGCTGAATTACAACATCGTGTTAATGGAGTGTAATGAGCTGTTCAATTAACCAGCAATGGTCATATCTTATTTCTGAATTACGTTATTTTGCTTTTGTGACGCCACCGATATATCTCAAGCCATTGTTTATATTATTAAATAACAAAAACGACAAAGCCGTCCGCGGAATATTTCCCGCAGACGGTTTTACCTCTGAAAATAATTAAATGCCGAGCGCTTTTTTACCGGCGTTAATTACCTCGATAATTTTATCGGTGTCATAAATACAGCCTTTCCAGGTGCCGCCGCTCACCGACTGCAGCGCCGCCCACAGCCGGGTATCGTCCGGCAAAAAGTCGTGGGCGTGCAGGTCCGGATGCGTCTGCCGCCGTGCCAGCTCGCGCGCCCCCTCTTCCGGCGTCAGCGGGTTGTCCGCCGTGCCGATGAAGTTCACGCTACCCGTGAGGGTCAGGCGGTCCACGGCAATCTCGATGATGTCGTTATCGCGCAGCTTACCAATCGGCCCGCCCGCCAGCGCCTCCGGCGACACGTGGCCGAAGCAGGCGCCCGTCGACACGCCCGAAAAGCGCGCATCGGTGATTAACGATACCGTTTTGCCCCACGAGATGTGTTTGAGCGCGGAGGTGAGCTGGTAGGTCTCTTCCATGCCGGTGCCGGACGGCCCGCCGCCGATCACCACCATGATATCGCCCTGCTTAATCTCTTCCCGCTTAATGGCCCTGATCGCCTGCGCTTCCGAGACAAACACCCGCACCCGGCCAGTGTGGCGGTAAACGCCATCTTCGCCCACCACCGACGGGTCGATCGCCGTGGCCTTGATCACCGACCCTTCCGGCGCGATGTTCCCCGTCGGGAAGCAGACCGTCGAGGTCAGCCCTTTCGCTTTTGCCTTCTCCGGCGGCAGGATCACGTCATCCGGATCCACGCCGTCCTGCTCGCGCAGGCACTGGCGGAAGCGCGCCCGGCGCTCGGACGCCTGCCACCAGTCGAGGTTCTCGCCCACCGTCTGGCCGGTCACGGTCATGGCGTCCAGGTGCAGCAGGCCGAGATCGCGCAGATGAAGCATCACCTCCGGCACGCCGCCCGCGAGGAACGCGCGCACGGTCGGGTGATAGTCCGGGCCGTTGGGCAGCACGCTGACCAGACGCGGCACCTTACGGTTGACGCGCGTCCAGTGTTCAACGTCCGGGATCGTGCAGCCCGCCGCGTGGGCGATGGCCGGAATGTGCAGCAGTAAATTGGTGGAGCCGCCGAACGCCGCGTGGATCACCATGGCGTTTTCGATGGCTTTATCGGTGAGGATATCGCGCGTGGTGATGCCGCGGTTATCCAGCTCGCTCACCGCGCGCGCCGACTGGCGGGCGATCTCCAGCCACACCGCCTGTCCGGACGGCGCCAGCGCGGAGTGCGGCAGCGCCAGACCGAGCGCTTCGGCCACCACCTGCGAGGTGCCCGCCGTGCCGAGGAACTGGCAGCCGCCGCCCGGCGACGCGCAGGCGCGACAGCCCAGCTCGGCGGCCTCCTGCAGGGAGAGTTCGTGGTTGGCGAAGCGCGCGCCGATGGTCTGGACCTTGCCCGCATCTTCTCCCACGGTCGGTGGCAGCGTCGCCCCGCCCGGCACCAGAATGGTCGGCAGGTCGTGCATGGAAGCCAGGGCAATCATGGTGGCGGGCAGCCCTTTATCGCAGGTTGCCACGCCGATCACCGCCCGCCGCGTCGGCAGGGAGCGGATCAGGCGGCGAAAGACGATCGCCGCGTCGTTGCGGTACGGCAGGGAATCAAACATGCCGTGCGTGCCCTGAGAACGGCCGTCGCACGGATCGCTGACGAAGGCCGCGAACGGGATCCCGCCGTTGCGGGTGATCTCCTTCGCCGCCGCCTGCATCTGCATGCCGATCTCCCAGTGCCCGGTGTGGTAGCCCAGCGCGACGGGGCGTCCGTCTCCGGCGCGGATGCCGCCCTGAGTACCGATAATCAGCACCTCTTTGCCGGTGAGCTTGTTGGCGTCCCATCCCATCCCGGCGTTCTGCGTCATGCCGAACAGGTTGCCGCTGGGAGATTCCATCAGCATCTGCGGGGTCAGCGGCAGCGCGCCCTGCGGCCCCGCCGCGTGGGTGATCACCGCATAAAACGCATCGTCCTGTGGGGTGAAAATGTTCTCGATGGTCATGGTTATCGTCCGGCTCAGCAGAGCTTGAGCTGTTGCAGCAGGGTTTTCAGCTGCGCCTTGCGCGGCTCGTCCAGCGCAGAGGCGGGCGGCAGCACGTGCGTGGAAATCGGGCAGCCGCAGAGCACAATCGCCTCTTTAATGACGTTCACAAACGGCGTATCCAGCTGATACATCTGCGGTATTTGCAGTAAGGTCTGATGATACTCAGCCGCTTTCGCCACGTCTTTATCCCGCCAGGCTTTCAGAAGATTCACCGACACCTGCGGGGCAAAGTTGCCGCTCGCCGAAATCGCCCCGTCGCCGCCGAGCAGCAGGGTATTAAACAGATGATCGTCGTAGCCGCACAGCACGGTGAAGTGCGGATGGGCGGCTTTGACGGTGTGGATCATGCTGCGCAGGTGGGCGACGGAGTCGATGGTGTCTTTGATGCCGACGATGTTGCTGCGCGAGTCGGCCAGGGTTTTCACCAGCGCCGGGGTCAGATCCTGCCCGGTCAGCGCCGGGAAGTTATAGAGCATCACCGGCAGCGTGACGCTGTCCGCCACCTGCTCGAAGTAGCGGATCAGATTCGCTTCCGACACTTTCCAGTAGTAGGGGTTAATCACCACGATGCCGTCCGCGCCCGCCTGCTGCGCGTGCTGGCTCAGTTCAATGGTTTCCCGGGCGTTGGTGCCGCCGGTGCCGATCAGCACCGGCACGCGACGATCGACGTGATCGATAGCAAAGCGGGCAATGGTTTTACGCTCTTCGCCGCCGAGCTGGGAGAACTCGCCGCCGCTGCCCAGGAAGAACAGGCCGTCGACGCCTGCCTTGATCAGATCGTCGATCAGCGCGGCGGTGCCCTGCTTATCGAGCTGGCCGTCGGCGGTAAAAATGGTGGAGACAGGGGGAATGATTCCCGTGAACAACGCGGACTGCGGCATGAGATCTCCTTGCTGAATCATTTTGTTCTACATTATAGAACAGCGTTCATTAAATTAACGATCATACTATGACGCAGAAAAAGCGCAGGTAAATGGGAAGAGAAAAGGGAGTGCGGGAAATTTAAGCTGGATCACATATTGCCCCTCACCCCGGCCCTCTCCCCATAGGGGCGAGGGGGAAAAGATGGCTCGGTGCAGTTCCCTCTCCCCTTTGGGGAGAGGGTTAGGGTGAGGGGTAAGGGTTACTCTACCAGCATCTTCACCACAACCTTACGCACCTGCGCCGGCGCTCCCACCGCGCACAGCGGCTTATGCACTTCGCCCGGCCAGAACACCACAAAATCCCCTTCGCTCAGCACCACGGTTTTCTCCTGCTCGCCTTCCGGCAGAAACGCGATGTCTTTGTCCGCCAGCCAGTCGGTGTCCGGCGTGCCGTGCGGCAGGGTGCTGAAGGTCATCCCTTCCTGGCCCTTCATAATTATCTGGATGTCCAGATAGCGCGCGTGGTACTCGGCGCGGCGCTCGGCGAACGGTTGGGTCATGTCTTCCGAGACCAGATAAAACAGGCTGTTGCCGTTGATGTCGTGTTTTCCGAGCGGCGTGGCGTCAGTGACGTGAGTTTTGACGTGCTCAATGGCCTGACGCAGATCGTCAGGCAGCCAGGACTGCAGATGGTGGATGTTGCCAATAATCATGTTTCAACCCTCAATATAAAACAATGTTTCATTTTTATCTTTTATACGAGAATCCCGGCTGCCATACCAGCCCTTTTTGGAAGAGGTTTTCGCGAGCGCATGTTTATCGGGAATGGTGTTAATTTGCTGTTAACCCTGCCCAGGCATTTATGCAGGGGTTATGCATAACCTCGATCCGTGTTTATCGCACGGCTGTTCTAACCTCTTGATCATGCTCTCTAATTAACAAAACCCGTTGCCGCCTCACACTTTACTGTTTTGATAATTTGCTCTAAAAAACCATAATTATTTATTGATTTTTCTTAAGTCAAAAATAGTTAATTACGTTAATTGCATAGCCATTCTTATGCATAATATTTATTATTTAAAATCAGCAACATAACAAGATATTTCAAAAGATTAAAATCTACAAAATAATAACAACCTCAAATAATGCCACCGGATCCTGCTTAGCTATTCACCCCTCAATAATATGAAATTAATCATTATCTGATGCGAATCATGCAAATGAAAACAAACCCCTTAATATCCGGTTTCGCGTGAGCAATATCACAATACGGATTATTTAACTGCCTAGTATGAATCACGAAATCAATTGAGCTTAGCCGCCATGCAATTAAATACATCACATGGCGCATGCCCTTTTTATTCTGAAAAACAGTTAAAGGAATAATTATGGAAAAGCATTACGTCGGTTCTGAAATTGGTCAATTGCGTAGCGTTATGCTGCACCGCCCAAATTTAAGTCTTAAACGTTTAACCCCGTCAAACTGTCAGGAGCTGCTATTTGACGACGTGCTCTCGGTTGAACGGGCGGGTGAGGAGCATGACATTTTCGCAAACACGCTGCGCGAGCAGGGTGTGGAAGTCCTGCTGTTGACCGACCTTCTGACACAAACCCTTGATATTGCAGAGGCGAAGGCCTGGCTTCTGGATACGCAAATCTCCGACTACCGCCTCGGCCCCACCTTTGCAGGCGACGTCCGCGGCTGGCTGGCGGATATGCCGCACCGCGAACTGGCGCGCAGATTAAGCGGCGGATTAACCTACGGTGAAATTCCGGCAGCCATTAAAAATATGGTGGTCGATACCCACACGGCGAATGATTTTATTATGAAGCCGCTGCCGAACCATTTATTTACCCGCGATACCTCGTGCTGGATTTATAACGGCGTGTCCATTAACCCGATGGCGAAACCGGCCCGTCAGCGCGAAACGAATAACCTGCGAGCAATATATCGCTGGCACCCGGCGTTTGCCGACGGCGATTTTATTAAATATTTCGGCGACGAAAATATTAATTACGACCACGCCACCTTAGAAGGCGGCGACGTATTAGTGATTGGCCGCGGCGCGGTCCTGATCGGCATGTCCGAGCGCACGACGCCGCAGGGCGTGGAGTTTCTCGCCAACAGCCTGTTCAAACACCGCCAGGCAGAGCGCGTGATCGCCGTTGAATTGCCAAAACACCGCTCCTGCATGCACCTCGACACCGTTATGACCCACATCGACGTGGACACCTTCTCCGTCTACCCGGAAGTGGTGCGCAAAGACGCCCAGTGCTGGACGCTCACCCCGGACGGACGCGGCGGCCTGCTGCGCACCCAGGAAACCGACCTGCTGCACGCCATCGAGAAGGCCCTCGGCATTAGCCAGGTGCGCCTGATAACCACCGGCGGCGACGCCTTCGAAGCCGAACGCGAGCAGTGGAACGACGCCAACAACGTGCTAACCATCCGCCCCGGCGTAGTGATCGGCTACGAGCGCAACGTCTGGACCAACGAGAAGTACGACAAAGCGGGCATCACCGTGCTGCCCATCCCTGGCGACGAACTCGGACGCGGCCGCGGCGGCGCGCGCTGCATGAGCTGCCCACTGGAACGCGACGGAATTTAAAGGAGCCATCATGGAACGAAAACCCACTCTGGTTGTGGCGCTTGGCGGCAACGCGCTGCTCAAGCGCGGCGAGCCGCTGGAAGCGGAGATCCAGCGCCAGAACATCGAGCAGGCCGCCCGCACCATCGCCGGGCTGACGGAACAGTGGCGCGTGGTGCTGGTGCACGGCAACGGGCCGCAGGTCGGGCTGCTGGCGCTGCAGAACAGCGCCTACGACAAAGTGACGCCCTACCCGCTGGACGTTCTCGGTGCCGAAAGCCAGGGGATGATCGGCTACATGCTCCAGCAGGCGCTGAAAAACAATCTGCCCCAGCGCGAGGTCAGCGTCCTGCTCACGCAGGTGGAAGTGGACGCCGCCGACCCGGCGTTCAGCAACCCGACCAAGTACATCGGCCCGGTCTACAGCGAAGCCCAGGCTAAAGCGCTGGCCGCGGAAAAAGGCTGGGTGTTTAAGGCCGACGGCAGCTACTTCCGCCGCGTGGTGCCGTCGCCGCAGCCGAAGCGCATCGTTGAGAGCGACGCCATCACGGCGCTTATTCAGCGCGACCACCTGGTGATCTGCAACGGCGGCGGCGGCGTGCCGGTGGTGGAAAACGCCAACGGCTATCGCGGCATTGAGGCGGTGATCGACAAAGACCTCTCCGCCGCCCTGCTGGCGCGCCAGATTGAGGCCGACGCCCTGCTGATTTTGACCGATGCCGACGCGGTGTACCTCGACTGGGGCAAACCGACCCAGCGCCCGCTGGCGCAGGTGACGCCGGAGCTGCTCAGAGGCATGCAGTTCGACGCCGGATCGATGGGGCCGAAGGTCGCCGCCTGCCGCGAGTTTGTTGAGGCCTGCAATGGGATAGCCGGGATCGGCGCGCTGGCCGACGGCGCGGAGATCCTGGCGGGCGAGAAAGGCACGTTGATTCGTAACTAACCCCCCTCACCCTAACCCTCTCCCGGAGGGAGAGGGAATGTAAGCCCCCCTCTCCCCGTGGGAGAGGGCCGGGGTGAGGGCATCAGACAGCACAAATTTTAAAAAGGATTTACCCATGACCATCAACCTGAAAAACCGCAACTTCCTGAAACTGCTGGACTACACCCCGGCGGAGATCCAGTACCTGATCGACCTCGCCATCGAGCTGAAGGCCGCCAAAAAAGCCGGGCGCGAAAAGAAAACCCTGGTCGGAAAAAACATCGCCCTGATTTTTGAAAAAACCTCTACCCGCACCCGCTGCGCCTTTGAAGTGGGCGCATTCGACCAGGGCGCACAGGTCACCTATCTCGGCCCAAGCGGATCGCAGATTGGCCATAAAGAGTCAATGAAGGACACCGCCCGCGTATTAGGCCGCATGTATGACGGCATCGAATACCGCGGCTACGGCCAGGCCATCGTCGAAGAGCTGGGCGAGTATGCGGGCGTACCGGTGTGGAACGGTCTGACCGACGAGTTCCACCCAACGCAGATCCTCGCCGACCTGATGACCATGCTGGAGCACGCGCCGGGCAAAACCCTGCCGGAGCTGAGCTTTGCCTACCTCGGGGATGCGCGTAACAACATGGGCAACTCGCTGATGGTCGGGGCGGCCAAGATGGGAATGGACATCCGCCTCGTCGCGCCGAAATCCTTCTGGCCGGAAGCGGGTCTGGTTGAGCAGTGCCGCGCCATCGCCAAAGAGACGGGCGCGCGCATCACGCTGACCGACGACGTGGAAGAAGGCGTGCAGGGCACTGATTTCCTCTACACCGACGTGTGGGTCTCCATGGGCGAGCCGAAAGACGCCTGGGCCGAGCGCGTCAGCCTGATGAAGCCGTATCAGATTAACGCGCAGGTGATGAAAGCCACCGGCAACCCGAACGTCAAGTTTATGCACTGCCTGCCCGCGTTCCACAACGAGCACACCAAAGTGGGCCGCGAGATCGAGATGGCGTACGGCCTGAAGGGGCTGGAGGTGACGGAAGAGGTCTTCGAATCACCGAACTCCATCGTCTTCGACGAAGCAGAAAACCGCATGCACACCATTAAAGCGGTCATGGTGGCGACACTCGGCGACTAATCACCGCCCGGCGCGCCGCGGGGTGCGCCGGGTTCAGGAGAACATCATGGGCAAGTTCAAGTTTCCCTCCGCTTACACCATCCTCTTTTTTCTGATTGCCGTTGTAGCCGTGCTGACGTGGGTTGTACCGGCCGGGCAGTACCATATGGCAATGAACGAGGCGCTCGGCAAAGAAGTGCCGGTTGCCGGAACCTACGCGCACGTGGCGGCGCACCCGCAGGGGCTAGTTTCCGTCCTGATGGCGCCGATTGCCGGGCTGTACGATCCGGAGTCCGGCCAGGCCGGGGCAATCGACGTGGCGCTGTTTATCCTGATCATCGGGGGATTTCTCGGGATCGTCACCAAAACCGGGGCAATTGACGCCGGGATCGAGCGCGTCACCACCCGGCTTCGCGGCCGCGAGGAGTGGATGATCCCGATCCTGATGGCGCTGTTTGCCGCAGGCGGCACCATTTACGGCATGGCCGAAGAGTCGCTGCCGTTCTACACCCTGCTGGTGCCGGTAATGCTGGCCGCGCGTTTCGATCCGGTTGTCGCCGCCTCCACCGTGCTGCTTGGCGCGGGGATCGGCACCCTCGGCTCCACCATCAACCCGTTTGCCACGGTGATCGCCGCCAACGCCGCCGGGATCCCCTTCACCAACGGTATCGCCCTGCGCGTGGCGCTGCTGGTCATCGGCTGGATCATCTGCGTGGCGTGGGTGATGCGTTACGCCCGTAAGGTGCGTCAGGATCCGTCGCTGTCGATCGTTGCCGACAAGCAGGAAGAGAACCGCGCCCATTTCCTCGGCGACAAGGGCGAACAGTCGCTGGAATTTACCCCGGTGCGCAAAATCATCCTGGTGATTTTTGCCCTCGCCTTCGCGGTGATGATATACGGCGTGGCGGTGCTGGGCTGGTGGATGGCGGAGATTTCGGCGGTGTTCCTCGCCAGCGCGATTATCGTCGGCCTGATTGCCCGCATGAGCGAAGAGGAGCTGACGTCGACGTTTATCAACGGCGCGCGAGATTTGCTGGGCGTCGCGCTGATTATCGGCATCGCGCGCGGTATCGTAGTCATCATGGATAAGGGCATGATTACCCACACCATTTTGCACAGCGCCGAGGGGATGGTTACCGGGTTGTCGACGGTGGCGTTCATCAACGTGATGTACTGGCTGGAAGTGGTGCTGTCGTTTCTTGTGCCTTCTTCGTCCGGCCTTGCCGTTCTGACGATGCCGATCATGGCACCCCTTGCCGATTTCGCTAACGTCAACCGCGACCTGGTGGTCACGGCTTACCAGTCGGCGTCCGGCATCGTTAACCTGGTCACTCCCACCTCAGCCGTCGTGATGGGCGGTCTGGCTATCGCCCGCGTGCCCTACGTGCGCTATCTAAAATGGGTGGCACCGCTGCTGGGGATATTAACGGTGGTGATTATGGTGGCGTTAAGCCTGGGTGCCATGTTGTGATTTGCCGGATGGCGCTGCGCTTATCCGGCCTACGGATCGGTGCGGTGCCACCGGTTATTTCGGGAACTGATATGGGAACTATGATGGATTACGAAGAGTACTCTCCCAAAGAGCAACTACAGCTAACGGTCTGCCAGCGTCTGATCGCGGAAAAGAGCTACCTTTCCCAGGAGGAGATCCGCCGGGATTTGCAGGAGCGTGGTTTTGAGACCATCAGCCAGTCCACCGTTTCACGTCTGCTCAAGTTGCTTGGTGTCATAAAAATTCGAAATGCCAAAGGTCTAAAAATTTATTCGCTGAATCCCCAGCTGCGCCCTGCCCCTGATGCCGCGCGCACCGTCTCCGAAATGGTGGTGAGCGTGGAGCACAATAGCGAATTTATCCTTATCCATACCGTTGCCGGATATGGCCGCGCGGTGGCGCGTATTCTGGATTATCACCAGTTACCGGAAATTTTAGGCGTGGTGGCCGGAAGCAGTATCGTCTGGGTCACCCCTCGCATCGTGAAGCGCACCGCGCTGGTGCATAAGCAAATTAATTATTTACTCAGAACGCATTAATATTCATAAAGAACCGTTTGCATTGAGTAAAGCGTGCATTAAATCGCTTGATCCGCAAAACGAGCTGCGTATAATGCCCGACAATTTGCCGGGAGGAAGCATGGTCAAGCGTGTACGACATATCGTCTTACCGCGTCTGAAATCAGACGCTGGCCTGCCGTTTTTCTTCCCGTTGCTAAACCTATTCCCAGAGCCCCTCATTTGAGGGGCTTTTTTTTGCCCGGCGTCAGGAGATAAACATGAATCCGCTTTATCAAAAACACATCATTTCCATAAACGACCTCAGCCGCGAAGAGCTGGAACTGGTTCTGGAAACCGCGGCAAAACTGAAGGCCAATCCGCAACCGGAGCTGCTGAAGCATAAGGTGATTGCGAGCTGCTTCTTCGAAGCCTCGACCCGCACGCGCCTCTCCTTTGAGACCTCCATGCACCGCCTGGGCGCGAGCGTGGTGGGCTTCTCAGACAGCAGCAACACGTCGCTGGGTAAAAAAGGCGAGACCCTGGCGGATACCATTTCAGTCATCAGCACCTACGTCGACGCGATTGTGATGCGCCACCCGCAGGAGGGCGCGGCGCGTCTGGCAACCGAGTTTTCCGGCGGCATTCCGGTACTGAACGCCGGTGACGGTGCCAACCAGCACCCGACGCAGACCCTGCTGGATCTGTTCACCATTCAGGAAACCCAGGGCACGCTCGAGAACCTGAACATCGCCATGGTCGGTGACCTGAAATATGGCCGCACCGTCCACTCCCTGACCCAGGCGCTGGCGAAATTTAATGGCAACCGCTTCTTCTTCATCGCGCCTGACGCGCTGGCGATGCCGCAGTACATTCTCGACATGCTGGACGAGAAAGGCATTCAGTGGAGCCTGCACGCCAGCATAGAAGAAGTGATGGGCAACGTGGATATTCTCTACATGACCCGCGTGCAGAAAGAGCGTCTGGATCCGTCCGAATACGCCAACGTGAAGGCGCAGTTCGTACTGCGCGCCAGCGACCTCGAGGGCGCGCGCGACAACATGAAGGTGCTGCACCCGCTGCCGCGCATCGATGAGATCACCACAGACGTGGACAAAACGCCGCACGCCTGGTACTTCCAGCAGGCCGGAAACGGCATCTTCGCCCGCCAGGCGTTACTGGCACTGGTTCTGAATCGCGAATTGGCACTGTAAGGGGAAACGACAATGACACACGATAACAAACTCCAGGTTGAAGCCATCAAGCGTGGCACCGTGATTGACCACATCCCTGCGCAGGTGGGCTTTAAGCTGCTGACGCTGTTCAAACTGACCGAAACCGACCAGCGCATCACCATCGGCCTGAACCTGCCGTCAGGCGAGATGGGCCGCAAGGACCTGATCAAAATCGAGAACACCTTCCTGACCGACGAGCAGGTCAACCAGCTGTCGCTTTACGCGCCGGACGCCACCGTTAACCGCATCGACGAGTATGAAGTGGTCGGCAAATCCCGCCCGAGCCTGCCGGATCGCATCGAAAGCGTGCTGGTCTGCCCGAACAGCAACTGCATCAGCCACGCTGAGCCGGTTTCCTCCAGCTTTGCAGTGAAAAAACGCGCCGATGACATCGCGCTCAAATGCAAATACTGCGAAAAAGAGTTTTCTCATTATGTGGTGCTGGCCAACTAATTGAGGTTGGTAAAGGATCCCGGCCTCCCTATAATGGCCGGGACTCTTAAATCAGCTGTTATTCTGGAGAAATCATGACCAAAGTACTCGCGACGGAAAATGCACCAGCGGCTATCGGCCCATACGTTCAGGGCGTTGATCTGGGCAGCATGATCATCACTTCGGGCCAGATCCCGGTGAACCCAAAAACCGGTGAAGTACCGGCCGACGTCGCGGCTCAGGCGCGTCAGTCGCTGGAAAACGTGCAGGCGATCGTGGAATCCGCTGGCCTGAAAGTGGGCGATATCGTGAAAACCACCGTTTTCGTGAAAGATCTGAACGACTTCGCCACCGTTAACGCCACGTATGAAGCTTTCTTCACCGAGCACAACGCCACCTTCCCGGCGCGCTCCTGCGTGGAAGTGGCCCGTCTGCCAAAAGACGTGAAAATTGAAATCGAAGCGATTGCCGTACGTCGCTAATTGATCTCAATAATTCATGGGCGGCTTCGGCCGTCCTTTTTTTTGGCTATTTTTCCTCTCACCGCAGCATGACGTCCCCCGCCTGCCATTAATAACATTGCGCTGCATATTTATTATTAATGGACTAACAATGAAACTTTCGAAAATAGCGTTGGCGGTGGCGACGATGGCCGTTGCGTCTTCCGCGTTGGCGCACGGTTATATTGAATCACCTGCCAGCCGCGCCTATATGTGTAAGCTCGGTCAAAATATTGATTGCGGTTCCGTACAGTATGAACCGCAGAGCGTGGAGAAAACCTCCGGCTTCCCGACGGGGGCGCTACCGCCGGACGGCCAGCTCGCCAACGCGGGGATCGCTAACTACTCCCAGCTGGATAAACAGAGTATGAATGCCTGGACGAAAACGCCGATGACCGCAGGCGCGCATGAATTCGTCTGGTATCACACCGCGCCGCACAAAACTACCAACTGGCGTTACTACATCACCAGGCAAAACTGGGATCCGAATAAGCCCCTGACCCGCGACCAGTTTGAATTAACCCCGTTCTGTACCGTGAATGGAAATGGCCAGGCGCCTGAGATGCGTAAAGCCATGACCTGTAATGTACCTGCACGTACGGGTTACCAGGTGATTTATGGCGTCTGGGAAATTGCGGATACCTCAAACAGTTTCTACCAGGCCATTGACGTTGATTTTGGGAACGGCGGCAACGTTTCGCCGGATGAAAACCCGGGCGTTGTTTCCGAATGGAGCAAAACCCTGAGCGGGCAGATTGCCGGTAATAACCTGAACGCGGGCGATAAGGTCATTGCCCGCTTCTTCGACGCTAACGGTGAAGTCACGGCCATGCGCACCGACATGACGATCGCCACCGCTGCCCAGGGTGATGCCAACCAGTGGTCTTACGATCTGGCGCAGAAAATTAACGCCGCGCACCATGACGTCCGCGTCGGCGTGAAGGATGAAGGCGGCGAAATTAGCCCGGTTCACGGCGCGAACAGCGTCTACGTGAAAGACGGCAGTACGCTGAAATCCGTTGCGATCTCCTATGAGGAGCAGAAAGCGGAGGTTAACGAGACGATTACCGTCTCTGGCCTGCAGTACAGCAAAATCGAACAGGGCAACGCCACCGTGACCTTCCATGTGAATACCCACGGTAACGTCGATTTCGAAGCCCACGTCATGAACCATCACGGTGCGGAAAAAGGGTATCTCAAGCAGGAGATGAACAACGCGAATCAGGACGTCACCATGACGCTGACCGGCGTTGAAGCGGGTCATCATATGCTCAAGTACTACGCCACCAACAAAGACGGCACGCTGTTTGCGCAGGATGTCCTGAACCTGATGCTGGAAGGCGAAGCGGCGGCGGACAGCACGGGTCAGCATGACTATATCTTCCCGGACAATATTGCGTCGTACAAAGCTGGCACCGTGGTGTTGCAGCCGAAAGACGGTAAGACCTACGAATGTAAGCCTTTCCCGTACAGCGGCTACTGCGTGCAGTGGAGCAAATACGCGACCCAGTATGAGCCGGGCACAGGTTCACACTGGAAAGAGGCGTGGGTTCTTAAGAACTGAGTTGCCTTCATGCCCGGCGGCACTGCGTTTGCCGGGCCTACACGTCACGTAGGCCCGGTAAGCGTAGCGCCACCGGGCGTTTTTACTACTGATTCCGCGTCGCTCTGAGCAACGTCTCCAGCGGATACACCGCCGCAATCACCACCTCGTCCTGCACCTTCGCCGCGTTATCCAGCTCGCTCTGAATCGACGCGATCTCTTTATCATCCAGCGTGCCCTGACGCGCCACAAGATCCGTCAGCCTCAGGCCAATCGAGGCCAGCTTATCCACCTCCTGAATCACCGGCTTCATCGCCTTCAGCTGATAGCTGTTTTCGCTTAGCGCCAGCGCGTCGCTGGTGTTGCTCTGCCAGCGGTTAAAGACGTGGCGCAGCGCGTCGGCGCTTTCCGTGTCTTCCGCATCGCTCACCAGACGATCGGCCCATTTGTTCATCTGGCGCACCGTGGCGCTTTCGGCGTTAAGCGCATCCGCGAAGCGGTTGAGCGGCTCGAACTGATGGTAGTTTCCGGCCTGGAACTTCAGGTGCTGACGGGTGTAATACTGCGCGGGTTCTACCGCCTGCGCGAGGATCTGCAGCGGCAGGGTATCGGCATTGTTTGCCAACCGCGTGAACTGCACCTGCTGCTGGGTATGCTGCTGCAGACCGACCGACACCGTCGACCAGCTGTCCATCGCCTGCAGGCGGGTGTACATGTTGTCGACGTCGTTGACGTCCTTCGCTGACCACAGCCGCTCTGCCACCGCAAAGGCGCGCGGCCACAGGCGGATATCCAGCACCGGTGCCACCACGTTTTCCGCCCACAGCGCCGCTTCGCCGCCAAGCAGGTTGGTCTGATTCGCTACATCCGGCACGACCGGCGGAATGCCTTTCGGCACCTCGTCCAGACGCTTGCCGCTAATCGGGTAGCGGGTGTTCCCCACCAGGAAATAGCCGCTCAGCTTATCGTTATCAACGGAGACCACCGGGCGCGTTTCGCCCATCCA
This sequence comes from Enterobacter sp. RHBSTW-01064, assembly GCF_014103035.1. Classification (NCBI taxonomy): domain Bacteria; kingdom Pseudomonadati; phylum Pseudomonadota; class Gammaproteobacteria; order Enterobacterales; family Enterobacteriaceae; genus Enterobacter; species Enterobacter sp. RHBSTW-01064. The sequence continues at coordinate 152,687 of NZ_JABXOU010000008.1, read as the reverse complement.
GGTGTCGACGGTAAACGTGACCTGATTGTCGTCACGCCATTCAATATCCTGCACCGCGCGGCGAGATTTCCCGGCAAAATCAATAAATCCACGCCAGCCGGCATCCCCTTTCACCAGCGTGAAGCTCCCCTCAACCGGCTTGCCCTTCAGGCGCGGCATGGTGAAGGCCCAGCTCTGGACGCTGTCGGTGTCTGCAATCACATCCACGCCGTTTAAGCCCTGCGGCACGATTTCATTCCGGTAGTGGTAAGCGGTAGATTGCGGTTGGTCGAGATAGAAGCCCGTCGACAGAATGCCCTTGTAGCCGTTTTGCGCCACCTGCCCCAGCGCATCCTGCCCCTGCCAGGACTGGATCAGAATGCTTTTCGGCAGGTCGGGATGGTAGATCTCGTCCCACCCGACCATCTGCCGGTGGTGTTTCTCGAGGATCGTCTCCAGCTTGCGGTTGAAATACGCCTGCAGCGCGTGGCTGTCCGAGAGCTTGTTATCGCGCATGAATTTTTGGATCGCCGCATTATCTTTCCACTGGCTGTCGTCCACCTCATCGCCGCCGATATGCAGGTACGGATCGGGGAAGATCGCCGCCAGTTCGCTGACCATCGCGTCGGCGAAGGTGTAGGTTGCGTCTTTTGTCGGATCCAGCACCGGCTTCAGGACGCCCCAGTGGCGCTCCATTTCATAAGGCCGCGGGGCGCTCATCAGCTCCGGATAGGCCACGGCAATCGCCGAGGCGTGGCCCGGCATGTCGATTTCCGGCACTACGCGAATGCCGCGTTCGGTGGCGTAACGCACCACCTCGCGCATCTGCTCTGGCGTGTAGAACAGCCCGTCGCTGGCAAGCTGCGTCAGTTTAGGGTAACGCTTCGAGCTGAAGCGCCAGCCCTGATCGTCGGTTAAGTGCCAGTGCAGCACGTTAAGCTTGGCGGCGGCCATGCCGTCGATCTGGCGTTTGATATCCGGCAGCGGAATAAAGTGACGCGCCGAGTCCAGCAGCAGCCCGCGCCACGGGAAGCGCGGTGAATCTTCAATGGTGACCCACGGCAGCGAGGTGTTTTCCGCTCCGTTCTGCATCAGCTGGAGCAGGGTTTCCATGGCGCGCATGGCACCAAAGCGGGTATTGGCGGAGATAGTTACGCCGTTGGCGTCCACCGTGAGCGTATAGGTTTCATCGCTGTCCGGCAGCGGCTGCGGCTTCACCTTTTTAGCGATGGCAATGCGGATGGTCGGTTTGTCTGGCTTTTCAGCCTGCGGCTGCAGCGTCCAGCCGGTTTGCAGGGCAATGCGCTGGCGCAGGCGGCTGACGGCGTCACCGAGATCGTCGCCGCTGACGCTAACGGAAATTTTATCGTTAAGCACCAGCGCGCCCTGTGTCGTCGGGCGTTCGACCTTAGCAGGCCAGGGCATTAAAGGGAGATCGCCTCCCGGAGAGGCGAAGGCAGAGGTGCCGAGCATCAGCCCGGCGGTTAAGAGACTGTACCGTAACATGAATGTTCCTTATCTGACGGGCCAAATATACCCGTCATACTTCAAGTTGCCTGTGCGTTGGCTGCACTCGTTCACCCCGGTCACTTACTTATGTAAGCTCCCGGGGATTCACTCCTTTGCCGCCTTCATGCAACTCGAATTATTTAGGGTAGAAAGGCAAAACATTCTGTTAACATGCGCTCAATTTGTCGTCAAGCGAATGCGCTGACGGAGATCACAGGTTGTTGAATTTGAGAGAAAAGCCAGTTGCCGGGTGGCGGCTTCGCCTTACCCGGCCTACGTTCGGATCGTAGGCCCGGTAAGCGCAGCGCCACCGGGCTTGCCGTTACTGCCACCCATACCGACGCGCATAGAACCCTTTCACCATCTGGGTCAGCACCATATAACCGGCGAGGATCGCCACCAGCCACGGGAAGTAGCTCAGCGGCAGCGCCTGCAGCTGAAGGTAGCTCGCCAGCGGTGAGAACGGCAGCGCGATGCCGAGCGCCATCACAATGCCCGTCATCACAATCAGCGGCCACGCCGCGCGGCTCTGAATGAACGGGATACGACGCGTGCGGATCATGTGCACAATCAGCGTCTGCGACAGCAGTCCCACCACGAACCAGCCGGACTGGAACAGCGTCTGGTGTTCCGGCGTGTTGGCGTGGAACACAAACCACATCAGGCAGAAGGTCAGAATGTCGAAGATGGAGCTGATCGGCCCAAAGAACAGCATAAAGCGGCCCAGATCGGCGGGGTTCCAGCGCTGCGGCTTCTGGATCTGCTCGTCGTCCACGTTATCAAACGGGATCGCCACCTGAGAGACATCGTACATCAGGTTCTGGATCAGCAGGTGCAGCGGCAGCATCGGCAGGAACGGCAGAAACGCGCTCGCCACCAGCACGCTGAAGACGTTACCGAAGTTGGAGCTGGCGGTCATTTTGATGTACTTGAGCATGTTGGCGAAGGTGCGGCGGCCTTCGATTACGCCCTCCTCCAGCACCATCAGGCTCTTTTCCAGCAGGATGATATCCGCCGCCTCGCGGGCGATGTCCACCGCGCCGTCGACGGAGATACCAATATCCGCCGCACGCAGCGCGGGCGCGTCGTTGATGCCGTCGCCCATAAAGCCCACCACGTGTCCTTCGCGACGCAGCAGCGTGACGATGCGCTCTTTGTGCATCGGGGTCAGGCGGGCAAACAGCGTGGTGCGCTGGGCAAGCTTCGCCAGCTCATCGTCGGAGAGATGTTCAATATCGCTCCCCACCACCACGTCGCCCGCGTCCAGCCCCACCTCATGGCACACTTTGGCCGCCACCAGCTCGCTGTCTCCGGTGAGAATTTTGACGGTAATACCGCTCGCCTTCAGCGCCTTCAGCGCCGGTGCGGTGGTCTCTTTCGGCGGATCGAGGAAGGCGATGTAACCTTCGAGGATCAGATCGGATTCGTCGATACGCTGATAGTCCCCTTCACGCGCGGGCAGGAACTTGCTGGCGACGGCTACCACGCGCAGCCCCTGACGGTTCAGGTTATCGGTGACGCGTTTGATGCGGCGCAGCATGGTGTCGTCCAGCGGCACGATGTCGCCGTTATGGCGAACCTGCGTCGACACGTTGAGGATCTCCTGCAGCGCGCCTTTACAGATCAGCTGGTGGACGTCCTGCTGCTCGCTCACCACCACCGACATGCGACGGCGCTCGAAGTCGAACGGGATCTCATCCACCTTCTGCCAGCGGCGGGAGAGCGTGCGGGCGGATTCTTCGTCTACCCCTTCCAGCACCGCGACGTCGAGCAGGTTTTTCAGCCCGGTCTGGTAGTGGCTGTTCAGCCACGCGCTGTGCAGCACGCGCTCGCTGGTTTTACCGGCGACATCCGTATGGTTCTCCAGCACGATTTTGTCCTGCGTCAGGGTGCCGGTTTTATCGGTACAGAGGATGTCCATCGCGCCAAAGTTCTGGATGGCGTCGAGGTGTTTGACGATCACCTTCTGTTTAGAGAGCTTCACCGCCCCGCGCGCCAGCGTGGAGGTGACAATCATCGGCAGCATTTCCGGCGTCAGGCCGACGGCCACGGAGAGCGCGAACAGCGCCGCTTCCCACCAGTCGCCCTTGGTGTAGCCGTTGATCAGCAGGACGATCGGCGTCATCACCATCATAAAGCGGATCAGCAGCATGCTGACGCGGCCAATGCCTTTCTGGAAGGCGTTTGGCTCGCTCTCCTGCTCGCTGACGCGTCCGGCAAGCTGTCCGAACCAGGTGTTGCCCCCGGTAGCGGTGACAATCGCCTGCGCGGTGCCGCTGACCACCGTGGTGCCCATAAAGCACAGGGTGTCGCACTCGAGCGGGTTCATCTGCTGCGGGTCGCGGCTGCGCGCCACCTTTTCAACGGGCAGGGATTCCCCGGTCAGCGAGGCCTGCGCCACAAACAGATCGCGCGCCTGGATGATGCGTAAATCCGCCGGGATCATATCCCCCGCCGCCAGCTTCACCAGATCGCCCGGCACCAGCTGGTCAATAGGCAGCTCCACCCAGGCATTTTCGCCGAGATCGTTAATCACGCGCGAGACGGTCGCGGTGTTGCTGACCATCGCCTTGAGGGCATCCGCCGCTTTGGTGGAGCGGGCTTCCTGAATGAAGTTCAGCAGCGTGGAGATGCCCACCATCAGGGCAATGACGCCTGCGGCAAACAGGTCTTCAGTGGCGTAGGAGATGATGCCCAGCACGGTCAGCAGCAGGTTGAACGGGTTGCGGTAGCAGAGCCACAGGTGTACCCACCATGGGGAGGGCTTTTGCGCCGGGATCTGGTTATCGCCGTGCACGGCGCGGATTTTTTCCACTTCTGCGGCATTCAGCCCTTCCGGGTGACCGCCAAAGGCGCGCCAGACTTCGTTTTCATCCATTGCCGCCGCGTGCAGGCAGCGTTCGGTCAGGGACGCGGGGATCGCCGCCCCCGCCATATTTTTGGCGTCTGGCAGCGGGTCGCGCTGAACAAGACGGTGTGGCAGGTGGCGGCTCAGCAGGGCCTGCAGCTGCCGGGTGATATTTTTAAACATAGGCATTCCTCCGCATCCGCAAGCGCGGACGCAGCATTTCCTTCAGGCGTGGCAAAGCCTTACCTGAGAGGCACTTAATTTTTCAAGCAGGAACGTTTAAGACGCTACTGCCTCACGCCGGTGAGACAGCAACAAGGCTGGCTTACCGGAAAGAACGTTTTCTCCCGTTCAGGAGAGGTGTGGGATCGGGATCCATGTGGCCTCCGGTAAGTAAAAATCAGGGTGTCGCCGCGCAGTATAAGGATTTAACCATACCGTTTGTGGCTAATCGGGCGGTATTATAACCCCACGCAAATAAACCGAACGTAAACCAGACTTTGCCCATAGCGAAATCGCGCTATAGCATTAGGCTCAATTGATCATTTTGTCGTTGTTACAGGGAATACAGCATGCAGAACCGCCTTACGATTAAAGACATCGCGCGTTTAAGCGGCGTGGGGAAATCAACCGTCTCACGCGTGCTGAACAACGAAAGCGGCGTCAGCGAACGCACGCGCGAGCGCGTTGAGGCGGTCATGAACCAGCACGGCTTTTCCCCTTCCCGTTCCGCGCGCGCCATGCGCGGGCAGAGTGACAAGGTGGTCGCCATTATTGTTTCGCGTCTGGATTCCCTGTCAGAAAACCTCGCCGTGCAGACCATGCTGCCCGCCTTCTACGAGCAGGGCTATGACCCGATCATGATGGAGAGCCAGTTCTCTGTGCAACTGGTTGAAGAGCATTTGGGTATGCTTCAGCGGCGCAATATTGATGGCGTGGTGCTGTTTGGTTTTACCGGCATCAAAGAAGAGATGCTCAAACCCTGGCAGCCCTCACTGGTGCTGCTGGCGCGCGATGCCCACGGTTTCGCGTCCGTCTGCTATGACGATGAAGGCGCCATTATTACCCTGATGCAGCGCCTGTACGAGCAAGGCCATCGCCACATCAGCTACCTGGGCGTGCCGCACGCGGACGTCACCACCGGCAAGCGCCGCCACGAAGCGTATCTGGCCTTTTGCAAAAAGCACAACCTCTCCGCCGTGGCCTCCCTGCCAGGGCTGGGCATGAAGCAGGGCTACGAGCAGGTCGCCAGCGTCCTGACGCCGCAGACCACCGCGCTGGTGTGCGCCACGGATACCCTGGCGCTGGGTGCCAGCAAATATCTGCAGGAGCAGCGCATCGATAACCTCCAGGTGGCGAGCGTCGGCAGCACGCCGCTGATGAAGTTCCTGCACCCGGAAATTATCACCGTCGATCCGGGCTACGCCGAGTCCGGCAGGCAGGCCGCCGCGCAGCTGATAGAGCAGATCAACGGGCGCGCTGAGCCGCGTCAGATCGTCATTCCTGCCCACCTCTCTTAACCCCCTCTCAACGGATTATTGTGATCTTCGCCTGATTTCGGGAACGTTCCCATTTTCGCCGTCACGCTGAAGGAGTAGGCTTGCGCTCAGGTCATTCCCCCCCTCACCATCTGTCATGAGGTTTCATGATGAGTAAAGTCAAACAAGCAGATATCGATCGGCTGATCGTCCTGGTCGGCGGACGCGAAAACATCGCAACCGTCAGTCATTGTATTACCCGCCTGCGCTTCGTGCTGAACGATCCGGCCAAAGCCAACCCGAAGGCCATTGAAGAACTTTCCATGGTCAAAGGCTGCTTCACCAACGCCGGTCAGTTCCAGGTCGTTATTGGTACCGAAGTGGGCGATTACTATCAGGCTTTGCTGGCGACAACCGGGCACTCTTCTGCTGATAAAGAGCAGGCGAAGAAGGCCGCGCGCCAGAATATGAAGTGGCACGAGCAGCTGATCTCCCACTTCGCGGAGATCTTCTTCCCGCTGCTGCCGGCGCTGATCAGCGGGGGCTTAATCTTAGGCTTCCGTAACGTCATCGGCGATGTGCCGATGAGCGACGGCAAAACGCTGGCGCAGATGTACCCAGCGCTGCAGAGCATCTATGACTTCCTGTGGCTGATTGGCGAAGCGATCTTCTTCTATCTCCCGGTGGGGATCTGCTGGTCCGCGGTACGCAAAATGGGCGGCACACCGATTCTGGGTATCGTGCTGGGCGTCACGCTGGTCTCTCCACAGTTAATGAACGCTTACTTACTTGGGCAGCAGGTGCCGGAGGTGTGGAACTTCGGGCTGTTTACCATCGCTAAGGTGGGCTACCAGGCGCAGGTGATCCCGGCACTGCTGGCCGGTCTGGCGCTGGGCTTTATTGAAACGCGCCTGAAGCGCATCGTGCCGGATTACCTCTATCTGGTGGTGGTGCCGGTCTGCTCGCTGATTATTGCCGTGTTCCTGGCGCACGCCTTTATCGGTCCGTTTGGCCGCATGATTGGCGACGGCGTGGCCTTCGCGGTCCGTCACCTGATGACCGGCAGCTTCGCGCCGATTGGTGCCGCGCTGTTTGGCTTCCTGTACGCCCCGCTGGTGATCACCGGCGTGCACCAGACCACGCTGGCGATTGATATGCAGATGATCCAAAGCCTTGGCGGCACGCCAGTCTGGCCGATTATCGCCCTGTCTAACATTGCGCAGGCCTCTGCGGTGACCGGCATCATCATCGTCAGCCGCAAGCACAACGAGCGTGAGATCTCCGTTCCGGCAGCCATCTCCGCCTACCTCGGCGTCACCGAACCGGCAATGTACGGTATCAACCTGAAATACCGCTTCCCGATGCTCTGCGCGATGATCGGTTCCGGTCTGGCAGGCTTGCTGTGCGGCCTGAATGGGGTGATGGCAAACGGGATTGGCGTCGGCGGCCTGCCGGGCATCCTTTCCATCCAGCCCGCGTTCTGGCAGGTATTTGCGCTGGCGATGGCGGTAGCAATTATCGTCCCAATGGCGCTCACCACCGTGGTTTACCAGCGTAAGTTCCGTCAGGGCACGCTGCAGATTGTTTAACGTCTTCTTTCGGGGCGCAGTTGCGCCCCTTCGCATTTGCAGGAACGCACTATGAATACTCTTCCTCACTGGTGGCAGAACGGCGTCATCTATCAGATCTATCCCAAGAGCTTCCAGGACACCACCGGCAGCGGCACTGGTGATTTACGCGGCGTAACGCAGCGTCTGGACTACCTGAAAACCCTCGGCATCGACGCCATCTGGCTGACGCCGTTTTATATCTCCCCGCAGGTGGATAACGGCTACGACGTGGCGAATTACATCGCCATTGACCCGGCCTACGGCACCCTGGATGACTTCGACGAGCTGGTTGCCGAGGCGCACGCGCGCGGCATTCGCATCGTACTGGATATGGTGTTTAACCACACCTCCACGCAGCACGCCTGGTTCCGCGAGTCGCTGAACAAAGCGAGCCCGTACCGCCAGTTCTACATCTGGCGCGACGGCACGCCGGAGCAGCTTCCCAACAACTGGCGCTCCAAGTTTGGCGGCAACGCCTGGCGCTGGCACGCCGAGAGCGAGCAGTACTATCTGCACCTGTTTGCGCCGGAGCAGGCGGACCTCAACTGGGAGAACCCGGAGGTGCGCGCCGAGCTGAAAAAAGTGTGCGAGTTCTGGGCCGATCGCGGCGTGGACGGCTTGCGTCTGGATGTGATTAACCTGATTTCAAAAGATCAGGATTTCCCGGACGACAACATCGGAGACGGCCGCCGCTTCTATACCGACGGGCCGCGCATTCACGAATATCTGCAGGAGATGAGCCGCGACGTCTTCACCCCGCGCAACCTGATGACGGTAGGCGAGATGTCCTCGACCTCGCTGGAGAACTGCCAGCAGTACGCGTCGCTCGACGGCAGCGAGCTGTCGATGACCTTTAACTTCCACCACCTGAAGGTGGACTATCCCGGCGGTGAAAAGTGGACGAAGGCGAAGCCGGACTTCGTGGCGCTGAAAACCCTCTTCCGCCACTGGCAGCAGGGGATGCACAACAAAGCCTGGAACGCGCTGTTCTGGTGTAACCACGACCAGCCGCGCATCGTGTCGCGCTTTGGTGATGAAGGGGAACACCGCGTGGCTGCCGCGAAGATGCTCGGCATGGTGCTGCACGGCATGCAGGGTACGCCGTATATCTATCAGGGCGAAGAGCTGGGGATGACCAACCCGCACTTCAGCCGCATCACCGATTACCGCGACGTGGAAAGCCTGAACATGTTCGCGGAACTGCGGGCCAACGGCCGCGAACCGGACGAGCTCCTGGCGATTCTGGCGAGTAAGTCACGCGATAACGGGCGCACGCCGATGCAGTGGGACGCGTCGCACAATGCGGGTTTTAGCGAGGGCGAGCCGTGGATTGGCGTCTGCGACAACTACGAAACCGTGAACGCCCGCGCGGCGCTCGACGACCCGGATTCGGTGTTTTACACCTACCAGTCGCTGATTTGCCTGCGCAAAACTCTGCCGGTGCTGACGTGGGGGGATTATGAAGATCTCCTGCCGGAACATCCTTCCCTTTGGTGTTACCGCCGTCAGTGGCAGGGACAGACGCTGGTGGTGGTGGCAAACCTGAGTCATACGCCTCAGAAATGGGAAAAGGACGTTCTCAGCGGTCAGCCGCAGGTGCTGATGAGTAACTACCCTACACCGCAAACGACGTCGCTCCGTCCGTTTGAAGCGGTCTGGTGGCTGCAGCAGTAACGTTCCTTGTCGGGTGCCGCCCAGCACCCGGCTTATTTTACTGTTTTTGTTGAATAATTAATCAGATTTTTCTCGCACGCCTTTACAATCGCTGAAGCGCCCGCCGTTTGTACTCTCGTCTTTTTACTTTGTTCTGCATCAAATAAAACGCAAACATGTTTGATGCAAATCACTATATGTAGAACTTAAAATGCACGCCGACCCAACATCTTGTATTTATCGTCTACTATTCCAACAACAAGACGGCGCTTACGCTGGCCGGAATTGTGGATAACACGAGCTGGGAACGCGGGAAGTCTTTGGCCCGGCGGGAAATACGCCCGGTGAATACTTCTCCACCTCTGTGGATAACCTGTTTTCAAAAATGGAGTGATCATGACACCGCATGTGATGAAACGTGATGGCTGTAAAGTGCCGTTTAAATCAGAGCGCATCCAGGAAGCCATTCTGCGTGCAGCTAAAGCAGCGGGAGTCGATGACGCAGATTACTGCGCCACCGTCGCAGAAGTCGTTAGCAGCCAGATGAATGAACGCCGCCAGGTCGATATCAACGAGATCCAAACCGCGGTTGAGAACCAGCTGATGGCGGGGCCTTACAAGCAGCTGGCGCGCGCCTACATTGAGTACCGTCACGATCGTGACGTGCAGCGCGAGAAGCGCGGCCGCCTGAACCAGGAGATACGTGGCCTGGTCGAGCAGACCAACTCCGCCCTGCTCAACGAAAACGCCAATAAAGACAGTAAAGTGATCCCGACCCAGCGCGACCTGCTGGCCGGTATCGTCGCCAAACACTATGCCCGTCAGCATCTGCTGCCGCGCGACGTGGTGTCGGCGCACGAGCGCGGAGAGATCCACTACCACGATCTCGACTACTCGCCGTTCTTCCCGATGTTCAACTGCATGCTGATCGACCTGAAGGGCATGCTGACCCACGGTTTTAAAATGGGTAACGCCGAGATTGAACCGCCTAAGTCGATCTCCACGGCCACCGCGGTCACGGCACAGATTATCGCTCAGGTCGCCAGCCACATTTATGGCGGCACCACCATTAACCGCATTGATGAAGTGCTGGCCCCGTTCGTGACGGCAAGCTTCAACAAGCATCGTAAAACGGCCGAAGAGTGGCAGATCCCGGACGCTGACGGCTACGCGCACTCCCGCACCGAGAAAGAGTGCTACGACGCCTTCCAGTCGCTGGAATATGAAGTGAACACGCTGCACACCGCCAACGGCCAGACGCCGTTTGTGACTTTCGGTTTTGGCCTGGGCACCAGCTGGGAATCACGCCTGATTCAGCAGTCCATTCTGCGTAACCGCATTTCCGGCCTCGGCAAAAACCGTAAAACCGCCGTGTTCCCGAAACTGGTGTTCGCCATCCGCGACGGCCTGAACCACAAGTTTGGCGATCCGAACTACGACATCAAACAGCTGGCGCTGGAGTGCGCGAGCAAGCGCATGTACCCGGACATCCTGAACTACGATCAGGTCGTCAAAGTGACCGGTTCGTTTAAAACGCCTATGGGCTGCCGCAGCTTCCTCGGCGTGTACGAAGATGAAAACGGCGAGCAGATCCACGACGGACGTAACAACCTGGGCGTCATCAGCCTGAACCTGCCGCGCATCGCGCTGGAGGCGAAAGGTAATGAAGCTGAATTCTGGACGCTGCTGGATGAACGCCTGCAGCTGGCGCGTAAGGCGCTGATGACCCGCATCGCGCGCCTTGAAGGAGTCAAGGCCCGCGTGGCGCCGATCCTCTATATGGAAGGGGCCTGCGGCGTGCGCCTGAAGGCGGACGATGACGTGTCGGAGATCTTCAAAAACGGTCGCGCGTCGATTTCTCTGGGCTATATCGGCATTCATGAAACCATCAACGCGCTGTTTGGCGACACGCATATGTACGACAGCGACGCCCTGCGCGAAAAAGGCATCGCCATCGTTCAGCGCCTGCGCGACGCGGTAGACCAGTGGAAAGAGGAAACCGGTTACGGGTTTAGCCTCTACAGCACGCCGAGCGAGAACCTGTGCGACCGCTTCTGCCGTCTGGACACTGCCGAGTTCGGCATTGTGGAAGGGGTGACGGATAAAGGGTACTACACCAACAGCTTCCACCTCGACGTGGAGAAAAAAGTGAACCCGTACGACAAGATCGACTTCGAAGCGGCCTATCCACCGATCGCCAGCGGCGGCTTCATCTGCTACGGCGAGTACCCGAACATTCAGCACAACCTGAAGGCGCTGGAAGACGTGTGGGATTACAGCTACCAGCACGTGCCGTATTACGGCACCAACACGCCCATCGACGAGTGCTACGAGTGCGGCTTTACCGGTGAGTTCGAGTGTACGAGCAAAGGCTTTACCTGCCCGAAATGCGGCAACCACGATGCGGCTCGCGTCTCCGTCACCCGCCGCGTGTGTGGCTATCTCGGCAGCCCGGATGCGCGTCCGTTTAACGCCGGCAAGCAGGAAGAGGTGAAGCGCAGGGTGAAACATCTGGGGAATGGGCAGATCGGGTAAGTTTTGCGCAGGGTTCTCCCCCTCACCCTACCCCTCTCCCTCAAGGGAGAGGGAACCGATCGAGCACATTGTTATTCCGGCCACCGGTTTTCTCCCTCTCCCTGCGGGAGAGGGCCGGGGTGAGGGCATCAGGTTAACGCTATGAATTATCATCAATACTACCCCGTCGACATCGTCAACGGCCCCGGCACCCGCTGCACCCTGTTTGTTTCAGGCTGCGTCCACGAATGCCCCGGCTGCTATAACAAAAGCACCTGGCGCTTAAATTCCGGCATGCCGTTTACCGCTGAAATGGAAGACCGCATCATCAACGACCTCAACGACACCCGCATCAAACGCCAGGGGATTTCGCTCTCCGGCGGCGACCCCCTGCACCCGCAAAACGTGCCGGATATCCTGAAGCTGGTGAAGCGCATTCGGGCAGAGTGTACGGGAAAAGATATCTGGGTCTGGACAGGCTATAAGCTGGAAGAACTAAACGCAGAGCAAATGGAAGTGGTGGATCTGATTAACGTCCTGGTTGACGGCAAGTTCATGCAGGATTTAAAAGACCCGGCACTGATCTGGCGCGGCAGCAGCAACCAGGTTGTGCATCATCTGCGTTGATCGCTAAAGCCGTTTGTTTGCATCATGATAAACGGCTGATTTCTCTCTCTTCCCAATGGCAATGACAACAACCAGCACCACTTCGTCCTGAACCTGATAGACAAGGCGATAGCCTGACGCTTTAAGTTTGATTTTGTAGCAATCAGGCAGGCCCTGTAAGCGGGCTGATTCAATCCTGGGTTTCGCCAGCACGTCGGCAAGTTTCTTCTTAAAATGGTCTTTTACAGTCTCCCCCAGTTTGCTCCACTCCTTTAACGCCCTGGGATCAAACGCCAGTTCATAAGTCATCCAGACTAACCTTAATTCCCTTTTGCGGATTAGCCAGCCGCTCCCGGACCGTCTGTATCAGCGCATCTTCGCTGTCGCTAATCGTGACCGTTTTCACGGGCATGCGCCCTGTTTCAGCTACGTACTGAAACAGTAATCGCACCGCTTCCGTTGGGGTGATATTGAGTTTTTCCAGCACGGCATAAGCCTCGTTTTTGAGTTTGTCATCCAGACGGACGTTCAGCGTGGCCATTATGCCTCCGGTAAAATCGAATGTGTAATGCAGTTTAGCATTACATTCGCATTACATCGAATTCTGGATAACGCCTCTCAAAACCGGCTCAAACTCTCCATTGCCACCGCCTTAAACTCGGCAAAATCTCCGCAGCTACAGAGCCGTGCCATCGCCCGTTCACGCAGGAAAGTGACAAAGATATCGTAAATCGCCATCGCCTCTTCGTACTCGCTTTTGCTGATGGCGAGCAGGAAGATGACGTGCGCAGTTTCGTCGCCCCACGGGACGCCGTGCGGGGCGAGCACGGTATAGACTACCGTTTTCTGCGCCAGCAGGCCGAGTGAGTGCGGCAGCGCAATGCCGTCGCCGAGCATGGTGCTGACGATGGCTTCACGCTCGACGACGGAGTCCAGGAACTCCGCGCCGACAAATCCCTCGCCTTCAAGCTGCGCGCACAGTTCCCGGAACAGCGTTTGCTGGTCAACGGGCGTGTCGATAATGCGGAAATGGGCCGCATCGAAGTATTTATCCAGCATCCACGGGCGGGTACGGTCCACCAGCACCAGCTTGCCGATCTGCTCTAACTGATAGTCGGTCGGGAACGGGGCGATCGTCACCACCGGTTTCGACTTTTCGCTGACGCGGGCGGTGGCGATCACAAAATCTTCGCCAATCGTTTCCGCCAGCTCGTACTCGCGCAGGGTGAGCGTGCGCGTAACCTCAATTTGCGGGTATTTACGCTGCAGCACCGCCTCAATCATGCGGACCATAGCATTACCAGCGTCGCACACCAGCAGCACGCGCGGCTGGCGCTGGTAGCCAATGTTGTAGTGACGCTCCAGCCCGACGCCGATATGTAGCACCAGGAAGCCAATCTCGTTTTCGCTGATCACATACGGCGTGTATTTGCCCCAATTCGATACCGCTGCGAGGGTCATATCCCACGCCATCGGGTAGTGCTGCTTGATGTTATCCAGCAGCGGGTTGGGGATCATAATTTGATACCGCACGCGGGTGATCATGGTTTTGATGTGCGTGAGCAGGTCAGCGTGAAGCTGTTCGTCGCTGAGCAGGTTGTAGTTATAGTGAGTGTTGATGTAGCGCAGGATGTAGTTGACCAGCGCTTCATCGTCGTCTGCGTTAATCGCGCTCGGGGCAATCTCCTGGATCTGCCGCGCCGCAATGTGCACGCACAGCCAGCTCTCCTCCGAAGGCGAAAGCGCTTTGCCCGCCAGCTGCTGGATAGAGACCGCGATATCTTTCGCCGCCTCGCGCACGTTCTCTTCTACGTCTTCAGCGTGGAATTCCGGCAGCGGAAAGCCCTCGCTGATGCGACGTACCGACACCGCACAGTACAGACGCAGGAACAGCTCGCCTTCGTCGGTCAGGCGGATGTGATGTCGCGTCAGCGCATCATGCAGTACGGCCACCATCTGCTCCGGCACACCCGCGTTGAGAGCAACTTCGGTCACCAGCGGGTTGAGACTGTCCTGCTGCGCCAGCTCCCAGAGCAGGTCGGTCAGGCACGCGCGGGTGGACATCTCGCTGCCAAACAGCTTCATGCCGTGGCGCGGACGCGTTTCCAGGGTCAGGTTGTAGCGGTGGAACCACTCGCGCACTTCCACCATGTCGCTTTGCAGCGTGGCGCGGCTGACAAACCACTCATCGGCCAGATCTTCCAGCTTGAGGGAAAACGCTGAGGTGAGAAAACGTACCACCAGATAGTGCACGCGCTCGGGTCCGGTCCGCGGAATACGCAGCGCGCGCGGGTGGGATGCCTGCAATTGCAGATAACGTTCAGCGTCGTCAATTTTGAGCTGATAGCCATTGCCACGGCTCAGAACAAACTGCGCGCCGTGGCTTGCCAGCAGCGCGTTCAGGGCGGTGATATCGGCACGGACGGTTCGCGTGGAAACCGACAGCCGCTGCGCCAGCTCGTCCTGCGGCAGCGTCTCGTTTTGCAACAGATCGAAAAGTTGCGCTAAACGTTGGTTCGGAAATCGCACGGGTTTGTCCTCTTACGGCTTAAGGTGAAATGACCATCTGGGATGGACTGCCGACCGGGGTATAGTCCGGTTCGAAGCTGAGTCTGCCGTCCTGCGCCACGCGGAAACGGGTAATGTTGTCGCTGCGCTGGTTCATGACGTACAGCCAGCGTCCCTGTTTATCGAGCGTCAGGGTGCGCGGATAGTCGCCCCGCGTCCACACGTCGTCCTGATGCGTCAGCGTGCCCTCCGCTGTTACGGTAAAGTGCCCGATGCTGTTATGCAAACGGTTAGCCACATACAGCTGTTTGCCGTCGGCGCTTAATGCCAGCCCGGCAGCAAAGCTGGTGCCTTTGTAACCTTCCGGCAGGGCTGAAAGCGTTTTGCCCTCTTTTAAGGTGCCGTTGGCGCTCACGGTATAATGGGTGAGCGTAGACGCCTCTTCGTTAATCAGCCACAGGGCATCCCCTTTTGGCGTAAAGACAAAGTGGCGCGGCCCGGCGCCTTTTGAGGAGGCGCTGATAAACGGCGGATCGTTCGGCGTCAGCTTGCCGCTTCGATCGTCAAAGCGGTACTGGTAGAGACGATCCAGCCCCAGATCGGTGGAAAATACGTACTTGCCGCTCGGATCGGCGGCGATCATGTGCGCATGCGGACCGTTGTGATCGCTGATGGCAAAGCTGCCCTCCGCAGCCGCTTCCGGCTTCGCCGCGCCCGGTTCGCCTTGATCCTGATATTGATCCGTGGCGTCACCCAGGCTGCCGTCTGCCTTGACCGGCAAAACGGCAATCGATCCGCTGACGTAGTTCGCCACCAGTAGATGACGACCGTTCGGCGTCAGGGAAAGATACACCGGCCCCGCACCGCCGGATGCCACCTGATTCAGCTTGCTCAGTTCACCGTTATCCCCCACCCGCAGCGCCTGCACCACGCCCTGCTCCACTTCACTTGCCAGGTAGAGCGTTTTGCCGTCGTGCGAGACGGTAAGCTGCGCAGCGTTCGGCAGCGTGCTGACCAGCGTTTTATTCGCCAGCGCGCCGCTTTGCGGATCAACGGTAAAGCGGTACAGCCCTTCTCCGTTGGGGTTGTAGGTGCCCACCCAGGCGTATTGCGTCTGGGCGATAGCGGTGGTGGCGAGCATTGAGAGTGAAGCGACAAGCAGGTTACGGGTGTGCATGGTGGCTCCTTTGGGTTTGTGCGGTGTGTTTCCCCTCACCCTAACCCTCTCCCCAAAGGGGAGAGGGCCGGGATGAGGGGCAGGTTTTACTTCACCAGCTTCTTCGTCATCTCCAGCAGCGTACGCACATCCTCCGGACGCGTATCACCGCTGGCTTTGTCGATAATCGAGCTGTAGATATGCGGGATGATTTTGCTCACGCCCGCGTCGAGGGCGATCTGCAGGATCTCCTCATAGTTTTCCAGATCGATACCTCCGGTCGGCTCCAGCCAGAAGTCGTGACGGGCGCAGGCTTCCGCCACCGCTTTATACTCGTCACGGCACTTCAGGCCGCCCATCGGGAAGTATTTGATGGAGCTGCCGCCGAAATCTTTCAGCAGGGCAATCGCGGTTTCAACCGGTACGATACCGTCCGGGGCCGCGCTGCTCAGCGGTCCGGTGGAGATTTTGACCATCCCGACGGTGCCGGTCGGGGAGACCAGACCGTTGACCACGGACTCATTCTGCCCCAGCAGCGCGCGGCTGGCGGCCACGCCGGTGAATACCTGGTTGACGTGCTGCGGCTGCACCTGGCGGGAGATTTCACTCACCATCGCCGACTGGTTCGGATCCCCCGCGCCCAGGCCGACGGAGAGCGCGTTATCAATCAGCGCGGCGTATTCACGCATATCGGCGACGGCGCTGTCCACGTCCGGGTAATTTTTGGAGAGCACGCCCACCAGCACATGACCTTCCGCCGCCTCGTAAATGGCGCTGGCGTTGGCTTTCGATCCTGCCAGCACGTTCAGGCAGACACGGTCACGGTAAAAGTTGGGGGTCAGTTTCATGCTTTTTTCTCCTGTCCTAATACTTCGCTAATGCGGCGGTAGACGATGTTCAGCTGGTCAGCATTCACGCTGCGCACGTCCGCTTCGATAATCCCTTCGTTGGCCTTGTAGCCACGGAAGTAAATGGCGTATTCGCCCTGCTTGAGCTTCGCCACCAGATCGCCCGTGCCGACGCCCGTTGTGGCTTCATCGAACTTAATCTCGGTGCGGGCGATATCGCGACCGGCGCTGTCCCAGACCACGCGTGCGGTGACGCCACTCAGGGTGTTGAGCGCGTCAATAAACGGCGTCATCTTCGCCACCATCTCAGCGCCGCTCTCTTTGGTCGCCGTCAGGTAGTGTTCGATGGCGCAGGTCAGGCCGAGAATGCCCTCTTTGCCCACCTTCATCGCGCGGCCAATGCCCGCCGTCTGGCGTTTTACCCACTCAACATACTGGGTTTTACCGATCACCAGCCCGCTGGTTGGGCCTTCAATCGCCTTCGCGCCGCTGTAGATCACCAGATCGGCGCCGGAGCGGTAGTAGGCGTGAAGATCTTCTTCTGCCGCTGCATCGACGATCAGCGGCAGATCGTGCTTGCGCGCCACGACCGCCGCCTGCTCGACGCTGAGCATGCTTTTCTGCACGCAGTGGTGAGATTTGATGTAGAGGATCGCCGCGGTGCGCGGGGTGATCGCCGCCGCCAGCTGATCGGCGGAGCATTCGTTGGCGTAGCCCGCCTCCACCAGCCTGCCGCCGCCCAGCGCCACCATGGTGCCCACCGGCGCGCCAAAGTTCACGTTGTGGCCTTTCGGCAGGACGATTTCGTTGTTCTCAATCGGGGTCACGTGCAGGTTTTCCAGCAGCCAGTCGCTGTCTTTCACCAGCACCGCCGCCACGGACTGGGCAATGCCCGCCGACGCGCAGGAGACCACCGTCGCGCCTTCCACGTCCAGCAGCTTCGCGATGTATTCACCGGTTTTATTAACCAGATCCTTCATCTCGAAGTACTCATTCATGCCGTCCATTGCCGCCTGCACCACTTCCGGGCGCGGCGTGGAGACGCCCAGCGCCGTCATGCGGCCAGAGGTGTTGATCACCTGCTTTAAGTTGTACTTCTCATAAATCGAAGGCATGTTCCGTGCTCCCTTGTTCGGTCATGTAGCCCTTGCCCGCGCGGATCGCGGCAAGCGGCACCAGAATGTGTTCAGCCTGCAGGCTGTCGTTTTCAGCATCCGTCAGCACCGTCGGCTGGCGCTTAAGCGTAAACAGCGTCAGGTCGGCGTCGAGGCCCGGCTGAATGCGGCCTTTGCGCGCCAGGCGCAGGCCGTCGGCGGCGTTCGCGGTCACGCAGTCAATCACCTGCGGCAGCGACATGCCGATGGCGAGGAATTTCGACATTACGCTTGCCAGCGAGCCCACCGGGCCGTTGATGCGGTTGCGGCAGTAGATATCCGAGCTGATGGTGTGCGGCAGAATGCCCATCGCGATGGCGCGTTTCGCCACCTCAAAGCTGAAGCTCGCCGTGCCATGCCCCACGTCCAGACGCACGCCGCGCTTCAGGGCGGAGGTGATGGAGGCGCGCAGCTCGCCGGAGGGCGTCAGAATGCGGTTGGGTTTGCCGTTATAGCAGTGGGTGATGATATCGCCGGAGCTCAGCAGCTCAGCAATTTCGTCGAGGTTCGGCGGGTTGTTGCCGATGTGCACCATCAGCGGCAGGTCGCCGTTCTCTTTCTGAATGGCCTTGGCGCGCTCCAGCGGCGTAATGCCGTTTTCACCGACCACGCTGCTGCTCATGCGCGCCTTCAGACCGACGATAAAATCAGGGTGGCGCTTCACCGCCTGCTTCACCGCGTCGGCGTCGATGTTGGCCATATTGGCCAGTTCGTTCTGGGCAATCAGCCCCACGCGGGAGATGTTCAGCAGGGCAAAGACCTCGGTAGAGGCTTTGCGGGTGATGTCGTAGAAATCGTCCACGTCGTCGGCACCGGTACTGCCCGCGTCCACCACGGTGGTGACGCCGGTGGCAATGCCGACGCTGTCCGGTTCGTCGTGGTAAATCGGGGAGTTCGGGTAGCAGTGAACGTGGGAGTCAATCCAGCCTGCGCTGACGAATACGTCGCCGTTCAGCTCAACCGTTTTATGCGCGGGGGCGTCAATGTCGCCCAGCGCCGCGATCTTCCCGTCCTGAATGGCGATATCGGTCAGGGTATCGTCGGCAAGGCGCGCACGGCGCAGGAGTAAATCAAACATGAGGATCTCCTGATAAGGCGGGCGCCTGAGCGCCCGCGGGTATTAAAGGGCGACCGGGAACAGCCAGCCCAACAGCATCGCGCCGAGGATCGCGCCACCGGTGATCGGCTTCTGCCAGATGTAGAACACCAGCGCACCCAGCAGGGAACCGACGCCGATAGGAATGGAGGCGGTCATGGCGCTGAGGATAATCAACGGCCCGAGGAAGCGGCCGGAGGCGTTACCCGCGCCCATCATCACGTCTGCACCGTAGGTGGAGTTGCTCTGGTTGATGGTGAACTTACGCGCCAGGATGATGACGTAGCCAATCGCCAGGCCAATCACCAGGCCGGTAATCAGCGCGGCAATGAAGTTGGTCACCGGGAACATGATGCCCGCGCCCAGCAGCAGCGCCGGCACGCCGAGGCCTACGCCGGTCTGGATCGCCCCGCCGATATCAAGAATACCGACCAGCGAGCCTTCGATAATACGGGCGAACAGGAAGCTCGCGCCGAACGCCGCCACCGCGCCGTAGACGCCGGTATCCATCCCCGCTTTCAGCATCGCCACGAAGGCCACTTCGTTAAACGCGCCGATGCCGTAGAGGTAGTACATGTGCGTCCCGGCAAACACGCCGGAGGAGAGCAGGCCAACGAAGATCGGGAACGACCAGTCGGCATACCAAAAACCTTTATTCTGTTCCATGTAGAGGCTCCTGTTATTTACCGCTGAGCGAGTTGTGGATCATGTCGAGCCAGTTCGGCACGGTCAGATGGAAGGATTCGATCATCTTCATGTCGAAGCCGCGGAAGAAGCCGCTCAGCACGAAGAGCAGGACGATCGCCGCCATCATCACTTTGGTGACGTGGTTCCAGCCGCTCTCTTCCACGCCTTTACCGATCAGGATACCCAGCACCAGGCCCGGTACGGCGTTGCCCATGATCAGCTGCGCCGCGCCGCCGAAAATGGTCGCCCAGAAGCCCGATTTTTTACCCGCGTCAATGGCTGCCAGCCAGAAGATCACTGGCATGACGGTGTTCACCAGCAGGTTTGCCGCTGGTACCAGCACCTTCACGGCGGTGACCTGAAGCGCTGCCGGCACGGAGGAGGCGGTCAGGTTCAGGAAGGTCACGACGATCATGCCGATCACACCGCAGGCAATCGCCATTTTGCGGGGATCGTGCAGCGTTTCGCCGACGTTACGGTTTTTAATCATCAGTGCAGCAGCACCCCAGTTCGGGATGATGCGGTGGTCAACGTCCTGTGTGAAGGCACCTGCGGCCACGGAAGAGGCCCAGGCGTTAAAGAAGAAACCTAACCCAAAGGAGAAGTGGGACGCCGGATCCCCTTCACAGGAGTTCAGTTCCCCCAACGTACGAAACGCGCCCATACCCTGTGTGGTAGGCGCATGAAACATGCGTGCAGCCCCGGCCCCCACACCGACGCCAACCAGGCCGCCAATGATGAGCGATTTTATTAATATAATTAAGAACATCAGTCTGCCCTTTTATGAATAATCAGCGTTGCGTGACGAAATCCACCTGGTCAAGATTGATAGCGGTCACGTTGACGGTCACATCCAGCTCCACGCTGTAGGTGCGTCTTTCCCGGCGCAGAAAGAAGAACAGAAACGCTTCTTTACGCACCGCTTCTTGCGCCTGAACGACCTGCACATCCTGTGGCTCAATACGCAGTAAGATATGCGGTGAGGCTTTCATCACCGCGGCCTGTACGTGGTTGAGCGCGTCGGCAAAGGCGCGCGCTTTGGCGTCGCCTTTTCCCTTCACTCTCACCGTGGTTGTGAACTGTTCTTTCATGCTTATGCGCCGTATTTCTTCTGCCACGCCTGCACCAGACGCTCGCCCAGCTCTTCTTTATCCATAAAGCCAAAGCCCAGCACGTTGCAGCCTTCGTTGATGGCGGTCACGCCCTCTTCCACGGAACGCATGCCGTATTTCGCTTTGTAGCCATATTTGGTTTGCGCCGTGATGGCACCCGCGCCGCCGCTGCCGCAGAAGGAGATACCGAAGGTGGCGTTTTCCGCTTTCATCATGTCGCCAAGCTTCATGTCCGCGGCCATGCCCGGTACGACAACCGCACGTCCACCTGCTTTTTCCACACCGGCTGCCACTTTCTGACCTTTGCCCAGGCGATCGCCAATCACGACTGTAATCTGTTCCATGAGTTGCTCCTTAAAGGTTGTCTTTCGCGACTTCGAAGTGAACGGAGAGCAGCCAGGCTTCTTCATCAGGAAGGTTGCCAAACTGCGCTACCACTTCACGGGCAAGTTGCATTGAATCTGGTGAAATTTCGTCGAACAGCTCCGCTTCTACCTCCGGCAGCGGCTCGCCGGTCACGGACCGGTGTGCCATTGCGCGCACGTGGGAAGTGAGCATCTGCTCCTGTACCGCATTGGGGATGATGTTGTTTCGGGCCAGCAGGGCATAAACCTGCTGCAGCATGGTGTTCGCGAGCTGTTCTGTTTGCTCCGCCTGTTCCCCAACGTCGTTCATTACCGCTCCGTTAATCACTGGTCTTACCCCGTTAATGGCTCTGGAATAAAACTAACGTTGCAGGGGAATTGTTTGTAGCGAGTTGTTTTCCACTTCGAAGTGGAAAGGCGAGCAGCAGCAGTGATCTGTGCCACATAAATGCGGTGAATCTGGATAAATCGCTGTATTTACGTGATGAATATCACGCTATTCAGCGGCAATGAACAGGTCAGCGAAGTGGAAAAGATTACGAGCGGGCTCGTAGAAATGTGACGTGGATAAGGTTTTCTTATGGGGATTCGCTAGAGTGGCGACGGGTGCTTGAGACTGACCGTCTCAGGCATGGGACGGAAAGTGGAAAGCCCCTACCTGAATTTAAATCAGGACGGGGCTGTAAACGACACGTCTAGCCACGTGATGTTTGCTACCTCGCCCGCTTTACAGCAAGGAGGCATCCATGAAACGCAGAAACCCAAGTATCGGGGTTTTGATGATTATTTCTTTGACGATAATCATCTTAACGCTGGTGACGAGGAAAACACTGTGCGAGATCCGTTTTCGAAACGGCTCGCTTGAAGTGACCGCGCGGATGGAGTGTCGCTCCGGCAAGTAGGGAGCAAAGATGCGGGGGCGCGTAATGCGCCTCCGCATACGGAGGAAGGACGTACAGCTCAGGCACCCAATTAACGATACTTTTTATGATAGGTGTTGCGCGTCGCCACAAACTGGTCGGCCGCCGCCTGGGCTTCCTTCACCTTGCCTTCGTTAGCCAGCTTCAGCGCACCGTCGATCTGGCCGACCAGCACGTCAAAGCCGTGGCGATAGTCTTTCATCTCTGCACTGTCTGCCGCTTTGCTTTCCAGCTTCGGCGGGGTTGCTTTTTGCGCATCCAGCGCCGCTTCACGCATTTTGGTCAAGGCGTCTTTCATGTCCGCCGCATTGTCCGTTTTCTGCACTACCTTCAGGTTTTCACTGAGGATGTCCATGTTGTCTTCAAGATCGGCGGCAAACGCAGACGAACCAAGAACCAGCGTTGAAGCCGCGACGATCGCTAACAGATGTTTACGCATTGCTCACTTCCTTTTTTATTATTAACAAAACGCTATCTTTATTGACCCGCAATTTTCATTTCGGGCAGAAGAACTGAACCACACTGTATATTGCTACGTGTTTCAATATCGTTACCGACCGTAACGATGTTGCGCCACATATCCTTCAGGTTACCCGCGATGGTGATTTCGCTCACCGGATACTGAATTTCGCCGTTTTCGACCCAGAAGCCCGCCGCGCCGCGCGAGTAGTCGCCGGTGATGCCGCTTACGCCCTGGCCCATCAGTTCCGTGACGACCAGGCCAGTGCCCATCTCTTTCAGCATCTGCTCAAAGTTGAGGCCCTGGCCGGCAATACGCCAGTTGTGGATGCCGCCAGCGTGTCCGGTGCTTTTCAGCCCCAGCTTGCGCGCGGAGTAATTGGTCAGCAGCCACTGGGTCAGAATACCGTCTTTGATAATATCGCGACGTTCGGTGCGCACGCCTTCGCTGTCGAACGGCGTGGAGGCCAGCCCTTTCAGCAGGTGCGGATGCTCTTCAATGGTCAGCCATTCCGGCAGGATCTGCTTGCCCAGCGAGTCGAGCAGGAAGGTCGATTTACGGTACACCGAGCCGCCCGCAATCGCGCCCACCAGATGGCCAAACAGGCCGGTTGCCACTTCATTAGCAAAGATGACCGGGGCCTTCATGGTGGAGAGTTTGCGCGGCGACAGGCGAGACAGCGTGCGTTCGGCACACTCTTTACCCACCCACTCCGGAGACTGTAAATCCCCCAGCGCGCGGCCAATGGTGTAGGCGTAGTCACGCTCCATGTCGCCGTTCTCTTCGGCAATCACGCAGCTGGAGAGCGAGTGGCGGGTAGAGCAGTAGCCCTGCAGCATGCCGTGGCTGTTGCCAAAGACTTTGATGCCGTAATGGCTATTGAAGCTGCCGCCTTCGGTATTGGTGATGCGCTTATCGGCCTGCAGGGAAGCCTGCTCGGCGCGCGCGGCCAGTTCGATGGCTTCGTCCGGGGTCACTTCCGCCGGGTGGAAAAGATCGAGATCCGGCGCATCAAACGCCAGCAGCTCTTTATCCGCCACGCTTGCGTAAGGATCAGGAGAGGTATAACGGGCGATATCCAGCGCCGCCTGCACCGTTCGGGCAATGGCATCCGGACTGAGATCGGTGGATGACGCGCTGCCTTTGCGATTCTGGTGATACACCGTGATCCCAAGCGCGCCATCGCTGTTGAATTCGACATTCTCCACTTCGCCATAGCGGGTGCTCACGCTGATGCCGGTGGTTTTGCTGACCGCCACTTCGGCGCCATCTGATTTTTCTGAAGCAAGCATCAGCGCGGTGGAGACGGCTTCTTCCAGAATCTTACGCTGCGCTTCAACTTGTGAGGTTACTTTCATCGCAAATGCCATACTGTAAGAGAGAGTTATCTGAAGTCTAACAGAGAACCGTTTTTCAGTGCGCGTCTTAACTGGTAACATTAGCCTCTTTTTTTAAGGAGCCTGACATGACTAAGCAGCCCGAAGACTGGCTCGACGACGTTCCCGGTGATGACATCGAAGACGAAGATGATGAGATCATCTGGGTCAGTAAAAGTGAAATTAAACGTGACGCCGAAGAGTTAAAACAGCTTGGCGCAGAATTGGTAGAACTGGGTAAAAACGCGCTGGATAAGATCCCGCTCGACCAGGATCTGCGTGATGCCATTGAACTGGCACAGAAAATCAAAAAAGAAGGCCGTCGTCGCCAGCTTCAGCTTATCGGGAAAATGCTGCGTCAGCGCGACGTCGATCCGATCCGCCAGGCACTGGACAAGCTGAAAAACCGCCACAACCAGCAGGTTGCGTTTTTCCATAAGCTTGAGCAGATCCGCGATCGTCTGATTGAACAGGGTGATGACGCCGTACCGGAAGTGCTGAACCTGTGGCCGGATGCCGACCGCCAGCAGCTGCGTTCTTTGATCCGCAACGCGAAGAAAGAGAAAGAAGGGAATAAACCGCCGAAGTCTGCGCGCCTGATTTTCCAGTATCTGCGCGAGCTGTCTGAGAACGACGAGTAATCTGTTCCCCTCACCCCGGCCCTCTCCCCGGAGGGGCGAGGGAGAAAAGAATGTAGGCCCGGTAAGCGCAAGCACCACCGGGCTTTTTTTTACTCTACGACCGCTTCCGCTTTCTTCGCCAGACCGTCCAGCAGCTTCTGATGGATCCCACCAAAACCGCCGTTGCTCATCACCAGAATGTGATCGCCAGGCTGTGCGGCTTTCACGACCATATCCGCTAAGACATCCACATCCGCACTCCAGTGCGCAGGCTGAATGCAGGCGTCGGCCACTTCGGCTACCTGCCACGGAATATGCTGCGGCTGTAAGAGGAAGACTTCATCGGCACGCCCTAACGACGGCGCGAGGTCATCTTTGCAGATGCCCATTTTCATGGTGTTCGAGCGCGGTTCCAGCACGGCCAGAATGCGCGCGGTGCCGCCAACCTTACCGCGTAACGCGGCAAGCGTCGCCAGAATCGCCGTTGGGTGATGCGCGAAATCGTCATACACCGTCACGCCATTCGCTTCGCCGCGCAGTTCCAGACGGCGACGGGCGTTAATGAACGAGCCCAGCGCATTGGCTGCATCCGCAGGCAGCACGCCCACGTGACGCGCCGCAGCAATGGCCATCAGGCCGTTGTGCATGTTGTGCTCGCCCACCAGGCCCCACTTCACCTCACCCACTTTTTCACCGTCGAGCAGCACTTCCCACTCGGAGGCATCGGCGTTGAGTTTCTTCGCCTGCCAGTGACCCTGTTCGCCCACCAGCTCCTGCTCGCTCCAGCAGCCCATTGCCAGGGTTTGCTTCAGGTTGATGTCGTTCTCCGGCAGGATGATGCGGCCCTGACCCGGAACAATGCGCACCAGGTGGTGGAACTGTTTCTGGATCGCTTTCAGGTCGTCAAAGATATCCGCGTGATCGAACTCAAGGTTGTTGAGGATCAGCGTGCGCGGGCAGTAATGCACAAACTTGGAACGCTTGTCGAAGAATGCACAGTCGTATTCGTCGGCTTCGATCACAAAGAACGGGCTGTCACCCAGACGTGCAGAAACGTCGAAGTTGCCCGGAACGCCGCCAATGACAAAGCCAGGCTTATAGCCGCAGGCTTCGAGGATCCAGGTCGCCATTCCGGCGGTGGTGGTTTTGCCGTGGGTACCGGCAACGGCAACAACCCAGCGGTCGCGCAGCACAAAATCATGCAGCCACTGTGGGCCAGACATAAACGGAATATTGCGTTCCAGCACCGCTTCAACACATGGGTTACCACGGGTCATGGCGTTGCCAATGATCACCAGATCCGGTTCAGGATCCAGCTGGCTGGCCTCGTAGCCCTGAATCAGCGAGATGCCCTGCTTCTCCAGAAGCGTGCTCATCGGCGGATACACATTGGCGTCCGAACCTGTTACTTCATGGCCCAGTGAGCGCGCCAGCATTGCCAGTCCGCCCATGAAAGTGCCACAAATCCCCAATATATGAATGCGCATACGTCACTATCCTTCTTCAATGTGGCGCACATTTTACTCACATGTTAGCGGGTGTGAAACGCATTTCAGGTAAATCCGTATTTGCTGGCGCGATTCACCAGTGCGCTACTATTTGAATATTTGTTAAGATTGTTGGGCTTTAGTCGTTTTGGTGAACATACAATCGCTCTACTCACATAAGATGCAGGGAAAGTGTTATGAAAACGTTAGGTGAATTTATTGTCGAAAAGCAGCACGAGTTCTCTCATGCTACCGGTGAACTCACTGCTTTGCTGTCGGCAATAAAGCTGGGCGCTAAGATCATCCACCGCGATATCAACAAGGCCGGTCTGGTCGATATCCTGGGTGCCAGCGGTGCCGAGAACGTTCAGGGCGAGGTTCAACAGAAACTCGATCTGTTCGCAAATGAAAAACTGAAAGCTGCACTGCGCGCGCGCGACATCGTTGCGGGTATCGCCTCCGAAGAAGAAGATGAAATTGTTGTTTTCGAAGGATGCGAACACGCGAAATACGTTGTCCTGATGGATCCGCTCGACGGCTCCTCCAACATCGACGTTAACGTTTCTGTCGGTACCATTTTCTCCATCTACCGCCGCGTCACGCCTGTTGGCACGCCGGTCACCGAAGAAGATTTCCTCCAGCCGGGCAGCAATCAGGTTGCTGCGGGCTATGTGGTGTATGGTTCGTCCACCATGCTGGTGTACACCACCGGCTGCGGCGTTCACGCCTTTACTTACGATCCGTCGCTGGGCGTGTTCTGCCTGAGCCAGGAACGTATGCGCTTCCCGGAGAAGGGCAACACTTACTCCATCAACGAAGGCAACTACATCCGATTCCCGAGCGGCGTGAAGAAGTACATCAAATTCTGCCAGGAAGAAGATAAAGCCACCCAGCGCCCGTACACCTCCCGCTATATCGGTTCTCTGGTCGCTGACTTCCACCGCAACCTGCTGAAAGGCGGCATCTACCTCTACCCAAGCACCGCAAGCCACCCGGACGGGAAGCTGCGTCTGCTGTACGAATGCAACCCGATGGCATTCCTCGCCGAACAGGCGGGCGGCAAGGCGAGCGACGGTAAAGAGCGTATTCTGGATATCGTGCCGGAAAGCCTGCACCAGCGCCGTTCGTTCTTCGTCGGCAACAACCACATGGTTGAAGACGTTGAACGTTTCATCCGTGAGTATCCGGACGCGTAACCCCTTTCTCCTGGGAAGCCGCCCGGCTTCCCAGTCATTTATATATTTTACCGTATAAGTGTTTATAAAAAAGACGCTTTAATCTTCATCCCTGCTCCTGCATTATTTCCATAACAGTTTGACAATTATTTCCTGGAGCCTATTCGTGATGAAAAACTATTCTCGTGCCAATACCGGCATTGATTTAAATCTTATTCCTGTCTTTATTGAAATTGTTCGCTGCGGCAGCATGGCGAAAGCCTCTGTGCGCCTGGACATGTCCCGCCCGGCGGTAAGCCTGGCGCTAAAGCGTTTTAATCAACTTTTTGATGAGCCACTGTTTTACCGTAAAGGTTTATATCTTGAACCCACAGAAAAAGCGTTAGCGTTAACCAGCGCGCTGGAAATATTAATGGGGAATATTCACGATAATATTAATGCGTTAAATTCATCGACAAATAAAACCCTGGCACAGCACGTACCAGGGATGAATATGATTATGCAGCAGTCTGGGCCGTCAGCTTAAACGAGGACATGGCTTCCATCAGTTCGCGCGACTGCTCTTCCAGCGAGCGTGTCGCGGCGGATGACTGCTGTACCAGCGCCGCATTTTGCTGCGCCGTTTCGTCCATCTGGTTCACCGCGATGTTCACCTGCTCAATGCCGCGACTCTGTTCCTGAGACGCGGTCGCAATTTCACGCATCAGCTTGGTCATTCGCAGCACTTCTGTTGCGATCTCATCCATCGTTTCACCGGCCTGCTGTGCCAGTTCGCTCCCCTCATTCACATGAGTTTGTGAATCGCTGATAAGCGATCGGATCTCTTTCGCCGCGTCGGCACTGCGGCTGGCCAGGTTTCGCACTTCGCCCGCAACGACGGCAAAACCCCGTCCCTGTTCGCCCGCGCGCGCGGCTTCAACGGAGGCGTTCAGCGCCAGAATATTGGTCTGGAAGGCAATGCCGTCGATCACGCTCAGGATGTCGGCGATCCGCGCCGAGCTGCAGGAGATATCGCGCATTTTTTCAATCACGTAGCAGACCATTTCGCTGCCGTGATCGGCCGTGTCGGAAACGGACTTCGCCAGCTGGTGCGCCTGCTCGGCGTTGTCGGCGTTGAGTTTCACCGTGGCGGTGATCTCTTCCATGCTGGCCGCCGTTTGCTCAAGTGAGGTGGCGGTAGATTCCGTGCGCTGGGCAAGGTTCATGTTCCCCGCCGTCAGCTCCCGACTGCCGGTATCTATTTGCGAACTGGCATCGCGCACCCGCAGAACCGATCCCATCAGCGACTGACGCATCACTTCAATGGCCGCGTTGAGCCGGTTAAATTCCTGGCTGGCCGTCGGACCCAGGGTATGGGTTAAATCGCCTGCCGCGACATGTTCAAGCTGAGCAATCGATGCCGAGAGTGGCTTCAGCAGCATATGGCGCAGCACCAGCCAGGCGAGGACGATAATACCTGCCGTCAGCAGCGCGGCGACAACGATCAGGATCAGTACGCGGGTTTTGCTCGACTGCACGGCACTGACTTCCGCTTTGCCACGCGCTTCGCTCCACGCCTGGAAAGCCTGCATATCATTATCAAACTTGTTTGCCACCGAAATCAGCGCGTTTTCAATCAGGTCGTAATAACCGTCCGCACTCTGGTCGCTCAGGGCTTTCAGCATCGGGTTGATGCCCTGCCGGGTATACGCCGCCAGACTCGCCGCCACGTTATCCAGCAGCTTTTGCCCCTGCTCGTCAGCCACCCCGCCGTCGATCACGGCTTTCAGCGTTTTCTGCGCCTGGGCAATTTCCTGATTGATGTTTTTTACCGATTTGGATGCATCGTCCAGCAGACCAATTTCCATCATTCGGACGGCCTGGCCCGCCTCATTGCGCGCGCGCAGGATCAGCGTATAGCCAGAATTAAGCTGCACCATTTGCTCACCCTGAAGGTGGTTGATGCGCTGGAGTGAAGAAGAACTCTGTGTGAGGGCATAAATACCAATGCCGCTGACAATCAGCAGCAGCAGGGTCATAACGGCCAGTAAAGAGAGCAAGCCGGTACGAATCGATAGCGTTTTCAGCATGATGTTATTTCCGGTAGCGAGATATTTCTTGGCGTAAAAGAAGAGTATCGGCCGCTACCGGAAAATGTTTAGACTTTAAGCAATTTCAGCGTGTTATGGCTCTGTTACCGATGTGTTTACGCGGGTAACAGGCGAGCTTTGACGGTTCTCCCAGAGCACCGTCAGACCGCGCTGCAGGGCAATAAAAATAAACAGCAGAATGCCGATGGCGATCTTGGTCCACCACGAGCTGAGCGTGCCGTCGAAGTTGATGTAGGTCTGAATCAGCCCCTGTATCGCCACGCCGAACAGCGTGCCCAGCACCGTGCCCACCCCGCCGCTAAGCAGCGTGCCGCCGATAACCACAGAAGCAATCGCATCCAGCTCAACGCCGACGCCCGCCAGCGCGTAACCGGCCTGGGTATACACAGAGAAGACGATACCCGCCAGCGTCGCCAGCCCGGTCGACAGCATATAGATACGGATGGTGGTGCTGCGGGTGGAGATCCCCATCAGGTTGGCCGACGTGGCGTTACCGCCAATGGCGTAGACCTGATTGCCAAACCGGGTGCGGTGGGCGAGGAAGATGCCAATCACCACCACGCCCAGCATCAGCAGCCCCATCGCGCTCAGGCGGCCGCCACCGGGGATTTTCCACGCCAGGCTGGAGAGCGTGTCGTAGATGGGGTGGTTAATCGGGATCGACTCCTCCGACACCAGATAGCTCACGCCGCGCAGGAAGAACATCCCGGCGAGTGTGATGATAAAGGCAGGAATTTTCAGCGCGTCGATCAGCAACCCCATAAAGGCACCAAACGCACAGCCCATCGCCAGCACCAGCGGGAATGCCACCAGCGGAGAGATGCCCCAGAACCCAATGGCTTTCGCGAGGAACACGCCCGTAAACGCGATCACCGACCCGACGGAGAGATCGATCCCGCCGGAGAGGATCACAAAGGTCATCCCGACGGCGATGATGCCTAAAAAGGCGTTATCGGTCAGGATATTGCAGATCACGCGCGTCGAGGCAAAACCGGGGAACTGCGTCAGACAGTAGAGATACCCCAGCACAAACACGCCCAGCGTGATCATCAACGGCAAATTACGTTTTATCATGGCCACGGATCCCCTTAATGATGCTGACAAAGCGCGGTGACTGGACGATCAGTACGCAGAGCACGACCACCGCTTTCACCACCTGGTTGAGTTCCGGCTGGAATCCCGAGAGCAGGATGCCAGTGTTCATGCCCTGAATGATCAGCGCCCCCACCACCGAGAGCAGCAGGTTAAAGCGCCCGCCCATCAGCGACCCGCCGCCGATCACCACCGCGAGGATCGCGTCCAGCTCCAGCCATAACCCGGCGTTGTTGGCATCGGCCCCGCGAATATCCGCCGCGACGATGACCCCGGCAATGGCGGCGCAGACGCCGCTCAGCACGTAGGTCAGCATCACCATCAAGCGGGTGTTGACCCCGGCGTTGCGCGCGGCGCGGATGTTGATCCCCACCGCTTCAATAAACATCCCGAGCGCCGTTTTGCGGGTAAAGAGCCAAAAGATAACCAGCGTCACGAGGGCAATAATCACCGGCGTCGGGAAGAACAGAAGGTTGCCGCTACCGAGCCACGCTAGGCTCGGGGAGTTAAAGGTAACGATCTGCCCGGAGGTAATCAGCTGCGCCACGCCGCGCCCGGCCACCATCAGGATCAGGGTGGCAACAAAGGGCTGAATTTTGAGAACCGCCACCAGAATGCCGTTCCAGAGCCCGGCTAATACCCCGGAGCCCAGTGCGGCCAGCAGCACCACCGGCAGGCTGTGCCCGGCCACGGTCATTGAGGCGGCGGTGGCGCCAGCAATCGCCATGACCGCGCCGACGGAGAGGTCAATCCCGCCGGTGGCGATCACCAGCGTCATACCAATCGCCAGCAGCGCCACGGGCGCGGCACGGTTCAGGATGTCTATCGGGCTGCCAAACAGGCGGCCATCCTGCACGATAATCTGGAAGAAATGCGGCGCGACCAGGCTATCCACCAGCAGTACCACCAGCAGCGCCGCGATTTGCGGCGTGCCGGTCGGCCAGCTGAAGCGGCGCTTTGACTCACCGGTTTGCGAAAGTGAACGGGGCATCACGATTAGCTCCTTACGCCGCGATGGCATTCATGATTGCCGGAACGGACAGCTTATCCAGCGGGATCTCTGCCACCTGCTTGCGATCGCGCATGATAATGACGCGATCGGCATAACCCACCAGCTCCTCAAGCTCGGACGAAATGACCAGCAGCGCCAGACCGTCCGCGCACAGCGTTTCGATAAGCCGGATAATTTCGGCGTGCGCGCCTACATCAATGCCGCGCGTCGGCTCGTCGAGGATCAGGAACTGCGGTTTGGTCAGCAGCCAGCGCGAGAGGAGAACCTTCTGCTGGTTACCGCCGGAGAGAAATTCAATGGGCTGTTCCGCGCTCGGGGTGCGAATCCCGAGCTGACGGATAAAGCGCTCGGCAATGGCGTTTTGTTCTTTACGCGGAATGGGACGCAGCCACCCGCGCTGCGCCTGTAGCGCCAGAATGATGTTTTCCCGCACCGAGGCGGCGGCAATAATACCGTCCGTTTTCCGGTCTTCCGGGCAGAAGCCGACGCCCAGACAGGACGCCTGATGCGGCGATCGTAGGGTTTGCGGTTTGCCCTTGATCAGCGCCCTGCCGCTGTCGGCAGGTTTGATCCCGAAGATCACCTCGGCGGTTTCGGTTCGGCCTGAGCCTAGCAGGCCCGCCAGGCCAACAATCTCACCGGGGCGAACCTCAAGGTTAAACGGCGAGATCACCCCTTTTTTGCCGTAATCGCTGAACGCGGCGACCGGTTTTTCGCTCAGCAGCGTGCGCCCTGCACGCTGAAGGGCGTTGGTTTCCAGCTCTCGGCCCAGCATCATTTTCACCAGCTCAATCTGCGGTAGCTCGCGGGTTTCGCGGCAGCCGACAAAGCAGCCGTTGCGCAGCACCGTGATGCGATCGCTCACTTCATACACCTGATCGAGGAAGTGCGTAACGAAGATCAGGCTCACGCCCTGATCGCGCAGCTGGCGCATCAGGGTGAAGAGCATTTCGACTTCCTGGGTATCCAGGCTGGCGGTGGGTTCATCGAGGATCAGCACCTTTGCCGAGAGATCGATAGCCCGGCAGATGGCGACGATCTGCTGCATCGCCACGGAAAAGCGGTTCAGCGGCTCACGGACGTCGAGGGAAAAGCCGTATGATTCCATCAGTTTTGTCGCCCGCGCTTCCATCTCTTTGCGGCGCAGCAGGCCAAAACGGCGTGGCTCACGGCCAATAAACAGGTTATCCGCCACCGACATGTTCGGCAGCAGGTTGACTTCCTGATACACAGTCCCAATCCCCAACTGTTGGGCATGGGCGGTATTTTTTGGCGAAATGGCGTTACCTTCCAGCCAGATGGTGCCGCGATCGGCGTGATACACGCCGGTCAGCGCTTTTATCAGCGTCGATTTCCCCGCGCCGTTCTCGCCCAGCAGCGCCATAATCTCGCCGCGACGCAGGCTGAAATCGACGTTATCCAGCGCCTTCACGCCGGGGAAGAATTTACTCAAGCCCTCTGTGCGGAGGATTTCCTGGTGTTGTTCAGTATTCATATTTACGTCCCCGGCACGTTCCGGTAGGCCGGGTAAGCGCAGCGCCACCCGGCAATTTCACTGGATCAGTAGCCCATATTTTTCTTCTTCTCTAACTCTTCTTTCGCCGTATCCGGCAGGTAGAGCGTGGACTTGGTGACCGTCACCTTCTCAGGCATCGTGCCGTCTTTCTTGAATTTCTCCAGCGCGTCGAAGGCCGGGCCCGCCATGTTCGGCGTCAGCTCCACGCTGGCGTTGGCTTCACCGTCGATCATCGCTTTGTAGATGTCCGGCACGCCGTCGATAGAGCCGGTGAGGATATCTTTGCCCGGTTTCAGACCCGCTTCTTTAATCGCCTGAATCGCACCGATCACCATGTCATCGTTGTGGGCGTAAACCATGCAGATGTTCTTGCCGTTGTTTTCAGCCTTGATAAAGCTCTCCATGACCTCTTTGCCCTTACTGCGGGTAAAGTCACCGGACTGAGAGCGGATAATTTTAATGTTTGGCGCTTTAGCGATGGCTTCAGCAAAGCCTTTCTTACGGTCGATGGCCACGCTCGCACCGACGGTGCCCTGCAGTTCAACGACGTTACAAGGCTTGCCGTCGACCTGTTTCACCAGCCAGTCACCAATTAACTGTCCTTCAAGCACGTTATTGGCCGTCACGGTGGTCATATAGAGAGATTTGTCTTTTACATCAATGGAACGATCGAGCAGGAAGACCGGGATCTCCGCGTCTTTCGCTTCCTTCAGCACGGGCTCCCAGCCGGTCGCCACGACGGGCGCAATAAAGATGGCATCTACGCCCTGGGCGATAAAGGAGCGTACGGCTTTGATCTGGTTCTCTTGTTTTTGCTGACCATCGGCGATTTTCAGCGTGATCCCGCGTTTCTGGGCCTCGCTTTTCGCGACGTTGGTTTCTGCCGCTCGCCAGCCGGATTCAGAGCCGACTTGCGAAAAACCTACGGTTAAAGGTGCGGCCATCGCCATAGACGACATGGCTGCCGAAACTGCTGTGACAAGAAGTAAGCGCTTCCACATATGAACGTCCTCGTAGGGTGAGTTATTGTTGGTTAAAAGATGTTCTGCGAAATGACTATAGCCAATGAAATATGTAACGAATTGCGTTACATCACACTTCAGAAAAGTGAATAAAACGTTAATCACAAGTTTGTAATCGCTTTCATTTCACCATTAAAAATGCGGCTGAGTTTATGGATTTTCCTGTCATGGAAACGGTCTGAAAAGTGGGGTCAACGAGGGAAGATGGCGAAAACAGGCGGAGACATTCAGCGCGAGTTGGCTATAATACCTGCCACTTGTTTACCATCCATTTTAAAGGACACCGACATGAGCTTACTCAACGTCCCAGCGGGTAAAGAACTGCCAGAAGACATCTACGTAGTTATCGAAATCCCGGCTAACGCAGATCCGATCAAATACGAAGTGGACAAAGAGAGCGGCGCCCTGTTCGTAGACCGTTTCATGTCTACCGCGATGTTCTATCCGTGCAACTACGGTTACATCAACCACACCCTGTCTCTGGACGGTGACCCGGTTGACGTGCTGGTCCCAACGCCATACCCACTGGAGCCAGGCTCCGTCATTCGCTGCCGTCCAGTTGGCGTGCTGAAAATGACCGACGAATCCGGTGAAGATGCGAAGCTGGTTGCGGTACCGCACACCAAGCTGAGCAAAGAGTACGATCACATCAAAGATGTGAACGACCTGCCAGAGCTGCTGAAAGCGCAGATCACTCACTTCTTCGAGCACTACAAAGACCTCGAAAAAGGCAAGTGGGTTAAGGTTGACGGCTGGGACAACGCTGAAGCGGCGAAAGCAGAAATCATCGCCTCTTTCGAGCGCGCGGCTAAGAAGTAATTCTTACTGCCTGTCGATAAAGCCCCGCATGTCGGGGCTTTTTTATTTCTTTGGTTAAAATCGGCACAAACGTATTATTTAAGAAAAATCCCATTCTTTTTGATTTGGATATTAAAAACAGAAAAGACACCCTATCATTTATGGTGGGAGTGGTTGAATAGCCTGGCTCTTCACAACATACTGTCACGATGAGCATTAATCCCCATTCCTTACAGGATTCATATGTCATCCATTAACATTGATGTTGCCCGCCCAACTGGGATTTATTTTATCATTGAACGGCTGTATTCCCGCGATGGTCTTATGCCTTCTGTTGGGGAAATCAGCCCCTCTTTAACACAGGTGCACCGTACTGTCATTCAGCTAAAGCGCAAGCAAGATATGTTTATGGATGGCGTTAAGGTTATCCCTAAAGATATTACCCTTTGGCAACAGATAAAATATATTACGGGTTCAAAAGTAACGACCAAAGATACAGATGCGTTAGTGTATACGACCGATTTTATTGGATCTCTTGTTGCCACAACACCTTTAGGTAATATTGAGCATGAAAATATTCCTCGGTTCCTCACGACAGAGTCTATCCACGCCCTGCCGCAGGCGGTGAGTTATGGGCGTGATCCCATCCCACAAGTTCTTCTTTATGGTCGTAAGGATATTGTCTTCTTTATGGACAATGGTGGTAAAGGTACGCCAACCGCTATTGCAAAATATAACCATAATACTCGTGACCTTGCCATAATCAAAGATCAGCTAGAAGCCAGTAAAACGATGAAGGAACTGCTATCTAAGGGAGCAAAATTATGAGCAAGAAAAACCATACCGTGAGCCTATTAGTCCTTATCATTGCCTCCTTTATATTTGGCAGAGGTACGTATGTTGAATATCTGTCATGGTACTATGGAAGCGATAATTTAATATTCAGCGAAATAAACAGTTCCTTACTATCTAGTTTATTTAACGGGTTTTACTTCGCTCTATCAGCAAGTATTATTTATGCATTACTCACTCTATTAAAAAGAATTCCAGCGAATATTGTCACTTCTTGCCTACTTCAGTTCTGTATTAACATCGGGCTATATACGCTTTTTGTTGCAGTAGATAGAGGATATAGTAAATTACATACTTTAAGCTCGGGTGCTACTGATATCACCCACAGCTATTTTTTAGGGGCGTTGCTGACGAGCACACTCCTGACCGTCGCGATCGTGAGCGTTATACATGCTAAGTTTCTTTCTTCAAAGCATAAAGATGGGCTACATAAAGGCGTTTGACTGTTACGGCAAAGACAGCAAATGGCAGTATCTCTGCATCATGACATTCCAGCTTGCCTGGTTTTTGTTTTACTTATGGATCCCTTATCGAAGCGATTATGCGATTCTGCTGTTTTTACTGTTTTTCCTGCCCGTGATTTCAAGCAATACGCGGTGCATAAACTACTATGGCCGTTCACGCGCCCTGTGTTTGTTATGGCTTATTGCCCCGTACATCATGCTGTTCGTTCCTCTGTTTTTAACCCGGCGCCGGGATACAGAAGAGAGTTGAAGGAACAAAAAAAGCAACGCCACCTTTCGGTGGCGTTGCTTTTTTTTTCAGTACTGGTCTCTGTCTAACCAGTTACCGCTTTCAATCCGCGTTAGCCCATCAACAGGACGCTGATAAACGTACATCCACGCACTTCCGTATGGCGTCTGGATCAACTGGCGAGCGTATTCACCGCCCCTGGTGCGCAAGGCATCAAGTTCGGCAAGCGTAGCATTGTCAATACGATAAACTTCACCCTGTACTGTTCCTTCCCCCGGAACCGCGCCTGGATAGTGGCCCAGACTGTACAACTGGTAGTTCTCGATATTGTAATTCCCCAGCAGCAGGGCATTGGTCATCCAGTGACTGTTGCCTTGCTTGGTTCGTAAACTGCCGTACACAAATATTCGCATTGCTAAAACTCAAACTGATAGAGCAGATCAAGTGCCTGGTCTACGCCGGACACTGCTTCCAGATATAGCTTAGGCATCAGGCGATAGCGTAGCGTGAGTGTTGCCAGTGAGTCAAAGATCCCCACACCATATTTTACCTGCAGACCCGGCAGTACATAGCCGCTGACCACCACCTGCGAGGAGTCGCCCACGCCCTGGGTGTCCAGCGCCAGATTGCTTACGCCGAACGTCTCGCCGATTTTACCCACAACCTGACCACTTTGTGCAACCCCCAGACCCACTAACATTGATGTCATCGCAGCACCATCGCCTTGTGCGCTATCCAGTCCCTGTCCACGCAGGAGATAAGAAAGTGCTTCTTGCTGCGACATGGCCGGGTCGGAGAAGATCTCCGCTTTGGGTTCGTCGGCAGAGCCGGTGACACGCACGCCAGCAATCACATCGTTTTCAGTCGCTTCAGGGTTACGAATGGCTTCGATATTGAGCACCGGCTGATCCGGTGGACCGGAGAACAACAGCTCGCCTTTACGCACAATCAGATCCTGACCGTAGGCGTGGAAACGCCCATCAGGAATATTGATTTGCCCGTTGAGGCCCAGCCCTTGACTGTCCTGCGCCACTTTCAGATCGCCCGTGAGTCTCGCCTTCAGCCCAAACGCATCCAACCGCACGTTATTCCCCACGTGCACGATAAGATTACTATTGATTGGTATGCCTGCGCTCTGTTGTTCAACAGGTTTCAGATTTTCACTGAGCATAACTTCATCGCTGGAGACGCCGACTGCACTTTCCGGTACCTCGTGAACCACGATACGCGCCCACGGCACGTCGACACGACCGTCCAGAGTGAACAGGCTCGGTGTCGCCTCAAAGACGACGTCAGGTGAGACATCCAGACGCACCATCGGCGGTACGGTGATGCGTACCCGGCTCCCCTTCGCCGCGATGCGTGCGCGCCAGTTATCAAGCTGGCTCCAGTCAGCATCACCGCTCAGATTAATTTGCCCCTGCTGGGTCAGCACCGAGCCATTCAGCGTCGAACTCATGCCGTTGAAGTTCAGTGCTATCTGGCTCGGCTGCATGTCGAACGGCATAAAGTTACCGTCAATATCGAGCCCGCTGAGCCGCATCTGACCAAACAGCTGCGGGCTTTCCGCGTTGCCAGCCAGACGCAGATTGGCATTGAGCAGCCCCTCGGCTTTTTCCCCGCGCGCGAAAATGGGGTTCACCATCGCCAGGTTGAAATTGCGGATATTCACGTTACCGCCGAGATTACGCCGCCCTTGCGGATCGGTAATCTGCACCTGCCCGTCCAGCTGACCGTTGTTGGTCAGGCGGATCGTCCATCCCAGCTCAGCACGGTTGTTATGCAGATCGGCACTCAGGTTCAGGGTGTCGAACGCCACCGGCAGCGGCGCGTCGTTGACTTCTTGCGTCACCTTCACGTTACGCCCGGAGAGCGTCACGCTGCCCTGCGGCAGCCCCTCTTTGGTGGTGTCCCATGCGACATCCGCTTTACCGCTGAAGACGCCGCTGGCCTGGGTCGTGTCCGGCATAAACGGCTTTAGCATCGCCAGATCGAAGCGGTTGAGGTTAATCTGCGCGCGCCCTTCTGCACCCGCATCAATAGTCTGCGGTACGCAAAGTTCTGCGTTAGGGTTGGTCCAGCAGTGCGGTCCGATGCTGATCTTCTGCTCGGCGTTGCGGTAGTCCAGCGCAATCGAGCGAGACAGCGCCAGCGGCCCAACCGGCGTGCTGAAGCGGGTGTTATCCAGTTGCCCCTTCCAGCGTTCCGCTTTGCGGTCGAAGCTTCCCGTCAGATGGAGCTGGCCGGATACCGGTTCGCCCTGCACGCGCAGCTGGAGGTCGTGCTGCTTCTCGTTGCCTTTAGCTTCCAGCGTCACAAGATTGATGTTCACATCCGGCTGAGAGATTCGCTCCACGCGCAGGTTCAGATTGCCGCCGATCTGATCGGTGGATTTTACATCCCCTTCAACGCGAACGCGGGCGACGGACAGTTCCTGCCAGCGCAGGTTATTAGCGGTGATATCCGCCAGCAGCTGCGGCGCCTCCACCGTACCGCGCACCTTCACCAACCCTTTCGCCGTGCCGCCAAGACCCGGCAGGGCGTTATCCAGATTCGGCGCGTCGATGGTGGCATCCAGGTTGAGATCCTTCACGCCCAGCTCGCCTTTGATATCCGCCGTGTTGCGGCCCAGCGCCACGTGCAGCCCCGGGATGATCCACTGCAGATAGCTGTTGCCTTTCAACGAGCCTTCAACGTTAACCTTGTTCTGCTTCACGTTCCCGGTGAGCTTGATTTCCGGTACGTCCATCTGCCAGGTGCCGCCGTACAGGCTACCGCGGGTTTTAATCAGACCGTCCAGTTTCGACGGCCAGTCCGGCACCTCTTTGGCAGTATTAATGCCCGTCAGCTTCAGCTCGCCGCGCCAGCTGATTGCCTGCTGCCAGTCAAGCAGCGCGGTCAGCTCGGTTTTGCCTTCCAGCGCCGCGACGGTCAGCTTGTCGAGGTTAACCTGCTGTTCGTTGCCTTTTGCATCCAGCGTAATGTTCGCGGGCGGCACGCCCTGCCCCTTCACCGCGGTGCGGAACGACAACGTGTAATCGGTCATCTTGCCGCTCAGCTTCAGCTTCAGGTCATCGGCCTGGAACTGTTTTTCGCCAGTAAACGGCCAGTAAAGCTGCTTGCTGACAATCTCCAGGTTAAGCGGTAAACCGGCTTCTGCCAGTTGGGTTTGCCCACGCAGCACCATATCCACCGGGCCGGAGAGGTTAACGCCAAATTCCAGCTTCTCGCGCAGCGCCCCGCCTACTTTGACCTTCACCTTTTCGCCCTTCAGCGGGTCGATGTTCAGGGCGCTGTTGAGGGTGATATCCACCGGCCAGTTGTCGCGCAGCAGGGCATTCCCTGACGCATTGACAGAGCCCTGATTGGTGTCGATATCCAGCGCGTCGAGCTTCATGTTGCCGTCAATGCTGCTGACTTTCAGCAGCATGTTATAGACCGTCAGGTCGGTATCGCCCGTCAGACGCAGCTGTTCGCCTTTGAATTCCTCAATGTTGAGGTTCAGCGGCAGATGCACGTCGGTCATCTCCGGCAGAACCGGTTTCGAGAAGAGATCTTTCAGCGTTTCACCCAGCGGCTTTTCTTCCGGCTGCGGGTTCTGGATCTTCGGCTCGACAATCTCTTCCTGCGCCACGTCGGCCACTTTAGGTAGCGCAATCAGCAGCCCCTGCAGAGACGTTGGCGTCAGGGTAAGGTTTTTCTCCTGCCAGCGCAGGCCGGAGGTGAAATCCATCACGGACACGGTGGTGTCGTCGATGTTGATATTGACGTTATCCAGCGACACCCGATAGAGCGCAATCGGGTACGGTGTGGAAAGATTCAGCGGGCCGCTGTCCTCTTCCTCGACCGGCGCAGACTTCGGCATTTTTTTCGAATCTATCGCCACGTTGACGTCTTTTAGCGACAGATCGTTCACGCACAGCTTACTGTCCCGCAGACAGCCCAGCTTCACGGCCAGATGGAATTCGCCTGCATTAACGGCCACGCCCGGCTGCTCATAACGAATGTTCTTCAAACGCAGGTCGCGCCAGCCGCCCGTCACCTGGCCAATTTCCAGCCCCGGCACCCAACGGTTAGCCGCGTTAAACAGCAGATGCAGGCCGGTGGTGGTGCCCACAAGAAACGCCACCGTACCGAGCAGCAGCACGATAAAAATCAGTACGCCGAGGCTTATCTTCTTCCATAAACTCATAATTCAGGCCCCAGACCGATGTAAAACTGTAAACCGTGTTCGTCTTTGTCGCCCACCGGCACGGCGAAATCGAGCTTGATAGGCCCGACGGGAGACTGCCAGCGCACGCCTACGCCCGCGCCGGTTTTGAAATCGCTGCGGCGGATATCGTTCACCGCTTCACCGCCGTCCACGAACATGGCTCCCCACCACTTGCCGCTGACGTTGTACTGATACTCCAGCGAGCCGGTCGCCAGTTTTGATGCCCCGGTCAGCTGGCCTTTTTCGTTTTCCGGTGAGATCGATTTGTACTTATACCCGCGAATGCTGCGGTCGCCCCCGGCGAAGAAGCGCAGATCCGGCGGAACGCGCTCGAAGTCTCCCGTCTCAATCCAGCCAAGATTACCGCGCATCACAAAGCGGTGTTTGTCGTACAGCGTGCGGATCCAGACGTTTTGCGCCTGAAAGACGGAGAAGTCCACGTCGGAGCCCCAGGCGGTGTTGGAATAATCGATGGAGTAGCGCTGTGAGTCGCCCCAGGTCGGCATCAGGCCCCCGCGCGAGCGGGTGCGGCTGATCATCACGCCCGGATAAAGCAGCATGGTGGTGTTGGTGACGTTGGCCTGGGTAAAGTGGTCGAGGCTCCAGCGCAGGTTAATGGCGCGCTGCCAGCCGCTTGAAAGATCCCAGAAACGCGATACGGCAAGCGTCGTTGAGTCCTGCTCGGTGTCGTTCAGGTCGGTGCGCTTAAAGCCGCCCTGCAGAAGGTAATACTGCTCAAGCGGATTTTTCAGCAGCGGCATTTTGTAGCTGAAATCCAGCTGCTGCTCAGGCGCAGAGAGGCTCAGACTGGTGGTCAGGCTGTGGCCGTAGGAGTTCATCCACGGTTTTTTCCACGAGGTTTTCACGCGTGGGCCAACATCCGTCGAATAGCCCACACCGGTTTCAATGGTGTTCTCGGTGCGCGGAGAGACCACGCCGTGCAGCGGCAAGACTTTCGTTTTACGGGACTTTTCAAATTCCGGCGCGACAATCACCGAGTTAAACCAGCCGGTTGCCGACAAACGGCGGTTGAGTTCGCCCAGATCGCTCGACTGGTAATAGTCGCCTTTTTTAAACGGTACCAGGTTTTGCAGGTACTCCTCGCGGATCTGCGATCCTTCGAACGTCACATCGCCAAAACGATAGCGTTCACCGCTGTCGTAGTCGATGTCCCAGAAGGCCTGACGCCTCTCCAGCGCTACGCCAAGCTGGCTTTTATTAAACTGGCTGTCGAAATAGCCTTTACGTAGCGCGACGTTGGTTAAGGATTTTTTAAAATGATCGTAGTCGCCGTGATTCAGAACGGTGCCAACTTTAGGACGGGTACTCAGCAGATCCAGGTAATCCCGATCCGTACGCGCGCCGCCGCGCAGCACCACGTTGGTACCGCCAATCAATACCGGCTCACCCGCTGAGACGCGGGCAATCAGCACCTGACGCCCCTTCTTTGGTGGCGGGCGGAGGTCGAAATCAATAGTGGGTTCGTAATACCCCAGCGCTTTCAGTCCTTCGCGGATCGCGTCATCCACGCGCGCGCGAAAACGCCGGTCCGGCGTCACTTCGTCACTCTGGATCGTCGATAACTGCGCGCGCACGTTTTTTTCCAGCGCCCCGGATAACCCCTCAACCTGCAAACGGACATTCGCCGCGCTGGCAACCCCGCTTGTCAGCAATACACTGACCAAACATAACTGGCGGATTTTTGTCACGTTTTCTCCTGAATATCCCTGTTTCCACCCTGGAAGCAAATGAAATGCCGCTCTGCGGCAAAAAAACGGCCTGTTAGCCAAAAACCCAAATCGTGGGTTGAAAATGGGTGTAACACCCAAATATTTCTTATGATTAAATCTAGACTCATTCAGCGCATTTATTGTGTTCAATTAAACGCTTCGTGACAACCTTAACCGAAACATCGCTACCCGGGAGGCACCATCGTGAGTTTATTCGACAAAAAGCATCTGGTTTCACAAGCAGATGCATTACCGGGACGCAACACCCCTATGCCTGTGGCGACCTTACACGCCGTAAACAACCATTCAATGACAAACGTTCCTGATGGAATGGAGATCGCCCTGTTCGCCATGGGCTGCTTCTGGGGAGTTGAACGTTTGTTCTGGCAACTGCCCGGCGTTTACAGTACCGCAGCAGGCTATACCGGCGGTTACACGCCAAACCCAACCTACCGCGAAGTGTGCTCTGGCGATACCGGTCACGCGGAAGCGGTTCGCGTGGTGTATGACCCGGCCATCATCAGCTACGAACAGCTGCTGCAGGTGTTCTGGGAAAATCACGACCCGGCGCAGGGCATGCGTCAGGGTAACGATCACGGCACCCAGTACCGTTCGGCCATTTATCCGCTCACACCCGAGCAGGATGCTGCCGCGCGCGCCAGCCTTGAGCGTTTTCAGAAAGCCATGCATGACGCGGGCGATACGCGCGAGGTGACCACGGAAATCACCACCGCGAAGCCGTTCTATTATGCCGAGGACGACCACCAGCAATATCTGCATAAAAACCCGTATGGCTACTGCGGAATCGGAGGCATCGGCGTCTGCCTGCCGCCACAGCTGGCCTGATCACTGGTCTAGCGCCACGCGAGCCGCGTGGCGCGTCGCATTACTCACCGAACCAAAATCCATCACCTTCCCCTGCAACAGCAAATTATAAACCGGCGCCTGGGGTCGGTTGAGCCGCGTTTGCAGCAAATGCACCGCTTCTATCCCCAGTTCACGACAGGGCACCGTGACGCCGGTGACCGGTTTTTCCAGGCGGTGCGCTAAATTCCAGGCAAAATCGGTGGTGATGAGTGAAATGTCTTCCGGGATACGAAGCCCGTGACGCGTCAACGCGCTGATCACCCCCTCCACCATGCTGGTACTGTTGGGGAAAATCACCTCCGGCCACTGCGCTTTATCATGACTCGACAGCCACTCATCCAGCGCCTGT
This sequence comes from Enterobacter sp. RHBSTW-01064, assembly GCF_014103035.1. NCBI lineage: Bacteria > Pseudomonadati > Pseudomonadota > Gammaproteobacteria > Enterobacterales > Enterobacteriaceae > Enterobacter > Enterobacter sp. RHBSTW-01064. The sequence continues at coordinate 109,292 of NZ_JABXOU010000008.1, read as the reverse complement.
TCGGCCTCCTCCGCGGTAAACCACTCCGTCACTAACAAATCACGTCGTGGCTCAAAGGCAATGTGAAAATGGCGGTACGCCTCTTTGATACCATCCAGGCGAGCATAGAGCGTATCCCGCCGCAGACATGTTAAGGTCAGCACCCGGCGGTGTCCCTGCTCAAAAAGGTGCTGCATGGCGGTAAAACCAATGGCCCGATGGTCGGGCGAAACGGAGTCCAGCACCCGATCCCTGTCGACGGAATTAATTAAAACGCAGGGTTTATTGAGCGTGCTGGCCAGTTTAAATATGGTGGAATCATCCGTGCCAATGATAATTATCGCGTTGATATTTTTATGACTGGCCTTTTCCAGAAACAGTTTTACATCGGCGTGCTGCTCTTCTAATCCGCAATAGCTGACCCAGACATTATGCGGCGCGCTGGCTTCGGCGATTCCTTTGGTCACTTCGAGATAAAAAATATCGCCACGGCCCTGAAAGGTTCTTTCCGGCGCAAAAACAGCGATACCGTTAATTAATAGCCGCCCGCTTGCCATGGATTCAAGGACACCTAATTCCCGCGCGGTGCGAACAATCGCTTCCCGGGCCTTATCGCTGGTATACGACTTCCCGCTTAGCACCCTTGAGACAGTGCTAACGGAATAGCCCGTCAGGGAGGAAATTTCCTCCATTTTTAACTTACCCGCCATAGTGTGACCTCGCTCCCAATCAGTTTTTGCAAATATTTGCAGAAACAGCGCATTGATTTTAAAACTAAATTTCAAAATGGTTAGAGTTTACTTATTGACCTTGCGAGTATTCTCACAAAAACACATTGTCGCTGCGCCTGAGCTTTCCTATTTTCCGGTCATCACTCTTTTCGACTGAAATTAAGGTGAGACATGGAGAAGGTACGTTTTGGCATTATTGGTATAGGTAATATTGGCACGGTCCACGCGCGCTATTTACTGGCGGGTACCGTCAGCGACGCCTGCCTGGCGGCAGTTTGTGATAACGCGCTGGAAAAGCATCCTGCCATTCGTCAGATGGTCGGCACCCTCCCACTGTTTAGCGATGCGCAGGAGATGCTCCAGAGCGGGCTTATCGATGCGGTCATTGTCGCCACGCCGCACTATGAGCACCCGCGCCTGTCGATGCTGGCGATGCGCAACGGCATCCATACCCTGTGTGAAAAACCGGCGGGCGTGTACACGGCGCAGGTTCAGGAGATGAACGCCTGTGCCCAAGCGTGCGACGTGGTGTTCGGCATCATGTACAACCAGCGCCCGAATCCGCTCTACCAGAAAGTGAAAGATCTGATCGACAGCGGCGAGCTGGGTGAAATCCGCCGTTCAAACTGGATCATCACCAACTGGTATCGCTCGCAGAGCTACTACAACTCCGGCGGCTGGCGCGCTACCTGGAAAGGTGAAGGCGGCGGCGTGCTGCTCAACCAGGACCCGCATCAGCTCGATCTCTGGCAGTGGCTGGTCGGCATGCCGGTCCGCCTGCGCGCGTTCTGCCAGTTCGGTAAGCATCGCGATATCGAAGTGGAAGACGAGGTCACCGCCTACGCCGAGTATGCCAACGGTGCCACCGGCGTGTTTATCACCACCGTCGCCGAAACGCCGGGCACCAACCGTCTGGAAATAGCGGGCGATCGCGGCAAAGTTGTCGTCGAGGAGGGGAAACTGCGCTACTGGCGACTGCGCGAATCCGAAACCGCCTTTAACGCCCGCTGGGAGAACGGCTTTGGGGAGCCTGAGTGCTGGGAAGTCTCGATCCCCGTCGCCCCTGAATACAGCGAACATCACGTCATTACCGCCAACTTCTGTGCGGCCATCCTGCGCGGCGAACCGCTGATTGCGCCGGGTCTGGAAGGGATCCATGGGCTCACGCTCTCTAACGCCATGCACCTTTCCACCTGGACGGACGACTGGGTCGAGCTGCCGCTCAACGAAAAACAGTATCTGCGCCTGCTTCAGCAACGCATCAGCACCTCAGTGGCTAAAGAGACAGCCAGCGTCACGCTGGACGCCTCTGGCACCTGGTAACTCCGGAGAAGAAACGATGTTAAATGTCGCCATTGTGGGAACGGGGAATATCTCGCATAACCATATTCAGGGCTATTTGCAGTTTGGTCAGCGCTGCCGGATCGTTGCGCTGGTGGATATCTACCCGGAAAAAGCGGAAGAGAAAAAAGCGCGCTACGGCCTGACAGATGCCCGCGTGTATGAAAGCCACCGGCAGATGCTGGAATCTGAGCCGAATGTCGACATCGTCGACGTCTGCACGCCGCCCTACGTCCACGCAGAGATCGGTATCGACGCGCTCAACGCCGGTTGCCACGTGCTGTGTGAAAAACCGATGGCCGCCTCGCTGGAGGAGTGCGACGCGATGATCGCCGCGCAGCAGGCCAGCGGTAAAACGCTCTCCATCATTGCCCAGAACCGCTTTACCGATGCCTTCTGGCGCTTAAAAGCGGCGCTGGACTCCGGCCTTGCCGGGAAAGTCTGCCATGCGCAGGTGGACTCCTTCTGGTGGCGCGGACACTGCTACTACGACCTGTGGTGGCGCGGCACCTGGGAAAAAGAGGGTGGCGGCTGCACCCTTAACCACGCGGTGCACCACATCGACGCCATTCAGTGGATGCTCGGCTTCCCGTCCGAGGTGGTGGCGATGATGACCAACGTGGCGCACGACAACGCTGAAGTCGAAGACCTCAGCGCCGCGATCTTCAAATACCCCAGCGGCGCGCTCACGCAGTTGACCGCCTCGGTGGTACACCACGGCGAAGATCAGAAAATGATCATTCAGGGTGATAAGGCGCGCATCTCCGCACCGTGGCAGGCCTTTGCCAGCGTCAGCGCCGATAACGGCTTCCCGCAGGAAACCCACGACCAGCAGCGAGAAGCACAGCTCAACGCCGTTTTTCAGGAGACGCCAAAGCTCGAGTGGACGCTGCACACCGGGCAGATCAATGACCTGCTTTATGCCATTGAGCACGGCGCCGCGCCGCTGGTAGACGGCGTGCAGGGCAAACGCTCGCTGGAGCTGATTACCGCCATTTATAAATCAGCCATCACTCGCGCTGTCGTCTCATTACCCATTGGCCGCGACGATCCGTTTTACCGTACCGGCGGGACCAACGCCCTCGCCCCCCGTTTTTATGAAAAATCCGCAAGCGTCGCCAACTTCAGCGAAGTGGGTGCGATTCCCCTCGGCAAAGATCTGGATTAAGGAGTGACACCATGAACAAGAATGACGGTATGAACTACGCCCCGGTGGGCAAACCGCAGCCGGTTGTCCGCGAGGGTGAATTCGTCTTCGCCGCCGCCGCGCTCGACCACGGCCATATCTACGGGATGAGCAACGGCCTGATAGAAGCCGGAGCCACGCTGAAATGGGTGTACGACCCCGATCCGGCCAAAGTGGATAAATTTATCCAGCAGTACCCGCAGGCAAAAGTGGCAGAGTCGCTGGAGGTGATCCTCAACGACGACGAGGTGCGTCTGGTTGCGGGAGCAGCAATTCCTTCCGAGCGCTGCGCGCTGGGGCTGAAAGCAATGGCGGCGGGGAAGGACTACTTCACCGACAAAGCACCGCTCACCACCCTTGAGCAACTGGCGGACGCCAAAGCGATGGTCGAAAAGACCGGCAAGAAATATGCGGTGTACTACAGCGAACGCCTGCACGTAGAGAGCGCGGTTTTTGCCGGGCAGCTGGTGCAGCAAGGCGCCATTGGCTGCGTGGTGCAAACCCTGGGAACCGGGCCGCACCGGGAAGGCACGGGCCGTCCGGACTGGTTCTACGATCGTCGCTACTTCGGTGGGATCCTGTGTGATATCGGCAGCCACCAGATTGAGCAGTTCCTGTTTTATACGGGCAACAGCGATGCCACCGTCGTCGCCAGCCAGGCCCGCAATGTCAACCACCCTCAGTATCCGGCATTTGAAGATTTCGGCGATGCGATGATCAAAGGCGAAAACGGGGCCAGCGGCTATTTCCGCTGTGACTGGTTCACGCCGGACGGACTCTCCACCTGGGGCGATGGCCGCCTGACGCTACTTGGGACCGACGGGTATATCGAAATCCGCAAGTATGTCGACCTCACCCGCGGCGAGCAGGACGTGGTCTACCTCGTCAATAAAGAGGGGGAGTTCCGCTATCCAGTGGCCGGGCAGGTCGGGTTCCCGTTCTTTGGCGAGCTAATCCTCGACTGCCTGCACCGCACCGAAAACGCCATGACGCAGGCACACGCTTTCAAGGCTGCCGAACTGTGCGTGAAGGCTCAAATGCTGGCCAACGCAGCCGGATAAGGGGAACGACGATGACGATCCTGAACACGGCAATTATTGGCGGCGGCGCGATCCACCGTTGCCATGTGAATGCTCTCCGCCAAATTCCTAACGTGGCGCTACGCGCGCTGGTGGATATCGACAGCGTCAAAGGGTTGAAGCTGGCGATGGGCTATCAGTGCCGCTTTTATCAGGATTACCGGGAAATGCTGCTGGATGACAGCATCGACGTGGTGCATATCTGCACGCCTCACTTTGAACATAAAAGCATGATCCTGGCGGCGCTGGCCGCCGGGAAGCACGTTTTCTGTGAAAAGCCGGTGGGCATGAACGGCAGCGAGCTTGTCGATATCGCCCACGCCGTTGAGCAGGCGAAGGGGCAGTTTGGCGTCTGTTACCAGAACCGACTCAACCCCACCAGCCTGCGCGTGCGTCAGGAGTTAGCCCATGGCGGGCTGGGTAAGATGCTCAGCATCAAGGCGGTGCTAACCTGGTCACGCTTCGGCACCTACTACACCGACAGCCCGTGGCGTGGACGACTGGCGACCGAAGGCGGCAGCCTGCTGATCAACCAGGCAATCCACACCCTCGACCTGATGCAGTGGTTTGGCGGCGGCGTGACGCGGCTGAAAGGCGTAGTCGATAGCGGAGAACTGGCAGACGTGACCGAAGGGGAAGACAGCGCGATGGCGACGCTGCATTTCGCCAACGGCGCGCGCGGCCTGTTTTATGCCACTAACTGCCACACCACCGATTCCCCTCTTCTGATGGAGATCCACTGTGAACACGGTTCACTGCTGCTGGAACACAACGTTCTCTGGCGCATCACGCCCGGTGAACGCCTCAAACTGACAACCGACGATTCACCCGACGGCTCGGTCAAAAGCTACTGGGGTCTGGGTCATCAACAGGCGATCCGTCGCTTTTATCACGCCCTTATTCATCCGGAAAACAGGGATTACACCGATATCCATGAAGCCGGCAAATCACTCACCCTTGTGGAGGCCATTTATCGCTCATCTCAATTACGACAATGGATAGAGATCAATAACTAGAACGTAATGTGCAATCCAGACGTTAATAAAAACACGACCTGACATACAGGTTAAACATTACCCTACACTGGATATTATTATGGTCAAACCAACTGAACGTAGAGTTGGTTATGGCGTAGCGCTTGGCTACGGCATAACCGATCTGTTTGGCGGAGGCGCTTTCGCCATTATCGGCACCTGGCTGTTATTTTTTTACACCACCTATTGCGGACTCTCTGTGATTGAAGCGGGCTCAATATTTGCCATTGCCCGCGTCATTGATGCGTTATTAAGTCCGATTATGGGTTATATCACCGATAATTTCGGGGATACCTGGCTTGGACGAAAATTTGGTCGTCGCCGCTTCTTTTTATTACTCAGCTCCCCGTTAATGTTTCTGTACGCCCTGCTGTGGATGACGGACATGGGATACTGGTACTACCTGGGCACCTATCTGTCTATCGAACTGCTGTCGGCGATGGTGTTAGTCCCCTGGGAAACGCTGGCGGCAGAAATGACCAACCGCTACGAAGAGCGCAGCCGCCTTTCGGGCGTGCGGATGATCTGCTCACAGCTGGGCGGTTTTCTTGCGGTATCGGTCCCCGGTGTGATTATGCAATTCACCGGCAAAGATAATCCGTTTACCTATACCCTCACCGGACTGATATTTTCCTGCGTGTTCTGTCTGGCGGTATTTATTACCTGGTACACCACCTGGGAAGCAAAAGATGTCCATCAGGAATCGAACTTCAAGGTAGATAATCAGCGTAAAGGCGGCCTGGGGAATCACTTGAAATATCTGGTGCTCGATCTCTTTTCGTCATTCCGTATCCGTGCGTTCCGCCTGCATATACTCATCTATATTTTTTCTTTTACCGCGATGGATGTATTCGGTTCAGTCTTTACCTATTACGTGGTTTATTGCCTGAGCCAGGATGCCTCTGCGGTTTCCGGCTGGCTAAGCATTGCGGCCTTTGCCTCGGTACCGGGCACGTATGGGTTTATGCTGCTGTTGAACCGGCTGAACATGACGCCTTCTGCCGCCCTGCGGCTCTCGTACGGCTGTATCTTCCTGGTGCTGGCGTTTCTATTTACGGTCTACCTCACCAAAACGCAGGTGCCGACGCTGCTCTTCTCAGCGGTCTTTATCCTGCTCGGTGCGGCACGTTCCGGCCTGTATTACATCCCCTGGAATATTTACAGCTTTATTCCGGACATTGACGAGATGGTCACGCAGCAGCGCCGCGAAGGGATTTTTGCCGGGGTGATGGTTCTGACCCGCAAAAGCACCGTGGCGATTGCCATCATGATTATCGGCCTGGTGCTGCAGGAGTCCGGTTTCGTGAAGGGCAGCGGTGCGCAGCCTGAAAGCGCGCTGGGTGCCATTATCGGGCTGATGATTTTCGCCACGGCAGCCCTGCTGACCGTCAGCTTCTTCACGACATACAAATTCAAGCTGACCCGTGAGACACACAAGGTACTGCTCAAAGAAATTGCCCGCCGCAAGCTGGGCGGCGATTATCGCGACTGCGACGAGAAAACCCGCGTGGTGATCAAGCAGCTGACGGGCTACGAGTATGACCAGGTGTGGGGAGGCGATGCAACGCGCCGTGCAGTGGGTAACGTCCCGCTGTCGACCGTCAAATAGCGACATATGCCGGGCAGGCTCCCCACCTGCCCGGCCTTTTTTTGCCCAAAATGTGACCTCTGGCAGATTTACATCTCTTTACGCTATACTACCCGCTGAAATAATCGGCTCAACGCTACGAGCTGACGTTCAATGTGTCTTCACACAAATGGTATCAACTCCCCTTCTGAGGATCTGGCGAGAAGCCGGATAAACTATGTTAAACAGTATTTTAGTAATACTTTGCCTTATTGCCGTCAGTGCATTTTTCTCGATATCCGAGATCTCGCTGGCCGCGTCCCGTAAAATCAAACTTAAGCTGCTTGCCGATGAAGGCAACATCAACGCCACGCGCATCCTGAAAATGCAGGAAAACCCCGGCATGTTCTTCACCGTGGTGCAGATTGGCCTAAACGCGGTCGCCATTCTCGGCGGTATCGTGGGTGATGCGGCGTTTTCCCCGGCGTTTTATAGCTTGTTTGTGCAGTACATGTCCGTTGAACTGGCCGAACAGCTGAGCTTTATCCTCTCCTTCTCGCTGGTGACTGGCCTGTTCATCCTCTTCGCAGACCTGACCCCGAAACGCATCGGTATGATTGCGCCAGAAGCCGTGGCTTTGCGTATCATCAACCCGATGCGCTTCTGCCTGTACGTGTTCCGCCCGCTGGTGTGGTTCTTCAACGGCCTGGCAAACGTGATTTTCCGCATCTTTAAGCTGCCGATGGTGCGTAAAGATGACATCACCTCCGACGACATTTATGCGGTTGTAGAAGCCGGGGCGCTGGCCGGGGTGCTGCGCAAGCAGGAGCACGAGCTGATTGAGAACGTATTCGAACTGGAATCCCGTACCGTGCCGTCTTCCATGACGGGCCGTGAGAACATTATCTGGTTCGATTTACACGAAGATGAGCAGAGCCTGAAGAACAAAGTGGCACAGCATCCGCACTCTAAGTTCCTGGTCTGTAATGAAGATATCGACCACATCATCGGCTATGTCGACTCCAAAGACCTGCTGAACCGCGTGCTGGCCAACCAGAGTCTGGCGCTCAACAGCGGTGTGCAGATCCGCAATACCCTGATTGTGCCTGACACTCTGACGCTCTCAGAAGCGCTTGAAAGTTTCAAAACCGCCGGGGAAGACTTCGCGGTGATCATGAACGAATACGCGCTGGTGGTGGGTATCATCACCCTGAACGACGTGATGACCACGCTGATGGGCGATCTGGTGGGCCAGGGGCTGGAAGAGCAGATTGTTCAGCGTGACGAAAACTCATGGCTGATCGACGGCGGTACGCCGATTGAAGACGTGATGCGCGTGCTGGACATCGACGAGTTCCCGCAGTCGGGCAACTACGAAACCATCGGCGGCTTTATGATGTTTATGCTGCGTAAAATCCCGAAACGTACCGACTCGGTGAAGTTCTCCGGCTACAAGTTTGAAGTGGTGGATATTGATAACTACCGCATCGACCAGCTGCTGGTGACGCGCATCGATAACAAACCGACCGTGCTGGTGCCGAAGCTGCCGGACGCGGAAGAGAAGGTGTCGGCGTAAAGTCCCTGCCCCACATACATCAACGGCTCCCATTGGGAGCCGTCTTTTTAACTACTGCATAGCACGTTGGTTAAGCCATCTCAGTCTGCAGACGCATAACCTGACGGTTGACCTCGGACATCACAGACAGGTGCTGTTTGTCCTTCACTTTTGGGATAAGGATTTTGCCCTTATCAAATTCAAAAGCGCCAACATCCTTGATATACAACCGTCCACGGAACAGGATCTTCACGTACTTCGCCACCTGAAGCGGGTTGTAGCGTTGGAAAATTTTCATTCTTGTATCTCCTGCGAATCATACGCTCTTGCGGTGCCACAATCGGCCCGACTGTCCTGAGCGCAAATTTTATTGCCCAATGACTATAGACCAGAACTACGTTGTTACCCAGTGTGCATAAGTTTATTTACCGTTTGATTACAATTATTCAGAATAATCTTTGCAAACCGTGACTCAGGGCAGTATAAGCCGTCGTTTTTTCATGGATATGTGCGTTCACCCGCAAACTGGCATCAGGATTGCGGGAAAACCCCATTGATCGCACTTATGATTAAAAGCGTAAGACCAAGTGGTCGGATCACCTGCTAACAAAAAAGGAAACACCATGACCCTACGTAATATCCTTGCAGCAGCCTGCCTGCTGCTGCCCCTGTGGGCTTGCGCTCACACGATTGAAAAAGGACAACGCGTACCGCCAGTCGGCATTGCTGACCGGGGAGAATTGATTCTCGACAATGATAAGTTTAGCTACAAAGCCTGGAATAGCGCGCAGCTTGCGGGCAAAGTGAGAGTTGTACAACATATTGCCGGTCGTACATCCGCGAAAGAGAAAAACGCTACCCTGGTGGAAGCGATCAAGGCCGCAAAATTCCCGCACGATCGCTACCAAACCACCACCATTGTGAACACCGACGATGCCATCCCCGGCTCCGGCATGTTTGTGCGCTCGAGCCTGGAGAGCAACAAAAAGCTCTACCCGTGGTCGCAATTTATCGTCGACAGCAATGGCGTGACGCGTAAGGCGTGGCAGCTTGACGAAGAGAGCTCTGCGATTGTGGTGCTCGATAAAGAGGGACGCGTGCAGTGGGTGAAGGACGGCGGATTAACACAAGAGGAAGTGCAGCAGGTGGTTGCTCTGCTGCACAAGCTGCTGGCTCAGTAAATTGAAACCCGGAAGCCAGGGTTGAGGAATGATTCGCGCGGGGTATAGTCCAGCGGCTTACCCTGCCAGTCATGAACATGCGCACCGGCCGCCGCCGCTACCGCGTGCCCTGCCGCCGTGTCCCAGACGTTGGTTGGCCCAAATCTCGGGTAAAGCTGCGCGTGTCCTTCCGCCACCAGGCAGAACTTGAGCGATGAACCAATCGACGTCGTCTGGTGTTCACCCAGCTGCTGCAAATACTCCTGCAGTTCGCTGTCGCTGTGGGAACGGCTGATCACCACCAGCGGTGGACGCGCATCACGCACCTGAATCTGCTTACGCACGCCGCACTCTTCCTTCCAGGCTTTACCTTCCGCAGCGCTGTACATGACTTTCATCACCGGCGCGTAGACCACGCCGAGCACCGCTTTTCCCTTCTCAATCAGGGCGATGTTGACGGTAAACTCACCGTTGCGCTTGATGAACTCTTTCGTTCCGTCCAGCGGATCCACCAGCCAGTAACGCTGCCAGTGCTGGCGCTCGTCCCAGCCCTGCGGCGCTTCTTCTGACAGGACGGGAATATCCGGCGTTAAGGCCTGCAGCCCTTTCAGGATCACGCCATGCGCCGCGATATCCGCCGCCGTGACCGGGGAGTCATCCGCTTTGCTGACAACGTCCATCGGCTTCTCGCCGTCGTACACTTGCATAATGGCATCACCCGCATCCCGTGCGAGCTGACAAATTTTATCTAACATTCTCCACCTCTTCGTTAACGCAGTGGTCATAACTCGTTGTTTTATTTATATCGTAATGTGAACAATTCTGCTATCTGTGAAGCAATTCCGGTTTCACTACCCTTATTTCTGGCAGGATTCACACTTCTGTAAGCAACGCGATATACATACATAATCTTTTGTGGCTTGGATCGAAAAAAGGACTCTTCTGATGATTAAGTTTAGCGCAACGCTCCTGGCGACGTTGGTGGCCGCCAGCGTTCAGGCGGCAACGGTGGATCTTCGTATTCTGGAAACGACCGATCTTCACAGTAACATGATGGACTTCGATTACTACAAAGATACGCCTACCGAAAAATTCGGACTGGTACGCACAGCAAGTTTGATTAACGCCGCCCGCGGTGAAGTGCAAAACAGCGTGCTGGTCGATAACGGGGATTTAATTCAGGGTAGCCCATTGGGCGATTACATGGCCGCGAAAGGGCTGAAAAAGGGCGAAATTCATCCGGTTTATAAAGCGATGAATACCCTGGACTATACCGTCGGCAACCTCGGTAACCACGAATTTAACTACGGTCTGACATACCTGCACGATGCGCTGGCCGGTGCGAAATTCCCGTACGTTAACGCCAATATCATCGACGTTAAGACCCAAAAGCCGCTGTTCACTCCTTACCTGATTAAAGAGACCGAGGTTGTCGACAGCGAAGGTCATAAGCAGACGCTGAAGATTGGCTACATCGGCTTTGTGCCACCGCAGATCATGACGTGGGATAAAGCCAACCTCGACGGGAAAGTGACCGTTAACGACATTACCGAAACCGCGCGCAAGTATGTGCCGGAAATGCGCGAGAAAGGCGCTGACCTGGTGGTGGTTGTCGCCCACTCGGGTCTCTCCGCTGACCCGTATCAGGCAATGGCGGAGAACTCCGTTTACTACCTGAGTGAAGTACCGGGCGTTGACGCGATCCTGTTCGGCCACGCTCACGCGGTCTTCCCGGGCAAAGATTTCGCCAGCATCAAAGGCGCGGATATCGAGAAAGGGACGCTCAACGGCGTGCCGTCGGTGATGCCGGGGATGTGGGGCGATCATCTCGGCGTGGTGGATCTGGTGCTAAATAACGACGGCGGCAGCTGGAAGGTGACGCAGTCAAAAGCCGAAGCGCGTCCTATTTACGACGCTGCGGCCAAAAAATCGCTGGCAGGTGAAGATAAAAAGCTGGTCGACGTGCTGAAGCATGACCACGATGCGACCCGTGAATTCGTTGGCAAGCCGATTGGGAAATCCGCCGACAACATGTACAGCTTCCTGGCGCTGGTGCAGGATGACCCAACCGTTCAGGTGGTCAATATGGCGCAAAAAGCCTATGCCGAACACTTTGTTCAGGGCGATCCGGATCTGGCAAAACTGCCGGTGCTTTCAGCCGCTGCACCGTTCAAGGTGGGCGGACGCAAGAACGATCCGGCAAGCTACGTGGAAGTCGAAAAAGGCCAACTGACGTTCCGTAACGCCGCCGATCTCTATCTTTATCCGAATACGCTGGTCGTCGTCAAAGCGACGGGGAAAGAGGTGAAAGAGTGGCTGGAATGCTCCGCCGGGCAGTTCAACCAGATCGACCCGAACAGCAGCAAGCCGCAGTCGCTGATTAACTGGGACGGGTTCCGCACCTACAACTTCGACGTGATCGACGGCGTGGAGTATCAGATTGATGTTACTCAGCCAGCCAGATACGACGGCGAGTGCCAGACGATTAATCCGCAGGCTGAACGTATCAAAAACCTGACCTTCAACGGCAAGGCAATCGACCCGAATGCCACCTTCCTGGTGGTGACCAATAACTACCGCGCCTACGGCGGTAAGTTTGCCGGAACGGGTGACAGCCACATTGCTTTTGCTTCACCGGACGAGAACCGCTCGGTGCTGGCGGCGTGGATCAGTGCGGAATCGAAGAAGGCGGGCGAAATTCATCCGGCAGTTGATAACAACTGGCGTCTGGCGCCGATCCACAGCGATACGAAACTGGATATCCGCTTTGAAACCTCGCCGTCCGATAAAGCTGCCGCGTTCATTAAGGACAAGGCGCAGTACCCGATGAAGAAGGTCGCAACGGATGATATCGGGTTCGCGATTTATCAGGTGGATTTGAGCAGGTAGCGGTGATTGTGCCGGGTGGCGCTTCGCTTACCCGGCCTACGAACTGCAGGTAGGCCGGGTAAGGCGAAGCCGCCACCCGGCTTTTTACGCCGCACGATCGTCGCGATTAGCCATCACCTTCGGCGTATTTACCTCAATCCAGTCCGCCAGCGCGGCCACTTTCTCGCTCACCTCAACGCCCAGCGGCGTCAGACTATACTCTACGTGCGGCGGCACAACCGGATATGACACGCGATCGACAAATCCGTCCTGCTCCAGCGCCTGAAGCGACTGGGCCAGCATCTTCTCGCTCACGCCGCCCATCTTACGGCGCAGGTCGCTAAAGCGATGCGTACCCTCGCGTAACGCCACCAGGATCAGCACGCCCCAGCGGCTGGTGACGTGCTTGAGCACGTCTCTGGAAGGGCACTGTTCCGCGAAGAGATTGCCATCGCGCATTTGCTCGCTGAGTGTCGGAATGGTCTTTTTCATACTTACCTTTTTGTACGTACTTACTAAAAGTTAGCTTCAATGTTAGTGTGCCACAACACCAGACAAACACGAAGGAGATTCATCATGATCGCGATTACCGGCGCTACCGGCCAGCTTGGCCAGCTCGTTATTGAAGAACTGCTGAAAACCGTTCCAGCCAGCCAGATCGTGGCTATTGTGCGTAACCCCGCGAAAGCTGAAGCGTTGAGCAACCAGGGTATTGTGGTTCGTCAGGGGGATTACACCGACCAGGCGGCGTTCACGACTGCGCTGAACGGCGTGGATAAACTGCTGCTGATCTCCTCCAGCGAAGTGGGCCAGCGCGCCACGCAGCACCAGAACGTCATTAACGCCGCCAAAGCGGCAGGCGTGAAGTTTATCGCCTACACCAGCCTGCTGCATGCGGACACATCGTCGCTCGGCCTTCACGTTGAACACGTCGAAACCGAAAAAGCGCTGGCAGAGTCTGGCATGCCATATGCCCTGCTGCGCAACGGCTGGTACACCGAAAACTATCTGGCGAGCGCACCGCCGGCGCTGGAGCATGGCGTGTTTATTGGTGCTGCAGGCGAAGGCAAAATCGCCTCTGCGACCCGTGCAGATTACGCGGCGGCTGCAGCCAAAGTCGTTTCTGAGGACGGTCACGCAGGTAACGTGTATGAACTGGCGGGCGACAGCGCGTGGACGCTGAGCGAACTGGCGGCTGAACTGAGCAAGCAGAGCGGTAAGCCAGTGGCGTATCAGAACCTGAGTGAAGCCGATTTTGCCGCCGCGCTGAAGGGCGTTGGCCTGCCTGCCGGGCTGGCGGATATGCTGGCGGATTCAGACACCGGCGCATCCAAAGGCGGCCTGTTCGACGACAGCCGTACCCTGAGCAAGCTTATCGGTCGCCCAACGACGACGCTGGCGGAGAGCGTCAAATCCATACTGTAAATGTTACGGATTGGTTATTTTTTGTGGCATCCCCTCGGGTCATCTCTGATAATGAAGCGATGACCCACGAGGAGGCTCACCGTGCAAGGCGTACCGGAACAGTTCATTGATGAGAGAGACAGCGCGCGCTTTCGCCATCTGGCGCAGCTGCCGGGCCTGGAACTCTATCACGCACATATCTCTGACTACGCCTTTGAGCCTCACACGCACGAAGCCTTCGGCATTGGCACCATTGAAACCGGCGCAGAACGCTTCCGCTATCGCGGTACCCAGCACCTCGCCCCCGAGAAATCCGTTGTCACCATGAACCCGGACGAGATCCACACCGGGGAATCCGCCACTGAAGATGGCTGGCGCTACCGGATGGTCTATATCGAACCCGACCTGCTCGAAGAGGTCACCGGCCTGCGTCACTGGTGGTTTAGCGACGTCACCCGCTACGACCCGCAGCGCTCGCTGCAAATCGGCCAGCTGATTTACGGCCTGTGGCATACGAACGACCCGCTGACACAAAAAGGAATGCTGCTGGATCTGATTGAGACGTTCCGACCGTTAGCCCATCACGCGCCGGTGATTCAGGAAGGCGCACACCGGTTCGAACGTGTTCGCGAGTATCTGCACGATAACTATATGCACCCTCTGACGCTGGACGAGCTGGCAAACGTTGTCTCGCTCAGCCCGTACCATTTCCAGCGCCAGTTCAAGGCCCATTTTCACATCACGCCGCATCAAATGCTGATGGCGATCCGCCTGTGGCGCGCCAAAGCGTTTCTCACCCACGGCATGCCCGCCGCCGAAGTGGCTGCCGCAACCGGGCTGACCGACCAGTCGCATCTGACCCGCGCCTTTACCCGCCGCTACGGCATTACGCCAGTGCGTTATCAAAAGCAGGTTGCGCAGCGCTAATGCGCAATCTCATACAATACGCACGAATTTCGCCCTCCTACACTGAGTGCAAAGTAAATCAATGTGGATGGAAAAATGATTAGCGGCGTGTTGTATGCCCTGCTTGCAGGTTTGATGTGGGGGCTGATTTTTGTCGGCCCGCTGATAGTGCCGGAATACCCGGCGATACTGCAGTCCACGGGGCGTTATCTGGCGCTGGGGCTGATTGCCCTTCCTCTGGCCTGGCTGGGGCGGGCGCGCTTGCGTCAGCTTAGCCGCCAGGACTGGCTGACCGCGCTGGCGCTGACCATGATGGGTAATCTCATCTATTACGTTTGCCTGGCAAGCGCGATACAGCGCACCGGTGCACCGGTGTCGACCATGATCATCGGCACGCTGCCGGTCGTTATCCCCGTCTTTGCGAACCTGCTCTACAGCCATCGGGATGGCAAGCTGGCGTGGTCAAAAATGGCGCCAGCACTGATCTGCACCGCCGTGGGTCTGGTATGCGTCAATATTGCCGAGCTGCGTCATGGGCAGGCGGAAGTTGACCTGTGGCGTTACGGTTCTGGCATTGTGCTGGCGTTCATTTCCGTGGCGTGCTGGGCCTGGTATGCCCTGCGCAATGCGCGCTGGCTGCGGGAGAACCCGGACAAGCACCCGATGATGTGGGCGACGGCGCAGGCGCTGGTCACGCTGCCCGTCTCACTGGTGGGCTATGCCGGGGCGTGCATCTGGTTAGGCCATCAACAGCCTGACTTCGCCCAGCCCTTCGGGCCAAGGCCGTGGGTGTTTATTGGCCTGATGGTGGCGATTGCGGTGCTGTGCTCATGGGTGGGCGCGCTGTGCTGGAACATTGCCAGCCAGAAGCTGCCGACGGTGATTTTAGGGCCGCTGATTGTTTTCGAAACTCTGGCCGGACTGCTTTATACCTTCCTGATGCGACAGAGTGTGCCGCCGTTATTCACGGCCTGCGGGATCGCGCTTCTGGTGGTGGGGGTGGTGATGGCGGTAAGAGCGAAGCCGGAAAAACCGAGGGTCGTTCCGGCGTCGGATATGTGAGCATTGCCCAGCGGCGCTGCGCTTGCAGGGCCTACAAAACCGTAGGCCCGGTAAGGCGTAGCCGCCACCGGGCAAGCCCTTAAAACGTTTCCCAGTTCCCTTCAGACGCCGCCGCTACGGGCTGCGCTTTTGGCACGTAGGTTTTCACCGGTGCCGCTTTGACCGCCTGGTTGCGGGTGATTTTAAACACCGCCACCGCTTCGTTCAGGCGTGCAGCCTGATCTTCCAGCGCCGCCGCGGCCGCCGCAGACTCCTCCACCAGCGAGGCGTTCTGCTGGGTGACGCGGTCCATCTCCGCCACCGCCTGACCGACCTGATCAATACCGCGGCTCTGCTCGTCAGAGGCCGAGGCAATTTCACCCATGATGTCGGTGACGCGGGTGACCGCATTGACGATCTCTGCCATCGTCGCGCCCGCTTCGTTCACCAACTGAGAACCCGCATTCACGCGCTCGCCGGAATCATCAATCAGCGCCTTAATCTCTTTCGCCGCCTGGGCGCTGCGCTGGGCAAGGGTACGCACTTCGCCCGCGACGACCGCAAAGCCACGGCCCTGCTCGCCCGCGCGCGCCGCTTCCACCGCCGCGTTCAGCGCCAGAATGTTGGTCTGGAAGGCAATACCGTCGATCACGTTAGTAATTTGCGCAATTTTGCTTGAGCTGGTGGCGATCTCGTCCATCGTACGCACCACGCCTTCCACCACGTTGCCGCCCTTCTTCGCGGTTGAGGAGGCATCCAGCGCCAGCCGGGAAGCCTGACGCGCGTTATCGGCGTTCTGCTTCACGGTGGCGGTCAGCTGTTCCATGCTGGCAGCGGTCTCTTCCAGAGACGCGGCCTGCTGCTCGGTACGGGAAGAGAGATCGTTGCTGCCCGCAGAGATTTCGCCCGCGCCGGTGTAAATGGTGTCTGCGCCTTCACGCACCACGCCCACGGTGTTCGCCAGCGACGTTTGCATCTCCTGTACGTTGCGGGCCAGGATCGCCATTTCGTTTTTACCCTGTGCCTGAATCGGCTGGGTCAAATCCCCTGCAGCAATGGCGCGGATATGGTTGATGACGTCCTCCAGAGGCAGCAGCAGCACGCGACGCATCGCAATCCAGCTGGAGATAATCACCGCAATGACGAGAATCATGACGGCAGAAAGGATCCACAGGATGCGCTTATAGTCGCTTTCGTTATCCTGAATGCCTTTATCAGTGAGCGCGGCCTGCGCCTCACGCCACTCGCGGTAGACCTTTTGCATCGCCGTCTGCTTCTGCTCGGCGTTCTGTTTAAACATATCTTCCAGATTGCCCTGGCCCAGCAGAACGTTCATTTGCGTCAGCGTGGCGGAATATATGCGGTACTGCTCCTCCAGCCGATCGGCCAGTTTTTCATCCAGACCCGGGGTTTCCGGCAGTGCGTAGTATTTATCGTAATGCGTCTGGGCATCGGCCAGCAGGTTTTTCGCGGTGTTCACCAGTTCGTTCAGCTGACCGCCGTTAATCTGCGACGCCATGCTGCTTTGCAGGCGCAGCATGCCGCGGTTCAGCGTCACGCGCGCCTGGTTCAGGCTGATCCAGGCGTCGGTAAATTCCGCGACGTTTTGGCTGGAAAGCTGAGAAACGGTGAAGTTCTCTTTATCGTTATTCAGCGCATTGATGAAAATGCCGGCAGAGATCAGCTGCATGATGCCGAGCACAAGCAGCACCGAAATCAGAAGGGTAATGACTTTTATACGTTTAAACATGCGTTGCCTTTTTTATATGCAGGTATTGTCTGACGTGTATCTATCGGCAGGCTCGGCGCGTTGTTTACTGTTTCTACACCTTTAAAAACTTTCTAAAGCACTTTCTTATGTTCATTCAGGGAGTTAAATGAGACATTTTTTTGTGATCCACATCTCATTCTCTCCCTTCCCTCTAAAGGGTTATAGCCTCGACTTAAAGATGCATTTAATATGCATCTTATATTATTCATGACGAGGTAACTGCTATGGCCTTCCGCGACCAACCCCTGGGCGAGCTGGCGCTCTCCATCCCTCGCGCTTCTGCGCTGTTTCGTAAATACGATATGGATTACTGCTGCGGCGGTAAGCAAACGCTGGCGCGCGCCGCGTCGCGTAAAGAGCTGGATGTCGAAGTGATTGAAGCCGAGCTGGCACAGCTGGCCGAGCAGCCCATCGATAAAGACTGGCGCACCGCACCGCTCGCGGAAATCATCGACCACATCATTGTGCGTTACCATGACCGTCATCGTGAACAGCTGCCGGAGCTCATCCTCCAGGCAACGAAAGTTGAGCGCGTTCACGCCGACAAACCCTCCGTACCGCGCGGTCTGGCAAAATACCTGACCATGCTGCACGAAGAGCTGTCCAGCCACATGATGAAAGAAGAGCAGATCCTCTTCCCGATGATCAAACAGGGAATGGGAAGCCAGGCAATGGGGCCAATCAGCGTGATGGAAAGCGAGCACGATGACGCAGGTGAATTGCTGGAGGTGATCAAACACACCACCCACAACGTCACGCCGCCGCCAGAAGCATGCACGACCTGGAAAGCGATGTACAACGGCATTAACGAGATGATCGACGACCTGATGGAACACATCAGTCTTGAGAATAACGTGCTGTTCCCGCGGGCATTGGCCGGGGAATAAAAAAGGCCGCTGCGGCCTGACGCCCTCACCCCGGCCCTCTCCCACGGGGAGAGGGTGCAAAAACTAAAAACGGCAACCGAAGTTGCCGTTTTGCTTTTACCTTACGCCAGCCATCCGTTTCTTACCGATAAACATCCAGCCCAGCCCCAGCGCGATAAACCACAGCGGCGTGACGATCAGCGCCTGACGGGTATCATCTTCCAGCGTCAGCAGCACCAGCACGAAGACGAAGAACGCCATGCATACCCAGCACATCACCTTGCCCAGCGGCATCTTGTAGATCGATTTCTCATGCAGGTGTGGACGCTGTTTGCGGTACGCCAGGTACGAGCACAGGATGATGGTCCAGACGAACATAAACAGGATCGCAGAGACCGTGGTAATCATGGTGAATGCGCCAATCACGCTCGGGTTGACGTAGAGCATCACCACACCGCCCAGCAGGCAGATGCACGAGAAGGTCAGCCCTTTCGCCGGCACTGCACGTTTAGACAGCTTGGCAAAGGCGCTCGGGGCAACGCCCTCCTGCGCCAGACCAAACAGCATGCGGCTGGTGGAGAACACGCCGCTGTTTGCAGATGAAGCCGCTGAGGTCAGCACCACGAAGTTAATCAGGCTCGCAGCAGCAGGCAGACCCACCAGCACGAACAGCTCAACGAACGGGCTCTTGGTTGGCACCACCGAACTCCACGGCGTCACGGACATAATCACGATCAGCGCGAAGACGTAGAACATGATGATACGCACCGGAATGGAGTTAATGGCGCGCGGCAGGGATTTCTCCGGATCTTTGGTTTCCGCAGCCGTGGTGCCCACCAGCTCAATCCCGACAAACGCAAACACCGCTATCTGGAAGCCCGCAAAGAAGCCGCTAAGGCCTTTCGGGAACCAACCACCGTCATTCCACAGATGGGTAAATGATGCCTGAACGCCGGTTGGCGACTGGAAGTGCGTCAGTACCATCACCAGGCCCACAACAATCAGCCCCACGATAGCGACGATTTTGATCATCGCGAACCAGAACTCCATCTCGCCGAACATTTTCACGGTGGCGAGGTTCAGGCTCAGCAGCAGGACAATCACCGCCAGCGAAGCCACCCAGTCCGAGAGGCCGGGGAACCAGAATTGCGCGTACGCCGTGATGGCCACAACGTCAGCCATACCGGTGACAACCCAGCAGAACCAGTAGGTCCAGCCGGTAAAATAACCCGCCCATGGCCCCAGAAGGTCGGAAGCAAAGTCGCTGAAGGATTTGTATTCGAGATTCGAGAGCAGCAATTCACCCATTGCGCGCATCACGAAGAAGAGCATAAAACCGATGATCATATAAACGAAGATGATCGACGGTCCGGCAAGACTGATGGTTTTGCCTGACCCCATAAACAGCCCGGTACCGATGGCACCGCCGATGGCGATAAGCTGTATATGACGGTTTGTGAGATTGCGCCGTAGCGACTGTTCAGACGACGCCTCTTCGTCGGCGACGACTTTGACCTGATCTACCATGTGATATTTTCCTGTTTATGCCTGTCTGTGTTGTTAAGGCTCTTCTGGCCTTTAAATACGTCAAAGAATGACGGTCCCTTGTAAGGGCTAATCGATATTAGGTAAGAATCGGCGGGATGAATACTATGATTTGAATATTATGTTAATAATATGTTGAAAGTGAGTGTCATATCACTCATACAGCGCGAAACAGCTCACAAAAATACACGCAACAGTTTCGTTTGCAAGATAAAATGTTGATTACGTCGTAACTATAGGTTTTATCACTATTTTCCTCTCCCCGGACGGAGAGAGGAAATAAGAAAAGCCGATTACAGGATTTCCAGCAGCTCGACTTCAAAGACCAGAGTGCTGAATGGCGGAATGGACGCGCCAGCGCCACGCTCGCCATAGGCCAGGTTCTGAGGAATGGTCAGTTCCCATTTGGAGCCAACAGGCATCAGGGTCAGCGCTTCGATCCAGCCCGCGATAACGCCGTTAACCGGGAATTCAGCCGGTTCGCCGCGTGCAACAGAGCTGTCGAACACGGTACCGTCAATCAGTTTGCCGGTGTAGTGAACGCGAACGTGGTCGGTGCGTGCCGGGATCGCGCCGTCACCCTGGTTGATCACGCGGAACTGCAGGCCCGATTCGGTGCTGTTCACGCCTTCGCGCTCGCGGTTCTCTTCCAGGTATTTCACGCCTTCTGCTGCCATCTCTTCGAAGCGCGCGCGACGCACAGCGTCAGCACGTTCGTGAATTTCACGCAGCGCGCGGTGCACCACGTCAACCGGAACAGCCGGATGATTGCCTTCCAGCGCGTCAGCGATACCCGCCACCAGCGCTTCCGGTAACAGACCTTCCAGGCCGGATTCGCTCAGCTGCTGTCCTACCTGCAAGCCGATGCCGTAGCTTGCCTGCGCTTCGATAGTGTCAAAAGTCGGGGTGGTCATGGGTTTTCCTTCCATCACATTTAAAGTAGCGGGCAGCATATCAGCCATGCCCTTATGGGTAAAACTTTGTCTTAAGTAAAGGTGACAAACTGCGGCGAAACAGAAACAATAGAGCCAGTCAGGATTTTCCCAAATATGTGTCACGAAAGCTGGCTTTGTTACGCCCATCAGGCAGTTAGCAAACTACACTTCTCAGGACAGGATAAAAAAGACGCGGAGCAGGAGGAGAGCCATGCCCGGGCGATTTGAACTGAAACCTACCCTGGCGAAAATCTGGCAGGCGCCAGACAATTTTCGCATTATGGACCCGCTGCCCCCTATGCACCGCAGAGGCATTATCATTGGCGCGCTGCTGGTGATCGTGGGCTTCCTGCTTCCTTCTGGCGGGGACGACGTTGATACCGCGCCGGTGACCCGCAATGCGCAGCTGGATATCCAGTCGCAAACGCGACCGCAGCCGGACGCGCAGCCCATGCAGACGCAGCTGGTGACGCCATCCAACGAGCCAGGCCAGGTCGCCCCTGTAGAGCCTGAACCCGTTCAGGAAGAACAACCGCAGGAGCAGGCCGCTGCGCCACAGGTTCAGCAACCGACAGGCATTGAACAGCAGTGGCGTTCCTATCGCGTTGAGCCGGGTAAAACGCTCGCGCAGCTGTTCCGCGACCACAACCTGCCTGCTACGGATGTCTATGCTATGGCGCAGGTGGAAGGCGCAGGCAAGCCGCTGAGCAACCTGCAAAATGGACAGATGGTGCAGATCCGCCAGAACGCCAGCGGCGTGGTGACCGGCCTGACGATCGATACCGGTAATGGCCAGCAGGTGCTGTTTACCCGTCAGACCGACGGCAGTTTTATTCGCGTACGCTAGTTCTGCAGGCCGGGTAAGGCGTAGCCGCCACCCGGCACACTGTTCTCAGGCACTCCGCTTATTCACCCACCAGATCCCCGAACAGACCAATACCAGCGCAATCGCATATTTGATATCCAGAATATTTTCCCCAAGGAAAATAGCGGATAAGACTGTGCCTGCCACCGGCACAACGAAGTTAAACGGCGCAATCATACTGACGCGGTTGACTTTCAGCAGCACGCTCCACAGCGCAAAGGCGACGGATGAGAGCAGCGTCAGATACCCCAGCACGGCGATGGCCTTCATACTGTGCACTTCCAGCGTTCCGCCTGTTGCATATCCTCCACCCACCAACACCAGTCCACCGATAGCCAGCTGCCAGCCGGTCATCACCGTGGGGTCGACGGTCTGGGAGATACGTTTTCCGTAAAGCGTGGCAGCGGAGAGAATAAAAGCAGCCAGCACCACAAACCCGTCACCATTCCAGACAAACTGGAAATCGCTTAACCCGCTGTGGAAGTTCACCAACATCACTCCGGCAAACCCGAGAATACAGCCCAGCGTTTTGTTATAGCTCAGCTTGTCGTTGTGGTAGATAAAGTGCGCCAACAGCACGCTGAAGAAGGTTCCAGTGGCGTTCATGATTGAACCATTCACCCCCGTCGTGTAGGCCAGGCCTATATAGAAGAAAGTGTACTGAATAGTCGTCTGGGTCAGGCCGAGGATGGTGAGCTGGCCAAACTGCGTGGGCGTAAGCCTGCCAATCGGTTTTCGCTGGGCCAATGCAAACAGCAGCAGCAACACACCGGCAAACAGGAAACGGTATCCGGCAAACACCACTTTCGATGGAATATCATCGGTTGCGATCTGGAAAAGCTCATAACCACTTTTAATGGCCGGGTAGGAGCTACCCCAGAGCAGACAGCAGAGCGTGGCGCAGGCATAGGCCACATTTCGGCGAGCAAAGACAGGCGTGGGCAGAGCGGTATCCATGACAAATCTCATAAATAAAATTGCGTTTCAATTTATTATCAGAGAAAGCGACAGGAATAGCTACCATACAAGAAGAAATGATGAATTCTGGTCCCCCAGAAAAGCAAAACGCCGGCACAAGGCCGGCGCTTCGACGTGAGCAGAGTAAAAAATTACTCAGCTACTACGTTAACAACCAGTTTAGCGAACACTTCGCTGTGAACCTGGAAGTCAACTTCGTGCTCACCAGTGGTACGCAGAACGCCGTTCGGCAGACGAACTTCGCTCTTAGCCACTTTAACGCCTGCTGCAGAAACTGCATCAGCGATATCGCGGGTACCGATGGAACCGAACAGTTTACCTTCGTCGCCAGCTTTAGACGCGATGGTAACAGTGCCCAGTGCGTTGATTGCTTCAGCGCGAGCGTTAGCAGCCGCCAGAACGTCAGCCAGTTTGGCTTCCAGTTCAGCGCGACGTGCTTCGAAAAACTCAACGTTTTTCTTAGTAGCTGGAACAGCTTTACCCTGTGGAACCAGGAAGTTACGTGCGTAACCCGCTTTAACGTTAACCTGATCACCCAGGCTGCCCAGGTTTGCTACTTTATCAAGCAGAATAACTTGCATTACCTTATCCTCTTAAAGTCGTATTAATGGACCGTGCCCGATTACTGATGACGATCAGTGTACGGCAGCAGGGACAGGTAGCGAGCGCGTTTGATAGCGCGAGCCAGCTGACGCTGGTATTTTGCACGAGTACCGGTGATACGGCTTGGGACAATCTTACCGCTTTCGGTGATGTAGTTTTTCAGCGTTGCGATATCTTTATAGTCGATCTCTTGAACGCCTTCCGCGGTGAAACGGCAGAACTTGCGACGACGGAAATAACGTGCCATATGGCTAGTCTCCAGAATCTATCAAATCAATCTGCTCGGCATGCAGAACCATTTTGCTCAGGCCGTTCTTTGCCTTGTGGCAAGAGATGAACCCCTGAACGATTACTGCGCTACCGACCGTTAAACTGTGAGTAATGGCCTGGTTTTCGTGTCCGCTAATAATAACGGGCATTTGGCACCACGCCTGCCGGTGAAACCCGGCTTCCTCTTGCACAGAACGATGCTCAAGCACGAACTGGCAATGCGGAATTCCTGATGGACTGACCTTTCGAAGGGGAGCCCTGCATACGATGCCGGACAACGCCAGACGGTTGGTCATCAGAAATTACTCTTCAGAATCCCCAGCATCAGAATCATCTGCGGTTTCGTTTGCGAAATCATCGCGACGCTCACGGCGCTCGTCTTTCGCTTTAACCATCGGAGATGCTTCGGTAACTGCGTTTTTGGTACGCATAACCATGCTGCGGATAACGGCATCGTTGAAGCGGAAGGTAGTTTCCAGCTCATCGATCACTTCCTGCGGCGCTTCAACGTTCATCAGAACGTAGTGTGCTTTGTGCAGTTTGTTGATCGGGTAAGCCAGCTGACGGCGGCCCCAGTCTTCCAGACGGTGGATCGTACCTTCTGCACCAGTGATGGCAGCAGAGTAACGCTCGATCATACCCGGAACCTGTTCGCTCTGGTCAGGATGGACCATAAAAACGATTTCGTAATGACGCATCGAATTGCTCCTTACGGATTATTCAGCCTCCTGTCTGGGTCAGCCGAGGCCCGGGGAGGCAAGGAACGTGTTAAAGGTCGGCTGAAAAATTGACGCGTCATAATACTTGCGCGCCCCTGGAAACTCAAGCTGATTGCACAAATAATTCGCACAAAGCGCGAAGCGGGTCTAAGTCGGTGATTTAAAATTAATCACACCGAGAAGCGTTGTTTTTTTGAACAACACCATCAGAAATGGTCACTCATCGCGCAGCGATAAGGGATTACACTTTTATCAGAGCCCATCTAAACCGAGAAGGAGCAGGACAAACCGTCACACAGCACGCAGTCGTGGAGCGCATATCATGAAAAAAATCGCATTAGCTATAATGGCGGCGCTTTTGCTCAGTGCAAACGCGATGGCAGCCATCAAGATAGACAGCCGACAGGCCAGAAACATGGATGATGTGCAAAGCTTGGGCGTAATTTACATCAATCATAATTTCGCCACGGAAAGTGAAGCAGATCAGGCATTAAACGAAGAAACCGATGCCCAGGGCGCAACCTATTACCACGTAATGTTAACCCGTGAGCCCGGCAGCAACGGCAACATGCACGCCAGTGCAGATATTTACCGATAACGCTTTAACGCTAGCACCAGGAAAGCCAACAAAGAGAACATAGCCATAGTTTGACTTGCCCCCTGCCCGGGGGCTTTTTTTGTGAATGGCTCCGGAATACCACCGGTTACAACTGTTTTTGGTATTCCAGAGCACTTATTCACTTCTGCCCGTAATAGGCATTCGGGCCATGCTTACGCATAAAATGCTTGTTCATCAGGTAATCATCAATGCCCTGAAGCTGTGGATTGATGTCGCGGGCAATCCACGCCATTTTGGCCACCTCTTCCATCACCACAGCATTATGTACCGCGTCGTGAGCATCTTTACCCCAGGCGAACGGGCCGTGCTGGTACACCACAATCCCCGGCGTATGCAGCGGTTCACTTTCGCCCAACGTTTCGATGATGACCTTCCCGGTGTTAAGCTCGTACTCGCCTTCCACTTCAGCCTGCGTTAATGCGCGCGTGCAGGGAATGTCGCCAAAGAAGTAGTCCGCATGCGTCGTCCCAAGAGCCGGTATGGGCAGTCCCGCCTGTGCCCAGGCAGTCGCGTGCGTGGAGTGGGTATGCACCACGCCGCCAAGGGACCGATAACGCCGATACAGCGCCAGATGGGTTGCGGTATCTGATGAAGGCCGCCATTTGCCGTCAACGACACGCCCTTCGAGATCCACCACAACCATATCTTCAGCTTTCATGGTGTCATACGCCACACCGCTCGGCTTGATCACTACCAGACCCTGCTCGCGGTCGATAGTGCTCACGTTGCCCCAGGTGAACGTGACCAGGCCATAGCGAGGCAGATCCATGTTGGCTTCAAAGACCTGCTGTTTAAGCTTAAGCATGTTCAGCCTCCAGCAATCCCGCCCGCGCCATACGTTCGCGCACCCAGTCCCGCGCTTTCACGACTTCGGCAGCCGGGTCGGCTGACGTTTCGCTCCACATTTCAATCAGGTAAGGCCCGCAATAACCCGTCTGTTTGAGCGTTTCAAAGCACCGTTCGAAATCCACCACCCCGGTGCCGAACGGAACATTTTTGAATACGCCTGGACGGGTATCTTTGACGTGCACCGCCACGATATGACCGACGCCCGCCTGCAGTTCCATCTGTACGTCGTTATCCCATGCCGACAGGTTGCCGATATCGGGATAAAGCTGGAACCATGGATTATTGAGATAGTGCGCGTAGCCCAGCGCCTTGCTGATGGAGTTCATTAACGGGTAGTCCATGATCTCCATCGCCAGCGTGACCTGCGCGCGGCTTGCCATCTCGACGCTCTCTTTCAGGCCGTCACGGAAACGACGGCGCGTTTCATCGTTGGCTTCCTGATAGTAAACGTCATAACCCGCCAGCTGGATCACGCGGATACCGACATCCTGCGCAAAGCGAATGGCTTTACGCATGATCTCCAGCCCCTGCGCACGCACGGCATCATCTTCGCTACCGAGCGGAAAACGGCGGTGGGCACTCAGACACATGGACGGCACGCGCACGCCCGTTTCAGCAATGGCGCTCACCAGTGCGAGCCGCTGTTCACGGCTCCAGTCGAGGCGAGAGAGGCGCTCGTCTGTCTCATCCACGGACATTTCGACAAAATCGAAGCCCAGCTGTTTTGCCAGTTGCAACCGCTCCAGCCAGCACTCCCCCGCGGGGAGTGCCTTTTCATAGATGCCAAGCGGGACCTGTTTTGACAACATACCCGCTCCTTAGCCCCAAAGCTGAGCGATTGAGCGTTTAAACTGACGCGCCGCTTCCACCGGAGACGCCGCATCACGAATGCTACGACCGGCAATAAAGACGTGAATTGGAATGCCCTGGAACAGCGGCAGATCTTCCAGCGCCAGGCCGCCGGTAACGGTGACTTTGAAGCCCATATCCGCCAGACGTTTGATGGCGCTGATATCCGCTTCACCCCACGCCACGCCTGCAGCCTGTGCATCACGGCTACGGTGGTAAACCACCTGCTGAATGCCCGCGTCACGCCACTCCTGCGCCTGCTCCCAGGTCCAGAAGCCGGTCAGCTCAATCTGCACGTCGCCGTTAAACTCTTTTGCCACGTCCAGCGCGCCTTTCGCAGTGTTGATATCGGCACAGCAGATCACGGTGACCCAGTCAGCATTCGCTTCGAAGCACATGCGGGAAAGGATTTTGCCTGCATCGGCGATCTTGGCATCCGCCAGCACGATTTTATGCGGATAGAGCGCCTTCAGGTCGCGAACAGCGCGAACGCCCTCACCCACGCACAGAATGGTACCCACTTCGATGATGTCCACTTCTTCCGCGATCAGACGGGTAGTTTCGTAAGCGTGGGACAACGTTTGGTTATCCAGCGCAACCTGCAACATTGGTAAAGACATATTCAGTTCCTCTTAGACTGCCGCCGCAGTGGCGTTATCAATTAAATCCAGCACTTCCTGCTCGGTACGGCAGGCGCGTAAACGGTCGAAATTGGCCTCATCATCAAACAGATTGACGATCTGCATGATGCCCACCTCCTGGTGGGTGTTGGCATCCACGGCGGCCATGGTGATCAGGATGTCGACCGGGTCGTTATCTTCATGGTTAAACACCAGCGGCGTTTTCAGCGTCACAAGGGCAAAGCCGGTTTTTTTCACGCCCTCTTCAG
The DNA here is from genome assembly GCF_014103035.1 of Enterobacter sp. RHBSTW-01064. Classification (NCBI taxonomy): domain Bacteria; kingdom Pseudomonadati; phylum Pseudomonadota; class Gammaproteobacteria; order Enterobacterales; family Enterobacteriaceae; genus Enterobacter; species Enterobacter sp. RHBSTW-01064. The sequence goes on along the minus strand of NZ_JABXOU010000008.1, from coordinate 81,683 downwards.
GGCGGCCGTGCGGCATTGCCAGGCCAGGCGCTATCACAAAGTAAGGACCGTGCTGCGCGACGCCATCAAGAATGGCCTGGTAGTAACGCGGCTCGACAACGTCAGCCTTAACCAGCAGATCCACGCTCAGCTTCACCGCTTCCTGCCAGGTGCTGGCCTCCGCCTGTAAAAGGATGGAGTTATTCTCTGCCAGCGAATCACGTAGTTTCATGTTTCGTCCTTACTTCACGTCTTGAGGGAAGTGCTCTTTAATCACTTCCAGCAGTTTTGGGCCGAAATCCGCAGGCGACAGCATGTTGCGCACGCCCACCACATATTTGTTGCCCGTCACGGTGATCTCACCGGCGATATGGGTAGAGGCGATGATGATGTCTGCGCCGTTCAGCTCACTTTTGTATTCGCCCACTGCGCAGCTGTTCACCGTGTGGTCGATGTTTGACTGGGTTAAAAACTGGTCCACTTTCATCTTCATGATCATGGAGCTGCCTTGCCCATTGCCACATACAGCCAGGATACGTACGGTCATAATCGAAACTCCTTAATGAGCAGACACTTCTGCTGTTTGTTTTTCCGCATCTTCTTCAGCTCGCAGCGAACGGCCAGCGAAGAACATATAAGCCAGGGCAATCAGAATGATGACGGCCATAAAGACCAGTCCGATGGAAGCAAAGCCCTGCATCATCGGCGGGGCCAGAATTGACCAGTCCGCCATGCCCATCCAGGCGCTCATACCGGTGAGCTTGACCGCCCACACGCAACCGAAGATTTCAACCATGCCCATGACCAGGCAGATCTTGAGCGCTGCGCGCCAGCCGCCGAAGTGGTTAGCGAAGACGCCGATGGTGGCGTTGGAGAAGAACATCGGGATAAAGCCAGGAATAATCAGGATTGACGAGCCACAGCCGACCAGAATGCCTACTGCAATCAGCTGGCCGATGGTGCCCCACATAAAGCCCCAGACCACCGCATTTGGCGCAAAGCTATAGATAGCAGCACAGTCAATCGCCAGCACCGCACCGGGGATCAGGCGTTGGGAAATACCGTTGAAGGCTTCCGACAGCTCGGCGACGAACATACGCACGCCCTGAGTGATGATGAAAATGGCCACCGCGAAGGAGAAGCCGGTCTGCAGGATATAGACCGTCCAGTGGGTTTTACCCGCCATCGCCTGAACAACGTCAATGCCGAAGGAGAGCAAAATGGCACCGAAGAAGATGGTCATCACAATCGCCGTTGAAACGATGTTGTCGTGGAAGATATTCAGCCAGCCCGGCAGCTTAAGGTCTTCAACGCTCTCTTCTTTTTTGCCCAGGTACGGCGCAACTTTATAGGCAATCCATGAGGCGAACTGCTGCTGGTGACCGATGGAAAAGCCGCAGCCGTCAGTCACTTCCTGGGTTGGCTTGTACATCATGTTGGAGGTGATACCCCAGTAGAGCGAAACCAGCACCGCGGTGCAGATAATCGTGGTCCACATTGGGTAGCCGAAGATATAGAAAGAAACCGCAATCAGCCCCGCCTGCTGGAACATGATGTGGCCGGTCAGCATGATGGTGCGAATGCCGGTAATGCGGCGCAGCAGAACGTAAATGATGTTCAGCGCCAGGGCGAGCAGAACCGCATAACCCACCCAGCTATAGGCATCACCCATGCGGTCGATGGTTGCCATCATTGAGGCGTAGGTGTCAGAGATAGCGCCGTTAATGCCATACACTTCCGACATTTTGGCGACGACCGGCTTGAAGGTGCTGGTCAGAATGCCTGAACCCGCCTGCAGCAACATAAAACCAATAATGGTTTTGATGGTGCCTTTGATAATCACGCTGACGCTTTTTCGCAGCAGGATATAGCCCAGGCACGTCACGATACCCAGCAGCAGCGGGGCGTTGGTCATTACCTGATTAAAGAACACGGTAAAGACGTTGTAGAGGATCTCCATAACTCTCTCCAGAAATGAGAACACGAGGGGCAATCCCTGTGTGGTTGGTGCCATCACTCTAGTAATCACAAACAATCACCACAAGATTGGATTTGATTGTTTGTGACGTATCACGCAAATTATTTCCATGGTGTTAGTAATGATTTTCACTACCGTACATGAAAAATAAATTAATCTTTATAATTCATGCAATTAATGATTAATACAGGATAGTCTAACAAGTAAAAAGCGGATAATCCGTGAAGTCGAACAGATAAAATTCACCATTTTTACCATTGCAAAACGCGTCAAATGATGCCAGCATCAATCACAACAAATCACATTGTGATTACTTTTGATTAAACCAGGAGTCAAAACGATGAGTAAAGTGAACACCATCACCCGTGAATCATGGATTCTGAGCACCTTCCCGGAATGGGGTAGCTGGCTGAATGAAGAGATCGAGCAGGAACAGGTTGCTCCTGGCACGTTTGCAATGTGGTGGCTGGGCTGTACCGGTATCTGGCTGAAATCAGAGGGTGGCGCCAATATCTGCGTCGATTTCTGGTGCGGCACCGGTAAACAAAGCCACGGCAACCCGCTGATGAAAAAAGGTCATCAGATGCAGCGCATGGCGGGCGTGGAAAAACTACAGCCAAACCTGCGTACCACACCGTTTGTGCTGGATCCGTTTGCGATTCGTCAGATCGACGCCGTCCTCTCGACCCACGATCATAACGATCATATCGACGTGAACGTGGCTGCAGCGGTGATGCAAAACTGCGCGGACGATGTGCCGTTCATTGGGCCGCAGACCTGCGTGGATCTGTGGATCGGTTGGGGCGTGCCGAAAGAGCGCTGCATCGTGATGAAACCGGGCGATGTAGTAAAAATTAAAGACATTGAAATCCACGCGCTGGATGCCTTTGACCGTACAGCACTGATCACCCTGCCTGCCGATCAGAAAGCAGCAGGCGTGCTGCCAGATGGTATGGACGAACGTGCGGTGAACTACCTGTTTAAAACCCCTGGCGGTTCTCTGTACCACAGCGGTGACTCCCACTACTCCAACTACTATGCGAAGCACGGTAACGAGCATCAGATCGACGTGGCGCTGGGCTCCTACGGTGAGAACCCGCGCGGCATCACCGACAAAATGACCAGCGCCGATATGCTGCGCATGGCGGAAGCGCTGAACACCAAAGTGGTTATTCCGTTCCACCATGATATCTGGTCAAACTTCCAGGCAGACCCGCAGGAAATCCGCGTGCTGTGGGAAATGAAAAAAGACCGCCTGAAGTATGGCTTCAAGCCATTCATCTGGCAGGTCGGTGGCAAGTTCACCTGGCCACTGGACAAAGATAATCTGGAATATCACTACCCACGTGGTTTCGATGATTGCTTCACCATTGAGCCTGACCTGCCGTTCAAGTCCTTCCTCTGATTGTGAAGTCAAATCGCCAGACCTTGTGTCTGGCGATGTCATATTTCTTTTAGTAATTTCACGCTATTTCAAATATCATCTTTTCAAATCAATTCTTATCGGAATAGCTCATGACGGAAGCGCAACGACATCAAATTTTACTGGAACTCCTGGCGCAAACAGGGTTTATCACCGTTGAGAAAGTGATCGAACGATTAGGCATTTCTCCGGCAACCGCCCGACGGGACATCAACAAGCTGGATGAAAGTGGCAAACTGAAAAAAGTCCGTAACGGTGCGGAAGCCATTAGCCAGCAGCGTCCGCGCTGGACGCCGATGAACATTCATCAGGCGCAGAACCACGATGAAAAAGTGCGGATTGCAAGAGCAGCATCACAGCTGGTCAACCCTGGCGAAAGCGTCGTGATCAACTGCGGCTCCACGGCGTTTTTACTTGGGCGGGAGATGTGTGGCAAACCGGTGCAAATCATCACTAACTATTTGCCGCTGGCCAACTATCTCATTGACCAGGAGCATGAAAGCGTAGTGATCATGGGCGGTCAGTACAATAAGAGTCAGTCCATTACGCTCAGCCCACAGGACAGTGAAAATAGCCTCTACGCCGGACACTGGATGTTCACCAGCGGTAAAGGCCTGACCACGGATGGCCTGTATAAAACCGATATGCTGACCGCCATGGCGGAGCAAAACATGCTTAACGTGGTAGGCAAGCTTGTTGTGCTGGTCGACAGCAGCAAAGTGGGCGAGCGCGCAGGCATGCTGTTCAGCCGTGCCGAGCAAATCGACATGGTGATCACCGGTAAAAATGCCAACCCGGAGATCCTCCAGAAGCTGGAAGATCAAGGGGTCAAAATTCTTCGGGTTTAAAGGTGCTGGCGGAAAAAGCTCACCGTGGCATCCAGCGCCGTCGGCGTAATACGGTGACGAACGCCCGCCTCCCAAAGGCAGGTTAAATTGCCGTCCAGCCCTTCATTCTTTAACGCCTGCTGTAAACGGAAAGTTCCGTCAGGCGGAACCACATCATCCGCATCGCCATGCCACAGCAGCAGCGGGCGATTGGCCAGGTGCGGTAACGCATGGGTGACGTCCCACTCCGCCAGCGCCGCGTCGATATATTCTGGGTTCTGCGAGGGAAACAGCGTCTTCGAGAGCGAAGTGAAGTAGCCCGACCCCATCAGACAAGCGACGGATTTCACCTCCGGATGATGCGTCATGATCCCCAGCGCCGTCATCCCCCCCATTGACGCCCCAGCAACCGCCAGGCGATCGTTCTCCACCAGCCCGGCCTCAAAAAGCGCATCGCGCAGCCCTGCGAATTCCGTCAGGCTACCGTGCAAGATTTGCCAGAACTGGCCGAGCCGCGCCTGCTCGTTGCCCGAAAATCGCGCGCCATGATCCGGAGCATCCGGCATAACAACGCGGAATCCAGCCTGCGCCAGCGCCACGGCAAAATAGCTATAAACCAGTTTTGACGAGGTAAACCCATGATAAAAAACCACAACTGGCAGCGGCTGCTCACTTTTTCCGGTGGGGAAAGCATGTAATATTTCGCGGTCACCAAGGCGTCGCGTTTCGAGTTCAATCATTGTCGGTCCTGTACTGATGAATGATTCATAATGTTTGAGAGCTGGATTACGGTTTCTGGATATTTTCATTCGAAATCTTCGCCTCAGATAACACTTCGGGAACATTCCCCCAAAACTAAATTTACAGGCAACTACACTATGGCTATCAGGAAACGAGATATGGTTATGCGCAGGTTGGCTGCTTTATTGTTTGTGTTTCTGCTCAGTGGCTGTAGCGCGCTGCAGGGGACACCGCAACCCGCTCCGCCGGTCGCCGATCACCCACAGGAAATTCGTCGTAATCAGACTGAAGGATTACAGCGAATGGGCACTGTCTCCGCGTTGGTTCGCGGTTCCCCGGATGACGCGGAAGCCTCTATTGAAGCACAAGCCGCAGCCGCCAAAGCAGATTATTACGTCATCATTATGATCGACGAAACCATCATTACGGGACAGTGGTACTCGCAGGCGATTTTGTACCGTAAGTAATGGCGATCGTTTGAACGACATTTACACTGCTTTGCGTCCATAGACATTTTCCTGTCCACAATAAACTCCATGCCTGCACCAATGGAAGTGAGTTTATTTGCGAAGGATTGCCCGGCGGATACCGGAGACATGTGAAATGGAGCTGACGATGAAACGAACTCTTGCCTTGACCACACTGTTGCTCTCAGCAGGCCTTGTGAGCACAACCGCACAATCAGCTGAATTCGCCAGTGCTGATTGCGTGACTGGCCTGAATGAAATAGGCCAAATCTCCGTGAATAACATTTCGGGGAGCCCGCAAGACGTTGAACGTGTCGTTGCATTAAAAGCCGATGAACAAGGCGCTTCCTGGTACCGCATCATCCAGATGCAGGAAGATAACCATGTCGATCATTGGCGGGTACAAGCCATCCTCTATGTTTAGCCCTCCTGATAAAAGCCACTTAATTTTAGTGGCTTTTCGTTTTTGCAAATCTTTTATCTTTTTCAAAACCATCCAAAAACAAACAAATAACATTTTGTTACATTAATAGCATAAATGTTATCGCTGCTCTGCCGTTGAACAGGCATACCTTTTCAATGATGAGCAATTTATGATCAATTCTTTCCGCCGTGCGGGTCTGGGCACTAAGCTATCGCTGCTGACCGGTATGAGTGTCGCCATTCTGTTTCTGCTTTTCACTTTTCTGCTCAGCCATAAAGCCAGCCAGCAGCTTGAAGATCTTGCCGTTGAAGATTTGCATAACCAGTCCACCGGCATGGTCGATATGGTGCAGATGTTTAATACCAGTCTGAGCGAAGAGGTCGAAAGCTATACCCGACTGTTTACCACTTTCCTGCCTCAGCCATTTACGGTCGATACGAGTCAGACCCGTACCATTAGCGGGTTCAATGTGCCTTTGCTGAAAGGCGGTGAATCTGAACTGCATGAAAACAATGCTTTTTCTGACGACTTTCTCAATCGTACGGGCGCAATCTCCACGCTGTTCGTTCGCAGCGGTAACGACTTTATTCGCGTTGCCACCTCTCTGCGCAAGGAGAATGGCGACCGGGCGATGGGAACCCTTCTGGATACCACCAGCCCGGCGTTTGCGGCCGTCACCAGGGGCGAGGTTTACCGTGGCCTGGCACTGCTGTTTGGTAAACGCTACATCACCCAGTACCAGCCGGTTAAGAATAGTGAAGGCCAGGTGATTGGGATCATCTTTGTTGGGGTAGATATCACACACTCATGGAACGTTATGCGAGAGAAAATCCTCAACCGTCGGCTGGGCGAGAGCGGGCACTTCTATGTGCTGGATCGCAGCAACGGTAAAACGCGCGGGCAGTTCCTGTTTCACGGCAGTGAAGAGGGGCAACTGCCGAAGTGGGACAGCGCCACCCAACAGCAGCTGCTGAGCGATTCCTCCGGCACGCTGGAGCGCGTAAGTGACGACGGCCGCACGCTGAAAATGGCCTATACGCCGCTGCCGGGCTGGAACTGGACCATCGTGGGTGAAGTGGATAAATCGGTCCTTCTCGCAAGCGTTAACGCCATGCGTGACCGGTTCCTGCTGGCGGGCGTGGTGATTTCCGTGCTCTTCGCGGGCCTGTTTGTGATGCTCATTCGCCGGATGCTGACCCGCCCGCTGCGTAACGTGATCGAGCTGGCCCGCCAGTATGCCGCAGGCGATCTGCGCGCCAGCCTGCCCGTAACGCGTCAGGATGAGGTCGGCCAGCTGGTTGATGCCATCAACGGTATTGGCGATGGGCTGCAAAAAATTGTCCTGCAGGTGCGTGAGGCCGCGGGCGAGATCCATTTGGGCACCAATGCGCTGGCTTCCGACACCGGAGAAATCTCGGAGCAGATCAACAAGCAGGCCAGCAGCGTGGAAGAGACTTCCGCCAGCATGGAGCAGCTGGCCGCCACCGTGCAGCAAAATGCCGCCAACATGGAGCAAACGCAGCAGCTGGTGGGTGAAACCTCGCTCGCAGTTCATCAGGGCGGCGAAACGGTCACCCACGCGGTGTCGACCATGGACGATATCCGCGATGCCTCTAAACGCATTGAGGACATTACCCGCGTGATTGAGTCCATCGCGTTCCAGACTAACATTCTGGCGCTGAATGCGGCGGTCGAAGCGGCTCGCGCGGGCGAACATGGCAAAGGCTTCGCCGTGGTGGCGCAGGAGGTTCGCGCCCTGGCTGCACGCAGTGCCAACGCGGTGAAGGAGATTGAACACCTGATTGGCGATACGCTGAACAAGGTAAGCGAAGGCCACGCGCTGTCAGAAAAGACGCGTCTGGCTATGGACGCCATCATTGTTCATATCGATAACATCAGCCAGCTGGTTACCGAGATCAACCACGCTTCCCGCGAACAATCCGCGGGGATTGGGCAGGTGAATCTTGCCATGACGCACATTGGCGAAGCGTCGCACATCAACGCCGACCGCGTCTCGCGCAGCGAGCAGACCGCACACACGCTGCGCGAGAAAGGCTTACACCTCACCCAACTGGTCAGCCTGTTCCAGCTAAAAGGCTAACCGACTCTGCCCGTGGCGCGCAGCAGCAGGTCATTTTTCACCTGCTCGCTCATTAGCGTTCCGCCACGGGTGTCCAGCATCATGCGGCACCACGCCTGCGCCACGGGCGGTGAAGCGTGTCGCAGCATCTGGCTTCCGGCACCCAGTAAAAAGAGCTGTTGAGCAATCTCCCGGCCCTGTGCCTCCTGCGGCTTACGCAGTTTTTGCTGCAGCTGGCGCCAGCTGCGGTCGAAGTGTCTGTCCTGCCCTTTTACCTGCGCAAACTCGTCAGCAAGCAGATCGTGGATCCCCGGCTGCTTCGCCAGCACGCGCAGCACGTCCAGGGACATGATATTGCCCGATCCTTCCCAGATGCTGTTTACGGGCATCTCGCGATACAGGCGGGGAAGTTCGCTCTCTTCGCAATATCCGATCCCACCCAGCACCTCCATCGCCTCAGCGACAAATGGGATGCCCGCTTTACACACGCTAAATTTCGCCGCCGGAGTGAAGAGCCGCGCCCAGGCAGCTTCTCGCGGATCGGCACGATTGTCCCACGCCCGGGCCAGGCGGAACAGCAGCGCCGTGTGCCCCTCCAGCACCAGCGCCATCCGGCTTAACACCTCACGCATTATCGGCTGGTCGATAAGATTTTTACCGAAGGTTTGCCGCTGATGGGCATGATAAAGCGCCACCGACAGCGCCCGACGCATGAGTCCGTGGCTGCCCAGCGCGCAGTCGAAGCGCGTCAGACCGCCCATTTTGAGTATCTGCCGTACCCCTTCACCTTCTTCCCCCAACAACCAGCCGGAGGCATCGAGGAATTCCGCCTCGCTGCTGGCGTTGGAGCGGTTCCCGAGCTTGTCCTTGAGGCGTTCCAGGCGGACGGCGTTGCGTTGTCCGTCGGGCAAAAAGCGCGGCACAAAAAAGCAGGATAGCCCGCCCTTAGCCTGGGCCAGCACCAGATGTGCATCGCTTTGCGGCACGGAGAAAAACCATTTATGCCCCACCAGCCGGTAGCTGCCGTCGCTGCATTTTTCCGCTTTGGTGGTATTGCTGAGCACGTCTGAGCCGCCCTGCTTTTCCGTCATCCCCATACCGATCAGCAGGCCGCGCTTTTGCGCGCCGGGGGCCAGATGCGGATCGTAGCGATCGCTGAGCAGCGGCGTGAGCCAGTCATGAAATATTTTGGGGAGCGCCTGCTGCAGCAGCGACGTGGCGGCGAACGTCATGGTGACCGGGCAAAGCGTGCCCGCCTCAACCTGAGCATGAAGCACAAAGCGCGCGGCCCGAGCGACAAACGATCCTTTACGCGCCTCCTCTTCCCACGCCAGGTTATGCACGCGGTTGGCGCAAAGCCCCTGCATCAGCAGATGCCAGGCCGGATGAAAACGCACGTCGTCCAGCCGCTCCCCCGTGGCGTCATAGCGTAACAGCTCGGGCGGGTTGACGTTTGCCAGCCTGCCAAGCTCCAGCGACTCCGCGGTACCTAATTGCTGCCCGATACTGGCTAGCAAATCAATATCCCACTCGGCGCCTTCACGCGTAACCGCATCGCGCAGGGCGCAGTCCGAGAGAAAAAGGTTGCTGTTGGAAAGCGGTGCCGGTTGATTGAAAACGGTGTGGGTCTGCCAGTGCATGCTGTCTCCCTCCTTCAGTGGCAATGACGATAAGTATGGACAGACCGCGCGCACGCTGCATGGGAGGGGAATCACACGTTCACGATCCCGCTGATATCATTCGTGAAATAGCTCACATAACATAAGAATAAACTATTTCATCACTTCGCTTTTGTTGAATAATTTATTCTTACCCCTTTCAGTGAGGATCGTTATGCAACGGGACGCGCACAAGCGTGCATTAATTGCAGGCTCCATTGGTAACTTTATCGAGTGGTATGAGTTTGCGGTCTACGGTTTTCTGGCGACCGTTATTGCGAAAAACTTCTTCCAGCTTGAAGGAGAAGCGGGGCTTACCAGCCTGATCCTCACCTACGCCTCGTTTGCCATCGCCTTCTTCTTCCGCCCGCTGGGTGCGGTGGTGTTTGGCCGCATCGGCGACCGGATTGGCCGTAAACCGACGCTAATCATTGTGCTGGTGCTGATGACGCTCGCTACCGCCGCCATCGGCATTGTGCCGGTCTACGCCAGCATCGGGATTGCCGCCCCGCTCATTATTACACTGCTTCGCATCCTGCAGGGGCTGTTCGCGGGGGGCGAGTACGGCGGTGCGGTCTCGCTGATGACGGAGTTCGCCCCGCGCGGCAAGCGTGGACTCTATGGCGCGTGGCAGTCCTTTACCGTGGCGCTGGGGCTGCTGGCGGGGGCAGGCATCGTGGCGCTGCTCTCCGCCCTCCTCACGCCGGAAGCCCTCCACGACTGGGGCTGGCGCATTCCGTTCTTCCTGGCGCTGCCTATGGGCGTCGTTGCGCTGTGGCTTCGAGTCAGCATGGAGGAGACACCCAGTTTTGTGCAGCAGCAGGATAAACCGGCTGTCGCTCAGGCGGATACTGCCGCCACGCTCCGGGCCATCGTGATGGGGATTGGCCGCGTGATGGTCTGGTCTGCTGCGGGGTATACCTACCTGGTGATTATGCCGACCTATCTGCAGTCGGCGCTGCACACCGGGTTTAACCAGGCGCTGCTGATAGCGGTGATTTCGAATATTGGGTTTGCGCTGACGATTATTCCTTCGGGGATCCTGAGCGACCGGATCGGGCGCCGCACGGTGATGATTATCGCCACCGCGCTTTTGCTGATCCTCGCCCTGCCGCTGCTGAAAATCCTGCAGGCAGATTCGAGTACGCTGGCGGTGAAGGCTGTTGTGGTGTTGATTGCGGGCGGTCTGGTCGGGATGCTGGCAGGACCAGGCCCGGCAATGCTATCTGAGATGTTCCCGACGCGCGTGCGCTATACGGGGCTGGGGCTGGCCTACTCTTTGTCGAACGCGATTTTCTCGGGATGTGCAGGGTTAATCATTACCGGGCTGATTAAGCAGACGGGCAACCTGGATATTCCGGCGTATTACGTGATGGCGACGGCGGTAGTGAGTATCTTTGCGCTGATGACGCTGAGAAAGGATGACCATTTACGGTCGCTGGAGGAGTGAGGTTGTTTTGCCGGGTGGCGGCTTCGCCTTACCCGGCCTACAAAACCATAACGAATTGAAGTCACCTCTTCCGGAATCGGTACGGCAAAACCCGTGTCGCCCAGCATAGGATTCATAATGGATGCAAACCGACTGGGAAGAACCCAAGATCCTGAATGGATCGAGAAATTTGTTCAGCAGAGAGATTGCGTACAATTTCAATGCGCGGACAATGCACCTCAAGCAATCCTTGCGTAACGCTCATCTTCCATATAAGCAACAACATGGCACTGATCAGGATCGAATCAGCCAGCGAAAGTGCGATGGTAAACGTAAGCTTCATCCGTACGGGCAAAGATGATAGCGCCTGGCACGTGCATAACCCCATACGAGCATGCTTCATGTGCGTCATTAAAATTACGAATACGAATGAAATCAACCCAGTGATTCCCCGCAAAGGATGTTGAATATCATCCGGATTCCACACAGGAGCACCCGCTCGAAAGCACGCCGGGTGTCATACAACAGCAGCGATATCATTTTTTCCGTCTGGTGGCCGCGCCAGCCAACCACCAGTATGGATTGCGCAAATGACGATAATCCCCCATCCCCATCATTCCTTTTGCTAACAGTCCTTGTACCATGCCAATAACCTTTACCCATTAATGCGCCGGAATAATCCAACGTTGACTGGGATTCGCTATAGAGCTGTAAAAAAACCGCCCTTCTGCTGTTTGCGGACTAAGGTCGCCAAACCCCAGCGTAGAACCCACGACCGAGCAGTAATAGATAAAATCGCTCAGGCGACCAACCAGCATCTTTCTTCGCCCAGTACTCAGCACCAGTAACAAAACAGGTACTGCCCTACAAATAGCCCAATCAAGCAGGCCAGGTCAGTCTTGAGAGATTCCGTTGGCATCCAAGTGAACAGCATTACTTGCCTTGCTGCCGTTGCAGTCGCGCCAGAACATCCTGAGCAGAGCTTTATTAGTTGCGCCAATGCCTGCCCTCTGCCAGTTTTTCGTCAAGGTCACGCCCATCTGCAACTTTTCAAGCTGTGCGGCCGCATCCGTGGGCCTGACGCTCTGTCTGGCGTGTTTGCAAACGCTTGAGCGACTCCGCCGCCGTAGAGACACTGGAAGACGCGCCGACAGTCGATGTGGTTACGGCCTGTTGGGCACGCTGCATCGCTTCCGTTGCCTTTACCATCTCGAGCTGCTGTTCAAACTGCGCACCGCGCCGCGCGGTGGCATTAACCGCTTTTTTTCAACGCCATCACGAGAGATTTCAAGGTTAGTAAGCACTTGCTCCCTCGGCGGTTATGACATTCTCCAGACGAGCAATCTCTTCCGCAACTTCGTTAATCAGAGACGGATTAGCATTTTTTACCAGCGCCTCAAGTGCCCGGTTTTCCAGACTGGCCTTTGCGCTCGCGCAGATCGTTTAATTTATCGTTGCTCAACTTCACGCGCGCCAGCAAGTCAACCCGTGATTTTCCCGGCTTTATCCAGTTCACCTTTCGCATCGCGAATATGTTGCTCCAGCATCCGCACCCCTGCGCTTCTTCGATTGACTCTTCCGCTTGCGAAAGCACAGACTTGCCGAGAGTAAACAGGCTTTTCAAAATTCCCATAAAATAGCGTTCCTTGTTATTCGTAAGTGTATTCTCAGTTATTTCAGCGAGATCCAGCGCGTTATCCGCAAGCGTAAGTCATCTCCAGGAACCACATCATCCAACGATGAATTAAGCGAGAGGGCGCCAAATGCGACGTAATATTCTTCATACTGAACGCGAGAAATTCCCACAGAAGACAAAGGAAGGATTTTTTGATTACGTAATAAGAAAATATTAAATTCATCCTGGATCCAGAATACTACCAACAGAACAAATAACGGTTTCTATAATAATTTGGCGGGAAGTGAATAGAACACTGAGCGACAAATCACCAAAATCATTCATTTTGACCATTAATGATTGTTCGTTATATTCAGTATTTATATTTAATTCAGGAAGAGTTTGTAGTGCTTTAGCAAAGCAACTGCGAGTCCATGCCATATATTTCCCATATATTAGTTAGTTAAAAATAAATAAAATGAATATCATTTTCCACTATTTATCATACTTGTTTAAGATGAAAAAAAAGCCATCCAAATCTGGATGGCTTTTTCCGGAAAATCAGCTACGCTGACGCACCGCTTCAAACAGGCAGATACCCGTCGCAACGGACACATTCAGGGACGACACGCTGCCCGCCATCGGGATGCTGATAAGCTCGTCACAGTGCTCGCGCGTCAGACGACGCATACCTTCGCCTTCCGCCCCCATCACCAGCGCCAGACGGCCGGTCATTTTGCTCTGGTACAGCGTATGATCCGCTTCACCGGCGGTACCGACGATCCAGATGTTCTCTTCCTGCAGCAGACGCATGGTACGCGCCAGGTTGGTCACGCGGATCAGCGGAACGTTTTCCGCCGCGCCGCAGGCCACTTTCTTCGCCGTCGCGTTCAGCTGCGCGGAGCGATCTTTCGGCACAATCACCGCGTGTACGCCCGCCGCATCGGCGCTACGCAGGCAGGCGCCGAGGTTGTGCGGATCGGTAACGCCATCGAGGATCAGGAAAAACGGGTTTTCCAGCTCGGCAATCAGATCCGGCAGATCGTTTTCCTGATACTGACGGCCCGGCTTCACGCGGGCAATAATGCCCTGGTGTACCGCACCTTCACTTTTCTCATCCAGGAACTGACGGTTTGCCAGCTGGATCACCACGCCCTGCGCTTCCAGCGCGTGGATCAGCGGCATCAGACGCTTATCTTCACGCCCTTTCAGAATAAAGACTTCCTGAAAACGCTCCGGTGCGCGCTCGAGAAGGGCCTGCACCGCGTGGATGCCGTAAATCATTTCACTCATTGATGGTTCTCGTAATAAGTATTTCCCCTCCCCCCCGTAGGGGAGAGGGTCAGGGTGAGGGGAGAATTTACTCCGCCTGCTTTTTCTTGGCCGCACGCTTCGCTTTGGTCGCGGCAGCTATTTTCTGCGTTTTAGCGGACGGTTTTTTCGCTGAGCGAGCTTCTTTCTTCGCCGCCTTCGGCTTCTGTTTCTTCTCGCCGCGGAACGCGCTGTCTGGCTCGAAGTTTACCTTCTTGCCCGCCTGACGACGTTTACCGCCGCCCGGTTTACCGTTACCGCCTTTTTTCGCTTTCTCACGCTCGGTTTTGCCGACGTTACGCGGCGCGCGCTCGCTGGAGATCAGGCTGAAGTCGATTTTACGGTCGTCCATATTCACGGCTTCGACCTTCACTTCCACACGGTCGCCCAGACGGTATGTCTGGCCGCCAGACTCGCCAATCAGGCGTTGTCCGACCTGATCAAAGCGGTAGTAGTCGTTATCCAGGCTGGAGACGTGCACCAGACCGTCGATGAACAGCTCGTCCAGACGAACGAAGAAACCAAAGCCGGTCACGCTGGCAATCACGCCTTTAAAGACGTTACCCACCTGATCGAGCATAAAGTCACACTTCAGCCAGTCCGCCACGTCACGTGTTGCTTCATCGGCACGACGTTCGGCCATGGAGCAGTGCTGGCCCAGCTGCAGCATCTCTTCCATCGAATAGTGGTAGCCGCCGGTTTCGGTGGTGTTCCCTTTGTGGCCCTGCTCCTGCGCCAGCAGATACTTGATCGCACGGTGCAGGGAAAGGTCAGGATAACGACGGATCGGCGACGTGAAGTGGGCGTAAGACTGCAGCGCCAGACCGAAGTGGCCGCGGTTTTCCGGATCGTAGATCGCCTGCTTCATGGAGCGCAGCAGCATGGTCTGCAGCATTTCTGCATCAGGACGATCGCCGATGGATTCCAGCAGCTCGGCGTAATCGCGCGGCTCTGGCTTGTTGCCACCCGGCAGCTCCAGGCCCAGTTCAGCCAGCACAGAACGGAATGAGGTAATGGCTTCCGTGGTCGGCTTATCGTGAATACGGAACAGCGCTGGCTCTTTGGCTTTCTCAACGAAACGTGCCGCCGAGATGTTCGCCAGGATCATACACTCTTCGATCAGCTTGTGGGCGTCGTTACGCTGAGTCTGCTCAATACGCTCAATGCGGCGTTCGGCGTTGAAGATGAATTTCGCTTCTTCGCTCTCAAACGAGATCCCGCCGCGCTCTTCGCGCGCCTGTTCCAGCGTTTTGTAGAGGTTATGCAGCTCTTCGATGTGTTTGACCAGCGGCGCGTACTGCTCGCGCAGCTCCTGGTCGCCCTGCAGCATATGCCAGACCTTGGTATAGGTCAGACGCGCATGCGAGCTCATCACCGCTTCGTAGAATTTGAAGCCGGTTAAGCGCCCTTTGGTAGAGATGGTCATCTCGCAGACCATGCAAAGACGGTCAACCTGCGGGTTCAGGGAGCACAGACCGTTAGAGAGCACTTCCGGCAGCATCGGCACAACCTGAGACGGGAAGTAGACCGACGTACCGCGGCTGCGCGCTTCGTTATCCAGCGGCGTATGCGGACGGACATAATAGCTTACGTCAGCGATAGCAACCCACAGACGCCAGCCGCCACCGCGTTTTTTCTCACAGTAAACGGCATCATCAAAGTCGCGGGCGTCTTCGCCATCAATAGTGACCAGCGGCAGGGAGCGCAGATCTACGCGGCCCACCTTAGACTCTTCCGGCACTTCTTCGCGCAGGCTTTCGATCTGATCTTCAACCGCTTTCGGCCAGACGTAAGGGATCTCATGAGTACGCAGCGCCATATCAACGGCCATCGTGGTGCCCATGTTATCGCCCAACACTTCGACGATTTTACCTACGGCTTTGGTGCGACGGGTTGGGCGCTGGGTGAGTTCTACCACCACCACAAAGCCCATGCGTGCGCCCATTACCTCTTCAGGTGGGATCAGAATGTCGAAGCTCAGGCGGCTATCGTCCGGTACCACAAAGCCCACGCCAGCGTCGGTAAAGTAGCGGCCAACAATCTGGCTGGTTTTTGGCACCAGCACACGCACCACGCGCGCTTCGCGGCGGCCTTTACGGTCCGCGCCCAGCGGTTGCGCCAGGATCTGATCGCCGTGGATACACATCTTCATCTGCTCAGATGAGAGGTATAGATCGTCTTTGCGGCCTTCCACGCGCAGGAAGCCGAAGCCATCGCGGTGACCAATGACGGTCCCTTTCAGCAGATCGAGGCGTTCTGGCAGCGCGTAGCACTGACGGCGGGTAAAGACCAGTTGCCCGTCACGCTCCATCGCGCGCAGGCGGCGGCGAAGGGCTTCAATTTGCTCTTCACCTTCAATGTTTAATTCAACGGCAAGTTCTTCACGATTGGCGGGTTTTTCGCGTTTTGTTAAGTGTTCAATGATGAACTCGCGGCTAGGGATAGGATTCGCGTATTTTTCGGCTTCGCGTTCCTGGAAAGGATCATGTGACATGTCGGTTCCTCCGTTGTCAGCTCCGGTGGAAATTTTCTTCATTCCACCAGCAATAATTTATAAAGCGGTTGATTCTCTTCAACCAAATCGGCCAGCGTGTAGTTATCCAGCTCCATGAGAAAACTTTGCACGGCCTTAGAAAGCGCCTGTTTCAGGCGGCAAGCGGGGGTAATGTGGCAGAACTCGCTGCTGCAGTTCACCAGAGACAACGGCTCCAGTTCACGTACCACATCCCCAACGCGAATACTCTGTGCCGGTTTACCGAGACGGATCCCACCATTCTTCCCGCGGACGGCAGCAACGTATCCGGCACGGCTAAGTTGATTGATTATTTTGACCATATGATTACGGGATACACCATAGACCTCTGTTACCTCAGAGATGCTGGTCATCTTTCCATCGGGTAACGACGCCATGTAAATCAGGGCGCGTAAGCCGTAATCGGTGAAACTCGTTAACTGCACATCAACCTCAGGGAAAAAGGGAAAACGCGGTGAAACCGCAGAGATATTCATTAATGATGATAAACCAGCCAGATAGTTAGGGGCTAATTTATTTGACAGACGGGGCGAAAAAGCGGAGATCCAGGAGCGGTCGCCGGATGGCGCTACGCTTATCCGGCCTACGGGTCTCCCCGCAGGCCAGCAGTCACGAAGATTATGCGTCGAACGGGTCGCGCAGGATCATCGTTTCAGTACGATCCGGGCCGGTAGAAATAATATCGATCGGCACTTCGGTCAGTTCTTCAATGCGCTTGATGTAATCCAGCGCCGCCTGCGGCAGGCCGCTACGCTCTTTCACACCGAAAGTGGTCTCAGACCAGCCCGGCATGGTTTCGTAGATTGGCTCGATGCCTTCCCAGTCGTCAGCAGCCAGCGGAGTGGTGGTCACTTCGCGGCCATCTGGCATACGGTAGCCAACGCAGATTTTCACTTCTTTCAGGCCGTCCAGTACGTCGAGCTTGGTCAGGCAGAAGCCAGACAGGGAGTTGATCTGCACTGCACGACGCACTGCGACCGCATCCAGCCAGCCGGTACGACGACGACGACCGGTGGTCGCGCCAAACTCGTTACCCTGCTTGCACAGGAACTCGCCGGTTTCATCAAACAGCTCGGTCGGGAATGGACCGGCACCCACGCGAGTGGAGTACGCTTTGATGATACCCAGAACGTAATCCACATAGCGTGGACCCAGGCCAGAGCCGGTTGCCACGCCACCCGCGGTGGTGTTAGAGGAAGTTACGTACGGATAGGTACCGTGGTCGATGTCCAGCAGCGTACCCTGCGCACCTTCGAACATGACGAAATCGCCACGCTTGCGCGCCTGGTCCAGCAGATCGGACACATCCACAACCATACCGGTCAGAATATCAGCCACCGCCATGACGTCATCCAGCACTTTCTGGTAGTCAACAGCGTCAGCTTTGTAGAAATTCACCAGCTGGAAGTTGTGATATTCCATCACTTCTTTCAGTTTTTCAGCGAAGGTCGCTTTGTCGAAGAGATCGCCCACGCGCAGACCGCGACGTGCAACTTTATCTTCGTAAGCCGGGCCGATACCACGACCGGTGGTACCGATCGCTTTCGCGCCACGCGCTTTTTCACGCGCAACGTCCAGCGCCACATGATAATCCAGGATCAGCGGGCAGGCTTCAGAGAGCAGCAGACGCTCACGAACAGGGATACCACGGTCTTCCAGACCTTTCATCTCTTTCATCAGCGCAGCAGGAGACAGCACAACGCCGTTACCGATGATGCTGGTGACGTTTTCGCGAAGAATGCCTGATGGAATAAGATGGAGGACGGTTTTTTCACCGTTGATTACGAGAGTATGGCCTGCGTTGTGACCGCCCTGGTAGCGTACAACATATTTAGCCCGTTCAGTCAGAAGATCAACAATCTTCCCTTTACCTTCGTCACCCCATTGAGTGCCCAGTACGACGACGTTGTTACCCATTTTTTTCAAAATCACCGTTTGCTTAAAAATGGATTCTACCATCGCTTTTTCAGATATACAGCACTTTTTGACCTCAAAATACGCCGATTGCGCCTACTTTTTGATCAGCCAATCGTTTTCTTCAACATGTAGTAGATAACGATACCCGCAACCACAAGACCGCCGCCAAAACGACGCAAAATATTATCCGGCAGTTGGCTCATCGTCGCGATCATTCGACGCCAGGCGCGCGGATAAAGCATCGGTCCAAGACCTTCAAGCACCAAAACCAGGGCCAGCGCGAGCCAGATCGTTGAATTCATTTTTAGTCCTTATAAAAGAAAACCACCGCTCCGTTGAGAGCGGTGGTTTGAATACTCAAACGGACCTGAGTTTATCGCGTTGCGTTAGTCGGCGTCTTCATATAACGGAAGAAATCGCTGTCCGGGCTGAGCACCATCACATCCTGGTTGCTCTGGAAGCTATTCTCGTAAGCACGCAGGCTACGGATAAAGGCATAGAAGTCTGGATCCTGACTGAAGGCATCAGCAAACAGCTTCGCCGCTTCGGCATCGCCTTCACCGCGCAGGATACGACCCTGACGTTCAGACTCTGCGAGCGTCTTGGTCACTTCGTAGTCCGCAGCGGCACGCAGCTTCTCAGCCTCTTCCTGACCCTGTGAACGGTGACGACGGGCTACCGCTTCACGCTCGGCGCGCATACGGTTGTAGATCGCCTCGGACACTTCCGCTGGCAGGTTGATTTGCTTGATACGCACGTCAACGACTTCGATACCCAGCGCGGCCATACTGTTCGGGTTGATCACCGGCACTTTACCGTTGGTTTCAGCCTGAACGCGTTCAGCGGCTTTAGCAATCGCGTCATCCGCTGCTGGCGTTTCCACTTCGTCTTCCGTGCCCGCTGTACCGGAGTTCAGCGCATCACGTACTTCCAGCGTCAGACGGCCACGGGAGTCGGTCACGATGTCTTTCACATCCAGACGACCGATCTCAGAACGCAGACGGTCAGAGAACTTACGTTTCAGCAGCACTTCTGCCTGAGAAACATCGCCACCGCCCGTTGCCAGGAAGTAACGGCTGAAGTCGCTGATACGCCATTTGATGTAGGAATCAACGATCAGGTCTTTCTTCTCTTTGGTCACGAAACGGTCGGCCTGGTTATCCATGGTCTGGATACGCGCATCAAGCGTTTTCACTGACTGAATGAAAGGCACCTTGAAGTGCAGACCCGGTTCGTAAATCACCGGGCGTTTGTCACCATCACGCACGACGCTGCTGAACTGGAATTTGATCCCACGCTCGCCTTCTTTCACCACAAAGATCGAGGTATACAGCACGACCAGTACGATGACGATGATCGCAATAACTGACTTACGCATCCTTATTCCCCCTGACGCTGGTAGTCGTTACGCTGCGCGTTAGCACGGCGTTGGTCCATAATGTCACCATCGTTCGAAGAAGGCGTTGTGTTCGCGCTGGCGCTGCCTGAAGAGGCTGGTGGCAGACGCAGCAGGTTATTCGCACCGCTGGTGTCTTTCGCAGCCGGTGCAGAACCGCCTTTCAGCATCTGATCCAGCGGCAGGACCATCAGGTTTCCGCCTTTGCTGTCGTTAACCAACACTTTGCGGGTGTGGCTCAGCACTTTTTCCATGGTCTCGATATACAGACGCTCGCGGGTAATTTCCGGTGCCGCTTTATACTCCGGCAGGATCTTCGCGAAGCGAGCCACTTCACCCTGTGCTTCCAGGATGGTCTGCGTCTTATACGCGCGTGCTTCTTCCAGAATACGCTGCGCCTGACCGTTAGCACGCGGCTGAACCTCGTTGGTGTACGCTTCAGCTTCACGGATGTACTGCTGTTCGTTTTCACGTGCAGCAATCGCATCGTCAAATGCGGCTTTCACCTCTTCCGGCGGACGCGCCGCCTGGAAGTTGACGTCCAGCAGGGTGATACCCATGTTGTATGGACGAATGGTCTCTTCCAGCTCGCGCTGGGTATCGCTACGAATAACGGTACGACCTTCGGTCAGAATACGGTCCATGGTGTACTTGCCGATCACGCCACGCAGGGCGCTGTCGGTCGCCTGACGCAGGCTGTCATCAGCGCTGGTCACGCTAAACAGATAACGCTCAGGATCGGTTACGCGGTACTGCACGTTCATCTCAACGCGAACGACGTTCTCGTCAGAGGTCAGCATCACGCCAGATGCCGCCAGTTCACGGACGGACTCCACGTTAACCGCGGTGACGTTGTCAACGAAGGTCGGTTTCCAGTTCAGGCCCGGTTCAACCAGATGGCTGAACTTACCGAAACGAGTGACCACGCCGCGTTCTGCTTCTTTAATGGTGTAGAACCCGCTAGCTGCCCAGATGATTACCACCGCAGCGGCCACAATGCCCACTACGCGGCCACCCATTGGCGGGCGCGGACTCTGAGTGGAATTACCACCCGAGCCAGAACCTTTTCCTCCGCCAAGGCCACCGAGCTTTTTGCTCAGCTTGCGGAAGATATCATCCAGATCCGGCGGCCCCTGCTCGCGACCACCTTTGTTGCCATTTCCCCCAGAGTTGCCGCCTTGATTATTGCTGCTTCCCCACGGGTCGCGGTCTTGTCCGTTATTACCGGGCTGATTCCACGCCATGTATATGCTCCATATTTGTTATGCAAGGGCGAATTATTCAGGCTTCCCCTTTCTGATCAGACGATATAGTCCGCCAGCGCAGGTTCTTGTTTACAGAGGCGACGCCAGTCAACGATCGGCATACGCACCTGCATCCCCACGCTGCCGTCATCCTCCATCCACTCTTTTTCTATCGCCTGAAGCTGATAAAACCGGCTGCGCAGCCTGCCTTCCTGTGGCGGCAATCGCAGCGTGTGCTGGGCGACCTCACCGGAAAGACGTTCTGTCAAAGCCTGGAAAAGCAGTGGCACACCGATACCGGTCTGGGCAGAAAGCCAGACCCGAATCGGTTTGTTCTCTTCATCTCTGTCGATACGCGGTTCGAAATCGTCCAGCATATCGATCTTGTTCATCACCAACAGCGTTGGGATTTCGTGGGCGTCGATCTCTTCGAGCACCACGTTCACCGCGTCGATGTTCTCCTGAACGCGCACGTCTGCCGCATCAATCACGTGCAGCAGCAGGGTCGCCTGACGCGTCTCCTGCAACGTTGCTTTAAACGCCGCCACCAGGTCATGCGGCAAATGACGGATAAACCCTACGGTATCCGCCAGCACCGTCTCACCGACGTCAGCAACGTCAATACGGCGCAGCGTCGGGTCCAGGGTCGCAAACAGCTGGTCAGCGGCATAAACCTGGGCCTCGGTGATCTGGTTAAACAGGGTGGATTTACCGGCGTTGGTATACCCCACCAGCGACACCGTCGGGATATCGGCTTTCGTTCGCGCCCGACGTCCCTGCTCACGCTGTTTCTCAACTCTTTCCAGACGTGAGAGGATCTGGGTAATACGGCCACGCAGCAAACGACGGTCGGTTTCGAGCTGGGTTTCACCCGGGCCGCGCAAACCAATCCCGCCTTTTTGTCTTTCAAGGTGTGTCCAGCCACGCACAAGACGCGTTGCCAGATGGCGCAACTGCGCCAGTTCAACCTGCAGCTTACCTTCGTGGGTACGCGCACGCTGAGCAAAAATATCTAAAATCAATCCCGTGCGATCGATAACACGGCATTCGCAAAGGGCTTCCAGGTTGCGCTCCTGGGCTGGAGACAGCGCATGATCAAACAACACGACTGACGCGCCGGTTGCTTTTACGGCATCCGCAATTTCGACTGCTTTACCTTCACCAACAAAATACTTTGGGTGCGGCGCTTTACGGCTACCGGTAATCACCTGCATTGCTTCGACACCGGCAGAAGAGACCAGAGATTCAAACTCCTGGAGGTCTTCCATATCTTTGTCTTGCGAAAAATAGATGTGTACCAGCACCGCCTGCTCACCGGCATCATAACGGTCAAACAAGCGTAAACCTCTCTAAAAAGATCAGCGGGGAACGCAGGATCCCTGGCTCCCCGTGTGGATAACAGTGCGAAACCTTATTCGGTCTCGTCGCTGTCCTGCGCAGGCGTTGAAGAACCCTGCGCGTTGCTGCCATGATGGTAGTTACTACCTGTGCCGCCGCCAGCGTTATTGCTGTGATGAGATACCGGACGGGACGGAACAACAGTAGAAATAGCGTGCTTGTAGACCATCTGACTGACCGTGTTTTTCAACAGAATCACGAACTGATCGAAAGACTCAATCTGACCTTGCAGCTTAATACCATTCACCAAATAAATAGAAACTGGAACACGTTCCCGACGCAATGCGTTCAGGAACGGATCTTGTAAAGATTGCCCCTTAGCCATTCTATCTTTTCCTTATATGCTTGTTTTGTACTTAGAACCTTGCGATTCTGAAAAATTGCGCACGATACGTCTCAATTGTACACATTCAGTCAGCGATATCACCAACAACCTCAATCACTTCGTTTAACGCCTGTTGCGGCTTTTCACTGTCTAACCAGTGAACGCCCTCCCAACCGCGCAACCAGGTGATCTGGCGCTTCGCTAACTGCCTCGTGGCGCAAACACCTCGATAAACCATTTCATCGTATGAAATCTCACCTTCAAGATACGACCACATCTGGCGGTATCCCACACAACGAACGGAAGGCATATCCGTATGCAAATCTCCACGGGCAAATAGCGCCCGCACTTCTGCTTCAAAATCTGAAGCCAACATCTGATGAAAACGCTGCTCAATTCGTTGATGGAGCAGTTCACGGCTCGCCGGGGCGATGGCGAACTGATGCACCTGATACGGCAGAGCGTCTCCTGACGTTTGCGTCAGTTCCGTTAAAGTTTTACCCGAAATGAAAAAAACTTCCAGTGCCCGGGAAAGCCTTTGCGGATCATTCGGATGGATTCGCGCTGCAGCAACCGGGTCAATCTCCGCCAGTTGCTGGTGCAAAACGTCCCATCCCTGCTCTGCCGCCTGCTGTTCAATCCTGGCTCGTACGTCCGGATCTGCCGATGGCAGAGGCGATAACCCCTCCAGCAGCGCCTTGAAGTAGAGCATGGTTCCGCCAACCAGTAGCGGTATTCGTCCCGCAGCGGTAATGTCGGCCATCTCGGCTAAGGCATCGCGGCGAAAGTCTGCTGCGGAGTACGCCTGAGCCGGGTCGAGAATATCCAGCAAACGGTGCGGTGCCGCGCGCAGTTCGTCTGCGTCTGGCTTCGCCGTGCCGATGTCCATTCCTCGATAAATGAGGGCGGAATCGACGCTAATCAACTCTACAGGCAAAACTTTACGTAACTCAATGGCTAACGCTGTTTTACCGGAGGCCGTAGGGCCCATTAAAAAAATCGCCTTAGGCAGGCTCGCCTTACTTACGTCAATCATGTCTCAGGGCGGTCATCGCCGTTTTTAAATCAACAGGTTGTAATAATCCACCCGGCGGCGTTTTCACCAGATGTGGGCAAAGGCGTTCAACCTCTGCCAACACGGTAATCGCCTGCGCCATACTCCACGGAGAGTGTTCGCTGGCCAGATGACGAGCGATCCACTGCGCGGTGTTGGCGGCATCAAACGACGTTTGCTGCGCCAGGTAGCCTATCAGTTCAGGAATCAAGTTTTGTAAATTTTGTTGGCGTAAGGGTAAAGGCACTGCGCGAATTGTCACATGCTGCGCTTCCAGCACGATTTCTATGCCCATTTCGGCAAGAAGCGCCTGTGCACGCTGCAAAACCCCTGTTTCTTTAGGGGTTATCTTTAACCGGACCGGGATCAGCAACGGCTGTGCGCAGGCGGCGTTTTCCCCCGGCGTCAGCTGCGCCTGTTTAAGCCAGCGTTCCGCCACCGGCAACGCCAGTAGCATCAGTTTCCCCTCGCGTTCGAGCAATGCCATATCCGGAGCAACAATCGTCAGTACACGACCAAAGCTCTGGCTATGCCCGTCCAGTGAAGGTTGCGACACCTCGATATGCTCTTTACGTTCCACGGCGGGCGTATCAAGCAGTTTGCGGTACAACGCCCCCTGCTGCTTCTGATAACCCGGCTGAGCGTTGGGGTAGTTCGCCCCCGTAGGGCGAGGCGCGCTGCCCGCCGCGGAGAAACGCGGAGCCGAGGGTTCGCGGGCAGCAGCGGGTTCAGCAAAGTGGTTGCGGCCAGCCGCCACCCGGTTTTCCGGCAGCGGACGCGGTGCCGGGGCGTCGTTTTCCAGCGGCAGCGTTGGCTCCGCCTGCTGCTGCAATACCGTGACAACACCCTGATAAATAAAATCATGAACCAGACGTGACTGGTGGAAGCGCACCTCATGCTTCGCAGGATGGACGTTCACATCCACCTGATGGGGGTCGATCTCCAGATAAAGCACAAACGCGGGCTGTTGATCCGCGCCGAGTTTGTCTTCACAGGCCTGACGAATGGCGTGGTTGATCAGGCGGTCGCGCATCATGCGGCCATTCACGTAGCAGTATTGGATCTCAGCAAAGGCGGCGCTGCTCGCGTTCGGATCGGCCACCCAGCCGCGCAGCGCCAGATCGCCATGCTGCCACTCTATCGCCAGCGCTTTTTCAAGGAACGGCGTGCCGCAGATAGCCCCTAACCGGCGTTCCTTCTGCCCACCTTCCGCCACCGCACGATACTGACGCATCACCTTGCCGTTATGGCTGAGGTTGATGGTGACATCGAATCGCGCCAGCGCGATGCGGCGAATGATCTCATCGATGTGTCCAAATTCGGTCTTCTCGGTACGCATGAACTTGCGTCGGGCTGGGGTGTTATAGAACAGGTCCAGCACTTCAAGCGTGGTGCCGACAGGGTGCGCCGCAGGTTTGACCGTGACGTCCATATCGCGCCCTTCAGCGTAGGCCTGCCAGGCCTCCTGCTGTTCCGCGGTACGGGAGGTCAGGGTTAAGCGGGATACGGAACTGATGCTCGCCAGCGCTTCGCCGCGAAAACCAAGGCTGATAATGGCTTCCAGATCGTCCAGAGAGGCAATTTTACTGGTGGCGTGACGCGCCAGCGCCAGCGCCAGCTCGTCTTTTTTGATGCCACAGCCGTTGTCACGAATACGAATAAGCTTTGCGCCGCCGCGTTCGATATCAATATCAATGCGGGTTGCCCCCGCATCGAGGCTGTTTTCCACCAGTTCCTTCACCACCGACGCAGGGCGCTCCACCACCTCACCGGCGGCGATTTGGTTCGCGAGCTGCGGCGGTAGAACCTGAATCGGCATGAATTCTCCTTAATTTGTGGCGGTCATCTCACCCGGCAGCGCGGCACTGGCCGTCTGGCCTGCACCGCTTTGCGGCGCTGACTGAAGCGGATGGGCTTCAAAATATTTACGCAGACCGTTATAAATCGCTTCGGCAATCTGCTGCTGGTAACTGTCGCTTCCCAGCAGGCGCTCTTCACCGTTGTTGCTGATAAAGCCCGTTTCCACGAGGATCGATGGAATATCCGGCGAACGCAGAACACCCAGGCTCGCATGCTCCGGACGGCGCTTGTGCAATGCCCCGATGCCCTGTAGCTGGTTCAGTACGTTAGTCGCGACATCATACCCGACGCGCTGGGAATGACCGAACTGTAAATCCAGCACCGCCTGGCTGAGATACGGGTCAGACTGGCTATTAGCCAGCACATCACCCGCACCGCCTAACAGTTCAGACTGTTTCTCATGCTCTTCAAGCCAGTTTGCCATTTCACTGTTGGCGCGACGGTTCGACAGCACCCAAACAGAGGCGCCGGTCGCGCTACGATTCGGCGCGGCATCCGCATGAATGGAGACCAGGAAGTTTGCGTTTTGCTTACGCGCCACGTCCGAGCGTCCCATGACGGAGATAAAATAGTCGCCGTCGCGAGTGAGCACGCCTTTAAACATCGGATCGTCGTTTAACAGCGTCCTGAGCTTGCGGGCTACCGCGATTGTCACGTTTTTCTCCCGCGTACCCCCTGGACCAATTGCGCCCGGATCCTGCCCGCCGTGACCTGCATCGATGGCGATGATCACTTTGTCACCGCTGACCGCCGCACGTCGTGCGCTGGTCGCCGGACGCGTCACCGTATTACTGCTGGTTGCCGCTGTGATGCGATCGTTTTGCGACTTAAACGGATTACGGGCAGGTTCAGACGGACGCGGGGTATACACAGGTTCTTCCACGCGCTTCGCCACCACCGGTGCAGGCGGTGGCGGTGGCGGCGGTGCGTCGGCATTGATGGTAAAGACCACCGTATAGTTCGCCCCGTTTTGCTGCTTCACCGCCTTCGTTTTGCCCTTTTCGGTCAGATCCACAACCAGGCGTAACGACTGGCTATCCTGCGGCGTTCCCGAACGGATACTTTTCACCAGGTTGTTACCGCTGAACCGCAGCGGTAATCCCTGGATTACGCCCGTTTGTTTGATATCCAGCGCCACGCTGTGGCTGTCTGGCTGAGAAAACGCATATTCAGGGTCGCCCATAAAGCTGAACGTAATCCGAGCCTGGCTTTCGCCGTTCGACACCTGAATATCTGAGAGGCTCGCCGCCCCGGCCTGCGCGCACAGCAGCACCGTGGCAGCCAACAACCAACCTTTAACGCGATTTTTCATCCCGTCATCCCTACGCTTAACCGGCCAGTCGCGCCAGTAAGGAACTGCCTGATGAGGAAACAGCACTGATGCGTGCCTCACGCCCTTGTGCCTGGTAATCTAAGTGAATTTCGACATCCGGGTCAGGCAGCACACCCGCACCTTGTTGCGGCCACTCCACCAGGCAAATGGCGTCGTTGGCAAAATAATCACGGATCCCCATAAATTCCAGCTCCTCAGGATCCGCAAGGCGGTATAAATCGAAGTGGTACACCATGAGATTTTCAAGGGTGTACGGTTCTACCAGCGTGTAGGTTGGGCTTTTCACATTCCCGTTATGGCCTAACGCCTGCAAAAAACCCCGGCTGAAGGTGGTTTTCCCCGCACCTAAATCACCATAAAGATAAATGACGGTTGCCCCCTGACAGGCCTGCGCCACGCGCTTGCCGAGATCTAAAGTGGCTTGTTCATCAGGTAAAGGAATCGCTCGATTAGTCATTTTCTACGTCAATCACATCCGGGTTAACAACACGCCGTAGCGTGCAAAAAAGATCGGTGGCCAGCATACCGCGCGTACCATAGCGTGCAGCAAGCTGGTCAGCCGCTGCGCCGTGGGCCACACAGCCCGCACAGGCTGCATCATAAAGGGGAAGTTTCTGTCCGAGCAATGCGCCAATGATGCCAGACAACACATCACCCATGCCCCCGCTCGCCATGCCTGCATTTCCGGCATCAATAATACCCAGCGCATCCTCGCTGGCGATAACGGTTCCCGCCCCTTTTAAAACAGCAACACCTCCGTAACGTTTTACCAGACGCTGGGCAGAAAGTAAGCGATCGCTTTCAATTTCTGCCACGCTGCAGTTAAGCAGCCGCGCGGCCTCGCCGGGGTGTGGCGTCAGGATGCGATTGTGACGCTTATCCGGGTTTATTGCCAGAAGGTTAAGCGCGTCGGCATCCCACAGCATCGGTTTACGAAAATTCTCGACCTTTTGCAGGGCTTGTTTACCCCATGCCTGCTGCCCAAGCCCGGGGCCAATCACCACAACATCGGCCCATTCGAGGCTCTCTTCCAGCGTCTGCGGCGTGAGTTCATGCACCATTAGCTCCGGTCGGGCGGTAACGATCGGGATGATATTGTCACTACGCGTTAACACCCGCACTAAACCGGCACCGCAGCGCAGAGCCGCCTCGCCGGTCATGCGGATAGCGCCCGCCGTGCCGTGGTCACCCCCGACTATCACCAGCCTGCCGTGATCGCCCTTATGGGACGTTGGACGGCGCGGCGGCAGCCATCCGGTCAACTGTGAGGCGTCATATCGTGAAACTTGCGTATCCTGTCCCGCCAGCCAGCGTTCAAGCCCCAGCGCGTTGTGATGCAGTTTCCCCACCACATCCCGCGCTTTTCCGGTTAGCAGACCCGGTTTCAGGGCAATAAAGGTGACAGTATGTGACGCCTGAATCACCGACCCCGGCGTCGCACCGGTTTGCGCGAGCAATCCAGAGGGGATGTCCAGCGCCACCACCGGTGCGGGATGCGCGTTAGCACGCTCAATCAGCGCGGCAATGTTGTCGCGGGGCGCGCGCATCAGACCGGTGCCCAGCAGACCATCAACGACCAGATCCACATCTTCCGGCCAGAGGATATCTGACGCATGAATCACACCGCCTGCGTTCAGCCAGGCCTCTCGCGCCGCACTGGCTTCTTCCGGCAGCGGATGTTCGCTCTCAAGGGCCAGTAACGTGACGCGAAGACCTGCCGCCACGGCCAGACGGGCGACGACATAGCCATCGCCGCCGTTATTACCGTGCCCACATAAAACGAGCCAGTGAGAAGCATGCGGGTACGTGCGGCGGGCAACGTTAAACGCCGCCTCACCCGCGCGTAGCATCAGTTCGTAAAGGGTAATGCCGAGACTATCTGCAGCCTCTTTTTCGGCGCGTCGGAGGTCATCCGCATGCCAGATGGAATGTGGTATACTTGCGGGGTTTTTCTTCACCGTATGGTCCGTCATGTCACAGCCCCTCGATCTCAATCAGTTAGCGCAAAATATAAAACAGTGGGGTGCTGAGCTTGGCTTTCAGAAGGTGGGCATCACCGACACCGACCTCTCCGCCAGCGAGCCCAAACTGCAGGCGTGGCTGGACAAACAGTACCACGGCGAAATGGAGTGGATGGCGCGTCATGGCATGATGCGCGCTCGTCCACACGAGCTGTTGCCGGGCACATTACGCGTCATCAGCGTGCGCATGAACTACCTGCCCGCCAATGCGGCCTTTGCGCGCACGCTCAAAAATCCCTCTTTGGGTTACGTCAGCCGGTATGCTCTGGGGCGTGACTACCATAAGCTTCTGCGCAACCGTTTAAAAAAACTGGGGGAAATGATTCAGCAGCACTGTGTTTCGCTGAATTTTAGACCCTTTGTGGATTCCGCGCCTATTCTTGAGCGTCCGATTGCTGAAAAAGCGGGGCTTGGCTGGACAGGTAAGCACTCACTTATCCTTAGCCGCGACGCCGGTTCGTTCTTTTTCCTGGGTGAACTGCTGATAGATTTACCGCTGCCGGTAGACGGCCCGGTAGAGGAAGGCTGCGGCCGGTGTGTAGCCTGCATGACCATCTGCCCGACAGGCGCTATTGTCGAGCCTTATACGGTTGACGCACGCCGCTGCATCTCCTATCTCACTATCGAACTGGAAGGGGCCATTCCTGAGGAATTTCGACCGCTTATCGGCAACCGGATCTACGGTTGTGACGACTGCCAGTTGATCTGCCCGTGGAACCGCTATTCGCAGCTCACGGACGAAGAGGATTTCAGCCCGCGTAAGGCGCTGCATGCACCACCGCTTATTGAGCTGTTCGCCTGGACAGAAGCCTGGTTCCTGAAAGTGACGGAAGGTTCGGCCATTCGCCGTATCGGTCATTTGCGTTGGCTGCGAAATGTTGCCGTTGCGCTGGGCAATGCCCCGTGGGATGAAGCGAATATTCAGGCACTCGAAAGCCGTAGAGGTGAGCACCCACTTCTCGATGAACACATAGAGTGGGCGGTTGCACAGCAAATTGAGAAGCGAAATGCCTGCGTGGTCGAAGTGCAGTTACCTAAGAAACAGCGGCTGGTAAGGGTGATTGAAAAAGGGCTAAAGCGGGATGCCTGAACTATTCACAGCCTGTGTATAAAATTACAAACTCAGGCGCCATCAGGGCTGGCTAAGAGGTCAAGTGATCTCACTAACATTTTTAAATGATATTTTCTTTTTATAAATCAGAATATTATAAAGATACTATTCACCCTGCGAAGCGTTTGGCACTAACAGATCAGCGGCAGGTTCTGTGGATAACTCTGTTTACAAGAGTATTTCAGATGAAATAGAAAACGTCCCCAAGGGAGCATTCCGCTGTGGATAATTTGAATATCAAGAAGAATTTGGAGCGGGAAACGAGACTCGAACTCGCGACCCCGACCTTGGCAAGGTCGTGCTCTACCAACTGAGCTATTCCCGCTTGGGTGTTCTGGTGCTGTGCGTATCTTGCGATACTTTCAAATTTTGGAGCGGGAAACGAGACTCGAACTCGCGACCCCGACCTTGGCAAGGTCGTGCTCTACCAACTGAGCTATTCCCGCTTGGGTGTTCTGGTGCTGGCGTATCTTGCGATACTTTCAAATTTTGGAGCGGGAAACGAGACTCGAACTCGCGACCCCGACCTTGGCAAGGTCGTGCTCTACCAACTGAGCTATTCCCGCAAATCTATACTGCTTTTGTTGCTGTCGTAACGTGTAATTCTCTGTCGTTACGGGAGGCGCATTATACGAGAAATCCTTTTAGCTGCAACCCCCCTTAAAGCGATTTTTTTGAAAATCCGTTCAAATGCTTAATTAATCGGCAAGCTGAACAATTTAACGACAAAAACCCGGCCACGCAAGGCGCCGGGTCGCAAAATCACAGCTTTATAAAGTTTTCGCGGTAGTACGCCAGCTCCGCAACCGACTCGCGAATGTCGTCCATCGCCTGGTGTGTTCCCTGCTTTTTAAAGCCGTCGAGAATTTCCGGTTTCCAGCGACGCGCCAGCTCTTTCAGGGTGCTGACATCCAGATAGCGGTAGTGGAAATACGATTCCAGCTCCGGCATGTACTTAAACAGGAAGCGACGATCCTGACCAATGCTGTTACCGCAGATAGGCGATTTGCCCGCCGGAACCCACTGTTTCAGGAATTCAATGGTTGCCAGCTCTGCTTCGCGGTCGCCCTGGGTACTGGCCTTCACGCGCTCGACCAGCCCGCTGCCGGTATGGGTACGCACGTTCCATTCATCCATCAGCGCGAGTTGATCGTCAGACTGATGTACCGCGATGGTTGGCCCTTCCGCCAGAATATTCAGGTTGGCATCGGTGACCAGCGTTGCAATTTCAATAATGCGATCGCGCTCGGGATCCAGCCCGGTCATTTCAAGATCGATCCAAATCAGGTTGTTTTCATCCGCGCTCATGTTATTTTCCACCCTTCTCGCATAACCGGCAGTAGCAGGTTAACTAGTATTAATTAGAGTGTATCATAGAGGTTTTGCCCCTTACGGGCGACCAGGAGCCAGCGCGATTGAGTAAAAATAAACTCTCCAAAGGGCAGCAGCGCCGCGTAAACGCCAACCACCAGCGCCGTCTTAAAACCACTTCGGAGAAGCCGGATTACGACGACAACCTGTTTGGTGAAGCGACAGAGGGCGTCGTGATTAGCCGTTTTGGTATGCATGCTGATGTGGAATCCGCCGACGGGGATATCCACCGTTGCAATATCCGTCGCACTATCCGTTCACTGGTAACCGGCGATCGCGTTGTCTGGCGTCCGGGTAAAGAAGCCGCTGAAGGGGTGACGGTTAAGGGCATCGTTGAAGCCGTGCATGAACGCACGTCGGTGCTGACCCGTCCTGATTTCTACGACGGTGTTAAACCCATTGCCGCCAATATTAACCAGATCGTCATCGTTTCGGCGATTTTGCCTGAGCTTTCGCTCAATATTATCGACCGTTATCTTGTCGCCTGCGAAACGCTGCAGGTTGAACCGATCATCGTGCTGAACAAGATCGATCTGCTGGATGACGACGGCATGGCCTTCGTGAATGAGCAGATGGATATCTATCGCAAGATCGGTTATCGCGTGCTGATGGTCTCCAGCCACACCAAAGATGGCCTGAAGCCGTTAGAAGAAGCGCTGACTGACCGAATCAGTATCTTTGCGGGTCAATCTGGCGTAGGTAAATCGAGCCTGCTGAACAACCTTCTCGGCCTCCAGCAAGAGATTCTGACCAACGATGTCTCAAACGTTTCGGGTCTGGGCCAGCACACCACCACCGCCTCGCGTCTGTATCACTTCCCGCACGGTGGCGACGTGATTGACTCGCCGGGCGTACGTGAGTTTGGCCTGTGGCACCTTGAGCCGGAACAAATCTTCAACGGGTTTGTCGAATTCCATGACTATTTAGGCGCTTGCAAATATCGCGACTGTAAGCACGACAACGACCCTGGCTGCGCTATCCGCGAGGCGGTAGAGAACGGCGAGATTGCGGAAACTCGCTTCGAAAACTATCACCGCATTCTTGAGAGCATGGAAGACGTAAAAACGCGTAAAAACTTTTCTGATTCTGATAACTGACAACTAAGCTAAGCATCGCTAAAATCGTCCCCTTTTTTTCAGGTTCCGGCGCTTTTCCGCCGGATCAGGAACGACAAAACAATGGCCTGGAGGCTACCTTGTTAAACTCATTCAAACTTTCGCTTCAATACATTCTGCCAAAACTGTGGCTCACTCGCCTGGCGGGCTGGGGCGCGAGCAAACGAGCGGGCTGGCTGACCAAACTGGTCATCGACCTGTTCGTGAAATACTACAAGGTCGACATGAAAGAGGCGCAGAAACCGGACACCGCCAGCTATCGCACGTTTAACGAATTCTTCGTGCGCCCGTTGCGCGATGAAGTGCGCCCGTTAAATACCGACCCTAACGTGCTGGTGATGCCTGCGGACGGTGTGATCAGCCAGCTCGGTAAGATTGAAGACGACAAAATTCTGCAGGCCAAAGGCCATAACTACACCCTTGAGGCGCTGCTCGCAGGTAACTACCTGATGGCAGATCTGTTCCGTAACGGTTCCTTCGCGACCACCTACCTGTCGCCGCGCGACTATCACCGCGTACACATGCCGTGTAACGGTATCCTGCGTGAAATGATTTACGTGCCGGGGGATCTGTTCTCTGTGAACCACCTGACCGCACAGAACGTTCCGAACCTGTTCGCCCGTAACGAGCGCGTCATCTGCCTGTTTGATACTGAATTTGGCCCAATGGCACAGATTCTGGTGGGTGCTACCATTGTAGGCAGTATCGAAACCGTCTGGGCGGGCACCATCACCCCGCCACGCGAAGGCGTGATCAAGCGCTGGACCTGGCCTGCCGGTGAAGCGGAAGGCTCTGTGGCCCTGCTGAAAGGTCAGGAGATGGGTCGCTTTAAGCTGGGCTCTACAGTGATCAACCTGTTTGCACCGGGTAAAGTGAACCTGGTTGAACAGCTGGAAAGCCTGTCGGTGACCAAACTGGGCCAACCGCTGGCGGTGTCTACCGAAACCTTCATCACGCCGGACGCAGAGCCTGCGCCGCTGCCTGAAGAAGAGGTCAATGCCGAGCATGACGCCAGCCCGCTGGTTGACGACAAAAAAGACGAAGGCTAACAACAGAAGGATCGCTGACGTGCGCCCGATTATCGTTCTACTGATGGCCTGGTGCCTCAGCATGGGGGCGTACGCAGCGACAGCCCCCGACGCCAAACAGATAACCCAGGAACTGGAGCAGGCAAAAGCGGCGAAACCCGCTCAGCCAGAGACCGTCGAGTCGCTCCAGTCTGCCCTGAACGCGCTTGAGGAACGAAAAGGCTCCCTTGAGCGCGCTCAGCAATATCAGCAGGTTATCGACAACTTCCCCAAACTCTCTCAAACGCTGCGCTCGCAGCTTAATAACCTGCGTGATGAACCGCGCGAGGTTCCTGTGGGCTTAACGTCGGATGCGCTAAACCAGGAGATCCTCCAGGTAAGCAGTCAGCTTCTGGAAAAGAGCCGCCAGGCGCAGCAGGAACAAGAGCGCGCACGTGAAATCGCCGACTCGCTCAGCCAGCTGCCACAGCAGCAGACCGATGCCCGCCGTCAGTTGAACGAGGTCGAGCGTCGCGTCGGCACGCAAGCCGGTAATACGCCACAGAGCCAGGCGCAAAATCTTGGGCTACAGGCGGAATCCGCCAGGCTCAAAGCGCTGGTTGATGAGCTGGAGCTGGCGCAGCTTTCTGCCAACAACCGCCAGGAACTGTCGCGCATGCGCGCTGAACTGGCGCAGAAGCAGAGCCAGCAGCTGGACGCGTATCTGCAGAGCCTGCGCAACCAGTTAAATAGCCAGCGCCAGCGCGAAGCCGAACGCGCGCTGGAAAGTACAGAACTCCTCGCGGAAAACAGCGCAAATCTGCCTGTCGGCATCGTCGATCAGTTCAAGGTTAACCGCGAGCTTTCAGCCGCGCTGAACCAGCAGGCGCAGCGTATGGATTTGGTTGCGTCGCAGCAGCGACAGGCGACCAATCAAACGCTGCAGGTACGTCAGGCGCTTAACACCCTGCGTGAGCAGTCCCAGTGGCTGGGGTCCTCCAACCTGTTGGGTGAAGCCTTACGCGCCCAGGTTGCCCGCCTGCCGGAAATGCCAAAGCCGCAGCAGCTTGATACCGAGATGGCGCAGCTGCGCGTCCAGCGCCTGCATTTTGAAGACCTCCTCAATAAGCAGCCGCAAATCCGCCAGATCCGTCAGGCCGATGGACAACCGCTTACCGGTGAGCAGAACCGCATCCTTGAAGCCCAGCTGCGCACCCAGCGTGAGCTGCTGAACTCTCTGCTGCAGGGCGGCGATACGCTGATCCTTGAGCTAACCAAGCTGAAAGTGTCGAACAGCCAGCTGGAAGATGCGCTGAAAGAGGTCAACGAGGCGACGCACCGTTATCTCTTCTGGACGTCGGACGTGCGGCCAATGACCTTCTCGTGGCCAATCGAGATTGTGCAGGATCTGCGCCGCTTGATTTCGCTGGATACCTTCAGCCAGCTGGGCCAGGCCAGCGTGATGATGATTACCAGTAAGGAGACCATCTTCCCGCTGCTGGGCGCGCTGATTCTGGTGGGCTTCAGTATCTACTCCCGCAGGCACTTTACGCGCTTCCTCGAACGTTCCAGTGCGCGCGTCGGAAAAGTGACGCAGGATCACTTCTGGCTGACGCTGCGTACCGTATTCTGGTCGATTCTTGTTGCTTCACCGCTACCGGTGCTGTGGATGACGCTGGGATACGGCCTGCGCGAGGCCTGGCCCTATCCGCTTGCGGTGGCGATTGGCGATGGCGTCACCGCCACCGTGCCGCTGCTGTGGGTAGTGATGATTTGCGCCACCTTCGCGCGTCCAAACGGTCTGTTTGTCGCCCACTTTGGCTGGCCGCGCAGCCGCGTCGCGCGCGGCATGCGTTACTACCTGATGAGCATCGGCCTGATCGTGCCACTAATCATGGCGCTGATCATGTTCGATAACCTCAATGACCGTGAATTCTCCGGTTCGCTGGGCCGTCTCTGCTTTATCCTCATCTGCGGCGCGCTGGCAATGGTGAAACTCAGCCTTAAACGCGCCGGCATTCCGCTGTATCTCGATAAGACGGGCAGCGGCGATAACATGCTCAACCGCATGCTGTGGAACCTGATGCTCTCCGCGCCTTTAGTGGCCATTCTGGCCGCAGCCGTGGGGTATCTGGCGACCGCGCAGGCGCTGCTGGCACGTCTTGAAACCTCCGTCGCCATCTGGTTCCTGCTGCTGGTGGTCTACCATGTCATCCGCCGCGGAATGCTGATCCAGCGTCGTCGTCTGGCGTTTGACCGTGCCAAGCATCGCCGCGCCGAAATTCTGGCCCAGCGCGCACGCGGTGAAGAAGAGCCAAACCACGTCAACAGTACAGAAGGGACAACGGATGCCGACGATGTCGAAATCGATCTGGATACCATCAGTACCCAGTCATTGCGGCTGGTGCGCTCCCTCCTGATGCTGGTTGCCCTTCTGTCGGTGATCTTCCTGTGGTCGGAAATTCATTCCGCGTTTGGCTTCCTGGAGAACATCTCTCTGTGGGACGTGACGTCCACGGTACAGGGTGTTGAAAGTCTGGAGCCGATCACCTTAGGCGCGGTGCTGATTGCCATTCTGGTGCTGATCATCACCACCCAACTGGTGCGTAACTTCCCGGCACTGCTGGAGCTGGCGCTGCTGCAGCATCTGGATTTAACCCCCGGCACGGGCTACGCCATTACCACCATCACCAAGTATCTGATCATGCTGTTTGGTGGGCTGGTGGGTTTCTCAATGATTGGTATTGAGTGGTCAAAACTGCAGTGGCTGGTCGCCGCCCTGACCGTGGGTCTGGGCTTTGGCCTGCAGGAGATTTTTGCCAACTTCGTTTCCGGTCTGATCATTCTGTTTGAGAAGCCGATCCGTATTGGCGATACGGTGACCATCCGCGATTTGACCGGTAGCGTCACGAAGATCAATACGCGCGCCACCACGATCAGCGACTGGGATCGAAAAGAGATCATCGTCCCGAACAAGGCGTTTATCACCGAGCAGTTTATCAACTGGTCGCTGTCAGACTCCGTCACCCGAGTGGTGCTGACCGTACCGGCACCGTCTGACGCCAACAGCGAAGAGGTGACGCAGATCCTCTACACCGCAGCAGAGCGCTGCTCGCTGGTGATTGATAACCCGGCACCGGAGGTATTCCTTGTGGATTTACAGCAGGGTATTCAGATTTTCGAGCTGCGCATCTACGCCGCCGAGATGGGGCACCGTATGCCGTTGCGCCATGAGATCCACCAGCTGATTCTGGCTGGCTTCCGCGAGCATGGAATTGATATGCCGTTCCCACCGTTCCAGATGCGTCTGGAAAGCCTCGGCGGGAATAAAACGTCAAGAACGCTGTCATCAGCAGGGCGCAAACGCCCGGCGGGAAGTTTGTAATACTCGCCCCTCCCTGTGGGGAGGGGTGTTTCACCCCTACGCGACTTCCGCGACGTACGCCACCGAGCGACGACGATAGTTCTCATAAATCCCCATCGCCAGCAGCGAGAAGAAGATCGGACCGCCAACCATCCACAGCGCGCTGTTCCAGTCATTTGCCTCAATGATGGGCTGGATCACGGTGAATATGTTGGCAAACGCCACCACCAAAACGACCACCGTGGTTGCCAGCAGCGTTGTTGCGCGGGTTTTGAAAATTACGAACGGACGTTCCAGCCCCTGCTTCGCCTTAAAGAACGGGAACGCGAGCGTCAGGAACAGATACGGTAGCGTCATTGAAACGTTCGCCATCAGAGTCAGCTTGTTGTAAAACGCTGACGCAGTGTCACCACCAAACGACACCAGCAGAATGAACACGCATACCAGCAGACACTGCATCCACATGGCGTTAGCGGGCATGCCGGTTGTATTCAACTGCGTCATGCGCGCTGGCCACAGCGCTTTTGGCGTGCCCTGAATAATGGCTTTCAGCGGAGAGTAAATCAGCGTGAAGAACGCGCCCGTATACGCAAGGAACATCGACAGCCCGGTGATGCGCGCAAACCAAACGCCCATCGTAGCCGCCGCGTCCGGCGTCAGGTTCATCGCCTGCCCCAGCGTCATGCCCAGACTTTTCATCAGAACATAGGTGATGTTCCCGAGGTTCGTGGTGTTGTTGCTCAGCACCTGCTGCCAGTTAGTGCTGACGCCCCAGAGGAAAATCGCCAGCGAATAGCCAATCGAGATGACGATGGCGGCAAAAATAATGCCTTTGGCAAAGTTCTTTTCCGGGTTCTCGGTCTTATCGACCAGGCCGCCTACGGCTTCAATACCGCCGTAAGCAAAGATGGCAAAGACCACGAAGGAGAGCATGGCGAGGCCGGACTGATAGCTCGGGTTAGGGGATGAAACAAAATTCACCTCCTGCGCGAAATGGCCGCCGTTCAGACACAGAATGGCGATACTGACCACCAGCAGCACCAGGTTCAACCCCATGACCGAAATACCGCCCACAGCGGTAATCCGGGCTATTTTGTTGATGCCTTTAGACGCCACCAGCGTTACAACAACCATCCAGCAGACCGCCAGAATACCCACCACCTGCGTAGAGCTGAGGCCCGCCAGCGACCAGACCTGGGTTTTATCGGCTCCGAACACAAACGTCGAGAACGGAACCCACACTTTCGCGGCCGTACTGACCATCCAGACGACGTAAGAGGAGAACCACATAAACGTGCCGATAAACGCATAGCGCGGACCAACGCTGTTGTTCATCCACGAATAGATCCCGCCCTCTTCTTTGCGATAGGCCGATCCCATTTCCGCCATCATCAGCGCAAAGGGAATGAAGAAGAATAGCGCAGAGACGATATAAAACGGCGTCGCGCTGTAACCCATCAGGTAGAAGGCCGACGGACTGTTGGCAAAACCAAAGACCGAGGTAAATATCATCAGGATGAGCCCGGTGAGGGTCATCTTTTTGAGTGAGTGAGACATATAACCATCCGAAGGAGAATTAAGCTGCGCGGATGGTAGCAGATGACCAGACAGAAATTGTGGCTATGCGAGGCAAACTAAGAAAAAGACCCGTGTATAGAGAAATTGGCAGTTTTTAATGTTGTTGTGCGGAAATGGAAAGGTTAATTGACAGGAATGGTAGCCGGGTGAGCGCAGCACCACCCGGCACTTTATCAGGCGCGATCGACCGTAAAGGCAATCACATCGCCAAGCTGCTCTGCGCCCAGCGCCAGCATCACCAGACGGTCAACGCCCAGTGCCACACCAGAACAATCCGGCAGGCCAGCTTTTAACGCCTCCAGCAGGTTGGTATCAATCGGCTGCTGCGGCAGACCGCGCGCTGCACGCTTGCGGTTATCCTGCTCAAAACGCTGCTGCTGTTCGCGCGCGTCAGTCAGCTCGTGGAAACCGTTCGCCAGCTCAATACCTTTATAATAAACCTCAAAACGCTCCGCCACGCGGTGGTCTTCGGTGCTGATCTGCGCCAGCGAAGCCTGACTTGCGGGGAAATGATAAACAAACGTCGGACGATCCTTGCCAATCTGCGGTTCCACGCCAAAGGTGAAAAGCAGTTGCAGCAGCGTATCGCGATCTTCCTCGGTATCCGCCACATTGCTCAGATCCAGTTTTGCAGCCACTTCACGCAACTGGGCTTTATCCGCTGAAAGAGGATCGATTTCCAGACAACGCTGGAACGCCTGCTGATAGGAGAGCGTCTCCGCTTCTGAACAGTCCAGAACCTGCTGCAGCAGATCGTCCACCTCATTCATCAGGCGATACATATCATAATGCGGGCGGTACCACTCCAGCATGGTGAATTCCGGGTTGTGGTGACGACCCATCTCTTCATTACGGAAGCTGCGGCACAGCTGATACACCGGACCACATCCCGCCGCCAGCAGGCGCTTCATGTGGTATTCCGGGCTGGTCATCAGATACAGATTCATACCCTGAGAATGGCCTGGGCCAACAAAACGGGTTTCAAACGGCACCAGATGAATATCCGTTACCGTTGCCTGACTCATGCACGGCGTTTCCACCTCCAGGACGCCGCGGTCAGCAAAGAAGCGGCGGATCTCCGCCATTACTGCTGCGCGTTTTAACAGGTTTGGGATGGATGCGCTCGGCTGCCAGGTGGCCGTTTCGCTCATGAGTCATTCTCCGATTTCAGACAAGGGCACGAAGTCTACTCGTAAGCCGGGGCGGAGACAAATTTTGCGCGGTAAAAGCGCCTTTTTCATAACGAAGAAAAATAACGTAACGGAATTCATCAATAACGATGATAAATCACCGCACTGAACAGCAAAAAAATCGAACACGTCAAATTTCCCTCACATCCATACGGTTATACTGTTTTACCCATAAAGGAGCAGTGGAATCGCTTTCGCAATTTCCCGTTCGGACAGGTGAGCTACCTTTAGTTCAACGCGTTGCGGAAAAACAAAAATCTGGAGGAATGTCGTGCAAACTTTTCAAGCCGATCTTGCCGTAATAGGCGCTGGCGGAGCGGGATTACGCGCTGCAATTGCTGCAGCACAAGCTAATCCCAACGCTAAAATCGCACTGATTTCAAAAGTCTATCCTATGCGTAGCCACACGGTTGCTGCAGAAGGAGGATCCGCCGCTGTTGCGCAGGATCATGACAGCTTCGAATACCATTTCCACGACACGGTTGCAGGGGGCGACTGGCTTTGCGAGCAGGATGTCGTTGACTACTTCGTGCACCACTGTCCTACGGAAATGACCCAGCTTGAGCAGTGGGGATGTCCGTGGAGTCGCCGTCCGGACGGCAGCGTCAACGTTCGCCGCTTCGGCGGAATGAAGATTGAACGCACCTGGTTCGCCGCCGATAAGACCGGCTTCCATATGTTACACACCCTGTTCCAGACCTCCCTTCAGTTCCCGCAAATTCAACGCTTTGATGAACATTTCGTTCTCGACATTCTGGTCGATGACGGCGAGGCGCGCGGCCTGGTGGCGATGAACATGATGGAAGGCACGCTTGTCCAGATCCGCGCGAAAGCCGTGGTAATGGCAACAGGCGGTGCGGGTCGCGTTTATCGCTACAATACCAACGGCGGCATCGTCACCGGCGACGGGATGGGCATGGCGCTCAGCCACGGCGTGCCGCTGCGCGATATGGAGTTCGTGCAGTATCACCCAACCGGTCTGCCGGGCTCCGGCATTCTGATGACGGAAGGCTGCCGCGGTGAAGGCGGTATTCTGGTCAACAAAAACGGCTACCGCTATCTGCAGGATTACGGCATGGGCCCGGAAACCCCGCTCGGCGAGCCGAAGAACAAATACATGGAACTCGGCCCGCGCGACAAAGTGTCTCAGGCCTTCTGGCACGAGTGGCGCAAAGGCAACACCATCTCCACGCCGCGCGGCGATGTGGTCTATCTCGACCTGCGCCACCTCGGCGAGAAGAAACTGCTGGAGCGTCTGCCGTTCATCTGCGAGCTGGCAAAAGCCTACGTAGGCGTTGACCCGGTGAAAGAACCGATTCCGGTGCGTCCAACCGCGCACTACACCATGGGCGGTATCGAAACCGATCAGCAGTGCGAAACCCGCGTCAAAGGGCTCTTCGCCGTGGGCGAGTGTTCCTCCGTGGGCCTGCACGGTGCGAACCGTCTGGGATCGAACTCGCTGGCAGAGCTGGTCGTCTTTGGCCGCATGGCAGGCGAACGCGCAATGGAGCGGGCGGCTACTGCAGGTGAAGCCAACGGTGCCGCTCTGGACGCTCAGGTCGCAGACGTTGAAAAACGTCTGAAAGATCTGGTGAATCAGGAAGGTAACGAGAACTGGTCTACGATCCGCGATGAAATGGGCCTGTCGATGGAAGAAGGCTGCGGTATCTACCGTACGCCAGAGCTGATGCAGAAAACCGTCGACAAGCTGGCAGAGCTGCAGGAACGCTTCAAGCGCGTGCGCATCACCGATACCTCCAGCGTGTTCAATACCGACCTGCTCTATACCATCGAACTGGGCCACGGTCTGAACGTCGCGGAATGTATGGCGCACTCCGCGCTGGCGCGTAAAGAATCGCGCGGCGCGCACCAGCGCCTTGATGAAGGCTGTACCGAACGTGATGACGTCAACTTCCTGAAACATACCCTCGCCTGGCGCGATGCGGATGGCACTACCCGTCTGGACTACAGCGACGTGAAAATCACCACGCTGCCACCGGCGAAGCGCGTTTACGGTGCAGAAGCAGAAGACGCCGAGAAGAAGGAGAAGGCGAATGGCTGAGATGCAAAAACTGAAAGTTGAAGTGGTGCGCTACAACCCGGAAGTGGACGCCGCACCGCACAGCGCTTTCTATGAAGTCCCTTATGACGAGCAAACCTCCCTGCTGGATGCGCTCGGCTATATCAAAGACAACCTGGCACCAGACCTGAGCTATCGCTGGTCCTGCCGCATGGCGATCTGCGGCTCCTGCGGCATGATGGTTAACAAGGTACCGAAGCTGGCCTGTAAAACCTTCCTGCGCGAGTACACCAAAGGCATCAAGGTTGAAGCCCTGGGCAACTTCCCGATTGAGCGCGATCTGGTGGTCGATATGACCCACTTTATCGAAAGCCTGGAAGCCATTAAGCCGTATATCATTGGCAATCCGCGCACGCCCGACCAGGGGCCAAACACCCAGACGCCAGCCCAGATGGCGAAGTACCATCAGTTCTCCGGCTGCATCAACTGCGGTCTGTGCTACGCCGCCTGTCCACAGTTTGGCCTGAACAAGGAGTTCATTGGCCCGGCCGCCATTACCCTGGCGCACCGCTATAACGAGGACAGCCGCGACCACGGCAAAAAAGAACGCATGGCGCAGCTAAACAGCCAGAACGGCGTCTGGAGCTGTACCTTTGTGGGCTACTGCTCCGAAGTCTGTCCGAAGCACGTCGACCCGGCAGCCGCTATTCAGCAGGGTAA
Organism: Enterobacter sp. RHBSTW-01064; assembly: GCF_014103035.1. NCBI lineage: Bacteria > Pseudomonadati > Pseudomonadota > Gammaproteobacteria > Enterobacterales > Enterobacteriaceae > Enterobacter > Enterobacter sp. RHBSTW-01064. The sequence goes on along the minus strand of NZ_JABXOU010000008.1, from coordinate 39,194 downwards.
AGTGGAAAGCTCGAAAGACTTTCTTATCGCTACCCTGAAACCACGCTAAGGAGTGCATGATGACGACTAAACGCAAAGCCTATGTGCGGCCAATGCCGTCCACCTGGTGGAAAAACCTGCCGTTTTATCGCTTCTATATGCTGCGTGAAGGCACGGCGGTACCTGCGGTCTGGTTCAGCCTTGAGCTGATGTACGGGGTTTTCGCCCTCAAACACGGTCCGGAAACCTGGTCCAGCTTTGTCGGTTTCCTGCAAAACCCGATCATCGTTGTGCTGAACCTGATCGTGCTCGCGGCCGCGCTGCTTCATACCAAAACCTGGTTTGAACTGGCGCCAAAAGCGGCGAACATCATCGTTAAAGGCGAAAAAACGGGGCCAGAGCCGGTGATTAAAGGGCTCTGGGCAGTGACAATTCTGGTCACTGTGGTCATTCTGTTTGTCGCACTGTTCTGGTAAGGAGACTCCTGTGATCAATCCAAATCCAAAACGCTCTGACGAGCCGGTCTTCTGGGGCCTGTTCGGTGCAGGCGGCATGTGGAGCGCCATCATCGCGCCGGTCATTATCCTGCTGGTCGGCATTATGCTGCCGCTGGGGCTGTTCCCGGGCGATGCGCTGAGCTACGAACGCGTACTGGCGTTCGCGAGCAGCTTTATCGGCCGCGTGTTCCTCTTCCTGATGATCGTCCTGCCGCTGTGGTGTGGTCTGCACCGTATTCACCATGCGATGCATGACCTGAAAATCCATGTCCCGAGCGGTAAATGGGTATTCTACGGTCTGGCGACCATCCTGACCGTGGTGACGCTGATTGCGGTAGTCACCATCTGACGCTTCTGGCCCGCCATCCGGCGGGCCTGTTATTTCTGCATTTTTCCCACCAGCCACTGCGCAAACTCACGCATTGCGGGGGTTTCTGCCCGCGACTGGAGTCGCGTCAGCCAGTAACTGCCCAGGTCAATCTGCGTCGCAAACGGCTGCACGATACGCTCGCTGTTCAGCAAATGGCTAAACATATCAACAGGCGCGATGGCAATTCCCACGCCCGCCTGAGCCGCCTCAAGCATGGTCACAGACGAATCAAACACCATCACCCGGTGCGTCGGTGAAGGAGGATGCTCACCCGCCGCCTGCATCCAGGCAGCCCATTCGTCGCGTCGGTAAGAGCGCAGCAGGGTAAATTTCAGGATATCTGCCGGGTTTTTTAGCACAGAGGCGATATCCGGCGTGCAAAGCGGAGCCAGCGGCGCAGGGCAAAGAAACTGCGCCTCGGTACCATGCCACGCGCCTCCACCATAGCGGATGGTGTAATCCAGTCCTTCGGCGGCAGGATCGACACGGTTGTTATGCGTGGAAAGCTGCAGATCAATGTGCGGATAGCAGCGACGAAAATCCTCCAGCTGCGGAAAGAGCAACCCCGTCGCAAAGGTACCCACCACGCCGATCTTCAGCTTCTCCATGGCAAGATGGTGAGTAAAGCGATCGAGCAGACCGGCGATACGATCGAACGAATCGTTCAGCACCGGCAGTAAATTCTCGCCTTCCGTGGTCAACGTCAGCCCACGGGAAACGCGAACGAACAGCTGGCAGTGCAGGTGCTGCTCCAGCGCCTTCACGTGTTGGCTAATGGCGGAATGGGTCACATTGAGTTCAATGGCGGCATGCGTAAAACTAAGATGCCTGGCGGCCGCTTCGAAAGCACGAAGCGAGTTAAGAGGAAGATAGCTTCGCGTCATCTGTCGTTCCGTTAGAAAAATTAACAGCTAATGCTAAATTTAACCGTTTGTCAGCCACAGTCAAATCCCACAGACTACGCTCGTCTGATGGGCCCGGACACTTCCCTGAACCGTGATTATGGAAGATAACTGATGATCAAAAAATCCCTTTGCTGCGCCCTGCTGCTCGGCGTGTCATGTTCCAGCATTGCTGCGTCGATGACAGAAAAACAGCTGGCTGACGTGGTGGAAAAAAGCATTACCCTCCTGATGAAAGCGCAGTCCATTCCGGGCATGGCGGTTGCCGTGATCTACCAGGGCCAGCCGCACTATTTTACTTTTGGTAAAGCCGATGTTGCAGCGAACAAACCTGTTACCCCACAAACCCTGTTCGAACTAGGTTCTATCAGTAAAACTTTCACCGGCGTATTGGGCGGCGATGCCATTGCCCGCGGTGAAATATCGCTGGGCGATCCGGTGACCAAATACTGGCCTGAACTGACGGGCAAGCAGTGGCAGGGGATTCGCATGCTGGATCTGGCGACCTATACCGCGGGAGGGTTACCGCTCCAGGTGCCGGATGAGGTGACAGACAGCGCGTCGCTGCAGCGCTTTTACCAGACATGGCAGCCGCAGTGGAAACCTGGCACCACGCGATTGTATGCGAACGCCAGCATCGGTCTGTTTGGCGCACTGGCGGTTAAACCTTCCGGCATGGGCTTTGAACAGGCCATGACGACGCGGGTCTTTAAACCGCTCGGGCTCGACCATACGTGGATCAACGTTCCGAAAGCAGAAGAGGCACATTACGCCTGGGGATACCGTGACGGTAAAGCGGTCCAAGTGTCACCGGGGATGCTGGATGCCGAAGCCTACGGCGTGAAAACCAACGTGCAGGATATGGCGAGCTGGGTGGTGGCCAATATGGCTCCGGATAACGTTCAGGACGCATCGCTGAAGCAAGGCATTACGCTGGCGCAGTCGCGCTACTGGCGCGTGGGGGCCATGTATCAGGGATTAGGCTGGGAAATGCTTAACTGGCCGGTCGATGCCAAAACCGTGGTTGAAGGTAGCGACAACAAGGTCGCGCTGGCCCCCCTGCCTGCGAGAGAAGTGAATCCTCCGGCACCTCCGGTAAAAGCCTCATGGGTGCACAAAACCGGCTCCACCGGCGGATTCGGCAGCTATGTGGCCTTTATCCCGGAGAAGCAGCTTGGCATCGTGATGCTGGCGAACAAGAGCTATCCGAACCCGGCACGCGTTGAGGCGGCATACCGTATCCTCGACGCGCTGCAGTAAAACATTGCCGGGTGGCGCTAACGCTTACCCGGCCAACAAAATCCACGGTATGACGCCGCACAAAAGCCACATTTTCCTTGCTGTCATCTACACTTAACAGAAAACAGTAAGGAAACACCTATGCGCATTCTGCCTGTTATCGCCGCGGTGACAGCCGCGTTTTTAGTGGTTGCCTGCAGTTCCCCTACCCCACCACCCGGCGTCACCGTCGTCACGCCTTTCGATTCACAACGCTTCCTTGGAACCTGGTATGAAATCGCCCGAATGGATCATCGGTTCGAGCGCGGTTTAGAAAAAGTCACAGCCCATTACAGTTCAATGGATGACGGCGGTATTCAGGTCGTTAACCGTGGTTACAACCCGGACCGGGCGATGTGGCAACAATCGGTTGGCAAGGCGTACTTCACCGGCGACGCGAGCCGTGCTGCGTTGAAAGTCTCTTTCATCGGCCCGTTCTACGGTGGATATAACGTGATTGCACTCGACAGAGAATATCGTCACGCGTTAGTGTGCGGGCCGGATCGCGACTACCTGTGGATACTCTCCCGCACCCCGACCATTTCACCTGAAATGAAACAGCAGATGCTGGACGTGGCGACCCGGCAAGGGTTTGATGTAGCGAAATTAGTTTGGGTTGAACAGCCGCATTAATGCGTGCTGAGCTTCAGGCCAACGATCCCGGCAACAATCAGGGCGAGGCTGGCAATACGCGCCAGACTCGCTGACTCTCCCAGCAACAGAATGCCGGTGATGGCCGCCCCTACCGCTCCAATTCCAGTCCAGACCGCATAAGCCGTCCCAACAGGCAGGGTACGCATTGCCCATGACAGCATGACAATACTGACAATCATTGCGGTAACGGTAATGACGCTGGGCGTCAGGCGGGTAAAACCGTGGGTATATTTCAGACCAATTGCCCAAACCACTTCGAGCAAACCGGCAATAAAAAGAATAATCCAGGACATTTCAGGCTCCTTAACTTAAGTACAAGTTGGGGCCGTCCCCGGTGAAAGAAGCGCTTACGGGTCGTCCCGAAAGGCAGAGATTACGCTCAATATTGTGGATAGAGTGCGCTTTTTTTTCAATCCCTTTGTGCTGAATATGTTAAGGCAAGAAATAGCCGCAGTATGGCGCGCAGTTCAGGCATTTATCACTCATCCGACTTCTCTATGATGATGTGCTTTCTGATGGCAGGAAGCCAAACCACTAGCCGACTGCGAATCCACTATGTTCAAAATTCTTTTGATTGACCGTTGCCACTTCACCCGTACGGGTTTTGAAGCATGGCTCAATCATTCTGGTCTTTTTCCGGGTCACTTCGTCGTGACCGGGTTGAATAACCTCTTCCTCGCCAGAGAGCATATCCTGCAGTGGAAACCGACGCTGGTTATCGCTGACTTACACGGTTTTCGACACGATTTTCATCATTTTCAGCAACTCTCTTCCCTGATGATTGCCAGCGAAACGCAGCCCTTTATTTTACTCCAGTCGGGCGAAGAACAAGACATGACAAACTACCTGACACAATTCCCGGTATGGGCTTCGCTGTTGAAAAATGCCGATTTAGAAGAAGTGGCGATGGTGATTAATGACGCGCTGACGTCATGCGCAAGCGTTGAAAGGCCGCAGATTGCCGCCCCGCTGCTGACTCGTCAGGAGGAGAAAGTGCTAACGCTGTGGATGGACGGCGCGAGCAACCAGAAGATTGCCAGCCATTTAAGTATTAACGGAAAAACGGTTTATACCTACAAGCGGAATATCAGGATGAAGCTGCATATGGACACGCGCTATTCCCCGTTTTTATCCCTGCAGGAAGCAGAGAATTGACGGTACGGTAAGAGTGGTGCACCGTACCGTCAGTGCGTCATTAGTTCTGAGCTTTAGTGGCTGCACCAGAAATAGCATTGCCACCATCGGAGATATCTTCCCCTACACCGCGGGTGGTATTACATGCAGTCAGTACAGAAGAGAGCACCAGAACAGAAAAGATCGCTGCAATTGTTTTCTTAACCATAATATCTTCCTTTTATAGCCAAAGTTGTTTTGTGTATAGCAACTTAAGGATAGACAAGATCCCGTCATTTGACGGCACAGGAAGCATTTTTAAGAAAATTAGACGAAATTAGCTGGCTGCATTAGAAATGACGTGGCCAAGATCTTTGATGTCTTCACCCACGCCGCGCGCGGTGTTGCATCCAGAAAGGATTGCGCTGGTCAGCGCTAACAGAAGCAGAATTTTAACGGTACGTTTCATCATCCCTGCCTGCAAAAATCAGGCGCAGCGGGCGCTGCGCCTTCAATCATGACGTAAATTACTTCACGCGGGACACGTATTCGCCGGAGCGGGTATCCACTTTGATCACTTCGCCAGTCTGGACGAACAGTGGCACTTTAACCACTGCGCCGGTAGACAGTTTAGCTGGCTTACCGCCGGTACCTGCGGTGTCACCTTTCAGACCTGGATCGGTTTCAACGATTTCCAGTTCTACGAAGTTTGGTGGGGTCACAGCGATAGGCTGGCCGTTCCACAGGGTAACGATGCACTCAGCCTGATCCAGCAGCCATTTCGCGCTGTCGCCTACTGCTTTCTCATCAGCAGACAGCTGTTCGAAAGTAGAGTTGTTCATGAAATGATAGAACTCACCGTCGTTGTACAGATAGGTCAGGTTCATATCAACAACATCAGCGCCTTCAGCGGAGTCAGTAGACTTGAAGGTTTTCTCAACACGGGTACCGGTCAGCAGGCGGCGCAGCTTAACGCGTGCGAATGCCTGGCCTTTACCTGGTTTAACGAATTCGCTGGCTTCAACCGCGTACGGTTCGCCGTCCATCATGATTTTAAGACCAGCACGAAAATCGTTGCTATAGTACGTTGCCATAAGGCCCTCTAAATTTGTTAACTGGTAGCTAAGCCACAAAATGGCGCATATTGTAACCCTAAACACCCCGTCCAGAGAAGATTGGTTATCGCAACTTGCCGATGTAATCACCAGTCCTGATGAATTGCTGCGTCTTTTAGACCTCGATCAACACGAAGAGTTGCTTGCAGGCCGCGAGGCAAAGCGCCTTTTTGCCCTGCGCGTTCCCCGTGCTTTTGTGGCGCGGATGGAGAAAGGCAATCCCGACGATCCGCTATTAAAACAAACACTTACTTCGCAGGATGAGTTTGTCACCGCGCCGGGTTACAGCACCGATCCGCTGGAAGAGCAGAACAGCGTGGTGCCGGGTTTACTGCACAAGTACCTCAACCGCGCCCTGCTGCTGGTAAAAGGCGGCTGTGCGGTAAATTGTCGTTATTGCTTCCGTCGGCACTTCCCCTATGCCGACAATCAGGGCAATAAACGCAACTGGCAGGTCGCGCTGGACTATATCGCCGCCCATCCCGAGCTTGATGAAATTATTTTTTCCGGCGGCGACCCGCTGATGGCGAAAGATCACGAGCTGGACTGGCTGCTGACGCAGCTGGAAGCCATTCCGCACATCAAGCGTCTGCGCATTCATAGCCGTTTGCCGATTGTTATTCCGGCGCGGATCACCGATGGGCTGGTCTCACGCGTTGAGCAGTCCCGTTTACAGGTGCTGCTGGTAAACCATATCAACCACGCGAACGAAATTGACGATGAATTTCGGGCGGGGATGGCGCGTCTGCGTAAAGCGGGCGTGACGCTGCTGAACCAGAGCGTGCTGCTGCGCGGCGTAAACGATAGCGCCCGCGTGCTGGCAGATTTGAGCAATGCGTTGTTTGATGCGGGCGTGATGCCCTATTACCTGCACGTGCTGGATCGCGTGCAGGGCGCGGCACATTTCATGGTGACGGATGAAGAAGCCCGACAGATTATGCGCGAACTGTTAACGCTGGTTTCAGGCTATATGGTGCCGAAGCTGGCGCGTGAGATTGGCGGTGAGCCGAGCAAGACGCCGCTGGATTTGCAGCTGCGGCAGAAGTAAAAAGGCAGGTGGCGCTACGCTTACCTGCCCTACGGGTTCCGGGCGCAGCGCCATCAGCAAGTTAACTCAGTTCGGGCACTTGTAGACCTGGCCATTCATCTGGCTGGCGGTCGGCACGAAGCTGGACAGCATCCCCTGCGTTGGGCTGCTCACGCCGTAAATCACGTTACCACCCATTGCCGCAGCCTGGTTACGCAGGGCATTCGCCGCACCGCGCATAGAGCCACCTTCTTCGCCATGCTGACCTGACATCCAGTTACTTTGCTCACCGGTTGCCGTGCCTAACAGCTGGCATTCACTACCCGGCTTATCTTCCACAAAGCGAACGCCCTGGCCCGCTGCCGACAGCTCATTGCTGGAGCTACAACCCGCCAGCAGCAATGCTGCCCCTACAATCCCTGCACAGACTTTTACGCGCATGTTATTCCTCGTTTTCAATAAGCTGGACAGTAGTTGTCCGTGTGTAAACCTTATACCTAAAAGATGACCAAAAGAAAAACCCCCGAGCATTTCTGCCCGGGGGTTTTTCACATTCTAAGAGGTAAAGCGCACGATTACATCATGCCGCCCATACCGCCCATGCCGCCCATGCCAGCAGCACCTAAGTCAGGCGCGTCGCCTTTTGGCAGGTCGGTCACCATGCACTCGGTGGTGATCATCAGGCCAGCAACAGAAGCCGCGTACTGCAGAGCAGAACGGGTTACTTTTGTTGGGTCCAGGATACCGAAGTCGATCATGTTGCCGTATTCTTCCGTTGCCGCGTTGTAACCGTAGTTACCTTCGCCCGCTTTCACGTTGTTGGTTACAACAGATGGCTCTTCACCGGCATTGGACACGATCTGACGCAGTGGCGCTTCCATCGCGCGCAGCGCAACTTTGATACCCACGTTCTGATCTTCGTTCTGCGCGGTCAGGCCAGCCAGCTTAGCGGCAACACGCACCAGCGCAACACCACCACCAGCAACCACGCCTTCTTCTACCGCAGCACGGGTCGCGTGCAGGGCATCGTCAACGCGTGCTTTTTTCTCTTTCATTTCAACTTCGGTAGCCGCACCGACTTTGATTACCGCAACGCCGCCTGCCAGTTTCGCTACGCGCTCCTGCAGTTTTTCACGGTCGTAGTCAGAAGTCGCTTCTTCGATCTGCTTACGGATCTGACCAACGCGGCCCTGAATAGCGGCTTCTTCACCCACGCCATCGATGATGGTGGTGGTGTCTTTGTTGATCACAACGCGTTTCGCCTGGCCGAGGTCTTCCAGGGTCGCTTTTTCCAGCTCCATACCGATCTCTTCAGAGATTACGGTACCGCCAGTCAGGGTAGCGATATCCTGCAGCATTGCTTTACGGCGATCGCCGAAGCCAGGTGCTTTAACCGCAGCCACTTTCACGATGCCGCGCATGGTGTTAACCACCAGGGTCGCCAGCGCTTCGCCTTCAACGTCTTCAGCGATGATAACCAGCGGCTTGCCTGCTTTCGCAACGGCTTCCAGCACTGGCAGCATTTCGCGGATGTTGGAGATTTTCTTGTCAGCCAGCAGGATGAACGGGCTTTCCAGCTCAACAGCGCCAGTCTCTGGCTTGTTGATGAAGTATGGGGACAGGTAACCGCGGTCGAACTGCATACCTTCAACCACGTCCAGTTCGTCTTCCAGACCGGTACCGTCTTCAACGGTGATCACGCCTTCTTTACCGACTTTATCCATCGCTTCTGCGATCAGTTTACCTACGGTTTCGTCGGAGTTAGCGGAGATGGTACCAACCTGAGCAATAGCTTTAGAGTCAGAGCACGGTACGGACAGCGCTTTCAGTTCTTCAACAGCGGATGCGACAGCTTTGTCGATACCACGTTTCAGATCCATTGGGTTCATGCCCGCAGCAACGGCTTTCAGACCTTCAGTGATGATAGCCTGCGCCAGTACAGTCGCGGTGGTGGTACCGTCGCCTGCAGCGTCGTTCGCTTTAGAGGCCACTTCTTTCACCATCTGCGCGCCCATGTTTTCGAACTTGTCTTCCAGCTCGATTTCACGTGCAACAGAAACACCATCTTTGGTGATGGTTGGCGCGCCGAAGGATTTGTCCAGCACTACGTTACGACCTTTCGGACCCAGGGTCACTTTCACTGCGTCTGCCAGTACGTTTACGCCGCGGAGCATTTTTACACGAGCGTCGTTACCGAATTTTACGTCTTTAGCTGCCATGTTCTTATTTCCTCAAATTCGTACAGTTTCGTGCGTAAATTACGCTTCAACAATTGCCAGAATGTCGCTCTCGGACATGATCAACACTTCTTCATTGTCGATCTTCTCGGATTTCACGCCGTAGCCATCGTTGAAAATGACGATGTCACCAACTTTAACGTCCAGCGGCTGCACAGTTCCGTTTTCCAGGATGCGGCCCTTACCGACAGCGATGATTTCGCCACGCGTTGATTTGGCTGCCGCAGAACCGGTCAGAACGATGCCGCCAGCAGACTTGGTTTCAACTTCTTTACGTTTGACGATCACACGATCATGTAACGGACGAATACTCATTGATAGCTCTCCTTTGAGAAAGTCATTATCAGTTATGGATGACGCCGGGCCGCACGCGGTTTTCCGGCTAGTGCCCTGAGAGATGGGGATAGCTTTTTCCCCCTTCAAGGGGGAATCGAAAAAAAATTTGCGAAAGTGTTACCATCGCCTCTCTTTTGATGGTGGCAGGACGATGGAAATGAGTGGACTCAAGCAGGAGTTGGGGCTGGCACAGGGCGTTGGCTTACTCTCCACCTCCTTGTTAGGCACGGGCGTGTTTGCCGTACCCGCCCTGGCCGCGCTGGTCGCGGGGAATAACAGCCTGTGGGCGTGGCCTGTGTTGATTGTGCTGGTTTTCCCGGTGGCAATTGTCTTCGCCATCCTCGGGCGGCATTTTCCCAGCGCGGGCGGCGTGGCGCATTTTGTCGGCATAGCCTTTGGTCCGCGCCTTCAGCGCGTCACCGGCTGGCTGTTTCTCTCCGTCATTCCGGTTGGTCTTCCTGCGGCGTTGCATATTGCGACCGGCTTTGGTCAGGCGCTGTTTGGCTGGCATAACGCGCAGTTGTTGCTGGCCGAACTGGGCACGCTGGCTATCGTCTGGTGGGTGGGCTCGCGCGGCGCCAGCTCCAGCGCCAATCTGCAGACGCTGGTTGCGGTGCTGATTGTTGCGCTCGTTGCCGCTATCTGGTGGGCGGGCGATATCACAATAAAGGAAATTCCCTTTCCCGCGGTAACAGACGTCGACCATTCACAGCTTTTCGCCGCCCTCTCCGTCATGTTCTGGTGTTTTGTGGGCCTGGAAGCCTTTGCCCATCTGGCGTCGGAATTTAAGCAGCCTGAACGTGATTTCCCCCGCGCGCTGATGATTGGCCTGCTGCTGGCGGGTACGGTCTATTGGGCGTGTACCGTGCTGGTATTACACTTCGACGCGTTCGGTGCGGATCTCGCTGCCGCTGCCTCTCTGCCGGGTATTGTGGTGGAACTGTTCGGTGTGAAAGCGCTGTGGGTCGCCTGCGTCATCGGCTATCTGGCCTGTTTTGCCAGCCTGAATATTTATATCCAGAGCTTTGCCCGGCTGGTGTGGTCGCAGGCGCTCGACAAACCTGAGAATCGCCTCGCGCGCCTGTCTAAACGCCAGCTTCCGCTGAATGCCCTGAATGCCGTGCTGGGCTGCTGCGTCCTGAGTTCGCTGTGTATTTACGCGCTGGATATCAATCTGGACGCGCTGATCGTTTACGCCAACGGCATTTTCATCATGATCTACCTGCTGTGTATGCTCGCGGGTTGCCGTCTGCTGAAAGGTCGCTACAAAGCGCTGGCGGTCGTTGGGGGTGTGCTTTGCCTGCTGCTGCTGGCGATGGTGGGATGGAAGAGTCTGTACGCTATTGTCATGCTGGCAGGGCTGTGGCTGTTCTTACCGAAACAGCAGAATCCGTAGGCCCGGTAAGCGAAGCGCCACCGGGCAAAAAAATCACCGATCGTCTTTATGATCTAACCGGTCGCGCTGGTCGTCCTTACGCTGGTACTCCCCTTCAAACGTATCACCCGGCCCGGTGCTGAACCCGCCACCCGGCATGCGGCTGAAACGCAGATGCGGCAGCAGCTTCATGGTCAGGTGCTTCTGCACCGGCGGTAACAGCAGCAACAGGCCGAGGAAATCGGTGAAGAACCCCGGCAGGATCAGCAGCAGGCCCGCAATAATCAGCGACACGCTTTTGATCATCTCGGCTGCCGGGCTTTCGCCCGCGGCCATCTTCTGCTGCATTAACAGGAAATTTTTGAAACCCTGATTACGCACCAGCGACATGCCGATGACGGAGGTGAAGATCACCAGAATCAATGTCAGCAGCACGCCCAGCACGTGGGCAACCTGAATGAAAATCGAAATCTCAATGTAAACATAGAGAAAGAAAGCAATAAACGGTATCCAGCGCACTGGCATCTCCTGTAGGGCAGGCGCCATCTGGCCCCTGTCTGAATGTGTTCGCAAAACGCGTTTTTTAGAGATGGCGACGGTTAGCCAAAATTCAATCGGTTTGCACGGATATTTTTTTTGGAAATATTAAAGCGGTGACACATTTCACAGATTAATAATTATCATGGAATCGGGTCGATAATAAGTGATCCAGCTTACGGCAATTCGCTATCATCAGCATATGATCTCGAACATCAGGCCGATTGAGGGAATAATCGTCGGTCAGAAAATATTCAAAACCACATATATACTGTGTGTTTAGTACAATCCATCGGCAGCTTGAAAAGAAGGTTCACATGTTAAACAACATTCGTATCGAAGAAGACTTGTTGGGTACCAGGGAAGTTCCAGCGGATGCCTACTACGGTGTTCACACTCTGAGAGCGATTGAAAACTTCTACATCAGCAACAGCAAAATCAGCGACATCCCTGAATTTGTCCGTGGCATGGTGATGGTGAAGAAAGCCGCAGCACTGGCAAACAAAGAGCTGCAAACCATTCCTAAGAGCGCTGCAAATGCGATTATCGCCGCGTGCGATGAAGTGCTGAACAACGGCAAATGCATGGATCAGTTCCCGGTTGACGTCTACCAGGGCGGCGCGGGCACCTCCGTCAACATGAATACTAACGAAGTGCTGGCAAACATTGGCCTGGAGCTGATGGGTCACCAGAAAGGTGAATACCAGTACCTCAACCCGAACGACCACGTTAACAAGTGTCAGTCTACCAACGATGCTTACCCAACCGGCTTCCGCATCGCGGTCTATGCCTCTGTAGTGAAACTGGTGGACGCGATTAACCAGCTGGGCGACGGCTTCCAGCGTAAAGCGGTTGAGTTCCAGGATATCCTGAAAATGGGTCGTACCCAGCTGCAGGACGCCGTGCCAATGACCCTCGGTCAGGAATTCCACGCGTTTAACGTGCTGCTGAATGAAGAGACCAAAAACCTGCTGCGCACCTCTGAGCTGCTGCTGGAAGTGAACCTGGGCGCAACCGCCATCGGTACACGCCTGAACACGCCAGACGGCTATCAGCAGCTGGCGGTACAGAAGCTGGCGGAAGTGTCTAATCTGCCGGTAGTGCCAGCAGAAGATCTGATTGAAGCGACGTCCGACTGCGGCGCATACGTCATGGTTCACAGCGCCCTGAAACGTCTGGCGGTGAAACTGTCCAAAATCTGTAACGACCTGCGCCTGCTCTCCTCGGGCCCGCGCGCGGGTCTGAACGAGATTAACCTGCCAGAACTGCAGGCGGGTTCGTCCATCATGCCAGCCAAAGTTAACCCGGTTGTGCCAGAAGTGGTGAACCAGGTTTGCTTTAAAGTCATCGGTAACGACACCACCGTGACCATGGCCTCTGAAGCCGGTCAGCTGCAGCTGAACGTGATGGAGCCAGTGATTGGCCAGGCGATGTTTGAATCTATTCACATCCTGACCAACGCCTGCTACAACCTGCTGGAAAAATGCATTAACGGCATCACCGCGAATAAAGAAGTGTGTGAAGGTTACGTCTATAACTCCATCGGGATCGTCACCTACCTCAACCCGTTCATCGGCCACCACAACGGCGATATCGTCGGTAAGATTTGTGCCGAGACCGGTAAGAGCGTGCGTGAAGTCGTGCTTGAGCGCGGACTGTTGACCGAAGCGGAGCTGGACGATATCTTCTCGGCCCAGAACCTGATGCACCCGGCGTATAAAGCGAAACGATATACCGATGAAAGCGAACAGTAACAGTTCAGGCTAAGCTTCCGAAAGGCACGTCACTTGTGACGTGCCTTTTTTCTTTTTAAGCATTACCAATTACACAACATTTCAATATCAACTTGTTAATAAACAAGGAAGGCACTTATGTTTGGAGCAGAACTCGTCATCGTCTTGTTGGCGATTTATTTGGGCGCACGACTCGGGGGGATCGGCATCGGTTTTGCCGGCGGTCTCGGGGTGCTCGTTCTTACCCTTATCTTTCAGATTAAACCCGGCGCAATCCCTTTTGACGTTATCGAAATCATCATGGCAGTTATTGCGGCTATCGCGGCCATGCAGGTCGCAGGCGGTATGGACTACCTGGTGAGCCTGGCGGAGCGTATGCTGCGCCGCCATCCAAAATATATTACCTTCCTTGCCCCGCTGGTGACCTGGTTTATGACCATTCTCGCCGGTACGGGCCACACCGCTTTTTCTACGCTGCCAGTGATTACTGAAGTGGCGAAGGAACAAGGTATTCGCCCGTCGCGTCCGCTCTCTATTGCCGTCGTCGCGTCCCAGATTGCGATTACCGCCTCGCCGATTTCCGCTGCGGTGGTCTTCTTCGCCGGTATCCTTGAGCCGATGGGCGTGAGCTACCTGACGCTGCTGGCGATCTGTATTCCGGTGACGCTGATTGCGGTCATGATCACCGCCGTGCTGTGTAACTTCCTTGGTGCCGAGCTGAAAGACGATCCGGTTTACCAGGAACGCCTGGCGAAAGGTGAAGTGAAGCTGCGCGGCAGCCAGGTCTTCGAACTGAAGCCACACGCAAAACGCTCCGTGCTGCTGTTCCTGATCGGTATTGTCGCCGTGATGTTCTATGCGACCGCCATCAGCGACACCGTGGGCCTGATCCAGAACCCGGTCCTGCCGCGTAACGAAGCGATTGTAGTGTTCATGCTGACCATCGCAACGCTGATTAGCATCACCTGTAAAATTGACACCAGCGAAGTGCTGAACGCCAGCACCTTCAAGTCCGGTATGAGCGCCTGCGTGTGCGTACTGGGCGTAGCCTGGCTCGGTGATACCTTCGTGAAAGCGCACATCAGCGACATCCAGACCGTAGCCGGTGACCTGCTGCACAATTACCCGTGGCTGCTGGCGGTCGTGCTGTTCTTTGCTGCGACCCTGCTCTACTCTCAGGCCGCCACCACCAAAGCGCTGATGCCTGCGGCACTGATGCTGGGTGTGACGCCGCTGACGGCAATTGCTTCTTTCGCGGCGGTTTCTGCGCTGTTCGTGCTGCCAACCTACCCAACCCTGCTGGCGGCGGTTGAAATGGATGACACCGGTTCAACGCGTATCGGTAAGTACGTGTTTAACCACGCGTTCCTGATCCCGGGCGTCGTCGCCATTACGCTTTGCGTGATCCTCGGCTTTATCATCGGCGGCATTGTGCTGTAAACGGATTGCCGTTGTAAAAATAGTTAAAATCGGGCCGCTCTGCGGCCCGTTTCATTAATGACCAACTGCCTTGCGTGATATAGTGAAGACTTTCGTGATGAGGAGGTCGACTTGTGAACACGCCTGATGCTGTTGTCGTACTGTGCACCGCCCCTGATGAAGCCACTGCCCAGGATCTCGCCGCCAAAGTGCTGGCCGAAAAACTGGCTGCCTGCGTGACGCTCCTCCCCGGTGCCACCTCCCTTTATTACTGGGAAGGCAAGCTGGAGCAGGAGTACGAAGTCCAGATGTTGCTCAAAACCAATCCGGCGAATCAGCAGGCGCTTCTCGACTGCCTCAAATCTCATCATCCTTACCAAACTCCGGAACTGCTGGTGCTGCCAGTGGTCCACGGCGATAACGACTATCTCTCATGGCTCAACGCTTCCTTACGCTGATCCTGCTGCTGTGCAGCACGTCAGCTTTTGCCGGGTTGTTTGACGCACCCGGCCGTTCGAACTTTATTCCTGCCGACCAGGCGTTCGTTTTCGACTTTCAGCAAAACCAGCACGATCTCAATCTTACCTGGCAGGTGAAAGAGGGCTATTACCTTTACCGCAAGCAGGTGAGCATTACGCCTGCCCAGGCTAAGGTGGGCGCTTTGCAAATGCCCGCGGGTGAGTGGCACGAGGACGAGTTTTACGGTAAGAGTGAAATCTACCGCCAGCGCTTAAGCGTGCCCGTTACGGTGAATCAGGCCGATAAAGGTGCAACGCTGACGGTGACGTATCAGGGCTGCGCCGATGCGGGATTCTGCTATCCGCCGGAAACGAAGGTCGTGCCCCTTAGCGAAGTTAATACTGCCGCCGCTATTCCACCTCTCCCCTCAGGAGAGAGGGCCAGTGTGAGGGGTGAAGGCGAAGGCGAAGCCGCGTCAGACCTTCCGTTCTCTGCGCTGTGGGCCTTACTGATTGGTATCGGCATTGCCTTTACGCCGTGCGTCCTGCCAATGTACCCGCTTATTTCGGGCATCGTACTGGGCGGCAAACAACGCCTCTCCACCGCACGTGCGCTGCTGCTGGCCTTCATCTACGTGCAGGGTATGGCGCTGACCTACACCGCGCTCGGCCTCGTCGTCGCCGCTGCCGGATTGCAGTTCCAGGCGGCGCTTCAGCACCCTTACGTGCTTATCGGCCTGTCAGCGGTGTTTATCCTGCTGGCGCTGTCGATGTTTGGCCTGTTCACGCTGCAGCTGCCCTCCTCGCTGCAAACCCGCTTAACGCTGATGAGTAAACGTCAGCAGGGCGGATCGGCAGGCGGGGTGTTTGCGATGGGCGCGATAGCAGGACTGATCTGCTCCCCTTGCACCACCGCGCCGCTGAGCGCCATCCTGCTGTACATCGCCCAGAGCGGCAACATGTGGCTCGGCGGCGGGACGTTGTACCTCTATGCACTCGGCATGGGCCTGCCGCTGATTCTGGTGACGGTATTCGGCAACCGTCTGCTGCCGAAGAGTGGCCCGTGGATGGAGACGGTAAAAACCGCGTTTGGCTTTGTGATTCTGGCGCTGCCTGTGTTCCTGCTGGAGCGCATCATCGGTGATGTGTGGGGCATTCGCCTGTGGGCAATGCTCGGCGTGGCCTTCTTCGCCTGGGCATTTATCGTCAGCCTGGGCGCAAAAAAAACGTGGATGCGCCTGGTGCAAATTCTTCTGCTCGCCGCTGCACTGGTGAGCGTGCGTCCGCTACAGGATTGGGCGTTCGGCTCACCCGTTAGCGAGACGCAGGCGCACCTGAATTTCACGCAAATTAATAACGTGGATGAACTCAACGCCGCCCTGACGCAAGCCAAAGGCAAACAGGTGATGCTCGATCTCTATGCCGACTGGTGTGTCGCCTGTAAAGAGTTTGAAAAATACACCTTTAGCGATCCGCAGGTACAACGTGCCCTGAAAGAAACGGTTCTGCTCCAGGCGAATGTGACAGCCAATAATGCGCAGGATAAAGCGCTGCTAAAACAACTTAACGTTCTTGGGCTGCCAACGATTCTGTTCTTCAATGAGCAGGGCGAAGAGCAGCCGATGCAGCGTGTAACCGGGTTTATGGATGCGACGGCGTTCAGTGCGCATTTGCGCAATCGCCAACCGTAAACAACACTTTAGACGGGACAAACCGTTGGGAATAACGGAGGAGAAAACCGTGCAACGTGAAGACGTACTGGGACAAGCCCTGCAATTACTTGAGATTCAAGGGATCGCCAGCACCACGCTTGAGATGGTCGCCGACCGTATCGATTACCCTCTGGACGAGCTTACCCGCTTCTGGCCCGATAAAGAGGCGCTGCTCTATGACGCCCTGCGCTACCTCAGCCAGCAGGTGGATATCTGGCGCAGGCAGCTGATGCTGAATGAAGAGCTCACGGCAGAGCAAAAGCTGCTGGCGCGTTATACCGCCCTGACGGAATGCGTCAGCAACAACCGCTATCCGGGCTGTCTGTTCATCGCCGCCTGTACGTACTTCCCCGATCCTGGCCACCCCATCCATCAGCTGGCGGATCAGCAAAAACGTGCGGCGCATGATTTTACCCACGAACTGCTGACCACGCTTGAAGTGGATGACCCGGCGATGGTGGCGAAGCAGATGGAGTTGGTGCTGGAAGGTTGCCTGAGCCGCATGCTGGTGAACCGTAGTCAGGCGGATGTGGATACTGCTCACCGTCTGGCGGAGGACATTCTGCGCTTTGCCCAGTGCCGTATGGGCGGGGCACTGACTTAAGCCAGCATTCTGCGTCGACGCACAAACCGACAGACTGCCGCAAAGTTAAGCAGTTGAATCGCTTTTCCCGAAATAGTGTTGACGATCGGGCGGGTTTGCGGTTTAATGCGCTCCGTTGCCCGGATAGCTCAGTCGGTAGAGCAGGGGATTGAAAATCCCCGTGTCCTTGGTTCGATTCCGAGTCCGGGCACCACTATTTAAAGAACCCAGCCTATGGCTGGGTTTTTGCTTTTCTGTACCTGAAAAAAACATTCGCTTACCTCCCTTAAGATGCCTTCTTTGGTCAAACAGACGGTGCTTCCTCATCACGGCAACCCTGATGCAGAGATGCACGTGCCGCATTTACGAAATGCGGGGCATTCAGTCGTAAAAGCAGCAATATTATTCTGAGTCAAAAAACATAAAGACATTATCCTTAATACCGAAACATTAAAAATTTTATTGGGAATTTTCTTACCACCCTGCGAGATTATAATTAGTATTTTCCAAAAGTTTTAGACATATCTATTTGACTTCTGCCCCATTGTTGCAAATAAAAATACCCCTTGTTAGAATGCGAACATAATTTATGTCGCTTTCTTTGATAAAAACCACTGATGATGTTTTTGCATTTTATCCCGTATAACCTGGCCATATTTTTCCAGCGGAAGAAGTAAGTGTCTAACTTTATAAATTGAAATACCGCACAGATCGGCAAGCTCCCTGGTGGAAAGACCGCGCGTGCTATGATCTTTCAATAAATTGAGAATCAACATTTGTTCCGGCCCTCTGATCGTCGCCAGACCACTTATTCCCATTTCCGCCGCTAACATCTGCAGATTGTCGTGAGGGGCGTTGTAGCCTGGATGTACAGCACCCGGGTTGTATGAACACTGTGAGAGTTTCATTGTCGACTCCTGATTTTTGAAGGCGTTAGCAGTATGAAATCCCTTGAGTCAACCAGCAACATTAGCTTTAGATGAAAGTAAAAACAGGATTTTTATCTGACTTTCATGCTGTTTTATCAAAAACAGTCGGTATGTGAGAGAAAAGTAAGGCTTAGGGAGGAGAGGGAAATGAGGTACGATATTGAGGGATTTATCACTTTTGATACAGAGGATGCATCTCTCCTGAATCTGCTGACCGGAGATTGCGTTGAATTATCCCAGACTTCTACGCGTCTGTTAGCTGAATTACTCAACCACCGCGGCGATATCCTTTCCAGGAGTGAAATTTTCCATTCGGTATTTGATCAATACGGTGCCAGAGCATCAAACAGTAATCTAAATCAATATATCTCTACGTTACGCAGAAACCTGAGCGACCTGGGTGTAGAAAAAGAGATCATTACTACCGTTCCGCGCATTGGTTTCAAGATTGCGGATGACGTCGTCATCCATAACGATCGCGAGTATCGAACCCCTTTTCTGGAAGAAAAAGCCCCCGATCCCACCCGCAACCCACCTTCTCCTTCTTTTTTTGAAAGGATTGCCCGAATAATGACGCTGGGTTTTGTATTAATCCTTTTGTTAATTAGGCCTCATAACGTCGATTCCGGGGAGGATATACATAAAATCGTTGACGACCAATGCATTATCTTTACCTCCCCCGCCCTGACGCTATGGGATGTCAAAAATAGTTTTAATTTTACAACTCAACCGTTCGACTGCTCACAGCCTAAAGAATTGTATCTTTACAAAAAGCAGATAAAAGGAGCGCTGGGGAATATTATACATTTGCTTCTGATTGAGTGTAATAACGGCAACTGCGAAAGTTTTTATTACAGAGAAAAAACCAATGTCTAAGCGCGTCTTTTTCCTGTTCCTCTGCCTCGGTCTCTCCCTGGCGGGGGGGATTTTTTCGTTTACCAGACCCTCTACTTTCTCATGTGAGTCGCAGTTTTCTGTTGTACAAAACATCAATGACGATACTATCCATGCTGAAGGTCTGATTTTTTTCAACATGTCGAACGATAATATATTTATCAATATCGATGGTTTACTTTCTCATAACAATAAAAACCAACTTATATCACGCACGCTAAAGATAAAATATAAACCGTTTAACGCCAGCGCACATTTATATCAAGTCACAAGCGTCCTTACCCTGCGCGATAGTACAGACAATATTGACGACAGTGTCGCTCTGAACTTATTGTTTGGCAAAGGGTCTGATGACAAGATAATTTACATCGATAAATTCAATAATAATACAATACTCTTTGGTAACCACACATTCCCGCAGTATGGTTGCAAGCGAAATTAATTTGTGTGGTTTTCTTTAACGAAGCACAGCGTAAGTTAAATTTTCAATATCATGAATATAAACTTAATAGAATCACTGGCTTGCATTTCAAAAATAATAGACATGATCAACCCCCGACTTAACTTGCATCATGTCAGAACGGCTTATATTGCCTGGCTTCTGGCACGTGAGTCGCAGTTTACGCCTGCGCAATGTCGGAAAACACTGCTGGCAGCCCTGCTTCATGATATCGGAGGACTGAACGAAGAGTCTCGTCTCCAGCCCATGAGCTATTACGATAATGAACTCAATAATCACGCCGCTGTGGGGGCTGAATTACTGGCCAGTGTTCCTTTACTGAATCCATTACATGCAATTGTACGCTATCATCATACCCATTGGAAAAATGGTCGAGGCGCGTGTGTTAATGGCGTAAAAACGCCTAAAGAAAGCCATATCATCTATCTGGCGGATCGCCTGGATGTTTTAATCGCACACTATCGTGCTGGCGATATCATCACGGCAAAAGAAGAAATTATAAAAATCATTGTCAGCGGTGAAAGTGAATTATTTCAACCAGAATATATCAACGCATTTCGAAGGGTCGCAAAAAGCGAACACTTTTGGCTAAGAATAAAATCGACCGCATTTGACGATTATATTAAAGAAGTCCCCCGCATTCATAACGACTTCATCTCTTTACATAACTTCCGTGATATCGCCGGTATGCTGGCGTTTATTATTGATGGCTTCAGTCAACATGGCGTTCAGCATTCTTTGGTGGTTGGGAGAATATCGGGATACCTTGCCAAAGAGATGGGTATTCCTCCTGTGCAGTGTCTGAAAATTGAAATCGGGGGGCTGTTGCATAATCTCCCAACGCTGGCCGTGTGCGCCGCACCGGCACATGCCGATGGGGGTAATACCGTGTGGGATGAACTCTATCCTATCGAAGCAATCCGAGACATTGCCGGGTGGTGTCAGATTCAGAAATCGGTAGATGCAAAATCAGCCTATCCCCCGGAAGTGACGATCATCAAAGCCAGTATCTGGCTGGCCTCCTTACTGCAGGGAGTCACGCTATCGTCGGAATTTAAGGCTCGCGTGGCTGAAACGGCGGAAATCACGCCCGAGCTGGCGGGGATCGTGCGGCAACACAGTGCTATTTTATTACAGATATTCCAGGAATCTGTTAAAGAACGACGCGCGCTGGTACAGCGAATTAATCAGCTGAGTTCGTCATGAGCCGCGAGAAGTAGCCCTTCTCGCGGTTGCCTTACCTCAGACTGACAAACCTCCGTCCAGCACCAGCGTTTGCCCCGTGAGATAGCGGCTCCCTTCTCCGACCAGAAAGGCAACCGCGTGCGCAACGTCCTGCGTTTGCCCCAGACGGCGTAAGGGAATGTTCTGCCGCATAGCTTTCAGGCGGGCTTCTGGGATAGCCTCCGCCATTTCTCCCTCAATGAGTCCAGGTGCCAGACAGTTTACCCGAATACCAAACCGCCCCATCTCCTGAGCCAGTGAACGCGTCAGGCCAATCATTGCCGCCTTACTGGCCGCATAAGCCGTTTGCCCGCTGTTGCCCTTTATTGCCGTGACGGACGACATGAGCACGATGGCTCCGCGCCCCTGCATCATCATGGCGGGCAAGAGAATTCGGTTCCAGTTCACGAGCGCAACCAGGTTGTTCGTCAGCACATCCTGCCAGTCGCGTGCCGTTTGATGAATATGCAGTGCGTCACGGGTCATTCCGGCGTTGTGAATAATCGCCGCGGGTGCGCCAAACTCATCAAGCAGCGACATCGCCAGTCGTTGAACATTCCCCTCGTCGCGACCATCGCAGCGGTAACCTTTAACCCAGGTTGACGTGTGCAGTTCGCGCGCCTGCGCCAGCGTTCGGCCAATACCGGCCTCACTGCGGCCGGTAAACACAATGTTCCAGTCTGGCAACAGGTGGCTCACCAAAGCCTGACCAATTCCTCTGCTGCCACCGGTGATCAACATCCATCTCTTTTCCATCTCAGCCGGCCATTTCCTGTTCGATGTACAGACTCAAATCGCGGAGGGTCATCGGCTGCTTTTTCATAAACATTTCAGCCGTGAGGGTCACATCAAACTCGCGTTTCGCCAGCACCATCAGTTCAACATAATCGAGGCTGTCGAGCTCCAGCTGCGGCAGCGTCGTGTCCGGCGTCAGCGCCTCCAGCGTCATATCTTTCGCATCGGCAATCATTTCGCTGATTTTGCTGTAGATGTTTTCATACGGTTTCATTTGCATTTCCTTTTGTCAGCGGGCCGACTTTCAGCGTCACGGCACTGCTAATGTAGTGTTGTTGATAGCGGGTTTGCGCAGCAATTCGCACCACTGCACCCTGTAAAAGATCGCCGACCACCATGGCGGGTAATGTCTCGATCTCAAGAGGTTCTGGTAAAAGCACCGACTGCCAGGGCGCGAGCAGATGGCTGTCGAAAACAACCTCCTGATGGGTTTGCACAACGGGATAGCGGGTGAATAGGGCGTCCAGCGTGCGACCAGCCGGCACCAGCGATGCAATGACTTTCTGATCTAACAGCGCGGTATCCTGAAGAAGATGGCGAAACAGCAGCGCATCAAGAAAATGCCACTGCCGGGCGTCGGGAAGCAGAGGCAAAAAAGTCTGATGCAGCGCGGCAATCGTTGACGCGCCGAGTTCTCGCTGACTTTCTGCTTCTTCCACAGCGAAAAGACTCACCGGCACGATAGTGCATGAGAGGCAGACTTTCTGCGCGGTAAGATCGTGCACGGCGGCTGAAACGGGCTTATTTGAGTCGCGCATCAGAAGATAATCGGTGTCCCGCCACAGCGGTCTGCGCAACCGCACGGTACACTTCAGAAAGGGTGAGCGGCGAACCTCTGGGCTAATGAACCGTTTAACATCCAGCAATGCCCGCATGCCGTGAACGCTGAGCCTGCTTCCGCCCTGCGATTTCACCCATGCCTTATCGAAATGCACCGGATTGTAATCCCCTGAAAATGCAGCCCACAACCGTGCGTCCTGCTGGCTGTAATGCAGCGTCATCATGAATGTTTCTCCAGAATTAACGCCGCGTTTGCGCCACCAAACCCAAAGCTCAGGTTGAGCGTACGGCGGATATTCGCGGTACGATGCCCTTCCACAACATAGTCAAGGTCGCAGCGCTCATCGGCCTGCTGGAAATTGGCCGTTGCGGGAATCATTCCGTGGGCGATGGCCTGCAGGCAGACGATGCTCTCGAACGAGCCTGCGGCTGAAATTAAGTGTCCCGAGTAGGATTTCGTACTGGAAATGGGGATAGACCAGGCCGCATCCCCCAGCGCCATTTTTAGCGACTGCGTTTCGTTGATGTCGTTCAGCGGCGTCGAGGTACCGTGAGCGTTGATATAGTCCAGGTGCCCGGGTTCAAGCTCCGCCTGCCGCAGCACGGAGATGATGGTTTGCACGCGCGCAAGGCAGTCTTCGGCGGGCGAAGTAAAATCCCAGGCGTCAGAGAAATTGGCGTAACCCGTGATTTCACCGAGAATAGTTGCTCCTCGCGCGATCGCCCCCTCGCGCTCCTCCAGACACAGCACCGCCGCGCCTTCTGACAGCACGAATCCATTACGGTGCGCGCTGAAAGGACAGCTGGCGCGCCGCGGATCCCGCGCCTCTTTGCTCAACGCCCCTAATACGTCGATATTCCAGATCGCACAGGGACTCGTCAGAGACTCCCCGGCGCCTGCCAGCATCATCTGCGCCCTTCCGGTGCGGATCACCTCGTAGGCTTCGCCAATCGCGATCGTTCCCGTCGCACAGGCCGCCACAACGGTATTCTGAAAACCGTTAAGCCCCCAGAACTGGCTGCAGGCGGCAGTGGTGACGCTCGGCATCGAATAAAAACAGTTAAAAGGCGAGGCGAAACCCGTTGCCGAAAAATCACGTTGCGCATCGTAACTTTCGTCCAGCCCTCCCCAGCCGGTGCCCATGATCGCTCCGCAGTCTAGCGGGCTGTAGAACTCCTGCGGTGGCTGGTCACCAAAGGCCATCGCCATGGCCTGACGCGCCGCGCCAAACGTGAGCCGGGCAAACCGCGGCAGGCGGCGTCTGACGGCGGCCGGCACCCCGACCAGGCTGGGTTCGTTATCCACCAGCCCAAGAAAATGGGTTTTGATATTCTGCGCCGTGTAATCGACGTAACGATACCCAAGCCGGTAGTTCACGATCGCCTGCCAGCTCTCATCAGCCGTCACGCCAAGGGGTGTAACGGCGCCGTAACCGGTTACAACAACCCGCTTATCTCCATGTTTAAGCTTCATCTTTCATTATCCTGTATTGCGTGTCGCCCCCTTGCGCCAGCCAGAGCTGCAGCGTGGCGTAGAGGTAGTCGTATTGGATTTGCGCGAGGGCGTTCTCTGTGGTCAACAGTTCGTCCTGCGCGTCGAGCAGCGTCTGGAAATCCACCGCGCCTGCGCGATAACGGTTTTCCGTGAGGGACAATCGCCGCTGGCTCAGGGCCTGCGACTGAAGTAGCCTGGCGCGTTGCTCATCTGCGCTTAGCCGGTTTTCCAAGGCCTCATCCACTTCAGCGAGTGCGGTATAGGCGGTAGAACGGAAAGCGACCGCAGCCAGTTTTGTTGCTAAATCCGCCTGCTCAACGGTGAGCTGGCGGGTATTCCACTGGATAAACGGCAAGGCCAGCGCGGCGCCTGTTGTGAGGATTGGGTCGCGGAACCACTGACTGAAAACCTGGCTTCCGGCATTCAGAGACGCATCAAGAGAAAGCGCGGGGTAAAACTGCAGGCGAGCCGCGTCATAACCCGCAAGCGCTGCGCGCAGGCGCGACTCGGCAGCCTGAATGTCAGGCCGCTGAGCGATCGTCCGCAGCGGCGTTGCGCGCGAGATGGGCACCTGCTGATGGACATCCAGCGCGATCGATTCATCCGCATGTTGCTCGGCTGGTCTGTTGAGCAACAGCGCTAACGCATTGCGTGTGTTCTGGCGCTGCTGAACTAAGGTTCTGAGCTGATTTTTCCGCTCCAGCAGCGCCTGCTGTGCTTGCAGAACATCAAGCTGCCCTACTTTTCCGGCGTTAAACCACGACGCCACCTGCTGTACGGTCTGTTCCGAGATCGTCAGGCCGTCACGCTGGTTGCGGATCTGCTGGTTATACAGGGCGATGCGCCAGTAAAGCTGGGCAGTGGTGCCGATAGTAGAAAGAACGGTCGCATGGTAATCCTGCTCGCTCGCCCTGGCCTGCCATTCACTCTGCTCACGAGTACGCGCCAGTTTCCCCCACAGATCCAACTCCCAGGCGATGGCAATACCACCGCTGTAGCTCTCCTGTGCAGGTGTCCCCTGACGCACCGCTTTACTGTTGCTGACGGAACCGCTCGCCCTGACGTCGGGGGACACGTTGGTGCGGGTTAGCCCTGCCGCAACGCGTGCCTGCTGCAGCGTGATGGCTGCCGCCGCGAGATCGTTATTGCTTTCCAGCACCTGTTCAATGACCCGAGACAGGCGGGGATCGTTAAAACGCCAGCCGTTTTCCGTTTCCTTCTCCATCATCGTGGGCCACCCTGTCGGTAATGACAGCATTGGGCGCTGGTAGTCGCTGCGGGTCATCGCGCTACACCCCGCCAGAAGTAGCAGCGCGGCTAAAAAGAGGTGTCTTGTCATTCGCGAGCCAGCGCCTCTGTGGGGTTAAGGCGTGCGGCACTGCGCGCCGGGAAATAACCAAACGCCAGGCCAATCGCAGCGGAAAAGCCGCTGGCCATCAGCACCGGGAAGACGGTAAACACCATTGAAAATGCATCCGTGACGAAGGCAAAAAATTGCCCCACCAGCCAGGCACCGAGCACCCCAACCAGGCCGCCGAGCGCGCAGATCATCACTGCTTCTATGAGAAACTGATTCATGATGTCCGCGGGACGCGCCCCTACCGATAATCGAATGCCGATTTCATGCGTCCGCTCCGTCACTGACACCAGCATGATGTTCATCACCCCCACGCCACCCACCAGCAGCGAGATGGCCGCGATCGCGGTAATCAGAAGCGACATAGAGTCAGAGGTTTTTTGCATGGCGTTCGCCAGCCGGTCATCGGTTTGAATAAAGAAATCTTTCCGCCCATGCTCCCGCAGCAGGTGACGCTCCACGCGCTCCGCGGCCTCCTGTGGCTCCAGCGGCGGCTGGAAACGGAGAACCAGCGACTCCAGCGGAATTTGCCCCGTCAGTCGCTGCTGCAACGCGGTATGAGGCACCCACGCTGCCATGAATCCCCCCACCACTTTCGGCCCCGGACGGGTGGCGACACCGATCACCCGCCACGGCGCACCGGTAATCTGCACAAGCTCACCAAGCGGATTTTCCCCACCGGGGAACAGGGTATCCCGCCCGGTTTCATCAAGAATGATGACCGGTTCGCCATCCGCAACATCACGCGCCGTAAAGCCCGAGCCCTGAACAAAGCGCAGCCCCTGCAGGGAGAAGAAGTCTTGCGAAACACCGGACAGCATCATTGAGGAATCGAAGCCTTTGCGCACCGCAAGCGCCGTGCTGCTGACGATCGGCGAGACGCCCATCACCCACGGCAGCGTCTGCAAACTGCGCACGTCTTCCATCGACAGCGCATGCTCCATGTCCGGATGCGCGTTGCCCCATCCGGTTCCCGGGCGGATCTCAAGCGTCGTATTTCCCAACTTGCCAATCTCATCCATGATTGCCCGCCGCGCGCCTTCTCCTACTGCCATTGATGACACCACCGATGCGATGCCAATGATGATCCCCAGCATGGAGAGAAACGCGCGCAGCCGGTGCCCAGCCAGTGCACGCCAGGCCATGCGAACAGATTCGCGAAGGCGCCGCGCCAGTGACGCTCGCCCGTTATCCTGCTCCGGCAGCGGTTTTGAGGGACACGCCTCGGCGTGCTGAACATCGCTGATGATTCGCCCGTCGCCGATCTCAATAATGCGCTGCGCCTGTCGGGCGACGTCGCGATCGTGGGTAACGATAATGACCGTGTGCCCGTCCGCATGCAGCTGATGCAACACGCCCATCAGCGCCTTACCGCTGGTGCTGTCCAGGGCTCCGGTAGGTTCGTCTGCCAGGATAATGTGCGCGCCGTTTATCAGTGCCCGACAAATGCTCACGCGCTGCTGTTGTCCGCCAGAAAGCTCCGCTGGACGGTGCCGTAGCCGGTTTTCAAGTCCGAGCTGAAAGGCCAATCTCCGCACGCGCGCCGTGCGCTCCCGTTCCGACATCGCGGTGTACAGCGCGGGAATGGCAATGTTTTCTTCTGCGGTCAGATACGGCATCAGGTGATAGCGCTGGAAAATGAACCCCAAATAACGACTGCGCAGATCGGCAAGGTAGAGGTTATCCGCGCTATGCACCGGCGTGCCATTGATCAGTACCTCTCCGGAAGAGGGCCTGTCCAGGCAGCCGATGATGTTCATCAGCGTGGACTTACCCGAGCCGGACGTCCCCACAATCGCCACCATTTCGCCGCGATGAAAGGTCAGTGAAATATCACTCAGCACTGCCAGCGTTTGCGTGCCCGCGTTAAATGTTCGGCAGACCTGCCGTAGAACGATAATCGGCTCCATCCGTTATCCTCGCTCCGCGTCTTGTGCCAGCACCACCTGGTCGCCCGCCTGCAGCCCTTCAAGCACTTCGGCGTATTGACGGTCGTTAATACCGATGCGGATCGTACGGGACTGCGTATTCCCGTCTTCAACGGTGGTAATGGTGTATCGATCGCCATCCAGCGCCTGGCCCAGCGCGGCAACCGGAACGCGCAGAACGTTACTGGCCCTGGCGATCTGAATAAAGACCTGTGCCGTCATTGACGTTTTGAGTTCACGACCGCCGTTAGGCACCTCGAACGTGCCGGTGTAGTAGACCGCCGCGGCCTGAGGGTTCCCGCCCATCCCTCTCTCGCCGGATGCTTCGATCGCGTCCTGCGGCGCAGGCTGCACATAGCCCATGCTGCTGGCGTAACGTTTATCCGGATTGGCAATGACATAGAAACTGAGCGGCTGGCCGGGATGAATTTTTTGGACGTCCGCCTCAGAGATACGCGTTTGTACCTGCATCGTATCGAGATCCGCCAGCACCAGGATGGTCGGCGCCGTTTGCGACGAAACGATAGTCTGTCCTTCACGGGTCACAACACCCAATACCTCGCCGTCAACCGGCGCGACAATGCGCGTATAGCTGAGGTTGGCCTGCGCCGTTTTCACCGCCATTTCAGCCTGTGCGATCTGCGCCTCGCTCACCTCAATCTGCTGTACCTGCACCGCGTATTGCGATCTGGCCTGCTCAAACTCGCTGCGCACGCCTGAGCCGTCGCGCTGCATCATGCGCTGACGATCCAGCTCCTGGCGGTAGCGCAGCAACGTTGCTTGTGCAGAGAGCTTTTGCGCTCTGGCGCTGGCGAGCTGTGCCTTTGTATTCCTGAGTTCCGACTCCTGCAGCGTCGGGTCGATTTCCGCCAGCAGTTGTCCTTTTTTCACCCGCTCTCCCTGGCGAACATACAATTTACGCAACTGCCCGTTGACCTGAGCACCGACGTTAACCTGTACCGCTGGCTTCAGGATCCCCGTCACCAGCACCACCTTTTCGATGTCGCCGGTGCCGATAGTCTCCACGGCCAGGCGCGCATGCGGTGAGGGCGAGTCCATCACCACCCAAAACCCCGCCATCGCGGCGGCAAGCGCCAGACCGCAGCCCAGCATGACCCAGCGGGAATCAAGCTTCATTGCCACCCTCCTGCAGGCTGAGCCTGCCGCCAGCCAGGCGGTAAACCTGCTGAAAGCCCGATAAAACCTGCTCGCTGTGCGTGACAACAATCAATGACTTTCCAGCGCTGCGGCAGTGCGCGTGGACCGTTGCCATGACGATTGCCGAGGTCTCGTCGTCAAGATTGGCCGTCGGCTCATCAAGGAGCAAAACAGGGCGTGAGCTGTACAGCGCGCGGGCCAGCAACAGCCGTTGACGCTGGCCGAGAGACAGCGCCGCGTGGCTCTCGCGGATCAGGGCATCCAGCCCCCCTGGCAATGCACGCACCACGTCACCCAGTGCGAGAGCATCAAGCAGAGCCTCAACCCGTCCGCGGTCGCGTTCCCGGTAGTACGCGTCGAATAAGGTGATGTTTTCACGCACCGAGGCGTTAAAAAGAATGTCCTCCTGGCTTTGCAGGCAGACATACTGCGCCAGCTGTGCGGCAGGCAGCGCGTTCCCGCCTGCATAACATCCTCCCGCCTGTGGGGAGAACAGCCCGGCTATCAACCGGAGTAAGGTGCTTTTACCGGCCCCCGACTCCCCCACAATTGCAATCTGCTCCCCTGGCCGGAGCGATAATGAGACGGATGCGAGGACGGGCATGGCGGGATCGTACCCGTAGCCCAGCGCGTTAAAGTCCAAATCAGGCGCCGCATCAGCTGGCGGTATTGTTGTTAGCGGCGCGCGCACACCGTCTTCCCGTGGCGCAAAAAGGGCATGCGCGCGGGTGTCGATCACGTGCAACTGCGTTTTCTGAATGATGGCGTAGAAGATCCGCGTGACGTAGGAGGTAAAGATTTGCCGCAGGAAGCTGTAGGCAAAAAAATCGCCCAGTGAGATCAGCTTGCCGTGAACCATCGGCAGCACCACCAGCATAAACGCCACCATCTCCAGGCTGCCGCTCAGCTGATACAGACCCTCTTTTACCTGTTGATAGACCTTCTGGCGCTGTAAGCATGCAAACAGTTCGCGGCTTAAGGCGGCAAACTGCCCCTGACGCTGCCCTTCCAGCCCGGCGGTTTTGACGGTCAAGATGCCCTGAATGGTCTCCATAAAAAAATCATTCAGCGCGGCGCTTTTCAGCTGCAGCTGCTGGGTAAACCAGCGGTCGCGGATAACGGCCCAGACGCTGATGATCCCCATCACCGTCACGCCGATGGCGGAGATCGCCGCCAGGACCGGGGCGATCCAGAACATGATCGCCAGCGCGATCGCGCCTATCACCCAATCGGAACGCAGACCATTATCCAGCTCGATCTTCTGCAGCAGGCCCATCTGCCAGGCGGTAAAGCGGCTGAAGATCTCCCCTGGGGCTCGTTTTTCAAAAAAACGTAGTGGGTTTTGAAGCAGACGAGAAAATCCGACGCCGCTGTGGATCAGCACAAACCGTTTGATGTAGCGTTCGCTGATCGCCCGAACGCCCAGAGCCATCAGCGACGAGACCACAAACGCCAGGATAAACCAACCGTACGGGAAGCCGCTGTTCTCCACGCTGGAGAAGGCCTGGTTGATGGCGCTACTGACCATCGTGGGCATCAGAAACAGCGTTAACGACACCAGGAAGGTCAACAGCATCAGCCGATAAATACCCGGCTCGCCCGCCGTCTCCTGCATGCTCATCACCCCTGGCATGGACTGTACCGTTGTCGGCAGCGCCAGCTCGGGATCGGCGGCCAGCACCTGGTCGGGTTCCACAATCAGGGCATAACCGCTGATCTCCTGCTTAAGCGCGGCAAAGGGCAGCCACTGCTCGCCAATCGCCGGGTTCATTACACAGACGTGGTTACCTTTACGCCAGGCCAGCAGGACATAGTGGCTCGCACCGTAGTGCAAAATGGCCGGCAGCGGCAGTTCACTTAGCTCATGGTGCTCAAACAGCACGGGCGTCGTCGCAATGCCCAACCGCGCAAGGATGGCCATCAGCGTGTCCAGCGAAGTACCGTGATCGGAGGCTGGAAAAATGCCGCGCAGCGTCTCGAGCGAGATCGTCTGCCCCTGCGTTTGCGCCAGCATCGCTACGCACGCCAGCCCGCACTCGTTGGTCTCTTCCTGAAAGATCAGATTCGGGATCGTGGTTTTCATTTTTATAGTGAGTGATTAATAAAGTAGAGAGAATGGCTGTGCCAGAGGAGCCACTCCTGCGGGTGCTTTCGCAGGGTAGATTCAATGATGACGGGCAGCACGCTGGCGACATTCTGACTGCTCACCGGCGGATGAATGTGGATGCGCAGGCCGTTGTCATAGCTGAGGTGATAAAACACGACCTGTGCGGCAATTGCGCCGGAAAGACGCACCAGACCGCTATGCAACTTTGCGCTGCGACCAAATAAACGACATGGCAGCTTCGCCACCCGCGCCCCTTCTGCCTGCGAGGTATAGTCGGGCGAGATATCAGGAAAAATAATCATGTTCTGCTGCCCGACGGCGACATCGGTGATGAGATCCATCAGGCCGCTGGCCAGCGTTTTGTTCTCCTGATGAATTGAACAGTAGGCGAGTGCAACGCCCCCAAGCGCACGGACGGGGGCGCTGTAAAGCTCAGCGCTAGAAGAAACCACCACGCTTGCTTTACCCGGCGTGACGCTGGCACCAATGATGGCAGCCAGCACGTCAGACACCGTATGGAGCGGTGCCAGGATGTAGGGCGCGTTTTGCTGGTGTAGCGGTGCGACCACCGCATCGAGATCCGCGGCACAAGCACGAATTTGCTGAAGCAGCACCGTGTTTTGCCCCCAGGTGGCGGCCTCTTCCAGCAGGCGTCGCCGGACTGCCATCCAGGCCACGTCCAGCCGGGACGTTTGCCCAGTCAGGCAACGATAGTTTTCATTAGCCACCGCGTTTCGTAAGCGAAACGCGCGTCCGAGAAGCCGCGATGCGCAGAGTCCCTTCGCCACCACCAGCGTCACGGGGAGAGGCACGTATCGCATTATTTTTCGCAATAGAAAAATACCGCACTGAGAAAGCGTTCGCTGAATGACTTCAATTTTTCCCGCGCTATTTTTGACGCTAAACACGCTCCAGACAATGAATAATCTGATCACAGAATTATTTATCCTCTTTGAGCAGTTCCAGCATGCGCTGCGCAAACGCGGGGAATTCGCGGTCCTGCGCGACAACATAGCGTTGATTAATAATAAACATCGGCGTGGCGTTAATATCGTAGTAATCGGCAATAGCCGCCATTTCGCTGAGACGTTCTTTAACCTTTTTACTTTTCCTCAAAGTCGTAAACTTGACGACATCAATATTATTTTTCGCTAACCAACCGTTCAGTTTTTTCTCATCCGTCAGATCGACGTTTCGCGTGATAATGGCGTTATACGCACTGTCGCGAACATCCCTTTCTATTCCCATCGCTTCCAGCGTGGCAAAGATCGGCGCATAGGCGGCAAGGCCATTATCCTCACCTGCAATATGAATAGAGGTAAATGTGGTGTCCGGCGGTAGTTTACGGGTAAGTTCTGCAAGGTTCTCTTCGTTTGCCGCACAATAATGGCAACCGTAAGACATGACCTCGATAATACTGTGCTCTTTTTTTATCGGACTGTTCGCAAGTTTTTCGGCGCTGACCTCTCGAAAAGCCTGCGTCGCGGAATCATCTTTGGCAAAGGAATTAAAAACAAAAATATGATAGAAAAGCACCGTAATCGAAACGGAAATAATAATCAGAAAGATCGAATAACCGATCGCTGTTTTGCGCGTTAATGGGTTCACTCTCGTTTTCTCACAGTAGAAAAGCCTGGGGCAGCACACCCCAGGCAGTGCCGATTTTAATAGCGGTTAGGGATACCACCACATTTGCTTGAATCAGCATCTCTCATGCTGGTCGTGCAGCCATGCTTATCCGTACAGGTTGTGATCTGCTTACAGGAGGTGACGCCACCAACGGTGACGTTCTGATACGTGATTTCACAGGTCTTGCAGGTTCCCCCTACAACGCCAGCGGCTTCAAGCACTGTCAGTTTTTTCATTTCCGTTTTCCTTACTTCGAGTTAATGACGTGCAATAATTTGCACCGTTAAATCGGTAATACGTTCTACCGAAAGGTTGGCTCACGGATTCAGGGCATAATGCCTCTAAATGCGGAGAATAAAGCGATATTGCTTCTGATATTCAGCCTCTTCATTAAGTGGCGCTTGATATAGCTCAAGCGACGAATATCGACATTTACTTCGTCTGATATTTGCGATAATGATTTCCCCTTAAATAGCTCTTCCATCAGCCACCACTCACTCCCTGAAATAGTGGGATCTCTGCTCCGGTCGTAAATTTTTTTTTGCGTATAGCTGACCAGCGATGCGCTAAAGCAACATCCCTGACGTTTTTTATCCAACAGTCGCTGAAAAAACGGCATAATGCTCTCAATATTTTCATTTTTAAGCAGCCAATGCGCGGTGGGCAAAAGCGAATACAGTGCAAAAAAAAGAGGCATATTGTGTTTACTCAATAGCATAATCAGGCTTTTATTTTCATGATGATAAAATTCTTTCATTAATTGCAGCGTATGGAGCCGCTCTTGCGGCAGGCTATCTAAATCACAGAGGATCCACATGCAACCCTCGTCGTTAACCTGACGCTGTAGTTGAGCAATCAGCTGATCGTAGTCATCCGTTAAGGAATATAAAACGTCCGTCTGTTCAGCAAGTAAGCTGGTAATAACCATTTTAATTCCTTGCGAATAAAAAATATTTTTATCGTAAAGAAAAAACTGATACCTCATGCTGCAGTTCCCTGTTAGCGCCGCTACTGATAGTTCAATGTATAATTTGCGGTGGCGGTAAAAGGCCCTGTCGTTAACGTTCCGTTTGCAATGGCATCGGGTTCCGCTTCAACAAAGGCCTGGAAGCTTAGCCGTAACAGGGTGTCGTTGATGAGGGTGGGACGCGTGGCGACATTCAAACGCACGGGCGTATCATCCTCCTCCAGCAATCCTATCCCCACCCCGCCCGCATTGCCTGGGGCTGTGGCGTTAATGGCCAGCCGGTCCGCCATGTTGCCGTTGGCGATGCCGCTGAACGTCACCGTCACCGCGTTAAAGACATTCGGATTACAGTCCTGCAAGGTAATAGTGAACGGAACCGGTGTTGTTTTTCCGTTTAGATACAATGACTTTGTTGATATCTCACCGAAATCGACCAGCACCCGCGCCGATTCTGGCGCAATACTGCAGGGGTAAGCCATTACGACACCTTTAAAGCTAAGATCGCCACCAATCAACTCCCCTCGCGCCCAGGCGGGTGTCGCAGAAAATGCCGTCAAAAAACAGGCGAGGATAATTATCATGAGATGCATATTCCCTCCTTACTGGAATTCAGCCACAACCGTCGCCGATGCATGGAATTCACCTTCAGGGATAACCGAGGTGGCATTTTTGGCCACCGGCGCGGCGATCAGGTTCCAGTCACCCTCGTTGTGGGAAAATCCCGGCACGTTATAGAACGTGTTTGGCACCACGGGATTACCCTTGCTGTCACGCAAAGCGATGCCCAGCTCAGACCGGTCGGCGGTTCCCTGGGTACTCAGGTATTTACCGTCAGTGAATGCCGGATTAGCCTGCTGGACCCCCAGCTTGATATTCAGCTCTCCCTGAGAAAAACTGCCGCCCTGGCATTTCACGTGAATCGGTACGTTTTGACTGTAATTGATGCCATCCAGCCTGCTGCCCGTTCCCGGAATGTTGCCGAAGTCGACGACGATAGGCGTCCCCTGATTAACGATGCATTTATCCGGTACGGTGATGACGCCGGAAGCGATGGTAACGCGCGACAGTGGCGTTTGCCCCATGGCACCCGGCCCCAGTCGACCATAAAGCGTTGCGATTTCGGAACCCTGTAAGTTCACCCCGTTGATAATGGGTTTGGTGATCATGAAGGTCACTTTTCCCTTCGCGCCGGAGGCAAACTGATTGTCCAGTATGGTGCTGGGGGGGTTGCAGTAGTTCTGATTGACGTTGTTGGAGACGTTATCGAACGGTACGGTTTTGTACTGCTGTAAATTACCGCCGATGTAGATCTCGATTTTAACGTCCATGTAGTCATTGAGCTTGAGATAACCCGCCGTCATTCCTGATTGGGTTAACGTCGCCTGCGACATGTAATATACCGGCTGGCTTATCATCGGCTGTGCGCAGTACGCACGGCCCTGAAACATCCCAGCCAGGTCAAATTCGTCGATAACAACGGCACCGACCTGGTTGCTGGTAATGTCATGATTGCTAATGTTAATCAGGTATTCATAGGTACCATTTACCGCCTTAATTTCACCGTCCACCACGGACCACGCCGCCCCGGAAAATCCGAGCGTGCACAACGCCAGAAGGGCTGCATAAGGAAAAGGGTTTTGCATTGTCAGGCTCCTTCCTGATTAGCCCTGCTGGGCGGGGGGTAACGCCTTGCAGGTAGTGCCTTCACACCGGAATTTCAGCTCCGGATGCCCGCCATAATCATTCACAAACTTCATCGAAAACTGGCTAACGCCTGCATCCGTCACCTCAAACTTCTGGCTCGATTTAGGCGCAACCATGATCCCCGGGAAACGGGTAATTTTCTGCCCATCGGCCCTGGTCAAGCTGAGGATGGTCACGTAGTAAGGCGTGGGATTCTGCACGGTCATCTCGCTGCCGCTTTTGTGGAATACCAGGCGATCCTGCCAAACTTCCCCCTTTGTCTTCGGGATCACCGCTTCAGGGCGATAGAACAACTTGATGCGTGACTGCATTGCCAGCTGCAGCGTGTTGGGTTTTTCCGGCTTTGGTGGAATTTCCCTGACGTTGAGGTAGAACAGACTCTCTCTGTCCGTCGGCAGTTTGTCGATGCCCGCCGTTTTAGTGACACGCGCTATCCCTTTCTGACCCCCATTAATTCGCTGCAACGGCGGGAGCACAATCAGCGGCGAGGCGATCTTATTGCCCTTTTCATCCTCTACCCACGACTGGGCCAGGAACGGAATATCCGGACTGGTATTAGACAGATTGGCGCTGGACGAAGACTCTTTCTCCGTAATGATGATGCGCGTCCGATCCAGAGAGACGCCCGCCTGCGCGTAGCCGTTCAACAGGCTCAGCGCACACGCCGCCATAAGATATCTGCTATGTCTGTTCTTGCTCATTTTTAGCCTTTAATTACAGTGGGATAACGCTTTACACAGGGATTAGCGGCACGGCAGAAGCGTGTCCGAACGTCCGTTGTTCACGCCGGGCGGGATGGTCACTTTGCACTGCTGTTTGCCCCCCCACATGACATTCAGAGTTTCATTGGCGTTTATGCCCGCAAGCCATGCCTTGCCGTCCTCCAGCACCATGGCGACGCTTACGCCATCGGTGTTGTAAATTTCCGCCCCGAAAGGTGGGACGCTGTTATCTGCGAGGCGTAACGTGCCCATCATCTTCATCCCCTTCGCCATCCCAAAAGCCTGATAGCCGATGGCCCCTTCCGTCAGGGTACTGGTACTGATGGCTTTTGCCGGTTCGATATCACCATCCATGGCATCGACGTCTACGCGGGTGTCAAAGCTGTTGTAGCTCACTACATCCGGTACAACGGCAATACCGAAGCGGTTAGTCCGGGACTTTTCGCCATTGAGAGGGACGCCGCCAATGCCGTTGGTATCGACCATGACGCGTGCCGTGTTCATCGTTGCGCCGCTGTTATGCATCGCCGCGCCGTGCCGGGTCGCCGTGAAACCGCCGCGCAGGGTGGTACTTAACGCCATAAACTCATTTTGCTGGTAGCTGGCGTTGGTATTAATTTCCGCCAATTGCGAACGGTGCAGGTAATAGCCGTCCACGCTGGCGTTGCTGTTCTGACTGGCACCCGCGCGAACGCGCCACAGATTGTTGAAATCGCTGTTGTCGGTGTATGACGCCATCGGGCTGGTTTTACCGTTGTTGGTCTGGACGTCCAGCCCTGCCCATTTGTTATCCCCAATCGGCACAGACAATGAGAGGGAGATGGAGTCGTCCTTTTGCCCTTTATAGTCAGTACGGTAAGCGGAAAGATTGGCGGTGATACCGTTGATATCACCGATGCGGAATACACGCCCCACGGACAGGCCGTATCGATCCTGGCTGCGTTGATTCCAGTAGTTTTGGTGGGTCCAGGTAAGAAAAACGGTTGTCGCTTTACCCGCTTCACCGGCCCAAAAGGTTTTACTCCCGGTGATGGTATAGAGCTGTTTTTCGCGCCCGACACGGTCATAACCCTGATAACGCTCATCAAGGTATTGCGCCATTGTGCGGAAGTCTTCCTGCGAGAAGCGGTATCCCGCGAACGTAATTGAGCTGTTGTATTCGTCGAAGGTTTTCGCGTAGCTCAGCTTGTATGAGGTGCCTTTCAGACGTTTCCCGTCAGGCTGACGGCTCCACGACTCCGTGGCATCAATGGAGATGGCTCCTAACGCGTTAAGATCGCGACCAATCCCCAGAGAGGTAGCGGTATAGGCTTCACCCGACGACTGCAGGCCACCGTACAACGACCATGCATTACTGATCCCCCAGGAGAAATCGCCAGACAGGAACGTTGGCCCCTTCAGTGAGTGGTTATAGCGAGACGGCGTGCCGCCCGACAGGTTGTAACGGACATAGCCCGGACGCGTGAGATACGGAATGTTGGCGGTGTTCACCTGGAACATCGAGATTGAGCCATCCTGCTCCTCAACGCGCACGTCGAGCGTACCGCGCACCGAACTGCGCAAATCCTGAATATTGAACGGTCCGGCGGGGACGGTGGTTTCATAGATGACGCGCCCGCTCTGACTGACGGTCACTTTGGCATTCGAACGGGCAATACCGTGGATTTCAGGCGCATAGCCCTGTAGCGCCGGAGGAAGCATCCGCTCATCGCTGGCGAGGTTAATCCCGGTAAATCGCAGCGTATCAAAAACCTGCGAGTTCAGGTAAATCTCACCCAGCGTCAGTTTTGCCGCCATCATTGGCAATGGCCGGTAGGCGTAGATCTGGTTCCAGTCGAAATTGGATTGATGGGTCTGGCTGTAGTAGCTTGTCTGATATTCACCGCGCATACGCCAGCCGCCGAGGTTGGCTCCCGCCTGACCGTAGCCTGATATCGCGCTGTAGTTTTCATTGTCGCTGAACTGACGCGTCAGCTGTCCGTTAATGCTGTAGTCAAAAATCAGACCGGCGATACCTTCATCCCAACGTTCAGGCGGCGTCCAGTCAAGGTCGTTGTACTTCATCCATGCCTGGGGCACGGTGATATCAAGCACACCGGCATAGTTACTTAATTTCGCCCCCGACAGACGCTGCAGGGAATAGCAGTTTTCATAGATTTGAGCGACTTGTGTACGTGCGTCTTCTTTCAGCGCCAGTTTGTCCAGCAGGTCGCCGCTGATACACGGCAGCGTACGATTGCCGTCAGGCGATTCCACATAACGGATTTTCTCCTGGCCTATCGACTGGCCGTTAATACGGATATCCAGCAGATAATCACCAGGTGTGACATAGTTATCTGTCGCAAAGCGTGACAGATCGATACGGGTACGATCCGAAGCATCCAGAACATCAGTATTAAACTCAACTCGCTCCTCCGCGCGCGCCGTTGCCGCATAGCAGCAATTCATCACCAGGAGAGCAATTATTGTTAGATTAGTATTTAATTTTACTGACATGATCCCCGTCCCGAACAAATCCATTAAAAGCGCCCTGCGTTCCACTGCGTTATAATTATTTTGTGGGTGTCGACAATTTAAAAACATGCACGAACGCCGTAACGCCTTCCGCTTTAATAGTTCGTCGCGACAGCGAAATAAATCGGCATTAAGAACACGTTTTTATTTTCGTTCTTTAATAGTGCGGGAAATTTTCCCGCACTGACTACGCTCTGCGGATTACTGATAAGCAATCTCAAAGTTAACCGTTGACTGGAAGGAACCCGCCGTCACGGTCGCGCTTGCGCTTTCTGCTTTCACATATGCCACGAACGGAATGGTGTTGGTGCCATCAACCAGTTGAACAGGGGTGGTTGCGTTACCCCAGACAACGTCCTGACTGGCGCTGTCACGCAGACCGATACCCGCACCAGACGCAGTACCAGAGGTGAAGGCTGCCAGAGACGCATCCGTTGGGTTTACGCTAGTTGGGGAGTAAGTTACTTCAGCAGTTTGAGCAACAGTGGTGTCACAGTGCTGCAGTTCGATGTTCTGATGTACGTTTCCGGCGCGCGCACCATTAGCCAGCGCAGAAACAGGAATCTGGCCAAAATCAACGCTTACCGGGCTGGAGCCTGGCGCCAGACCACATGCGGTATTCACCAGTTCACCCTGGAATTCAATTTGGCCATTCGTCGTATCAGCGAATGCAGACATTGAACCCAGAGCAGCGGTCAAAGCGACAGCCATAGCAACTTTATTCAGTTTCATAAAATATCCTGTTTTTACCAATATCCTGAGAAATAAAGAGTCGTCACGCTACAAAAATAATATACGCGAGTGAAATTAACTCTTGGTTTTGTTCTGGAAACGATATGCGAATAATGAAACTCGCAAATATTAAACATCACCGTTTCTTCGAACTAATTCAAATGCTACCAAATGAAAACTTCACCACAAAGCAATACATTTAATGTGGAATATATACGCATTGTTAACTCGCAAGGATACGAAAGCAGGGTTTTATATCTCGCAGAGTGACATGAATAGTCTTAAATTCATGATGCTTTTACCGCGTAAATAAATTTATAAAACAGGGGAAATTAAGATATTTCGTAGAAGGAAATGTGAATTTATTTAAAATTAAGGAGAAGAGTGGTGGGATATTATATTACTGGGGCGCTATTCTTTCTGACGCAGGTAGAAGGTGAAGATGAAGCACAAAGCAAAAAACCCCGCACCTTA
>NZ_JABXOU010000007.1:0-278004 GCF_014103035.1 Enterobacter sp. RHBSTW-01064 | reverse complement strand
CCCACAGGGAGAGGGAGAAAACCGCGCTACTTTTTGCGCGAGAGCTTGAACGCCACAAACAGGAACACCACCCACACCGGCAGCAGCATCGCTGACAGGCGCATCTCATCCATGGTGCACATCAGCACCAGAATCAGCCCCAGGAACGCGATGCAGATATAGTTCCCCGCCGGGTAGAGCAGCGCTTTAAACTGCGTCTCGCGTCCCTTGCGGCGCATCGCCGCGCGGAAGCGCAGGTGCGCCAGGCAGATCATGATCCAGTTCAGCAGCAGCGTCGCGACAACCAGCGCCATCAGAAGGCCAAAGGCCTGTTTCGGCAACAGGTAGTTGATCAGCACCACCAGAGAGGTAATCGCGCCGGAAAGGAACAGCGAGTTGACCGGCACGCCGCGACGGCTGACGCGGGTGAGGAACTTCGGCGCGTTGCCCTGCACCGAGAGGCCAAACAGCATACGGCTGTTGGAGTAAACCCCGCTGTTATAGACCGACAGCGACGCCACGAGAATGACGAAGTTCAGCGCCGAGGCTACCACGTTGCTGTTCAGATCGTGGAAAATCATCACGAACGGACTGCTATCGGATTTCACCTCCACCCACGGATAGAGCGCCAGCAACACCACCAGCGAACCGATATAGAACAGGAGAATACGGTACACCACCTGGTTGACCGCTTTCGGAATGCTTTTTTGCGGGTCGCGCGCTTCAGCCGCGGTGATACCAATCAGCTCCAGCCCGCCGAAGGAGAACATGATCACCGCCAGTGAGAGGATCAGCCCTTTCCAGCCGGTTGCCAGGAAGCCGCCGTGCTGCCACAGGTTGTCGATTGTGGCCCGCTCGCCGCCGTGACCGGAGAACAGCAGCCACAGGCCAAAGCCGATCATGCCGATAATCGCCAGCACCTTGATCAGCGCAAACCAGAACTCGGTTTCGCCATACAGGCGCACGTTGACGAGGTTAACGGCGTTGATAATGATGAAGAAGGCTGCTGCCCAGATCCACGTCGGCACGTCCGGCAGCCAGTACTGCATGTAGATGCCCGCGGCGGTCAGCTCTGCCATCCCGACCAGCACGAACATGACCCAGTAGTTCCAGCCGGACAGGAAGCCTGCAAACGGGCCCCAGTATTTATAAGCAAAGTGCGCGAAGGAGCCTGAAACCGGCTCTTCAACGACCATCTCGCCAAGCTGGCGCATGATCAGGAAGGCGATAATCCCGGCGATAGCGTAACCCAGCAGAACCGCCGGGCCCGCCATCTGAATGGCGGGGCCGATGCCGAGAAACAGCCCGGTACCGATCGCGCCGCCAAGGGCAATTAACTGAATATGTCGATTTTGCAAACCACGTTGCAGCGTCGGATTCTGATCCGACGAAGCTTCAGCGCTACCATGGCCTGAAGCGGATGACGCGTCTTTCACGCCCTACCCCTGTCTCTTTTTTAGAAGGGGCACGTTTTAACACTTCATGCTGGAGGTAGCAAGTTTAACGCCGGGCCACTGCATGCCCCCGGCAGATAAAGGTCACGACCCGATGATCCCACCGTCCGCTTTGACGATCACCACCGTTGACGATCGCGGACGCCCGTTCGGGCTGGCGTCTGGCCAGTTGGAAACGGCGCGCGGATTGGCCGGATCGGTAATATCATCCCCACCCTCCCCCGGATGCTGAATGTTAATGAACAGCGTTCGGTTGTCCGGCGTAAACGCAATGCCGGTGATTTCACACCCGCGCGGTCCGGTCAGGAAACGGCGGTATTCATTGGTTCCAGGAATGGTGGCGACCATCTGGTTATTGCCCATCCCCTCGTACGCTTTCTTATTGATGGTGCTGGAAGAGACGTCGGTTTGGATCCACAGGACGCCCTGGTGATCGAACGACAGGCCATCCGGGCTGCCGAATTCCGCGCCCTGCATGGAGCCTTTGGCCTTCGGATCGTCGCCGTCGGTGCGCCCGGCCATGACCAGAATATCCCATTTAAAGCGTGCGGCGGCAGGATCGGCCCCGTCTTCATGCCAGTGCATAATATGACCAAACACGTTGTTGGCGCGCGGGTTGGCGGCATCGACCGGCGCCTTGCCCTCCTTGCCGCGATCGCTGTTGTTGGTAAGCGTACAGTAGACGCTGCCGCTGGCGTGCGGATCGACGGCTATCCACTCGGGGCGATCCATTTTCGTCGCCCCCACCACATCAGCCGCCAGTCGGGTTTTAATCAGCAGGTCGCCCTGGCTTTCAAATCCGTTGCTTTTATCCAGGCCGTTTTGCCCGAAGATCAGCGGCAGCCAGTCGCCGGTCCCCTCCTCGTTGAACCTGGCGACGTACAGCGTGCCGGACGTCAGCAGCTGCATATTGGCTTCACGGTTCGCAGGATCGTATTTGTTGTCCGAGACAAATTTGTAGATGTACTCAAACTTCTGATCGTCACCCATATAAACCACCACGCGCTTATCGGCGGCGAGCGTGACGGCCGCCCCCTCATGCTTGAAGCGGCCAAGCGCGGTGTGTTTGCGTGGCGTGGAGGTCGGGTCGTAGGGATCAATCTCCACGACCCAGCCAAAACGGTTAGGTTCATTAGGGGTTTTATCGACGCTGAACCGGTCATCCACTTCGTTCCAGCGGTAGGACTCGTCGCTGTCGCTGATGCCGTAGCGTTTTTCCAGCGGGTTAAGATCGGCCTTTTTGACAAAAATATCCGACCAGTTCTCCTCGCAGGTGAGATAGGTACCCCACGGCGTATGGCCGTTAGCACAGTTTTGCATGGTGCCCAGCACGCGTTCCCCCTGCGGGTCGGCGGCGGTTTTCACTAAGGGCTGATGCCGCGCCGGGCCGGTAAGCTGCATCGGAGTATTGACGGTTATACGGCGGGCGAGAGAGGACGGGCGAACCACCTGCCACTCACTGCCCGTTTTTTTCACTTCCACCACCGACACGCCCATCGCGTTCTGCCCCTTGCGGACTTTGTCGAGGTTCCAGTTCGCGGTGCCGTCCGTAAACAGCATTCCGTTGTCGATGTATTCATGGTTCAGCGCCAGCAGCCCATGCTCCGGGTTTTGCGCTCCCTGCGGCAGGCTAAACCACGCCATCCCGTCGTGGTGCATGCCCGCCTGCACCGCCTGCTCGTCCGTGGTGTTGCTGGCGTCCGGCTTAAAGGCTGGCATGTTGTTTTTAATTCCCGTCGGGTCACCCCAGCGATAAAACGGGCGAGCAATATAGCCTTCCGGCACCCTTACCGTATCTTCCGTGGAAACGGGGATGCTGCTAAACCCAAGCGACACCGCTTTCGCCAGCGAGGAAGGCTTCGATACCGCGGCAATGGCGCTTTCGGGTTTGATCAGAAAGGGGAATGAAACGGCAGCCCCCGCGACGGCGCCCATCTGCAAAAAACGGCGGCGGGAAAGGAACACCTCGGCAACCTCGGAGAAAACCGGGTTGGCGCTGCGGTTAGCGATATCGTCGCGATGTTCTTTTTTGAAAACGGATTTGAGGGGTCTGCCCATAGCGGCTTCCTGTCATTGGCCAATTGGTAAGGATGTGGCGACCAGTGTAAGAAGCTTTTGTTACAATTTTATAACACGATAACGGAAGGATGGGGCATCCATGCCCCGGATAACGAGGTGGAACGCTTAGAACTCGTAGCCAACCGAGACCTTAAAGGTCCGCGGTTCGCCCTGAGTGATGTAGGTGCCGGAATCGTCTACGCTGGCCCAGTAGTTCTCGTTGGTCACGTTGTCGATGCCCGCGCGCACGGTCATCTGGTTTGCATTGTGGTTTACCGCGAAGCGATAGCGCATGCCCAGATCCAGCGTGGTGTAGCTGTCCAGCTTTTTGGTGTTTGCCAGGTCAGCGTACTGCGTGCCGGAGTGGTTCACGCGGGCGGTCGCTGTCAAACCGTCAACGGGCTTGATGTCGTATTCCGCGCCCAGCACGGCGTAGAAATTCGGAATACCGATCGCATCGTTACCCTGATTGACGCCGTTTTTGGTTTTGGTCAGCTCGGCCTGCAGCCAAGTGGCGCTGGCGTTCAGACGCATTCCCAGCATCGGCTCGCCGAAGACGTTCAGCTCAACGCCACGGTTACGCTGCTCGGCGTCCAGGCCGTAGTGGCCGCTGTCGTCGAGGATTGCCGACGGCATTTTGATTTCGAACAGCGCAAGCGATCCGCCCACGCGGCCGAAGTCCGCCTTCACGCCCACTTCGTTCTGTTTAGAGTGCACGATACCGGTGCTCTGGCCGTAGTTGGTGGCGGTGTTAGGTGCGGTTTCGCCCGGCTGCAGCGCTTCGGTGTGGTTGGCGTAGAGGGAAATTTCCTCCCAGGGCTTGTAGACCACGCCGTAGGTGGGCATCCAGCGGCTGCCGTCGAAACCATCCGCCGCGTTTTCCGCACCGGTGATTTTGTTGTAGCCGCGGATGACCACCTTCTGATGGCGCGCCCCGACGGTGAACAGCAGCTTGTCGTCCAGTACGCCCAGCGTATCGCTCAGCAGCCAGCCCTGGGTGCGGGTGCGCCCGCTGGTCAGCGGATCGCTGTATTTCCCGCCAGAGCCGTTGAAGTTAGTGCTGTCCGGCATATCAACGCCGGTGTTGTGATAGATGTTGGTGGTCGGGTTATCCGCCGCCGCCGACATTTTCCACGCGATTTTTTCGTTTTTGGTCATCGCTGAATACCCGACGTTGACCTTGTGCGAGACAAAACCGGTGTCAAAGTTACCGCGAATGCCCGCCATCCCGCTGACGGAATCGCTGATGCGGTTGGTGTCGAGGCGGCTGACCGTGGCCTTGCCGCTCTTGTCCACCAGCTTCGGCGCGCTGTAGATCCCTTCCTCGCGCGCGTGCTGCGCGCCCAGACCGGTATAGGCGGTCCAGCCATCGGTGATGTCGTACTCGCTGCGCCACATCCCGAATTCGTTTTCGATATTGCTGTAGGCCCACTTCTGCGAGAAATTGCGGTCATTTTTCGGCGGCTCAGGGACGAAATCCACCCCTGAAATATTGACGCTGGTAGGGCTGCCGTGGAAGGTTTTCTTCTGATAGCCCATGTCAAGCGAGGTGCGGAAGCGGTCGCCTTTGTAGTCCAGGCCGGTGGAAAGCAGCGTGGTGCGGCGGCGGTCATTCGGTACGCCGGTTTCCCCTTCGCGATGGACGAGATTCACGCGCGCGCCAAACTGATCGTTATCACCAAAGCGACGGCCCGCGTCCAGCGTGGTGCCAATCTGGGAATCCGAGGTGTAGTCGACGCCCACTTTTGCCTGCGGCGTCTCGCCCGCATGTTTCGGCTCAAGGTTGATCATCCCGCCCACGCCGGAGCTTGCCGCACCGTTCATCAGCGAGTTGGCCCCTTTGAAGATCTCAATGCGGTCGACCATCTGGGCATCCACCACCTGACGCGGAAGCACACCTGACAGGCCGCCAAAGGTCATGTCATCGCCGTCGAACTTCAGGCCACGAATACGGAACGTTTCGGCGCTGTTGCCGTAGCCCTGAACATATTGCACGCCCGCGTCGTTGGCGACGACATCGGCAATGGTCTTAGCCTGCTGATCTTCCACCAGCTTCGAGGTGTAGCTGATGATGTTGAACGGCACGTCCATGGCGTTCTGCTGACCGAGCATCCCCATGCGTCCGCCATTTGCCACCTGCCCGTCGAGGAAGGCAGGCACCAGCTGGTCACCGCCGGGGGTGAAATCACTCTCCGCCGCAGCCTGGACGATGAGGGTGTCCTCTTTTTTCTCATCC
Organism: Enterobacter sp. RHBSTW-01064; assembly: GCF_014103035.1. Classification (NCBI taxonomy): domain Bacteria; kingdom Pseudomonadati; phylum Pseudomonadota; class Gammaproteobacteria; order Enterobacterales; family Enterobacteriaceae; genus Enterobacter; species Enterobacter sp. RHBSTW-01064. The sequence goes on along the minus strand of NZ_JABXOU010000007.1, from coordinate 272,277 downwards.
GCCGCCAGAGCGGAATGGGTCACTGCGCCAATGGCAAGCGCCAGCAGCGTTTTATGCATTGTGGTGTTGTTCATAATTAACTCGTTTAAATGTGCGCGCAAAAATGACCCGTGGTCGGGCCTTAGAATGGTGTAAATGCAATGCAAATGAGAACTATACGCATTATCCATGCGTTATCAAGTGTAACCGCGCATTTCTGGTCGCGAAAAGAGGTTAATCAGAATGGAGGGATGATGACGAGGAGCAGGACGAGAACAGCCACCCCGCATTGGGGGTGGCTGCAATAACATTATTTTTTCTTGTAGATATCGGCGGTGCCGTGAATTTTGTTGTTGGTATTACCGGACGTCAGTACCAGCACATCAGCGCCTTGTTTGTCTGCTTTCTCAATCAGCTCTTTCTTCGCATCATCAATCGATACTTCATTTGAAGTATTAACAGTACCGATTTTTTCATACTGTGATTCTACTTTCTCAAATTCATTTTTCGTCAGCAGTTCTGCAGCAAAGGCATTAGTGGTAAACAGAAACGCGGTTCCCAACAAAATAGCAGTCGTTTTTTTCATAACCTTTTTTCCTTGAGATTAATCAGCAACTACGAAATCCTCACACACGATGATGAGGTGTATTGAGCATGGTAGAGAATCTCAGGAAATTCCACACGTACAGGAAAATTCTTCTATAACAACCCATTGCATGAAATAACTAACGAATATTAAGAATATTCAAAAACGCGTGCGACGCCCGCAATATCAATGCGCACCGCCGTGCCGGGGTTCCACCCAGCCTGACTGACCGTTTTCAGAACAACAGGCTCCTGTCGCCCGGCTAAGGCAAGGGTGAGCGTGGACAAATGGCCCGTGAAATCGACCTCAATAATCGAGATCGGGCTTTCATGCGGGGCACATGCCGTTACGCGCAGCTGTTCCGGGCGCATCATCACTCTGCCCTCTCCTGTCGCACGGGCATTGTCCGTGGGCACTTCACCCAGCGCGCACATCGCGTACCCGCTGGAGAGCTGGGCAGGCAGGATCACCGCATCGCCAAGAAACAGCGCGGTCTCTTCATCAACGGGCCGGGAGTATACCTCGTAAGGCGTACCCACCTGACTGAAGCGCCCGCCGCGCATCACGGCAACCTGGGTGGCAAAGGACAAGGCTTCGTTTTGGTCGTGCGTCACCAGAATGGAGGCCACGCCAGCTTCCGCCAGCAGGTCGGCGGTCGCTTTGCGCGTCATGGCGCGCAGCCCGGTATCCAGCGCAGAAAAGGGTTCGTCGAGCAGCATGACTGACGGACGCTGGGCCAGCGCGCGGGCCAGCGCAACGCGCTGCTGCTGTCCGCCGGAAATCTCATGCGGCCAGTGCGTTGCCAGCTGCCTGTCCAGAGAGACTTTCTCCATCAGCGCGCCCACCCGCTGACGTTTTTCATCCCGCGTGCCGTCCAGCCCCCAGGCGATGTTGTCAGCCACATTAAGGTGCGGGAACAGCGCCCCTTCCTGCGGGACAAAACCGATCCCACGCAGATGGGCGGGCACAAAATTGTGTTCATCAAACAGCGTGCGTCCCTGCATGACAATGCGCCCGCTGTCCGGCGTTTCGAATCCGGCAAGAATACGCAGCAGCGTGGTTTTTCCCGACCCTGACGGCCCGACAATCGCCGTTCGGCTCCCCGGTGCAACGCTCAGATTCACATTATCAAGCACCCGCGTATCGGAAAACGATTTCGAAATGGACGTTAATTCAAGCATGTCATAGCCCTGCAATTTTTTTAGACTGCATATAAAGAATGGCGGTTAGCGGCAGTGAGATAAGGATCATCAGCATGGCGTAAGGGGCCGCAGCCACATAATCGATCTCGCTGGTGAGAGCCCAGAAGCCGGTGGAGAGCGTACGCGTTCCCAGTGGCGACAGCAGCAGCGTTGCGGTCAGTTCATTGCTGACGCCGAGGAAAACCAGCGCCGCGCCCGCCGCCGCACCCGGTGCGGCCAGCCGCAGGGTGACGCGCCATAATGCTTCAGCGGGCGTGCTGCCAAGGCTGCGCGCCACGTTTTCCAGCTCAACCGGCGCCTGCGCAATGCCGGCCCGGAGGTTAACGAGCGCGCGGGGCATAAACAGCAGCAGGTAGGCGAGGAAAAGCGTCACTTCCGTCTGATAAATCGGACGGGCATAGTGGATAGTCACCGTGACCAGCGCCAGCGCGGTCACAATACCCGGCAGCGAGCTGGTAATATAAATGCACCCTTCCAGCATACGGAAAATACGGTGTGGATAACGGATCCCGAGCCACGCGATGGGGATCACGCACGCCGTCGTCAGCAGCGCTCCGCCCACGCCGAGCATCAGCGTCTGGCGCAGCGAGTGCCAGAGATCGGCGCTCATCCAGTTTTCCACACCACCCAGCCAGATCCAGCGACACAACACGATTAAGGGTACGCCCAGCGCCAGCAGCACCAGCGTCAGAAAAAGCAGCTGTCCCAGCCACGCCATAGCAGGCTCAAGCGGCCAGCGCTTCTGCTCGCGCGCGGCGCCTGCGCCAATCCGCGCATAGCGTGTTTTTCCGCGCGTGACGCCTTCAAGCATCAGGATAGCCAGACAGCATAAGGCCAGCACGCCCGCCAGCATGTTCGCGGCCGGGCCGCTGAACGTAGACTGGAACTGGTCATAAATGGCCGTGGTGAAGGTGTCGAAGCGGATCATGACGTACAGGCCATACTCCGCCAGCAGGTGCAGCGCCACCAGCAGCGCGCCGCCGCAGATTGCCAGTTTAAGCTGAGGCAGCACCACGCGGAAAAAGACCCGCCAGGGAGGCGATCCGAGCGAAGCGGCGACATCTTCAAGCGTGGGATCGAGACGGCGCAGCACCGCGGCAACCGGCATGTAGATAAACGGATAGTAGGCCAGTACAGAGAGGAACACCCCCGCAGAGAGGCCATGCATGCCCGGTACCACGCTTACCCAGGCATAGCTTTGCACAAACGCAGGGATCGCCAGCGGGGCCACCGCCAGCGCCGACCATACACCTCGTCCCGCAAGCATCGTGCGCTCCGTCAGCCAGGCTATCGCCACGCCCAACACAATGCACAGCGGAACCGCTAACGCCATCAGCCACAGCGTGTTGCTGAGCAGCTCAGCCACCCGCGGGCGGAACACCAGCGTCTTAATCGTTTCCCAGCCGGTCTCAATGCCGATGGCAATGATAAAGCCCAAAGGCAGAAGCGCCAGTAATGAAAACAAGACAGCTAACGCAACCATCGGCAGCGCGGGACGCCTGCGAACAGGCTTCCGCACGCGGTTTTTACCGATGTCGAGACTCAAACCAGACATAAGACATTCACTTTGCGTTCAGGATCACAGCAGGCCAGCTTGCGTCATCAGCTCGATAACTTTCTTACTGTTGAGCGTGGAAGGTTCCACTTTTGGCGCATCCAGATCCTTCAGCGGAACCAGTTTCGGGTTGGACGCGGCATTCACGCCGACGGCATATTCAAAGGCGTTGTTGGTACGCAGGCTTTCCTGACCTTCTTTGCCGGTGATGTATTTGATGAAGGCCTGCGCCTGCGCTTTATGCTTGCTGGATGCCAGCACGCCACCGCCAGAGAGGCTGACAAATGCGCCCGGATCCTGGTGTTTGAAATAGTAGAGCTGGGTATTTTTGCTGTTTTCACCCGTTTTGGACTGATCGACAAAACGGTAGTAGTGATAGATCACGCCGCCATCAATCTGGCCCGCGTTGACCGCTTTCATCACGGTGCTGTTACCTTTGTAAGCAACGAAATTGGTTTTCATCGCCTTGAGCCAGTCCAGCGTGGCCTGCTCGCCATTCAGCGCCAGCATTGCGCTAACGATCGCCTGGAAATCCGCGCCTGACGGAGACGCGGCCCAGCGCCCTTTCCACTCAGGTTTCGCCAGATCCATCAGCGATGCTGGCAGCTGTGTCTCATTTAATTTTTGCGGGTTATAGACAAACACGGTGCTTCGCGCGGCGATGCCTATCCAGCGACCGTGCGCTGGACGAAATTCCGCGGGTACCTGCTTTAACGTATCGGCATCTAAAGGCGCAAATAATTTAGCGTTATCAACCAATACCATGGACGGCGAGTTTTCCGTCAGAAATACGTCCGCAGGCGATGCGCTGCCTTCCTGAACCAGCTGGTTGCCCAGCTCGCTGTCACCGCCGTTTCGCAGAGTAACTTTAATTCCCGTTTCTTTCGTAAAGCCATCAACCCATGACTGCACCAGGTTTTCATGCTGTGCGTTATACACAACGATACCCTGATTATTATCAGCAGCAACTGATTGTGTAGAAAGGAAAAGTGATGAAGACAACAAGGCAAGCGAGAAGCATGACAGCAGGCGAGAATTCATGAACATATCCTTAATAGACCGACGAGATTCACCCATGAAGGGGTTGTGCGACAGGATTAAAGCATACAAAAACGCTAATGATAATTAGTATCAATCCAGTTTAGTCGTAAAAGTGGAAAATATCTTCACGCCGGGGTTTAAGGTGATAAAAATCTAATTTAGAAAGCGAGCTGGATATAAGATTAAGAAAACCTTAAGGCGGGAAATAACAGGTTTTAATTAGCTTTCTATTTATTATTCCGTTAATTAAAGGAACCCATCAGGGATAAGAAACAATAGGTACAGGGCTCAGGAAAGAGAAGAGGGTTGAGCGTGAAAACAGACGAAAATGAACATGCTGGAAAGACAGTAATGCGGAATGGTACGCCCTGTAGGATTCGAACCTACGACCTACGGCTTAGAAGGCCGTTGCTCTATCCAACTGAGCTAAGGGCGCACGGAGAAGCGTGAACTTCGCGGTGGTGAAACGCGTGGAATTATACGGTCAATGACAGGTGAGTCAATGCCTTTTCCCCGATCTGTATCGATAACGGCTAGCTGATTGTAAATACGGCTGTTTTTTCAACATTTTCACTACATCCCACGTAGAATTTACCGCTGCGAAAAGGCTTAGCTGCTTTTAAGTAACGCCTGCTGTTTTCCTGTAGGCCACCTCGTCACACTGGTGCAAGGTATCCCGGCCGCCTGGAGGCTGACAGACAACAGGACAATGGAGTGACAGCGCAAAACCTGACCTATACGCCTCCCCGGCTAAAGCACATTTCTCATGATATCACCGGCATCAAACTTGAGCCCATCGTTGCCCTCGCCTCTTCACACAGGATCGGCGTTGAGGTGCTCAGCGTTCTGTCACCCACGCTGCAAAGTGAAGATTTTTTCCGCGAACAATCGGCAGAACAGTCGCTTATGCTGCTGGAAGTGCAGCTCCGTGTGCTAAAAAACGCGCTCGCCTGTCACAATATTTTCATCAATCTGCCGATAACCGTACTCATGGTGCCAGAACTTTTTCAGCGTCTGCTGCAACTGCGAAGCCCACCGTTGAATATTGAGATTGTCGACCCTGTCGACTTTTTCACACTCTCCGATACACAGCGGCAGGTGGTGGCCCAGCGCCTGAAGCAGCTGACCATGAAGGGTCACCGCATCTGGCTGGATGACGTTGACGATAGCGTTGTCCAGCCCTTCTTATCCTGGCCGCTGCCACTCAGCGGCATAAAGATCGATAAAGAAACCTTCTGGCGTATGCGCGCCACCCCTGCGCTGGGGGAACTGGTTTCCCGCTGTTTTCGGCTTGCCGGGAAGGTGCTTATCGAAGGTATTGAGACTGAACGGGATCGTTCCTGCGCACGCCAGGCAGGGGCACAACTCGGCCAGGGGTATTACTGGCCATCCTGGACATGGCCGGAGGATTAAACAGCCATCTCCAGGAGGGAGGCCATGGGAATGACAGTGCGCCGTTACCGTCGGCGTCGTACAGGAAGTGACGCACTGGGATTTACACGCTCGCCTTTTGCTCCCCCCTTCTTTGACCGACTCGAATTTTTGAGCCAGTCCACCAACCTGACCCATAAAACTGACGCCCCGTTTATCATTCTGGTCACGGAAGATCATTACCTGCGCACCGGAATGCTGAACGGGAATTTCCCGCTAAGCTGTTGCTCTGACTATCCAGTGCTGGAAGATGCCTTAAGCGCGTTGAATCAGTGGCCATCCGCGCGTCTGGTGGTCGATATCGACAGCCGCGCCACGGCTCTGATCGACAAACTGGATCAGCTAAGACGATATAGTCTCTACCCGCCTTTTCTTACCCCTCATCTGCTTGTCAGGGCAGATGATTACGATACCCGCCTGTTCTGCAAAGCGGCGGGGCCCTTTCATGTGCTTGAACGTCAGTTGCCCGCTGCGGCACTGCAGCAGTACCTGCTGGAAACAAAGCCGCCGCAAGGCTCGGTGAAAGAGTGGTTCACGCGCAGTGAATGGCCCATTTTACAAGAGCTGTCTCGTGGCAAAACGTTACGTCAGATTGCTCTGATTCAAAACCACCCCTATAGCCGCATTATCTATCGTCTCGGCTGCATTTTGACCAAGCTGGGGTTAAACCACCGCCAGGAATTGCTGCACCTTCTTAATAATCTCTCAGACTGCACGTTTTGACTTAGGCATTAACCCGTTCATTCCTAAAGACCTTTAAGAAATAACTTACCGATAATGTTAATTTTTTGTTTTAATTTAACAATTTCATCGAATTTGCAACTATTCCTAAATTATCCTCTTGAACCACGTGAAATATCACTGAAAATGCCTATCTCAGCACTTTCCACCATCCGTTAAGCGATGAGGGAGTCCGTTAAAAAGATGATAATGATGTAAAAACAAGCGACTGATCTGTACGGGTCAGGTGCGGTAAGCGCAGGTTACAGCATATCCTGCTGTTCAATTTTAGGTTTATCTTGCGGGCCACTCCTGGCTTTCAGATGAAGATGCCACGCCCGATCCCGCCTATTTTTTGCGCTTGCCGTGCACGCGCCGCACCACTTTCCCCACCTCGTTTTGTTAACAAACAATTAACATAAAGTGATATATGTCATTTTTTGTTATTACATAAAGATGAAAAAATGTGGTAAATGGAATAGCAGGACATTTGCGCTAAATTTAAAATAATAGCGATTCAGATCCAGAAGATAATACAAAGCAATGGACCAGGATTAATTTACAGGGTTTTCGGAGAAAACTTACACGGTATAATAAGATGCGTTGCAAATATGAATAAGAAAAACCTTTTTGCCACACCAGCCAAATGAGATAACCGCGCTGAGGCATTAATTTACTCGCTACGTTAACAAGGATGCTTTCGCTCTTTCCAGGGAATTACTACCGTATAAGGATCACCATCTATATCCTTCCGGCATTTCGAGAGTTTGAACAAAACTCCGCATAACGCTTTTAACAATCTGAGGCATTAAAAATGAAACCGGCATCCGTTATCATTATGGACGAACACCCTATTGTCAGAATGTCGATAGAAGTCCTGCTACAGAAAAATAAAAATATCATCGTCAAACTCAAGTCTGGCGATAGCCATGAAGTGCTTGATTGTATTCGCAATCACCCCATCGACCTGGTTATCCTGGACATCGAACTGACGGGAACCGATGGGTTTTCATTACTCAAGAGAATCAGAAACCTAAACAAAGACATCAAGGTTCTGTTCCTCTCGTCAAAATCAGAGTCGTTTTACGCAGGACGCGCCATTCGCGCAGGGGCCAATGGCTTTGTCAGTAAGCGAAAAGATTTGGGTGAGATCTACAACGCGGTGGAAATGATACTGATGGGCTATTCTTTTTTCCCGTCAGAAACGCTGAACTTTATAAATCATCTGGGCTCCGGGAAAGGTATCACGCCGGATATGCCATTATCGAATCGCGAAGTCACGGTGTTACGCTATCTGGCGAATGGATTATCCAATAAGGAGATTGCCGAGCAGTTGCTATTAAGCAACAAAACCATTAGCGCGCACAAATCCAATATTTATTCCAAGCTCGGCGTCCAGAGCATTGTAGAATTAATAGATTACGCGAAAGCACACGAACTGCTATAAACTGAATTCACTCCCCGCAACTTAAGTGAGTTGCAGGGAGTGCGGTCAGCGCTAATTATAATTGATCATAAACGTGGCATCCGCATCTGCCCGTCCCGGCTGAGGGTTATCCGCTGTGGCAATATAATTGGCATAGAACGACAGTACCGCATTACCTTCTGCATCGACCGTCACCGGCTGGCTGGCCTGCTGAAGATCCAGCCGTGTTTTATCCGCATCGCGGATCTCCACGGCAACCTGACCCGCCGTACTGCCATCATTGAGCGCCAGCAAACCGCTGTCGCTGCCGTCTGCTTTTCCCGAAAACGTAATGGAGGCTGCGCCAGGAGGACAGCCGGTCAGCTTCAGCGTAAACGGCATGGGCTGCGTGCGGCTCCCCGTGGTTCTTAGCTGTTTCGTCGGCCAGGTGCCGAGCGTGACGACCTTATCGCTGTCATTGCCTTCGGCCACGCAGGTGAAATCGACGATGTTGCCGGACATCTCAATATTGATTTCCCCCAACGCCGTGGCCGCCTGAGCGCCAGCGTGAAGCATCATCAGTACTCCCGCAGCAATGTACCTGCTCCAGTGTCCCATTGCTCCTCCTTAATCGTAATCCACGCGAAGATAGCCGCGCGAGGTGAAACGGCCCTCGGCAGGCTTGTTGCCCGTCACGCTCACAGGCCAGACCCGAATGCCGACCTGTGCCTGAGCGCTGTCATCCAGGCGGAACGGAATTTTGCTGGTGAGCGTGTTAGGCGTCAGCGGCGTGCCGCTTTCGTTAGCGACCACAAACCCCAGATCGGGATTATTAGAAACCAGCGCATTACCGGACACTTTCTCCGCTTCGATACGCATCGTCAGATACGCATTGGCTTCAACGTTTGTGCATTTAATGGCAATGGTTTTGCTTTGAGGCGTAACCTTCTGCGGTCGATTTCCGGCACCGGCCTGGCTAAACAACGACGCACCAATATCGCCAAAATCAAACTCCACGACCTGGCCTGCGTTGATCGCACAGCTTTGCGGCACCTGAATCGTTCCGCTGTAGCTGATGGTATAGACCGGCGTATTAAGCGGATCGGCGGTTGTCGTCGTGACATAGACCCTGAACATGGTCTGCTGCGGGATCACCACCATATTGATAAAGCGCCGCGTTACCCTCAGACGGAAAACCAGCTTGGAATCGGTTACCGGAAAAGCCTTGTTATTCGGTACGTTGGGGTGCTGCCCCATCTGAATATAATTCGCGGGAGGGTAGAACGTGCCCGCAAAGTCATCGTGGATCTGCATGGCGCCGTCGAGGTACTCATTCAGCTTCACATATTTATAGCTGTCGATCACCGTGGTAATGGGCAAGTCGGTGACATAGCTGCGCATGGTGGATTTACCGGTTGTCCCGCGGGGACAAATGGCATTCACCCCCACCAGTCCAGATTTTTGCGCCAGGGTGACAATCTCCCCCGGCCTGTTGTTAGAGCTGTTAAACACGTTGGAGAGATCGTAGGAAATATCCTTCGCCACGCCGGTGGAGTTCTGGCACACCGTGGCCCATGCGGGCAGTGCGCTGCACAACACTGCCGCGCCAACTATGCTACGGATAATGGTCATGATTGGGTTCCTGTTAGCGTTCACAGCGTGCCCCCGCCAGCGTAATGGCCTGGTTCAGGCTTTCCGGTGGTAAGTGATAGCTTGCACGGCACTGGGACTGTTTTCCGTCGCCCCACTGGATAAGTAGCTCACCTTCCAGCGGCAGCCCGCTGAGGTAAATCTGCCCGTCATCCCCCACCATGCTGGTGACACCGCTTTGCGTTTCACGTACCACCGCGCCAAACGGCACGGGCTGGTCGCCGCGCTTGACGGTCAGCAGGGCGCGCACGCCAATACGGGTATCGAAGCTGGCGCGCACCAGCGCCCCTTTGGTCGGCACCACGCTGCTCACGTTATTTTCGATGTCGGTGTTGTTGCTCATGGTATTGGTGTCCAACGCCACGCGGTTGTAGCGGTAGACGGTGGCATACGGCATCACCGCGTAGCCTCGCCAGTCGGTTTTCACCCCGATCTGGTTTTCAATACTGACGCCTGATGCCCCCGGCGCTTTGATCAGCACGTTGGTGTCGCCCAGCGGCTGGCTGAAGGTCACCCCGTCTGAATGCCCCACTACGCCGCCGGAAAGCTGCCAGTTGAGATCGTGCTGGTCGCGGGCGTAGTTGTAGCCCACGCCCAGCGTGCCGTAGGTCGCCTGCCAGTTGGCGCTGGCGCTGCCGCTTGCACCGTTATTGCTGGCGTGCCCCTGCGTGACGCTGTAGTTCAGGTTGCGGTCTTCGAGCAGCGTTCCGCTCACACCGGTCTGCCAGCTGGTATCGCCGTCGCTGTTACGGCTGGCAGAAGCGGTAGCGTAGGCTCTGTCGATGGCGCTATCGCGGCGATAGCCGTGACGGGTAAACAGGCTGAACGGCACGGAGACGTTAAACGACGCAATTCGGTCCGTACCGTCGATCCCAACGGCCTTGTTCCACGACCAGGACACGGAGTAGTTGATCCCCTTCACGCCGCCCGCATAGCCCAGCTGATACCAGACGTTAGATTCGCTGGTGCCCCAATAGCTCTGCTGGCTACCGGAGAGATAAACCGAGCCGTAATCCCCCAGCGACTGGGAAATGTTGAGCTGGAAGCGCCCCTTTTTGTTCCACGTCAGGTTGTGATAACTCTGCACGTCCGGCACGCCGTCATCGTCCTGACCTTCGCCATACTGGTAGCCTTCCATTGAGCGCCACGCCACATCGTCCAGTGTGTAGAACCCTTTGGTAGAGTAGCGATAGCCCAGCAGCTGGAAGTTGGTGCCGAAGCCGTTAAGGGATTTTGCGTAGAGGAAGCGCAGGGACTGCCCTTCATGGCGGCTGTCATCCGCGAGCTGGCTGCGGGCATGGGTGAGATCGAGCGAGACCGCCCCCCAGTCTCCGAGGTTTTTCCCGGCCCCGAGGGCAATCGCGGTATAGCGTGACGCCAGCTGCGTGCCGCCGTACAGCGTATAGCCGTCGGCCAGGCCGGTAATGAGCGTTCCCTGAGCGAAGAACGGCGTGTCCTGCTCGCTGTTGCCGCTGCGGTAATCCCCTGCCACCAGGTCATATTTCCAGCGTCCTTCACGCTGCAGCAACGGCACGGTGGAGTAAGGCACGGTGTAACGCTGCTGGCTGCCGTCCTTCTCTTCTACCGTTACCTCAAGATCGCCGCTTGATGAGGTTGGGTTAAGGTCGGTAATGGCAAACGCCCCAGGCTGGACATAGCTCTGGTAAATGACATAACCGTTCTGGCGGATCGCTACCTTGGCTGGCGTGCGGGCAATACCGCGCACGGTAGGCGCGTAGCCCTGCATGCTGTCCGGGTACATGCTGTCGGAGGAAAAGAGCCGCCCGCCCCGAAAGCCGACGCTGTCGAAAACATCGTTACCGGTATTGCTGTCGCCCAGCACCAGCTCGCTTTTCAGCGGAATGACGGTGCGCTGAGCCCAGGTGCCAATATTCTGCCAGTTGCTGTGACGCTGACCGTTACTTTGGGTGTAACGCCACGCGCCGTTATTGCGTAATCGCCAGGCACCATAGTTCAGCCCGCTCTGCAGGTTCAGGTAATAGCTGTCGTCATCGCTGCCGCGGTTGCCGGTAAAGCTGTAATTCAACAGGGCGGCGGGAATGCCTTCATCCCACTGTTCAGGCGGAATGTAGCCCCGGGCGCTGTTTTGCATGGCCACCTGCGGCAGGCTCACGTTCAGGCGCAGTGACGCAAAGTTGAAGGCCGTTTCGCTGCCGGGAATAGCCGTCGTCATCGGAACGCAGGTCTCCCCCTGCACGTTTGCCAGTTCCGGGAACGCCGCAATGTTGACGCCGAAACGGTCGAGCATCGCGCGCGTAATGCACGGCGCTAACCCGCCCGCGACGGGTGGCGTGTTTTCGGCTTGTTCAAAACGCACGTCCTGCGTGCCGATAAACTCATCGTTGCGCCAGATGTCCACGCGATAGACGCCCGGTGCCTGCTGGTGTCCTTGTTCAAAACGCGACAAATCCGCCACGCTGGCGGCGTCGTCGGACAAAAAAGCCGGGTTGAAGTAGCTTTCGCTCCAGCCGGCGTGCGGCCAGAGCGTTGTCATCAATGCCAGTGCAACCGGGCAGTAACGCCATTGAGTGTTCATCGCCCTGACTCTGCTCACAGATTGACGCTACGCGCCGGAGTAATAGCGCCGTAATCATTGACGCTCTGCCAGGAGAGCGTGCCGCTGGCTGCGGTTGGCAGCACCTGCTGTGCGGAGTTTTTCGGCGCGATCATCAGGTTTTCCAGCGCCTGACCGCCAAGCTTCAGGTTGACCAGCGTGACGTAGTAGGGCGAAGCATTGCTCACCTTCAGGTGGTTCCCGACGCGCTCAAAGCGCAGCTGGGAGAGCGCCTCTTCCGGCGGCATCGACAGGTTAGCCGGGCGCACAAACAGCTTGATGCGTGACAGAATGGCCAGCTGCAGCACGTTATTGTTCTCTGTTTTCGCCTTACTCACTGACGGAATTGCCTTCACGTTCATGTAAAAAAGAGATTCGCGATCGGCGGGCAGCGTCGGCCCGGCATAAATAATGCGCAGTGTGTTTTCGCTGTCCGGCTCGCTCACAAACAGCGGCGGCGTGACGGCAAAGGTTTTTTCTTTTTGCCCGCTGGCGTTTTCAATCCACGCGTTAATTAAATAACGCTCCTGCTTGTTACTGTTGGTGATCGCCAGCGATGTCTGTTTTGCATCTGCCGGATAAATCACGCGTGTCGCGCCCAGCGCAATTCCGCCGGATGCATTTGCACAGGCAGAAACCATCATCAAAATAAAAGATAAAAACAGTCCGGGTTTAATCAGGGTGTTCATCACAACCGTACCTTTAATAATGTGTTCGCAGGCGTCAGGGATAAATCAACGTAAACCAGACATCCGACTGAATATTGCCTGGCACGAGGTGTTCGGAAATCGCCCGGTAGCGAGCGCTGAAATGAAACGCCAGCTCGCGGGTATCAATGGGCAGCCAGCTGACCGCCGTGGCGTTCGGGATAATCTGACGTTGTTGTTCGTCGAAAAGCGCCAGACCAACGCCGCTGCTGACAGGAGCTTCACCTGGCCGCGATGTCGCCAGGAAAACCTGCGGATCTTCTGCAGGGGTTGCGCCCTGAAACTGGATCCCCACGGTACGAGAAACGTCCACGCTGCAGTCGAGCAGCCGTACGGTGAAAGGCACGTTTACCGTGGAAAAACTGCCGACGCCGGAAAATGAGTTGGTGCGGTACTGCCCCATATCCACGCGCATATTCTGGCTATCAGGCGCCACGGCGCAGCCGCCGTTGACCAGTTCCCCTCTCAGGTGAACCTTGCCGCCGTCGATTACCACGGTATGTGCGTTTACCGCTGAGGCAATCGCAAGGGCAAAAAACAGTATCCCAGTCCTTGTCATCCTTCGTTCCCGGCATTAGCGATTAAAAGACCTCCTCCCTGAGGTCGACCACATCCCTGTACTCAGGCATTACTCGTATTTCATCACGAAGGTTGCGTCAGCGTTCGCCTGGCCTGGCTCGGTGGTCGCAGCAGTGGCTTTATAGCGCGCGGTGAAGTTCAGGGTGTTCGTGCCTTCAATCAGGTTCTGCGCGGCAGAGAAGGTGGCACCGTCTGGGGTCAGGACGCTGGATTTGCTGTCGAGGATCTCGATACCCACGCCTTTCGCGGTGTTGTCGTTGTTGCCAGAGGTGACCGCCAGCAGGGTTTTATCCGTCGCGTCGATCTGACCGGTGAATGCCACCGCAGCGGTTTTCGCAACCAGCGGATCGCAATCGTTCAGTTCGATGGTGAACGGAATATTGGAGGTGGTGTCACCCACTTTGGTGAATTTCGCGGTACGGTACTGACCGAGATTAACCGTCTGCTCGGAAGAATCAGTATTTACTGAACACGCAGCATTCACTAATTCACCTTTGAAATGCACGGTACCGCCATTAACGGAAACAGGCGTTGTGGTATCTTCTGCATGAGCGGCACCCGCGACCAGGGCCAAAGTTGCAATAACAGTAGAAGCAATGTTGCTGAGTTTCATGTCTATTCCTTTAAAATGTAAATAACCCTTCCCGCGGATAATCGGGAATAAGAAATACGTTCAATTGATTAATTGAAAGCTTATTTCGGAGGAGACAAAGTAGCTCAGGAAACTATTTTAAAATATGTCAAAACACTGCCATTTTACCAGGTCACATCCTATTCCCGCCTAGGAAATTGACCATACCTTCCACAAGGTTTTGCGGCCCCGTGATGAAATCTCGCAAAGGGTGACTGACAGCGGCGCTCGCTTCTGACAAAATATAGGCAATCCCCCCTTTCAAACGTTACAGACGGAATCTTCTCTCTGATGGCAGCAAAGATTATTGACGGTAAAACGATTGCGCAGCAGGTGCGCTCTGAGGTCGCTGAAAAAGTGAAGGCGCGTAAAGCCGCCGGAAAACGCGCCCCCGGGCTGGCCGTTGTGCTGGTTGGCAGCAACCCGGCATCGCAGATTTATGTCGGCAGCAAACGCAAAGCGTGTGAAGAGGTGGGGTTCGTCTCCCGCTCTTACGATTTGCCTGAAACCACCAGCGAAGCGGAACTGCTGGAACTTATTGACACCCTGAATGCCGATAACGAGATCGACGGCATTCTGGTACAGCTGCCGCTGCCTGCGGGCATCGACAACGTGAAGGTGCTGGAACGTATCGCACCGGATAAAGACGTGGACGGTTTCCATCCGTACAACGTGGGTCGCCTGTGCCAGCGCGCGCCGCGTCTGCGCCCGTGTACGCCGCGCGGGATTGTGACGCTGCTGGAGCGTTATAACATCGACACCTACGGTCTGAACGCCGTGGTGATTGGTGCCTCTAACATCGTGGGCCGTCCGATGAGCATGGAGCTGCTGCTGGCCGGCTGCACCACCACCGTGACCCACCGCTTCACCAAAAACCTGCGTCACCACGTCGAAAATGCCGATCTGCTGATCGTCGCGGTCGGCAAGCCGGGCTTTATTCCGGGCGAGTGGATTAAAGAGGGTGCGATTGTTGTGGACGTGGGCATCAACCGTCTGGAAAACGGCAAAGTGGTCGGCGACGTGGTGTACGAAGATGCCGCGGCGCGTGCCTCATACATTACGCCGGTCCCGGGCGGCGTGGGCCCGATGACCGTTGCAACACTGATTCAGAATACTTTGCAGGCATGCGAAGAGTACCACGACGTAGAGGAAGCATAAGATGGCCACATTTTCATTAGGCAAACACCCGCACGTAGAGCTGTGCGATCTGCTCAAGCTGGAAGGCTGGAGCGAAAGCGGTGCGCAGGCCAAAATCGTTATCGCCGACGGGCGAGTGAAAGTCGACGGTGCGGTGGAAACCCGCAAGCGCTGCAAGATTGTCGCGGGTCAGACCGTGAGCTTTGAAGGTCAGAGCGTGACCGTTACGGCCTGAGCCGTTTGATGCCCGGTGGCGCTGCGCTTACCGGGCCTACGTACTCTCTCCGTTTGTAGGCCGGGTAAGGCGAAGCCGCCACCCGGCAATTTCACTCACCATCCCCTCACACCCATCACGGTTATTTATCGATCAACTTCAAATAATCACTATTTCATCTGTTGAAAGGTGAGATTTCAGTTGCGCGTTTTTCACTCTTTCCCCACGATAAGTAGAACGTTCTACTAAAACGTTCTACTTACAATAACAGCGCCAAAAAAGCGCTACTCGGGGGAAATCAGCATGAGTCTGATATCAGGGTTTGTTAAATCGCTGTCTAAGTTATCGATGATTGGTCGCGCCTTAATGCTGCCAATTTCACTGCTTCCCGCTGCGGGCCTGCTTCTGGCCTTCGGCGATAAGTTCCACCTGCCGCTGATGATGAACGCAGGCGGGGTTATCTTTGATAACCTGCCGATGCTGTTTGCCATCGGCTCTGCCGTGGGTCTGGCGTCGGAGTCCGGCATCGCGGCGCTCTCTGCGGCAGTCTCGGTGTTTGTCACCAATATCACCATCAGCACCGTGTTGAGCATCACGCCGGAAATGGCCTCTCAGGGCGGGAAATACGCCATGGTGGTCGGCATCCCGACGCTGCAGATGGGCGTCTTCGGCGGCCTGATCTGCGGTATTCTCGCGGCCTGGTGCTATAACCGCTTCCACACCATGCAGCTGCCGGAGTTCCTCGGCTTCTTCTCCGGTAAACGTTTTGTGGCGATTGCGACGGCGTTACTGTCGTTCCTGCTCGGTCTGCTGCTGCCGTACGTGTGGCAGCATATCCAGGCCGGTATCGACGCCCTTTCCGTGGTGGTGAACGGCGATAACCAGGCGGCCTCGACCTTTATCTTCGGGCTCGTGGAGCGCGCGCTGATCCCGCTCGGCCTGCACCATATCTGGTATCCCTCCTTCTGGTATTCGTTCGGGGATTACACTACCCAGGCGGGCCAGGTGATCCACGGTGACCAGACCATCTGGTTCAAGATGCTGGAAGAAGGGGTGAAATCCTTCAGCAGCGACACCTACCAGAACGCAGGCAAGTTCATGCAGGGCGAGTTCCCGCTGATGCTGTTTGCGCTGCCCGCGGCGTGCCTGGCGATGTACCACGAAGCGCACACGAAGAATAAGAAAATCGCGGCCGGTATTCTGTTCTCTGCGGCGCTGACCTGCTTCCTGACGGGTATTACGGAACCGGTTGAGTTCACCTTTATCTTCGTGGCGCCGATCCTGTACGTCTTCAACGCCATCATGGCGGGCCTGGCGTACATGACCATGTACCTGCTGCATGCGCACATCGCCAAGTCGTTCTCGGCAGGCTTTATCGACTACCTGTCTTTCGGGATCCTGCCGTCGTTTAACGGCTACCAGACCAACTTCCTGAGCGCCGTTATCATCGGTATCCCAATGGGGCTGATTTACTACTTTACCTTCCGCTTTGTGATCCGCCGTTTCGACGTGAAAACGCCGGGCCGTACCGAAGTGACCGCCAGTGCGAATGACAAGTCCGATTCCGAACTTGCCACCGAAATCATCAGCCTGCTGGGGGGCGCGCAGAATATCGATTCGGTTGGCTCCTGTATCACCCGCCTGCGTCTGGAAGTGGCAAAAAGCGACGCGGTAGATAAAGACGGTCTTAACGGACTCGGTGCGCGCGGCGTGGTCTTCGTCGGCGATAACGGTATACAGGTGATTTTCGGTGCCAGAGCACAGTTTATCGCCCAGACTATGTCCACCATGATCGGCAAATAATAAGATGCCTGAAAGACACGTCTCCTGTACGCTGGAAGACGTGTCTTATCTGGCTGATTATCGGTAAATTTCAGGGAGCGGTTTTGAAGAAAGTCAGCATCATTGATGTCGCAAAGCACGCGGGCGTGTCGGTCTCTACCGTCTCGCTGGTGCTACGCCAGAAAGGGAAAATCTCAGAGGCGACGATCGGGAAGGTCAATGCCGCCATCACGACGCTCGGCTATGTTCATAACGTCGCCGCTGCCAACCTTCGCGCCAACACCTCCAACCTCATCGGCCTGATCCTGCGCGACTTCAGCGACAGCTTTTCCATCAAGGTGATGGCAAGCATTGTTCAGGAACTGGAGAAGCAGGGATACATGGTTTTTCTCGGCCAGCCGCTGAACGACCGGGAACATCTGGAACGTACCCTGCTGTCGTTTAAGCAGCAGGGTGTCGCAGGCGTCATTTATCTCGCGTCTGACACCCGCAACTCTGCTCTGCCGGAGCAGATCCGCCAGTGTCCGCTGCCGCTGGTAGTGGTCTCGCAGTCCCTGCTCGATGAAAAATGCAATCTGGTGATGCGCGACAACCGCCAGGCGGCGAACCTGGCCGCGCGCTATCTTATCGAGCGCGGACACCGCACGATCGCCTATATTGGCGGACGCGAGGGCTGCCTTATCCGCGAGCAGCGCCTGCTCGGTTTTCGCAGCGCGATGACGCAAAGCGGACTGGTCTGGCGCGATGACTATTCACCGGCCTGCAGCGACGACACGCAGGCCGCCGCGATGGCGACTCGCCAACTGCTGGAAAAAAATAACGCCATCACCGCCCTGCTCTGCCATTCGCCGGATGCCATGATCGGCTCTATCTCCGGCATTCATCAGGTGGGTCGCACCGTGGGGAAAGATGTGTTCTTAACTCAGCAGGTGGCGCTGATCGGTTTTGAAGATATGCTTCACGTTAACCTCACATCACCGTCATTCACCTACGTCTCCTCGGCCAGTGACGAAACCGGGCGTCAGGCGGCGGGGCTGATAATCCGCAAGCTGAAAGAGCCGGACTTGCAAACCCAGCGCATTACCCTCTCCGGACAGCTTATCGCGCGCGAATCGGCGTAAAATCAGAATTTAGCACAGGTTTGTAAACGCGAATTCGCTGCTATATTTCCATGATTTGCCATGGATAATCGCAATGCCTACCGTTATTACGCACGCTGCTGTTCCGCTCTGCCTGGGCTTAGGTCTGGGAACTAAAGTCATCCCTCCCCGCCTGCTGTTTGCCGGTATCGTGCTCGCCATGCTGCCCGACGCTGACGTGCTGGCGTTCAAATTCGGCGTCGCCTACGGGAATATTTTTGGCCATCGCGGCTTTACCCACTCCCTGCTGTTCGCCTTTGTGGTGCCAGTACTTTGCGTGCTGATTGGCCGACGATGGTTCCGGGCCAGCCTGACGCGCTGCTGGCTGTTTTTAACGGTGTCATTGCTGTCGCACAGCCTGCTGGATTCGATCACCACCGGCGGGAAAGGCGTCGGCTGGCTGTGGCCGTGGTCGGATGAACGTTTCTTTGCGCCGTGGCAGGTGATCAAGGTCGCGCCGTTTGCGCTGTCGCGCTACACCACGCCGTACGGGCATCAGGTAATCATTTCAGAACTGCTGTGGGTGTGGCTGCCGGGGGCAGTGCTGATGGGGTTGCTGTGGTGGAGACGGCGGTAAAAGAAAGCCGGGTGGCGGCTACGCCTTACCCGGCCTACGGTCGTGATTTTGTAGGCCCGGTAAGCGTAAGCGCCACCGGGCGTTACAGACTTACTTACGGCGCCAGGTCGTCCCCTGCGGGCCGTCTTCCAGAATGATGCCCATCTCGGTCAGACGGTTACGCGCCGCATCGGCCGCCGCCCAGTCTTTCGCCTGACGCGCTTCCAGACGCGCCTTAATCAGCGCTTCAATCTCCGCCACTTCGCCGTCGTCCGCCTGCGCGCCGCTCTGCAGGAACGCGTCCGGCTCCTGCTCCAGCAGGCCGAGCACGGAAGAGAGCTTACGCAGATGGGACGCCAGCGCATTCGCCGCGGCCATATCTTCTGACTTCAGGCGGTTCACTTCGCGCGCCATGTCGAACAGCACGGAGTAGGCTTCCGGGGTGTTGAAGTCGTCGTTCATCACCTCAACGAAGCGCGCTTCGAACGCCTCACCGCCTGCCGCAGGAACAGACCTGTCGGTACCGCGCAGCGCGGTGTACAGACGCTCCAGCGCCGAGCGCGCCTGTTTCAGGTTCTCTTCGCTGTAGTTCAGCTGGCTGCGATAGTGGCCGGACATCAGGAAGTAGCGCACGGTTTCCGCGTCGTAGTACTTCAGCACGTCGCGCACGGTGAAGAAGTTGCCCAGCGATTTCGACATCTTCTCGCGGTCAACCATTACCATCCCGGAGTGCATCCAGTAGTTAACGTACTCGCCGCCGTGGGCGCAGGTGGACTGCGCGATTTCGTTTTCGTGGTGCGGGAACATCAGGTCTGAACCGCCGCCGTGAATGTCGAAATGTTTGCCCAGCTGTTTGCAGTTCATTGCCGAACATTCAATGTGCCAGCCCGGACGGCCTTCGCCCCACGGGGATGGCCAGCTTGGTTCACCCTCTTTGGACATTTTCCACAGCACGAAGTCCATCGGGTTACGCTTCACGTCAACCACGTCAACGCGCGCGCCGGCCTGGAGCTGGTCCAGATCCTGACGGGAAAGCGCGCCGTAGGTTGGGTCCGTCGGCACGGAGAACATCACGTCGCCGTTTTCTGCCACATAGGCGTGACCGCGCGCGATCAGCTTCTCGGTGATGTCGATAATTTCATGAATATGGTGGGTCGCGCGCGGCTCGCTGTCCGGACGCAGAATGTTTAAGGCGTCGAAATCTTTGTGCATTTCAACGATCATACGATCCACCAGCGCAACGAAGCTTTCGCCGTTTTCATTAGCGCGCTTGATGATTTTGTCGTCGATATCGGTGATGTTACGCACATATTTCAGCGTATAGCCCAGGAAGCGCAGGTAGCGGGACACCACGTCGAAAGCGACGAAGGTACGGCCATGGCCGATGTGACAGAGATCGTAAACCGTAATACCACACACGTACATGCCGACTTCCCCGGCATGGATAGGTTTAAATTCCTCTTTTTGGCGCGTCATTGTATTAAAGATTTTTAACATCGAAGATTCCATGTAAACACGTGTGTGGACGAAAACCGGGTATTCTACCCGTAATTCAAACCCGAAGCAGCACACAATGCAAGGTGATCGCATCCTGTGGTTATGCTATAACAAGCCCCTATAGATGACCCGAACGCGGGTCGACGTACCACAATAACGGAACAGGATGCAAAAATGGTTACTTTCCACACTAATCATGGCGATATCGTAATCAAGACCTTTGATGACAAAGCGCCTGAAACAGTTAAAAACTTCCTGGACTACTGCCGCGAAGGTTTCTACAACAACACCATTTTCCACCGCGTGATCAACGGCTTTATGATCCAGGGCGGCGGTTTTGAACCTGGCATGAACCAGAAAGAGACCAAAGAAGCGATCAAAAACGAAGCGAACAACGGTCTGAAAAACACCCGCGGTACGCTGGCGATGGCCCGTACTCAGGCACCACACTCTGCAACCGCGCAGTTCTTCATCAACGTGGCTGACAACGACTTCCTGAACTTCTCCGGCGAAAGCCTGCAGGGTTGGGGCTACTGCGTCTTCGCAGAAGTGGTTGAAGGTATGGACGTGGTTGACAAGATCAAAGCCGTCTCTACTGGCCGCAGCGGTATGCACCAGGACGTTCCTAAAGAAGACGTTGTGATTACAAGCGTGACCGTCAGCGAGTAATTCGTGGCGACACTCTTTATTGCGGATTTGCATCTGCAAACGGAAGAACCGGCGATCACCGCCGGTTTTCTGCGTTTTTTACGCGGTGAAGCGAAAAGCGCCGACGCACTGTACATCCTGGGCGATCTGTTTGAAGCCTGGATTGGCGACGACGATCCTAACCCGCTGCATCGTGAAATGGCCTCGGCCATTAAAACGCTGGTGGATTCCGGCGTCCCCTGCTACTTCATTCACGGCAACCGTGATTTCCTGATTGGCCAGCGCTACGCCCGCGAAAGCGGCATGACGCTGCTGCCGGAAGAGCAGGTGCTCGACCTGTATGGCCGCAACGTCCTGATCATGCACGGCGACACGCTCTGCACTGACGACACCGGCTACCTGGCGTTTCGCGCTAAGGTCCATACACCGTGGATCCAGACGCTATTCCTCGCCCTGCCGCTGTTTATCCGCAACCGCATCGCCGCAAGAATGCGCGCGGGCAGCAAGGCCGCCAACAGCAGCAAATCCATGACCATCATGGACGTGAACCCGCAGGCGGTCGTTAACGTGATGGAGAAGCATCACGTCCAGTGGCTTATCCACGGCCATACCCATCGTCCTGACGTGCATTCCCTTACCGCCAACGGCGAACCCGCCCATCGCGTGGTATTAGGTGCCTGGCACACTGAGGGATCGATGGTCAAAGTCACCCCAGAAGGTGTCGAACTGATCGCGTTTCCGTTTTAATCTTTTCTCGTCGTTTCGCTTATTTCTCAGCCACGCAACCGTTTTCCTTGCCCGTATAACATGCTATTCTCTGTGCCCTCGAAAGCAGAGTGTTTCGCACCACAGGAGTTTTAAGACGCATGTCTTCCCGCAATAATCCGGCGCGTGTCGCCATCGTGATGGGGTCCAAAAGCGACTGGGCTACCATGCAGTTCGCCGCCGAAATCTTTGAAATCCTGAATGTTCCGCACCACGTCGAAGTGGTCTCCGCGCACCGTACCCCGGACAAACTGTTCAGCTTCGCCGAAAGCGCCGAAGAGAACGGCTACGAGGTGATTATTGCCGGTGCGGGCGGCGCAGCACATCTGCCAGGCATGATTGCCTCCAAAACCCTGGTGCCGGTTCTGGGCGTCCCGGTACAAAGCGCCGCGTTAAGCGGTGTGGATAGCCTCTACTCCATCGTCCAGATGCCGCGCGGTATTCCGGTCGGCACGCTGGCGATTGGCAAAGCGGGTGCGGCAAACGCAGCCCTGCTTGCAGCCCAAATCCTGGCGACTCACGATAAAGACCTGCACCAGCGTCTGGCCGAATGGCGTAAAGCCCAGACAGACGAGGTGCTGGATAACCCGGACCCGCGGGGTGCGGCATGAAGCAGGTTTGCGTCCTCGGTAACGGCCAGTTAGGCCGCATGCTGCGTCAGGCCGGTGAGCCGCTGGGTATTGCCGTCTGGCCCGTCGGGCTGGATGCTGAACCTGAAGCCGTACCGTTCCACCAGAGCGTGATCACCGCCGAGATCGAACGTTGGCCGGAAACCGCGCTGACCCGCGAGCTGGCGCGTCATAACGCCTTCGTTAACCGCGACGTGTTCCCTGTCATCGCCGACCGTCTGACGCAAAAGCAGCTGTTCGACAAGCTCGGCCTGGCAACCGCACCGTGGCAGCTCCTGTCCGATAAAAGCGAGTGGAATGACGTCTTCGCGATGCTGGGCGAGCTGGCGATCGTGAAGCGCCGCGTGGGCGGTTACGACGGCCGCGGCCAGTGGCGTTTACGCGCAGACGACACCGCCGAGCTGCCGGACGACTGCTACGGCGAGTGCATCGTTGAGCAGGGCATTAACTTCAGCGGTGAAGTGTCCCTGGTGGGCGCGCGCGGGCACGACGGGCATACCGTCTTTTATCCGCTCACACATAACCTGCATCAGGACGGCATTCTGCGCACCAGCGTCGCCTTCCCGCACGCCAATGCTGACCAGCAGGCGCAGGCGGAAGAGATGCTCTCAGCCATCATGCACGAACTGGGCTATGTCGGCGTGATGGCGATGGAGTGCTTTATCACCCCGTCCGGCCTGCTGATTAACGAGCTGGCACCGCGCGTGCACAACAGCGGCCACTGGACGCAAAACGGCGCGTCCATCAGCCAGTTCGAGTTGCACCTGCGCGCGATCACCAACCTGCCGCTGCCGCAGCCGGTGGTGAACAGCCCGTCGGTGATGATCAACCTGATCGGCACCGATCTGAACTACGACTGGCTGAAGCTACCGCTGGTGCATCTGCACTGGTATGACAAAGAGGTTCGCGCAGGCCGTAAGGTCGGTCACCTGAACCTGAACGACAGTGATACCGATCGCCTGAGCGCCACGCTGGAAGCGATGATCCCTCTCCTGCCGCCGGAATACGCGAGCGGAATTGTCTGGGCACAGTCAAAGCTCAAGTAAGACATCTACGCCGGGGAGTTGACCTTCCCCTTCCCCGGCGTACAATCCCCGCCCATTGCTGCTGAGTTTTCTTCTGGAATAACCATGAACGATGGAACGGACTATCGCGCGATCCTCGCGTCTGATACCCCTTTAATCGACGTTCGCGCGCCGATCGAATTCGCCCAGGGCGCGATGCCTGCGGCGTTTAACCTGCCTTTAATGAACGATGACGAGCGCGCCGCCGTTGGCACCTGCTATAAGCGCCAAGGCCCCGAGGCCGCGCTGGCGCTCGGCCACAGCCTTGTTAAAGGCGAGACGCGTGAGGCACGTATCAACGCCTGGCGCGAGGCCAGCCTTGCCCATCCTGAGGGCTATCTCTGCTGCGCGCGCGGCGGCCAGCGCTCGCATATCTCACAGGCCTGGCTGAAAGAGGCGGGTGTCGACTACCCGCTGATCCGCGGCGGCTATAAGGCCCTGCGTCAGACGGCGATTCAGGTGACCCTCGAGCAGTCACAAAAGCCGATGGTGCTTATCGGCGGCTGCACCGGAAACGGTAAAACCCTGCTGGTGAAGCAGCACGCGCAGGGTATCGATCTGGAAGGGCTGGCGCACCACCGCGGTTCGTCGTTTGGCCGCACGCTCACGCCGCAGCTTTCCCAGGCCAGCTTTGAAAACCATCTTGCGGTTGAGCTGTTGAAAAAAGACGCCTCTCGCTGGGTGCTGGAAGACGAGGGCCGGATGATTGGCTCCAACCACCTGCCGGAGTGCCTGCGCGATCGCATGGCTGAAGCCCCTATCGTTGTCGTCGAAGACCCGTTTGAAATTCGTCTTGAGCGCCTGCGCGAAGAGTATTTCGACCATATGTGGGCGGATTTTTCTGCTGCCTACGGTGAAGAAGCGGGCTGGAAGGCGTACAGCGAGTACCTGCATCACGGCCTGTTCGCCATTCGCCGCCGTCTGGGGCTGCAGCGGTATGCAGAATTCACCGCGCTGTTAGATTCCGCGCTGCTGGAACAGCAACGCTCTGGCAGCACGAACGCGCACTTCAGCTGGCTTGCGCCGCTGCTGAAGGACTATTACGACCCGATGTACGGCTATCAGCTGGAGAAGAAAGCGGAGAAGATTGTGTATCGCGGGACGTACGGCGAGGTCGCTGACTGGCTTAATCGCTAAAACAAAGCCGGGTGGCGGCTACGCCTTACCCGGCCTACGTATGCTTTTGTAGCCCCGGTAAGCGCAGCGCCACCGGGGAACAGACGGCTTAGAAGTCGTAGCGCAGACGCACCAGGTTCATGTCGCCCAGGTTGTCGGTGCTGGAGGTGAACACGTGTTCGTAATCCACGCGGAAACCGTAGTCCAGCTGGAAGCTGATACCCACGCCGTTGTCGATGCGCTGGTAGTTGCGGCCGTTCACGTACTCAATGCGGTCGCCCATGAAGTAAGGCTGGATGGATTTAACCGCATACTGACCGATTGGGAACTTATAGCCCGCAAAGTATTCAATACCCCATGCATCACCGGCGAAGTAGTCGTTAACCGACACTTTTTTGGTGGTCAGGAAGTTCTGGTACCAGCCGCCGCCTGCGGAGAAGGTCCAATTGTTCGGGGTCCAGCTCAGCGCGGTACCGAGAATGTTCTGGTCGTAGGTTTTGCTGTCGCCGTTGTCCGGGTTACGCATGTCCGCACGGGTGTAGTTCCACGCGGCGCCCCAGGTCAGATCGGTGGTCAGGTGATAATCCAGACCCAGTGAACCGCCGCCTTTACGCTTGTAGCGCAGGCCGTTGCCCGGCAGGTATTCGCTGTCTTCAAACAGGTATGATGCGTAGATGTCGGCATCGCCCACGGTTTTCTTATATTTCAGCATCTGGCGTGAACGATAAGAACCGTCGTAATCGCCGTTGATACCGTTACCCGGAGCCTGGCCGATCATGTCGTAGTCCCAGATATCGGTTTTCGCGCCAACCACATCATAGTAAACGCTGTTCTGTTGACCGAAGGTCAGCGTACCCCAGGTGTCGCTCTTCAGACCGGTGTAGAGCATACGACGGGACGTGTCGTGCGCACCATCGGCGTAGTGGTTATCCCAGTTGAACTGCGCTGGAATGTTCACACCCAGCTCGTAGTAGCTGATCCAGCTGATGTCATCAAACAGATAGTAATCTGCTGCGAAACGGAAACGGGTGCCGCCGTCAAAACCGTTACGCTTGTAGCTGTTTTTACCGTCGTCGCCGGTCATGTTCTGGAACTGAGGACGAATACTGCCGCCAACGGTGAAGTTCAGACGGCTCAGCGGGTTACCTGCCTGTGGGTCTTGCTTAAGAACGGTGATTTCCGCCTGAGAAGCGAAGGACGTCAATGCCACTGCCGCGCCGATCGTTGCCGCCAGCGCTGATTTTTTTATAGTCATTATTTTTCCTTAATAGACACGCTGCTAAATATTTAGCGGGTGAATATTAACTGGAAATAAACGGGCTGTGTCGGCGGGTTTTTAATGTTTTGTGCTACTAAACAGGTGGTTATTATCGCTTTGTGCTATTAAGCGATTACGCACCAACATATAAACCGGTGCGCAATCATCACAGAAGTGAACTAACTGGCAAACTGGCGGAACAGCGCTTTGCCTTTTAATAACCGCGTGCCAAGCCAGCCGCCACAGAGTGAAAGCAGCACTGCGCCGCAGAGGGGCAGCGTCAACCACAGCCGCCAGTCAGGCTCCCACGGGAAGTCGAACACCTTTGTCTGGAGCACCGCCAGCGCGGTCTCCGCGCCTATCGCCGCCACCAGACCGGCCACCAGCCCCAGCAGAGCAAATTCACTCCAGAGCGTGGCGCGCAGCAGCCGCTTGCTTGCCCCCAGCGTGCGGTAAACCACCAGCTCCTGATGCCGCTGGCGCATGCCCACCTGCACCTGCGCCAGCAACAGCAGCACGCCGCAGATCGTCACCAGCACCACCATCACCTCCAGCGCACGGCTCACCTGCTCCAGCACCTGCCCCACCTGCTTCAGGATCGCGCCGATGTCCAGCAGGCTCACCGTCGGGAACTCCCGGTTAAGCTGGGTCAGCATGCCGTTGCCGTTCTCCCAGCGGAAGCTGGTCAGCCAGCTCTGCGGCTGGCCGTCCAGCGCCCCTGCCGGGAAGATGAAGAAGAAGTTTGGCCGCAGGCTCTCCCAGTCCACCTTGCGCAGGCTGGTCACTTTGGCGCTGAAGTCCTGCGTATCGCCGGTAAAGGTCACGCTGTCCCCGAGCTTCACGTTCAGGCGCGTCGCCAGCCCCTCTTCCATCGACACCTCCCCCGCTTTTGGCGGCCAGGTTCCGGCGGTAATCGGGTTATGGTCAGGACGTTTATCCTGCCAGGTCAGGTTCAGCTCGCGGTTAAGCGACTCATCTTTATTTCCTTCTGTCGGCTGGCCGTTGATCTGCGTCAGGCGCGCGCGAACGATGGGATAGAACGACTCAGGAATAATGTGGTGCTCCGACAGGAAGCCCTTCAGCGGCGTCACCTGTTCCGGAGCAATATTGATCAGGAAATAGTTCGGGCTTTCCGGCGGAAGCTGCTGCTGCCAGCGATCCAGCAGATCGCCGCGCAGCACTAAAAGCAGCGCAAGAAGCATAAACGACAGCGAAAACGCCGACAGCTGGCTGAGCGTGGACCACGGCTGATGCAGCAGACGGTTGACCGCCAGCCGCACGGGCAGCGATTTCACCGTCAGCTTTCTCAGCACGTTGAGCAACAGCCAGCCGAGCACGCCGCACAGCAGCGCCAGCACCATGGCCCCCGCCAGTACCGCCCACAGCAGCGTGCTGCCCCCCATCAGCCAGGCCAGCAGCCCAACCGCCACGGCAAAAATGATCGGCAGATAAAACTTCAGCGGCCAGACGCTGGCAACCACGTCCTGACGCAGCACCCGCAGTGGCTGCGTCGCGAGCAGTAGCCGGTACGGGCGTAGCCCTACCAGCAGCGAAATCACCGTCATCGCGCCGATTGCCCATAGCCACGGCCAGAGGCTGGCGGGCGGCAGCGCGGCAGGGAGTACCGGCTTTAGCAGCACCATCAGCAGCTTCTCAAACAGCAGCCCGATGGCCCCGCCGGTAATGGCCGACAGTGCCAGCACCATCAGCCACTGGCCGACGATCAGCTTGCGCAGCTGCGCCCGGCCTGCGCCGAGGGTTTTGAGGATCGCCACCAGGTCGTAGCGGCTGCGGCAGTAGTGCCCCATCGCCACGGCAACTGCCGCAATGGCCAGCAGCAGGGTTAACAGCGCCGAGAGCAACAGGAACTGCTGAGAACGTTCAAGAGATTTGCCGAGCGCCCCTTCATCCTGCTCCAGCCCGTACCAGCGATGCTCCGGCTTGAGCTGCGGCAGGAGCCATTTTTCATACGCATCAAGCTGCGCAGGCGTGCCGCCAAACTTGTAGCGCCAGGTGACGCGGCTGCCCGGCTGCACGGCGTTGGTTTTCGCCACGTCAGCGGTATTCATCATCAAACGTGGCGCAAGCTGGAACGGGTTAAAGCCGGAGTCCGGCTCCTGCACCACTTCTCCCGCAATCCTGAACGTCGCGTCGCCGACGTCGATGCTGTCACCCGTTTTCAGGTTCAGTAGCGCCATCAGACGCGGTGCCAGCAGGACCGTGCCAGGCGCGGGTTTTAATCCCGCCGGGCGGGTCTCCAGCTCACCGTACATCGGGTAGATATCATCGACGGCTTTAACGCTGGCCAGCTGCGGCGTGTCGCCTGCGAAGGTCATGGTCTGGAAGCTTATCTGCTCGCCCACCTTCAGCCCAATTTTGCGCGCTTCTTCAATCCAGCCAGGCGGAACCGCGCGCGAACTTTGCAGCGCCCTGTCCCCCGCCATAAATTCCCGGCTTTGCTGGCTGAGCCCTTTTTCCATTCGGTCACTGACGCTGCCCAGCGCCAGCACGCAGGCCACCGCCAGGCTTAACGCCAGCCAGACAATCAGCAGCGAGGGCGAGCGCCACTCGCGCCAGAACCAGCGGGCAATCATGCTTCCTCCTGAAGAATACCGTTCACCAGGCGCAGGCGGCGGTCGCAGCGCGCGGCCAGCTGCGGATCGTGCGTCACCAGAATCAGCGTGGTGCCGTGCTCGCGGTTGAGCGAAAACAGCAGATCGGCAATCTTGTCTCCGGTTTTACGGTCAAGGTTACCGGTGGGTTCATCGGCAAACAGCACTTCCGGGCGACCGTTAAACGCGCGTGCCAGCGCCACGCGCTGCTGCTCGCCGCCCGAAAGCTGCGCCGGAAGGTGGTCAAGGCGTTTGCCCAGCCCCAGCTGTTCCAGCAGGGCTTTGGCGTGTTCGCGACTTTCACGCGTATTTTCACCGCGCAGCAGCCCTGGCAGTTCCACGTTTTCCAGCGCGTTCAGCGTCGGGATCAGCATGAAGGACTGGAAGACAAAGCCGATATGGCGAGCGCGCAGCGCGGCACGCGCCTCTTCATCCAGCTGGTGCAGCGGCTGCCCGACCAGGTGGACCTCCCCACTGCTGCCGTCGTCCAGCCCGGCCAGAATCGCCAGCAGCGTGGACTTGCCGGAGCCGGATTCACCGATCAGCGCGATGGTTTCGGCGCGTTTGACAACGAGTTCAACTCCGGTGAGGATGGACAGCTCGTGTTCTCCCTGACCGACGGACTTCTTAAGACGATGAACTTCAACACTGTTTTCCGCTGGCATTTGCCCTTCCTTTTTTTGATTCTGATGACCTTCCGCGCGGCGGCTGCGGACACGTTACTGATTCTGGGCGACAGCCTGAGCGCAGGCTATCGCATGGCGGCCAGCGCGGCCTGGCCTGCGTTACTCAATGACAAATGGCAGACCCAAACGTCCGTCGTCAACGGCAGCATCAGCGGCGATACCTCCCAGCAGGGGCTTTCGCGCCTTCCCGCACTGCTCAAACAGCATCAGCCGCGCTGGGTGCTGGTCGAACTAGGGGGTAATGATGGTCTGCGCGGCTTCCAGCCTCAGCAAACCGAGCAAACCCTGCGTACCATTTTGCAGGAGATCAAAACGGCGAACGCCCAGCCGCTGCTGATGCAAATTCGCCTGCCGGCTAACTACGGCCGTCGGTATAATGAAGCCTTTAGCGCGATCTACCCTAAGCTTGCCAAAGAGTTTGATATTCCCCTGCTGCCATTTTTCATGGAAGAGGTCTATCTGAAACCCCAATGGATGCAAGACGACGGTATTCATCCCAATCGCGATGCACAGCCGTTTATTGCCGACTGGATGGCAACCCGGCTGGCTCCTTTAGTTAAACATGACTCGTAATTCAGCGGAGTTCCTGACAGGTAAAGTTATGCAAAAATCGGTCTTAATAACAGGATGTTCCAGCGGAATTGGCTTCGAAAGCGCGCTCGAGTTGAAGCGTCAGGGATTTCGGGTGCTGGCGGCCTGCCGCAAACCTGAAGATGTTGAACGCATGAACGGCATGGGCTTCACTGGCGTGTTGCTGGATCTGGACTCACCGGAAAGCGTAGAACGCGCGGCGGATGAGGTCATCGCCCTGACCGATAACCGTCTGTTCGGCCTGTTCAATAATGCGGGCTTCGGCGTGTACGGCCCGCTGGAGACCATCACGCGCGAACAGCTTGAACAACAGTTTTCCGCGAACTTTTTCGGCGTACATCAGCTCACCATGCGCCTGCTTCCCGCCATGCTCCCGCACGGTGAAGGACGCATCGTCATGACCTCCTCGGTAATGGGGCTGATTTCCACCCCGGGCCGCGGTGCCTACGCTGCCAGCAAATATGCGCTGGAGGCCTGGTCCGATGCCCTGCGCATGGAGCTGCGCCACAGCGGTATTAAGGTCAGCCTGATTGAACCCGGCCCGATCCGCACCCGCTTCACCGAAAACGTTAACCAGACTCAGTCGGACAAACCGGTCGAAAACCCCGGCATTGCCGCACGCTTTACGTTAGGTCCTGAAGCGGTTGTCGCCAAAGTGCGCCATGCTTTTGAGAGCGATAACCCCAAACTGCGTTATCCGGTCACGCTGGTGACCCATGCCGTTGGCTGGCTAAAACGCCTTCTGCCGGGCCGGATGATGGACAAAATTTTACACGGCTGAGTTGAAGCGTCGCCGCTCATCCCCATGTAAAGAACAAACCGACAAAAGAGAAAGCCGCATGTCCGTACAGAATATCGTCAATATTACTGAAGCAAACCTGCAACAGACGCTGGAACAGTCGATGACCAAACCGGTGCTGTTCTACTTCTGGTCTGAACGCAGCCAACACTGTCTGCAGCTGACGCCGGTACTGGAGAGCCTTGCCGCGCAATACAATGGTCAGTTCATTCTCGCTAAGCTGGACTGTGACGCCGAGCCGATGGTGGCGTCTCAGTTTGGCCTGCGCGCCATTCCAACCGTCTATCTGTTCCAGAATGGACAGCCTGTTGATGGCTTCCAGGGGCCGCAGCCGGAAGAGGCGATCCGCGCCCTGCTGGATAAAGTACTGCCGCGCGAAGAAGAGCTGAAAGCGCAGGAAGGCATGGCGCTGATGCAGGAAGGCAAATACGACGAAGCGCTGCCGCTGCTCAAAGACGCGTGGCAACTGTCGAATCAGAACAGCCAGATCGGCCTGCTGCTGGCGGAAACGCAGATCGCCCTGCACCGTTCAGAAGACGCGGAAGCCGTGCTGAAGACTATCCCGATGCAGGATCAGGATACCCGCTATCAGGGACTGGTTGCGCAGATCGAACTGCTGAAACAGGCGGCGGACACCCCGGAAATTCAGCAACTGCAGCAGCAGGTTGCCGACAACCCGGCCGATGCCGCGCTGGCAAGCCAGCTGGCGCTGCAGCTGCACCAGGTGGGGCGTAACGAAGAGGCGCTGGAGCTGCTGTTCAGCCATCTGCAAAAAGATCTGGCCGCCGCAGACGGCCAGGCGCGTAAGATGTTCCAGGAGATCCTGGCCGCGCTCGGCACCGGTGACGCACTGGCGTCGAAGTATCGTCGTCAGCTGTACGCGTTGCTCTACTAACAAAAAAATGCCCGGTGGCGCTAACGCTTACCGGGCCTACAAAAGACGGTTTATTCCGACCTTTTCAACTGCGTCACCACCAGTTGGTGACGCGAGTTGTAAAACTTCCGGTAGGTTAAATAGCAGGCAATAATGGTCGACAGGCTTGCCGTAGAGAGCAGCATAAAGGTCACCATAATCTGATACTTAATCGCTTTTACCGGATCGATCCCCGCAAATATCAGCCCCGACATCATCCCCGGCAGACTCACCAGCCCCACGGTTTTGGCTGAATCTACCGTTGGGATCAGCGATGAGCGAATGCTCTCACGAATCAGCCGCGCCGAGGCTACTTTAGGCGTCGCCCCCAGGCTTAATTTCTCCTGTAGCTGCTGCTGTTCACTGCTGAAACGCTGTCCGAGGTTGTTGTAACACAGCCCCACGGCAACCATGGCGTTCCCCGCAATCATGCCGGAAATCGGGATCACCTGCATTGGTGTGAATTCAATGGAACCCGACAGCACCAGAACCGCCAGCGTGAGCGCCGTACCGGTCGTGATGGCGATAAACGAAGAGACGAACGCTTTATCGATATACTTGCTGCGCTTTTGCGCATTCCACGCGGCATTGAAGCAGATAAACAGCACCATCAGCAGGGTCAGTACCGCATGGTTGACGTTGAAAATGTACTTCAGCACATAGCCAACGATAATGAGCTGAATCACCGCGCGGCAGATACTCCACAGAATGTCTTTTTCCAGCCCCAGCTTTTCCCGGTAGCTGACCACAATCGCAATCAATACCAGCACCATCGAAAACGCCAGCGATTCATTGGTAATATTATGCTCACCCACGGTTGGCCTCCTGCATTTTTCCGCCCTGTGGCTGAAGCGTGATGACATCATCCGCATGGCTTATTTCGTTTGAATCATGCGTTACCCACAGCACGGCAATATTCTGCTCGCGGGCGTAGCGATGAATAATGTCGTTGACGTTGCGTTTGTTCGCGTCATCCAGCGCGCTGGTGATCTCGTCGAGCAGCAACACCTTCGGCAAGAACTGCAGATTACGGATCAGCGACACGCGCTGCTTTTCCCCGCCGGACAAGGTATTAATGGATTTCGTCAGGGTGTCCTGCGGCAGCCCAAACCGCGCTAAATCGGCGATAAATTTGTCAGGCTCTGGGGTTTTGCTGCGGATTTGCCACGGGAAAAT
Source organism: Enterobacter sp. RHBSTW-01064 (assembly GCF_014103035.1). Lineage (NCBI taxonomy): Bacteria > Pseudomonadati > Pseudomonadota > Gammaproteobacteria > Enterobacterales > Enterobacteriaceae > Enterobacter > Enterobacter sp. RHBSTW-01064. Next base: position 239,634 of record NZ_JABXOU010000007.1, on the reverse strand, counting down.
CAGGTTATCGTAAACCGTATCGCCAAAAAGCGTTGGCGTTTGCACGCAATAAGAGACTTGCTGCCGATAGCTCTCCGGCGAAAGCGTCGCGATATTTTTTCCTTCAAAGATAATGGTGCCTTCCGTCGAACTGAGCAGCGAGGCCACAATTTTTAATAACGTGCTTTTACCGCAGCCCGAGGGACCGGTGATGAGTTTGAATTCACCCGGCGAGAGGCAAAAGTTGACGTTTTTAAGAATAGTATTTTCCCCCACCGTAAAGCCCACATCCCTGATCTGCAATATATCGCTTTGATTGTTCATATTCTTCCTTTTGATTGCCACATAAAGACTTAACAAAGACTCAATGTAAACATTGATTTATTTTCTCATTCCCCAAATTTCTCTCCAGTAACGTTAACCCAACTACATTCAGGAGTAAAAAATCGCCATAAATCACATTTACGAGCATAAAAAGCGCAATTTTCATTCGAAACAGTAAGTCTTCATAAAGATTTAAAATGATTAAATGATGACTTATCGAACACTAGTTAATGATTTAAATCAAAACCACACACTTTTACACACTCTAGAATCATTCAAAAATAAGACACAAGAATGTCTGAAAGCCTCAATAAAAGCCTACGAGAACTCATTCACTTTGAATCGTCAGAATACATTTCTGATGTGAATCAACACAACATTACCGTCTGGAAATTAAAGATGAAAACCACCGTTAAATTTTTGGCCTCTGCCGTTGCTCTTTGCATTGTGCCAGCAGCCAGTGCAATCACTCTGGAACAAGCCGAGGCCAATTTGAAAATGGCGAGCGTAGCTTCCCGTTTTGCGGAAAAGACTTACCGAAGCGCTTTAAGTAACGAACATACAACTGACGTCGCGATGAACAATGCGATGGATACGTACGGCGTTCTTTCAAAAGAAGCCGCTGCGGCAGCAACGGCACACAGCGATGCGATAGATCAAATCCAGAAGGCGCGTCAGGCGGCAAAGGATAGCAGGGCAACACTTGCAGCTGCGCGCCTTGCATTCAAAAATCTCACGCCAACACCGGTTCCAGCTTCACAGACGGTTCCTCAGAAGATATCTCCACCGATGAAAACCCCGGTCGCCATCCCGCAGGCCACGCCGCAGAAGCTGATCTCCACCGCCATTCCGCAGCCAGTGATAGCCCCGGTTGCCATCCCGCAGGCGATCCCGCAGAAGCTGGTCTCCACCGCCATTCCGCAGCCGATGAAAGCCCCGGTTGCCATCCCGCAGGCGATCCCGCAGAAGCTGGTCTCCACCGCCATTCCGCAGCCGATGAAGGCCCCGGTTGCTGTCCCGCAGGCCACGCCGCAGAAGCTGGTCTCCACTGCCATTCCGCAGCCAATGAAGGCCCCGGTTGCCATCCCGCAGGCCACGCCGCAGAAGCTGGTTTCCACCGCCATTCCGCAGCCAATGAAAACCCCGGTTGCGATCCCGCAGGCCACGCCGCAGAAGCTGGTCTCCACCGCCATTCCGCAGCCCATGAAAGCCCCGGTCGCAATTCCGCAGGCCACGCCGCAGAAGCTGGTTTCCACCGCCATTCCGCAGCCAGTGAAAACCCCGGTTGTTGTCCCGCAGGCGATCCCGCAGAAGCTGGTCTCCACTGCCATTCCGCAGCCCATGAAAGCCCCGGTTGCTGTCCCGCAGGCCACGCCGCAGAAGCTGGTCTCCACCGCCATTCCGCAGCCGATGAACACCCCGGGACCGATCTCTCAAAATGTCCCGAATAAAAAAAATGTACTCACTGCCGCACCAACAAATATGACGACACAAATTGTGGTGACGAAAACGCAGCCAACAACCCTTTCTCCAGGTCTGCCGAAAAATGCTGTAATCAATCCGCAAACGCCGTACAAGAGTAGCGTGACTATTATCGACCCAACCACGCAGCCTACGTCGGGCATTGTCATGATCAGCAAAGCTGACAATACAGCAAAGCAAACCGCTACAGCTGTCGCACCAAAGAGTACCACCACCAGCCAGACCGCTGGCTCAACCTACAATGTAGTCGCTATCAATCAGGTTAATAGCTACTACGTTAGCCAGGCAAATAGCCGTCAGGTTGCGGATAATAGTCAGCGTATCGACAACAATAGTCAGCGGATCCAGAGCAATAGCCAACGAATTGATGGCAACAGCAAAGCCATCGATCGTAACGCAAAAGAGATTGATGATACTCGCGACGAGCTGAAGCGTGGCCTGAACAACGCGGCAGCGATGTCGAGCCTCCACTACCATTCCGACAACTCATGGGCATTATCTACCGGAACCGCTAATGGCGACGGTGCAGCACTGGCGGGCGGGCTTCAAAAAGGCCTGACAAGCCACGTTGCCGTGAATATGCAGGCATCCACCTCTTTCGACAGTGGATGGATGGCAGGCGCCGGCATTTCGGGAGATTTCTAATTCCAGTAGAAGATATCTTTTGGAAATGTTGAAAAACTAACCTGCACACATTTTCGTATTGATCTCTACACCAAAGCCGCCGCTCAGGCGGCTTTTTTATTGCTGCTAACACTCATAGTTAAATGTACTTGAAGTATTCACTTACTCAGAATGGGAAGCAGACACTTCTTTACATAAATCAGTCACTGTAATGTCAACTGTTTTTGACATGTTGACATTGAAAGTAATATAAATCTTCCATTTGTGATCTTGCCTGAGTTACCGCACCCTGAGCTAATAGCCTCTTGCAATGAGTGGTGTTAGAATTTTTCGCAGACAAATTGTCACGCTTATAACTATAGGAAGTATGCAACATGACACACATCTTTTATGAGTTCCCTTCGCTGAAGCCAGGTGTTCCTGATGTAGAAACATTAATGGAAGTCATCAATTCTTCAGAACTCACAAGTTTTGTCATCGGTGCAGAAGTTGTCGACTTTGTTAAGAAAGCCCTCATCGTAAATACCACCATCGGCAGCTTCAAAAATTGCTATTTCGCCTTCGACAACGGGACACAGTTCCTGGAGTTTGATGGCAAAGGAAAGTCGAAACGTTTTAACGAAATCCCTGAATGGTTCGTCTCTCCAGCCGAATTTTCTCGCACGCAGTGGCTCATCAACCACGATCTGGCTGATGTGAAAGCCACCCAATTTATCGATGTGCTGATGTCCTACCCCCTAAAAGAGCGCCGCGCGCACTGTAATCTGCTATTCGGGCTGGAACTGGAAAAAGTCAATGCGATGCCTGCCACGGCCCCTTCAGCAAGTAAAATTGGTAACAAGAACGGGAAAACGACCAAACCGCGCGTGATGGACCTTGGCTCGTTCGAGCTGTTCAGCCAGTTCTTTGAGCGGATGAAAACTGCCGTTCTTGCTAATGAATTCCCGACATTACAGGTGCTGACCGGAATGGATAACCTGTCAAAAGCCCCACATGCCTTAAAACAGGGGATTAGAACCTGGTTTAAAGCTATCGCAGGCGATCTCCCGCCAAACAACAAGCGTGTTGAAGCAGGTAATTCAGTGCTCTTCTGCGCCCCGATACGCGAACAAATACAGCAAATAGAAGCTATCGGGTTGGAAAACTACTATCAGGGATTATCAAAAGCCATCGCCGAGGCCAGTGATAGCTTTATTGCCGATTTCACCTACTCCCATTCCGTAAATTAATCCTTCAAGCCCTGCCATCCTGCAGGGCTTACCTCAATAATCCGTCTCCCACCTCTTTACAGGGGCGAATTTCCCCCTGATAGCCGATATACTTACGGACAATAAAGACGCAGTTTTCTCATCACAGCATTCAAAACAGGAGGTTTTATGCTCATCGTTGTTCCTGTCCTTATTTTTGTTGCGCTGGTCATTGTCGGCGCAGGCGTCAAAATTGTGCCTCAGGGTTATCAGTGGACCGTAGAACGCTTCGGCCGCTATACCAATACGCTGCAGCCGGGCCTGAGCCTGATTGTTCCCTTCATGGACCGCATTGGTCGTAAGATCAACATGATGGAGCAGGTGCTGGATATTCCTTCTCAGGAGATCATCTCTAAAGACAACGCCAACGTCACCATCGACGCCGTCTGCTTTATTCAGGTGATTGATGCGCCTAAAGCGGCTTATGAAGTGAGCAACCTGGAGCTGGCGATCGTCAACCTGACGATGACCAACATCCGTACCGTGCTCGGCTCCATGGAGTTGGACGAAATGCTCTCTCAGCGCGACAGCATCAATACCCGCCTGCTGCACATTGTCGATGAAGCGACGAATCCGTGGGGGATCAAAGTCACCCGTATTGAGATCCGCGACGTGCGCCCACCGGCTGAACTGATCGCCTCCATGAACGCCCAGATGAAAGCCGAACGAACCAAGCGAGCCTACATTCTGGAAGCCGAAGGGGTGCGTCAGGCCGAGATCCTCAAAGCGGAAGGGGAAAAACAGTCGCAGATCCTGAAAGCCGAGGGCGATCGTCAGTCCGCATTTTTACAGGCGGAAGCGCGCGAACGTTCGGCAGAAGCGGAAGCCCGTGCGACGCAGATGGTGTCCGAGGCGATTGCCGCCGGTGATATCCAGGCCGTGAACTACTTCGTCGCGCAAAAATATACCGATGCGCTGAAAGAGATCGGCTCCGCGAACAACAGTAAAGTGGTGATGATGCCGCTGGATGCCAGCAGCCTGATGGGGTCGATTGCCGGTATTGCCGAGCTGATCAAAGACAGTGGAAACGAGCGTAAAAAATGATTGAGCTGATCGTTGCACATCCTCATGCCTTCTGGCTAAGCCTTGGGGGCTTACTGCTGGCGGCGGAGATGCTGGGCGGCAACGGCTACCTGCTCTGGAGCGGCGTTGCCGCAGTCATTACCGGGCTGGTCGTCTGGCTGCTGCCTGTCGGCTGGGAGTGGCAGGGTGCACTGTTTGCAGTGCTCACGCTGGTGGCCGCGTGGCTGTGGTGGCGCTGGCTGAATCGGCAGGTGAAAGATCAGAAACCGGCAGACGCCCACCTTAATCAGCGCGGGCAGCAGATTGTCGGCAAGCGTTTTACGCTCGACAGCGCACTGGTGAACGGGCGCGGGCACATGCGGGTGGGCGACAGCTCGTGGCCGGTGGTGGCCGACGATGACCTCAGCGCCGGTACTCAGGTCGAGGTCATTGCGGTGGAAGGCATTACCCTGCGGGTGAAAGCCTGTTAAGCATGCGCCTTACGGTGACAGCAGCCAGCAAGGTTGTCGATAATCGGGCAATCGGCGCTGTCATCGCCCGGGCATGAGTCCGCCAGCCCCAGAAGCTGTTCGCGCATCGCCTGCAGTTCTACAATGTGGCGTTCAATCTCCGCCACTTTTTCTAGCGTGCGCTTTTTCACATCGGCGCTGTGGCGCTTCGGATCGTTAAACAGGTTAACCAGCTCGCCGCACTCTTCCAGATTAAACCCCACCTGTCTTGCCTGGCGCAGCAGCGTCAGTTCATCAAGATGCAGCTGCGTGTAGCTGCGGTAGCCGTTTTCACTGCGCAGCGGCGGCGTGACCAGCCCTTTCTCTTCGTAAAAGCGAATCGCTTTGCTGGTTAAGCCGGTTTTTTTCGCAACGTCACTGATATTCACATTTCCCCCTTGACCTTCCCCTTGATGGAAGGTTTAACCTTGATAACAGTTAGCGAAAAGCAGAGTGAAGGTCAACAATTGACCAGAACATTATACGGGAGTTTTGTTATGTCTCACACTATCGACCTGACACTGGACGGCCTCTCCTGCGGCCACTGTGTCAAACGCGTTAAAGAAAGCCTGGAACAGCGTCCTGACGTTGAAAGCGCTGACGTGACTATCGATCATGCCGCCGTGATCGGCAGCGCCAGCGCGGATGCGCTGATCGATACCATCAAGCAGGCCGGTTACGGGGCGGAGTTAAGCCACCCAAAGGCTAAACCGCTGGCAGAGTCATCATCCCCGTCGGAAGCACTGACAGCGGCCACTCCTGAGCTTCCGGTAGCGGATGATATTGATGACAGCCAACAGCTGCTGATCAACGGCATGAGCTGCGCCAGCTGCGTCTCCCGGGTACAAAATGCATTGCAGGCCGTACCGGGCGTCGCACAGGCACGGGTAAACCTCGCGGAGCGCACTGCGCTGGTGATGGGCAGCGCCTCCGCCGCAGATTTAGTCCAGGCCGTAGAGAAAGCGGGCTACGGCGCGGAAGCGATTGAAGATGACATCAAACGCCGCGAGCGCCAGCAGGAAACGGCTGTCGCCACCATGAAACGCTTCCGCTGGCAGGCCATCGTTGCGCTGCTGGTGGGTATCCCAGTGATGGTGTGGGACATGATCGGTGACAACATGATGGTCACCGACGACAACCGTACGCTGTGGCTGGGGATTGGTGCGATCACGCTCGCCGTGATGGTCTTTGCAGGCGGACATTTCTATACCAGCGCCTGGAAGAGCCTGAAAAACCGCACCGCGACGATGGATACGCTGGTAGCGCTCGGGACCGGCGCAGCGTGGCTCTATTCAATGAGCGTGAACGTCTGGCCGCAGTGGTTCCCGATGGAAGCGCGGCATCTCTATTATGAAGCGAGCGCGATGATTATCGGCCTGATTAACTTAGGCCACATGCTCGAAGCCCGCGCCCGTCAGCGCTCCTCGAAGGCGCTGGAAAGATTGCTTGATTTAACCCCGCCGACGGCACGCGTGGTGACCGACGAGGGTGAAAAAAGCGTCCCGCTGGCTGACGTGCAGCCCGGCATGACGCTGCGCCTGACGACGGGCGATCGCGTTCCGGTTGACGGCGCAATTCTCCAGGGCGAAGCCTGGTTCGATGAAGCCATGCTGACCGGGGAACCGATCCCGCAGCAAAAATCCCAGGACGATAACGTGCACGCAGGCACGGTCGTCCAGGACGGCAGCGTGCTGTTCCGCGCCAGCGCGGTCGGCAGCCACACCACGCTGTCGCGTATTATCCGCATGGTGCGCCAGGCACAGAGCAGTAAGCCCGAAATCGGCAAACTTGCCGATAAAATCTCCGCCGTTTTTGTTCCGGTGGTGGTCTGTATTGCCCTGCTGAGCGCGGCAATCTGGTATTTCTTTGGGCCAGCACCGCAAATCGTCTATACCCTGGTGATTGCCACCACGGTGCTTATCATCGCCTGTCCGTGTGCCCTTGGCCTGGCGACGCCGATGTCGATCATCTCCGGCGTCGGACGTGCCGCCGAGTTTGGCGTGCTGGTGCGTGATGCCGATGCCCTGCAGCGTGCAAGCACCCTGGACACGCTGGTCTTTGACAAAACCGGTACGCTGACCGAAGGGAAACCGCAGATCGTGGCGGTGCATACTCTTGGCTTCTCAGAGGCTGACGCGCTGCGTCTCGCCGCCGCGCTGGAGCAAGGGTCCAGCCACCCGCTGGCCCGCGCCATTCTCGATAAAGCCAGTGACGCTACCCTGCCGCAGGTCAGTAACTTCCGCACCCTGCGCGGGCTCGGGGTGAGCGGCGAAGCCGACGGCCACACGTTGCTGCTGGGGAATCAGGCGCTGCTCAATGAAAACGGAATTGATACTTCATCGCTGGAAGACGAACTGATTGCTCAGGCATCACAGGGCGCAACGCCCGTACTGCTCGCAGTAGACGGTAAAGCCGTCGCCCTGTTGTCGGTGCGCGATCCCCTGCGCCAGGACAGCGTGGATGCCTTAAAACGTCTGCACCGTGCGGGCTATCGTCTGGTGATGCTGACCGGGGATAACCCAACAACGGCCAACGCCATCGCCAAAGAGGCGGGTATTGATGACGTCATTGCAGGCGTACTGCCGGACGGAAAAGCGGATGCCATCAAGAACCTGCAAAGTCAGGGCCGTCAGGTGGCCATGATCGGTGACGGTATTAACGACGCACCGGCGCTGGCGCAAGCAGAAGTGGGTATTGCCATGGGCGGCGGGAGCGATGTCGCGATTGAAACGGCGGCCATTACCCTGATGCGCCACAGCCTGATGGGCGTTGCGGATGCGCTGGCGATTTCGAAGGCCACGTTGCGCAACATGAAGCAGAACCTGCTCGGGGCATTTATTTATAACGTCTTCGGCATTCCGATTGCCGCCGGGATTTTATGGCCGCTGACGGGCGCGCTGCTGAACCCGGTGGTTGCCGGGGCGGCAATGGCGCTCTCCTCCATTACCGTGGTGAGCAACGCCAACCGTCTGCTGCGGTTTAAACCGAAAGATTGAACCTTGTTCTCGTACGCGCTAGCATGATCCTTTCGGTCATGGAGCGCGTATGAGTCTGTTTAATCGTATAAAAGCATCGTTTCGCGCCCTCTTTCCCCGACGTTATGCCTGGCCCGGTATGGATATCTCACTTCCGGGCGGGCAACACCTGCACCTTGTAGGAAGCATCCATATGGGCACGCAGGATATGTCCCCGCTGCCCGCTGGCCTGATAAAACTGCTGAAGAATGCCGACGCGCTGGTCGTCGAGGCGGATATTTCGGGTCATGAATCCCCCTTTGCGGGTCTGGAGAGCGATCGTCCTCTTGCGGAGCGTCTCAGCGAAGCCCAGCTTACCGAACTGACGCGGCTCGCGGATGAAACCGGTGTATCGCTCGCCATGCTGGACACCCTTCCGCTCTGGCAAATTGCCATGGTGTTGCAGGCAACGCAGGCGCAGCGTCTGGGCTTGCGCGGTGATTACGGCATTGATTATCAGCTGCTGAATACGGCAAGAGCGCGCAATCTCCCGATCATTGAACTGGAAGGCACGGACAGCCAGATCGGTCTGCTGCGGCAGCTTCCCGATGACGGTCTGATCCTTCTGGATGACACCCTGACCCACTGGCACACCAATGCCCGTCTGCTGCAAACCATGATTGGCTGGTGGCTGGATGCGCCGCCGACGGACAGTAAGCTTGTGCTGCCGTCAACGTTCAGTGAATCGCTGTATGATGTGCTGATGAACGCGCGCAATCAGGCGTGGCGAGAAACGCTGCATGCCCTGCCTGCCGGGCGGTATGTCGTCGCGGTCGGCGCGCTGCATTTGTATGGGGAAGGGAATCTGCCGTCGCTGCTGAAATAAAAAAAATGGCCAATATTTCTATTGGCCCGTCAAAGAGGAATTTCATCGTTTTTATTATACCGAAGGAGACCTTCGGCTGAGCCGATTGTCGCTCAAAGTGACCATCACTGCCAATACTATTGCGCAAGATGGTGCTATTTTTTAGACAAACGTCAGGCGTATGCTGTTGGCATAAAATGTCTGTCGTAAGAAGGATAGCTATGACTCCCGCCGTTAAATTACTCGAAAAAAACAAAATCTCTTTCCGGATCCATACTTACGATCACGATCCGAATGAAACCAATTTTGGTGATGAAGTGGTGCGCAAGCTGGGGCTGAACGCTGACCAGGTCTATAAAACGCTGCTGGTCGCGGTGAACGGTGATATGAAACATCTCGCCGTGGCGGTAACGCCCGTCGCCGGGCAGCTGGATCTGAAAAAGGTCGCCAAAGCGCTGGGGGCAAAAAAGGTCGATATGGCGGATCCGATGGTTGCGCAACGCACTACCGGATATCTGGTGGGCGGGATCAGCCCGCTCGGGCAGAAAAAACGGCTGCCGACGCTGATCGATGCACCTTCGCAGGAATTTGAGACGATCTATATTTCGGGCGGCAAGCGCGGGCTGGATATCGAACTGGCCGCGGGCGATCTGGCGAAAATGCTGGACGCGAAGTTTGCGGATATTGCGCGCCGGGAGTAGACGAAAAAGCCGGGTGGCGGCTACGAGGTAAAAGCAAAACGGTAACAGGCGTTACCGTTTTTTGTGTTCGCGCCCTCTCCCGGTGGGAGAGGGTTGGGGTGAGGGCATCAGGCCGCACAGCACTACTGCCAGCTCACCTCACCTTTCGGCTCATACGCATTCACGTCAATCGGTGAATTCTGCTCGATGAACTGCTTCAGCACTTCCGCGTCGATAAAGCCGGTATTCACATAGCCCGGTTTATTATCAATATGCGGATAGCCGTCGCCACCCGTGGCGTTAAAGCTTAACGTTGCCAGACGGTACGTTTTGGCCGGGTCAACCGGTTCGCCCTTGATCTTCAGATCGTTAAGCTTGCCGTCTTTCGCGACGAAACTCACGTTAGCAAACTGCGGGTAGGCGCCCGAGTCCGGCTTCATCTGCGCCACGGCGGTGAGGTAGTCAATCACCTCTTTCCCGCTCATATCCGCATACACCACCACGTTGCCGAACGGCTGTACCTTCAGCACGTCTTTATAGGTGATGTTTCCACCTTCGATGGAATCACGAATGCCGCCGCCGCTCATTACGCCAAAGTCAGCGCCAGTGCGCGCTATTTGCGCCGCCAGCACCAGATGGCCCATGTTGGTCTGCACGAAGCGGACTTTGCTGCGGTCCCCTTCCAGGCGGCCATTGAGCGTACCAATTTTCACGTCCAGCTGCGCCTTGCCTTTGTTCTGGAACGGCGTCAGCAGGGAGAGCATCTGCTGGTTCTCTGCAATCTCAGGCGTGTAAAGTACGCGCTCACTTTTCCCGTCCGGATAGGTCACCTTCTTCTTCAGGTTGACCGGAATGAGCTGATAGTGGACCAGCTTCATCTCGCCGTTACGGAACTCAAAATCTGCACGACCCACGTATTTCCCCCACTCGTGCGCCTGTACGATCCAGATACCGTTCTGACGGTCCGGCGCGCACGGCGTGCCCGGTACGTAGTCCACCTGCTTTTTATTCTCGGACGCCATACACACCGGATCCTGTGAGTGACCACCCACAATCATTGCCAGAGAGCCCGCAGGCAGGCTGCGCGCCATCTCGACGTCGCCCGGCGCATTGGAGCCGTGCGCGCCGTTGTCGTAGTGCCCCATGTGGGTGGTGGCGATAATCACGTCCGGTTTTTCGTTCTGCTGTAATTCCTGAATCACCAGCTTCGCTTCGTCTGCCGGTTTACGGAATTCGATATCAGTGAAGAACTCAGGGTTACCAATTTTGGCCGTGTCGTCGGTAGTGAGGCCAATGACCGCAATTTTTAAGTCCTGACGCTTAAACAGCGCCCAGGGTTTAAACAGGCGTTCGCCGGTGCTTTTCTGGTAAATATTGGCAGAGAGGAACGGGAATTTAGACCACTTCTCCTGCTGGCGCAGCACGCTCAGCGGGTTATCGAATTCATGGTTACCCACGGCCATCGCGTCGTAGCCAATCAGATTCATGCCGCGAAAGTCAGGCTCGGCATCCTGTAAATCAGATTCCGGCACGCCGGTATTGATATCCCCGCCCGAGAGCAGCAGCACGCTACCGCCTTCTGCGGCGACCTCTTTGCGAATACCGTCAACCAGCGTTTTTTGCGCCGACAGGCCATATTCCCCGTATTCACTGCGCCAGAAATGACCGTGGTGATCGTTGGTATGCAAAATGGTAATTTTATAGGTTTTGTCTTTTTCATATGCCTGCGCGGGCAGGCTTGTCAGCCCCCAGGCCGCTATCAACGCCAGCGCGACGCCACGCTTCATTAACTTCATCATCTCTCTCCCTGACCAATAGACAAACGCAAAAATTACAGTGACTCACAAGAATAGACAAATAAGTTTTCAGAATTGCGACTTTCTTCAAATGTCACGGACGGGTATGTTAGTCGGATAATAATTACACCCTGCATTTCTCATAACAAATCGACGTGGTATTTATGGCAATCAGTGAATCAACCCAGCCCGTCCCGGGCGCTCCGGCGTCGCCGCCAAAATCGCGCACTTCCTTTAAAGTTTTAGGCGCAATCAGTCTCTCGCACCTGCTCAACGACATGATCCAGTCGCTGATCCTGGCAATCTACCCGCTGCTGCAGTCCGAGTTTTCGTTAACCTTCGTACAGATCGGGATGATCACCCTCACCTTCCAGATGGCCTCCTCGCTGCTGCAGCCGGTGGTCGGTTACTGGACGGATAAATACCCAATGCCGTGGTCGCTCCCCATTGGCATGTGCTTCACCTTGAGCGGGCTGGTGCTGCTGGCAATGGCGGGCAGCTTTGAAGCGGTGCTTATCGCCGCCGCGCTGGTGGGGACAGGCTCGTCCGTCTTCCATCCGGAATCCTCCCGCGTGGCGCGTATGGCCTCCGGTGGTCGTCACGGGCTGGCGCAGTCCCTGTTCCAGGTAGGCGGTAACTTTGGCAGTTCCCTCGGCCCACTGCTGGCCGCGGTGATCATCGCCCCATACGGCAAAGGCAACGTGGCGTGGTTTGTGCTGGCCGCGCTGCTGGCGATTGTGGTACTGGCGCAAATCAGCCGCTGGTATGCCGCGCAGCATCGCGTGAACAAGGGCAAACCTGTAGCAAAGGTTATCAATCCCCTTCCCCGTAACAAGGTTATCCTGGCCGTAAGCGTGCTGCTGGTGCTGATTTTCTCGAAATACTTCTATATGGCGAGCATCAGCAGCTATTACACCTTTTATCTGATGCAAAAATTCGGATTATCGGTACAAAACGCGCAGTTCCACCTGTTTGCCTTCCTGTTTGCGGTGGCAGCAGGAACGGTGATTGGCGGGCCTGTAGGTGACAAAATCGGGCGTAAATATGTGATTTGGGGCTCAATCCTCGGTGTTGCACCCTTCACGCTTATTTTGCCCTACGCAAGCCTGGAATGGACGGGGATTTTGACCGTCATTATTGGTTTTATTCTGGCCTCTGCCTTCTCGGCCATTCTGGTTTACGCACAGGAGCTGTTACCGGGGCGTATCGGTATGGTTTCCGGGCTCTTTTTCGGATTTGCCTTCGGCATGGGCGGCCTTGGTGCGGCGGTGTTGGGCATGGTTGCAGATCACACCAGCATCTTCCTGGTCTACAAAATCTGTGCTTTCCTGCCACTTCTGGGGATATTGACCATATTCCTGCCTGATAACCGTCATAAAGCGTAATTTAGGGGTCGCCAAAGTTAAACTCTGGCGACCTTGCACCCTTATGCCATAAGGGTTTCTTCTCACCTTCCCCATCAAACTTGTCCAAAAGGGCTTTTTTTCACGCTTATTGCTCTTTTATTCAAACTTCAACAATTATTCATAAACATAAGGGTAAAAATTGTCATAAACTATTACCTGGTCTTTTGGTATTTATGCCAAAAATGGAACACTCACCACGAAAGGAGACGGAATGCACCACGCCACACCGCTTATCACCACCATTGTTGGTGGACTTGTGCTCGCTTTTATCCTTGGCATGATTGCCAATAAACTGCGTATTTCTCCTCTTGTCGGCTATCTGTTAGCGGGTGTACTGGCGGGTCCTTTTACGCCGGGTTTCGTGGCGGATACCAAACTGGCTCCAGAACTGGCGGAATTAGGCGTGATTCTGCTGATGTTTGGCGTCGGTCTGCATTTTTCACTGAAGGACCTGATGGCGGTAAAGTCTATCGCCATACCGGGAGCGATCGCCCAGATAGGGGTGGCGACGCTGCTGGGAATGGCGCTTTCAGCGGTACTGGGCTGGTCGCTGATGACCGGCATCGTGTTTGGGCTGTGTCTTTCAACCGCCAGTACCGTGGTGCTGCTGCGCGCGCTTGAAGAGAGACAGCTGATAGACAGCCAGCGCGGGCAAATCGCAATAGGCTGGCTGATCGTTGAAGATCTGGTGATGGTGTTAACGCTGGTGCTGCTGCCCGCCGTCGCCGGGATGATGGAAAAAGACAACGTCGGCTTCGCCTCGCTGGCGTTGGATATGAGTATCACCATCGGTAAGGTTGTGGCCTTTATCGCCATCATGATGCTGGTGGGCCGCCGTCTGGTACCGTGGATCATGTCCCGCACTGCGGCGACAGGTTCCCGCGAGCTGTTCACTCTTTCGGTACTCGCTCTGGCGCTGGGTATCGCCTTTGGTGCCGTTGAGCTGTTCGACGTCTCGTTTGCGCTGGGCGCGTTCTTCGCCGGGATGGTGCTGAACGAATCTGAATTAAGCCACCGCGCGGCGCACGACACGCTGCCGCTGCGTGATGCTTTCGCCGTGCTGTTCTTCGTCTCCGTCGGGATGCTTTTTGATCCGCTGGTTCTGATCCAGCAGCCGCTGGCAGTGCTGGGCACGCTGGCGATCATTATCTTTGGTAAGTCCGTTGCCGCCTTCTTCCTGGTGCGGATGTTTGGCCACTCGCCGCGTACGGCGCTGACCATTGCCGCCAGCCTGGCGCAGATTGGTGAGTTCGCGTTTATTCTGGCCGGTCTCGGCATGGCGCTTAATCTCCTCCCGCAGGCCGGTCAGAATCTGGTGCTGGCGGGGGCGATCCTCTCCATCATGCTGAACCCGGTGCTGTTTGCCCTGCTGGAAAAATACCTCGATAAAACGGAAACCCTGGAAGAGCAGACGCTGGAAGAGGCTATCGAAGAAGAGAAGCAGATCCCGGTGGATATCTGCAATCACGCGCTGCTGGTTGGCTTTGGCCGCGTGGGCAGCCTGCTCGGTGAGAAGCTGATGGCGCAGGGCATTCCGCTGGTGGTGATTGAAACCTCACGCACACGCGTTGACGAACTGCGCGAACGCGGCATTCGCGCGGTGCTGGGCAATGCGGCAAACGAAGAGATCATGAATCTGGCGCATCTGGACTGCGCCCGCTGGCTGCTGCTGACCATTCCGAACGGCTACGAGGCAGGTGAGATTGTCGCGTCCGCGCGCGCGAAGTGTCCAACCATCGAGATTATTGCCCGCGCACATTATGACGATGAGGTGGAATACATCACCGAGCGCGGCGCGAATAAGGTCGTCATGGGCGAGCGTGAGATTGCGAACACGATGCTGACGCTGCTGGAGAAAGCGCCAGTTGAAGAGGCTGTTACGGGGTAAGTTTGGTGCGGTCTGGCCCCCTCTCCCTGGCCCTCTCCCACAGGGAGAGGGAACAAACACTAAAAACGGCAACCTGGTTGCCGTTTTGCTTTTACCTTGTGCGGCCTGATGCCCTCACCCTGGCCCTCTCCCACAGGGAGAGGGAATAAACACTAAAAACGGCAACCTGGTTGCCGTTTTGCTTTTACCTGTCCCAATACGCCTCTTCGAGACTATCTTCCCGTTCCGGCAGGCCACGCGTTAAGCGCGGGGAGTGCTGATTCAGCACCTGATAGCTCACGCGGTTCGCGTATTTACACACCTGCGCCAGCGACGAATAGGTCAGCCAGCTGAACTTGTGCTTGCTGGAGTTCGGCACGTTGGTTTTGTGGTAAGCGTTAGCCGTGATGTCGTGCAGCAGCGCGGCCAGCGCGCCATCGCCCGCGCCGTTGGTGTTCATGATCTTCTCTGGCCCGCCCATGTACGGCGCGATGTGGGAGTAGATACGCAGCGGGTTGGTGCAGTCTTTATGGCGCATACCGCGGCTGAATTCGAACTGGTTGAATTCGGCAATTGCGCCAGGCAGCAGCGGATGCTGGGTTTTGCGTTTGCTCTCTTCTTCCGTGAAGCCCGCCATGTACAGCCCGACAGGTCCGGCGGTGCAGAGCACCAAATCTACCCAGTCCAGCGCTTTGTCAGACGCCAGCAGCGGATCGCTTTCGCCGGTCAGCGCTTCGGCCTCTTCTTCGTTCATCGCCAGAATCGAAACGTGTTCCTTCAGGAAGGCCTGCCACCACTCCGGGTTGTCGGCGATAACGAATTTGGTCCCCAGCGTCAGGACAACCGGGACATCGTACTTCTTCGCGTACTCAATCGCCTTCATGGTCGCGTCCGGCATCGGCTCGCCCGGCTTGCAGCGCACCAGATACGACGTGAGCACCAGCGCAGAGGCCCCCGCAATGACCTCTTCAGGGATACTCTCTGCGCGCAGCTTGTTCATGTGGCCAGGGCTGATGGCAAAGGTACGCTCGCCGGACTCACCAATGAGGGTAAAGCAGCGGCCAATCGGGCCGTCAACGCCCTGCAGGTAGTTCAGGTCGGTACGGCTGGAGGTGTTGCACAGGTAACGATAGGCGTAGCCGCCGATTTCGATATTGCTACACATCACGCCGAGCAGCACCGAACGGTCATCAGCCAGCACGGAGTAGTTGTGCATGGTGTTGCCAATGGTGCCACCGGCAAACTGATGGGCGATCAGATTTTCACGCACCAGCTCCTGATACAACGCTTCGGCAACATCGTCCTCGATCACCAGCGAATGCCCGGCGCTCAGACCGTAACGCGCAACAAACGCATCATCCACTTTGGCTTCAATATCCACCAGCGTCTGATCGATACCCACCACCCATGCGGCGCTGGTTTCATTTTCAGGCTGGATTTGCTGCAGGAGCGGATCGCGAGCGTTAACGGGGAAGTAGTGTTTTGATTTACGTTTACCGGGAAATTTCATGGTCTGAACTGTGCAAGGAATAGAAGCCGGGAATGGTAGCACAAACCCGGCCTCAAGCGCGATCAGCGGCTATTCGTCACCAGCGAGACCATCATGTCGATATGCTCAGGGGAGTCGTTAAGTGCCGGAATGTACTCGTACTTCACACCGCCAGCTTCGAGGAAAAATTCCCGGTTTTGCACCGCAATCTCCTCCAGCGTTTCCAGACAGTCGGCCGAGAAGCCCGGCGACATCACCTGAATGTGCTTCACGCCCTTCTCGCCCAGCATTTTGAGGGTTTCATCGGTGTACGGCGTCAGCCACGGCTCGCGGCCGAAGCGCGACTGGAAGGTCATCATCACTTTCTCCGGCGGCAGGCCAAGGGCGGAGACCAGCTCGCGGGTGGTATCGCGGCAGCGCTGCGGGTAATCATCCCCTTCATTGGCGAAACGCTGCGGAATGCCGTGATAGGAAAGCAGCAGCAGATCCGGCTCGCCGTGCTTTTCAAACGACGCGCGCGCGCTGCTGGCCAGCGCCTTGATGTACAGATCGTTATCCGCGTAGTCACGAATAAAGGTCACCGCAGGAATGCGGCGACGCGTCTTCAGAATGCGCGCCAGCTCGTCCCAGACGGCAGCTACCGTCGAACACGAATACTGTGGATAGAGCGCCAGAACGACGATATGGTCAACGCCCTGCGCTAGCAGGTTTTCCACTGCGCTTTCCAGCGAAGGTGTTCCATAGCTCATGCCGAGCGCGACGGGCATATCCGGCAGGCGGGCGGCCAGCGCTTTCTCCTGACGGCGGCTGTACACCATCAGCGGCGAGCCCTCTTCCATCCACACGGACTGATAAAGCTTTGCCACGCGCGGAGAACGAATCGGCAGAATGACGCCACGCAGCAGGGGCCACCACAGCAATCTTGGGGTATCCACGACGCGCGTGTCGCTTAAAAACTGTCGCAGATAGCGTTTTACCGCTGCTGGAGTGGGTGCTTCTGGGGTGCCCAGATTGGCAAGCAGGATGCCGGTTTTCGCCTGACTCATTCACGCCTCTTAACCATTTGATAGGTTGTCAATTGTAGCGGAAATGCGTTTAAACGAAACCCATTGCTGTAATAGGTAAGATGAGAATTTTTCTCACCCGGAGAACCCGGGTGAGAGACGTGCAATTAGCCGAGGATTTTTTCCAGCTCTGCACGTACGTCAGCCACGGCTTTGGTACCGTCGACTTTGGCGTATTGGGTGTTACCCGCCTGCGCTTCTTTGGTGTAGTAGCCGATCAGCGGTGCAGTCATCTGATGGTATTCCACCAGGCGTTTACGCACAGTCTCTTCCTGATCGTCTTTACGGGTGGTCAGCTCTTCGCCGGTCACGTCGTCTTTGCCTTCAACCTTAGGTGGGTTGAATTTGATGTGGTAAACGCGGCCAGAAGCAGCGTGTACGCGACGGCCAACGATACGGTCAACGATCAGCTCGTCCGGTACGTCGAACTCCAGAACGTAGTCCACGTTGATGCCCGCTTCTTTCATGGCGTCAGCCTGAGGAATGGTGCGTGGGAAGCCGTCCAGCAGGAAACCGTTACGGCAGTCTTCCTGAGCAATGCGCTCTTTGACCAGAGCAATAACCAGCTCGTCGGTCACCAGCTTGCCTGCGTCCATGATGTCTTTCGCTTGTTTACCCAGCTCGGAGCCAGATTTAACAGCGGCGCGCAGCATGTCACCGGTGGAGATTTGCGGAATACCGTATTTCTCCATGATGAACTGAGCCTGAGTTCCTTTACCCGCGCCCGGAGCGCCAAGCAGAATAATACGCATTGCGAAAATCCCCTCAAAAGTCGTTTCAATTTTTCAAAAGCGCTAAACAATACCACCAGAACGGGCGTGGCTCAAGGAAGGCGGGAAGGCTGAAACGGTTAATGGGGGGAGATAATTTTGCATCGTGCGGTCTGGTGCCCTCACCCCGGCCTTCTCCCACGGGAGAGGGAGAAGACCAGGGGAGGCGTGGTCAGTTACGCCAGCAGCAGCGCATTCACACGTTTAATGAACAGGTTAGGATCTTCCAGCGTGCCGCGCTCGGCCAGCAGGGACTGATCCAGCAGCAGTTCAACCCACTCGGCAAAGCGGGCGTCGTCCTGGGTGTCTGCCGCACGTTTCACCAGCGGGTGATCCGGATTAAGCTCAAAGATATATTTCACTTCCGGCATCGCCTGGCCCGCCGCAGCGAACAGCTTCGCCATCTGGGTGCCCATTTCGTCGGCATCGGTGGTGACAATCGCCGGAGTATCGGTCAGACGGTGCGTGAAGCGCACCTCTTTCACGCGATCGCCCAGCAGTGTTTTCACGCGCTCGACGAACGGCTCCAGCGCCTTCTCGGCTTCTTTCGCGCTTTCGTCCACTTCATCCGCCAGCTTGTCGATGGACTCGTCGGCTTTGGCCACGGACTGGAAGGATTTACCGTCGAACTCGGTCAGGTAGTTCATCATCCACTCGTCGATGCGGTCAGAAAGCAGCAGCACTTCGATGCCTTTCTTGCGCAGCAGCTCCAGGTGCGGGCTGCTCTTCGCCGCCGCGTAGCTGTCGGCGGTGATGTAGTAGATCTTCTCCTGCCCTTCTTTCATGCGGGAGACGTACTCTTCCAGCGACACGGTCTGTGCGGAGGAGTCGGTATGCGTAGAGGCGAAGCGCAGCAGTTTGGCGATCGTTTCGACGTTCGCGGTGTCTTCCGCCGGGCCTTCTTTCAGCACCAGACCGAACTGTTTCCAGAAGGTCTGATATTTTTCCGCATCGTCTTTCGCCAGTTTTTCCAGCATCTGCAGCGTACGTTTGGTCAGCGCGTTGCGAAGGTTGCGGGTGACGGTGCTGTCCTGCAGAATTTCACGGGAGACGTTCAGCGGCAGATCGTTAGAGTCGATCAGCCCGCGCGTAAAGCGCAGGTAGTTCGGCATGAACTGCTCGGCGTCGTCCATGATGAACACGCGCTGCACGTAGAGCTTCAGGCCGTGCTTGTGATCGCGGTTCCACATGTCCCACGGCGCCTGCGCCGGAATGTACAGCAGGCTGGTGTACTCCTGCTTACCTTCCACGCGGTTGTGGCTCCAGGTCAGCGGATCGGTAAAGTCGTGGGCAATGTGCTTGTAGAACTCGTTGTACTCGTCGTCTTTAATTTCAGACTTGTTGCGCGTCCACAGCGCCTGCGCCTTGTTGATCTTCTCCCAGGAGACAACGGTTTCACCGTCCTGCTCTTCCTGTTTCTCAATCTCAACCGGCAGCGCGATGTGGTCGGAATATTTGCTGATGATGGAGCGCACGCGCCAGTCGTTCAGGAAATCGTCTTCGCCTTCACGCAGGTGGAGGGTGATTTCGGTGCCGCGATCCGCTTTGGTGATGTCATCAACGGTGTATTCGCCTTCCCCTTTGGATTCCCAGAACACACCATTTTCTGCGCTTTCGCCTGCCGCGCGGGTGCGCACGGTGACTTTGTCGGCAACGATAAACGCCGAGTAGAAGCCCACGCCGAACTGGCCGATCAGCTGGCTGTCTTTCGCCTGGTCAGAGCCCATGGACTCGAGGAAGGCTTTGGTACCGGATTTGGCAATGGTGCCGAGGTGGTCGATCACCTCGTCGCGGTTCATCCCGATGCCGTTATCGGCAATGGTCAGGGTGCGGTTCTCTTTATTGAACGAGACGCGCACGCGCAGCTCGCCGTCGCCTTCGTACAGGTCCGGGTTAGACAGCGCGCGGAAGCGCAGCTTGTCCGCCGCATCGGATGCGTTGGAAATCAGCTCACGCAGGAAAATTTCTTTGTTGGAATACAGGGAATGGATCATCAGGTGCAGAAGCTGTTTTACTTCTGACTGGAAACCACGGGTTTCTTGTCCTTTCATCTAAGTCGACCTCAACAATGCCATTTAATGGGGTTGTAAAACGTTGAGTGAGAGATGGGGATAAGGGAGGAAAATTTCAAGCGGAGGCCACGCGCGCAGCCTCCGTTTGGTCAGAAAATAATCTTGTGACGCCCGGCCAGAGAGTGCGACAGCGTGGTGCCGTCGACCATTTCCAGCTCGCCGCCCACCGGCACGCCGTGGGCGATGCGGCTGGCGTCAACGCCGTACTGCGAGCACAGTTCGGCGATGTAGTTAGCAGTTGCCTCCCCTTCCACCGTCGGGTTGGTGGCGAGGATCACCTCTTTAATGGTTTCGGACTCAAGACGCTGTTCAAGGCGGTCGAGACCGATATCATCCGGGCCAATACCGTCCAGCGGGGAGAGATGCCCCATCAGCACGAAGTAGCGACCAGAAAACTGCCCGGTTTGTTCGATGGCGTAGATGTCCGCCGGACTCTCCACCACGCAAATCTGGCCGTTTTCCTGGCGACGCGGGTTCGTACAGATGTTACACACGTCCTGCTCGGTAAAGGTGCGGCAATCCGCACAGTGACCAATTTCTGACATGGCGCGGGTCAGAGCCTGCGCCAGGCGCATCCCGCCGCTGCGGTCGCGCTGCAAAAGCGTGAACGCCATGCGCTGCGCCGACTTCGGGCCAACGCCCGGCAGGCAGCGCAGTGCTTCCATTAACTGCGTGAGCAGCGGACTGGTTTGCATCAGAATGGCATCTTGAAGCCCGGCGGCAGTTGCATACCGCTGGAAACAGAGGCCATTTTCTCTTTCTGGGTTTCGTCGATACGGCGCGCGGCATCGTTAAACGCGGCGGCAACCAGATCTTCCAGCATATCTTTGTCGTCTTCGAGCAGGCTTGGGTCGATTTCCACGCGGCGGCAGTTGTGCGCACCGTTGATGGTCACTTTTACCAGACCGGCACCGGATTCACCCGTGACTTCCAGCTGAGCGATCTCTTCCTGCATCTTCTGCATTTTTTCCTGCATCTGCTGAGCCTGCTTCATCAGGCCACCCAGACCGCCTTTTCCACCGAACATAGGCTTCTCTCTCTTTCACGTTTAAGGATTACAACCGTAAGTCAGACTCACGATCAAATGGGGCGAATACTCTCTTCATCCAGATCGGCGTCGAAGAACCGGCGCAGGGTCTGAATGTTGTTATCCGCGATAATTGACTCGCGCGCCTGCGCGAGCTTCTCTTCATAAATGGCCTGGCGCCACTCCAGCGGCGTTCGCACTGCGGGATTATCATCTTCAATGATAGTCAATTCAACCGGCGCACCCTGCAATGCGGTGAGCGCCTCCGCCAGCGCCTTTTGCGCACCAGGGGAATTCAGATGTCGCTGGCCCGGACGCAGATGCAGACGCACCTGGTTGCCCTCTTGCTCTTTCCAGGCATTGAGCGCGACCTGCTCTACCAGCTTCGGCAGCTGCAGTTTGCTGACCTCAGCGGCCCAGGCGTCCCGCTCGATTGACTCTTCGGCGAGCTTCGCGGCAAGCTCCGGGGTTTTCTCATGCTCCAGCGCTTTCTTCAGCGCTTTTGGCGTGGCGACCTCTTCCTTCACCGTTTCGGTGAGGGTGGTTGCCTTCCAGCGGTAAGCCTCTTCTTTCGCCGGGGCTTTCTGCTCGAGCGCGGACGGTGCCGGACGCGACTGTACGCGCTCCGTTACCGAGGCCAGTCGTTCAAGCGCGGCGTTGTTCACCGGCCGCGCTCTTGCTGGCGCTGCCGGTTCACTCTTTTTTGGTTTGGTTACTCCCTGCGCACGCTGCAACTGGCTGCGTGCGGCAAGTACCGAACTGGTGGCATCCGACAGCGGCACGTTTTGCGGCGGCGGTGTCGGCTGAGGCGGCACCTGCTGCGGCGACATCACCGCGGTCGGGGCGACCGGCGCGAAGGACTGTCGCGGCACTTCCGGCTCGGGCAGCGGCATGCGCGGGTGGAACGCCAGCGCGCGCAGCAGCGTCATTTCAACGCCCATCCGGCGGTCCGGCGCAAACGGCAGCTCTTTGCGGCCAATTAGCAGCGTCTGGTAGTAAAGCTGCACGTCGGCAGGCGGCACGGTGCGGGCAAGTTCACGCATCCGCTGCTCAATGGCGGCCATATCCGCGCCGATTGCCGATGGAGAAAGCTGCAGCATCGCCACGCGGTGCAGCAAGCTGAGCATTTCAACCAGCAGCCCCTCCCACTCCACGCCTCGGGCGGCAGCCGCGTTTACCAGCGACATCACGCGTTCGCCGTTGGCGGCAATCATCGCTTCGATAAGCGAGAGCGCTTGATCGTCATCCAGCGTACCGAGCATGGTGCTGACCGCGTCGGTCGAGAGCTTGCCGTCACCGCTGGCAATCGCCTGATCGGTCAGGCTTAACGCATCACGCAGGCTACCGTCCGCCGCGCGAGCCAGCAGTTGCAGGGCGCGCGGTTCGTGGACAATTTTCTCTTCATCGAGAATGTGCTCAAGCTGCGCGCGGATCTGCTCAACGTCCAGCGCCTTCAGGTGGAACTGCAGGCAGCGCGACAGAATGGTAACCGGCAGCTTTTGCGGATCGGTGGTCGCCAGCAGGAACTTCACGTGTGCAGGCGGCTCTTCCAGCGTTTTCAGCAGGGCGTTGAAGCTGTGACGCGACAGCATGTGCACTTCATCGATCAGATAGACCTTGAAGCGGCCACGCGCCGGGGCGTACTGCACGTTATCGAGCAGATCGCGAGTGTCTTCCACTTTTGTGCGCGAGGCGGCGTCGATCTCAATCAGATCGACAAAACGCCCCTGCTCGATTTCTCTGCAGTTATCGCACACGCCGCACGGGGTGGCGGTAATCCCGGTTTCGCAGTTGAGGCCTTTCGCCAGCAGACGGGCAATAGAGGTCTTACCGACGCCGCGGGTGCCGGAAAAAAGATAGGCGTGATGGATGCGACCTAGCGACAAGCCGTTCGCCAGGGCCGTCAGCACATGTTCCTGACCGACAACGTCAGCAAAGGTTTGTGGTCGCCATTTACGGGCTAACACCTGATAACTCATGGGCAGGCTCTGCAACGCTGGAAGGTGAATTTATGGAGGGGAATGCTATCACAACCTCACTCATTGAGCGAGGTTGTGAGGAACGGGATTAATGACCCGGGAATGGCACCAGGCTGTAGCTGGTAATACCCTGTTTTTCCAGGCGCTGTTCGCCACCCAGATCGAACAGGTTGATGATGAATGCCGCGTCGGTCACTTCCCCACCCAGGCGGCGGATCAGCTTCACGGTCGCTTCGATGGTGCCGCCGGTTGCCAGCAGATCGTCCACCACCAGCACTTTGTCGCCTGGCTTGATGGCATCCACGTGGATTTCCAGCTGATCGGTGCCGTACTCCAGCTCGTAGCTCTCGGCAATGGTTTCACGCGGCAGCTTGCGCGGCTTACGCACCGGCACAAAACCCACGCCCATTGCCAGCGCAACCGGTGCGCCAAACAGGAAGCCACGGGCTTCGGTACCTACTACTTTGGTGATCCCTGCGTTTTTATAACGCTCCACCAGCAGTTCAATGCTGAGCGCGTACGCTTTCGGGTCTTCCAGCAAGCTGGTGACATCACGGAAAAGAATGCCAGGCTTTGGATAGTCCTGGATGCTTTTGATGCTGTTTTTCAGAAATTCAAGCTGCTGTGCAGTTGCGGTCATCGGTTTGTGCCTAAGTGAAACAGTGTTACTCACGGCGCGCAACGAGTCGGTAAAGGTAACAATTGCTTAACCTTTAACCAGGCGCACCTGTGCTCGAAAACGGTCGAATTTACTGGCTGTACGCAATAATTGCAACAGCCATGATGAGGCTTCAGTGCTTTTGTTGCTTTTCATCAACCACGGGGATCCGCCACATAAAGATAAGCAGACAGGTCAGGATCGCCAGCAGCAGAATGCGCACCCACATCATTTTCACCAGCCATAATGAAATGGCGAAGGTGATGAGGATCACCGCGATCGCGCGCGGCTTCGCGCCGGGCGGCATAGCCCGGTGTTTTTGCCAGTACCGCAGGTAGCCGCCAAACCATGAGCGGTAGAGCAGCCAGTGGTGAAAGCGCGGCGATGAACGGGCGAAGCACCAGGCCGCCAGCAGAATAAACGGCGTGGTCGGTAACAGGGGTAAAACAACGCCCAGCGTGCCCAGCACTACCGCGAGCCAGCCAATGATGATTAAAATAGTACGCTGCATAATGCGAATCGTTATCAAACTGAACGGCTACTTTACCACTGGAGAGCGTTTTGAAAACAGCCTTGCTTCTTGAGACGCTACAAAATCAACTGATCGCCTTGCGCGCGCAGGCCACGCCGCTGATGGGACACGCCACGCTGAAGCCGCGCTTTGACCGACAGCTTTTTCGTACCCGCAGCACGTTAATTCAGGATTATCTTGCGGAGGCGCAAACGAATCTTGATGAGTTACGCCATGCGGTGGAGAACGGACAGCAGGAACAGGTGGCCTGGCTGGCGGAGCATCTCACCGAGCAGATAACTGCTTTGCATCGCGAAATCGCCGCCTGGCCGTTGCGCGCCTGGGACAGCGCCTCGCCGGGGCTCGGTAAATGGCAGCGCAAGCGACTGGAGAACCAGGAGTTTGAACGCCGCCTGTTTGAGATGAAGCGCGAACGCGAAGCCCGACTGAACAACAGCGAAACGCTGGAAGAGCAGCAGCTATTGATGCGCGAGATAAGCGCCCTCGAAGGCCGTATTGCCCGCTGCCGACAGGCGCTGGATGAGATCGAGCGCGTCATTGAACGTTTGACCCGTTAACAGGAGCCACAAAGATGTCACTGGAAAATGCACCCGACGAGGTCAAGCTGGCCGTCGATTTGATTATGCTGCTGGAGAATCATGAGATCCCGGCGGAGACGGTGCTGAAAGCGCTGGAGATTGTGCGGCGGGATTTTGAAGGGAAATTACCCTCACCCCAGCCCTCTCCCTGAGGGAGAGGGAGAAAATCGTTCCCTCGCCCCTGAGGGCAGAGGGAAAATAGATTATGCCGGAGTCGGATCGTCACCCTTAATCTCGCGCTTCACTTCCGTATGCTCTTCACCTTTTTCGTTACGCAGGTGAACCTCAAGCTGGTTGAAGGCGATGTTAATGTCATTTTCACGGCACAGGCGGTCGATCGCGCGGTTCAGTTCGTCGACGGTGTAGCTGCGATCGCGCAGCTCACGCACGTACAGGCGCAGCTCGTGGTCCAGCGTACTCGGACCGAAAGTGGTGAAGAACACCGCAGGCGCCGGATCGTGCATGACTTTCGGATGTTCAGACGCCGCCTTCAGCAGCACCTCTTTCACCTTATCCAGATCGGAACCGTAGGCCACGCCGAGGCGGATCACCACGCGAGTGGTCGTATCGGAGAGCGACCAGTTGATCAGGCGCTCGGTCACGAACGCTTTGTTCGGGATGATCACCTCTTTACGGTCAAAGTCGGTAATGGTGGTCGCACGAATACGGATCTTGCTGACGGTGCCAGAGAAGGTGCCGATGGTGACGGTATCGCCGATACGCACCGGACGTTCGAACAGGATGATCAGGCCGGATACGAAGTTCCCGAAGATCTCCTGCAGGCCGAAACCAAGACCGACCGAGAGCGCTGCCGCCAGCCACTGCAGTTTGTCCCATGAAACACCCAGCGAACCAAAGACCGTCATCGCACCCGCGATAATGATCACGTAGTTCAGGATAGTGGTGATGGCGTAAGACGCCCCCTGACGCAGGTTCAGGCGGGACAGCACCAGCACTTCCAGCAGGCCCGGCAGGTTGCGGATCAGCGCCCAGGCGACCACCAGCGACACCAGCGCAAAGAGCAGGCTGCCCATGGTCACGCTTTTCATCACCGTCACACCCGCCTCGGTGCCGCTGTACTGCCAGAGCTTGACGCTGTCGAGGTACGCAAAGACGGTGATTAAATCAGACCAGATGGCCCAGAACATCACCCCAAACAGCGCCACCATTACCAGCATCGTGATACGCATGGTTTGCTGGTTGACCTGCTCCAGCGCGATGGTCGGCTCTTCCTGCGGCTCCGCGCCTTCTGCCCCCTCTTTCACCTGATGCTGACGGCGCGCGATCGCACGGCGATAGGCGATACGCCGCGCCGCCACGCTCAACCCGCGCAGCACGGTCTGGAACAGCAGATTCCAGACAATCACCAGATAAACCGTTTCGATCCAGCGGCCTGACAGGCGCAGCGTGGTATAGAAGTAGCCCGTTGCCGTCAGCACCATCAGCGCCAGCGGAATGATCGCCAGCACCGTTACGGTCGCCAGACGAAGGTTGTGGGACTCTTTATCACGCCAGCTGTCGCGGCACATCGGCCACATCAGAACGGCAATCAGCAGCAGGTTCAGCAGAATAACCAGCTGCCCCAGCACGTCGTCCATCAAATGCAGCGGTGAGAGCTCAGACACGACAGACCAGAAGTGCAGCGGCAGCAGCGCGAGGCTGATGCGCACAATCTGACGACGCCAGTGGCTGGTAAGTTGTTCCGGCATGTTGAAGTGACGCACCGCCACTCCGTCTTTTTCCAGCACTTTCCAGCAGAGACCAAACACCAGCCAGAACAGCGCCAGCTTTTTGCTGAACGCCCAGAGCAGGTCGCTGATGTTGAGCTGCATCGTGAGCAGAATCAGCCCGGCGGCCAGAATCAGCAGGCAGACCGGCAGCGCGCGGATCAGGTCAATCAGGATCGCTTTCGGGGTGTGCAGCTGGCTGTCGTTACGCAGTTGTCCCACTTCTGACGCCAGCCTGGCCTGATACTGTTTCAGCCATTTCAAACGCCAGCGGATCAGACCCGCAATCAGCAACAGCGGCAGGCCCGCGAGGAAGGCAATCATCACCGCAGGCCAGGCTTTTTCCCAGTTGACGGTGATTTTCATGCTCTTGATTTGCGACTTCAGCGTCTCAGGGAAGGATTTGACCCAGTCCCAGTCCATCGGCTTGTTGCTGTTCACCCAGAAAATCTGCTGGGTCAAAATCTCCTGCAGGCTTTTCGAGACGCTCACCAGCTGCTGCTGGTTGATCTGCAGGTTAATGGCCATCATTAGCTGGTTACCCAGCTGTTTGTTGAGCTGGTCGAGCAGCTCGCGACGCATATCGACGACCTGCAGCAGCGCGTCGTGAACCTCCGGGTTCACCTCGCTGGAATGGCCCTCTTCCACTTTCGCGACAAAGTTATCGCTCTGGAAAAGCGCATCGCGCTGCTGGTTGACGTCAAACTGTTCCAGACGTAAATCTGCGATGCGGTTGGTCATGTCCTCCAGCTCGTCGGCGGACGGCAGCGTCTGCTGCTGCTGGTACAAAATTCGCGACAGCAGAAGGCTCCCTTTCAGAACCGCAATCTGCTCTTTAATGTTACGTTCCGCCTGCAGCGCGCGATCCAGCCAGTTTTTGACTTTAATATTCTGCTGCACCAGCGAGTTACCGCTTTCGGTGGCCTGAATCAGACGCTCACTTAGCTGATGGTTAAGCTCAAGCTCCTGCTTCACCAGCGGGTTGGCCTGAATGCGGGCGGTTTCGTCTGGCGAGACAGCTTCCTGAGCGGTTTTTTCCGTCAGCGTCAGGCGTTTACTGTTTACCGCCTCCTGCAGCAGCTGGAGCTGGTGCTCAAGACGATTAATGTTGGCGGTGACGTAATCACGCTGTTTTTGCAGCGTATCCTGCAGCACCGTATTGCCTTCAAGGCTCTTACGCTGCTGTTCAATTTCCGCATTAAGCAACGTCTGCTGAATCAACAACAACGTTTGCTGCGTAGCGCGTAACGCGCCATCTCCCACAGCCGTCCCATTCAGGCGGTTGCGGATCTGCTGAAGCTGCTGAGACGCGGTGTACATCGCGTTTTGCACGCGCTCAGGCTGCGTTTGCAGCGAGACCAGCTGGCTGTTATAGGTGGCGAGATCGGACTGCGCGGTCTGGAGATCGTCCAGCAACTGCGCCACACGCGACTCCAGCTGACGTAGCGAGAGCGTCGCAAGCGTTTTGCGGGTTTCGTCATCGTTATCGACGTCGCTCAGCGCGCTCAGCGCCTCTGTCGCCTTGCGCATGTTGTCCGGTGCCTGCGCGACCTTCTGGCGAAGCTGAGCCGTTTCTGCTTTTACGCGTTCAATTTTATCCAGCGTTTCCAGCGTTTCCGTCAGATCCTGTTGGACGAGTTTCTCCTGAGGCGACAGCTCTTTTTGTTTATTAAGCGTATCAAGCTGCGCCTGAACATCGGCACGCGAAGGGATATCGCTGGCGTTATCTGCGCGAGCATACGAAAGCGGCGCGGAAGCCAGGAAAAACAGCATAGCAAAAAATAATGCAAGAACAGGATGTTGCGAGCGTTTGGTGTGCAGCATAGTCGTGAGTATGATGTGAGAAATGACCGAAAATAGTCCGGTGTGAAGAATATCACGCCCGCTGAAAGCAGAATAGCAAGAACATGAACCTCCAGGATAAATCCTGGCGACGGTCAGGCAGGAACGGAGTGGGTTTCGTCACGCAGCGTCGGACAAAATTGCAACATCTCCAGCAAAATGGCGACGTAGCTACGCGCTTCGTTTTTAAGATCAAAAGATTGTGGCGCAAATAGCCAGTTCTCCATCAGCCCGGAGACATAGCTACGTAACAGGATGGCGGCGCGTCGCGTCAGCAGGTTGGCCGGTAACGTTTTTGCCTGAATACATTGCGTTAGCGTCTGTTCGATACGGTCATAGCTCTCCAGACACAGGCTACGCTGCGCCTGCTGGACGACCGCCATTTCGCCCACGAACTCGCATTTATGAAAAATAATTTCCATCATTAGCCTGCGACGTTCTTCAACTACCGTTGCTTCAAGGATATATACTAGAATTTCTCTTAATACTGAGAGTGGATCGTCAGGGAATTTTGCCCGATACTCAGTCTCTAGATCGCTAATGTTGGATTCTGAAAGCTCCCAGATTTCACCAAACAGATCTGACTTGTCTTTGAAATGCCAGTAAATCGCTCCCCGCGTGACGCCCGCGGCCTGAGCAATCTGCGCCAGCGAGGTTGATGACACACCCTGCTGAGAGAACAAACGAATCGCCACATCCAGAATGTGTTGTCGGGTTTCCAGCGCTTGTTGTTTGGTTTTTCGTGCCATATGTCAGTGAATTTACAGGAGTCAGATTTACATACATTTGTGAATGTATGTACCATAGCATGACGATAATATAAACGCAGCAATGGGTTTTTAGACTCAGGACCCTTGATCAATTTGAAATCGGACACTCGAGGTTTACATATGAACAAAAACAGAGGGTTAACGCCTCTGGCGGTCGTTCTGATGCTCTCAGGCAGCTTAGCGCTAACAGGATGTGACGACAAACCGGCTCAACAAGGAGCTCAGCAGGCGCCAGAAGTAGGCGTTGTGACGCTCAAATCTGAACCTCTACAAATCACCACAGAATTACCAGGCCGTACGAGTGCTTACCGCATTGCGGAAGTGCGTCCTCAGGTGAGCGGTATTATCCTGAAACGTAACTTCACGGAAGGCGGTGATGTGAAAGCCGGTGAGTCTCTGTATCAGATTGATCCAGCAACCTATCAGGCGTCTTATGAAAGCGCGAAAGGCGATCTGGCGAAAGCTGAAGCTGCAGCCAAAATCTCCCAGCTCACGCTGAGCCGCTATAAAAAACTGCTCGGTACGCAGTACATCAGTCAACAGGATTATGATACTGCGCTGGCGGATGCACAGCAGACCAACGCTGCCGTCGTTGCCGCGAAAGCCGCCGTCGAAACCGCGCGTATTAACCTGGCCTACACCAAAGTGACCTCCCCTATCAGCGGTCGTATTGGTAAATCTTCCGTGACGGAAGGGGCGCTGGTGCAGAACGGTCAGGCCACGGCGCTGGCTACCGTGCAGCAGCTTGATCCGATCTACGTTGACGTCACACAGTCCAGCAATGATTTCCTGCGTCTGAAGCAAGAGCTCGCAAGCGGCAAGCTGCAACAGGAAAACGGCAAAGCCAAAGTGGAGCTTGTGACCAATGACGGTATCAAATACCCACAGTCAGGCACACTGGAATTCTCTGATGTGACGGTCGACCAGACCACCGGTTCCATCACCTTACGTGCGATTTTCCCGAACCCGGACAACACGCTGTTGCCTGGTATGTTCGTTCGCGCGCGTCTGGAAGAAGGGACGAATCCAACCGCACTTCTGGTTCCACAGCAGGGTGTGACCCGTACGCCACGCGGCGATGCGAGCGCACTGGTTGTCGGGGCGGATGACAAAGTCGAAACCCGCAATATCACTGCTACGCAGGCGATTGGCGATAAATGGCTGGTGACGGAAGGTCTGAAAGATGGCGATCGCGTGATTATCACTGGTTTGCAAAAAGTTCGTCCTGGCGCGCAGGTTAAAGCACAGGAAGTGAAGTCTGACGATAAACAACAAGCTTCAGCCGCTGGTCAGTCAGAACAAACCAAGTCTTAACTTAAACAGGAGCCGTTAAGACATGCCTAATTTCTTTATCGATCGCCCCATATTTGCGTGGGTGATCGCCATAATCATCATGCTAGCTGGGGGACTTGCGATCCTGAAGCTGCCCGTCGCGCAATATCCAACGATTGCGCCACCGGCGGTGACGATCTCCGCAACCTACCCAGGGGCTGATGCAAAAACGGTGCAGGACACCGTGACTCAGGTTATCGAACAGAACATGAACGGTATCGATAACCTGATGTACATGTCCTCAAACAGTGACTCCACCGGTACAGTTCAGATCACCCTGACCTTCCAGTCAGGTACCGATGCTGACATCGCGCAGGTTCAGGTGCAGAACAAACTGCAGCTGGCGATGCCGCTGCTGCCGCAGGAAGTACAACAGCAGGGCGTGAGCGTCGAGAAATCGTCCAGTAGCTTCCTGATGGTTGTCGGCGTTATCAACACCAACGGCACCATGACGCAGGAGGATATTTCCGACTACGTGGGCGCCAACATGAAGGACGCCATCAGCCGTACTTCCGGTGTGGGTGACGTGCAGCTGTTCGGTTCCCAGTACGCGATGCGTATCTGGATGGATCCGAACAAGCTGAACAACTTCCAGCTGACGCCGGTTGACGTAATCAGCGCGATCAAAGCACAGAACGCCCAGGTGGCAGCCGGTCAGCTAGGCGGTACGCCGCCGGTGAAAGGCCAGCAGCTTAACGCCTCGATCATCGCACAGACGCGTCTGACGTCCGCCGATGAGTTCAGCAAAATTCTGCTGAAAGTGAATCAGGACGGTTCTCAGGTTCGCCTGCGCGACGTGGCGAAAGTTGAGCTGGGCGGTGAGAACTACGACATCATCGCGAAGTTCAACGGCAAACCGGCTTCCGGTCTGGGTATCAAACTGGCGACAGGCGCTAACGCCCTGGACACCGCCACGGCTATCCGTGCAGAGCTGAAGAAGATGGAACCTTTCTTCCCGTCAGGTTTGAAAATCGTATATCCGTATGACACCACGCCGTTCGTTAAAATCTCGATTCACGAAGTGGTAAAAACCCTGGTTGAGGCGATCATCCTCGTCTTCCTGGTCATGTACCTGTTCCTGCAAAACTTCCGTGCGACGTTGATCCCAACCATCGCCGTTCCGGTCGTACTGCTCGGGACCTTCGCAATCCTGTCGATATTTGGCTACTCGATAAACACTCTGACAATGTTCGGGATGGTGCTCGCCATCGGCCTGCTGGTGGATGACGCCATCGTTGTGGTAGAGAACGTCGAGCGTGTGATGGCGGAGGAAGGCCTGCCGCCGAAGGAAGCAACCCGTAAATCGATGGGGCAAATCCAGGGCGCGCTGGTCGGTATCGCGATGGTGCTGTCTGCGGTATTTATTCCGATGGCCTTCTTCGGGGGTTCAACCGGTGCGATTTACCGTCAGTTCTCTATTACCATCGTTTCCGCGATGGCGCTGTCCGTGCTGGTGGCGTTGATCCTGACGCCTGCCCTGTGTGCCACCATGCTGAAGCCGATTCAGAAAGGCGGCCACGGCGAGCACAAAGGGTTCTTCGGCTGGTTTAACCGCATGTTTGATAAGAGCACGCACCATTACACCGACAGCGTGGGCAACATCCTGCGCAGCACCGGTCGTTATCTGCTGCTCTATATCATCATCGTGGTGGGCATGGCTTTCCTGTTCGTTCGTCTGCCAAGCTCGTTCCTGCCGGATGAAGACCAGGGCGTGTTCCTGACGATGGCACAGCTCCCGGCGGGTGCATCGCAAGAGCGTACCCAGAAAGTGCTGGACGAAGTGACGGACTACTACCTCACCAAAGAGAAAGACAACGTTGAATCCGTGTTTGCGGTTAACGGCTTTGGCTTTGCGGGTCGTGGTCAGAACACCGGTATCGCCTTCGTTTCTCTGAAAGACTGGTCTGAACGTCCGGGCGAAGAGAACAAAGTTGAAGCGATCACCGGCCGCGCCATGGGCACCTTCTCGCAGATTAAAGATGCGATGGTCTTCGCCTTTAACCTGCCAGCGATTGTTGAACTGGGTACGGCGACCGGTTTCGACTTCCAGCTGATTGACCAGGGTGGTTTGGGTCACGAGAAACTGACTCAGGCGCGTAACCAGCTGTTTGGTGAAGTGGCTAAACACCCTGACCTGCTGGTCGGCGTGCGTCCAAACGGTCTGGAAGATACGCCGCAGTATAAAATCGACATCGACCAGGAAAAAGCCCAGGCGCTGGGTGTGTCCATCAGCGACATCAATACCACACTGGGCGCGGCCTGGGGCGGTAGCTACGTCAACGACTTCATCGACCGCGGTCGTGTGAAGAAGGTGTACGTGATGTCCGAAGCGCAGTACCGTATGTTGCCGAACGACATCAACAACTGGTACGTTCGCGGCAGCGATGGGCAGATGGTACCGTTCTCCGCCTTCTCAACCTCGCGTTGGGAATACGGTTCACCGCGTCTGGAACGCTATAACGGCTTGCCATCGATGGAAATCCTGGGTCAGGCTGCGCCGGGTCGAAGCACCGGTGAAGCGATGAACCTGATGGAAGAACTCGCCAGTAAACTGCCTGCAGGTATCGGCTATGACTGGACCGGTATGTCCTATCAGGAACGTCTGTCCGGGAACCAGGCCCCTGCCCTGTACGCCATTTCACTGATCGTGGTCTTCCTGTGTCTGGCGGCACTGTATGAGAGCTGGTCGATTCCGTTCTCCGTTATGCTGGTTGTTCCACTGGGGGTTATCGGCGCGCTGCTTGCCGCAACGTTCCGTGGATTAACCAACGACGTTTACTTCCAGGTGGGCCTGCTGACAACCATTGGCTTGTCGGCGAAGAACGCGATACTTATCGTGGAATTCGCCAAAGATCTGATGGAGAAAGAAGGCAAAGGTCTGATTGAGGCGACGCTTGAAGCCGTTCGTATGCGTCTGCGTCCAATCCTGATGACGTCTCTGGCATTTATCCTCGGTGTAATGCCGCTGGTTATCAGCTCCGGTGCGGGCTCCGGCGCGCAGAACGCAGTAGGTACCGGCGTAATGGGTGGGATGGTCACCGCGACCGTTCTTGCGATCTTCTTCGTACCGGTGTTCTTCGTGGTGGTTCGCCGCCGCTTCAGCCGTAAGAATGAAGACGTTGAGCACAGTCATTCGGTAGAACCTCACTGATACCGGTTTCATATGATAAAAAGGCCGCATTTGCGGCCTTTTTCATTTCAAAAAAATCATAAATTACGCTTATTGTGCTGCTATTTATTTTCTGTCATCTTAATAAGACATATCATAATTAACTGAAAACTTAATCGGCGAATTCATGATTTTTTTAATTTCATTTCGCCGCGTAAATTATTAGGAATATTCCTAGCACCACTATCGAACAAAGAAAAGTCCGAATCTGGTCTTCGTCTGACAGTTTACGCTAAATCAATGAAACGTAAGGACGCGATAAAAAATCAGTGTTAATTCGGTTAAAAACGTTCTGTTCAGACCGGGCAATTGCGTAAACGCACGCAGTATCAGGTTTTAATTGTAATTTTTCGTAATAGCGCGGTGAAATCTCGATCAGAGTGGCTTATAGTTAGAGTTATCAGGAACACAGCACCCGTGCGGCTAAGTATGTTGTATCCATCCCGACATGATGTTCGGTGAGTAAGAAATCACTCAGAAGGGGATGCGCTATGGACGAGTACTCGCCAAAAAGGCATGATATCGCGCAGTTGAAATTTCTCTGCGAATCCTTGTACCATGACTGCCTTGCCAATCTTGATGAAAGTAACCATGGCTGGGTGAATGACCCAACGTCTGCGATCAATTTACAGTTGAACGAGCTGATAGAGCATATTGCAACCTTCGCACTTAATTATAAAATTAAGTACAATGAAGATAATAAGCTCATTGAGCAAATTGACGAATACCTGGACGACACCTTTATGTTGTTCAGTAGCTACGGCATTAACGCCCAGGATTTGCAAAAATGGCGTAAATCGGGAAATCGGCTATTCCGCTGCTTCGTCAACGTGAGCAGAGCAAACCCGGTTAGTCTTTCCTGTTAAAATTATTACAATTACTAAGGTGAATTTATGTCTGATAAACCATTAACAAAAGTCGATTATTTGATGCGCTTGCGACGTTGTCAGTCAATAGACACGCTCGAACGTGTCATCGAAAAAAATAAATACGAGCTGTCTGATAATGAACTGGCTGTATTTTATTCAGCCGCTGACCATCGGCTCGCTGAGCTGACCATGAATAAGCTGTATGACAAAATCCCAACGTCCGTATGGAAATTTGTTCGTTAATCTTTAACGTGTATCTGTAGAGGTTCTACGTCGCGTTCTGGTTTGTATACACCTTTCGACTTACGCTCCCTGTGCGAAAGCAGGTCTCCGTGTAAAACGTGCTCATCCGCAACATTGTTGTGACTCTTATCACACAGGTTTTCCGGGAACGTTCCCTTACTGGCCTATCCCTATTACTCTGCAGTAATGATATCCAGAGAGGTTCCTAAATGAGCACAGAAAAACAGAAGATGATTGCAGGTGAACATTACCGCCCTGGTGATGAGACGTTACGGGGCGATCGGCTGCGAGCCCGCCATCTGATTCACCGCTATAACCACACCGCCCCCGACGCGAAAACTGAACGCCAGAACATTCTGGCGGAACTTTTAGGACAAAGCGCAGGCGCGTATATCGAGCCGAGTTTCCGCTGTGACTACGGTTACAACATTTACCTGGGTAAAGAATTTTACGCTAACTTCGATTGCGTGATGCTGGATGTCTGCCCTATTCATATTGGCGACAACTGCATGCTGGCACCGGGTGTGCATATCTACACGGCAACTCATCCGCTGGATCCCGATGAACGCAACAGCGGCGTCGAGTTTGGTAAGCCCGTGACCATTGGCAATAACGTCTGGATTGGCGGGCGCGCCGTCATTAATCCTGGCGTCACGCTGGGTGATAATGTGGTCGTGGCTTCCGGCGCGGTTGTGACAAAAGATGTACCGGCCAATGCTGTCGTTGGCGGCAATCCGGCAAAAATCATCAAGATGCTCTAAGGTATCGGGGAGCCAACTGTTATGGTCTTTTAGCGCCTGACTGTTACTTTTTTCAGCCTGGTGGCTCCCCTAAAATAGGCGGATCCCCTGTATTTTCAACAATCATGAAGGCAGAAAATGACCGAGATACAGCGCCTGCTCACCGCCACCATCGACGATCTTAACCACCGCGAAAAGCGCGACAATCGCCCGCGTTTTAGCATTAGCTTCATTCGCAAGCATCCGGGACTCTTCGTCGCCATGTACGCTGCCTGGCTGGCAACGCTTGTGGTGATGCTGACATCCGAAACCCTGGTGGACTCCGTCTGGCTGCTCGTTGTGCTGTTTGTGGTATTCAACGCGTTCTTCTTTTTCGACGTTAATCCCCGCTACCGCTACGAAGATATCGACGTGCTTGATTTCCGGGTCTGCTATAACGGCGAGTGGTACAACACGCGCTTTGTGCCGACAGAATTGATCGACAGCATTTTACACTCCCCAGCTGTGGAGACCGGGCAGAAAGAGAAGCTGCAGAAAATGGTTTCAACCAAAGGCCAGCTCTCTTTCTATGACGTCTTTACGCTTTCCCGTCCTGCTGCTGTGTAATCAGCGTCTGTAGGCGTCGGATACCTGACGCAAATTGAGAAGCAGAGGTATTACCGTACCCCAGTACCAGACCGGTTTGCCCCTGCTTCGGCGTCAGGTAGTACCCGCTTAACGCCGCGGGGGCCAGCTGAAATGCCCTCGCCTGCTGAACAATCGCCTTGTCATTAATCCCGTCAATCGCCACCGTCAGGTGCATACCGCCCTCCGCCGCCAGCACACGATGCGCGACATGTAGCTCCGCGTTGAGCACGTCGCGCAGCTGCCGGTAGCGTTTCCGATAGAGCCGACGCATGGCGGCAAGATGACGAGCGTAATGGCCCTCTTCAATAAACAGCGCCAGCGTACGCTGTTCCGCACGATGCCCCCCACGCAATAACGCACCAATGGCCGGACGCGCCGCGTTTGCCAGCGACGGTGGGATGACCATAAAACCGATTCGGAGCGACGGGAACAGCGTTTTACTGAATGTTCCCAGATAAACCACCGGCGCGTTGTTGACCATTCCCAGCATTGCTGGCACCGGCTCTCCGGAATACCGAAACTCGCTGTCGTAATCGTCCTCGATAATCCAGGCCTTATGCTGGAGCGCAAGCGCCAGCAATGACAAGCGCCGACGCGCGCTCAGCACGCTCCCGTAGGGAAACTGATGTGAAGGCGAAGTAAAGATAAGTGCAGGGCGCGCTGCATGTTGCCCTTCCCAGTTCATTCCCTCGTCGTCCACGGGCATGCCCACCATCGTTAATCCCGATTTCGCAAACGCGCTTTTTGCCCCCGCATAGCCGGGATCTTCAATCCACGCGATATCCCCCGGCTCGCTCAACAACTGCGTGCAGAGATTCACCCCTTCCAGAGCCCCCTCGGTAATAACAATCTGACTGGCATCGCAATCAATTCCCCGCGACAGGGCAAGATGGCGGGCAATCGCCTCACGTAATGAGGTTTCCCCGGCCGGATCGCCATAGCCAAGCAATGCACTCCCTTCCTCGCGTAAAACGCGATCGTACAAGCGCCGCCAGAGCGGAAGAGGAAAATAATTGATGGCGGGCGTGCCGGGTGTAAAAGCGAGTACCGGCGTCTCCCGCAGCGTCGGCTCTGGCAGCTGCGTCACCCGCTTAGCCAGCGTGACGGTCGGCTCGGGAAAATCCTGTCGATTTCCGCGCTGCGCCAGTTGCGCCACGCGCGTACCCTGACGACTGCGCAGCAGATATCCTTCGAGCGAGAGTTGCTCAAGCGCCGCATTAACGGTGTTACGGGACACGGAAAGCTGCTGCGCAATCACCCGGGAGCCCGGTAAGCGGCTTTCAGCCTGCAGCCTTCCCTGCAGGACAGCTTCACGCATGGCAAGATACAGCGTGCGCTGCAAGGTCTCTTCACCGCGCTTTTTCAGCGCAGCAGTAATCAGGGTATAAAATTCATCGCCAGGTATATTCATTTTCTCTCTCCGTGGTACCACCAGAACATACCTCACTGGTACTTTTTAAGGAACCAGCATTTATTTACTCTGGGATCACTTACAGCAGAGCGGAAAATAACATGAGCACATTCAATCAGTTTGGACAACCTGTTGGCGATGAACTTATCGACTGGCAACCCCGCCCGCACCCTTCCCGGGTGAATCTTCATGGCCGCTACTGTCGGCTGGAGCCGCTGCGTGTGGAACATGCCGATGTCCTCTTTTCCGCCTATCTACTGGCAGAAGATACCCGCAGCTGGACATGGCTGCTGCGTGAACCTGATGCCACCGCAGGCGAATTTGCCGCGTGGGTGGCAAGCGTGTGTGAATTACCGGATCCGATACATTTCACCGTCATTGATAATCAGACTCAGGCACCGGTCGGTACGCTGGCGCTGATGCGTATCGATCCGACAAACGGTGTTATGGAAGTGGGACACGTTCATTTCTCCCCCCTTCTTAGCCGCACGCCGATGTCCACAGAAGCGCAATATCTTCTGATGCAGTATGCGTTCGACGTGCTGGGATACC
Organism: Enterobacter sp. RHBSTW-01064; assembly: GCF_014103035.1. NCBI lineage: Bacteria > Pseudomonadati > Pseudomonadota > Gammaproteobacteria > Enterobacterales > Enterobacteriaceae > Enterobacter > Enterobacter sp. RHBSTW-01064. The sequence goes on along the minus strand of NZ_JABXOU010000007.1, from coordinate 201,448 downwards.
GCCGCTATGAATGGAAATGTAACAGCCTGAACGAACCTTCCCGCAAGGCGGCGCTCCGTCTGGGATTTCAGTTTGAAGGGCGCTTTCGTCAGGCTCTGGTGACTAAAGGTCATAACCGGGATACGGACTGGTTCTCAATCATCGACAGCGAGTGGCCGATGCTGGCGAAAGCGTTTGAAAACTGGCTTGCCACCGACAATTTTACCGTCGATGGCAAACAGATCAGATCCCTGGAAAGTTGGCGTGAAACGCGCGTTTAGCGTCTTTTTTTACGACCCTGAACGGCTTTAAAGCGCGGGTTCGATTTGCAAATGACGTACAAGCGTCCCTTACGTTTTACGATCTGGCAATCCGGATGACGCTGTTTCGCACTGCGCAGCGAGTTAAGTACCTGCATGGTTAACCCCGCTTCGCATTAAGAAAGCCGCCAAAACGTTTGCGGAAGCGCGCAGCGCTGCCATCCGTCGAGAACGTTTTCTGCTTACCGGTATAAAACGGGTGTGATTTTGAAGAGACTTCGATGGTGATGTACGGATACGTTTCACCGTCGAGCTCAATTTCACGGTCGGTCTTGATGGTCGATCCGACTTTAAAGTATTCGTTGGCACTGGTGTCGTGAAACACCACAGTGCGATAGGCTGGATGGATATCAGGTTTCATCATACGCTCTTCATGCTTTGTTATAACATAACAAAATAATATCCAGGCTCAGTTGAAAAAACAACCCCTGAAAATTCCCCCCCTTCCTCGCAAAACGTCCTTAAAGGTCTGCGACAAAATGAAAATCATGACACCTGCGTGCTATAACTATATCATTTCGCGGTAAAATCTTTCGCCTCCGACAAGCGACTCTGTGCCCGGTAACAGGCATATGAGAAAGGAAACAGCAGCATGAAAACCCGACATCTGGTCAGCCTGGTCACAGGCATACTGATATTTTCTGTGCTGGTACCGATTTGCCTCAGTATCTGGCTGGCGCATCGCCAGGCGGAGGATAAATTTGTCGATGTGCTTGATAGTTACGCCTCCCGCGTGCTGCTTCGTACCGACAGGGTTGTTGATCAGGCAAAAGAAGCGCTGACCCGGCTTCAGGCCTTTGAGGGGCCTCCCTGTAGTTATCTGCATTTACGGGAAATGCGTCGGGTTGCTTTCTCATGGCGTTATGTTCAGGAAGTGATCTACATCGACAGCCTGAAGCCCCTCTGCTCCTCGCTGGAACAAGACAGCGACGCAGCCGCTTTCCCGCCCCCGATGCGTATTACTGCAGATGGTTACAGTGCCTGGCTGACCACGCAAAACGATCTTGGTTTTAACCGCTATATGGCCGCGCTGGGCAAAGGCCATTACCTTGTGCTGATCGATCCAGCCTCGTTGGTGGATGTGATCCCTTTCGGTGAGATTGCAATTGATGCCGCGCTGGTGGGCAGCTCAACACACCTCGTTTTTGCCAGCAGCGACACGCTTGCTCCTCATATCCGCAACATGATTGTCGATCGGGAAATGACCCGCGTTCAGTACAACGGCTCAATGTATATTATTAAGCCTGTTCCTGAACTGGGGTTTAATATCGTCGCCTGGGCGGCGTTAAAACCGCTGGCTGAAACCTGGCATCGGCAACTTCTTTTCTGGCTGCCGTTTGGCGTGTTGATAAGCCTGCTTGCCGCGCTTTTTGTTCTGCGTATCCTGCGGCGTATACAATCCCCACGCTACAGGCTGCTTGATGCGATTAATAACCGCGAATTTGTGGTTAACTACCAGCCCATTGTGGCGCTCTGCAGTGGGAAAATTGTCGGTGCAGAGGCGCTTGCCCGCTGGCCTCAGCCTGACGGGAGCTATCTCTCACCGGAAATTTTCGTTCCGCTAGCGGAACAGACGGGCCTTATTTCGCAACTGACGCAGCTAGTCATCGAAAAACTGTTTGAGGATATGGGTCACTGGCTACATCTGCATGGCGATCAGCATATTTCCATTAACCTTGCGCCTGCCGATTTACTCTCCGGCAAGTTGCCGCCTCTGCTGAGCCAGTTGCTCAATAAGTGGAAAGTCCATCCCAGACAGATCGCCCTTGAGTTAACCGAGCGCGGCTTTGCCGATCCTAAAATTAGCGCACCGGCCATCGCGGCATTCCGCCGTTCGGGTCATGCCATCTATATCGATGATTTTGGTACCGGTTATTCCAGCCTGAGCTACCTACAGGATCTGGACGTCGACACGTTAAAGATAGATAAGTCGTTTGTGGACGCGCTGGAGTACAAAAATGTCACCCCGCACATTATTGAAATGGCGAAATCGCTGAATCTGGCCATGGTGGCGGAGGGTATAGAGACCGACGGGCAGCTCCGCTGGCTGCACCTTCACGGGGTGCAGTATGGACAGGGGTGGTACTACAGTAAGGCGCTGCCAAGGGAGGAATTTATTCTCTGGGCGGAAATGAACCTCAAGACGCATTCTACTTAAGGTAGGATTTGATCACCTTTAAAACCACGCCAAGATCGGCTTCACGCTGCTCTTCTTCGGGCTCTTTCACCACGTGATCGGTTAAATGGCCCTCGATCACCTGCATCATCATGCCGTTGACCGCCCCGCGGATCGCTGCCAGCTGCTGGAGAACATCGGCGCATTCGTGGTCGCTATTAAGCATTTTTTCCAGCGCGTTGCTCTGCCCCTGAATTTTTTTCAGGCGGGTTAATAACATCTTCTTGTCGCGAACCGTATGTGACATCTCTTTCCCCCTAATTTTGATGTTTTAAGCATATCACGCCCTACTCCCCCTGAGTATTTTTCTACTGGGGGGTAGTATTATACTACTGGGGGGGAGTAGTATCAGAGCACAGTTTTTCTCCCGGAATGTTCAATGAACGATTTTGCTTCTCTCCTTCAACAGGGCAACGCCTGGCTGTTTGTGCCCAGCGCTATTTTGCTTGGTGCGCTGCATGGCCTTGAGCCGGGCCACTCAAAAACGATGATGGCCGCTTTTATCGTGGCGATCCGCGGGACGCTTAAGCAGGCGATCCTTCTCGGGCTTGCCGCAACCCTGTCTCACACGGCGGTGGTCTGGATCATTGCGATGGCGGGATTATGGTTTGGTCGGGGCCGGGATGCTCATACGTCTGAGCCCTGGTTCCAGCTGATCTCTGGCGTGTTGATCATTGCGATCGCGCTCTGGATGGCCTGGCGCACCTGGAAAGAGAGCCAGCCGCACGAGCATCATCATCATGACCACGACCACGACCATGACCACGACCACGACCACGACCACGACCACGACCACGACCATCATCATGATCATCACAACCCTGGTCATCAACTGGTTGAAGAAGAGTGGCAAGACGCCCACCAGCGTGCGCATGCCCAGGATATTAACCGTCGTTTCAACGGACAAAACGTCACTACCGGGCAGATCGCCCTGTTTGGCCTGACGGGCGGGCTTATTCCCTGCCCGGCGTCCATCACGGTGCTGCTGATTTGCCTGCAGCTCAAACATTTCGCACTCGGCGCAACGCTGGTGTTCAGCTTCAGTATTGGTCTCGCACTGACGCTGGTGGCTTCCGGGGCGATTGCCGCCTTAAGCCTTAGGCACGCGACGAAGCGCTGGCCGGGTTTCAGCGAGTTTTCGCGAAAAGCGCCCTGGATATCAGCGGCACTGATTACCCTCGTCGGGATCTACATGAGTCTTCACGGGCTGAGCGGGATTTTATCCTGAGCGACGCGGCCACCCGCGGTGGCCGCGACTGGCGCGCTACAGTGCGTTCTGATGCCAGCTAAAGGCGTAGCGAAGCTGACGATGTTGCAGGATGAATTCCGGTGAAACGCTTGGGCTCCAGGAATCATCACCGCCAACGCCCATATGGAATGCATCCAGATTGAGCCAGCAGCCCGGCTCATCTCGCAGCAAGTGCTGATGCGTTGTCTCACGAAGCTGCTGTTGGCTGTGGCGGCTGACGGAGAAATGGAAATTTCCCTGAAGCACGTGCGCTCCGCAGGCGAGTTCTCGGGTGTCACAGCGCAGGCCGTTTTCTGTCGGGAAAATGTAGGGGGTCTGCATCGCATCGAGCGGCAACGTCCAGCGCCCCTGCTGCGCCGCCAGCTTCCTGTCCGGATAGTTCTCGAACGGCCCCAGCCCCAGCCAGCGCACCGTATCCGGTACCTGTGCAAACTGGACGCTCAGGCCGATTCGCGCGGGCTCGGGAATATCGGACGCCACCTGCACCTGCACATCGCCATGCAGCACGCCGCAATCGTCAATCCGCCAGACCTTATGGCTCAAAAACAGCGCCTTACCGCGATACTCCCAGACGTGTCGCGTGGTCACGACCACGTCATTAGTATGCGGTTCCGCTTCACACATAAGCAGGCGCGCAGACATCTCAATCATTCCGGCCGCTTTCCAGCGTTCAACCCAGGCATTCGGATCGATTTGCGTGGCTTCGCTCACGCCAATGTCATTATCCAGCGGCGCACGGGTAAAGTTATCCGTCAGCGGCGAGCGCAGCGTTTCAACGCCCTTGTTCCACCACTGCGTCAGATTTCCCGAGGCGCGATCGAACCGCCAGCGTTGCTCTCCATGGGTAATGTCCAGCACATCATCCTGCTCTGTGAATACCGGCGGGATCCCGACTGCCCGCGGTGGCGTAACGTACAGCGGCGTCGGAAGCAGCCACTGATCCCACGCGCAGCGATGATTCGCCGGTGACCAGTCTGTTGCCTGCGGCTGGATAACCTCCACATTAAGCCAGACCTCCCCCGGCCCGGCCATCAGCGTCGGCAGCGAGATTTCCAGACGCTGCTGCCCCTGAGGGGGAATGGAAAGCGCAACCTCCCCCTGAGCCAGCACCTCCCCGTCGCGGGTAACCGACCATCTCGCGACGTCGTTGTCGGTGTGGCGGAACAGGTAATCACTTTTCACCTCAACCACCAGCGGAGAGGTACTCACGCACGTAAAGGTGAAAAACTGCTGCGCGCGCTGCGCTTCATACAGCGCCGGATGCGGCGTGCGATCCGGGAATACCAGACCATTCAGGCAGAACTGTCGGTCATTCGGTTTATCACCGAAGTCACCGCCGTAAGCCCAGAAGGGTTTGCCGTTTTCGTCTTTCTTCGTCAGCGCCTGGTCGACCCAGTCCCAGACGAACCCGCCCTGTAGGCGCGGATGACTGCGAAATGCCTGCCAATATTTGGCGAACCCGCCAAAGCTGTTGCCCATCGCGTGGGCGTATTCACAGAGGATCAGCGGGCGTGTTTCATCCGGCATGCCGATCCATTTTTTGATCGCCCATTTTGGCACCGCCGGGAACGGCTGGTCCTGATCAACACGAGCATACATCGGACAGACAATGTCGGTTGCTGCCGTATTCGCCCCACCGCCTTCGTACTGTACAGGGCGCGTTGGATCGGTAGTTTTCAGCCAGCGGTAAAGCGCATCATGGTTTGCACCGTGCCCGGACTCATTCCCCAGCGACCAGATGATAATGGACGGATGGTTACGATCGCGCTGCACCATGCGCGTCACGCGTTCACTCATGGCAGGCAGCCAGCGGGGATCGTCAGCAAGACGGCTCATTGGCACCATGCCGTGGGTTTCGATATTGGCCTCATCCACAACGTACAGACCGTAGCGATCGCAAAGCTTGTACCACAGCGGATGATTTGGGTAATGCGAGCAACGGACGGCGTTAAAGTTGTGCTGCTTCATCAGCTCGATATCGCGGCGCATCGTCGCTTCATCCATCACCTGCCCGTTTTCCGGATGATGCTCATGGCGGTTCACGCCCCGAATCAGCACCGGTTTACCGTTGAGCTTCAGCAGACCCTTGCTGATTTCAACCCGGCGAAAGCCGACGTCGCATGCCTCGACGTCCAGCACATTACCCTTTGTGTCCCTAAGCGCAATTGTCAGACGGTAAAGTTCAGGCGTTTCCGCACTCCACAGTGCGGGCTCTTTGACGGGGATCGCCACCGCTAGCCGCTCGGCCCAGCGGCCTCGCTCGTCAACCACCGCAGAGCCGGGGCGTTGCGTGACGCTGGCGCATTTTTCGCCGTTTCGCCACAGGGTGATGACCACTTCGCAGGCAGAATAGCAGGACCCTGCCAGCGCGACGTCGACGTTAAGCATTGCGCGGTCACACTCCGCGTTGAGATCGGTCACAACGTGGTAATCCGCAATCTGCGTCTCAGGCTTATGCAGCAGCGAGACGTCACGGAAAATACCGCTCATGCGCCACATATCCTGATCTTCAAGATAGCTCCCGTCGCACCAGCGCAGCACCATGACCGCAAGACGGTTCTGGCCTGAACGCAGCGCTGCCGTGAGATCAAACTCGGCGGGCAGGCGACTGTCCTGGGAATAGCCAATCCACTGGCCGTTGCACCAGAGATGGAATGCTGAGTTTACCCCGTCGAAGATAATGCGGGTTTGCCCGCCGTGCAGCCAGGCGTCATCCATCTCAAATGTGAGCGAGTAACAACCGGTAGGATTCTCTGTCGGAACGCAGGGCGGATTGACGGGGATCGGATAGGTCACATTGGTGTAGATCGGCGTATCAAAGCCCTGCATCTGCCAGTTCGAAGGAACGGGCATCGCGACGGCATCGGTATAATCCTCTTCTACCCATGCCTGCGTAACCTGTTCTGGCGCAGCAAAAAAGCTAAACTGCCACATCCCGTTGAGAGAACGTTTGTTTGGGGTTTTCGCCTCTTCTCTGGCCGAGACTTCGTCACGCCAGCTGTGAAACGGCGCGTGGACCGCCAGGCGATTCCACTGCGTCACCCCGGGGTTTTCCCAGTCCCGACGAGCCAGAAGTGCGCTGAGGGTCAGCGATGATGTGTCAGACATAATAACCTCTTTGCGAAGCGCTCACAATTTCAGTCAACATGCCCTGGCAACAGAGAAGGGTAAAGTGTGCGATCCTCACGTAGCGAGCCGGATCACAAAAGATTTATCCCCGCGCGATTTTTTCAGCCAGCAATGCCAGATTTCTCAGTTGATGGGCAAGCTCTTCCCGATCAACCCGATCGGCTGCGCGACGGGCGCTCGAATGACGCGCGATCAGCGTGACGGGAAGCTGCTCTTGCCAGAATTTTTCACTTCTCGTCGGCGTCAGCAGCCATTCCACGCTGCGCTCGCCCGCCTCACGAAAAGCCTGCCGAACGGTGGTCAGCGGCGGTGAAAACCAGGCGCTGTCAGCCGTGTCATCAAACCCGACAATCGATATCTGGCCCGGTATAGCAATGCCCTTCTCTACGCAGGCGCGCATCACGCCCAGTGCCATTTGATCGTTCGCGACCAGAATGGCGTCAGGTAGTTGCGACCCGGATAAAAGCTGGTGGCCTTTTTCATATCCGGAGGCGGCGCTCCAGTCGCCATGAACCTCGTCAGCGGCTTCAAGACCGGCTTGTGCCAGGGTCGTTTTCCATCCCGCCAGACGCGCACGCGCTGAAACGGAACTCTCTGGTCCACTGAGAAGAGCGATGCGCTGATGTCCCAGAGAAATCAGATGTTCCGCGCCCAGCGCGGCCCCCTGCCCGGCGTTAAATACCAGACTGTTGACCTGTGCCGAAGGGGAAACATCGAGGAACAGAACAGGCACAGGCGAAGCCATTTTCTGAAGCTGCTCTGCGTCAGGGTCGTCCAGCGGGACATTGACCAGTAAGGCTTCCACACGCTGAGCCAGCAGTTCCTGCACCGCAGCCTGGCATTGCTGAGCATGCTCCACCATTGAAATTAAGACGCTTGCCCCCTGCTCTGCCGCGCGGGATTTTACCGCTGAGACAATTTGCGAGGGCGCATGCAGGGCCAGATCGGTGGTGATCAGCCCCAGCGTCCGGGTCCGTTTCCCCGCCAGCTGCTGTGCGCCCCGATTAGGCACGTAGTGCAGTTCGGCCATCGCCTGCTGCACCTTTTCCCGAGTGCGGGTGGAGACGTGCTCCGCGCCATTAATCACGCGGGACACGGTCTGGTAAGACACCCCCGCAAGGAGGGCAACGTCATAGAGTGTGATCGCTTTCATGCAGTCCGGCATCGCTTGATAACAAGCCGCTATTCTGGCACAGCGACGCCATTAAAGCATGTGAGCGCTTCGCAAAATTAAACAACCCGCTCAGGCTGAGGAACCGTCTCGATACGCGGCTTTTGACGGAACCACGGCAAACAGAGCTGGATAAGCGGGCCGATGGTCAGGGCGTAAATCACTGTCCCCACACCAAATGAACCGCCAAGCAGGCAACCGATAATCAGGACAGAGACTTCAATAGAGGTGCGCACGCTGCGGATTGACCAGCCTAACCGGGCGTGGATCCCGGTCATCAGGCCGTCGCGCGGACCTGACCCAAAACCTGCACCGATATACATCCCGGTTGCTATGGCGTTCGCGACGATCCCGGACACCAGCAGCGCAATGCGGACAGGCAGCGAACTCAACTCAGGGATTAAGGCCATTGAAGCATCTGCCGCCAGGCCAATACAGATAACGTTACTGAGGGTGCCCAGCCCGGGCATCTGACGCAGCGGGATCCACAGCAGAAGCACCGCCGCACCGGTCACAATGATGACCGTACCAATGGTCATCCCCGTTTGTAAGGCCACCCCAAGGTGAAAGACGTCCCACGGATCGACGCCCAGATCCGCACGAATAAACATCGCGGTGGAAAGGCCATAAAGCCCTAAACCGACATAAAGCTGTAGCAGACGACGTACCATTTTTATCTTCTCCAGTGAACCAGAGTTTCATATTGGGTCAAAATGGCTCTATGATTAATGTCCAGTTTCTAAATAGTGGACTGCATATGTCATCTCGTCGTTTCGGAAGCCAGTCTCTGGCACGCCTTTTAGGCCACTGGCAACAATCCTCGTCGCGTACGCCGTTCTGGCGTCAGCTGGCCGATGCGTTACGTCTGCTTATTCTGGATGGCAGACTGGCGCTGAATACGCGGCTACCGGGTGAGAGGGAATTAGCCAGTACGCTAAACGTCAGCCGAACCACCGTTGGCAGCGCGCTCGCCCATCTGCGGGAAGAGGGTTATCTGGAAAGTCGCCACGGCAGCGGCTCACGCGTGATCCTGCCGGATACCCGCGCGGTACCGACGCTTTCTGCGGCCAGCGCGGCGCTGGACCTGTCCACCGCCGCACTCAACGCCGGGCCCGAAATCCATCAGGCGTATACCCATGCGCTGACGGCGATTACCCAGCACCTTGCGCTGACGGGCTATGACCAGCTCGGGTTGCCCGCGCTGCGGGAAGCCATTGCCGCACGCTATACCGCGCGCGGGCTGCCAACGCGGGCAGACGAAGTGATGGTCGTAAATGGTGCCGTCAGCGGCTTTGCGCTGGTATTGCGCATGATGACCGGGCCAGGCGATCGCATCGTCGTCGACCATCCAACCTACCCGCTGGCGATCGCCGCTATTCAGGGGGCTCTCTGCCGACCGGTAGGCGTTTCACTGCCTGAAAGCGGCTGGGATACCGACGGTTTCGCGGCAACGCTTGCCCAAACGGCCCCGCGCCTGGCCTACCTGATGCCGGATTTTCATAATCCAACGGGACGCTGTATGGACGCCGCCACCCGTCAGACGATCACCGACATCGCCGCGCGGACGCGTACCACGCTGGTCGTGGACGAAACCATGCTCGATCTCTGGTTTGATGCGCCGCCGCCGCCCCCTCTGGCAGCGTTTAATCCTGGGGCAGCGGTGATTACGCTGGGCTCTGCCGGGAAAAGCTTCTGGGGTGGACTGCGTCTCGGCTGGATCCGCGCCTCTTCACGCACCATCGCGGCGCTCGCTCAGGCGCGCGATACGCTGGACCTCGGTTCCCCTATGCTGGAACAGCTGGCAACGCTGTGGCTTATCGAAAACAGCGACACCTTTTTGCCCGCTCGCCGGAAAATGCTGGTGGAACGACGGAACAGGTGCGGGGAACTCCTGCGCGAGCATTTCCCGGACTGGACCTTCCATGAAGCCGAAGGCGGGCTTTCGTACTGGATTGAACTGCCGGGGATGCTGGCAACGCAGCTCGCCGCACGGGCTGAGACGATTGGGATCAACATGGGGACCGGCACGCGGTTCGGTCTTTCAGGGGCATTTGATCGCTATTTGCGTATGCCTTTCTCACTTGAACCGGAAGAACTTGAGCAAGCGTTATTGAGAATCAAGCCGTTGTGGCTCGCCCTGAACCAAACCACGCCCTCGATTAAACGGAGCCTGGTGTAAAATTTTTTCGTAAATAATAAAAACAGCTGACTGTCATAGAGGCAGTCAGCTGTTTTCACATATCAGGAATTAGTGCTGAGGAGGAATCGGGAAACCTTTCAGTGAAATAACAAAATCTTCACCCTCTTTCTTTATTTTTGCGCCGGTATCACACCAGTCAGACGCAATACGAAAGAACTCATCACTTCCTACATTCCAGCCAAGACGTACATGTTTGACGTAGCCTGAACGCAACAGATCGCAGGCCTCTTTGTAGTCATGGGCGGTCGACAGTTGTTGTTTCATTTTCTCTTCTTCAGAAGTTTACGTAGTGCCTTGATTTCTTTAGGAGTAAATGGAGAAACGCTCTCTTCTTCCGTATGCTGATTATCAATATCCTCTTCCGATACTCCCGCCTCTTCTACTGCTTCAAACGCCAGCAGCAGCAGTTTCTCTGTGGTCACGCTTAAATTCTCATTATTTACTTCGGCATAGTGGCGAAGTCTTTCTTTTAGCGCTTCATCAATTTTAACATTCAAAACCGCAGTAGCCATAATTGTCACTTCCCTTCGGAAACCGTGTTTAATTTAATACACGAAGTTAACTTTCTAATCCAGATATATATTTTTTGCTTATGACGGAAAAAAGACACCCGATAATAAAATGACAGTCTATTATTACAGGTTTATGACAATATTATTTCAGTTAAATGAAAGATATATTTCCGGGCTTATAAAAACCACTTTATCTATAAGGATTAATAGCCTGAGAGCAAAGGTATCTAAAGCAGAAGATTTTTTGGGGGAAGAAATGGGTGGGGGCCCTGCCAGCTACATCCCGGCACACACGTCGTCTGCCCTGGCTGCTTCCTTCCGGACCTGACCTGGTGAACAGAGTAGCGTTGCGGGAGAACCAACAGAGCCCCCATTGAGAGCGTTGTTAACCAACGCGCTGGCGCATTATCCCTATGCCGCCCGTCAATTGCAAGCCATGGGCATCTGGATGCTGGTTTATTGCGCAAACTTAAGCGGCAATCGCCTTCATCTTCGTTTACCATCACACTTCATTACGACCCACTGGAGTGATAAATGGACGAACATGACTCTTTCCCGCAACGCGTGTGGCAAATCGTGGCCTCCATCCCGGAAGGGGTTGTCACCACCTACGGTGAGGTAGCGCGTCTTACAGGCTCTCCGCGTGCGGCACGTCAGGTCGGTGGCGTTCTGAAGCGGCTCCCGGAAGGAAGTGCTTTGCCGTGGCATCGTGTGGTGAATCGTCACGGTGCCATTTCGCTTACCGGGCCGGATTTGCAGCGTCAGCGTCAGGCGTTATTGTCAGAAGGTGTGCAGGTGTCAGGTTCGGGACAGATCGATTTGCAGAAATACCGTTGGGTGTACTGAACCCTCTCCCGCAGGAGAGGGTAAAGGCAGGAATTACAGCTGCGTAGGTGGGGTTGCGACGGTCGGCTGGTTAGTCTGAGGCGCAAGCGGAACTTCCGTTTGCTGCACCGGGACCAGATTCAGGTCAACTTTTGTTCCACCGTTGTTAATCGCTTCGTGCACCGTGTCGGTAATAAAGACCAGTTTATCGTTGATCGTTACCGCCGCACTCAGCAGGATACGCGCATTTGGCTGCACATCTGCTGGATTGTAAGGCAGTACGAAGCTAAATGGCGCCTGTTTACCCTCGGTGCGAACCGCACGCTGCGCCAGCACTTTCGACGGTGCATCGGCCAGTGAAGCATCAGACAGCGTTACCGTTAATACCGCATCCGGCGGCAGAGCCACTCTTTGCTTGATCCAGATTGTACCGGATACATTTGGCTGCTGAATTGACTGCTGTGAAAGTGTATTAATCCCGTTCGGGTCAGCTGCTGGCACCGGCACCTGAGCGCTCTTACCTGCACAGGCGGACAACGCCACCGCAATAGCTATACCACTTAGCATAGGCACGAGTTTCATTGAAGTCTCCTTATCATCAATGCACCAGCGGGATCGATCCCATCCGATGTCGTTTCATTCACATAACGTATTCAAGTGTGGCACAAATCAATGATTAACGCCTGAATTCTCCCCGATATTCAGACTAATCTACCCATCGGACCACTTTCATTTCTGCGTTATACTCTGCGTATCTTTCGCCACGGCGTTTATTGAGGACGACTATGAGTCAGGCACTGAACAATCTGCTGACATTACTGAATCTGGAAAAAATTGAGGAAGGACTCTTTCGCGGACAGAGCGAAGATTTGGGTTTACGCCAGGTCTTCGGTGGGCAGGTCGTGGGACAAGCGCTGTACGCAGCCAAGGAAACCGTCCCGACCGACCGTCTGGTGCACTCCTTTCACAGTTACTTCCTGCGCCCTGGCGATAGCGCAAAACCCATTGTCTATGACGTTGAAGTGCTGAGAGATGGCAACAGTTTTAGTGCTCGCCGCGTGGCAGCTATTCAACATGGCAAACCGATCTTTTACATGACAGCCTCTTTCCAGGCGCCTGAACCGGGCTATGAGCATCAAAAAGTGATGCCGCCAGCCCCTTCGCCTGACGATCTCAAATCGGAAACCGATATCGCCCGCGCGCTGGCGCATCTGCTTCCGCCGCAGGTAAAGGAGAAGTTCCTCTGCGATAAGCCGCTTGAGATCCGCCCCGTTGAATTCCATAACCCGATGAAAGGCCACACTGCAGAACCGAAACGTCAGGTCTGGATGCGTGCCAACGGCACAATGCCGGAAGATCTCCGCGTTCATCAGTACCTGCTGGGCTATGCGTCTGACTTTAACTTCCTGCCTGTGGCGCTGCAGCCGCACGGCGTGGGGTTCCTGGAAAAAGGGATGCAGGTCGCTACCATCGACCACTCGATGTGGTTCCACCGTCCATTCAACATGAATGAGTGGTTGCTCTACAGCGTGGAAAGTACGTCGGCATCAAGCGCTCGCGGCTTTGTGCGGGGAGAGTTTTATACGCAGGATGGCGTGCTGGTGGCTTCGACGGTGCAGGAAGGGGTGATGCGTAATAGAGGGTGATGTAAAAAGCCCGGTGGCGCTACGCTTACCGGGCCTACGGATTGTGCAGTTGTAGGCCGGGTAAGGCGAAGCCGCCACCCGGCAAGACTCTCAGATCATGCGTTATACGCATTCTCGCCGTGGCTGTTGACGTCCAGACCCTCGCGTTCCTGCTCTTCCGGTACGCGCAGGCCGACAGTCATGTCCGCCAGCTTATAGCCAATAAAGGCCACGACAGCAGACCACACAACGGTGATGGCAATACTTTCCAACTGCACCAGCACCTGGTGAACCATGGTGACGCCTTCCGCATAACCCACGCCGCCCAGTGATTTAGCTGCAAAGATCCCGGTCATGATACAGCCGACAATGCCGCAGACGCCGTGGACGCCAAATACATCGCAAGGGTCGTCAACGCGCAGAACACGTTTCAGAGCGGTAACGCCCCACAGACCCGCAAGGCCTGCAACCAACCCCACCAGCAGCGCACCACCTACACCCACGTAACCACAGGCTGGCGTGATACCGACCAGACCGGCGATAGCCCCCGAACAGGCACCCAGCAGAGACGGTTTACCGCGAACGGCCCACTCGCCAAAGACCCAGGAGAGGATTGCACCCGCCGTTGCGACAACGGTGTTCACGAAGGCCAGCGCGGCGATTTCGTTAGCGGCACTTGCAGAGCCTGCGTTGAAGCCAAACCAGCCAAAGTAGAGAATCGCCGTACCGGTAAACACCATCGGCAGGTTGTGCGGCTTGAACGCTTCTTTCCCGAAGCCCACACGTTTGCCAATCAGGTAGGCACCCACCAGGCCCGCGACTGCGGCGTTGATGTGTACAACGGTGCCGCCCGCAAAGTCCAGCGCACCATGGCTCGCCAGCAGACCGCCGCCCCATACCATATGCGCGATAGGCACATAGGAGAGCGTCAGCCAGACCACCACGAAGATCAGGACGGCAGAGAAACGAATACGCTCAGCAAGCGCACCCACAATCAGCCCGACGGTGATGCAGGCAAACGATCCCTGGAAAGCGACGTGGATGTACTGATAGAAGCTGCCCATCAGCGCGGTCAGCTCGATATTTTTCAGCATCACCCAGTCGAAGTTACCAAAGAACGCATTGCCCGTGCCGAACGCCAGCGAGTATCCGTAAACTACCCACAGCACGCAAACCAGCGCGAACGTTACCGCAACTTGCGTCAGCATGGAGAGCACGTTCTTGCCGCGGATCAGGCCGCCGTAGAACAGCGCAATGCCCGGAATTGACATGAACAGCACCAGCGCGGTGCTAATCATCATAAAGGCGTTATCGGCTTTGTCTGCCACGGCAGGCGCAGCCAGAGCCAGGCCCGGCAGCAGTGCCAGCGACCCCAGAGCCGTTTTGAGTGTTGCTATCTTCATTTTCTCGATCCCTATCACTGTGTGCCAGGAGTTACTTACAGAGCCGCTTCGTCAGATTCGCCGGTACGAATGCGAATGACGCGCTGCAGTTCGGCAACGAAAATTTTGCCGTCGCCAATTTTGCCGGTGTAGGCCGCTTTGCTGATGACATCAATGACCTCATCAAGCTGGTCATCCGCAATCGCGACATCGATTTTTACTTTTGGCAGGAAATTCACGCTGTATTCCGCACCGCGATAAAGCTCGGCATGACCCTTCTGACGACCAAAGCCTTTCACTTCGGTGACAGTCAGTCCCTGAATACCCATTGAAGACAACGCTTCACGTACGTCTTCGAGTTTGAATGGTTTGATTACAACCGTAACCAGCTTCATAAATCCCCTCCAGTCAGAATTCGGTAATGGCCGCAGCTAACACGTAAGGGACATTGCAAGGGGTGTGCCAGAATTGAAAACAGCGAGAAAACGGCGGGCGATGAGCCAGGAATGGGGTTCAATACCGAACGGGTGAAAAAAAACGCACCATGGCAGTGCACAGTGCGTTTCAGTTTTGCACCAACAGGAATGACTGTTAGCAGCTTGCCTGTTTTTGGTGCATCAGGCGCTCAGCGACTCTTCTTCGCGCGCGCTGGCTGCCAGCTCTTCACCTGCCAGCTGCAGCTGGTACATCTGCCAGTAGCGTCCTTTCTCTTCCAGCAGTTGTCTGTGCGTACCTCGTTCAACGGCCTGTCCACGATGCAGCACCAGGATGGTATCGGCATCGACAATGGTTGAGAGGCGATGCGCGATGACCACCAGCGTGGTGTGATCCCGAACAGCGGCCAGCGCCTGCTGGATGGCCTGCTCGGTACCGGAGTCAATGCTGGCCGTCGCTTCATCGAGAATCAGCACCTGCGGCGTTTCAATCAGCACGCGCGCCAGGGCCAGCAGCTGTTTCTGCCCTACGGAGAGGTTATTCCCCTGCTCGCCTAGTTTCGTATTGATACCCTCACTGAACCCGCGCGCCAGATCGGCCAGCTGCACTTTCTCCAGCACCTCCCAGACCTGTTCCTGGGTAAAAGGCCGACCCAACGTGACGTTAGCGTAGAAGGTATCGGCCAGTACGACCGGGTCCTGTTGCACCATGGCGACGCCCTTACGCAGCACATTGTGGCTGAGTGATGCAAGCGGGCGTCCATCGAGGCGGATCTCACCTTGCGTTAACGGATAGTAGCCCATTAACAGACTGGCGAGCGTACTCTTGCCGCTGCCGGTATGCCCCACCAGCGCCACGAAGCCGCGCGACGGTACCTCAAGATTAATGTCCTGTAAGACAAGCTGGTCATCGCGGTAAGCAAACGAGACCTTATCAAAGGCAATCGAGCCGCTTTGCAGAGGACGTTCATCATCGCCATAGGTTTGACGCGGTCTGTCCATCAGCTCGAACACGCGTTCACCGGCGACCACCGCCTGTTGCAGCATCGATTGCTGGGTAGTGAGCTCAATCAGGGGTTCGTTAAGGCGCCCCAGATAGCTGATGAAGGCATAGAGCACCCCAACCTCAATGGTTCCACGCGTTGTCAGCCCAAACAGCATCAGCAGGCCACAGAGGACCAGCGCCGAGAACAGGCTAAGCAATGGACGCAGCAGGAAGCCGTCCAGACGTAACGTCTGCATACGCGCCATATAGTGCGAACGGCTGGCTTCGCCCATGCGCTCGCCAAAGCGCGCCTGCTGGCGGAACTGCTGGATGACGCTCATGCCGTTGATCACTTCATTGAAGCCATCATTGATGTCGGCCAGATAAGCGCGCACCCGGCGAACAATCGGCGTGCTGTAGCGCTGGTAGATCACCATCACGATCAGCACCGCCGGGAAGATAGTGATCGCCACCAGCGCCATACGCCAGTCGAGGCTGAACATGGCGACCAGCATCGCACCGATCAGCGCGGCGCTGCGCAACACGGTTGCCACTACGGTGACGTAGAGATCGCGGATCACTTCAGTATCGTTGGTCACGCGCGAAATTACCTGCCCGACCGGCTGGGTGTCAAACTCGCTCAGCGGCTGGCGCAGCGCGGCATCCATGACATCCGTACGCAGCTGCTGTACCACGCCCACGGCTGCCCTGTTAAAGAGCAGCGACTGGGCATAGTGCAGCCCTGCCGCCGTTAACTGTAGCCCAACGTAGGCCACGCCTAAGCCTGCGACCAGCCCCCACGGCAGATAGCTTTTCGCCACCATATTGTCGATGAAATAGCTGATAAGCAAGGGGCCGCTGACTTCGGCAATCGCCGCAATCCACAGCAGAAGCACGGCAACCGAAAGCGGTTTACGCCATGGCGAACCGTAGGCCAGAAGGCGTTTGAGCGTCGGCCACATTGTTCCGAGCTTACGCATGGGTCGCCTCCTCATCCAGCGCCGCTTCCAGCTGCTGATAACGATACATGTCGCGATACCAGCCCGGCTGTTCCGCCAGCTGCTCGTGCTGCCCGCGCTGGGCGATATGCCCGTGCTGCAACACCAGAATTTCACTGGCTTCCGTCAGCGCCGACAGGCGGTGGGCGCTGATGATCACCGTGCGTCCTTCTCCCCACTGACGAAGATTGTGCAGGATCTGATGCTCAGTACGGCCATCAACGGCGGAAAGCGCATCGTCCAGGATCAGGATTTCAGCATTCAGCAGCAGCGCACGCGCGATCGAAATTCGCTGCTTTTGTCCGCCGGAGAGCATCACCCCTCGCTCGCCGACTTCCGTTTCATAGCCCTGCGGCAGACGCAAAATATCGTCATGGACGCTGGCTAAGCGCGCCACATGTTCAATCTCGTCCTGTGTTGCCGAAGGATGACCGAGGGCGATATTGTTCGCGATGGTATCGGAGAATAAAAACGGCGTCTGGCTCACCACCGCCAGGCGGCTACGCCAGCCGTCCAGCAGCAGGTTCGACAAGGGAATGTCATGAAAACGAATATCGCCCTGCGTCACGTCGAAGTGGCGCTGCAGCAGAGAGAGAACGGTGCTTTTTCCGGCTCCCGTTGGGCCGCAAATTCCCAGCATCTGTCCTGGCTGCAGGGTGAAGTTCACGTTTTCGAGCACCGGATGCGTCGTCTGCGGATAGCTAAACGACTGAATATCGGCTTTCACGGTTCCGCGCCCGTCGGGAACGGCTTCGCTGCCGTCCTTCACCACCGGCGCTTCCGCCAGCATCGCGCGAATACGGCTGTACGCGGCGCTGCCGCGCTCAACGATGTTAAACATCCACGCCAGCGCCAGCATCGGCCAGATCATCAGCCCCAAATACATGGCAAAGCTGGTCAACTGACCGAGGGTCATGGAACCCTGCACCACCATCCAGCTCCCGCCGCCAATCGCCAGCATATTCGCCATGCCGATGGCGATATAGATCGTCGGGTCAAACCGGGCGTCAATACGCGCCACGCGCATGTTTTTCGCGCCGGTATCCGCCGCATCAGCGGCAAACAGTGCGGACTGCCTGTCTTCCAGGCCGAAGGCTTTGATCATGCGGATGCTGGTCATACTCTCCTGGGTGCGATCGTTGAGCGATGAAAACGCCGCCTGCGCCAGCTTGAAACGCTCGTGAAGCTTTTCACCGTAGCGGTTGATCGCCAGCGCCATCAGCGGCATTGGCAGCAGCGCCAGCAGGGTCAGTTGCCAGCTAATCTGGGTCGACATCACAATCAACACCGCGCAGCCCATGACCAGTGAATCCACCAGCGTCAGCACCCCTTCCCCGGCGGCAAAGACCACGCGGTCCACGTCGTTGGTGGCGCGTGCAATGAGGTCACCGGTCCGGTGGCGCAGATAAAATTCAGGATGCTGGCGGCTCAGCTGGCGGTAAAAATCTTCACGCAGCTCAACGGCCAGCTGATAGGACGCACCGAATAAGAGCACGCGCCAGACGTAGCGCAGCAGGTATACAATCACCGCGGTCAGCACCAGCGTGCCGACCCACATCAACACCCGTGCGGTGGTGTAATGCTGTTCGGTGACGCCATCCACGACGTACCCCACCACTTTCGGCGGGATCAGCTGCAGGATGGCAATGATAATAAGCAGGCATACCGCGCCGAGGTAGCGTTGCCACTCCCGACGAAAGTACCAGCTTAATTGGGCAAATAATCGCACGCGGTTTGTTCCTGAAGGTATTTTTCGAAGTTATTCAATGGGTAATGCTGTGGTGTATTTTATCTGTTCCATCGCGAAGCTTGAGGTGACATCCGACAAGCCCGGTACGCTGTTGACCAGCCGCTTGTAGAAATCATCATAGCGCTTCATGTCGGCCACCTGGACGCGCATCAGGTAATCGTATTCTCCCGCCATTCGCCAGAAGCCGAGCACCTCGGGCATCTCAGAAACCTGAGTGACAAAGCGGCAATACCATTCGCTGCTGTGGTGCTGCGTTTTTATCAGGACAAAGGCCGTCAGTCCAAGCCCCAGTTTTTCGGGATCTAATAACGCCACACGGCCCAGCAGCACGCCGTCATCTTCCAGCTTCTTGAGGCGTTTCCAGCACGGTGTGGTGGTCAGATTAACGGCATCTGCTAACGCCTGCAAAGAGAGGGTGCAGTCCGTTTGCAACAATGAAAGCAGCTTGCGGTCAATTTTATCTAGCATACCCACCTCGCAGAGAAAATTTTTCTCCCTACATTCTATTTTAAAGGCCAGATAGCAACAATTTTTTCTGTGCTTTTCGCTATGCTAGGCACAAAATGACAAACGGATAACTACGATGAATAGCACCTGGGTTAAACATGCGATCAGCGAAATCAATGCCGACTATCAGCGCTCGGCGGATACGCACCTGATTCGCCTTTCCCTGCCGGGATTTAACGGCATTCAGCTCTATCTGAAAGACGAAAGCACTCATCCTACCGGTAGCCTGAAGCATCGTCTGGCACGTTCCCTGTTCTTATACGGTTTATGTAACGGCTGGATTAAAGAAGGCACGACGATTATTGAATCCTCGTCCGGTTCCACAGCGGTGTCCGAAGCCTATTTCGCCCGACTGCTGGGCCTGCCGTTTATCGCCGTCATGCCGTCCTGCACTGCAAAACGCAAAATCGAACAGATCGAATTTTACGGCGGGCGCTGCCACTTTGTGGAAAGCGCCTGCGAAATCTACGCCGCCTCTGAAATGCTGGCGCGCGAGCTGAACGGCCACTATATGGACCAGTTCACCTTCGCCGAGCGAGCCACCGACTGGCGCGGCAATAACAACATTGCCGACAGTATTTTCCGCCAGATGACCCACGAGCCGCACCCGGTTCCGTCGTACATTGTAATGAGCGCCGGTACGGGCGGCACGTCTGCCACTATCGGCCGCTACATCCGCTGTCAGGGCTACGATACCCAGCTGATGGTGGTTGACCCCCAGAACTCCGTGTTCCTCGACTACTGGCAAAACCGTAACGCCGAACTGCGTAGCCCGGTGGGCAGTAAAATTGAAGGGATTGGTCGCCCGCGCGTGGAACCCTCTTTCATTCCCGACGTCGTGGATGAGATGATGCGCGTGCCGGATGCCGCAAGCGTGGCAACGGCGCACTGGCTGGAGACGCAGCTTGGCCGCAAAGTGGGCGCGTCGACGGGCACCAATATGTGGGGCGCACTGCAGCTTGCCGCACGCATGCGCGAAGAGGGCCGCACCGGTTCCATCGTCACGCTGCTCTGCGACAGCGGCGAGCGTTATCTCGAGACCTACTACAACGCGGAGTGGGTGCAGGCCAACATCGGCGATATCGCCCCGTGGAAAGCGCAGATTGCAGAGCTGGTGAAATAAAAAAAGCCAGACCGAAGTCTGGCTTGCTGGAAGGGTCTCACTATTCGGGGGAATACGGGAGGTTGTTGTTGTCCAGCCAATGCGTCAAAAAATGGGACACCGCTTCATTGCCGCAGTGTCCGATAACCGGCAGATGGGGAAGTTCTGCTTTTAGCTGCGCCATCGCGTTCCCCATGATCAGACCGCGACCGACGCTGCCCAGCATCTCGCGGTCGTTCATGGCGTCGCCAAACGCCATGCAATCCTGCATCGTTAAGCCCAGGTGGTCGCTCAGAACCGCCAGGGCTGAACCTTTGTTACAGCCCACCGGCAGCACTTCCAGACAATCCACCGCCGAGAAGGTCAGATGCGCCCGGTCGCCCAGCGCCTCATTCAGCTGAATCCGTAAGCGACAGAGATCGTCATGATCGCCGCAAAAGCAGATCTTGGTGACCGCATGGGCGGGGATCCGTCGCAGATCGATAAGCTGGTATTTAAAGCCGCTGTAAACATGCGCGTGCAGTAATTCCGGGATTTCGCTGCCGGTAAACCAGCCCCCATCGTTAAAGACGTGGATGCTGGCCTGCGTATCCCAAGTGCTGTGCAGCACGATATCCGCCACTTCAGGGTTGAGATCCTGTCGGTGCAGCACATCGCCTTCCACGGAGTGAATTCGCGTCCCGTTGCCGGTGATCAGAAAGGCGTCGAGGGAAAACGCGCCCAACAAATGGCGCATCTCCAGCACATGACGACCGGTGGCAAACGTCAGGGTGACATCACGCTCGCGCAGGCGCTTCAGGGTACTCAGGGTTTTCTCCCCCAGACGGTGATCCGGCATTAACAGCGTGCCGTCCATATCAAATGCAGCGAGCCGGGCCATGATTACTCCTGAAAATGTGATGCGATTAACTTGTGTATCAGTATCGTGTGAGATATACGGAAGTAATAGTGAATAGATGATAATTATTGTTCCGGGTTTCTTATGCGCCAGCTTAATCGTCTTAATCAGTATCAGCGACTGTGGCAACCTTCCGAGGGTGCAATACAACAGGTCACTATCAGCGAGTTGGCCGCCCGCTGTTTTTGTAGCGAGCGGCATGTCCGAACGCTGCTGCGTCAGGCTCAGGAGGCAGGGTGGCTCAGCTGGCGCGCGCAGTCTGGCCGCGGAAAGCGCGGTGAGCTGACGTTTCACGTCACCCCGGAATCGCTGCGCAACGTAATGATGGAAGAGGCGCTGAAAAGCGGGCAGCAGCATAACGCTCTCGAACTGGCTCAGCTCGCGCCTGAGGATTTACGTGCGCTGCTGCATCCATTTCTGGGTGGACACTGGCAAAACGATACGCCGACGCTGCGTATCCCCTACTACCGCTCGCTGGATCCCCTTCATCCCGGTTTTCTACCCGGCCGGGCGGAGCAGCATCTGGCCGGGCACGTTTTCTCCGGACTGACGCGTTTTCACGGCAGCAGCAGCGAACCGACGGGGGATCTGGCGCACCACTGGGAGGTCTCGGCGGACGGCCTGCGGTGGCACTTTTACATCCGTTCCACCCTGCACTGGCATAACGGCGATAAAATCGAGACGGCACAGCTTCAGCGAAGCCTGACGGCGCTGCTGGCGCTGCCAGCCCTGCGTAAGCTGTTTCAGAGCGTATTACGCATTGACGTCACCCACCCGCAGTGTCTGACATTTACCCTCCATCAGCCTGATCACTGGCTTGCGCACCGCCTGGCGACATACTGCAGTCGCCTCGCCCATCCCGACCAGCCCATGACGGGTAGCGGTCCTTTCAAACTGAGCGTGTTCGATCCTGAATTGGTTCGTCTGGAAAGCCACGAGCAGCACCATCTTAGCCACCCGCTGCTGAAAGCGATTGAATACTGGATCACGCCGACGCTGTTTGACTACGGACTTGGCACCAGCTGTCGTCATCCGGTACAAATCGCCATTGGCGAGCTTGATGAACTGGAAAACCTGCGGCTGGTGAGCAGCAGTACCAGCCTGGGGTTTTGTTATCTCACGCTGAAGCACAGCCCACGCCTGAACAAAATGCAGGCACAACGGCTGATCAATATCATCCATCTCTCAACGCTGCTGCACACGCTGCCGTTGAATGAGGGTTTAATCACGCCAACGGCAGAACTCCTGCCCGGCTGGGATATACCGCAGTGGCCTGATTTAACGGATGTTCGTCTGCCTGAAACATTGACGCTGATTTATCATCTGCCGGTTGAACTCCACACCATGGCAAACCAGCTGAAGCAGTACCTTGCCCAACAAGGCTGCGAGCTTAGGGTCATTTTTCACGATGCCAAAACATGGGACGGATGCCAGCGACTGGCAGAGGCGGATATCATGATGGGTGACAGGCTGATTGGGGAAGCGCCAGAGTATACGCTTGAGCAGTGGCTACGCTGTGATGCGCTTTGGCCGCACCTGTTAAGCGCGCCGCAGTTTGCTCATCTACAAGCCACGCTGGATGCGGTTCAGACCCAGCCCGATGAACTGGCGCGGCATGCTGGCCTGAAAGCCATTTTTAGCCAGCTTATGGAAAATGCGGTGATTACACCGCTATTTAACTACCAGTATCAAATCAGCGCCCCACCGGGCGTTAACGGTATCCGGCTTAATACCCGTGGCTGGTTTGATTTCACCGAAGCCTGGCTTCCTGCCCCCAAATCGTGAAGAAGCTGGTCGGCGCTGAAGTCAGGCGTTAACATACTGTTTTTACCGTAACTGTCGAGATGATTTATGAAACGTGCCGTCGTCGTGTTCAGCGGAGGACAAGATTCCACTACCTGCCTGGTTCAGGCTCTTCATCAGTACGATGAAGTTCACTGCGTGACTTTCGATTATGGTCAGCGCCACCGCGCTGAAATCGACGTGGCCCGTGAACTGGCTCTGAAACTGGGCGCACGCGCGCACAAGGTGCTGGACGTTACGCTGTTAAATGAACTGGCCGTGAGCAGCCTCACCCGGGACAGTATTCCCGTCCCGGACTACGAACCCGATGCCAGCGGCATTCCGAATACCTTCGTGCCGGGTCGTAATATCCTCTTCCTGACCCTGACGGCGATCTACGCTTACCAGGTAAAAGCCGAAGCGGTGATCACGGGCGTGTGCGAGACCGACTTCTCCGGCTACCCGGACTGTCGCGACGAGTTTGTGAAAGCGTTAAACCACGCCGTCAATCTGGGGATGGCGAAAGAGACGCGCTTTGAAACCCCGCTCATGTGGCTGGATAAAGCCGAAACCTGGGCGCTGGCGGACTACTGGGGCAAGCTGGACCTGGTTCGCAGCGAAACCCTCACCTGCTATAACGGCATCAAAGGCGACGGTTGCGGCCAGTGTGCCGCCTGTAACCTGCGCGCTAACGGGCTGAATCATTATCTTTCCGATAAAGTCGGCGTGATGGCCGCGATGCAAAAAAAAACCGGGCTTAAATAGGGTTACTTGACCGTGCTGTCGAACAGTTTTACGCCGGCAGCACGCGTAACTTTCATTAACGTCGTCAGCGTTGGGTTGCCGTTATCAGACAAGGTTCGGTATAGCTGCTGACGGGACAGACCTGCTTTGGCAGCGATTTCACCTATGCCGCCGCGGGATTCGATGACCTGACGGAGTGCAATGAGATAGGCAGGGATCCCCTGATCTTCATAAATTTCTTCCAGTGCTATTTGCAGGTAAAGTTGAGCATAGGAAGGGTTCTCACGAAGCATTTTCACAACCGCATCGTGATGACTGACAGAACTTGAATATTGTCGTTTAGAGGTGCTCATCTGTTTTTCCTTTCGATA
Source organism: Enterobacter sp. RHBSTW-01064 (assembly GCF_014103035.1). Classification (NCBI taxonomy): domain Bacteria; kingdom Pseudomonadati; phylum Pseudomonadota; class Gammaproteobacteria; order Enterobacterales; family Enterobacteriaceae; genus Enterobacter; species Enterobacter sp. RHBSTW-01064. Next base: position 177,309 of record NZ_JABXOU010000007.1, on the reverse strand, counting down.
GATGATCTTTCAAGTAATCTACCGCCTGTTTAACATCTTCTCTTTGACTCTTCTTGTCACCCCCGATGAGTAACAACAAGACCCTCTGATGCTCTACGGCAAAATAGATCCTGTAACCGGGACCACTATCAATTCGCATCTCCCAAACACCTTCTCTAAGGTATTTGTAATCTCCAAAATTACGTTTTATTGCGCGGTTAATACGCATAAGGATCCGTAAAACGGTCTCCGGATCCTTACGCCTCATCCTTGCTACCCACTCCTCGAACGGAATTTTTCCGTCACGGGTCCGGTAACGTTCAACAACGTAGTCCCTGTCCATTATTCTATCCCTGAAAAATCCTTTTGTCTTTTATAAAAGACAAACTTTCTACGCGATCATCAGTTCCAGCTTTTCTCGCAACTCCCCTTCCAGCGGCAGCGCTTTCTGCGTTTTCAGATCGATACAGACAAAGGTGATCAGCGCATCAGCTACCACCTGCCCTTCAGGGTCCAGTGTCACCACCTGGCTCAATACCCCGCTTTTACCGTTTAGCTGCTGAACCTGACTGGTGACGGTCAGCACATCCCCTAGCACGGCAGGACGGCGGTAGTTGATGTTGATATTGACGACCACGAACGCGATGTTGTGCGCGGTCAGCCACTGAAAGCTTTCGCTGTTTTCCAGCCCGTCCCAGCGCGCCTCTTCAAGAAACTCAAGATAGCGGGCGTTGTTCACGTGCTGGTAAACGTCGAGATGGAAGCCGCGTACTTTGATTTTTGTCTGCATAGCACAATAGCCTTTACTGTTATTGTAGGAGGAGAGGTCATAACTGGTATGACCTCTTTATCCTGGCAAAATTTGGCCGCAGTGCAAGAAATTGCGTAATTACAACGTCAGGTGTGAGAGGTTGCGCTCAACCAGCGCGCTCCCCATTCCCGGTACCTGTTTGAGATCGTCGACCGTTTTGAAAGGACCATACTCTTCGCGGTAGCTGACGATAGCCTGCGCTTTTTTCAGGCCGACGCCATTCATGACGCGGGCGAGGTCTTCCGCAGAGGCCGAATTGATGCTGACCCGCGTACCGTCATCATCGGTATTTTTACCGACGTCAGTCGCTTTGGTTTGCCCCTGCACCGGCGCTGCCGCGTCAGACTTGCTCTGCGTAGCCTGCGGTTTAGCGGCGGGCGTCACCGCCAGCGCGCCCGCGCTCATCCCGGTGGTGGCAATGGCCAGCGTAATTAACAGTGCTTTGATTCCACGTTTCATGCTGTTATCTCCTTGTTTGTTGACAGCCACGTCACGATAGCCGCCGGGTAAAACGGGCGCAAACAGCAGATTGCAGAAATGGAAAAGGCCGCGAAAGCGGCCTTTAGTTTTTGCAGAGCGTTACGAAAATCTGCGAGCAGACTCGTAATTACTGCTGCTGAGTCATCACATCACCCAGCTTGATTTTTGCTTCTTTACGCAGATTGCTCATCATGGCTTCGAAGGCAATCTGGGCATTATTCTGGGTAATCCCCTGAACCATCGCTTTCTTCTGCGCTTCTGGCAGCGTGCCCGCTTTCACTTCATCCAGCGCCAGCAGAACGACGTTACCCTGCATATCGGTTGTGGTGCCAAAGCTTGGTTTATCCTTCGCAGGCAGCGTCAGACCAAACGCGGCCTGGCTGATTGGGTCCTGACCGGTACGGCTCAGCGTTTTCGCCTCACCGAAGCTCAGGCCAGCGGCTTTCAGCGCGTCCTCTTTACCTGCTTTCAGGTCAACCAGGATCTTCTCAGCATCCAGTTTTGCCTGCTGCTCAGCTTTGTTGTGCTTAACCTGCGCAACAACCTGATCTTTCACTTCCGCCAGCGGCTTAACGGCTTCCGCTTTGTGCTCACTGACACGCAGAACGAATGCACGGTCACCGTCAACGGTAATGATGTCAGAGTTGCTGCCCGGCGTGCCGTTCTCGCCCACCAGACCACCGTTGAAGATGGCGTCAGAAACCGGCTTGAAGTTCAGCTCTTCCGGCAGGTTGTCGCGTCCAAACCAGCCTGTTTCAACCGCTTTGACACCTGCCGCCTGCTCTGCACCTGCCAGAGATTCATTGTCGTTGCTCGCCGCATCGCTCACTTTCTGCTGCAGTGCGTAATAAGCATCCAGCGCTTTTTCCTGTTTCACTTTCGCCGCGATATCATCGCGAACGTCAGCCAGCGGCTTGGTTTTTGCCGCGGTGATGTCGTCCAGACGCACGACCAGGAAACCAACGGAAGACTTAACGACGCCTGACAGCTGGCCTTTCTCTTTCAGACCGGCATTTTTCAGCTCGTCCGGCGTGGTCGCATCTTCCAGCCAGCCCATATCACCGCCGTTTTTCGCAGAGATAATGTCGGTGGATTTTGCTTTCGCGACGGTCGCGAAATCAGCGCCTTTGTTCAGCTCGTCCAGCACGGCTTTGGCATCTGCCTCGGTCTTAGTCTGAATCACGCTGTAGCGGTTACGCTGCGGCTGAGTGAACTGATCCTGATGCTGGTCGTAGTAAGACTGGATTTCCGCGTCAGACGCGGTTTCCTGCAGCGCAGCCGCATCCAGTTTGATGTAGCTCACGCGGAACTGCTCAGGCGCAACGAAAGTGTTCTTGTTCTGCTCGTAGTAAGCGTTAACTTCTGCGTCGCTCACCTGCTGCTTTGCCGCCAGCGCATTCACATCGATTGTCGCTTCACGCACGACACGCTGCTGAGCCACCAGCGCAGCCAGTTCGTCGGTTTCACCTTTGAGCATGAAATCGGTGCCTACAACGGCATTGATGAGCTGCTGAGTGGTCAGCTGGTTACGCAGCGCCTGCGCGTACTGATCGGCAGTCATGCCCATCTGGTTTACGATGCTGTTGTAACGGGCGTTGTCGAATTTGCCGTTAGACTGGAATGCCGGGGTTGAGAAGATAGCTTTTTTGACCTGCTCATCGCTAATGCCCAGACCCAGTCCCTTCGCATACTGGTCCAGCAACGCTTCATCGATAAGGCGATTGAGTGTCTGCTGACGCAAGGTTTTCATATAGCCTTCGTTCGCTGCCAGTTCAGAGAATTGATCGCCCAGCTGTTGCTGCATACGGTTACGTTCACCGGCGAAAGCGTTCTCGAACTGCCCACGGCTGATCTCCTGGCCGTTCACTTTTGCGGCATAGTTCGCGCCACCGCCGATAAGGTAACTGCTCACGCCGGTCAAAATGAACGACACGATAATGATACCGAAAATAATCTTGAGCACGAGACTGTTAGCAGCCGTGCGTAAGCTGTCCATCATGGTGTAACAACACTCCGCTGTAGGTGACTGGTTACCTGACGCTGACGGAAAATCCTTACCGTCGCGCGTAAAGGCGTATTGTGACAAGAAAACGGGGCGATTGTCAGCCCACAACTCGCATAAACTCGCACAAATCAGGTCTGGACAAACAAAAAAGGCACATCAAATGATGCGCCCTTGTACTTTTCGGCTTCCCTGAAGCGGGAAAGCAATCAGTTTACTGCGTCTTTCAGCGCTTTACCTGCACGGAAACCCGGCACTTTAGCGGCAGCAATGGTGATCTCTTTACCGGTTTGAGGGTTGCGGCCAGTACGGGCAGCACGCTCTTTAACAGCAAAAGTACCGAAGCCTACCAGCGCAACGTCGTCCCCAGACTGCAGAGATTCAGTAACAGAAGCAATTAATGCATCTAACGCACGTCCAGCTGCAGCTTTAGAAATATCAGCACCAGCAGCAATTTTGTCAATCAGTTGAGATTTATTCACTGTTCTCTTCCTCTCTTTTATAATTTATATCGCACCTGAATCCTTCACAGCGCGACCGCGCAGCAGTTATATCAGGCCTGCCATGACCTTACAACACCCGTTGTTGATGGCTAACCCAATCAGCAATCTAAATTAGCTATACAAAAAAAGGCTGGCAAGTGCGAAATGACTTACCAGCCTTGTTTTTATTGACGCTCTTTGCGCGAGGTCACTATTTTGCGGTTACAACCTGCATTCCGGAGGGTTCATTCTGCAGTGCGAGACTAAGTACTTCCTCAATGCGTTTCACCGGATGGATCTGCAGATCGGCAATCACGTTGTCCGGAATCTCTTCCAGATCGCGTTTATTTTCGTAAGGAATCAATACGGTTTTGATCCCACCACGATGTGCCGCCAGCAGTTTTTCTTTCAATCCACCGATTGGCAGTACCTGACCACGCAGGGTAATTTCACCGGTCATCGCCACGTCGGCACGCACCGGGTTGCCTGTCAGACAAGAAACCAGTGCGGTACACATAGCAATACCCGCACTTGGGCCATCTTTCGGCGTCGCCCCTTCCGGAACGTGAACGTGAATGTCGCGTTTTTCGTAGAAATCCGCGTTAATGCCCAGTTTTTCCGCGCGCGCGCGCACCACGGTCAATGCCGCCTGAATAGACTCCTGCATCACTTCACCCAGCGAGCCGGTGTAGGTCAGCTTGCCTTTGCCCGGCACGCAGGCGGTTTCGATGGTCAGCAGATCGCCACCCACTTCCGTCCATGCCAGACCAGTCACCTGACCAACGCGGTTTTCATTGTCTGCGCGACCGTAATCAAAGCGCTGTACGCCCAGGTAGGCGTGCAGATTGTCGCCGTTAATCGAGATGTGTTTCAGGCTCTTATCCAGCAGCAGCTGTTTCACCGCCTTACGGCACAGTTTAGAAATTTCACGCTCAAGGCTACGCACGCCCGCTTCACGGGTGTAGTAGCGGATGATGCCAACAATCGCGCTGTCCTCAACGGTCAGCTCGTTCGCTTTCAGCGCGTTACGCTCAATCTGCTTCGGCAACAGGTGCTGTTTCGCAATGTTCAGCTTTTCGTCTTCGGTATAGCCGGAGAGACGGATCACTTCCATACGGTCCAGCAGCGGGGCCGGAATGTTCATGGAGTTGGACGTCGCCACGAACATCACATCGCTCAGATCGTAGTCCACTTCCAGGTAGTGATCGCTGAACGCCACGTTCTGTTCTGGATCAAGCACTTCCAGCAGCGCAGACGCCGGATCGCCACGCATGTCTGACGACATTTTGTCGATCTCATCGAGCAGGAACAGCGGGTTTTTAACGCCCACTTTCGCCATCTTCTGGATCAGTTTACCCGGCATTGAACCGATGTAGGTACGGCGGTGACCGCGGATTTCCGCTTCATCGCGTACGCCACCCAGCGCCATGCGGATATACTTACGTCCGGTCGCTTTGGCGATGGACTGACCCAGAGAGGTTTTACCTACCCCTGGCGGCCCTACCAGACACAGGATTGGGCCTTTGATTTTGTTCACACGGCTTTGTACCGCGAGGTACTCAAGAATGCGGTCTTTCACGCGCTCCAGGCCGTAGTGGTCGGTATCCAGGATCTCCTGCGCCTGACGCAGATCTTTTTTGACCTTGCTGCGGGCGTTCCACGGAACCTGTACCATCCACTCAATGTAGCCGCGCACGACGGTCGCTTCAGCCGACATTGGAGACATCATTTTCAGCTTCTGCAGCTCGGCTTCCGCTTTCTCTTTCGCCTCTTTCGGCATCTTCGCCGCGTCGATCTTACGCTTCAGCGCTTCGTTTTCGTCCGGCGCGTCGTCCATCTCGCCCAGCTCTTTCTGAATGGCCTTCATTTGCTCATTCAGATAGTACTCACGCTGAGATTTCTCCATCTGCTTTTTCACGCGGTTGCGAATACGCTTCTCAACCTGCAGCAGATCGATTTCAGATTCCATCATCGCCATCAGGTATTCCAGACGTTCGTTAACGTCGGACATTTCCAGCACGGACTGTTTGTCAGCCAGCTTCAGCGGCATATGGGCAGCGATGGTGTCCGCCAGACGCGCAGGATCGTCGATGCTGTTCAGCGACGTTAGCACTTCTGGTGGGATTTTCTTGTTCAGCTTGATATAGCCTTCAAACTGGCTAATCGCGGTGCGCACCAGCACTTCCTGCTCGCGCTCATCAAGCTCAGGCGAATCAAGGTACTCTGCCTTGGCAGAGAAGTGTTCGCCATCGTCTGACAAAGTGGTAATACGCGCACGCTGCAGGCCTTCTACCAGCACCTTCACGGTGCCGTCAGGCAGCTTCAGCATCTGCAAAATAGAGGCCACGGTCCCGACGGTGAAAAGATCGTTTACACCCGGCTCATCCGTTGATGCTTCTTTCTGCGCCACCAGCATGATTTTTTTATCATGATCCATGGCGGCTTCGAGGCAACGGATAGATTTTTCCCGCCCTACAAATAAGGGTATGACCATGTGCGGATAAACCACCACATCGCGCAACGGCAATACGGGGATTTCAATGCGTTCAGAACGCTCAGGATTCATAGAGCTCTCTCTTAGTTTAGTGTCCGCCAGGTAAACTGGTTATGTCACTGTGCTTCACACAACCATTAACATGTAACCAGTATATGGGGATGTTTCCCACACATTCAACGCCATGAATACGGAAAAAGTAAAGGGGAGATAAAATCCCCCCTTTTTGAATAACTGCTTGTATGATTTGGTGAATTATTCGCCAGATGCCTGCTGAGCTTCCGGTTTGCCGTAAATCAGCAGCGGCTTGGTCTGCCCGCCGATAACGGACTCGTCGATAACCACTTTTTCGACATCTTCCATGGACGGTAGGTCGTACATGGTGTCGAGCAGTGCTGCTTCAACGATAGAACGCAGGCCACGCGCGCCGGTTTTACGGACCATTGCTTTCTTGGCGATCGCGTCCAACGCTTCGTCACGGAATTCCAGCTCAACGCCTTCCAGATTGAACAGCGCCTGATACTGCTTGGTCAGCGCGTTTTTCGGCTCTTTCAGGATCTGGATCAGCGCGTCTTCGCTCAGTTCATTCAGCGTTGCCACAACCGGCAGACGACCAATGAACTCAGGGATAAGACCAAATTTGATCAGATCTTCCGGCTCAACCTGTGACAGCAGCTCACCTTCGTTTGGTTTTTCGGAGGTGGATTTCACCGTCGCGCCAAAACCAATGCCGGAGCCAGTTTCAACACGGTGAGAGATCACTTTATCAAGGCCTGCAAACGCACCGCCGCAGATAAACAGGATTTTGGAGGTATCAACCTGCAGGAACTCCTGCTGCGGATGTTTACGACCGCCCTGCGGTGGAACGGCGGCAACCGTACCTTCGATCAATTTCAACAGCGCCTGCTGCACGCCTTCGCCCGATACGTCACGGGTGATGGACGGGTTGTCAGACTTACGGGAGATCTTGTCAATCTCATCGATGTAGACAATCCCGCGCTGCGCTTTCTGTACGTCGTAGTCGCACTTCTGCAGCAGTTTCTGGATGATGTTTTCAACGTCTTCACCCACATAACCGGCTTCGGTCAGGGTGGTGGCATCAGCCATGGTAAACGGAACATCCAGCAGACGCGCCAGCGTTTCGGCCAGCAGCGTTTTACCGGAGCCGGTTGGGCCAATCAGCAGAATGTTGCTTTTGCCCAGTTCCACACCGTTACTGGTATCGCCGTTACGCAGACGTTTGTAGTGGTTGTATACCGCCACTGCCAGCACTTTCTTGGCCTGCTCCTGGCCGATGACGTAGTCGTCAAGGTGATGACGAATTTCATGCGGCGTTGGCAACGCGCTACGCTCACGGTGTGGCGCAACTTCTTTAATCTCTTCGCGAATGATGTCGTTACATAAATCGACACATTCATCGCAGATATACACGGACGGCCCGGCAATCAGTTTACGCACTTCATGCTGGCTTTTGCCGCAAAAAGAGCAGTACAGCAGTTTGCCCGAACCATCTTTGCGTTTATCTGTCATGAGTCCAAACCTCTTTTTAAGTTCTTTGTGCCGCACATGACGACGCAAATGCCAATCTCAGACGCAAGCTGCTTAAAGCAGCGTGCCGCCCTACTTTAGTATAGCGGCACACTCGCGTCGCGGGCATCAATTACGATGGGTTAACACGGAGTCGACTAAGCCGTACTCAACTGCCTCTGGAGCAGAGAGGAAGCGATCGCGCTCGGTATCGCGCTCGATCTGCTCGAGTGGTTGACCCGTATGCTGCGCCATAAGTTCATTCATGCGCGCTTTAACTTTCAGAATTTCTCGGGCGTGGATTTCGATATCCGTCGCCTGGCCCTGGTAACCACCCAGTGGCTGGTGAATCATCACGCGGGAATTAGGCAGGCAGAAACGCTTACCCTTCGCCCCTGCAGTTAACAGGAATGCGCCCATAGATGCAGCCTGACCCATACAGATAGTGCTTACATCAGGCTTGATGAATTGCATGGTGTCATAAATGGACATACCTGCGGTAATCACGCCACCAGGGGAGTTAATGTACAGGTAAATGTCTTTTTCTGGGTTTTCCGCTTCCAGAAACAGCATCTGCGCCACGATCAGGTTAGCCATGTGGTCTTCCACCTGGCCGGTCAGAAAGATAACGCGTTCCTTGAGCAGACGGGAATAGATATCAAAAGAACGCTCACCACGTGAGGTCTGTTCAATAACCATTGGCACCAGAGCCATATGGGGTGCAAAGTTATCTCGTTCGCCACTGTATGACATTTCCGTCTCCTGGATCTAAATTGAAAACACCTGCTGTACTGATTGTAACCTTATGGACGGATTATCAGCCAGTCTCATTCATCGTGATTCCATACTTATGGGGTTCACATTGCCCTATTTCAAGCATAACAACCTTTTGTTGTTACGCTAACACTGAAAGGGCGTTTTAGCACTCTTCCTGGGCTATTGGTGTGATAAAAAAAACCCGTCGCCAAAAGGCAACGGGTTTTTGTTCAAACTTTAAACCGTTGGGGCGAAATTACGCCTGCTGGTTCATCAGTTCGTTGAAAGAGGTCGCTTTCTCGGACACTTTAGCTTTCGCCAGTACCGCTTCAACAGCCTGCTCTTCCAGTGCGACGTTGCGCATGTTGTCCATCAGCTCTTTGTTCTTACCATAGAACTCGATCACTTCTGATGGATCTTCGTATGCAGAAGCCATCTCTTCGATCAGGCCTTTCACACGCTCTTCGTCAGCTTTCAGCTCGTGGGTACGAATCACTTCGCCCAGCAGCAGGCCAACAACAACGCGGCGTTTCGCTTGCTCTTCGAACAGCTCGCGTGGCAGTTCCATCGCTTGCTGCTGGTTGCCACCGAAACGCTGTGCAGCCTGACGGCGCAGTACGTCGATTTCGCTGTCGATCAGGGCAGCAGGAACGTCGATGTCGTTCGCTTTCACCAGACCGTCAATCGCCTGAGATTTCACACGGTTACGCACAGCGCCGTTCAGCTCGCGCTCCATGTTCTTACGCACTTCGGTACGCAGGCCAGCAACAGAACCATCTTCCACGCCGAAACGCTTGATGAATTCTTCCGTCAGTTCTGGCAGTTCGCGCTCTTCCACTTTCTTCAGGTTGATGACGAACTTCGCTGCTTTACCTTTCAGGTTTTCAGCGTGGTATTCTTCCGGGAAGGTCACGTCGATAGTGAACTCTTCGCCAGCCTTGTGGCCTTTGATACCGTCTTCGAAGCCTGGGATCATACGACCCTGGCCCATTGCCAGTACGAAGTCAGACGCTTTGCCGCCTTCGAACTCTTCGCCGTCTACAGAACCGGTGAAGTCGATGGTAACGCGGTCTTCAGCGTCAACAGCGCCTTCTTTCTCTTTCCAGTTCGCCTGCTGCTTGCGCAGGGTGTCCAGCATGCCGTCAACGTCTTCGTCAGTCACGGAAACAACAGGTTTCTCAACTTCGATAGACTCCAGACCTTTCAGCTCAACTTCTGGGTACACTTCGAACTCTACGGAGTAGGTGAAGTCTTCGCCCAGTTTGTATTCGCCTGGAACGTAGTTCGGCGCGCCGGCCGGATTGATTTTTTCTTTGATGATCGCATCAATAAAGTTGCGGCTCATCAGTTCACCCAGCACATCCTGACGCACGGAAGCGCCATAACGCTGAGCAACAACATTCATTGGTACTTTGCCCTTGCGGAAGCCGTCAATACGTACTTTTTTTGCTACGTTGACCAGCTCGCTTTTCACAGCAGTTTCGATGCTGTCAGCAGCGATAGTAATCGTTACACGGCGGCCAAGGCCTTGAGTGGTTTCAACTGAAACTTGCATCTTGTTACCTCAAAAAAATCACAGTGCTCGGTCAACTCTGAATCTGTCTGTTTTACCGGGATGCTCTCTTAGTGCAGATTCACATTCCCTGTCGCCAGAATCATCCCGAAGACATTCAATAAGACGCGGCATTATAGCGGCATCACTTAGGTGAGTCGAGAACGGTTGGGGCATGTTGCTGCGGCTTTTTTCACACTTTAAGGCTATTTTTAGCCTTAAAATCGCACCATCCGCTCAAAACTCAGACAAAACAAAACGGCCCGGAGGCCGTTTTGAGGAAATCTGCAAGCAACATACTGGAAAAGCTCCAACCGTTGCAAATCCGATTTATCAGGCTATGGTGCCTGCGCCGCGACAAGGCGGTGATGCGAATACCGTATCCTGCAGGCCTTCCCATTCCTTAATGGTGTAGGTGTGCAGCGCCAGCGCATGTACGGTTGTGGAGAGTTCTTCCGTCAGGGTACTGTAGATCAAGCGATGTCGGTTCAGGAAACGCTCTCCCAGGAAACGATCGCTGACCAGAACCACTTTAAAGTGGCTTTCAGAACCCGCCGGTACGTTATGACGATAGCTTTCGTCGACAACTTCGAGAAACACAGGGTTGAACGCTGCCCTTAATTTATCTTCTATCTGCTCACGTATCATCATGAAATTACTCCTCCGACAACGCCAGGATGTCACCCATCCCTTTAAATGTTAGCCGCTTTTACCGTTTCCATTACACCTTGACAACAAATATTTAGCTTTCGTCTGATTTTCTCATTCAAACGAATGAAGTTCACTGTGAGGCTCATACGTTTTGTCATACACGGATTGAGAAAAACGGTGAACTGGTCAGTTTTCGGACAAGGCGATGAATTTACATGCGTTGACCACTTCCCCTCGCCGTTAGCGATGTTATGATGGCGACAATTTTTCTCTTTATATGCTTACGATTCGTTGAGAACCTGAAAATGTTAAAAAAACTCTTCTTTCCGTTGGTAGCACTTTTTATGCTGGCAGGCTGCGCAACCCCGCCAACGACTATTGATGTGTCACCAAAAATTACCCTGCCTCAGCAGGATCCAAGCCTGATGGGTGTGACCGTGAGCATTAACGGTGCCGATCAGCGTCAGGACCAGGCGCTGGCAAAAGTGACCCGCGATAACCAGCAGGTTACGCTGACCGCCTCCCGCGACCTGCGCTTCCTGCTGCAGGAAGTGCTCGAGAAGCAGATGACCTCTCGCGGTTATATGATTGGGCCAAGCGGCGCGGTTGATCTGCAAATCATCGTGAACAACCTGTACGCTGACGTCTCCCAGGGTAACGTGCGCTACAACATCGCGACCAAAGCGGATATCGCCATCATTGCTACCGCGAAAAACGGCAACAAGATGACCAAAAATTACCGCGCCAGCTACTCTGTTGAAGGTGCGTTCCAGGCATCCAACCAGAACATTGCTAACGCGGTAAACAGCGTGCTGACTGATACCATCGCCGATATGGCGCAGGACACCAGCATTCATGACTTCATCAAGCAGAACGCTCGTTAATTCTGCGCACTGACCCGGCGCTTAGCCGGGTCAGTTTCAATAAAAACATGTCCAGTCACTACTTACGCATTTTCCAGCAACCGAAATCAGCCATTCTGCTGATCCTCGGTTTCGCCTCCGGTTTACCCCTCGCGCTCACCTCCGGCACCTTACAGGCGTGGATGACCGTCGAGAATATCGATCTCAAAACCATCGGCTTCTTCTCGCTTGTCGGCCAGGCTTATGTCTTTAAGTTCCTCTGGTCTCCGGTGATGGACCGTTATACGCCGCCGTTCCTCGGGCGGCGTCGCGGTTGGCTGGTCATGACGCAGGTGCTGTTACTGCTGGCCATTGCCGCTATGGGCTTCCTCGAACCGTCCACGCAATTGCGCTGGATGGCGGCGCTTGCGGTGGTGATTGCCTTCTGTTCCGCGTCGCAGGATATCGTGTTCGATGCCTGGAAAACGGACGTGTTGCCTGCGGAAGAGCGTGGTGCGGGTGCCGCCATCAGCGTGCTGGGCTATCGACTGGGCATGCTGGTTTCCGGTGGACTCGCACTGTGGCTTGCTGACCGCTATCTCGGCTGGCAGGGCATGTACTGGCTGATGGCCGCATTGCTGATCCCCTGCATTATTGCCACCCTGTTCGCGCCTGAACCGAGCGATGTGATCCCGGTTCCACGCTCGCTGGAGCAGGCCGTCGCTGAACCACTGCGTGATTTCTTTGGCCGTAACAATGCCTGGCTGATTTTGCTGCTGATTGTCCTGTATAAGCTCGGCGATGCCTTTGCCATGAGTCTGACCACGACCTTCCTCATACGCGGCGTCGGTTTTGATGCCGGGGAAGTTGGCGTGGTGAATAAAACGCTGGGACTGTTTGCAACTATCGTCGGCGCCTTGTACGGCGGCGTGTTGATGCAGCGGCTGACGCTGTTCCGCGCCCTGCTGATCTTCGGCATCCTGCAAGGGGCGTCGAACGCGGGCTACTGGCTGCTGTCGATTTCCGATAAGCATACGATCAGCATGGCGGCAGCCGTGTTCTTTGAAAACCTCTGCGGCGGAATGGGAACGGCAGCCTTTGTCGCCCTCCTGATGACCCTGTGCAACAAATCATTTTCCGCCACGCAGTTTGCCCTGCTTTCAGCACTTTCCGCCGTGGGCCGCGTTTACGTCGGCCCCATTGCAGGCTGGTTCGTTGAAGCCCACGGCTGGCCGACATTTTATCTCTTCTCGGTGGTTGCCGCCGTGCCGGGGATTTTATTGCTGCTGGTGTGTCGTCAGACGCTGGAATATACCCAGCGTACTGAACACTTTATGCCGCGTACCGAATATCACCGCGCCTACCGTTTTGCCTTACGGTTGTTAACGGTGGGGTGCCTTGCGCTGGGATTGTGGCTTGTCGTACTCATCATTAATGCAACCACCTCTCTGACGCTCCCGCTTGAAACGCTCCTGCTCGACGTGGGTGCCCTGCTCGCCATCGCCGGGATCCTGATCGGGGGACTTCTCGATTTTCTGGCATTGCGCAAAACGCAGATGAGCTGAAGAAAAAAACGAAAGGTTATTTCCCGTTGTAATCACGAAGTGAAATTATAACGGTGGAATAACCGACAATCGCGAAAAAAAATATTTGTTGTTTTGTGCGGGATAGCTTCTGGAAATTATTGGAGTCAATTCCAAACTCTATTTTCTCATTAAACGATTCAGCATTTGAAACATTGAATTTTCGTTTTTTAGTTGTCTTTTTATTGATAATTAATTGTTAATTTTTTGTGTATTTTTAACAATGGTTATACCAATTGCCCCTTTTAGGGTATGCTTGGGGGTCCTTTCGTTATAAAGCCCGCGCCATGCGGCTTATGTCTTAAAAAGCGACATAATTTGCAACACTTGTGACATGTGCGGCAGAACCCAGTAACACCTTCCTGACACAGGCCTAATGATGTTTACAGTAATGTAACCTTCCCGTAAAATGCCCCCACACTTTAAACGCCACCAGACTCCGTGGAATTGAGGTCGTTAAATGAGACTCGGGAAATACAATAAAAGTTTGGGATGGTTGTCATTATTCGCGGGCACTGTATTACTCAGTGGCTGCGATTCTGCACTACTAGACCCCAAAGGACAGATTGGACTGGAACAACGTTCACTGATTCTGACGGCATTTGGCCTGATGATGATTGTGGTTATTCCAGCCATTTTGATGGCAGTTGGTTTCGCCTGGAAGTATCGTGCGAGCAATAAAGATGCGAAGTATAGCCCTAACTGGTCACACTCCAATAAAGTGGAAGCTGTGGTCTGGACGGTACCTATTCTGATCATCCTGTTCCTTGCCGTTCTGACCTGGAAAACCACTCACGCACTTGAGCCAAGCAAACCGCTGGTTCACGATGAGAAACCTATTACCATTGAAGTGGTCTCCATGGACTGGAAATGGTTCTTCATCTATCCAGAGCAGGGCATTGCTACCGTGAATGAAATCGCCTTCCCGGCGAACACTCCGGTTCAGTTCAAAGTGACCTCCAACTCCGTAATGAACTCCTTCTTCATCCCGCGTCTGGGTAGCCAGATTTACGCGATGGCCGGTATGCAGACTAACCTGCACCTGATCGCGAATGAAGCAGGCACCTATGATGGTATCTCCGCCAGCTATAGCGGCCCGGGCTTCTCAGGTATGAAGTTCAAAGCTATCGCAACGCCAGACCGTGCCGCTTTCGACCAGTGGGTTGAAAAAGCGAAGCAGTCTACAAACACCATGTCTGACATGGCGGCGTTCGAAAAAGTGGCTACGCCTAGCGAATACAACAAGGTGGAGTACTTCTCTAACGTGAAACCAGATTTGTTTAAAGACGTTATTGGCAAATTTATGGATCACGGCAAGAGCATGGACATGACCCAGCCTGAAGGCGAGCACAGCGCGCACGAAGGTATGGAAGGCATGGACATGAGCCACGCGGAAACCGCTCACTAAGGGGCCGAGGAAGAAAATGTTCGGAAAATTGACACTGGATGCAGTGCCCTACCACGAACCCATTATCGTGGTTACGGTGGCTGCAATTATCATCGGTGGCGCAGCCTTACTGGGCTTGATCACTTACTTCGGTAAGTGGAGCTACCTGTGGAATGAGTGGCTGACTTCGGTTGACCACAAAAAACTCGGCATCATGTACTGCATCGTCGGTATCGTCATGTTAATTCGTGGCTTTGCGGATGCGATCATGATGCGTAGCCAGCAGGCGCTCGCCTCGGCGGGTGAAGCCGGCTTCCTGCCGCCGCACCACTACGATCAGATCTTTACCGCCCACGGCGTTATCATGATCTTCTTCGTGGCGATGCCGCTGGTTATCGGTCTGATGAACGTTGTCGTTCCGCTGCAAATCGGCGCGCGCGACGTGGCGTTCCCGTTCCTGAACAACCTGAGCTTCTGGTTCACGGTTGTCGGCGTTATCCTGGTTAACCTGTCACTGGGTGTGGGCGAATTTGCTCAGACCGGCTGGCTGGCGTACCCGCCGCTGTCGGGAATTGAGTACAGTCCGGGCGTTGGCGTCGACTACTGGATTTGGGCGCTTCAGCTCTCCGGTGTCGGTACGACCCTGACCGGTATCAACTTCTTCGTGACCATTATCAAGATGCGTGCCCCTGGCATGACCATGTTCAAGATGCCGGTATTTACCTGGGCATCTCTGTGCGCCAACATCCTGATTATTGCTTCATTCCCAATTCTGACTGTCACCATCGCGCTGCTGACCCTGGACCGCTACCTGGGCACCCATTTCTTCACGAATGATATGGGTGGCAACATGATGATGTACATCAACCTGATTTGGGCCTGGGGTCACCCGGAAGTGTACATCCTTGTTCTGCCGGTCTTCGGTGTGTTCTCCGAAATCGCGGCAACCTTCTCGCGTAAACGTCTGTTTGGTTACACCTCTCTGGTGTGGGCAACCGTCTGTATTACCGTTCTGTCGTTCATCGTTTGGCTGCACCACTTCTTCACCATGGGTGCGGGCGCGAACGTAAACGCCTTCTTCGGTATTACGACCATGATTATCGCCATCCCTACCGGGGTGAAGATCTTCAACTGGCTGTTCACCATGTACCAGGGCCGTATCGTGTTCCACTCAGCGATGCTGTGGACCATCGGCTTCATCGTGACCTTCTCCGTAGGTGGGATGACCGGCGTACTGCTGGCGGTACCGGGTGCTGACTTCGTGCTGCACAACAGTCTGTTCCTGATTGCGCACTTCCATAACGTTATCATCGGTGGCGTAGTCTTCGGCTGCTTCGCTGGCGTAACCTACTGGTGGCCAAAAGCGTTCGGCTTCACGCTGAACGAAAAATGGGGTAAACGCGCGTTCTGGTTCTGGATCATCGGCTTCTTCGTCGCATTTATGCCGCTGTACGTGCTGGGCTTCATGGGCATGACCCGTCGTCTGAGCCAGCAGATCGATCCGCAGTTCCACCCAATGCTGATGGTTGCAGCGGGCGGCGCAGTGCTGATTGCCTGTGGTATCGCGTCTCAGCTGATTCAGTTCTATGTGTCTATTCGCGACCGCGACCAGAACCGTGACCTGACCGGTGACCCATGGGGTGGCCGTACGCTGGAGTGGGCGACCTCTTCTCCACCGCCGTTCTATAACTTTGCCGTTGTGCCGCAGATCCATGAACGCGACGCATTCTGGGAAATGAAAGAAAAAGGTGAAGCGTACAAGCAACCTGCTCATTACGAAGAGATCCACATGCCGAAAAACAGCGGCGCGGGCATCGTGATTGCCGCATTCGCAACGGTATTTGGTTTCGCAATGATCTGGCACATCTGGTGGATGGCGATTGTTGGCTTCGCCGGCATCGTAATCAGCTGGATTGTGAAGAGCTTTGACGAGGACGTGGACTACTACGTACCAGTCCGTGAAGTTGAAAAGCTGGAAAATCAGCATTTCGACGAGATTTCTAAAGCGGGGCTGAAAAATGGCAACTGATACTCTGGCGCACTCAACTGCCCACGCGCATGCTGACCATGCGCACCACGATACAGGACCGATGAAAGTCTTCGGTTTCTGGATCTACCTGATGAGCGACTGCATTCTGTTCTGCTGTCTGTTCGCAACCTATGCCGTTCTGGTGAACGGCACAGCGGGCGGCCCGACCGGTAAGGACATCTTTGAACTGCCGTTCGTTCTGGTTGAAACCGCACTGCTGTTATTCAGCTCCATCACCTACGGCATGGCGGCTATCGCCATGTACAAAAACAACAAGAGCCAGGTTGTCTCCTGGCTGGCGTTAACCTGGTTGTTTGGTGCTGGATTTATCGGGATGGAAATCTATGAATTCCATCACCTGATCATGGAAGGTTTCGGTCCGGATCGCAGTGGCTTCCTGTCCGCGTTCTTCGCGCTGGTCGGTACTCACGGTCTGCACGTGACCTCTGGTCTGATCTGGATGGCGGTACTGATGTTCCAGGTATCCCGTCGCGGCCTGACCAGCACTAACCGTACCCGTATCATGTGCCTGAGCCTGTTCTGGCACTTCCTGGACGTGGTATGGATCTGTGTGTTCTCTGTTGTCTATCTGATGGGGGCGATGTAATGAGTCATTCAAACGATCATGGCGCTTCCCACGGCAGCGTAAAAACCTACATGACAGGTTTCATCCTGTCGATCATCCTGACGGTGATCCCGTTCTGGATGGTGATGAACGGTTCTGCGTCTAAGCCGGTTATCCTGGGCGCAATCCTGGTAACCGCTGTGATTCAGATTCTGGTGCATCTGGTTTGCTTCCTGCACATGAACACCAAGTCCGATGAAGGCTGGAATATGACGGCCTTTATCTTTACCGTGATTATCATCGCTATCCTGGTAGTCGGTTCCATCTGGATTATGTGGAACCTTAACTACAACATGATGGTTCACTAAGAGCGGCGAGTATGTTTAAGCAATACCTGCAAGTAACGAAACCAGGCATCATCTTTGGCAACCTGATCTCCGTGATCGGAGGGTTCCTGCTGGCCTCTAAGGGCAGCATTGATTACACCCTCTTTATCTACACGCTGGTCGGTGTGTCACTGGTTGTTGCGTCCGGTTGTGTATTTAACAACTACATCGACATGGATATCGACAAGAAGATGGAAAGGACCAAAAATCGGGTGCTGGTGAAAGGCCTGATCGCCCCTTCCGTCTCGCTGGTGTACGCCACCTTGCTGGGTATTGCTGGCTTTATGCTGCTGTGGTTTGGTGCTAACCCGCTGGCCTGCTGGCTGGGGGTGATGGGGTTCGTGGTGTATGTGGGCGTCTACAGCCTGTATATGAAGCGTCACTCCGTCTACGGCACGCTGATTGGTTCTCTCTCCGGCGCTGCGCCGCCGGTGATTGGCTACTGCGCAGTCACGAACGAGTTCGACAGCGGTGCGCTGATCCTGCTGGCTATCTTTAGCCTGTGGCAGATGCCGCACTCCTATGCCATCGCGATTTTCCGCTTTAAGGATTATCAGGCAGCGAACATTCCGGTTCTGCCGGTCGTGAAGGGCATTTCCGTTGCCAAGAACCACATCACGCTCTACATCATCGCCTTTGCTGTGGCAACGCTGATGCTCTCTCTGGGCGGCTACGCCGGGTATAAATATCTGGTGGTGGCGGCTGCAGTGAGCGTCTGGTGGCTCGGCATGGCGCTGCGCGGTTACAAAGTGGAAGATGACAAAGTCTGGGCGCGCAAACTGTTTGTGTTCTCGATTGTGGCCATCACCTCGCTGTCCGTGATGATGTCCGTGGACTTCATGGTGCCGGATTCACACAACCTGCTGACTTACGTCTGGTAAGCCAAAACAGGTGAATAAAGGGGTGCTTCGGCACCCTTTTTTATTCACTGAATCCATTAATAACGCATGTAATATTTGTTAAATAACCCTTTATTTACCCCGCCCCTTCCCCGCACTACACTATGGCCTGCTTTTGAACTGAGGTGGCAATGAACGATTATAAAATGACGCCGGGCGAGCTACGCGCGACCTGGGGTTTAGGGACTGTTTTCTCGCTACGGATGCTTGGCATGTTTATGGTCCTGCCTGTTCTGACCACGTACGGCATGGCGCTACAGGGAGCCAGCGAAGCGCTGATTGGTCTGGCCATTGGCATCTACGGACTGGCGCAGGCGGTTTTTCAGATCCCCTTTGGTCTGCTCTCAGACCGCGTTGGTCGTAAACCACTGATTGTCGGCGGTCTGCTGGTCTTTGTATTTGGTAGCGTAATTGCCGCCCTCTCCCACTCCATCTGGGGAATTATTCTTGGCCGCGCCCTGCAGGGCTCCGGCGCGATTGCCGCCGCCGTGATGGCGCTGCTGTCAGATCTCACCCGCGAGCAGAACCGCACCAAGGCAATGGCCTTTATCGGCGTCAGCTTTGGCGTGACGTTTGCGATTGCGATGGTGCTCGGCCCTATCATCACCCACAAACTGGGGCTGCACGCCCTGTTCTGGATGATTGCCGTGCTGGCGACCATCGGGATCGCGCTTACGCTGTGGGTGGTGCCGGACAGCAAAAACCACGTTCTGAACCGTGAATCCGGAATGGTGAAAGGCTGCTTCAGCAAGGTGATTGTCGAGCCGCGCCTGCTCAAGCTGAACTTCGGTATTATGTGCCTGCACATTCTGCTGATGTCCACCTTCGTCGCCCTGCCCGGCCAGCTTGCCGCTGCGGGCTTCCCTGCCGCCGAGCACTGGAAAATCTATCTGGTGACGATGCTGATCTCATTTGTCTCCGTGGTGCCGTTTATCATCTACGCCGAAGTGAAGCGCAAGATGAAGCGCGTTTTCGTGGGCTGCGTGGCGTTGCTGCTGGTTGCCGAGATCGTGCTCTGGGGCTCCGGCCCGCACTTCTGGGAACTGGTTGCTGGCGTACAGCTGTTCTTCCTGGCGTTTAACCTGATGGAAGCGCTGCTGCCGTCGCTTATCAGTAAAGAATCTCCGGCGGGCTATAAGGGTACTGCAATGGGCATTTACTCCACCAGCCAGTTCATCGGGGTTGCCATTGGCGGCTCGCTCGGCGGCTGGGTGGACGGCCTGTTTGATTCGCAAACCGTGTTTCTCGCCGGTGCGCTGCTGGCGATGGTCTGGCTGCTGGTTGCCAGTACCATGAAAGAGCCGCGCTACGTGAGCAGCCTGCGCGTGGAAATTCCGGAAGAGGTCGACGTCAGTGATGCGCTCAAACAGCGTCTGGAAGCAAAAGAAGGCGTGACTGAAGTGCTGATAGTTCCGGAGGAACGTAGCGCTTACGTTAAAATAGACAGCAAGGTGACCAACCGCTTCGAGGTGGAGCAGGCCCTGAAAGCTTAAAAAAATGCCCGGTTGAACCGGGCATTTTTGTCTTAATCGCGGAAGTTTTTGAACTGGAACGGCTGTCCCAGATCGCCGCCGCGGATCAGCGCCATCACGCCCTGCAGGTCGTCGCGAGATTTCCCGGTCACACGAATCTCTTCGCCCTGGATTTGCGCCTGCACCTTCAGCTTGCTGTCTTTGATGAGCTTCACGATCTTCTTCTGCACCGCGCTCTCAATGCCCTGCTTCAGCTTCGCTTCCACGAACCAGGTTTTGCCGCTGTGGACAAACTCTTCCGGCACGTCCAGCGAGGTACCTTCAATGCCGCGCTTTAACAGCTTGGCGCGCAGAATGTCGAGCAGCTGATTGACCTGGAAATCAGACTCGCTCAGCACCTTAATAGTCTTATTTGCGTCGTTCAGCTCAAACGTCGCCTCAACGCCACGGAAATCGAAACGTGACTCAACTTCACGGCTTGCGTTATCCACGCCGTTACGCACTTCCTGGATATCAACTTCGGAAACAATATCGAAAGATGGCATCTTTTCTTCTCCCTTCATTTTTGTTGCGTTGCATAATACCCGCAACAAGGCATAACTCAAAAGCATAGTCGACGGCGCTATACTTAGGCCGTAACACCTGGCGCAGTTGCAGGTGAGGAGGAACAATGAAAATTACAGTGCTCGGTTGCGGAGCCCTGGGTCAGCTATGGCTGACCGCGCTATGTAAGCACGGACATGAGGTACAGGGCTGGCTGCGCGTGCCCCAGCCCTATTGCAGTGTAAACCTGATTGATGAAGACGGAAGTATCTTTAACGAATCCCTTACCGCCAATGATCCTGATTTCCTTGCGCAAAGCGACCTGCTGCTGGTGACGCTCAAGGCGTGGCAGGTTTCCGATGCGGTAAAAGCGCTGGCCGCGCAGCTCCCCCCCACAGCCCCCATTTTGCTGCTGCATAACGGCATGGGAACCATTGATGAACTCAAGAGCATCACGCAGCCGCTGCTGATGGCCACCACGACTCAGGCGGCGCGGCGCGATGGCAATATCATCGTGCATGTTGCGAGCGGCGTGACCCATATCGGTCCGGCCCGCGAGCAGGACGGCGACTACAGTTATCTGGCGGACGTGTTACAGAAAGTGCTGCCAGACGTCGCCTGGCACAACAACATCCGCCCTCAGCTGTGGCGCAAACTGGCGGTGAACTGCGTGATCAACCCACTGACGGCGCTGTGGGACTGCCCGAACGGTGAGCTAAAAAACCATCCTCAGGAGATTGCCGCGCTGTGTGAAGAAGTCGCCTCGGTGATTGAACGTGAAGGCCTGCATACCTCGGCAGATGATTTACGTTATTATGTCGAGCAGGTTATTGATAGTACGGCAGAAAATATCTCCTCGATGCTGCAGGACGTTCGGGCTTTACGCCACACGGAGATCGACTACATCACTGGCTATCTGCTAAAACGCGCCCGCGCGCACGGCATCGCGGTGCCGGAAAACGCCCGACTGTATGACCTGGTTAAACGTAAGGAGAGTGAATATGAGCGCGTCAGCACTGATTTGCCTCGCCCCTGGTAGCGAAGAGATGGAAGCCGTCACCACTATCGATTTGATGGTGCGTGGCGGCATTAAGGTCACCACCGCCAGCGTCGCCAGCGACGGTAATCT
Organism: Enterobacter sp. RHBSTW-01064; assembly: GCF_014103035.1. NCBI lineage: Bacteria > Pseudomonadati > Pseudomonadota > Gammaproteobacteria > Enterobacterales > Enterobacteriaceae > Enterobacter > Enterobacter sp. RHBSTW-01064. Next base: position 155,740 of record NZ_JABXOU010000007.1, on the reverse strand, counting down.
GGCAATCACCTGTTCACGCGGGGTGAAAATCCTGGCAGATGCACCGCTGGTACAGGTGGCTGACGGAGATTACGACATCATCGTCCTGCCCGGCGGCCTGAAAGGTGCGGAATGTTTTCGCGACAGCCCGCTGCTGGTTGAAACCGTGCGTCAGTTTCATTTATCCGGCCGCATCGTCGCGGCTATCTGTGCCGCAGCAGGAACGGTTCTGGTGCCGCACGATATCTTTCCCATCGGCAACATGACCGGCTTCCCTGGGCTTAAGGATACGATCCCTGAAGAGCATTGGGTGGATAAACGCGTGGTCTGGGATCCGCGCGTCAACCTGCTCACCAGCCAGGGGCCAGGCACCGCGATTGATTTTGCGCTGAAGATTATTGACCTGCTTGTCGGACGCGAGAAAGCGTACGAAGTGGCATCGTCGCTGGTGATGCCAGCGGGGATTTATAATTATTACGAATAAAAAAGCCGGGTGGCGGCTGCGCCTTACCCGGCCTACAAATGCACGGTACCGTAGGCCCGGTAAGCGAAGCGCCACCGGGCGAGAAACTACGGGCGATACACCTTCACATTCGCAAAGCCCTGCTCGCGCAGATACAGCGCCTGCAGGCGGCTCATCACCCCGCGCTCACACCACAGCAGATACGTTTTGCTCTGGTCGAGATCGCCAAACTTGGTGCTCAGCTTGTAGAACGGCAGAGAAACCACGTCCACGCCTTCAACCTTCAACGGCTTGTCATCCTGCTCGTCGATAGAGCGGATATCCAGAATCGCATCGTTAGCACCGAAACCGCTCACGGTTTCCACTTCAACCACTTCCTGCTCGGTCTGCTGGGCAATCTCGCGGATATCAATGTTGGACGCTTCCGCCACCACTTTTTCCAGAATGCCGAAATCGAAGTGCTCTTCTTCCGCTTCGATCTTCGCCTTCACCGCTTTCACGGTTGGGCTTTTTGAGATCACGCCGCAGTATTCCGGCATGGTGCGGGCAAAATCTTCGGTGCCGATTTCGCGCGCCAGATCGATGATGTGCTCTTTATCGTGGGAGATCAGCGGACGCAGGATCAGCGTATCAGACACGTTGTCGATCAGACGCAGGTTGGTCAGCGTCTGGCTGGAAACCTGGCCCAGCGCTTCACCGGTCACCAGCGCCTGCACGCCGTAGCGTTCAGCCACTTTAGACGCCGCACGTACCATCATGCGCTTCAGCACCACGCCCATCTGGCCGTCGTCCACTTTTTCGAGGATTTCGCCGACCACGGGTTCGAAGTTGATCGCCACAAAACGCACGCGGTGGGAGCTGCCGAAGCGGTTCCACAGGTAATGCGCCACCTGACGAACGCCGATTTCATGCGCCGCGCCGCCCAGGTTGAAGAAACAATAGTGTACGCGACAGCCGCGACGCATCAGCATATAGCTGGAGACGCCGGAGTCGAACCCGCCGGAGATCAGCGACAATACGTCTTCCTGAGTGCCGATTGGGAAGCCACCGATGCCTTCATAGCGCCCTTTTACCAGCAGCAGGCGATCGTTTTCGATCTCCAGGTTCACGGTCACGTCCGGGTTGGTCAGACGCACGCGCGCCGTTTCGACGTGCTGGTTCAGACCGCCGCCCACGTAGCGTTCCACTTCAATGGAGCTGAATTCGTGCTTGCCGCGACGCTTAACGCGCACGCAGAAGGTTTTGCCTTCGATCTGATCGCGATATTGAACCAGCGCTTTTTCGAAGATGTCGTGCATATCGCTGAATGGAACATCTTCCACTTCAAGGATATGGTGGATCCCCGGAATACGGGTCAGCGCGTCGCGAATATCAAGACGTTTGTTTTCGTCTTTGGCGCGCACTTCCACGTGGTCCCAGTGACGCACCACGGCGAGCGTTTCGTCGTAGTGCTTTAATACGTTACGAATGTTCCCGGTGAGAATTTTAATAAAGCGCAAACGCACAGATTGGCTTTTGATGGTGATTTCAGGGAACAATTTAATGATAAACTTCATGGCGGCAATGTTTCTTAGGCAAGCGTATTAAGGCTTGTAATGGAAAATGATACAGCAGCCCACACCCGTGGCTGCATCCAGGCGCGCAAGTATACCACCATCGCGCCGCTCGCGTTATTTGATAATTGCCCCGAGTCCGTTACCATGATGGGGCGAAGAATATAAGAGTCAATTCACTATGCCGAAGAAGAACGACGCACCGGCCAGTTTTGAAACTGCGCTGAGTGAGCTGGAGCAGATAGTTACCCGTCTTGAGAGCGGCGATCTCCCGCTGGAAGACGCGCTCAACGAATTCGAACGTGGCGTGCAGCTGGCGCGCCAGGGGCAGGTTAAACTACAGCAGGCCGAGCAGCGCGTGCAGATCCTGCTTTCCGACAGCGAAGACGCGAAAACCACGCCTTTCACACCGGACGCCGAGTAAATGGATTTTGCTAACGCGCTTCAGGCGCGCGTTGTTCGCGCCAATGATGCCCTGCGCCGTTTCATTGAACCGCAGCCTTTTCAGAACACTCCACTGGTTGAAGCCATGCACTATGGCGCACTCTTGGGTGGAAAGCGCCTGCGCCCGTTCCTGGTGTACGCCACGGGGAATATGTTCGGTATCAGCGATAACACGCTGGACGCCCCGGCAGCCGCCGTGGAGTGCATCCACGCCTATTCGCTGATCCACGACGATCTCCCGGCCATGGACGACGACGATCTGCGTCGCGGTCAGCCAACCTGCCACATTAAGTTTGGCGAGGCGAATGCCATTCTGGCGGGGGATGCTCTTCAAACGCTGGCATTCTCGATTTTAAGCGATGCACCGATGGCGGAAGTGGCCGATCGCGACCGTCTGGCGATGGTCTCCGAACTGGCAATGGCCAGCGGCGTCGCCGGGATGTGCGGCGGTCAGGCACTGGATTTAGAGGCGGAAGGTCGTCAGGTTAATCTGGAACAGCTGGAGCGCATTCATCGCCATAAGACGGGGGCGCTCATTCGTGCAGCCGTTCGCCTGGGCGCGCTGAGCGCGGGTGAAGACGGGCGTAAAGCCCTGCCGATTCTGGACAGATACGCAGAAAGTATCGGTCTGGCATTCCAGGTTCAGGATGACATTCTGGATGTGGTGGGCGATACTGCAACATTGGGTAAACGTCAGGGTGCGGACCAGCAGCTTGGCAAAAGTACCTACCCCGCCCTGCTGGGTCTTGAGCAAGCCCAACGTAAAGCCCGGGACCTGATAGAGGATGCCCGCCAGTCGCTAAATCAGCTGGCCGCGCAATCGCTGGATACCTCGGCACTGGAAGCGCTAGCGGACTACATAATCCAGCGTGATAAATAAACAACCTATCTCGATGAGCCTTTGATGAGTTTTGATATTGCCAAATACCCGACACTGGCGTTAGTTGACTCCACCCAGGAGTTACGCCTGTTGCCGAAAGAGAGCCTGCCGAAGCTGTGCGACGAACTGCGTCGCTACCTGCTCGACAGCGTTAGCCGCTCCAGCGGCCATTTCGCCTCCGGGCTTGGCACGGTTGAGCTGACCGTGGCGCTGCATTACGTCTATAACACGCCGTTCGATCAGCTTATCTGGGACGTAGGCCATCAGGCCTATCCGCACAAAATTCTGACCGGTCGTCGTGATAAAATTGGCACTATTCGCCAGAAAGGCGGCCTGCACCCGTTCCCGTGGCGCGGTGAGAGCGAGTATGACGTGCTGAGCGTCGGTCACTCCTCCACCTCCATTTCAGCGGGTATCGGTATTGCCGTTGCCGCAGAAAAAGAGAACAAACAGCGCCGTACCGTCTGCGTGATTGGCGACGGGGCGATCACTGCGGGTATGGCCTTCGAGGCAATGAACCACGCGGGTGATATCAAGCCGGACATGCTGGTTATCCTTAACGATAACGAAATGTCGATCTCCGAGAACGTGGGTGCGCTGAATAACCATCTGGCACAGCTGCTTTCCGGCAAGCTTTACTCCTCGCTGCGCGAAGGCGGCAAAAAAGTCTTTTCCGGCGTACCGCCGATTAAAGAGCTGCTCAAGCGTACCGAAGAACACATCAAAGGTATGGTGGTGCCGGGCACGCTGTTTGAGGAGCTGGGCTTTAACTACATCGGCCCGGTTGACGGCCACGACGTACTGGGGCTGGTGACCACGCTCAAGAACATGCGCGACCTGAAAGGCCCGCAGTTCCTGCACATCATGACCAAAAAAGGGCGTGGCTACGAACCGGCGGAAAAAGATCCGATCACCTTCCACGCGGTGCCGAAATTTGACCATACCAGCGGCTGTCTGCCAAAAAGCAGCGGCGGTATGCCGAGCTATTCGAAAATCTTCGGCGACTGGCTGTGTGAAACCGCGGCCAAAGACAACAAGCTGATGGCTGTGACGCCCGCCATGCGTGAAGGCTCCGGCATGGTCGAGTTTTCCAAAAAATACCCTGACCAGTATTTTGACGTCGCCATCGCCGAGCAGCATGCGGTGACGTTTGCGGCGGGTCTGGCGATCGGTGGCTACAAGCCGGTGGTGGCAATTTACTCCACCTTCCTGCAACGCGCCTACGATCAGGTTATTCACGACGTTGCCATCCAGAAGCTGCCGGTGCTTTTTGCTATCGACCGCGCGGGCATCGTGGGTGCCGACGGCCAGACGCACCAGGGCGCATTTGATCTCTCTTTCCTGCGCTGCATCCCGGACATGGTGATCATGACGCCGAGCGACGAGAACGAATGTCGCCAGATGCTGTTTACCGGTTACCACTATCAGGACGGTCCGAGCGCGGTTCGCTACCCGCGCGGCAATGCCCTGGGCGTTGAACTTCAGCCGCTGGAAAAACTGGCGATCGGTAAAGGCCTGGTGAAGCGTCGCGGTGAGAAAGTGGCGATCCTGAACTTCGGCACGCTGATGCCGGAAGCGGCAAAAGTGGCCGAAACGCTGAATGCCACGCTGGTGGATATGCGCTTCGTTAAGCCGCTCGATGAGTCCCTGATCCTGAGCATGGCGGAAAGCCACGACGTGCTGGTGACGCTGGAAGAAAACGCCATCATGGGCGGCGCGGGCAGCGGCGTAAACGAGGTGCTGATGGCAAACCGTAAAGCCGTTCCGGTGCTGAACCTCGGCCTGCCGGATCATTTCATTCCGCAGGGTACCCAGGACGAAGCCCGCGCGGCGATTGGTCTGGATGCCGCAGGTATCGAAGCCAAAATCCGCAGCTGGCTGGCATAACCCCTCCCCCTTTTCCGCTCCTGCTATGCTTAAACCTCATGTTTAAAATAGCAGGAGCGGAACCGTGCAATACACTACGTTAGGAAAAACGGACCTTAAGGTTTCCCGACTTTGCCTGGGCTGCATGACCTTTGGCGAGCCGGATCGGGGAAACCACGCCTGGACGCTGCCGGAAGAGAGCAGTCGTCCGATTATCAAACGCGCCATTGAAGGCGGCATTAACTTCTTTGACACCGCCAACAGCTACTCCGACGGCAGCAGCGAAGAGATTGTTGGCCGCGCTCTGCGCGATTTTGCCCGCCGTGATGACATCGTCGTTGCCACCAAAGTCTACTATCCGTCAGGCGATCTGACGGAAGGCCTTTCTCGCACGCAGATCCTGCGCTCTATTGATGACAGTCTCAGACGCCTGAACATGGATTACGTCGACCTGCTGCAGATCCACCGCTGGGATTACAACACCCCCATTGAAGAGACCCTTGAAGCGCTGAACGACGTGGTGAAAGCCGGTAAAGCGCGCTACATCGGCGCATCGTCTATGCACGCGTCGCAGTTTGCCCAGGCGCTGGATCTCCAGGCACAGCACGGCTGGGCACGCTTTGTCACCATGCAGGATCACTACAACCTGATCTACCGTGAAGAAGAGCGCGAGATGTTGCCGCTGTGCCATCAGAAGGGCGTGGCGGTGATCCCGTGGAGCCCGCTGGCGCGCGGTCGACTGACCCGTCCATGGGGCGAAACCACGGCTCGCCTGGTATCGGATGAAGTGGGGAAAAATCTCTATAGCGGTACAGAAGCCAGCGATGCGCTGATTGCCGAGCGTCTGGCAGGCATTGCCGACGATACCGGTGCAACCCGCGCCCAGGTGGCGCTGGCATGGCTGCTGAGCAAACGCGGGATTGCCGCACCGATTATCGGCACGTCGCGGGAAGAACAGCTTGATGAACTGCTGAATGCGGTGGACATCACGCTGACGCCGGAGCAGATTGCCGAGCTTGAGACGCCGTATCAGCAGCATCCGGTGGTGGGGTTTAAGTAAACACTCGCCGGGTGGCGGCTTCGCCTTACCCGGCCTACGATCGCACCCTATTTGTAGGCCGGGTAAGCGCAGCGCCACCCGGCAATACAGAGCGCACAAACTCACGCGAAGTGATCGTACCCTTTCCAGTCCAGCGTAACGGGCGCACCGTCTTTCACAAACTTCAGCCCTTCGCTCTCCGGCATAATCTGCCCGATGCAGGTAAATTTCGCGCCGAGATGCGCTAACGCCACGTCCAGCGTTCCACGGTTCAGCTCCGGCACGGTGAAGCACAGTTCGTAGTCTTCACCCCCGGACAGCGCCCAGCGCAGCGCCTGCTCAGGTTCGACATGGCGAAGCAGTTGCTCCGACAGCGGGAACAGATCCAGGTCAACGCGCGCACCCACGCCGCTGGCCTTCAGGATATGCCCGAGATCGGAGATCAGCCCGTCAGAGAGATCGATAGCCGAGCTTGCCCGCTCGCGCAGCGCCTGGCCGTGCAGAATACGCGGCGTTGGCCGCAGATGGCGCTTCACCAGATACGCCGCATCATCAGCATCTCCAACCGTTAAACGGTTCTGAAGGATCGCCAGCCCTGCCGCGCTGTCACCCGGCGTACCGGTCACGTAGATCCAGTCGCCTGGTTTTGCGCCCGAGCGCTTCAGCGCGCGGCCGAGCGGCACATAGCCGTGGATCGCCAGCGTCATCGACAGCGGCCCGGCAGTGGTATCACCGCCAATCAGCTGCATATCGTAATAATTCAGCTGTTCAAACAGCGCGTCGCTAAACGCTTCCAGCCAGGCTTCATCGACCTCTGGCAACGTCAGAGCCAGCGTCAGCCAGGCAGGATCGGCACCCATCGCCGCCAGATCGCTAACGTTCACCGCCAGCGCTTTATACGCCAGATCGGCAGGATCGATATCGGGCAGGAAATGACGCCCGCACACCAGGGTGTCGGTGCTGATTGCCAGCGTCTGTTTTTCGGGAATATTGAGAAGTGCACAGTCATCGCCAATGCCGGTTTCAACATCAAGACGAGAGGTTCTGACACGGTCGAAATAACGGGCAATCAGGGAGAATTCGCCGCATGCCATACGTTATGCCTCAGCAAATAAAAGAAAAAACCGGAGCCGCACTGCCCGTCAGGCAATGCAGAACTCCGGTTTGCGGATCACTTTTTGTGGGGACGGATCGCAGGTGCTGCTTTATCAAGTACGCCGTTTACAAACTTGTGGCTGTCTTCAGCGCCGAAGGTTTTCGCCAGTTCGATCGCTTCGTTGATGGCCACTTTGTACGGCACATCATCACGTTTAGACAGCTCAAACAGCGCGATACGCAACACTGCTTTTTCCACCTGGCCCAGCTCTTCGAGCAGGCGAGACAGGTATGGCTTCATCAGGCCATCGAGATACGCGCTATTAGTCGCCACTCCCGACAGCAGTTCACGGAAGTACAGAACGTCAACATCTTTCACGTCCTGTTCTGACAGGAACTGGTATTCAACATCAGCGATGTCGTTCTGGGACAACTGCCAGGAGTAAAGCGCCTGAACGGCACATTCACGGGCGCGGCGACGAGCAGCAGGTTTCACGGAATTCCCCTTACAAAAAAATCAGGCCTTAATGGCTTTCAATACATTGATCATTTCAAGCGCGGTCAGTGCAGCTTCTGCACCTTTGTTACCGGCTTTGGTGCCAGCACGTTCGATGGCTTGTTCAATACTTTCGGTAGTCAGCACGCCGAATGCGACAGGAATTTCAGCATCCTGTGCAACGTGAGCCAGACCGTTGCTTGCACCGCCCGCAACGTATTCGAAGTGCGCAGTGCCGCCACGAATAACAGTACCCAGCGCAATCACCGCGTCGTATTTACCGGTTTTCGCCAGCGCGCCCGCCGCCAGTGGCAGTTCGTAAGCGCCTGGAACCCAAACAACGGTAATGTTGTCATCTTTAACCTGGCCGATACGTTTCAGGGCGTCAATCGCACCTTCCAGCAGGCTGTCGTTGATGAAGTTGTTGAAACGCGCAATGGTGATGGCGACGCGAGCGTCCGGGGTAGCTACAGCAGCTTCAATAATGTTCATACTCTTCCTTTACGGGTTCATTTGGCCCCGCAGGGGGGCGGATTTTATCATAATACTTTGCGCACTGCTTCCCTATTTCGGGAGCAATTACGCTGTGGTTAAATGGAGGCAGACATCCGGACCCACCGGACGAATCTCGCTGAATCTGAGTTGAGGTGCGTCGGCCAGTTTTTCAAGGCCAGGCAGCACAAACAGGCCGCGCGCATCGTGCCCTAACAGTTTAGGCGCAACGTAGACAATCAGTTCATCCACCAGCCCAGCCTGTAAGAGCGCACCGGCGAGCGTAGGCCCGGCTTCGACCCAGATGCTGTTGACCTGCTGCTTGCCGAGCAACATCATCAGCACGACTAAATCCAGATGCCCGTTATGCTCCGGCACCATGATGCTGCGCACGCCTTCCGGCCATTCACGCGTATCTTCCTTCGTGCGGGCAATCCAGGTTTCACCCGGCTGCTGCACGATGCGGTGATCCGGCGTCACGCGGTTCTGGCTATCAATAATAATGCGCAGCGGCTGACGCAGGTTCTCCTGCGGGTAAAGCGCCTGGGTATCGGCACTCAGTTCGTCCCAGCGCACGGTCATGGCCGGATCGTCAGCCAAAACGGTTTCACTGCTGGTGAGAATAGCATGGCTTTGCGCACGGAGACGTTGCACATCGCGCCTTGCCTGCGGCGAGGTGATCCACTGGCTTTCGCCGTTTGCCATCGCCGTACGACCGTCCAGCGAGGCGCCCAGCTTGAGCTGAATGTAAGGGAACCCGGTACGCATACGCTTCAGGAAGCCTTTGTTAATCGCTTCCGCGTCCTGCATCATCAGCCCGTGGCTAACGTCAATGCCTTCCTGCTGGAGTCGATACAGCCCGCGTCCGGCCACCTGCGGATTCGGATCCTGCATTGATGCAACAACGCGCGACACACCCGCTGCAATCAGCGCCTCACAGCACGGCGGCGTACGCCCGTGATGGCTGCAGGGCTCGAGCGTAACGTAGGCCGTTGCGCCGCGCGCCTTCTCGCCCGCCATGCGCAAGGCATGCACCTCGGCGTGGGGCTCGCCCGCGCGAAGATGATAACCTTCGCCCACGATCTCGCCCTCTTTGACAATAACGCACCCCACGTTCGGGTTCGGGTGGGTAGTAAAACGACCACGCTGCGCCAGCTTCATGGCTCGTGCCATGTACATCTCGTCCTGCATGGGCTTAATCCTGTAGGCGGGCGATCTCTTCGCCGAACTCTTTGATATCTTCGAAACTGCGGTAGACAGAGGCGAAGCGGATATAGGCGACTTTATCGAGCTTTTTCAGCTGTTCCATCACCAGGTTGCCAATCATTTTGCTCGGCACCTCGCGCTCACCTAAGCCACGAAGATGAGACTTAATGTGATTTAACGCCATTTCGACATCGTCTGCGCTGACGGGCCGTTTTTCGAGGGCTTTCAGCATTCCGCTGCGCAGCTTTTCTTCATTGAACGGCTCGCGCACGTCGTTACTTTTCACCACGCGCGGCATTACCAGCTCTGCAACTTCAAAGGTCGTGAAACGCTCGTTGCACACCAGACACTGTCGGCGACGGCGTACGGAAGACCCTTCGCCCACCAGGCGAGAGTCGATGACTTTGGTATCCACAGCGGAGCAGAATGGGCAATGCATACGGTATCCCTGTAATCCGGTTAACTGATTTTCATTTTACCCTGATCTGGCCTGACAACAAAGGAAGAGCTTTTTGAGACAAAGGATCTATGTCAGACACAATGAAACTGGCTACCATAAAGGCGATCCGTTATTTCAAGGAAATAAACGTAATGACAAGACGTTACCTGAGAATTCTGCTGGTGGGGAGCCTCTTTACCCTTAGCGCCTGTGCACAGCAAACTGAAGTCCGCGAAATGAAACAAAGCGTGAACACGCTCAATGCGGCCATGGACAAGCTGAACAAAGAGACCGTGAAAATCACCCAGCAAAATGCGCTGAATGCGAAGTCCAGCAGCGGCGTTTATCTGCTGCCAGGTGCCAACACACCTGCCCGCCTGAACAGCCAGATTGGCACGTTAAAGATGTCTCTGGTGAATGTTGCAGCGAATGCCGATGGTACTCGCGCAACATTACGCATCCAGGGCGAATCCAACGATCCGCTTCCCGCGTTCAGCGGAACCGTAGAGTGGGGCCAGATTCAGGGCACCACGGAAAGCTACCAGGAAGTGAACGTGAAGAACCAACTCTTCACCGCCCCCGCCAGCACGCTGGCTCCGAGCGATGTTGATATCCCGCTACAGCTGAGTGGGCTCCCCCCAGAACAGCTGGGCTTTATCCGCATTCACGACATTCAACCCGCCGCGCAATAACCTCCTCTTTTAGCGGAGTGAAATGTCACTCCGCTAACATTTACATTTCGTATGGATTGGCAACATAAATGTTTGCCGTTACAATCCCGGCCGTTTAAAGTACGCAAACGTGAACGCAATCGATTACGCATGTGAGAGATATGTGAAACAACACATATTTTTGTGAGCAAGGATTCCTATAATAGGCTCCGCAGAAACACGAAATATTTTGATACGCAAATCGCGCATTTTTCACTCCCGGAAGGGAATTTCAATCAGTGGCATGATTATGAAAAAAACATTACTCGCAGCCGGTGCTGTACTGGCACTCTCCTCCTCTTTCACTGTTAACGCAGCGGAAAACGATAAACCACAATACCTCTCCGACTGGTGGCACCAGAGCGTTAACGTGGTTGGCAGCTACCACACCCGTTTCGGACCTCAGATCCGCAACGATACCTACCTGGAATACGAAGCGTTCGCCAAGAAAGACTGGTTTGATTTCTATGGTTATATGGATGCACCGGTATTCTTCGGTGGTAACACCGACGCGAAAGGTATCTGGAACCACGGTTCCCCGCTGTTCATGGAGATCGAACCACGCTTCTCTATTGATAAGCTGACTGGCACCAGCCTGGCGTTTGGTCCGTTCAAAGAGTGGTACTTCGCAAACAACTATATCTACGACATGGGCCGTAACAAGTCCGGTCGTCAGAGCACCTGGTACATGGGTCTGGGTACGGACATCGATACCGGTCTGCCAATGAGCCTGTCCATGAACGTGTACGCGAAGTACCAGTGGCAGAACTACGGCGCCGCGAACGAAAACGAGTGGGACGGCTACCGTTTCAAAGTGAAATACTTTGTGCCAATCACCCAGCTGTGGGGTGGCAACCTGAGCTACATCGGTTTCACCAACTTTGACTGGGGCTCAGACCTGGGCGACAACGACTTCCGCGATCTGAACGGTAAGAAAGCGCGCACCAACGACTCCATCGCTTCCAGCCACATTCTGGCGCTGAACTACGATCACTGGCACTACTCTGTTGTTGCGCGTTACTGGCATAACGGTGGTCAGTGGAACGACGACGCGAGCCTGAACTTCGGTAACGGCGATTTCAGCGTTCGTTCTACCGGTTGGGGTGGTTACCTGGTTGTAGGTTATAACTTCTAATCAGTGCGGGACGGTGCGAGCTGATGCCCTCACCCTGGCCCTCTCCCACAGGGAGAGGGTACAAACACTAAAAACGGCAACACGCGTTGCCGTTTTGCTTTTACCTCGCCACCCGGCTTTTTACTGCTTCACCTTGCGCAAAAAATCCGCCAATGACCTGTCCGCACTCTCGCTAAACCGCCTCTCCGTCTGCACAATATTGAGGCATCTGTCGAGCCGGAAACAGCGGTAGTCATCGCGCCGCTCGCACCACGCAGCCAACAGCCAGTGCTCCCCCCAGAAGAACAGCCCAAGCGGCTGCACCTCACGCCAGGTTAACTGCCCGGCCTCATCACGGTAATGCAGCGCCAGCACGCGCTGCGCAGATATCGCCTGATGAATCACATCAAATCCGCTGCGGGAATGGGGCTGAAGCGCAATATCCGGCGCATATATACGCGTCTGCTCCGCCTTGCGTCGGCTCTCCTCGGGCAGGATCGCCAGCACCTTCTCCTGAGCCGACTCCAGCTCGCGAGACAACGACTCTCCGCCCCAGGTTTTTAGCAGACGGATTGCCACCATCAGCGCCTCGGACTCTTTATTGGTCAGCATCAGCGGCGGCAGGTCAAAGCCCGACAGAAGCCGGTATCCGCTTCCCGCCTCGCCCTCTACCGGCACGCCAGAGAGAGACAGGTCGCGGATATCGCGATAAACCGTGCGCTCGGAGACGCCAAGCCTCTCCGCCAGATGCGCTGCCGTTGTCAGACGCCTGCCCCGCAGGATCTGCACAATCTGAAACAAACGGTCAGCGCGTCGGGTCATCGTCTCTTTTGCTCTCAGGCCGGTTGATGAAGGCCGACGCGATTACCTTCGCTGTCGGTGAACAAGGCAATGGTGCCAATGCCTCGCGGCAATTCCAGCGGACCAAAGACGCACGCACCGCCCGCAGAGGCAATACGATCGAGCGTGGCCACCAGATTGTCAGTATGCAGATAAATAATAGCGCCCTGCTGCGACGGCGTAATGCCGTCAAACTTCGCCAGTGCGCCGCCGGTTGCCGGGTCTTCGTGCGGGAAAATCGCCAGCTCTGCCACGTCCATTTTCTCGCGCTTCAGCGTAACCTGCATTACCGGTTCATAAAATTTGATGGCGCGATCCATATCGGCGACCGGAATTTCAAACCAGTTAATCACACTTTTCATACTTCCTCCTGCCTGTTGTTGGGTTCAGAAGGAGTCTACGACAGGGCTCCTGACAGCATACTGTCAGGAGTGTTTGTCAGGAGCAGATAAAAAAAATCCCGGCCAACAGACCGGGATTTCGATAACGTCTAAGACACTGTCTTACGGCAGAATTGACGGCTGATCCGCCCCTTCTTTTTCGACTTTCTGCTGGAGCAGGTGCTCGCGCTTCATGCCGAGTTTCAGTGCCAGTGCGGACGCGACGTAGATAGACGACGCCGTACCGATAGACACACCGATCAGCATGGTCAGCGAGAAGCCTTCCAGCACCGGACCACCGAAGAGATACAGCATCAGGATAACCATTAAGGTCGTTCCGGATGTGATCAAGGTACGGTGCAGCGTCTGGGTCAACGACACGTTGAAGATTTCGTACGGCGTACCGCGACGGATCTTACGGAAGTTTTCACGAATACGGTCAGATACCACGATACTGTCGTTCAGTGAGTAACCGATGACGGACATCAGGGATGCCACAATCGTCAGGTCAATCTCAATATGGAACAGAGACAGTACGCCCATGGTGATCACCACGTCGTGCGCCAGCGCGATAACCACACCTGCCGCCAGTCGCCACTCGAAGCGGAAGCCAACGTAGATCAGGATGGAAATCAGCGCCACCATCAGCGCCATCGCGCCAGTTTGCGCCAGGTCCGCACCCACGCTCGGGCCAACGAACTCAATACGCTTCACTGCCGCATTCTGGCTGGTCGATTCGTTGATAACGTTCAGAACCTTGCTACCCAGCTCCTGGCTGCCGTTGGCGTCGTGTACCGGAGGCATACGCACCATGATGTCGCGGCTGCTGCCGAAGTTCTGCAGCAGCGGCTCTTCAAAGCCCGCTTTCTGCAGCGATTCGCGCATCTGGTCCATATCGACCGGTTTTTCCAGGGAAATCTCAATCACCGTACCACCGGTAAAATCGAGACCCCAGTTAAAGCCTTTCACGCCCATAATGACGATGGACAGAATCAGCAGAAAACCTGAAATGCCGAAGGCCCAGTAGTCCCAGCGCATAAAGTCCCAGACTTTACGGCCGTGGTTCAATTGTTCAACAGTATATTCCTGTGCCACAACGCACTCCTCAGATAGACAGCTTTTTGACGCGCTTGCCGCCGTACAGCAGGTTCACGATGGCACGGGTGCCGACAATAGCGGTAAACATCGACGTTGCAACACCGATACCGGTTGTAATTGCAAAGCCTTTGATCGCGCCAGTACCCACTGCATACAGGATAAGAACCTTAATCAGTGTTGTTACGTTCGCATCGAAGATGGAGCTGAACGCCCCTTTATAGCCTTCTTCAATCGCCTGCTGCACAGAGCGACCGTTACTCAACTCTTCTTTGATACGTTCGTTTATCAGTACGTTGGCGTCGACCGCCACCGCAAGGGTAAGAACGATACCCGCAATACCCGGCATGGTCAGCGTTGCCCCTGGGAGCAGAGACATAATGCCGATAATCAGCACCAGGTTCGCCAGCAGCGCGCTTGTCGCAATCAGACCAAACTTCTTGTAGAAGAAGATCATGAAGATGATGGAAACCACCAGACCGGCCAGACATGCTTCCAGACCCTGCTTGATGTTCTGCATACCCAGGGTTGGACCAATGGTACGTTCTTCAACAATCTGAATTGGCGCAATCAGCGCACCGGCACGCAGCAGCAGTGACAGCTGGCGAGCTTCGTTCGGGTTGTTGATACCGGTGATACGGAAGCTGTTACCCAGGCGAGACTGGATGTTGGCGATGTTAATCACCTCTTCCTCTTTCACCAGCACGGCACGACCGTTGGCGTCTTTCTTACCGCTGTCTTTGTACTCCACGAACAGGGTCGCCATCGGTTTACCGATGTTGTCCTTGGTGAAGTTAGACATGATGTTACCACCCGCGCTATCCAGCGAGATGTTAACCTGCGGCTGGTTGTATTCATCCTGGCTAGAAGTGGAGTCGGTGATGTGGTCACCGGTCAGGATCACGCGTTTGTACAGCACAACCGGCTGACCTTCACGGGTCTGTTTCACTTCGGAGTCGCCCGGGATACGGCCAGAGGCAGCAGCGGACTGATCGACGTTGGAGTTAACCAGGCGGAATTCCAGGGTTGCAGTCGCACCCAGAATCTCTTTCGCACGCGCGGTATCCTGGATACCCGGCAGTTCCACCACGATACGGTCAGCACCCTGACGCTGTACCAGCGGCTCAGCCACGCCCAGCTGGTTTACACGGTTACGCAGAATGTTGATGTTCTGCTGAACGGCATATTCACGCGCTTCGCTCAGACGTGCATCCGTCATCACCGCACGCAGCTGGTTGCTGCCCTGAGAGGTGATGACCAGATCGCGGTGACGTTGAGACAGGTAAGTTACAGCCTGGTCGCGTGCCGCGCTGTCGCGGAACGTGATGCTCATGCCGTAGTTATCTTCTTTACGCACGGTAGTGTACGCAATGCCTTTCTCACGCAGATCGCTGCGCAGGCTGTCGATGTTCTGTTCCTGCAGCTTGCCAAGCGCGGTATCCATATCCACTTCCATCAGGAAGTGAACGCCGCCACGCAGGTCAAGACCGAGTTTCATTGGCTCTGCGTTCAGCGCAGCCAGCCAACGCGGGGTTGCAGGAGCAAGGTTAAGCGCCACGACATACTTATCACCCAGCACGCCCATCAGCGCTTCACGGGCGCGGAGCTGCGTGTCGGTGGTGTCGAAGCGAGCAAGAATTGCGCCCTCTTCCAGTGCCACAGACTTAGCGGTAATTTTTTCTTCTTGTAACGTTTTCTGGACCTGGATCAGCGTTTGCTCACTGGCGGCGACACCGCGCGCGCCAGTGATTTGAACGGCCGGATCCTCACCATACAGGTTGGGAAGCGCGTACAGCAGGCCGACGATAATCACGACGACCAGCATGATGTACTTCCACAAAGGATAACGGTTTAACACGGCAGTTCCCTTTGGGAAAAGTTGGGATTACAGCGCCTTCATGGTGCCTTTCGGCAGAACGGCAGCTACGAAGTCACGTTTGATAACCACTTCAGTGGTGTCGTTCAGCGCGATTGCAATGTAGCCGCTTTCAGCTACTTTGGTCACGCGACCGACCAGGCCACCGTTGGTCAGTACTTCATCGCCTTTCGCAATGGAGTTCATCAGGTTTTTGTGCTCTTTGGTGCGCTTCTGCTGTGGACGCAGGATCATGAAGTAGAAGATCAGACCAAACACAACCAGCATCAGAATCAGAGACATCGGGCTGCCCTGCGCTGGAGCACCTGTTGCTGCTACCGCATCAGAAATAAAAAAGCTCATTCAAATTCCCTCATTATTAAAATTAATCAACGTTCAAAGGTGGGACATCCCGGCCCTGACGTTGGTAGAAATCGGTCACGAAGCTCTCTAATTTACCCTCTTCGATAGCCTTACGTAAACCAGCCATTAAGCGCTGATAATAACGAAGATTATGAATGGTATTGAGACGCGCGCCCAATATCTCGTTACAACGATCGAGATGATGCAGATACGCGCGAGAATAATTGCGACAGGTATAGCAATCGCACTCGGAATCGAGCGGGCTGGTGTCACTCTTATGCTTCGCGTTACGGATTTTCACCACGCCATCGGTTACGAACAGATGACCGTTACGCGCGTTGCGGGTTGGCATGACGCAGTCGAACATATCAATGCCGCGACGAACGCCTTCAACCAGGTCTTCTGGTTTACCCACTCCCATCAGGTATCGTGGTTTATCCGCCGGGATTTGCGGGCAGACATGCTCCAGAATGCGGTGCATATCTTCCTTCGGCTCACCCACAGCCAAACCGCCGACAGCGTAGCCATCAAAACCTATCTCTACCAGACCTTTAACGGAGATATCGCGTAAATCTTCGTAAACGCTGCCCTGGATGATGCCGAACAGCGCATTTTTGTTCTGTAAGGAGTCAAAACGGTCGCGGCTGCGCTGCGCCCAGCGCAGGGACATTTCCATGGAGCGCTTGGCGTAGTCCCAGTCCGCCGGGTACGGCGTACATTCGTCAAAGATCATTACGATGTCGGAGCCGAGATCGTACTGAATCTCCATCGATTTTTCGGGATCGAGGAAAATCGGATCGCCGTTGATTGGGTTTCGGAAGTGAACGCCCTTTTCGGTGATCTTTCGGATATCGCCCAGGCTGAATACCTGGAAGCCGCCGGAGTCGGTCAGGATAGGACCTTTCCACTGCATGAAGTCATGCAGGTCGCCGTGGAGCTTCATGATCTCCTGACCCGGACGCAGCCACAGGTGGAAGGT
This sequence comes from Enterobacter sp. RHBSTW-01064, assembly GCF_014103035.1. Taxonomy (NCBI): domain Bacteria; kingdom Pseudomonadati; phylum Pseudomonadota; class Gammaproteobacteria; order Enterobacterales; family Enterobacteriaceae; genus Enterobacter; species Enterobacter sp. RHBSTW-01064. The sequence goes on along the minus strand of NZ_JABXOU010000007.1, from coordinate 138,452 downwards.
GTTACCGAGGATAATCTGTGCGCCAGTGGCTTCAACTTCTTCTGGCGTCATCCCTTTTACGGTGCCGTACGTGCCCACAGGCATAAACGCGGGGGTTTCCACCACGCCGCGATCAAACACCAGGCGACCGCGACGCGCGCGGCCATCGGTGGTATCGAGTTCAAATTTCATTTTTATTCCTCTGTGCCAGAAAAACAGTCCAACACATTATTCTGGTGCCGCGGACTTATTCCCCGACACGCTCATTCAAAGCCAGCGGATTGTACGTGATAAACATCGCGTCCCCGTAGCTAAAAAAGCGATATTTTTGTTCTACCGCAGACTTGTAGGCGTTCATCGTATGCTGATAACCGGCAAACGCGGAAACCAGCATAATCAGCGTCGATTCAGGCAGATGGAAGTTGGTCACCAGTGCATCAATGACTTTGTACTGATAGCCCGGGTAGATAAAGATCTGCGTATCGCCAAAGAACGGCTCGATAAGATCGCTTTTGGCGGCCTGCGCGGCGCTCTCAAGCGAACGCACGGAAGTTGTGCCCACAGCAATCACGCGGCTACCGCGGCCTTTCGCCGCCAGCACCGCATCCACAACCTCTTGCGGTACTTCGGCGTATTCAGAGTGCATGATGTGGTCTTCAATGCTGTCCACGCGCACCGGCTGGAAGGTGCCCGCACCAACGTGCAGCGTCACGAACGCCATCTCTACGCCCTTCGCGCGCAGTTTCTCCAGCAGCGGCTCATCAAAGTGCAGGCCAGCGGTTGGTGCGGCTACGGCACCCGGCTTCTGGCTGTAGACGGTCTGATACAGCTCGCGGTCGGCCTCTTCGTCCGGACGCTCAATGTACGGCGGCAGCGGCATATGGCCGATGGCGTTCAGGATATCGAGCACCGTGCGCTCGTCGTCAAACGCCACCTCAAACAGCGCGTCGTGACGCGCGGTCATGGTCGCTTTGATGCTCTCGTCATCGCCCAGCAGCAGTTCAGCACCCGGCTTCGGCGCTTTGGAGGCGCGAATATGTGCCAGAATACGTTTATCATCGAGCATACGTTCGACCAGCACTTCAATCTTGCCGCCGCTGGCTTTACGGCCAAACAGGCGCGCCGGGATCACGCGGGTGTTGTTAAAGACCAGCAGATCGCCAGGGTTGAGCTTGTCGAGCAAATCGGTGAAAGTACCGTGCGTCAGCTCGCCCGTTGGCCCATCCAGTGACAGTAAGCGACAACTGCTTCGCTCAGGCATGGGATAGTGAGCAATCAGGGATTCAGGTAGTTCAAAGGAGAAATCGGCGACGCGCATGACGTATACTCGTGACTTAAAAACAGGCGGCATAGTCTAGTGCTCACACCCTTTTGCTGCAACAACTAGCCGCCCCCGGACAAATAAAACGCATGAATTTTCTCGCTCACCTGCATCTCGCACACCTCGCTGACAGCTCCCTTTCCGGCAATTTGCTGGCCGATTTTGTACGCGGCAACCCCGCAGAAGCGTATTCCCCTGAGGTTGTCGACGGGATTTTTATGCACCGCCGCATCGACGTGCTGACCGATAACCTGCCGGAAGTGACGGAAGCCAAAGCGTGGTTTCGCCCTGAAACCCGCCGCGTTGCGCCGATCACGCTTGATGTGATGTGGGATCACTTCCTGTCGCGCCACTGGGAACAGCTGTCGCCGAAGATGCCGCTGCCCGAATTTGTGCGCTATGCCCATCAGCAGGTGTCGATTATTTTACCGGACTCACCGCCGCGATTTGTGAATCTGAATAACTACCTGTGGTCGGAACGCTGGCTGGAGCGCTACGGCGAGATGGATTTCATCCAGAACGTGCTGAACGGGATGGCGAGCCGCCGCCCGCGTCTGGATGCGCTGCGCGACTCCTGGTATGACCTGGATGAACATTACGATGCGCTGGAAACCCGCTTCTGGCAGTTCTACCCGCGTATGATGGTGCAGGCGAAAAACAAACAGCTGTAAATACACTTCATCCTTCAAGCAGCCTCTGCGTTGGCTACGTCTGCTCACCCCAGTCACTTACTTAAGTAAGCTCCCGGGGATTCCCAGACTTGCCGCCTTGATGCAACTTGAATGATTTTGTGTATAAAAATGACATTGATAGGTAAAAGCTGGCGGAACGATTGTCACCACCTCTTTGTCTTATTCCCGAACACTCTCTATACTGGCCCGCGTTGCGTTCCAAATAACCTTAGTATCTACAGGAGAATCATATGGTTCTGGTAACTCGTCCGGCTCCGGATTTTACAGCTGCAGCAGTTCTTGGCAACGGTGAAATCGTTGAAAACTTCAACTTCAAACAGCACACCAACGGTAAAGCGACCGTTCTGTTCTTCTGGCCAATGGACTTCACTTTCGTTTGCCCGTCTGAGCTGATCGCGTTCGACAAACGTTATGAAGAATTCCAGAAGCGTGGCGTGGAAGTGGTTGGCGTCTCCTTCGACTCTGAATTTGTACACAACGCATGGCGTAACACCCCTGTCGAAAATGGCGGCATCGGTGCGGTGAAATACGCAATGGTTGCGGACATCAAACGCGAAATCCAGCAGGCTTACGGTATCGAACATCCGGACGCTGGCGTTGCCCTGCGTGGTTCTTTCCTGATCGACGCAAACGGCATCGTTCGTCACCAGGTTGTGAACGATCTGCCGCTGGGTCGTAACATCGACGAAATGCTGCGTATGGTTGACGCGCTGCAGTTCCACGAAGAGCACGGTGAAGTGTGCCCGGCTCAGTGGGAAAAAGGAAAAGAAGGTATGAACGCGTCTCCAGACGGCGTGGCTAAATACCTGTCCGAGAACGTATCCAGCCTGTAATCGGCACGGTTTACGAAAAAGGCCCGCTTATGCGGGCCTTTTTTTATGCCTTACGCTGCGTCTCTCGCCAGATGCGCCAGGCCATGCCCGCCAGCAGAATCACCCCTGCAATCAGCACGCCCCATACCAGCAGCGTGTTCATCCTGCTCTCCCGCTCGGCCGCAGAGGTGGCGGTCAGACGCTCCTCGCCGCCTAACGCGACATCATCACGAATGTCGGCCTGCGGCAGGTTCGCCATATCATAGGTCTTGCGGAGGTCGGCTGGGATCAGCATGCCGGGCTCCACGCTGGCAGGTTTTGCGGCGCCGTTGCCCCAGGCGAGCACGTACGGCGCTTTCCCCTGCGCGTTGAACACCAGATCGTAGCGGTCGCGATGTCCCGTCACGCTCGGCAGGTATTCTGGCAGACGCGCGTTCAGCGTCGTGATTTTCACTGCCTGCACAAGCCCCCCGTGAAGCGAAACCGGTGGCGACGCTTTCCCCTCCAGACGGTACAGGACCTCTTTCTTCAGGGGGTGCCACGTGTCTTTTTCCGAACTCCGCCACGCTATCTCCACGGGAAGGACGCCATCGCCATTCAGTGAGATGCTGACAGCACTCAGCGGCTGCGGGCGCACCCAGTGCCACTGCGCTTCACTTGTCGATAACATCTTCCCTTCCCCCTCAAGATTGACCGCTTCCGGGACCGCCTGAGCAGGTGCGCTAATTGCGTTTACGCCGGTCAGGGTTATCCCCTGGCTCTGCGCGTTCAGCACCACCATGAGATAGCGATTCGCATCGGGAGATAAAACTGTATCGGTATCGATCCGATCGAGCTTAAGACGATCCTGGCCGCTGACGACGTCCAGCAAGGGCATATCCTCGCGCAGGGTATACCAGCGCTTCAGATCCTCGCTGTAATAGACCGACGCCGTTCCCTGCCACGGCGTGTGAGGGGAATTCCAGAGCAGCTGCAGCTGAGACAGGCTTATCTCGCCCGTCGCCTGCTCCGGCAGGGTCAGCAGATAATGTTGCCCGGCTGCGGCGGCTTTTTGCCCCTCCAGCACAATCTCAACGCCGCTTCCGGAACGAAGCAGGATCTTATCGCTATCACCACCGTCTCGCGCAGGCGCAAGCGGCGAGGCGTCCAGGGGAAAGAGGCGCAGCGCCGTAGATTGCACAGGCGCCTGTGGACGCGTCGCGGTGACCAGGCTGAAGGGAACCGGCTCGCCCGACTGATTAAAGACGCGGACATCGTGCAGATCCGGCGACGTGCTTTGCTCATAGACGGCCAGCGGCAGCATCACCTGATACCACCGGGAAGGAACAGATGTATCGAGTGAAAGACCAAAGGCATAGTCCTGGGGCGCTTCCGTTTGTCCCTCGTCGCAGAACGCCGGGCCGGAAAGCGCCAGCAGCGCGGTACAGGCTACCGCTTTCATCCATTTCATTTTTCATCTCCTGTTTTGGGCGGTAGCGGTGAGAAATACCCCACGATCAGAACCAGTATCGCCACGCCGATAAACGCCACCGCACGCGACAAACCGCCTCCGCCCGCGCTGTCCACCAGCATCAGTTTAACCATTACCACACCCAGCAGCGCGGCACCGCTAAGCCACTCCTGCCGGGAAGCCCGACGGGTGGCATGGATCATGACCACCAGCGCGCTCAGCATCCAGAACAGGGCAAAACTGGTCTGGATAAGCCGCGAATCCCACAGCGATGCCATATTCCAGGCCACATCACCGTACCAGGCCAGCGCGCGCATCAGCGCACCGTTCAGCCACCAGAAGCCAAACGCCATCATCGCGACGGCGGGCCACGGGCGGGCCTGCGAGAGCCACGCCGGGTAGTAGCGATCCACAGCCCGATAAAAGACCACCAGCCCCAGCAACGCGAACGCCGCGCCTTCCTCAAGCGGGTTTACTAGCGGCAGCCAGGTCTGACGATAGACCACGCCGTCCTGGAAATTGGTCACCACCAGCAATACCAGCAGCGCCACGACCACGGGGATCGGTGCAAGGCAGGCATAGAGTGCAGGCCACTCCCGGAACGGCCACCCGCGGCGCCTTACGGCTGCAGAGAGCCCCATAATCACCCCGCCGCCTGCAGCCATCGCTAATCCGCTGCCCCAGGCAGCCATGCCCCACGGCAACGACCGGGCAAACCAGAAAAGCTCAGCGGCCAGCGCCAGTAAAATCATCCAGAACAGCGACAGATGCAGCCCCATCGCGATGCGCGGCAGGAGCCTTTTACCGTCGCGCCGCAGCAGCATCAGTGCGGCAGGAAGCGCAACGCACCAGGCGAGATTCGACCAGCCGGCGGCAACGATCTGCTGGTGCCAGAGTTGATTCCCCACCATCAGCAGCATAACCGGCCACAGCAGCCATTTGCTGGCATCCAGCTCCCGCCACGCTAAACGCGCAGCCACCTGCCGCCAGCCCCAGACCGACGCCGCCGTCAGCGCCAGCACGCCCGCCAGAATCGGTAATTCCTGCGTCATCACCAGCCCCGATGCGCCCAGGAGCGCCACGAGCCAGAACAGCAGCCCACCGGCCAGCAGCGCCCAGCTGACCGGCATAAAGAGAGTCCGCCACAGCCAGGCCGCAGCCAGCCAGCAAAGGCTGAGGATGGTGAAGATCAGCAGCAGGCTCAGCGACGAAACGCCGTTCGTTTGCGCCCACAGCGCGCTGCCGAGCGCCAGCACCAGCAGCGCCGTCCCGCTATAGCTCATGCGACGCTGATGCTGCTGCACGCCCAGCCAGAGGATACCCAGCCCTTCCAGCGCCCAAGCCATCGCCGTCCATCGCGCCGACAGCGCCAGCGGAATGGCGAGCGTCGCGAACCCGCCGCCGATGGCCAGCGCCGCCATGACCAGCGGTCGTCCGATAGAGGGATAGCGCCGCAGCGCAAGGAACGCGAGGGTAAGATAAAATGCGCCGTATCCCAGCGCGCTCAGGGCCGGACCATATTCCCAGTGCCGGGTCATGCCGTACTGCATTCCGAAACCGATCAGCGGCGGGGCAAACAGCAGCACGCCGTCAATAATTTGCTTCCCTTTCTCCTGCGCCCGCAGCGACAGCGCCACGCTCAGGACGCCGAATATCAGCGTATTGGCAATCAGGAACAGCTGGCAGACCCAGTAGTTTTCAGGCTGGTAGTCATTCAGCCCCCACAGGCCGCCCACGCCGAACGTAAACAGCAACCCGAGCAGATTCAGCTCGCGCCAGTGCTGCCATATGCTGATAACGAGAATGCCGATAGAAAGCAGAAGATAGAAAGAGAACAGCGCCACAAAGCTACCGCCCCCGGTGGACAGCAGCAGCGGCGCAAGATACCCGCCAAGGCTCGCCAGCATGGCGAGGCTCAGCGCCTTCTGCAGCACCGCCAGCCCGACGCTCGCCGCGCATATCACCACCAGAAGCGCAAAGGCCAGCGTCATCGGCAGCATTTGCCAGAGCCGGAATGCGCCAAACACCGTCAGGTAGAGCACGCCGGTCGCCCCGCCCTGGAGGATCAGCGCATAGACACGCTGCTTGTGCCGCAGCCGCCACCCAACCGCCAGCAGAACGATGGCAAACAGCGCCATTGCCACGAGGCGCAGCTCAAGCGGGAACAGGGAATGTTCAACGGTATAGCGCAGCAGGAATGAAAGACCAAGGAAGAGCAGCAGGATCCCAAGCTTCGCCAGCGGATTACCCTGCATGAACCAGCGCACCAGCGACGTCAGTATGCCGCCAAAGGCAGAAGGCTGTTTTGCCGCAGGCGCCGGGGCCGGAGCGAGTTTTGCCACGGCAGTGGGAGTATCGGGGCGCCAGGGGTCGACAGGCGTGGGAGCGTCCTCAACCACCGGCGCGGTCACAGCCACCTGTGCGGTGGCTTGCACCGGCACCGGCTCCGGCGCGCTTTCAGGCACGCCGCGCTGTTCTAACGCCTCAATGCGCTGGCGTAGCCGGGCGATCTCCTGTTTCGCCGCCGTGCTTCGGTTAAAGCCGATAACCGCAAGCACCGGCGCAACGCCCAGCGCAAAAACCAGGAACAAACAGCCAAGGATGTAAAGCTCGTCCATGTTTCCACCTTCACCGTAAACGATCCGTTAAGATTGACACAAATAGTTGCATTTGCGCCATCTTAAAAGGTGGAAACATTAACAGGTCTTAGCTGCCGAACCAGATGGTCGCGGATACCGCAGGCAGCGCCAGCACGCCGTCCTGTATCGTCGCCTTGCCCTCTTTAATTTTCCACGTCGCTACCTTCAGCAGCGGTGAATCATCCAGCACCACTTCGCAGGCCTCTCCCCGGTTGATGGCGATCAGCACGCGTTGCTGGTTATAGACGCGGGCAAACACCACCACGTTATCGTGCGCATAGACCACCTGACAGCCGCCGTAGCGCAGAGCCTGATTCTGTTTACGCAGCTTCGCCAGCCGCTGATACAGGCTGAACAGCACCTTGTCCTGTTTCGCCGGCTCCCACGGGAAGGTTTTGCGGCAGAACGGATCGTTGTTGCCGTCCAGCCCCACTTCGTCTCCGTAATAAATACACGGCACCCCAGGCCAGGTGAAGAGCCAGGTCACCGCCAGCGGCAGACGCGCCACATCCTTGCCGAGCAGGGATTTAAAGCGTGCGGTGTCGTGGCTATCGAGCTGGTTAAACATCCGCAGCTGCTGCTGATGAGACAGACCGGCGCGATAGTTCTCCATCCACGCCATGCAGGTTTCAGCGTCGATATGGTTCGGATCGTAGGAGATATCGGTGTTAGCGAGGAATCCCCACAGCGGGAAGGTAAAGCCGCGATAGTTCATCGCCGCATCTTCCGCATCGTTCTGCAGCCACTGGCGCGCGTCGCCAAAGTGCTCGCCGAAGACAAACGCTTCAGGCTGGGCCGCTTTTGCCGAGCACGTGATCCCGGCGACGTGCTGAAGGTTGTTCCGCGCCCCGCCCGCTTCACCGAGCATATGCACCACGTCCAGACGCCAGCCATCCATGTTCCACGGCGCTTTCAACCAGTGGCGGACGATGCTGTCTTCGCCGCCGTAAATTTCATTCACGAGCGTTGGCGACTGGAAATCCAGCTTCGGCAGGCTGGCGTAACCCAGCCAGTCCAGCGCGCGGCCCTCCTCGTTAAAGCTGTACCAGTCGCGCTGCGGCGAGTCCGGGTTATGACATGCCCCGCCCATCGACTGATTATGACGGTCAAACCAGGCGTGCGAATCTCCGCTGTGGTTGAACACGCCGTCCAGGATCAGGCGCATGCCTTCGTTTTGGGTGTTCTTGCGCAGGCGCAGCAGCGCCTCGTCACCGCCAAACTGCGCGTCAACGTGGCGATAATCTTCGGTATCGTATTTGTGCACGCTCGGGGCTTTAAATACGGGGTTGAGATACAGCGCCGTCACGCCAAGCTTTTTCAGGTACGGCAGTTTTTCGCTGATGCCGTCGAGATCGCCGCCGTAAAAGGTCGAGCCGCCAGCCTGCGCCGTCACCGGGTCATCCCACGCTTTCATAATGACGTCGTGACCCGCCGCGTGGTGGTAATAAACCTTATCCTGCTGTGCGGTGCGCTTTTCGCTGCGCGCAAAGCGGTCCGGGAAAATCTGGTAAAAGACCTGATCGTTAACCCACTGCGGGCCGTTATCCGGATAATCGACCGCGAACTGCTCCAGCCGTGCGGGCGGGAAACGGCTAAACCCCTGCGGGGTAAACCACAGCTGGCGGTTATTCCACAGCAGTTTGAAGCTGTAACGGCGACGCGGCTGTCCGCTATTCAGGTCGATATTCGCCCGCCACGCCGTGATCCCCGGCTGCGGCTGGCTGCGCAGCTTGTGCATTTTCAGCCCGGTCTCTTCGTTATCTATTTCAGCGCGGAGTGTCACCCGTTCAGGCTGATTTTCCCCCGCCAGCCAGAGCGTAATCACAAGGTTGTCTTTGTTTTGCTTAACAAATGGGGCAACCGGAAGGTGCCAGGCATTTAACATCACGAATCCCCTTTGATGAAATTGACGTCACCTTGCCACAGGGTGGTTAAGGATAGCTCACCATGACGTGATTTATTGGGGGGAGGAGGACGGGGGAGGAGGTAAAATTTCCTCCCCCACAAGGCTGAGGAATCCCCAGTCATTTTTTTACTTGAAGCGATAAACGTTGCTTCAGCAAAATTAATGACTTACAGCGACGCCCTGGTCCGGCTGTAAATCGCCGAAGCGTTTCCGTAAGGCTGGGGCGAGGCGCAGGGATGCGCCGAGAGGGCGTGGCCTGCAGGGATGCAGGCTCATGCCCGACCCGATAGCCTGAAGGAATAAGCTGAGGGCACCGCGAAGCGGCGATTTACCGCCGGGAGCCCGGGTCGCCAGGGTGGTGGCGATTGAGCCACCCTGGCACGTTCACCGGTCATGTCGTTGCAGAGTAGCAAGGAATATAAAGTGAACGGAATAACCACCACAGCCGTATGTTCCCCCCTCACCCCAGCCCTCTCCCTCAAGGGAGAGGGGGTCGTCGGTGCAAATATCATTTTGGGGGGATTCCTCACCCCACAGGGAGAGGGGAAAAGAATGTTACTGTGCTTCCGCCAGCTGACGATCGCGGCGGCATTTGAACATCCAGCCCACCAGCAGCAGAACAATCCACGCGAAGCCCACGTACAGGGAAATACGGGTGTCCGGGTGGTAGCCAATCAGGCCAATGATAAACACCAGGAAGATCAGCCCAACGACGGTGGTTGCCACCCCGCCCGGTACTTTGAACTTCAGCGCTTTCGCCTCATCCGGCGACAGGCGGCGGCGGAACGCAATCTGCGACAGCAGGATCATGATCCACACCCACACCGTCGCGAAAGTCGCCAGCGATGCAATCACCAGGAAGACGTTTTCCGGCATGATGTAGTTCAGGTAAACCGAGAACAGCAGCGCCACGGTCATGACCACGACGGTCACCCACGGCGTGCCGCGGCGTGAGGTTTTGGCGAACACCTTCGGCGCGCTGCCCTGCTCCGCCATGCCGTGCAGCATACGGCCCACGCCAAAGACGTCGCTGTTGATCGCGGAAAGCGACGCGGTCAGCACCACAAAGTTGAGAATGCTGGCGGCAAAGGCGATGCCCATGTGCTGGAAGGTCAGAACAAACGGGCTGCCGTTGGTGCCCACCTGGTTCCACGGGTAGATGGACATGATCACGAACAGCGTACCCACATAGAACACCAGAATACGCATCGGCACCGAGTTAATGGCGCGCGGAATGGATTTCTCCGGGTCTTTCGCTTCACCAGCGGTAATACCGATAATCTCGATACCGCCGTAGGCAAACATGACCATTTGGAGCGACATCACCATGCCGAGCCAGCCGTTACTGAAGAAGCCGCCGTTGCTCCACAGGTTATGGATACCGGTCGGCTGGCCGCCGTTACCAATACCCCAGATGATGATGCCGAAACCGGCGAGGATCATGATGATAATGGTCGCGACTTTAAAGAAGGAGAACCAGAACTCCAGCTCACCAAACACCTTCACGCTCATCAGGTTGACGGCGCAGATAATCAGCACCACGCTCAGCACCCATATCCAGTGTGGCACCGCCGGGAACCAGACGCCCATATAAATGCCAAACGCGGTCACGTCGGCAATCGCCACAATCAGGATTTCAAAGCAGTAGGTCCAGCCGGTGATAAACCCGGCCAGCGGGCCTAAGTTTTCCTGCGCGTAGCGCGAGAAGGAGCTGGCAGACGGGTTGTGAACCGACATCTCACCCAGCGCGCGCATGATGATATAGGCCGCCACGCCGCCGATGATGTACGCCAGCAGAACGCTGGGACCGGCCATTTTGATGGCATCTGCCGAGCCATAAAAAAGACCGGTGCCGATAGCCGAGCCCAGCGCCATAAAGCGGATGTGGCGCGTGCTCAATCCACGTTTAAGTTTGTTAGTGCTTTCCATTTAAATCTTGCCATTCAACACGAAAAAAACAAAAAACCACGGGGCCTTAAGCCCCGTGGTTAAACAGTTTGTTGCCGTTGATTAATGGGCGTTCGATGCGACCTGACGCCCTGCAGCACGGTCCCAGATAATCGCCAGAACCAGTGCAACAACGGTAGGCATCAGCCAGGCCAGGCCTTGCTCAGACAGCGGCAGACGCTGTGTCCACGCAGGCAGAATGTCTGCGAAAGCTGATGCTTTAATCCCGTCAAGGATACCAAAAATCAGGCTGATAAACATGGCTGGCGCAATAATTCGCGACGAGTTGTTCCACCACGGGCGAGTAAAGCTCAGCACCACCAGCACGATACACGGCGGATAAATCGCCGTCAGTACCGGAATCGAGACCTGAATCAGGTGGCTCAGACCGAGGTTGGACACCGCCATAGAGAAGATGCCGAGGATAAACACCAGGGTGCGATAAGAGAGCGGCAGATACTGTGCGAAGAACTCTGCGCAGGCGCAGGTCAGGCCCACTGCGGTTACCAGACACGCCAGGAAGATAAGCGCCGCCAGCAGCATGCTGCCCGCACCACCGAAGGTGTGCTGAACGTAAGCGTGCAGGATAGCTGCACCGTTGGCGTTCTGATCGACCAGCATGGCGCTGTCGGAACCCAGGCGGAACAGTGCCAGATACAGCAGCGTCAGACCCACACCGGCCATCAGGCCAGCCCAGATGGTATAGCGAGTCAGCAGGCGCGCTTCAGTCACGCCGCGGGAACGCGCGGCATTGACGATAACGATACCAAACACCATCGCGCCCAGCGTATCCATCGTCAGATAGCCGTTCACAAAGCCGTTGGAGAACGCAGCATTTTTATAGGCGTCCATCGCGTCGCTAATCGGGCCTGCAGGCCAGACGATAGCGGCTACCGCGAGCACGATCAGGGCCACAATTTTCAGCGGCGCCAGGAAGTTACCCACGGTATCCAGCAATTTGCCCGGATAGAGGGAAACCAGAATCACAATCGCGAAGTAGATCAGGCTGTAGATAAACAGCGGCATCGCGCCGTCACCCGTCAGCGGAGCAATCCCCACTTCAAAGGAAACGGTCGCCGTACGCGGGGTCGCAAACAGCGGACCAACGGCCAGATAGCAGACGGTCGCCAGCAGAACGCCAGCCACTTTGCCAATCGGGGTGCTGAGGCTGTCCACGCCGCCACCGACTTTCGCCAGCGCGACAACGGTGAGGACCGGTAGACCCACGGCAGTAATCAGGAAACCAAACGCAGCTGTCCAGACGTGTTCACCCGCCTGTAAGCCAACCATTGGAGGGAAAATGATGTTACCTGCGCCAACGAACAGCGCAAATGTCATAAAGCCCAGCGCGATGATGTCACGCGATTTTAAGTGATGGGTCATAAAACCTTACTGCCTGTGGATGTGGTGTTGAAAACGTTGAGATTTTCGCCATCCCTGACGGGACGATACAGCGGAAAATTTGCTCAATTTCAGCGGGAAATGCTCCCGTCCTGGCGTGGAGAAGAATAGTTTTTCGATTTACCACGCAAATACAGTCGGTCTGACAGTATCTGGGGGGCAATTTAAACGCTTATAACGTTTAAAGGCAAGGAGGGATCGTAAAACCAGAACAATATGCCAGTATGAAAAAACAGACCAGCACAATGCACTAATTATAAGAAAAACCCATGGCTAATCATGCGAACAAAAAAGCATCAACCGTATAATATTCACACGCGTTTCGCTTGACTGCAAAGCAAACGGGCCAGCAAATGCTGGCCCGTGGAAAGGTAAAATGACACGCCTGCCGTCAGGCGATCTTTTTGGCAATTAATCGTTCCGGAATAACAAAGCTGAAGCGGGTTCCTTTACCCAGCGTACTCTGAATATCAAGACGGCTTTCATGATGATTCACCGCGTGTTTCACAATCGCCAGCCCCAGGCCGCTTCCCCCGGTCTGCCGCGAGCGCGCCTTATCCACACGGTAGAATCGCTCGGTCAGACGCGGTATGTGCTCAGGGGCAATCCCCGGCCCGTTGTCCTCAACGCTAAACTCAGCGCCCGCGGTAACACGCTGCCAGCGCACCACGATATGGGTCCCTTCCGGCGTATGATTCACCGCGTTATACACCAGGTTGGAGATGGCGCTGCGCAGTTCATCTTCACTGCCGAGCACCTTCAGGGTGCTGTCGACCTCAAAGCTAATTTGATGTTTTTTATGGCTTAACGTTTGCGCTTCCCGCTCCACCACCCGCAGCATCATCGGCACATCGATGGTGTCATTCAGTGCCAGTGAAGGTGCGGCTTCAATCTTCGAGAGCGTCAGCAGCTGCTTGACCAGGCCTTCCATACGGTGCGTTTGCTCGCGCATGGTGTGCAGCGCTTTTTCACGCGGCGCACCTTCGAGCGTTTGCTCCTGCATCATCTCCAGGTAGCCCTGAAGCACGGTCAACGGGGTGCGTAATTCGTGGCTCACGTTCGCGAAGAAGTTGCGTCTCGCCCCTTCCAACTGGTGCATCTGGGTGACATCCCGCGCCACCATCAGCCACTGCCGATCGCTGTAAGGCATCACGCGGATTTCCAGATGACGCCCGTTATTGAGCCTCAGATTGTGCGGCCCCGTAAAATCACGCTTTTTCAGATACAGCGTGAACTCCGGATAACGCAGCAGGTTAAGAATATTTTGCCCATTATCGTCCGGCCAGCGCAGGCCCAGAAGCTGTTGCGCCAGACCGTTACACCAGAAAATCGTACCTTCTTCAGTGGTCAGAATGACGGCATCCGGCAGCGACTCTGCGCCGCTGCGAAAGCGTTTGATTAAGCTTCCCAGCTCGCGACGACGTTTTTTATTACGCATCTGCATCTGGTGCAGGCCATACAGCAGCGGTTCCCAGCTGCCGCTTCCCGGCGGAGGGGTCATGCTTCTGTCCACCCACAGCCACCAGGAGAGGCGCAGTAAGTTCCAGAAATGCCAGACTAATAACCCGGTCACTGCCGCCAGCAAAAACCACGGCAGATGCCCAACGATGGCCCCCAGAATGAAGGCCGGAATACAGCATAAGATCAGTTCAAAGACGAGCCTTTTCCATGACAGACGTTCCAGCACGCGTCACACTCCTGTCACTGTTCAGAAACGGGTCGAAAAACGATAACCCGTACCGCGGACCGTCTGCACCATGCGATCGTGACCGCTCAGCTCCAGCGCTTTACGCAGGCGGCGAATATGCACATCAACCGTCCGGTCTTCCACATACACGTTAGTTCCCCAGACGTTATTCAGCAACTGCTCGCGACTGTAGACACGTTCAGGGTGGGTCATAAAGAAGTGCAGGAGTTTGAATTCGGTAGGCCCCATGTCGAGGGGATTTTCGCCCGTCATCACGCGGTGTGAGGTAGGGTCAAGGCTCAGGCCCTGCATCTCAATCACCTCTTCTACCGCCATCGGCGAAATGCGGCGCATAACGGCTTTGATGCGAGCAACCAGTTCTTTGGGGGAGAACGGCTTGGTGATGTAATCGTCCGCGCCGGTTTCCAGACCGCGCACGCGATCCTCTTCTTCACCGCGCGCAGTCAGCATGACCACCGGAATATCGCGGGTCATCGCTTCACGTTTAAGATGTTTGATAAACTGCAGTCCAGAGCCGCCAGGCAACATCCAGTCAAGCAGAATCAGATCGGGCCAGGGTTCATTCAGCTGGTTCACCGCGCTGTCATAATCTTCCGCTTCAACCGGCTGGAAGCCATTTTGTTCGAGCACGAAGCACACCATTTCACGAATTGGAGCTTCATCTTCTACGACCAGAATACGTCTCGCCATACTTTGCCCTGTCTTATCTTATTTAAGTTACAAGTTTGTAATGCGGCGTCATTATGCGTCAGATTTATGACAGATTTATGAAAAACATTACCACCATAAATGGCAAACTGTTGTTTTATTACAGCGGTTATTTTCCCGTCTCTGAAGGTTTATAATCCCGCTTTCTCTTTTTTGCCACGGATCAGCTATGCGCATACTTCACACCTCGGACTGGCATCTGGGTCAAAATTTTTACAGCAAAAGCCGTGCGGCTGAACATGAAGCCTTCCTGAACTGGCTGCTGGAAACGGCCCGGACGCACGAGGTGGACGCGATTATTGTGGCGGGTGACATCTTTGATACCGGCTCGCCCCCCAGCTATGCGCGTGAACTGTATAACCTCTTCGTGGTGAATCTGCAGCAAACCGGCTGTCATCTGGTGATTGTCGCCGGAAATCACGATTCTGTGGCCACGCTGAATGAATCCCGCGATATTCTGGCGTTTCTCAATACCACCGTGGTGGCCAGCGCCGGACATGCCCCGCAGATCCTGAAAAAACGTGACGGCACGCCGGGTGCGGTGCTGTGTCCCATTCCGTTTTTGCGCCCGCGGGATATCGTACAAAGCCAGGCGGGACTTTCCGGCGGCGAAAAGCAACAGCATTTATTACAGGCTATCACTGATTATTATCACCAGCAGCATACCGATGCCTGCGCCCTGCGCGGCGAAGCGGCAATCCCGGTGATCGCGACCGGGCATCTCACCACCGTGGGTGCCAGTAAAAGTGACGCCGTACGTGACATCTATATCGGCACGCTGGATGCCTTCCCGGCGCAGAACTTCCCGCCTGCCGACTACATCGCGCTCGGGCACATTCACCGGGCGCAGATCGTCGGCGGCTGCGAGCATATCCGCTATTGCGGCTCGCCCATTTCACTCAGCTTCGATGAAACAGGCAAAGCCAAATCCGTGCATCTGGTCAGTTTTACCGACGGTAAACTCAGCGCTGTCGAGACGCTGGACGTGCCCGTCACCCAGCCGCTGGCGGTGCTAAAAGGCGATCTGGCGGCCATCACTGAACAGCTTGAGCAGTGGCGTGGTGTCGAGCAGGTTCCGCCCGTCTGGCTGGATATCGAAATCACCACCGATGACTACCTGCATGATATGCAAAGGAAAATTCAGGCGCTGACGGACGATCTGCCCGTCGAGGTCTTACTGGTTCGCCGTAGCCGGGAGCAGCGCGAGAAAATTCTGTCAGGTGCGCAGCGTGAAACGCTCAGTGAACTGCGGGTCGAAGAGGTGTTTGAGCGCCGGTTGTCTCAGGAAGAGATTGACGACGCGAAGCGAGTAAGGCTCAACGAGCTGTTCACGCATACCCTGCATGCGCTTAACGATGAGGGAGAAAACGCATGAAAATTCTCAGCCTGCGCCTGAAAAACCTGAACTCGCTCAAGGGCGAGTGGAAAATCGACTTTACCGCTGAGCCGTTTGCCAGCAACGGGCTGTTTGCCATTACCGGTGCCACCGGTGCCGGGAAAACCACCCTGCTCGACGCCATCTGTCTGGCGCTTTACCACGAAACGCCACGACTGCAAAAGGTCTCTCAGGCGCAAAATGACCTGATGACGCGCGACACCGCCGAGTGCCTGGCGGAAGTGGAGTTCGAGGTAAAGGGCATCGCCTATCGCGCGTTCTGGAGCCAGAACCGTGCGCGCAATCAGCCTGACGGGAACCTGCAGGCCCCGCGCGTGGAGCTGGCACGCTGCGAGGACGGAAAAATCCTCGCCGACAAAGTGACGGATAAACTGGAACAAACGGCAGCACTTACCGGGCTGGACTACGGCCGTTTTACCCGCTCGATGCTGCTCTCTCAGGGACAGTTTGCCGCCTTCCTGAATGCCAAACCGAGCGATCGCGCGGAGCTACTCGAGGAACTTACCGGCACCGAGATCTACGGCCAGATTTCCGCCATGGTGTTTGAAAAACACAAAGCCGCGCGCAATGCGCTTGAGATGTGCGAAGCGCAAGCGGCGGGCGTTGTCCTGTTGAGTGAAGAACAGCAGCAGCAGTTGCAGCAAAGTTTGCAGGCACTTACTGACGAAGAGAAAACCCTGCTGGCGCAGCAGCAGAACCATCAGAAAGAATTTCAGTGGCTTACGCGCAGCGAGGAGCTTATCCGCGAACAGCAGCGCGCTACGACCTTACAGCAGCAGACGCAACAGGCGCTGACTGATGCAGCCCCCGATCTGGCAAAGCTCCAGCTCGCGCAACCCGCGTCCCAGCTCCGCCCGCTGTGGGAACATCAGCAAGAACAGGCATCACGCCTGGCGCAAACGAAGCACCGTATTGTTGAAGTAAATACTCGCTTACTGGAAAAAACCGTCTTGCGCTCGCGGATCCGCAACGGCGCTTTACATACTCATACGCAGCTTCAGACAGAACTGGCGACACTGGCACAGTGGCTGACAGACCACGATCGGTACCGCCTGTGGGGCCAGGAGATTGCAGGCTGGCGGGCTCACTTCTCTCAGCTAAATCGCGATAAAAATCAGCTCACTACGCTTGCTGCGCGCATCACTGAATTACGCCATAAGCTGACGGGTCTGCCAGAAAGTTCCCTCACGCTGACGGCTGACGAGGTCGCAATGGCGATGGAGCAACGGGCGCAAACCCGGTTTACGCGCCAGCGCCTGACCGCTCTCCATGCCCGCTATCAACCGCTGCAAAAACGTCAGCGCCAGAACGCCGAAAGCGTGCAAAAAGCACAGACCGGGCTGGTCGCGCTTAATGAAACGCTGGCACAGCGCCGCCAGCAGTATAAAGAAAAAAACCAGCACTATCTGGACGTTGAAACACTCTGCAGGCAGGAAGAGAAAATCAAAAGCCTTGAGGCGGAGCGTGCTCAACTCCAGGCCGGGCTACCTTGCCCGCTGTGCGGCTCCACTACCCATCCGGCCGTGACGGCATACCAGGCGCTAGAACTCAGTGAAAATCAACGCCGCCGCGACCAGTTAGCTAAAGAGGTCGCCGCACTTAAAGACGAAGGTTTGTTAGTTCTCGCCCAGGTTAACGCCCTGTCACAGCAGATCCAACGCGAGACAGACGAAGCGCAGGCGCTCTCTCAGGAAGAGCAAGCGCTCACTAAAGAGTGGCTGGAAGTGTGTGCTTCTCAGAATATTACGCTGAGTATTCAGGAGGATATTGCCCCGTGGATGAGCGAGCAGGAGCACTACGAGCAGCAGCTTTATCAGCTCAGCCAGCGTTTGACCCTACAAACCCAGCTTAGCGAGCAGGAAGAACAGGAACGTCAGTACCAGCAACAGCTGGCGGCGACGCGTCAGGCAGTGGAAACGTCCCTGCATACGCTGTCGCTGGGTATTCCGGATGCAGGCACTGAATCCGTCTGGCTCGCCTCACGTGAAAGCGAATACGCGCAGTGGCAGGAGAAACAGACCCAGCATGGCGCGACGCTGGAACGTATTAACGCCCTGACGCCGCTGCTCGATACCCTTCCGGCAACGGAGGCCACTGAAGCCGAAACGGCGATCCCCGCGAACTGGCGCGAAATTCACGACGAATGCGTGTCGCTGCAAAGTCAGCTTACCGCGCAGCAACAGCAGGTGGCGCTGGAGAACGAACGTTTGCAGCAGTCACAGGCGCAATTTGCCACGGCACTGGCGGCAAGTTGTTTTGAGGATCAAGACGCGTTCCTTTCTGCGCTGCTGGATGCCGACACCGTTCGACGCCTTGAGCAGCTAAAGCAGACGCTGGAAAACCAGGTACAGCAGGCGACAGCGCTCTCCGCGCAAGCGACCCGGCAGCGAGAGGACCATCAGGCGCTGCGCTCGGAAGGGCTGGACGCCGATGTTCAAACATTACAAACGCAATTGCAGCAACTGGCACATCAACTTCGTGAGAACACCACGCATCAGGGTGAGATCCGCCAGCAGCTCAAGCAGGACAGCGATAACCGTCTGCACCAGCAGGCGCTTATGCAGCAAATAGAAGAGGCCGCGCGCCTGGCGGACGACTGGGGCTACCTGAATTCCCTGATTGGCTCCAGCACCGGCGACCGATTCCGTAAATTCGCTCAGGGGCTGACGCTGGATAATCTGGTCTGGCTCGCTAATCAGCAGCTTAATCGCCTGCACGGACGCTATCTGCTTCAGCGGAAAGTCAGCGATGCGCTGGAGCTGGAAGTGGTCGATACCTGGCAGGCGGACGCGGTGCGCGATACCCGTACGCTCTCGGGCGGCGAAAGCTTCCTGGTGAGCCTGGCGCTTGCCCTGGCGCTGTCGGATTTAGTGAGTCACAAGACGCGGATCGATTCCCTGTTCCTCGACGAAGGATTCGGCACGCTGGACAGCGAAACGCTGGATACCGCGCTGGATGCGCTCGACGCGCTGAACGCCACCGGCAAAACCATCGGCGTGATCAGCCACGTTGAGGCGATGAAAGAGCGCATTCCGGTGCAGATCAAGGTGAAGAAGATTAACGGGCTGGGGTATAGCAGGCTGGATAAGGTGTTTGCGGTGGAATAAATGGGGGGGCGGTGCGGTCTGGTGCCCTCACCCTGACCCTCTCCCACGGGGAGAGGGTACAAATATCAAAAACAGCAACTTGCGTTGCTGTTTTGCTTTTATTCCGGCCACAGCCACGCCGCGCCGCGCACGCCGCTGGAATCCCCGTGCACCGCTTTGCGGATCGGGGTTTCACACTCGCCGCCGAAGACCCATTGCCTGACCAGATTCGGTACCGTGGCGTACAGCCGGTCAACGTTGCTCATCCCACCGCCAAGCACGATCACATCCGGGTCGAGAATGTTAACCACGTGCGCCAGCGATTTCGCCAGCCGCATTTCATACCGGTTAAGCGCCAGTTCCGCGACCGGATCCTGTTCTTCAACCAGACGCATAATCTCATTCCCCTTCAGCGGCTGCCCGCTCAGGCGATGGTAGTCCGTAGCAAACCCCGTACCCGAAATAAAGGTCTCAATACAGCCCTGCTTTCCGCAGTAGCACGGCACTTCCGCGCGATAGTTAAGTTCGTCTTCGTCCATCCACGGTAATGGATTATGCCCCCACTCGCCCGCCGTGCCGTTGCCACCAATGTGGGCGCGACCGCCGAAGGCCACACCCGCGCCGCAGCCCGTACCGATAATGACCGCAAAAACGGTCTGGGCGCCTGCAGCTGCACCGTCGATAGCTTCCGATACCGCCAGACAGTTGGCATCGTTAGCCAGACGCACATCGCGTTTAAGACGCGCACTCAAATCTTTATCAAACGGCTGGCCGTTGAGCCACGTAGAGTTGGCGTTTTTCACCACGCCGGTGTACGGCGAGATCGACCCGGGGATCCCCATTCCAACGCTGCCCGTCTGCCCTGTTGCCTGCTCGGCCAACTCGACCAGCCGGGCAATCGTCTCGATAGTCTGGTGATAATCATCACGCGGCGTAGGCAAGCGGTGGCGAAACAGCTGTTCCCCCTGCTCGCTCAACGCAATCACTTCAGTTTTGGTGCCGCCTAAATCGATCCCAATACGCACAAGAGACTCCTCATTATTTTGATTATCAACAGAGTAGAAGCCGCCTACCCGATTAGCAATGCAAGCGATGCGACAATTCGTTATCATGCCCGCTGATTTAACGACAAGGCCGTGGAAATTATCATGCTGTGGTTCAAAAATTTGATGGTTTACCGTCTCAGCCGCGACGTTTCGCTGCGTGCAGAAGAGATGGAAAAACAGTTAGCCGCTTACACCTTTTCCCCTTGCGGTAGCCAGGATATGGCAAAAACCGGTTGGGTTCCGCCAATGGGTTCCCAAAGCGATGCCCTGACCCACGCCAGCAGCACCGGTCAAATCATCGTTTGTGCGCGTAAAGAGGAAAAAATCCTCCCTACGCCGGTCGTCAAGCAGGCGCTCGAAGCGAAAATTTTCAAGCTGGAAGCCGAACAGGGCCGCAAGCTGAAAAAGACCGAAAAAGATTCGCTGAAAGACGAAGTGCTGCACTCCCTGCTGCCTCGCGCGTTCAGCCGCTTCAGCCAGACCATGATGTGGATCGACACCGTAAACGGGCTGATCATGGTGGACTGCGCCAGCGCCAAGAAAGCAGAAGACACGCTGGCCCTGCTGCGCAAAAGCATCGGCTCTTTACCGGTCGTTCCGCTGGCGCTGGAAACGCCGATTGAGCTGACTCTGACCGAGTGGGTACGCAGCGGGACTGCCGCGCAAGGTTTCCAGATCCTGGATGAAGCAGAGCTGAAAGCCCTGCTGGAAGATGGCGGTGTGATCCGCGCGAAAAAGCAGGATCTGGTGAGCGACGAGATCGCCGTACACATTGAAGCGGGCAAAGTCGTGACCAAGCTGGCACTCGACTGGCAGCAGCGCATTCAGTTCATGATGTGCGATGACGGCTCGGTGAAACGCCTCAAGTTCTGCGATGAGCTGCGCGATCAGAACGAAGATATCGACCGGGAAGATTATGCCCAGCGTTTTGACGCGGACTTCATCCTGATGACCGGCGAGCTGGCCGCGTTGATTCAGAATCTGGTGGAAGGTCTCGGCGGCGAAGCGCAGAGATAACAGACAAAACGTAGGCCGGGTAAGCGTTAGCGCCACCCGGCTTATTTTTTTATTTCAGATAGCGGCACAGATAAGAGGTAGGCTCAGCAACCTGCAGATGGAATTCACTGTGGGCAGGGACGTTGAATACTTGCCCGGCAGCGTAAACTTTCCATTCCGTTTCACCCGGCAGTAACACGTTCAGCGCGCCGCTCACAACCGTCATCTCTTCTGCTTCCGCAGTGCCAAAGGTATATTCCCCTTCCGCCATAACGCCGACACTGGCGCGGCCAGTGCTGCTGCTGGTAAAACCGATGGATTTCACTTTACCGGAAAAGTATTCGTTACTTTGAAGCATGAACTGGCCCTTATATTTATAGATAAAAATCCACTATAGGGGCCATGCTCATGGCCTGTCACGCAAAATCATTACACCAGTAATTCAGACGCCAGACGCGCCATCAGAACATTGGACAACAGCACCGGTATATCGAGTGCTTTTTGCAGTAAATCGCGATGGTGCTGATGGAAGCCGAGACAGTCCAGAATCAACACATCCGCACCTCTCTCCATCAGCTCCCGTCCTGCGGCAATAAGCGCCGCTTCACTGTCCCAGAACGGATTAGCCAGCGCATACAGCGGGACTTTTTCCAGCACCTGCCATTTTGCCTCCTGGTTATCCATGAGTTCTTCGATGGGAACAATGACCCCCACCTGATGACCGTCGACAATCGAGGCCACCAGCGGCGGAATAATTCTCATCGGTTCCAGCAAAATCGCATTACGCGCAACCAGTCCTGTTATCGGTGCCGTGCTCATTAATAAAATGACGTCGTAACCCTGATTATCGAGCACTTCAATAACACCCTGAAGCGCGCGCTCGATTTTCTGGCGTGACACATGCGCCAGTTTACCGTCACTTAATAACGTCGCCAGGGGATCCTCCCCTTCATCCAGCGCGTAGTCTTCCATGACCTCTTCACGGCTCATCTTACCCAACAGGCTAAGATGAGCGATCTGTTGCTCAGAGACATGCTCGGTTAAGAGCGGTAATACTTCGCTTACAGGGACCACACCAATAGTGAGGATCGCCAATGTCGCCTTCATTTTGATCGCCTTCCATTACTACCACAACCGTTACACAGGTACAGGCTCACTACGCTGCACCGTTCGTTTTTTCAACAAAACAGCACCAAGCGTAGCAGGGGATCTCTGCACCGAAATGTAAAGATCCCAGGCCCATGCCGAATCACCCTGTAATAACTAAATATTAACCCGTGCTTAACATTCACGATGCGTTAAAAGTGTGATTCAGGCACGGTTTTGCGTGGTTTAGGAATTTAATCAGGACTTATCGGGATCTTCGTAACGCCGTTTCGCATCCAGCGCTTCTTGTTCGGTTTCATGTTCGCTGATCAGCGAATCGGGTTTGGGGTGATCGGCACGCAGCTGATACCAGGTCACGGTATGGTCGGCATGACCCTTTTCAACGGTAACAATGCGTGCTTCACGCGGATAGGGAGGTCTGGTTGGCATAGCTCATCCTTTTTTTATGTCTGAGCTATGAGTATAGACGGCCGTTAGCTGGCGCAGGCCAAACGAAGGGCGGTAATAATCTGAATAACAACCTGTTCAGGTGAAGCAGAGGCATCCACAACGTGGTGTGCCGCCTCGCGGTATAACGCATCGCGTTCCGCAAGCACCTCGCTCACTTCTTCGCTGAGCGGCTTCGCGGTCAGCGCAGGACGCTGCCCCGCTTCCGGAAACGCTTCAAGACGTCCAACCAGGGTAGAGACCGCCGCGCAGAGATAAATCACAATCCCTTTTTCGCGCATAAACTGCCGGTTGTACTCCGCCAGGATAATGCCCCCACCCGTTGCAATGATAGTCGCAGGCGACGTTACCGCTTCCAGCGCGGCGGTTTCACGCGCGCGAAAGCTCTCCCAGCCCTCTTTTTCGACAATCTCTGCGATGGTTTGAGCCGCATGTTCCTGAAGCCAGTGATCGGTATCAACAAATTGACTCTGGCACACGCGCGCCAGTTCCAGGCCAACGGTGGTTTTCCCACAGCCGCGAGGGCCAACTAAAAAGATGGGTGGGTTCATAACCAGGTGTTTCCCCTTGATGCCGGAAGGCTGAAGACTGTAAAGAAATGATTGCAGAAGATGTTGCGTTTACTTTACTGCAAAGCGGTACGGGATGACAACCCTGTGGAGGCCACACTGTACCACATTTTGACAATGGTTATCATTACGCCGTGCGGCGCTTCACTTCCAGCAGCCATTTATCCAGCTCGGCAGCAAACTGCTGACGGTCACGCTGAGACAGGCTATCAGGCCCGCCAGTCTGCACGCCGCTGGCGCGCATGGTGTCCATAAAATCGCGCATGGTGAGCTTTTCGCGAATAGTCGACGGCGAATAACGTTCACCACGCGGGTTCAGCGCTGCCGCCCCTTTATCCAGCACTTCTGCGGCCAGGGGAATATCCGCTGTGATCACTAAATCCTCGGCGCTGCACAGACGCACAATCTCATTATCCGCCACATCGAACCCGGCCGGTACGCGCAAAGAGCGGATGAACCGGGAAGGTGGCACGCGTATATTCTGGTTCGCCACCAGCGTTAATGGCATCTGTACGCGCTCGGCGGCGCGGAACAAAATCTCTTTAATCACATTCGGACAGGCATCCGCATCAACCCAAATCGCCATATTGTCACCCTTGTATCGCATTGACGGCTATTGTCGCCTGCTTTTCGTTGTTAAGCTATAAACCTATCAATCAGAGATAACAACGCATAATAACGGAGAGACGTGATGGACAAGAAAATCGGGTTTATCGGCTGCGGTAACATGGGCAAAGCCATCCTGGGTGGCCTGATCGCCAGCGGGCAGGTACTGCCGGGACAGATTTGGGTCTACACCCCATCACCGGATAAAGTCGCGGCGTTGCGTGATGAGTACGGTATCAACGCCGCCGAAAGCGCGCAGGACGTCGCCCAGGTCGCGGATATCGTCTTTGGTGCCGTGAAGCCGAACATCATGATCAAAGTGCTGAGCGATATCACCTCCAGCCTGAATAAAGAGACGCTGGTGGTGTCCATTGCCGCCGGTGTGACGCTCGACCAGCTGGCTCGCGCGCTCGGTCACGACCGTAAAATCGTCCGCGCGATGCCAAATACCCCTTCTCTGGTCAACGCCGGGATGACATCTATCACCCCTAACGCGCTGGTCACCGCCGAAGACGTGGCGGATGTCCTGAACATTTTCCGCTGCTTCGGTGAGGCAGAAGTCATTTCTGAAGCGATGATCCATCCGGTTGTCGGCGTAAGCGGTTCAGCCCCTGCGTATGTCTTTATGTTTATTGAAGCGATGGCGGATGCCGCGGTGCTGGGCGGTATGCCGCGCGCGCAGGCGTATAAATTTGCCGCGCAGGCCGTCATGGGCTCCGCCAAAATGGTGCTCGAGACGGGTAAACATCCGGGTGAACTGAAGGATATGGTCTGCTCTCCGGGCGGCACAACGATTGAAGCCGTGCGCGTGCTGGAAGAGCACGGATTCCGTGCTGCCGTCATCGAGGCGATGGCAAAATGCATGGAAAAATCAGAGAAGCTGAGTAAATCCTGATAAACAGAGCCGGGCGTCAGGCTGCCACTTCGGTGCGACCTCGTCCGGCATTTTTCGCTTTATAGAGGGCAACATCTGCTGCTTTTAACCATTCGCGGTAGTGTCCGAATTGCGGTCCCCAGGGGGCAACCCCGACGCTAATACGGATCCTTTCTGAAGGTGCTCCGGGTAGCGGCATGTTGACCAGACGTTCGTGTACGCGGGACATCGCGGCAATAGCACTTTCCGCAGGCGTACCGGACATAATCACGGCAAATTCATCCCCACCAAAACGGCCAATAAAATCACACGAGCGTAGCGTCAACTGCAGCTGGCGGGTGATAGCCACTATCGCTTCATCGCCGACGTCATGGCCCCATGTATCGTTAATGCTCTTAAAGTGATCAATGTCGATGAGCAATATTGTCGCCGTTTGATGGCTGCGACGGCATTGCTCATATTCATTGCGCAAAAGCGTTTCCCAGTGGCGGCGATTGAACACCCCCGTCATCCCGTCGCGCGTGCTCATTAGCTCAAGCCGCCGTTTATGCTCAGCCAGCCGAACCGCCGTCCGGTGACTGACCCAGGCAAACAGCATCGGGTACAGCATCAGAACCGGTAGCGTCAGCCACCACTCCAGCGGCTCAGAATAAAGCGTAATCATGCTGCCGTTCAGCTGCAGCGTGACCAAAGCGGAAAACAGGATAATGATAATACCGGCAATAAACAGCCGAAAACCGCCCGATCCCATCATATTCATGCCGATCATCATGATCAGCGCCGCCGTGGGCAGCGCATTCAGGCCCATCAGGCCAATCCAGACACCGGCGATGATTGCATCTACCTTCAGGTTAACGATTTCACTGCAAAACGGTTGGGATGAGCGGCAGGCAAGTTGCCAGGCGAGATGTGGCCAGACGAAGGCCCACCCCACCAGTAATAACCACCAGCCGCCTGGGAGAAAATGGGTAACCAGCACACCCGCAATCGGGAAAAACATGGCTGCCAGCCCCACCACGCGCGCCAGCCGGATCCGCCGGCAAAATCGTATCCCGGAGCGGTGTGAGTCATCCTGAGAAAGATGTTTATTCCACTCTTCCTGAATGCTCTCTTTGTTGTAATAGATTTCATCATTCATCATTTTTGGGAATATTCTGAAACATTTTCCCAAATTATAGAGAGGGGGATTTCGGGGAAAGTATGAAATTTCGGGTGAGCCGCGACAGCAACTCACCCGTTAGAACTACACTTTTTTCTTCAGACAGGCGCTCATGAACTTACTGCGGTCATCCCCTTTCAGGGACTGCTCGGTGGCCTTCGCATTACACTCGCGCATTTTTTGCTGCTGCGGCGTCAGGCTTTTTTCATCCGGTTTCGAGGCACCGTTTTTAAGGCAGTCGCTCATGTAGGTCTTACGGGCATCGCCCTTCAGAGATTGCGAGGTCGCCTGTTGATTACAGGTTGTCATACGCTGCTGCTGGGGCGTAAAGGTCTTTTCTTCCGCATGCGCAGAAGCCATCAAGAACACGCCTGAGAGTAAGGTAACCAGTATTGTCGTTTTCATTGCACTATCCTTTATGTGAATTTCCACTCTAAGTCTGGTTCGTGACGGGGAAAATACCACCCGGCAGCCACGATTTCCGCCGGGTGACGAACTTATTTCAGCCTCAGCGCGGCCTTCATGGTGTAGAACAGATCGGTCTGGTCAGTCAAACCCACCACGTTCGCAGCATGTGGGCCGTACGCCGCGATGCGCAGCTGTGTGCCGGTATGTTCCATAGACTCTTCTTCAGAATTGCCATAGCTCATCACCATCACGGCACCGTCTTTGGTCGTCAGCGCCTGCGTCAGACCCGGTGCTTTGGTATCGGGAGGGATAATCTGGCTTGAATGCGCGTGGTCAGCGGTGACCACCACCAGCGTGTTACCGTCTTTCTTCGCAAACTCGAGCGCTTTTTGCACCGCTTCGTCGAGATCCACCGTTTCGCCAATCTGCCCGCACGGGTTCGCCGCGTGGTCTTGCTTATCGATTGACGCCCCTTCTACCTGCAGGAAGAAGCCTTTTTCGCTCTTGCTCAGCAGAGAGATGGCTTTGTCCGTCATCGCCGCCAGCGTAGGAACGCTGTCATTCCGTTTCGGGTTTGGCGTACAGGTCACCGCTGGCTTATCGATATTGCCGTGGTACGAGGCTTTTGGCCCTTCCCAGCGCACCGGCATGTTGCCGTCAGAGAACAGTCCCAGCAGCGGTTTGTCCTGGTTTGCTTCGGTAATCGCCGCCAGAGAAGCCGCATCGCTTACCAGCTGATAGCCGCGCGCCTGCGCCTGCTCGCGCAGCGTTTTACCCTGCCACTCACCGGCCGTCGCCGTTTCGGCAAAGGTTTTCGCCCCACCGCCCAGCGTCACGTCAGGGCGCGCGTTCAGCATCTGTTCTGTAATCGAGCCTTTACCGCCGTTTTCCAGCGCATTGGTCGGACATTTTTCGCGGGTCACCGACGGGCCATAGCATTTACGCGAGGTCACGTGCGACATCAACGCGGCCGGGGTGGCATCCTGAAGCTCAGCGGTAGAGACGTTGCCGGTTGCCAGCCCCGCCGCTTTCGCCATTTCCAGAATGGTTTGATGATCTTTCTCGTGAATATCGACGCCCAGCGCGCCATTATAGGTTTTCACACCGGTTGCCCACGCCGTTGCTGATGCGGCTGAATCCGTGACGTAATCCGGTTTACCGGTTTTTTTATCCAGCGAGTAATGGGTATATTGTCCCGTCAGAGGCAGCGCATCGATGCCTTTAAAATAGCCGCCCGCTCCTTCGGCATAATTTCTCGCCGCCGTAATTTCGGAATCCCCCATTCCGTCGCCAATCAGCAGAATAATATTTTTAGCGGGGTTTTCATTCAGAGAAGCGCGAATGGCGGCAGTCTGATCCTCTGAGAGACGGCGCGCACCACCGGGCTGGGTGATATCCCCCTGCGCAGCACGATGTTCGAGGACGTTCATATTCGCGGTTTCAGCGTGAATAGCAGGGGCAAATAACAGCGGGATTAATGCGATAAAAAGCGCGCTCTGTTTCACTTTATTTTCTCCATGTACAAATACATAAAAATAAAAACAGAGCGACTATAGGCAACCGGCATGACATTTCTATGACAGCCCGTCACGCATTGTGACAGTTTAGCTGCGCGGATGCCTTAACAGCTTTTTTATGTATTGATGGAGCATTTCGGCGTCCTCAGGTGGAACCTGTGAATCAGGTTTGGCGTTGTCCAGCGCGCTTTCAATGCTGTCAATTAACGCCTGTTGATCCTGGGCAGCCATATGTCTGAGTAGCGCGGTGACGACTATTTCCAGCGCCTCAACCTGGGCGACCAATTCTTTCGACTCTTCTTCCTTTTGTGCAAGCTTAACCAACAACTCAGTAATGAGATTCTTCATGGTGCTATTTCCTTATGGGTTTTCCCTGAAATTAGCACTCTCAATGATTTATGCAAAGAGGAGAAAAGTATTATCTTATGCAAAAGTGACGTTACGTCAAAAATAGCGTAGCGCGCACCGCAGCGAAACGTTTTTCTATAACAACAGGCCGCTTTTTGTTATATAAAAAAGCGGCAGCCATAAAAATATATAATACATCCCCAGGGTTAACGGGCTCCTTTTGCCTCCGCTAATTGTCTGCGACGACGCAGTGCAATAGCCAGCTGGATAATATTTATCAACACCACCACAGCCGTCGCGGCAAATACCCAACGGAAACCGGCCATCGCGGAAACGGATGCACCAATAAGCGGACCGGCGACGTTGCCCAAATACATAAACGACTGGTTGTAACCAAAAATACGCCCGGTGACCTGGTCACTGGAATATTTCACCAGCAGTGTTTGCACGGCGGGCAACATGGCTCCATCGGCAAAACCAAGCAAGAAGCGCAGAACGCCAAGCTGAAGCGGGGTCGTTACGAACGACATAGCGAAAAAGAGTATGACCGCAAATATCAGCGTGGCCATCAGGATGCGCGCCGTGCCAATCCTGTCGCCCAGTTTGCCAAGCCGCGGCGCAGAGATCAGAGCCGACACGCCAGGCACCGCCGCAATCAACCCCGCGAGAAAGGCGATATTGCTGCTGTCTGGCTCCATCGACTTGATAAACAGCGCCAGAATAGGCCCGACGGAACCATTACACAGCTGGATCACCATGGTGGTGACAAAAAGGCTGATCATCAGGCCGGGATAAGGCAGCGAGGCAAAGACCGCCCTGCCGCTCAGGCGTTCTGATTTGCTGACAACGGGACGGCCCCCTTCTTTGATCAGGAAAAGCGTCACCAGAAAACTGATCACCAGCAGTATCGCGGTGATGAAAAATACCGCTCTCAGCCCCACGTGATCCGCGAGGAATCCCCCCAGCAGCGGTCCGCCGATGACCCCGCTGATCTGCGCGGTAGAGAGCGTACTCAGCGCCCAGCCGCTACGTTCACGCGGCACCTGCGAGGCCACCAGCGCCATCGCGTTCGGAATATACCCGGAAGTCAGCCCCATGATTGCCCGCAGGATAAACAGCTGCCAGACGTTGGTGGCAAAGGCCTGAAGCAAAATGGCGATCGCCATACCGAGGGATGCACGCAGCAGCATCAGCTTGCGGCCTTTTCTGTCCGCCAGGCTGCCCCACATCGGCGAGACGATGGCCGAAACCAGAAACGTGACGCTGAACGTCAACCCTGACCACATAGAGAGGGCTTCATGGGAGGTCACCCCCAGCTGAGACACGTACAGCGGCAGAAAGGGTAAAATCTGGCTAATGGCCAGTCCGGTAAAGAAACAGCCGAACCAGACCGAGATGAGGTTAACTTTCCAGGATTCCATAACAGAAATAGTCTTCATTTTTAGGCGAATTCGCCGACAGATTAGCAAGTTACGCGCGTTGACGTCGCACCAGAGATGCGGCCTTGCTGACTTTGGTGTTTTATCTTCCCAGTCATCATATTTGTGAAACAAGTCACAAATTATCCACTTTCTGACGAAAGATTATGCTTCAGCGGCACAGGCCGAAGCCGCGCATCCCAAGATGGAAATGGTTAGCGTGGGCCGCGTTATATTCTGGCCCCAGACCGTTACCGTAATACCCACAGCTCGCCGCCAGCAGAGCCTGAAGCCACGGCTGGGTTTTAGCCGATGACCAGCCCTTCAGAATGGTGATCCGCTCACCGTTTGCCAGCCGAAATGCGCTGATGTCCAGCGCCTCTGCCGTGGCATGTTCACTGCGACGCGCATCCGGGCGGCCGTATATATTACGACAGGCATAGCTTCCCAGATGGTCGATGCGCGTAAGCTCGCTGCCCATCCAGCTTTTCGTCAGCGGCCGGGCCTGCTGACTGACAAACAGCGCAGAGCTTAATGCCAGAGGGCAACTGGCCAGAAAACTGCTGTTCAGGCTGACCGGACCGAAATTACTCACGCGCACCACGTTACTGAGCGGGCATGCTCCCGCGCTGTCAGCCACCGGCTGCGTGCGGATAAGCGCTCTTTGATTTGCTTCGGTTAGGAGGCTTTCGCAGGCCTCCGGCGTTAAGCGCCGAAGCTTAAACTGGGTGATTTTTCCGGGAGGATCGTCAAGGGTAAGCGGCGTAAAAGGGTTGTAATGAGACGGCAACCAGCGGTAACCCGCCGTTGCGACAGCCACAATAATGAAAACGGTTAGCAGACTTTTTCCTTTCACGCGCCCCCCACGATAACCCCAAAACATTATGGCAGAAGGCCGCGAAACACGCAGGGCATCGTGGTATGTTATTGGCTTTTCGACAGACTGGAAGAGAGTGAGATGGCAAAGCAGCGCGTAGGTATTGTCTTTGGGGGAAAATCAGCAGAGCACGAGGTGTCATTGCAATCGGCCAAAAATATTGTCGATGCGATCGATAAAAGCCGTTTCGACGTGGTGCTGCTGGGTATTGATAAACAGGGTCAGTGGCATGTTAACGATGCCAGCCAGTACCTGATCAATGCTAACGATCCGGCGCACATCGCCCTTAATCCTTCAGAAACCAGCGTCGCGACCGTACCAGGCCTGGTTCAGGGGCAATTTATCGACGCCGGTAATGCGCAGGCGCTGGCTCAGATTGACGTTATTTTCCCTATCGTGCACGGCACGCTGGGCGAAGACGGCTCTTTGCAGGGGATGTTGCGCATGGCGAACCTGCCGTTTGTCGGCTCCGACGTGCTGGGCTCCGCCGCCTGTATGGACAAAGACGTCACCAAGCGTTTGCTGCGCGATGCCGGGCTGAATATTGCGCCGTTCGTCACGCTCACCCGCGCCAACCGCGAGAAATTCGATTTCGCGCAGCTTTCCAGCCAGCTCGGCCTGCCGCTGTTCGTCAAACCGGCGAATCAGGGCTCCTCCGTTGGCGTCAGCAAAGTCACCACCGAAGCGCAATTTACCGACGCCGTGCGTCTGGCGTTTGAGTTTGACCACAAAGTGGTGGTTGAACAGGGTATCAAAGGCCGCGAAATTGAGTGCGCCGTGCTGGGGAATGATTTCCCACAGGCGAGCACCTGCGGTGAAGTGGTGTTGAACAGCGATTTCTACTCTTACGATACCAAATACATTGATGATAAAGGCGCGCAGGTTGTGGTACCTGCGGTTATCGATCCGGTCATCAACGATAAGATCCGCGCGATCGCCGTAGAAGCTTATCAGGCGCTGGGCTGCTGCGGTATGGCTCGCGTTGATGTGTTCCTGACGCCGGAAAACGAGGTGGTCATTAACGAGATCAACACGCTGCCAGGCTTCACCAACATCAGCATGTATCCGAAACTGTGGCAGGCCAGCGGAATCAGCTATCCGGAACTCATCACTCGCCTGATCGAACTGGCGCTGGAGCGTCACGCCGCTGACAGCGCCCTTAAAAGCTCCGTAAACGGTTAATCGGTTTTCTTCACCGTTTCCGTCTCTTCCGCTGTCGTCTCTTCAGGACGGCGGCGGATAATCAACCCCGCCAGCCAGAAACTAATCACCCAAGTGACCAGCCCCACGGCATAGGTTTGCCAGCCTTTTGCCTCAAACCCCAATAGCCCCACAACACCGTTAAGAATAAAGATCAGCCCAATAGCAAAGGCGTAGTAATGCCAGTCACGGCGTAGTTTGGACGTGAGCTTCATAACAACTCCGGCAGGAAAAAAAGACATCCTCTCACAGTTTTATGGCCGGGTCTGTGGCGAATGCGGAAATTCTGAAACGCGACGCAATTTCACTTAAGTGATCAAATTGTGATGTGATGCAGAAATCATCAATCCAGGAGCATTCCTGAGGGTAAATTACCACGATTCTGATATTGACAAATGCGATGACCTGTCAAACTCACCCTATACGAAACGTATAAAACAGAGTGATATTTCGGGAGGTCTTTATGGCTGATTTTACATTGTCGAAACCGATTTTTGGCGGCAAACAACCAAAAACCTCCACGGCGGGTAATATCGCCTATGCCCTGTTTGTGCTGTTCTGCTTCTGGGCAGGCTCACAGCTTCTCAACATGCTGGTTCATGCGCCTGGCGTTTATGAACACCTGATGCAGGTTCAGGATAGCGGGCGCCCACGCGTTGAGATCGGTTTCGGGGTAAGCACCCTGTTTGGCCTGGTCCCCTTCCTCGTCGGGTGCATGATTCTTGGCGTCATTGCCTTAGTGCTTCGCCTGCGCCGTCGTTTCTAAATCCCCATACAGCGAGCCCGGCGGTCATCCACGCGTTTCGCAAACCATGCAGTTGTCAGGTTACGCGTGATTTTCGGGCTCTCGAGCTGAATGCCGGGCAGGATAGCCCTCGGTAACGCTTTTCCACTTTTCTTCTCTGCCAGCGCAAAGACCTGCTGATACAAATCCGTTTTCTCAAACGCCAGACTGTCGCCCTTCTCCAGCTGACGGCGAATATCGCTGTTGCTCATATCCAGCTTTGTCGCCAGTTTGCGCACCGCACGTTCGGTCGTACCCGCTTCGCTGCTGCCGTAGGCAATCAGATCGCCATCCAGCGCCAGCTTCACCCCGGATGCCCGGCTCACGGCATTCTGGAACGCTGCGTTCCTGCTGGCATACCAGCCCGCGTTAAAGTCTGCAAAGCGGTACAGCGGCTCGCTGTAATTCGCCGGGTAGTTAAGAAGGTGATAAGTGCCAAACCAGAGCCCGCCGCGCAGGGAGAAGACCTCCTGACGCACCGTACCGTCGATTTTCCACGGATAACCGTCGGTATGTTTTTCTGCAAACGCGATGCTGACCTGCATCGGACCGCCGGTGTGTACCGGGTTAAGCGAGCCAAACAGTTTTTGCCCCATCGGCACCATGTTGATGAAGTCATCAAAAATGGCGCTTAGCTGTTTCTCAGTTTTCACCGTATCCAGCCTATCGCTATAGCTTTTGCCGTTTGGCGAGGTGATTTTAAGCGCGGTATGGACCAGGAACACCGGGATATGCATCGATTCCGCGCGGCGGTCGATCTCTTTCCAGGCAATTTTGTTCAGACCCGGCACGACCGGGTCTGACTGGTACATTGATTCCTGCTGCGCCACCGCCAGTACCGAGCAGATATTCTCCTCGGTAGGGGCAATTTTCTGGCTTTCAAAGGTCTTTGCCAGTGCCTCTGCCCACGCGTTGCGATCCTTCACGCTGGCGGGCATTTTTTGCCGGACAACGCTCGCCACGTCCACGGGCTTTTCCCCTTTTTTGAGTGGCGTGGCCCCTTTCTCGGCACACCCCGCCAGTACCAGGGCAGCAAGTAAGGACAGCGATAACGTACGCGGTACGGCAAAAGACATAGCAACTCCCTGTATTAGCTAAATGTGTTGGTGACTTCCTGCAGATCTTTATCGTCCAGCTCGCGCTCGAAACTGCGTAAACGTTTGTAGATGGACATCAGTTCCACCAGCGTGGTCCAGGAGCTGATCAGATACTGGAACGAACCGCGCACCTGACCAAAGACGTTGGTGATCTGCGTCATCAGGCCCAGCGTAATCGTACCCGCAACAATCGACGGGAACAGCAGGAACAAACCGAAAACGTTATCAACCTGCAGATACAGAATGCGCGCAATGTTGAAATACATATAGTGGAAATAGAGGCGGAAATAGTTGCGACGCACGGCGCCAAACAGCTCGCGAACGGTCGGTGGCGAGGCGCGGTTAGCATCATCTTCGCCGTAAACCAGCTCTTTACGGTAGGCCGCTTCGACACGCTGATTTTTAAACTCCAGACCCGGCAGCTTGATGCCGACCACCGCCAGCAGCCCCGTGCCCATCAACGACCAGACAATCGCGGCGATAACCAGACCATACGGCAGGTGACCAATAATCGGCAGCTCTGGCACGTGTGCGGAAAGCGTCACCAGCACAGGCAGGAAGGCGATCAGCGTCATAATGGCGTTGATAAAACTGACACCCATGTCTTCAAGCGTAGAGGCAAAACGCATGGTGTCTTCCTGCACACGCTGCGCGGCACCTTCGATATGACGCAGGTGCTGCCAGTGCGCCATATAGTGTTCGTTCATGGCGGTACGCCAGCGGAAGACATAGTGGCTAACGAAGAAATTGTTCATCACGCCAATGATGACCGCAATCAGGGCGATGCCGAGGAAGATACCCACCTCATGGTAGAACTGGTTAATCGTCACCTTATGCGGGGAACTCAGCGCCGTCTGGATCAGATCGTAGAAGGGGGCATACCAGGCGTTCACCGCCACGCCGACTTCGACCAGAAACCAGGTCACAAAGATGATCAGCGAGGTGCCCAGAATCGACCAGTATTGCCAGCGGTGTGGAGAGTAGATAAACCAGAAAACCGCAAACAGCCCCACGCAGACCGTGTAGTAGGCGTAAAACAGCAGGTAGCTGAGCGACCAGAAGCGCGCGGCGCTAATTGGCACCTCACCCGTTGCCCCCGTGATACGCGTCAGCCATGCGCCGCCGCCCGCCTGCCAGAAAATGACAGCAATCAGTGCCCAAATAAATGCCGACAGGAAAAAAGGCCCCGGCTTTGGGAAAAATGACTTAAACATTGTGCTTCCTTTTTGTTGTTCTGGCTGTTGCTGTGCTCAACACATCGCCACACGAAAATCTGACCTGAACCCGCCAGCGGCGCAGGCAAAAAGGTCAGACCCGTGGGTTTATTATTAGTTCGCTTTCCAGTTTTCGAGAATTGTTTCGGTGCGTTTCACCGAAGGTGGATTGGCAGGGGCGATGAAGTTACGCCAGACATCGTTGTAGTGCGCAATCAGAACCTGGGCTTCCGCCGCCGGGCGATTGGCCGTGGTGTGGGCATCTTCAGCAACCGTGATGTGGTAGCCCCGGCTGACGCCGTTTTTGAGGGTGGCATCGACACAGTAATCGGTGGCACAGCCGCAAATGACAAACTCGCGAATGCCCTGTTCACGCAGCAGCGTCTCAAGCGCGGTGTTATAGAAGGCATCACAGGCGGTTTTGGTGACGTACAACGCACCTGCTGGCTGATTTAGCTCAGGAAGCAACGCAAACCCTTCACTTCCCTCTTCCAGGCCCCCGGCTTCGGTATGCTGTATAAAAACCACCCTGTCGGCTGCCTGCGTAAGCTGGTTGATCAGAGAGACACATTTCTCGCGCTGATGACGCGGCGTCTCGAATACCCCGTTCTGCATATCAACCACCATAACCACACGCTTATCAGACATACCGTTCTCCGCAAGATTGAGTCGCACTGGTGCCTATCATAAGCCCGATGTCACAAAATGGGATCCAGGCCGCAAGTAAATTGTTCATATTTACCCATGGTTACGTTTTTCTCGCTATCGTTATGCAATTCGGGCCTTTGCAGCTTACCGATTAGTAGTATAAATACCCCTAACTTTCCTTATTTACTTGATGGATGCTTTTCGTTGAAACGTTGTCTGCTCTCTTTCGCCGCGCTATGTGCGATGAGCTTTTCCACCGCCCAGGCAGCGCAGCCGCTGACGGCCCCGGTTTTAGCCTCTGATATCGCCGATCGCTACGCGAACCTGATCTATTACGGTAGCGGCGGGACGGGAATGGCGCTGGTGGTCATTGACGGTAACCAGCGCGTGTTTCGCAGCTTTGGTGAAACGCGCCCGGGGAATAACATTCACCCGCAGCTGGATTCGGTGATCCGTATTGCCTCCATCACCAAGCTGATGACCAGCGAAATGCTGGTGAAGCTTCTCGACCAGGGCGTGGTTAAACTCGACGACCCGCTCAGCAAATATGCACCACCCGGCGCTCGCGTCCCGACTTATCAGGGTGCCCCCATCAGACTGGTCAACCTGGCGACCCACACCAGTGCCCTGCCGCGAGAACAACCTGGCGGCGCGGCACATCGTCCCGTCTTTGTCTGGCCGACGCGCGAACAGCGCTGGAATTACCTGAGCACCGCGACGCTGAAAACCACGCCGGGTTCGCAGGCCGCCTATTCAAACCTCGCGTTTGATCTGCTGGCCGATGCGTTATCGACCGCTTCGGGTAAACCCTATCCTCAGCTGTTTGAAGAGCAGATTACCCGTCCGTTGGGGATGAAGGACACCACCTTTACCCCCTCCCCGGACCAGTGCCGTCGTCTGATGGTCGCTGAAAAAGGTGCCAGCCCGTGTAATAACACCCTGGCGGCGATCGGCAGCGGTGGGGTGTATTCCACGCCTGGCGACATGATGCGCTGGATGCAGCAGTTCCTCTCTTCGGATTTTTACTCTCGCACCCACCAGGCCGACCGCATGCAAACGCTGATTTATCAGCGTACCCAACTGACCCGCGTTATCGGCATGGACGTACCGGGTAAAGCCGACGCCCTCGGTTTGGGTTGGGTGTACATGGCGCCGAAAGACGGCCGCCCGGGCATTATTCAGAAAACCGGCGGCGGTGGCGGATTCATCACCTATATGGCGATGATCCCGCAGTCCAACGTAGGGGCGTTTGTGGTCGTTACCCGCTCGCCGAACACGCGCTTCATCAACATGAGCGATGGCATCAATAATCTGGTTGCTGAGCTGAGCGCGAATAAAGCGCAGGTGCTGACGGCGTCTAACTGACCTAATAGTCCGCGGGCAGACGGTTGATGCTAACCAGTTTGCCCCGGCTCATCGTAATATAATTACCCTGCCGCAGCGCTGCCAGAACTTCCGCGACCACAGAGCGTGAGATCCCTGTGCTACGCTGAATATGATTCATAACGCCAATTTTTGAGCGCAGCGTTTCATCCCACTCGGCCATATTAATGAGCATGGCCCGGATCTGGCTGTAAGAGTTATTCCCCACCAGTTGCATGTCACGTTTACCCAGATGATGGTTGATCCACGACAGCCAACAAAATGCGTCCTGCCAGAGTGAGGCTTGCTGAAGCCGTTGGTACAGTGAAGAGGCCGGTAAATAAAAACCTGAGCAATGTGAATGCGCCATCATCACATATTCCTGATGGCTATTATTTACCCACGCGCTTAAACCATAAATATAGGGTGCCTTTGCAATCCCCACGAGAAGTTCATCTGACTTTCTGTGGATGGCAACGACGCCGGTTTGTATTACAAATGTGTATGGAACATCATCGTCATCATTATTGACGGTTGAAATTAATTTCTGTGGCGCGGTCTTAAAAGGGGTGCTGGCGACTTCCAGGCACTGTACGATCCGGCTTAATTCAGAAAGTGGCTTCGCATTAACATTCATGCAGACCTCAAGTCATCTGTCTCTGTCGGTTCTCGATTATTCTTAATTGTTATATAAAAAAGCGGGGGAAATATTCCCCCGCTTTTTATATTTTACCAGGTATATTTCACACCCAGATTTGCACCCCAGTTCTGGTCAACGTCGCCGCCACCGAGATAAGTTGCATCAGTATATGCACTGAAGTTCTTCGTGAAGCTGAACTGCGTGCCCAGACCCACACGAACCGCGGAACCTTCAACACCGTTGTCGATGCTGTCGTCGTTCACATCAGCATTGTTGTCGGCATCGTCATACACGTAAGCCAGCTTGAAGTAAGGCGTCAACGCCTGCTCTCCGCCGTAATTGAAGGTGTAACCCGCATCTACGCCAAGCTCATAACGCAGGCTGTCGTATGACTGCCCATCAATTCGCATGTCATTGCTCAGCTGGTAATCATCCCCAGACTGGAACAGGCCGGATACCGCCGCGTAAGGCGTGATGTAGCCAGACAGGTTTGGTTTCCAGTCGTAGCCCAGTTTCATCCCAAAGCCGACCGCATCGGTCGTGGTGTTACCGTCAACATACTGACCGTTGCTCATGGTAGCGGAGAGATCGTTGTTGAAGCGGGTGTAGCTCAGGGAGCTGTCGAGGAACAGATCGTTCATGAACTTCGCTGACGCGTAGACCATCGCAGTCTGACTGTCCTGATCAACCTGACCGGTACGATCGCTGATATCGCCCTTCGCGAAGCCTGCAGCACCACCGACGATCCATTTCGCATTGTTACCGTCAATCTGGGTATCCAGACCGACCATAATGCCGCTCACGTCCTGATCGTAG
This sequence comes from Enterobacter sp. RHBSTW-01064, assembly GCF_014103035.1. Lineage (NCBI taxonomy): Bacteria > Pseudomonadati > Pseudomonadota > Gammaproteobacteria > Enterobacterales > Enterobacteriaceae > Enterobacter > Enterobacter sp. RHBSTW-01064. Next base: position 100,274 of record NZ_JABXOU010000007.1, on the reverse strand, counting down.
CTAACGTTGCCATTATCAGCGTCGAAGTTACCACCGAAGTAGCTCACCCACGCTCCGCCGTTATCCGCCAGGCCGTGGCGGCTGTTGGTCAGACGCGTGCCGACGGTATCCTGCTGCAGGTTCCAGATGTTGCTGTTAGCAGACGGGATGCTCAGCGCCATGTTGGCATAGTCAGTCAGCTCTTTCTGCTGCAGAACAACGGTGTCACCTTTCTGCTGCGCCTGATAGGTGTAGGCACCTAAATCCGCTTTGTTCGCGGCAGTAAAGCTGGCTGTGGTATCCGCGTTATTGTCATAGATGCGGACGATCTCTTTATTTTTGTAATCGGCAACGGAACCGGCACCGGTCGCATCATCGATGCGCACTTTGTAGTTACCTGCAACGTCACCGTTCACTGACAGATGGCCATCAGAATTAATCGCCACAACGCCGTAGTCGTAATCGGCATTGTACTTATCGTTGGTGATATAGCGCGCGTTGTTCAGATCGCTGTTCAGCACGTAATCGCGGCTAGCCACGTTCAGTACGCCGCCGTCGGTCAGCACCATGTTGTGCGTATCAACCTGACCCATACCCAGCGCCAGCTCGGCACCGTTGTCTACGGTAATGGTGTTGGCATACAGCTCAGCGGTCTCTTCAGTCAGCGCTGCACGGCTGTAGCTGTCCAGGTACAGGCTGTCGGTCGCGACCGCGCCGCTGTCACCGATATTCAGCGTTGAAGCATTGGTCAGCGTGATGGTGTCCGCCAGCAGGCCAGAGTTTTCAACATTGACCTGCGACTGATTATTCACCGTCAGCGCGTCGATGTTGGAGACTTTACGGGTATCCCACTCGGAACCGTTATCCAGCGCCACGTTGAACAGACCGCTCTGATAAACCTCTTCACCCGCAACGTGACCGTTGCTGTCGAAGGTGGAACCCGGCCAGATGCTGTTTGGAGACAGGGCACTCCAGTCAACGTCGCTGTAACCTTCACCGTACATTTGTGCGGTGCCGATGGCTTCAACGCTGGACTGCGCTGCACCCACCCACTTGCTGCCGTTAGTCAGAGTGACATCCAGTGTATCGGTACCGTCCCAGCCGTTGGTGGTTGGGTTATACACACCGTCATCGGTGGTATCGGTTGCCGGGTCGCCATTCTCGTAGAAGTTGTTATCGAAGGTACTGGAGAACAGGATGTCACCTGTAACGGTGGAGTGATCGAACGTCGCTGTCGTCTGCATCGCGTTGTCAGACGCACTGGCAGCCACGATCAGCGCCGCGTCATCCGCCGCCGTCGCGTTGGTTTCACCGTAGTCGCTCGGCTTGGCCGTTTGACCATAGAAACCGCTGGTGCCCAGATCGCTGTATGCGCCGGAGGTCAGCACGGAGTCTTTCACCACCAGGGTATCGGTAAAGATGTTGCTGCTATTGGCAACGCCTTCCACACCGTCATACGGGGTATTATCCAGCTCCTGGTAACCCTGCGTCAGCGTGATACCGGCAACGTGGGAGTTATTCTGAATAACGATATCAGACTCTACATCCAGCGTAATCGCGTTACCCAGACCGTAGGTATCCTGATAATGGGTTTCGGTGGTGTCACCATTCACAACGTCATAAGCATAATGCTCGTAGGTGTCATTGATGGTGCTGTTATCTACCGTCAGGCTGAAACGGTCATACTGCGTATGTGCTGTACCATCTGTTTCCGTGCCATCTTCACACGTCGTGGTCATACACTCAGACGTGATCATGCCGTTGACGGTGCTGTTGGAAATACTCAACGCATTCGCCCGGCCATTAACGCCATCATCCAGATAGTATGTTGAAATAACACCGTTTACCGTGGATTTGTTAATCACCGGATAAATATCACCATCATGGGTGGCATCCGAGTAATCCCAGTCTGCATAACCATAATACCAGGGGGTAGAGGCGGTATTATCATATCCAAACGTATTATACGTCGTGCCGGAAATATCCTTCGCATTAGCCTGAGAAGCGATAGCCAGGGTGCAGGCTAATGCAAGTTGAGATACAACCAGTTTCTTTTTCCATGTTTGCATTGGGTCATCCCTCCTCAGGGACGTAAGCAAGTTTGTCCGTCAAATCATTTTGCAATGTTTAATTGCGGAGGGAATTATGCAATTTCATTTCTAAAAGGTTCAATGAATGATTCAATTAAGTCCGTATCCAGACAACTCACGTCTAAAAAAACGGAACAATAACAATCATTGTGAATAAATATTATAAAATCAGCAAATTACAACCTTATTTTATTGATCAGGATAATATAATAAAAAATAATAGATCATTTATAATGATACCTTCCATTCAATTCAAAACTGCCGCCAATATTTCACGCTCCCTAAAAAGCCATCATTCATTCTATAATAGAGACATTCGTTGCGGCTTGTTTTGGCGCATTTCGCAAAATCAAAATGCCCAATTTCGTAAAACACCCCTCTTCACTTTCATGTACACTAGTCTTCTTTGTTCCACAAACATCAGGCATACCATGACCGATTTAATTGCACGTCCCCGCCGCCTGCGCAAGTCACCTGCACTGCGCGCTATGTTTGAAGAGACAACCCTGACCTTAAACGATCTGGTGTTGCCGATTTTTGTCGAAGAAGAGATCGATGACTACAAAGCCATCGAGGCGATGCCGGGCGTGATGCGCATTCCGGAAAAACATCTGGCGCGTGAGATTGAACGCATCGCCAACGCGGGGATCCGCTCGGTGATGACCTTCGGCATCTCTCACCATACCGACGCCACCGGCAGCGATGCATGGAAAGAAGATGGCCTCGTCGCCCGCATGTCCCGCATCTGCAAAGAGACCGTGCCGGAAATGGTGGTAATGTCCGACACCTGCTTCTGCGAATACACGTCTCACGGCCACTGCGGCGTGCTGTGCGATCACGGCGTGGACAACGATGCCACCCTGCTGAATCTTGGCAAACAGGCGGTCGTCGCTGCCGCTGCAGGTGCGGACTTTATCGCGCCATCTGCGGCGATGGACGGACAGGTTCAGGCGATTCGTCAGGCGCTGGACGCGGCGGGCTTTACCGATACCGCCATCATGTCCTACTCCACTAAATTTGCCTCCTCCTTCTACGGTCCGTTCCGTGAGGCGGCGGGTACGGCGCTGAAGGGCGATCGTAAAACCTATCAGATGAACCCGCTGAACCGCCGCGAAGCGATTCGTGAATCCCTGCTGGATGAAGCCCAGGGCGCAGACTGCCTAATGGTGAAACCAGCGGGCGCGTACCTCGACATCCTGCGCGACATCCGCGAGCGCACCGAGCTGCCGCTGGGCGCTTACCAGGTCAGTGGCGAGTACGCGATGATCAAATTCGCCGCGCTGGCAGGGGCGATTGACGAAGAGAAAGTGGTTCTCGAAAGCCTGGGCGCGATCAAACGCGCGGGTGCGGACCTGATCTTCAGCTACTTCGCGCTGGATCTGGCTGAGAAGAAAATCCTCCGCTAATCTTCACCAAACTGCAATACAACCGACATCTGCTCCTTCTACTGTCTTCGCAAGACGGCAGGAGGAGTAACCATGTTTAGCCTCGATAGCGTTCTCGACGATCTTTGGCCTCAGGCGAGGCCTGCACCCTGGCAAAAAAGTCTGTTAAAAAGACTGTTTTACGAAGACGAATTTCAGCAATTTGCCGCAGCCCACCGCCACCTGAAAGGGCTGGATATGGTGGAGCAAGTTCTGGAACACCTTGATATTCTCTGCACCGTTTCCGCCCGCGATCTCGAACAAATCCCCGAACATGGCCCGCTGGTCATTATTGCCAACCACCCGACGGGTACGCTGGACGGGCTGGCGCTGATGTACGCCGTCTCCCGCGTGCGACGCGATGTTAAAGTCGTGACCAACCGGATGCTGAGTCACCTTGAGCCCCTCAGTTCGCTGTTTATTCCGGTGGACAATATGGGCGGCAGGACGGCGAAAACATCCCTGGTTCAGATGGAACAGCATCTGCAGAACGCAGGCGTGCTGATCTTCTTCCCGGCGGGAGAAGTTTCCCGCCCGACGCTTAAAGGCGTCCGCGATAAAAAGTGGCACTCAGGCTTTATCAAACTCGCCAGCAAGCTGCGCACCCCGCTGCTGCCGGTGCATATTCAGGCGCATAACAGCCTGCTCTTTTATGCCAGCACGCTGGTGTCGCCGACGCTGTCCTTGCTGCTGCTGATGCAGCAGATGTTCCGCCGCCGCCATAGCCAGCTGCCGATTAAAATCGGCCAGCAGATTGCGTGGCATCACTGGCATAGCGCCACCCTTTCGTCGCGTGAGATGGCCGAGCAGTGCCGTCAGCACGTGATGCGTCTTGGCAAGGGAGTGCCTGGCGTCTTTAAAACCCAGTGCGCCATTGCCCGTCCTGAAGACCGGGCTACGCTGAGGCGTGAACTGGTGCAGGCCGAGTGCCTGGGGAAAACCAGCGACGGCAAAACCATCTACCTGTGGCAGCGCAACGGGCAAGAAGAGGCTCCTCTGCTGCGCGAACTGGGCCGCCTGCGCGAGATTGCCTTTCGCGCCGTGGAGGAAGGGAGCGGCAAACGCCGGGACACGGACAGCTATGATGACGATTATCTGCACCTGATCCTCTGGGATGAAGAGGATCTGGAGATCGTCGGCGCGTATCGCTTTATGCCGACCGCAAAACAGGTTGAACGTCGCGGTCTGGAAGGGTTGTACAGCTATAGCCTGTTCCACTACGACGACAAAATGCAGGACGTGCTGGAACACGGTATTGAACTGGGACGCAGCTTCATTCAGCCGCGCTACTGGGGACGCCGCGGCCTGGATTATTTATGGTCCGGGATTGGGGCTTATCTGGCGCGTTATCCGCACTACCGCTACCTGTTTGGTCCGGTCTCCATCTCAGGCGGCTTACCGCCTGCGGCGCGGGATCTTCTGGTGGCCTTTTACCGGCTCTGGTTCCCGGCAAGCCATCCGTTAGCGGCCTCACGACAGCCCTACCCGGCGTCGTTACCGGACGTGCTGGCTCAGTTTGGCGGCGTGGATTACGTGGATGACCTGACGAAGCTGAAATCCCTGCTCGGCAATCTGGGCTGCGGCATTCCGCCGCTCTACAAGCAGTATTCCGAGCTGTGCGAACCCGGCGGCGTGCAGTTTATTGATTTTGGCAGCGACCCGGCGTTCAACAACTGCGTCGACGGGCTGGTGCTGGTGGATTTGTGTTACCTGAAGGCAAACCGCTATCAGCGGTATATTGAGGCGCACCTTTAACTCCGTTGCCCGGTGGCGCTACGCTTACCGGGCCTACAATGGAACGTAGGCCGGGTAAGGCAACGCCGCCACCCGGCAATCAAGGCGCACGGTAATACGGCTTATCCCCCAAAATCGTCGCCCGCTGCATAATCCTGCGCTGCGGAAGATAGTCCGCATTGGCATAGTGCTGCGTTACCCGGTTATCCCAGATCGCCAGGTCGTTCTCCTGCCAGCGCCAGCGCACCTGAAACTCCGGCTTGGTGATATGTGCGAACAGGAATCCCAGCAGCGCCTCACTCTCTTTCTCGGATACGTCCACGATACGCGTTGTGAACCCTTCGTTCACGAACAGCGCCTGCTTGCCCGTGACCGGATGGGTACGCACCACCGGGTGCAGCAGCGGAGGATGCTTCGCAACCGCCTCCTGCCAGCGCTGATGTTCCTCTTCCGTTTTACGGTACTTGTACTCCTGGAACGATTTTTTGAAGTCGTGCTCCGCCCGCAGCCCGCTCAGCAGCGTCCGGAACGGCGCGGAGAGCGCCTCAAAGGCCGCAATGCCGCTGGTCCACAGCGTATCGCCGCCGGTTTCTGGCAGCAGCTTCGCCGCCAGAATCGCCCCGGCGGGCGGCGTCTCGATAAAGGTCACGTCGGTGTGCCAGTTGTCGTTATCCGGCGGGTTATCGTTGTGGGTATCCAGGACGATAATCTCCTCCACGCCTTCCGCATGCGGATAGACCGGGTGGATATGCAGATCGCCAAAGCGCAGGGCCAGCGCGCGCTGCTGCTGCGGGGTGATCGCCTGTTCGCGCAGGAACACCACCTGATAGCGCAGCACTGCGTGGTATAGCTGCTCGAACTGGTTATCGCTCAGCGGACGGGTCACATCCAGGCCCGACACCTGCGCGCCAATGTACGGCCCCAGCGGGGTAATCGTCAGACGTTCACTCATTGTATTTCTCCATGCCAGGGCGTCAGGCGGCGCTGTAACGCGCGCAGCCCCAGTTCTAATCCAAAGGCGATCGCGGCGATCACCGCGATCCCTGCCAGTACCACGTCAGTCGCCAGGAACTCTCCCGCCGACTGCACCATAAACCCAAGGCCGCGCGTGGCTGCAATCAGCTCTGCCGCCACCAGCGTGGACCAGCCCACGCCGAGGCCGATGCGCAGCCCGGTTAAAATCTCCGGCAGTGCGCCTGGTAAAATCACGAACAGCAGCACCTGCGTGCGGCTGGCGCCCAGCGACTGCGCCGCGCGGATCCGCACCTGCTGGGCGCTCTTCACGCCCGCCAGCGCCGACATGGCGACCGGGGCGAAAATTGCCAGATAAATCAGCAGGATTTTTGACGTTTCACCGATGCCGAACCAGATCACCATCAGCGGCAGATAGGCCAGCGGCGGCACCGGACGGTAAAGCTCAATCAGCGGGTCGAGGATGCCGCGCACCGTCGGACTCAGCCCCATCGCGATCCCGACCGGAATCCCGATAATTACCGCCGCCAGCAGCGCCACCAGAATACGCGCCAGACTTGCACCCAGGTGCTGCCAGAGCGTGGCATCCATAAAGCCCTGAGGCCCGGCGATGCTAATGAGTTTGGCCAGCACCTGTCCCGGCGGCGGCAGAAACAGCGGGCTGACCCACTGCTGGGCAGCAACCGCCCACCACACCGCCAGCAATACCAGCAGCGTGCCGACGCTGAGGGTTATCTGGCGCGAGAACGGCCAGCGCAGTGCGAGGCGCGTACGGCGCGTTTTTTCACTGAAGACGATGCTCATGAGAAAGCCTCCCGTTGTTCAAACACGCGGCTTAAGACGTATTCACGCTGTTCGATAAACAGCGGATCGGATTTGATGCTGCGCACGGGTTCGCCCGCGACGTAGCGGCGGGCGAAATCCAGCGGCAAACGCTCCAGCACGCGGCCCGGCCCCGGCGAGAGCAGCACCAGCTCGGTCGCCATAAACACCGCCTCTTCGATATCGTGGGTAATCAACAGCACCTGCTTGCCCGTCTCATGCCACAGGCGCAGCAGCAGGGTTTGCATCTGCTCGCGGGTGAAGGCATCCAGCGCCCCGAACGGCTCGTCCAGCAGCAACAGCTGCGGATTCGCTGCCAGCGCGCGGGCAATGCCTACGCGCTGCCGCTGGCCGCCGGAAAGCTGCCAGATAAAGCGTTTTTCCGCCCCTTCCAGCCCGACCTTTTTCAGCATCGCCCGCGCCGTCGCCAGCCGCTGCTCACGGCCAACGCCCGCAAGCTGTAGCCCAAACGCCACGTTTTCCTGCACGTTGCGCCAGGGAAGCAATCCTTCGTTCTGGAAGACCACGCCGCGCTCGGCGCCCGAGCCTTCCACCTTTTTGCCTTCCAGTTGAATGGTGCCATGCTGATAAGGGACAAACCCGGCGATCAGATTCAGCAGCGTGGTTTTTCCGCACCCGGACGGGCCCAGCACCACCAGCAGTTCACCGCTGTCCAGCGTCAGGTTGATCTCCTCCAGCGCGGGTTTACCACCGTAATCGGCGTACAGGTTCGTAATATTCAGCATGGCGGACTCCTTATTTCACAAAACGATCGGTCACGTACTGGCTGTAATCCGCGGCCACCGCAGGCACTTTGCCCTGCTCTTTCAGGAAGGTGGCGGTATCCACAATCGCTTTGTTGACCGGCCCGGTCAGCTGCTGCACCTGCTGCGCGGGCGTCAGATAGGTATTGCCCTTCACCAGCCCCGGCACGTCCGCTTCCGGCACGCCGCTCAGGCGGGAGAGTTTTTCCAGGTTGGCGGGCTGCTTCAGCCATTCATCCGGGTTAGAGATGTACGGCTGCTGGGCGTCAATCGCGCTTTTCGCGAAGGCTTTCACCACCTCAGGATGTTTCTCGGCAAAGTCTTTGCGCACGACCCACACGTCGAGGGTTGGCGCGCCCCACTGGCCCACTTTTTCAGAGTCGGTCAGCACGGTGCCGTCTTTTTCCAGTTCGTTCACGGCCGGTGCCCAGACGTAGGCCCCGTCAATATCACCACGCTGCCAGGCGGCGATAATCGCCGGCGGCTGCAGATTGATAATTTGTACCTGACCCGGCCTGATGCCCCAGTGTTTCAGCGCCGCCAGCAGGCTGTAGTGCGTAGTTGAAATGAACGGTACGGCGATGCGTTTGCCGATCAGATCTTCCGGTTTGGTGATGTTTTTCTTCACCACCAGCGCTTCAGAGTTACCGAGCTGTGAGGCGAGCAGGAACACCTCAATCGGCACCTGCTGGCTGGCCGCCACCGCCAGCGGGCTGGATCCAATATTGCCGATCTGCACGTCGCCGGAGGCTAACGCACGCACGACGGATGCCCCGCTGTCGAACTTGCGCCAGTCGACTTTCGCGCCGCTCTCTTTGGCAAAGGTGTTGTCCGCCTGCGCGACTTTCGCCGGTTCCGCAGAGGTCTGATACGCAACGGTGACGTCTACCGCCTGCGCCTGAAAAGCCCACAGCGCCAGTGCGCCGAGTAATGTGATTCGCGATGAAATTGCCATAGTGCCTGCTCCCCTTGTTGTTATGAGGGCAGTATTTCCGGCGCGGGAATTTTGATAAAGGAATAAAAAGGCATCGCTCATTCCGAATCGTTTTTAGAAAAAAACCGGCAAAGGATAGTTAAAAAGTGGGCTGTGGCTTTATTGCAATTTTGTTACATCGGTTACATAACCGCAGCCGCAGGATTGCCAGCCCGCCGGCAACGGGCATCATAGGTCAACGAATGAGCAAAAGGTGTCGAGATGATTAAAGTGGTGCTGGTGGACGATCACGTGGTGGTGCGTTCCGGTTTCGCCCAGCTGTTAAATCTGGAAGAGGATGTGATCGTTGAGGGCCAGTTTAGCAGCGCGGCGGAGGCGTGGCCCGCCCTGTCGCGCAACGATATCGACGTGGCGGTGATGGACGTCGCGATGCCGGACGAAAACGGCCTTAGCCTGCTCAAGCGCCTGCGCCAGCAGCGGCCGACGTTTCGCGCCATCATCCTGAGCATCTACGACACACCGGCCTTTGTGCAAAGTGCCCTCGACGCGGGTGCAAGCGGCTATCTGACCAAGCGCTGCGGCCCGGAGGAGCTGGTGCAGGCCGTGCGCGCCGTCGGCATGGGCGGGCATTACCTGTGCGCCGATGCGATAAAAGCGCTGCGCGGCGGCGAGCCGATGCCAAAAGCGCTTGAGGCGCTCACTCCGCGCGAGCGCGAAGTGTTTGAGCTGCTGGTGAAAGGCGAAAGCGTGAAGGAAATTGCCTATACGCTTTCGCTGAGCCACAAGACGGTACACGTCCACCGTGCCAACGTGCTGGGCAAGCTCCAGTGCAACAGCACTATCGATCTGGTGCATTTCGCGCTGGATAACCAGTTGCTGACGGGCCACTGATGCGGCGCGCAGTCCGGCATCTGATCCTTTCTCTGTTCATTATGCTGGCCTGGGGCACCGGCTGGCTAATGCTGTGGACGCTGAGCTTCTACCTTACCCACAACGGCCAGCAGGCGGTGCTGTTTCTGCCGCAGGGCGTGTGGCTGGCGCTGATGATTTTACTTTCACGCCGCTACTGGCCTGCATTAATTCTCCCCCCCCTTGCCGCCATTCTGTGGCTGCACGGTGAGCAGCTCCTCACGCGGCATCTGATGCTGGCCGTACCGCTTATCGGCATCGTCAGCGCCTGGCTGGCACAGCGGTACTGGCACCGCTTCCCGCTCTACTGGCAGCGGCTGTCGACGCTGATTGCGGCGGTGACGGTGAATGCCCTGCTGCAAACCTTGCTCCTGTCGCCCTTTCTGGACAGCCCGGCCACGCTGCTTTTGCTTGGCTCCTTTACCGGTGGCGTGCTGCTTACGCCGTTCGTCTATCTGGTCTTCGAATTTTTACGCCAGCAGCATCGTTACCATCTGCTGGGGCTGGACACCAGCAATCCGCCGCTGCGCACCTCGCTGATTATCTGGTGCAGCCTGTTTTTCATTATCGGCATCGGCACGCAGATGGTGCTCTCCCCGGCGCTGGAGCGGCTGCTGCTGATTGTCGTGTTCCTGCCCAACGTGGTGATGGCGTGGAAATTCGGCTGGCAGGGCGGTGTCCTTTCCGGGCTGCTCGGCAGCATGATGATCACCATTGCCCGCCAGGTGGGTGTCGGGTTTAGCGACCTTCTCGAACTGGAAATTTTTCTCTCTACCCAGTCGCTGCTGGGGATTGGCCTGGGGATCGCCATCAGCCGCCAGCAGCATCTGGCGATGAACCTCGAACGCTATCGCCATCGGCTTGAGAATGAACTTCAGGCCAGACGGGCGCTGGCGGAAAAACTGATCCATTCCGAAGAGGACACCCGCAAGCAGCTGGCGCGCGAGCTTCACGACGAAATCGGCCAGAACATCACCGCTATCCAGATCCAGTCTCAGCTGGTGAAGCGGGCGAGCGATACGCCGCTCGCCATTGAGGCCGCCGGACAGATCAACGACCTCGCGCGGCGTATTCACCACTCCACGCGCCAGCTGCTGCGCCAGCTCCGCCCACCCGTGCTGGACGAGCTGTCGCTCCAAGAGGCTCTGCACCACCTGGTCAACGAGTTCGCCTTTGCTGAACGCGGGATCCGCTGCCGTTTTGACTACCGGCTTCCCACGCCGCCGGAGAGCGAAACGCTGGTCTTTACCCTGTATCGCCTGCTCCAGGAGCTGCTCAACAACGTCTGCAAACACGCCAACGCCAGCGAAGTCACGATTCTGCTCTGCCAGCGTCACGCGCGGCTCTACCTCGAGGTGCACGATAACGGCAGCGGCATCAGCCCGCAGCAGCAGCCCGGCTTCGGCATTCAGGGCATGCGCGAACGCGTCTCGGCGCTCGGCGGCGAACTGACGCTGGAATCCCGTCTCGGGACGCGCGTAATTGTTAACCTGCCCACAAATTTGCAACAAACGCCGCTCTGACCAGGAAAAAGTCTTAGTCACTCCAGACTTTGTCTCATCCCATTTATGCCGCACTTCCCTACAGTCATCTCAAACGGAGAACACCATGCACGCACTGTCTGCTGAAGAGGTTTCACAACGTTACCGGGCGCTGCGCCCCAGGCTGCTCCTTTGTATGGTGATTGGCTACGCCGCGTTTTACCTGACGCGAAAAAGTCTGAACACTGTTTTACCCGCGCTGCAGCTGGATTTGGGGCTCAGCAAGGGCGATATCGGGCTTATCGGCTCGCTGTTTTATCTCAGCTACGGGCTGTCCAAATTTGCCGCCGGGCTCTGGCACGACAGCCACGGACAGCGCGCCTTTATGGGCATCGGGCTGCTGGCAACGGGCGTGCTGAACGTGCTGTTCAGCTTTAGCGATGCGTTCCCGCTGCTGCTGTTTATCTGGACGCTGAACGGCTTCTTTCAGGGCTGGGGCTGGCCGCCCTGCGCCAGGCTGCTGACCCACTGGTATTCGCGTAACGAGCGCGGCTTCTGGTGGGGCTGCTGGAATACCTCCATCAATATCGGTGGCGCGATTATTCCGTTGATTTGCGCCGTTGCCGCCCACCGATGGGGCTGGCAGGCGGCGATGCTGACACCGGGGATCATCAGCATCGTGCTCGGCCTGTGGCTGACCACACAGCTGCGGGGCACACCGCAGGAAGAGGGTCTGCCCACGGTCGGGGAGTGGCGGAGCGATCCGCTGGAGCTGCGCCAGCAGCAGCAAAGCCCGCCAATGGGGCTATGGCAGATGTTGCGCACCACCATGCTGCAAAACCCGATGATCTGGCTGCTCGGGGCGTCGTATGTGCTGGTGTATCTCATCCGCATCGCCCTGAACGACTGGGGCAATATCTGGCTGGCGGAGAGCCACGGCGTGAACCTGCTCAGCGCCAACGCCACGGTGATGCTGTTCGAAGTGGGCGGCTTACTGGGCGCATTGTTTGCTGGATGGGGGTCAGACCTGCTGTTCAGCGGCCAGCGTGCACCGATGATTTTGCTGTTCACGCTGGGGCTGATGGTGTCTGTCGCCGCGCTGTGGCTGGCACCGGTTCACCACTATGCCCTGCTGGCGATGTGCTTTTTTACGGTCGGATTTTTCGTCTTCGGTCCGCAGATGCTCATTGGCCTTGCCGCCGTTGAGTGTGGACACAAACAGGCGGCAGGCTCGATTACCGGCTTTCTGGGCGTATTTGCCTATCTGGGCGCCTCGCTGGCCGGGTGGCCTTTGTCGCAGGTGATTGAACGCTACGGCTGGTCGGGGATGTTCAGTTTGCTCTCGATTGCCGCCGTCCTGATGGGTTTATTACTGATGCCCTTGCTGATGGCGGGCATCACCGCTTCTCGCAGTCACATAACGTCATAAAAAGGGCTGAATAATGAAAACAACGCTTCTCTCTACCCTCATAGCTTCCGGGATCGCGCTGGCTACCTTAACCGGTGCCGCACAGGCCAAAGGCCGTCTGGTGGTGTACTGCAGCGCCACCAACGAAATGTGCGAAGTCGAAACCAAAGCGTTCGGTGAAAAGTACGATGTTAAAACCTCGTTTATCCGCAACGGCTCCGGCAGCACGCTGGCGAAGGTGGATGCCGAGAAGAAAAACCCACAGGCCGATGTCTGGTACGGCGGCACGCTGGATCCGCAGTCCCAGGCCGGTGAGATGGGGCTACTCCAGCCCTATAAATCGAAAAACCTGGAACAGATCATGGAGAAATTCCGCGATCCGGCCAAGGTGAAGGGCAACCTCTCCTCGGCGGTCTACGTCGGGATCTTAGGTTTTGGCGTCAACACCCAGCGCCTGAAAGAGAAAAACCTGCCGGTCCCCAAATGCTGGAAGGATCTGACCAAACCGGAATACAAGGGCGAGATCCAGATCGCCGATCCGCAAAGCTCCGGCACCGCCTATACCGCGCTGGCAACCTTCGTCCAGCTGTGGGGGGAAGACCAGGCCTTCGACTACCTGAAACAGCTGAACGGCAACGTGTCTCAGTACACCAAATCCGGCATTGCCCCGGCACGTAACGCCGCGCGCGGTGAAACCGCCATCGGCATCGGCTTCCTGCACGACTACTCGCTGGAAAAAGAGCAGGGTGCGCCGCTGGAGCTGATCTCTCCGTGCGAAGGCACCGGGTATGAGATTGGCGGCGTGAGCATTCTGAAGGGCGCGCGCAACGAAGAGAACGCGAAGCTGTTCGTGGACTGGGTGCTCTCCAAAGAAGCGCAGGAGCTGGCGTGGAAGAAGGGCAAATCCTACCAAATCCTGACCAACACCACGGCAGAAACTTCGCCGAACTCGCTCAAGCTCGATGACCTCAAGCTCATCAGCTATGACATGGACAAGTACGGCTCCACGGACGTGCGTAAAGCACTGATCAATAAATGGGTCAGCGACGTGAAGATGGGTAAATAAGCTCACTACCGCGGTAATTGCCGGGTGGCGCTACGCTTACCCGGCCTACAATTTCCTTAACACCCGGAATTGCTATGTCACAGACACTCGCTCTTCATCCCGTGAAAAAACGGGATGCGGTCTTCCTTTGGGTTTTCGTTGGCTGGCTGGCCTTTGTCCTGCTGCCGAGCTGGAGCCTGGATTATGGCCTGCTGGAATCCACCGGGGATGAGATCCTCGACGCCTACGGCTGGTCCCATGTCAACGTCAGCTGGCTGTGGTACCTGCTGCCGAGCCTGCTGCTGGTGCGCCCGTTTAACGAGGCGAAGCGCGAGCAGCGCAGCCGCCACTACCTTGACGCGGGTTGGGCGCTGCTGTGTATGGCGTTCGTGGTCATTAGCGCCACCGTGGAAGGACGCGGTTTAGGCTATGCCACCATCGTGCTGTTTGTTGCCCTGGGCGCCATCATGACGCTGGCACTCACCCGCCTGGAGTGGCTGGGCGGCGATCGCTTTGTCATCGGCTCGCTGATTACCATCGTGGCGCTGATCGGTATTTTTATCGTCTGGCCGAGCATCGCCATTTTCATTCCGATGTTCACCAACGACGCAGGTGAATTCGCCCCGCTGGCCTTTATGAACGTGCTGTCGCAGGCGCACATTATCCAGGTCATCATCAACTCGATACTGCTGTCGATAGCCGTCGGGGTCGGCTGCACCTTCTTTGGCCTGGTGCTGGCGATCTACACCACGCGCATCGCTAAACGCAGCGCCATCATTGGACGTATCTTCTCGATTCTCCCCATCGTGACCCCGCCGTTTGTGGTGGGGTTGGGCGTTACGCTGATGATGGGGCGTTCTGGCTATATGACGGAGCTGATGGTGGACTGGTTTGGGTTAACCAATACCAACTGGCTGTACGGCTTCACCGGCATCTGGCTGGCGCAGGTGCTGGCCTTCACGCCGATGGCCTTTATGATCCTCGACGGCGCGATCAAAACCATCCACCCGTCGCTGGAAGAGGCCTCGTACACCCTGCGTGCCAGCCGCTGGCAGACCTTTAACGGCGTCTTCGTGCCGCTGCTGAAACCGGCGCTGGCGAATGCGTTCTTAATCGTGATTGTGCAGTCGCTGGCCGACTTCAGTAACCCGCTGGTGCTGGGCGGGAACTTCGACGTGCTGGCCACGCAGATCTACTTCTACATTACCGGCTCACAGCTGGATTATCAGGCAGCGAGTACCCTTGGGGCCTTCCTGCTGCTGTTCTCGCTGCTGGTTTTCTGCATCCAGTACATGTGGATCGGCAAGCGCTCCTACGTCACCGTGTCCGGTAAATCGTACCGCGGCGACGTGCAGCCGCTGCCGGTGACGCTGGTGTGGAGCGTGATCGCCCTGCTGGCGGTGTGGATCGCCTTTAACGCCCTGCTCTACGGCAGCATTTTCTACGGCAGCTTTACCGTCAACTGGGGCGTGGATTACACCCTGACGCTGGATAACTTCATCAAGCTGTTCGGCCAGGGGATGAGCGACGGCGCGTGGCCTTCGCTGCTCGATACCCTGCTCTACGCCGGGATTGCCGCGCCGATCACCGCCGCCTTCGGCCTGCTGATTGCCTGGGTTGTGGTGCGCCAGCAGTTCCGGGGTAAAAAGACCATCGAGTTCACCACCATGCTGTGCTTTGCCGTGCCGGGTACCGTGGCGGGCGTGTCGTACATTCTGGCCTTTAACAGCGCGCCGGTGTACCTCACGGGCACCGCCGCCA
Source organism: Enterobacter sp. RHBSTW-01064 (assembly GCF_014103035.1). NCBI lineage: Bacteria > Pseudomonadati > Pseudomonadota > Gammaproteobacteria > Enterobacterales > Enterobacteriaceae > Enterobacter > Enterobacter sp. RHBSTW-01064. The sequence continues at coordinate 84,951 of NZ_JABXOU010000007.1, read as the reverse complement.
TCGTGATTATCTCCATGGTGATGCGTAATGTGCCGGTGGGGATTCGCGCCGGGATCGCGGGCTTAGGGCAGATCGACAAGTCACTGGACGAGGCCTCGCTGAGCCTGCGTGCCGGAAGCCTGCGCACCATCACCCACATCCTGCTGCCGCTGCTGCGTCCTGCCATTTTATCGGCGCTGATTTACAGCTTTGTTCGCGCCATTACCACCGTCAGCGCCATTGTGTTCCTCGTCACGCCGGACACCCGCGTGGCAACGGCCTACATTCTGAACCGCGTGGAAGACGGCGAATACGGCGTGGCGATTGCCTACGGCTCGATCCTGATTGTGGTCATGCTGGCGATCATTTTCCTCTTTGACTGGCTGATCGGCGAGGCGCGTATCTCCCGTTCAAAAGCCAAAAACCAGGCGTAACACTATGACTGAGAAACATTTTGTTGAACTGCGCAACGTGACCAAACGCTTTGGCGCAAACACGGTAATTGAAAACATCAACCTGGCGATCCCGCAGGGACAAATGGTAACGCTGCTCGGCCCGTCCGGCTGCGGTAAAACCACCGTGCTGCGCCTGGTCGCCGGGCTGGAAAAACCGACCGAAGGGCAGATTTACATCGATGGCGAGGATGTGACCCACCGCTCCATTCAGCAGCGCGATATCTGTATGGTGTTCCAGTCCTACGCGCTCTTCCCGCACATGTCGCTGGGCGAGAACGTGGGCTACGGTCTGAAGATGCTGGGCGTTTCGCGCGCAGAGATAAAAACGCGGGTCAAAGAAGCCCTGGCGATGGTTGACCTGGAGGGGTTTGAAGATCGCTACGTGGATCAGATTTCCGGTGGCCAGCAGCAGCGCGTGGCGCTGGCCCGCGCTCTGATCCTCAAACCCAAAGTGTTGCTGTTCGATGAACCGCTGAGCAACCTCGATGCGAACCTCAGGCGCAGCATGCGGGACAAAATCCGCGAGCTGCAAAAGCAGTTCAACATCACCTCGCTGTACGTGACGCACGATCAAAGCGAGGCGTTTGCGGTCTCCGACACCGTGCTGGTGATGAACAAGGGCAATATCATGCAGATTGGCTCGCCTCAGGATTTGTATCGGCAGCCGGCGTCTCGCTTTATGGCGAGTTTTATGGGTGATGCCAACCTCTTCCCGGCCCGCTTCAGCGAGGATGTCGTGGAAATCCACGGCTACCGTCTGCCGCGTCCGCTGCACTTTGCTCCCCAGGGCGAAGGCACCGTCGGCGTGCGTCCGGAGGCGATTACGCTCAGCCAGCACGGCGAGGCGAGCCAGCGCTGCACTATCCGCCACGTCGCCTATATGGGTCCGCAGTATGAGGTGATTGTCGACTGGCACGGACAGGAGATTTTACTGCAGGTGAACGCCACGCGCCTGCAGCCGGACGTGGGCGATGCGTACTATCTTGAGATCCACCCGTACGGGATGTTTGTACTGGCGGAGGCGGCATGATGTGTGCCGGGTGAGGCGCAGCCGCCACCCGGCAAAAGACTCAGCGCTGCGCGTTCAGCTCAGCAATATCTTTCGGCGTGGTGCGACAGCACCCGCCAATCAGCTTCGCCCCGGCAGCCAGCCACTGCGGCAGATACCCTGCCAGCGTCTCGCACGCTTCACCGTGGTGGTGCCAGGTTTTGGTTACCGCGTCATAGTGCTCCCCTGAATTCGGGTAAACCACCAGCGGCAGCGCCGTCAGGCTTTGCAGATGCTTCAGCGCCGCGGTGGTGTTTTCCAGGGCGATGCAGTTAATGCCCAGAGCAACAATGTGCGGAGAATTCGCCAGTACGCTGACCACCTCACGCAGCGGCGTGCCGTCGCTCAGGTGCTCGCTGTCGCGTAAGGTGAAGGAGAACCACGCCCGGGCGCGGGGGTATTCAGACAGCAACGCCGCCAGCGCCTTAATCTCCTCAAAGGACGGTAGGGTTTCGCAGGCCAGCAGGTCAGCGCCCGCATCCAGCAGCGCTTCCACGCGAGGACGATGGAAGGAGATGAATTCTTGCGCACTGCGCACGTAGTCGCCGCGATACTCTGAGCCATCCGCCAGATAGGCTCCGTATGGCCCGACAGATCCCGCCACCAGCAGCGTGCCCGCATGCGGATTTTCAGCCAGATACGCTTCGCGCGCCTTACGCGCCAGCTCCACGCTTTTACCGATCAGCGCGCGAGACTGCGCCTCGTCCAGACCGCGCGCGGAAAAGCCCGCAGGCGTGGCCTGATAGCTGGCGGTGATCGCCACCTGCGCACCCGCGCGGTAGTAATCAAGATGCACTTCACGGATGAGTTCCGGGTTTTCAACCAGCACTTTGGCAGACCAGAGGCTGTCTGCCAGGTTACAGCCGCGCGCTTCCAGCTCCGTTGCCATCGCGCCATCCAGCACCACGAAGGGCTGCTTTTCAAGGAGGGCGGTAAGCGGATTATTCTGCGACATGTTCAGGCTCCTGCGATGTCAGATTTCGGGTCAGGTAGTACGCACCATAACACAGGGCGACAAACGGCAGCCCGCAGTAAAGCGCAATGCGCTGGCTCGGATCAAACCACAGGCCGACACAGGCCACCACGCAGAGGACAAAGCCGAGCACCGGCACCAGCGGATACCACGGCGCACGGTACTGCAGTGCGGAGAGCGGCTGGCCGGACTGCAAATGACGGCGACGGAAAACGAAGTGCGACGCGCAGATGCTGATCCACACCGCCACCACCGCAAACCCGGAAATTGCAGACAGCGCCACAAACACCGTGTCCGGCGCAATCACGCTTGAGAACAGCGCCAGCACCCCGCCGAGCATGGAAACCGACAGCGCCGTCAGCGGCACGCCGTTTTTGTTGACGCGGGCAAAGCAGCGCGGCAGCGTTTTCTCATTCGAGAGCGACCACAGCATGCGTCCAGACGCGTACAGACCGGAGTTCGCCGCCGAGAGGATCGCCGTCAGGATCACAAAGTTAAAGATATCAGCCGCATAAGGAATACCGACCTTTTCGAACACCAGCACGAACGGGCTTTTTTCTACCCCGGCCTGCTGCATCGGGATCAGCGCCGCCAGTACAAACACGGTGCCGATAAAGAAGATAATCAGGCGTGCAATGGTGGTGCGGATCGCCACCGGAATCACCTTGTGCGGATTTTCCGTTTCACCCGCCGCGATGCCGATAAGCTCGGTACCGGAGAAGGCAAAGTTCACCGCCACCATGGTCATCAGGATCGGCAGGCCGCCGTGCGGGAACCAGCCTTCGGCGGTGATGTTGCTCAGGCCCGGCGCGGGCGCACCGTCCTGCATCGGGATAAAACCAAAGATCGCCGCCCCGCCGAGAATAATAAAGGCAATGATGGTGATGACTTTCACCAGAGAGAACCAGAATTCACCTTCAGCAAAGAAGCGCGTCGAGATGACGTTGAGGCCAAAAATCACCGCGCAGAAGACCACACACCAGGCCCAGACGGGCACCTGCGGGAACCAGTACTGCATGCAGAACCCGGCGGCGGTAAAGCTCGACCCAAGCGCCACCGTCCAGGTGAGCCAGTAGAGCCACGCCACGGTGTAGCCCGTCGCCGGGCCAAGATAGCGGGCGGCGTAGACGTGGAACGCGCCGGTTTCCGGCATCGCCACGGAAAGCTCGCCCAGACACTGCATCACCAGCCAGACCACCAGCGCGCCAATCAGGTACGCCAGCAGCGTGCCCGCCGCCCCGGTCGTCGAAATGATATAGCCCGTATTGAAAAATAACCCTGTGCCAATCACGCCACCCAGCGAAAGCATAATCAGGTGGCGAGTTTTCATGGTGCGTTTAAGCTGCCCATTTTCTTGTTGTGTTTGCATATTACCTTCTAAACGTATGGACATCTAAACATCCAAAGAAGGTGTGTTATACCGCGATTGTTAATAAAAAGCTAGATGACCAGACGCAGACGGGCACGCCGTGCGCTGAGTCGGGGATGGGTTGTGAGGATCACATAGAGAATCGGACGCCAGGCCATAAGCACCTCCGCAAGCAGATGCTTACAGCATGGCGTGAATAACTGAGATTCTCGGTCAGGCGAAAGTGGTATCGACGAACCCTCGGATCATACTTTTACGCTTCCCTCATGGTATGTCGCCACCAGGCAGGCATCATGTCGTCGAAGGAGTGATTTTCTGGGGCAAACTCCGGCTGATCCGGATCGTCAAACACGCCAGTAAATAAGGCAACGGTGGGTGAATCATCAATCGCACCGATAGAACTGCCGCAGGTGGGGCAAAACGCCCGGCTGGAGTAGTCCGACGATCGCCATGTCGCCGGACGTCCACCCGGACCGGTCCACTGCACGTTTTCCGCCGGGAACTCAATCCATACGACGGTTTGTGCGCCAGTGTGCTTCTGACAGATATCGCACGAACAGGTGTGCACATTGCCCCCGTTCGCAGCGGTAAAGCGAACCGCGCCGCATAAGCACCCGCCTGAAAAGACCTTTTCCATGCTGTCGTCCTGAGCTGTTTAAAATCTCATCAAAACATAACACATTATTGAGATTTTATAGTCCGGGTCAGGCGAAGCCATCGCCTGCACGCCAGCCGCAGAATTATTGGTAAATCCTCAAATCAGTTCTATAGTCGACACTGCTTATTCGTTACCAGGAATCACTATGCGCTTTAATGGACTGACCAAAGGTTTCTTCATTTTTATTCTCGCCCTCGTCACCTGGGCCTTCTTCGACGTGCTGTCGCCCTACTTCTCCGCGATTTTGTGGGCCGCCATCCTGACCATCATCTTTAACCCGGTGAAAAACAAACTGCGCGCTGCGCTTGGCGATCGCAACGGGCTGGCCTCGTTCCTGACGCTGTGCATTATCTGCCTGATCGTCTTTATCCCGCTGATGGTGATCCTCTCCTCGCTCGCCATTGAGCTGAACGTGGTGTACACCAAGCTGCAAGCGAACAACACGCAATTCCCGGAAGTGATCGCGAGCATCTTTAACCGCCTGCCGGACTGGGCCAGCGGTTTTCTGGCGGACCACAACCTGACTAACGCTGCGCAAATCCAGAAAAAACTCTCTGACGTGGCGTTGCAGGGTGGTCAGTATCTGGCAGGCAGCGCGTTCCTGATCGGTAAGGGGACGTTCGGTTTTGCCATCAGCTTCGGCATCATGCTCTATCTGCTGTTCTTCCTGCTGAAAGACGGCCCCTATCTGGTGCGCCAGATCCTTGATTCCCTGCCGCTGTCTGATTTCGCTAAACAGCACCTGTTCGCCAAATTCGTCGGCGTCTCGCGGGCGACGGTAAAAGGCACGGCGGTGGTCGCCGTGGTGCAGGGCACGCTCGGCGGGATTGCGTTTGCCATTGCAGGCATTGATGGCAGCATACTTTGGGGCGCGCTGATGGCCTTCCTCTCGCTGGTGCCAGCCGTCGGCTCGGCGATTGTCTGGGTGCCTGCGGCCATCTTCCTGTTCGCCACCCACCAGCTGTGGCAAGGGCTGTTTATTGTCGGCTTCTTCGTGATAATCGTTGGGCTGGTAGACAATATTCTGCGCCCGCTGCTGGTAGGCAAAGACACCAAAATGCCGGACTACCTGATTCTGATCTCCACCCTCGGCGGCATGGAGCTGTACGGCATTAACGGCTTTGTTATCGGGCCGCTGATTGCCGCGCTGTTTATCGCCTGCTGGAACCTGTTCTCAGGGCGCGATCACGAAGGTAACGCCGAAGAGCTGGACGCAGACTTCATCGAAGAAGGAAAAAACCGGCCAGATCTATAACGTTTCTCTTCATTCCAGGCGGCTCTTTGCCGCCTTTCTTTTCACGCTAAATCAAACATTTTCTATAATTTGAAAAACGCTTCCCCACTCTTGTCGTAGAAGGATCCCACAGGTGCGAATCGCCACGATAACAAACTGGGCCTACGGTGCCACGGTGTGCCTGACCCTTGCCTCTGGCATCGTTATGCTCCTGGCATCCAACGCCGATAACGTTGAACGTCAGGCCGTTAAGCAACGGCAGGTGTTTGATCGGCTTACGGAAGAGATCGAGACAAATACCTGGATGCTCTCTGATTTAGCGCGCCTGTTCGTCATCAAAAAAGAGCCCTCTATTCGGGAAGAATATCGGCAGAAAGAGAGCGAATTAAAAAGCATAGAGCATCATCTGGTGCAGTTAAAAGATAACGGCGCCTCCGGCGAAGAACTCATGCTGCTTCAGGAAGGATTAAAAATCATTGATGAACTGCAGGACGAGCAGCAGACCGCACTCGACAGCATAGCCCGTGGCGAGCAACAGCAGGCCGTTGCCCTGCTTTATGGCCCTGTCTACGAACAAGAGATGGAGCGCGCGCAGAGCCAGATTGATCATTTCCGCCAGATACTGGATAAGCGCATCATTGCCGACGTACAGGCGGCCACCAAAACATCGAAAGCACTGCGCACGGTGTCGGAAGTGATGGTCGGCCTCACGGCCCTGCTCTTCCTGTTCGTGATGGGCTTTATTCTCAAGCGTCGTGTGCTTCACCCGGTGGTTCGGCTGAGCGACGTCGTACACCGGCTGGCTTCGCAGGACTATGCCGTTGAAACGCCAAACTTTACCCAGATTGATGAAATAGGCGATATGGCCCAGGCCATCCGCATTTTCCGCGAGAACGGGCTGGTGCGACAGCAGCTGGAAAAAGAGCGCGATGCCGACTGGGCGATCCGCGAGCTGCTGGCTCGTATGACCCAGCGGTTGCAGGGCTGTGAAAACCTCGCCGACGTTATTAATGTGGCAGAGCTGTTTGCGCCTAATATTGCGCCGGGCGTTTCCGGGCGGTTATATATTTTTGATCGCGAACCCTGGCAGATGCGCTGCGCAGCAGAATGGTTGTCCCCGGAGGGCGACACACCCGCATTCCATCCGGATGAATGCTGGGCTGTCCGGCGCGGGCAGAGCCATCCCCCGGTGAACGGTGAGCCTGACATTGGTTGTTATCACCTGCCAGAATCGCAAGCACACAGGTCCCTGTGCGTTCCGCTCATTGCGCAGGGCGAAGCCATCGGCCTGCTCTCTTTCCAGAACATCACCCCTGAAACCGCCCCCTCCCGCGCTTATCTTGAACTTATGGCTGAAGCGCTGGGGCTGGCACTGGCCAACCAGCGGCTACGCGATGCTCTACTGGAAAAAGCGCTCTTCGACCCGCTCACGGGTTTACGTAACCGTCATCACCTGGAAGATACGTTGCGGACGCAAATGGCGCAGGCCATGCGAAGCGAGCAACCGGTAAGCTGCCTGATGATCGACATCGATCACTTCAAGAGCATTAATGACCGCTTTGGTCATGAAGCGGGTGACCAGGTCATTAAAAGCGTGGCGTCGGTTGTTCAGCGCGCCACGCATAATACGGGTATGGCCTTCCGCTACGGTGGCGAAGAGTTCCTGGTTCTGCTTTCCGGTGCCGATGAAGAAGAAGCGCATGCCTGTGCGCAGAAAATTTACAACGGCGTGCATGAGCTGTCGCTTCGCTATGGGCTGACCGAGATTGGTCCGGTGGATGTATCCATTGGTATCGCCAGCTACCCGCAACATGCCCAGAGTGACAGCCTGCTGCGCGCTGCAGACGTGGCCTTGTATCGGGCGAAAGAGCTGGGCCGCTCGCGGATTGTGAGCTTTGGGATGCTGGAAGCGAGCTAAGGGGGATGAGTCGGCCCCGGATTCAGGGCCGTGTGATTGCCCAAAGCACCACCATGCCCAGCGAATTACTCCGCTTTTCCACGTACAGGGTGCTGTCGATAAAATAATTCCCCTGCGGGTAACAGATGCGGATCTCTCTCTTGAGTTCCGGCTCATAGACTTTCGCCCCCGAACAGCTTTTTCGGCTGCCGGATTCATACCGATAAGGTTGACTCCAGGCAGAGTATTCTCCGCCCAGTAGCCAGGCCGCGGTAACGATGACGAAAATGACCACCGGCAGGCTGAAGATGATGAGGCCGAGGTAAATTTTGACAACGTCAACAACGGTTTTGCCTTTGAACGCTCTCTTCACGATGAACATCGCCATCACCACCAGCGGCAGCAGCAATGCGCCAACCGCAAGAACCTGTTCTCCCAGGAGGGTGAGAAAGGTCACGCGATAAATCTTGATTGACCAGACAACAAAACCGAATATCAACGCCAACCCGCCAACGATGAGTGGGATCAGAAAGGCATAGCTATCTTTTTTCATGGTGAACAGTTCCTTGTCATGCGTCTGCGGTCAGAAGGGCGATCATCGCGCGAGTGGCTGCCGACTGACGACGGTGCGGCGCGAAGATCACGGAGAAAGGCCGCGAGCGCCCGCGTAAATGGGGCAGCACTTCGACGAGCTGGCCGCGCGCTATCCTGTCGCGGACGATAAATTCATAGCTCTGGCAGATCCCCATCCCCTGTTCCGCCAGTGAAACCACACCCAGCACGTCATCCGATATTTCGAAGGTTGAACGGGGCAGCCAGTCAACGTCGCGTCCATCATCCCGGAACACCCAGGGTGCAATGCGCCCCGTTCGCGGCATGATAAAAGGCAGACAGCGGTGCTGTTGCAGCTCATCCAGCGTCTGCGGGACGCCCGTTCGATGAAGGTAAGCAGGGGATGCCACCAGAAGCAATGCCGCATCTTCCAGCTTGCGCGCCACTAAGCCACTATCGGGCATCTGACCCAGACGAACAGCGAGATCGAATCCCTCCGCGATCAGATCGACGTTGCGATTGGTGATATTCAGTTCTACCTGAACGTGCGGATACTGTTGAGAAAAGCGAGCCAACAGGGGCGGCAGACAATAGTGCCCGTAGGTGGTCGGAACGCTGATCCTCACGCGGCCCGTCAGATCGCCCCCCTGACCACGACCATCCCGTTCGGCGTCATCAAGCAGGGAAAACGCCGCTCGCGCCTGCTCCAGATAAATTCGTCCGGCTTCCGTGAGCCCCACGCGACGAGTGGTGCGCTGTAATAGCTGTCGTCCAAGACGTACTTCAAGGCGGGACACCGCGCGGCTTAAGACTGAGGGGGTGGTTGAAAGGGCAACCGCAGCCGCGGTAAATGAGCCATGTTCAACGACAGTAATGAAGACTTCAACATCGCCGAGATAATCGAATTTTCTGCTCATTTTGCTCTTTCACGAACAAATGTTTTTCAATTTCGCTAATTTATCTCCGATTGGGCGATGAGTAAAGTGACCGCACTTATCACCAAAAGGCAAAAATTATGGATCTTCAACTCGCTGGTAAGACCGCACTTGTCACTGGAGCGACCGCAGGAATTGGGCTAGCTATCGCCAGCACGCTGATCGCACGAATGATCGAGGCTGACGAAATAGCCGCTATGGTCGCGCTGCTGGCAAGCCCACTCGGCGCAGCGTCTAACGGAGCTGCGGTACGCATCGAGGGCGGCACATTCCGCTCCATTCTTTGATACCGAATTAAGAAGCCGCTTCTTACTCTCTTCACTGGAGCATTTATGTCCCACAGTACCCGTACTTTCTCCGCCATTGCGATGGCGGTATTGTTTTCTTTCGCAAGCAGCGCCAGCGCGGTGAATCAGGTGCCTCTTGAACGCTGGCGCAGCTATTCAGGCGTAAGCTGGGATACACCAGAGAACGGGCAGCCGGCGCTTTTTTCCGGGTCGGTTAATGCCCCCATCGCCGGTATTCACTTTGATGCAAAGGGCCGAGCCTTTGTCAGCACGCCACGACTGGTTTCGGCCAGTGCCCCCGCCACGTTAAGTATTCTGGATACCCGCACTCAGTCGGGCCCGGCGCGCCTGACGGCATTTCCGTCACGCCAGGGTAATGCGGTAGATTCTGCTCCCGATCGGAACCTGCGCAACGTGCTCGGCTTTTATGTTGATCGTAAGAACGGCTGGTTATGGGCGCTGGATATGGGGTTCGTCGCGGGAGAAGCGGAATCCCCCGCAGGCTCGCAGAAACTGGTCGTGCTGGATCTCGACTCGGGCCGCACGGTTAAACGGATCCCACTGGACGGCGTGGCTGACCGTAAGGCGAGCTTCCTCAATGATGTCGTTGTCGATGAGGATCGTCGTATCGCATACATTTCCGACAGCGGATCGCGAAGTGCGCCTGAAAACCGTGTCGGTCTGATCGTTGTGGATTTTACCGCCGGCACAGCCCGACGCGTACTGGATCGCCACCCTGCTCTGCAGATTGAACCCGGCGTAAAAGTCGTTTCCCACGGTGCGGAAGTGTGGCCGGGTAAACCGCTGCTGATTGGCATCAATGGCATTGCGCTTTCTCCCGATGCTGAGACATTGTACTGGACGGTGACGACGGGAACACATGCGTACGCGGTACCGACTGCCGTTCTGAAGCAGCCTGGGTCAACCGATGCGCAGATTACCGGGCAAATCCAGAATCTGGGCACGGTGGGAGGCAACACGGACGGTCTGGTGACCGATGCAAAGGGCAACCTCTATATTACGGATGTCACCCACAACGGCATTGTCAGGTATGATCCGAAGACCCGTACAATGTCGCTTATTGCTGAAAATGAATCCGTACGCTGGCCAGACACGCCGGCTATTCGTCCGGACGGTGACCTGATCTTTACCTCAAGTAGCCTTAATGACCACTTTGCTGGAGCGGTCAAACCCGGTCATGAACGCTACGAGCTATGGCGTTTGCCACTCGATGCTTCACCGGGCACGAAAAAGGAACGGTACACTACGCTGGACAATCGCTAAATATGACGACGCCGCCCATTGGGTGGCGTTTTTTTTACCTGTCCATGACAGATACAAACTCTGCGGTGAGAAAATAACACGCAATTAAAGCGATCGTTTTTTAAACGCAAGAGAGTTTATTCAAGTCAGTGTAGCGTGCCTCAAAAAAAAGAGGCGTTGTATGTGATTCAAACGCCCTCGCCTAAAACCACACAAACTATTGATTTAGCTACACTAAATCTTCACATAAGTACAGAAGTAATAGCGACTCAATAAAATACATAAACTACTGTGATAACTAAATTATAATTCATATACTTCTGTTCAAAAGTGGAGGCCATAATGCGATTAACCCTAATGCTGGTATGCTGTCTGGTACAGAGTTTAGCCTGGGCTGGCGAACTGCCAAAACCCGTTGGAAAACCCATTTTGACGATTTACGGTAATATAGAAAATACCAATGAAGAGGGAAAAGCAGTGTTTGATCTCGCCAGCCTTGAAAAACTGGGTATGGTGAGTTTTGAGACGACATCTCCCTGGTACACTGGTCGTACAAAATTTGAGGGTGTCCCCATGGGCAAACTCATGGATTATGTTGGCGCGAAGGGTTCTGTCGTTAATGTTATTGCGCTCAATGATTACGCTACCGAGATCCCTCTCAGCGACTTTAAAAAATACAACGCTATACTTGCCTTAAAGATCAATGGCGAATATATGCGCATTCGCGATAAAGGCCCATCATTCATTGTTTACCCTTATGACAGTCTTCCTGAATTGAATAATCAGATTTATTACTCGCGCTCGGCATGGCAGGTTAGCAAAATGAAGATTGAATAGCAGTTCAGGAGAACATAATGAACAGGATACTGGTTGGTATCATTTTTTCTCTTTTTATCACGACAGGATATATTGCATTTCTTGTTTACGATCGTCAGCAAGAGTTGCAAAAACTGACTCACTACACTGAGTCCTGGTCCGTGGCTCAACTGGTATCAGAGTATTACCGATTTGAATCATGGCTTGGTCTGTACGCAACCGATACCGATGAGGTTACGATAGACCAGGCCCGCATGCGCCTCGAAATTATGCTCAGCCAGGGTGAGTTAATGAAGGAGGGAGATCTAGGTCGCTATATTGAAAGCGATAAAACGCATCAGGCGCTCGCTGCACGCCTGGAAGAAATACTTTCTTATCTGGATAGTCATCTGGAAAAAATGAGCCATGCAGAGTTAAAAAAATATTTGGCTAATATGCATCTGCTCGACGCGCCACTAAGCCAACTCTCTTCAAGTGCGTTAACAAAAGATATTAATACGATTAATGAATCCAATAGAAAAATACAAATACTCTATTATATCTATTCCGCACTTTCGTTACTTCTGGTGATATTAAGCTTTATTCTGGGATTCTTAATGATCTACCAGAATAAAAACATTCTCAAAGCACACATGCAGGTTAAAAGCCTTGCTGACGAACTTCAGATATCAAAAGAAAAGCTGCAAATTCAGAACGCGAAGCTGGAGTATGATGTTTATCATGACTCCCTGACCGGCATGAAAAACCGCCTTTTCTTCTGGGACGATCTCAGCAAAATTAATCTTCAGGCAGACAAAAACCACATCCCTGTCACGGTGATGTTATTTGATTTAGATCGGTTCAAAGAGGTCAACGATACCTATGGCCATGATGCCGGTGATTTACTGTTGAATCAGGTTTCCAGACGGCTCACCTCAATGAGCAGCGCCACTGATACGTTTTACCGTTTGGGCGGAGACGAGTTTGCCCTTCTGTCGAGTGGCCTCACCGAAACGGCAGCCGTTTCACGCGCAAAAGAAATCAGTAATCATATCAGCCAGCCCTATACGATTAATAACCAACTGATAAAAATTGCCACCTGTGTGGGTATCGTTTTATCTGATAATGAACGACGCTCTGATTATCTTTATAAATTTGCCGATCTGGCACTCTACGAGGCTAAAAAAGAGGGTTCACAGCAGATAAAAGTCTTCCGCCAGTGGATGCTGCAAAAATTGCAGGAAAGCAGAACCCTTGAGCATGATATGGCGCTGGCGCTCGATAACAATGAATTCGTTGTTTATTATCAGCCTATTGTCGATTCATTCAGCAATGAAATTTACGGCTATGAAGCGCTTATTCGCTGGAAACACCCTGTGAGGGGAATTCTGTCGCCGGATAGCTTCATCTCTGTCGCCGAAAAAACCGGCAAGATCAATGAAATTGGCAAAATTGTGCTTGAGATTGCCTGCCGTGAAGCGGTTTCCTGGGCCGTTCCGGCAAGAATTTCTGTGAATGTCTCACCGATTCAGCTGGGCAGCAAATCGTTTACGACGATGGTGCAGTCCATTCTGAAAGAGACAGGTCTACCGCCTAACCGTCTTGAGTTAGAGGTTACCGAGTCTTCGCTCTTCAGTGACAGCAACATGCCGATCAGTATTCTTAAAAAGCTGAGATCCTTGGGCGTAAAAATTTCTATCGATGATTTCGGGACGGGATATTCTTCACTCTCAAGATTGAGTGAACTGAATTTTGACAAAATCAAAATAGACAAATCCTTTGTGAATTCTATATCCACGCAAGATGAAGCACTGAATATCGTGAAATTGATTACCGGCATGGCAAAGAGCCTCAATATGCGGGTCATTGCAGAAGGCGTTGAAACCGAAGAGCAGCTTGAACGTCTTCAGGTGCTTGGCTGCGATCTCGTGCAAGGATACCTGTTCGGAAAACCACAGCCTGAGGTGAACAAGGTAATCAGGTGCAGTTGAATGGGTGTTAGGACCGTTTTGAGCTAACACCATTTTGATAATCAAAGGTTTAAAAATGAAAAAGACAATGCCGGAATATACGCCTGTTGATTTATCTCGCTGGGCAAGGAAAGAACATTTTGAGGTATTCCAGTCATTTGCCGAATGTACAATTAACCAAACGGTTCTGATCGACATTACCGTGCTGCGAAAACATATCAAAGAGGTCGGGTGGAAGTTTTACCCGACGATTATTTTCCTCCTTTCTAAAATCATGAACCGGCATCCGGAATTCCGTATGGCCATGAAGGACGATGAGCTGGTTATATGGAATGAAATCCATCCAAGCTATACCATTTTCCATCCCGAAACGGAGACGTTTTCGTCATTGTGGAGCAACTTCGACGGCAATATGCATAGCTTCCAGAATACCTATGCAGAAGACGTTGCGCGCTATGGCAATAACCTTTCTTACTGGCCGAAGGAAGAGTCACGGGAAAATGTCTTTTTCGTATCGTCTATTCCCTGGGTAACGTTTACTAACTTTACGATGAACATTGCGCACATGAAGAATTTCTTTTCCCCTATGTTCACGTTTGGAAAATACTACGAACAGGATGGGAAAGTGTTGTTGCCTATGGCGGTACAGGTCCATCATTCGGTGTGTGATGGCTTCCATGTGGCAAGGATGTTTAATGAGTTGCAGGAGATGTGTGATGGTTTGTCGCAGCTGGCAGAGGGATGTAATGGCTGAGTTGCCATAAGTCTCTTTGACAGGGGGAAATGTTGTTTATTTGATTGTCTGAAGGCTGCGTTAAAAAGATGGTGCCGATAATAGGAGTCGAACCTACGACCTTCGCATTACGAATGCGCTGCTCTACCAACTGAGCTATATCGGCCCTGAGAGGCCGGTTACGAGTGTAACCACGGGGCAAAAGGTTAGATCTATCCGGGTGATGCGTCAATGCCCTTTTGAATCAAACGGCTACTTTTGCATCACCCGTGATTATTTACGCACGAATCGTATCGTCACCGAAGCCGATCCACTTGTACGTGGTCAGCGCTTCGAGTCCCATCGGACCGCGCGCGTGCAGTTTTTGCGTACTGACCGCCACTTCTGCGCCCAAACCAAACTGTCCACCGTCGGTGAAGCGGGTGGAGGCATTCACATACACCGCGGAGGAATCCACTTCGTTCACGAAGCGATCGGCATTGCGCAGCGTACGCGTCAGGATCGCGTCCGAATGTTGGGTGCCGTGTTCACGAATGTGCGCAATGGCGTCGTCGAGATCCGCAACCACTTTCACGTTCAGATCCAGCGACAGGAATTCGTCGTCGTACTGCTCCGGGTTGACGGGAACGACGTTAGCCGGGCTATCTTTAAGCAGCGCGAGCACGTTAGCATCGGCGTGCAGCGTCACGCCGCTCTCTGCCATCTGCTTGCTCAGAGCTGGCAGGAAGGTGTTCGCAATATCCTGATGCACCAGCAGCGTTTCTACCGTATTACAGGTGCTTGGACGTTGGGTTTTTGCGTTCACGATAATCTTCAGCGCCGGTTCAATCTCCGCACTGTCGTCGACCACGATATGGCACACGCCGATACCGCCGGTGATCACCGGAATGGTCGACTGCTCGCGGCAGAGTTTGTGCAGGCCTGCGCCACCGCGTGGGATCAGCATGTCGATGTATTTGTCCATGCGCAGCATTTCGTTGACCAGCGCGCGGTCCGGGCTCTCGATCGCCTGTACGGCCCCCGCCGGTAAGCCACACTCTTCGAGCGCCTGCTGAATGACTTTCACCGTCGCGGCGTTGGTGCGCCATGTCTCTTTTCCACCGCGCAGAATAGCGGCGTTACCGGTTTTCAGGCACAGAGAGGCGACGTCAACGGTGACGTTTGGGCGGGCTTCGTAAATGACGCCGATCACGCCGAGCGGCACGCGGCGGCGCTCAAGACGTAAACCGCTGTCGAGCAGCCCACCATCAATGACCTGCCCTACCGGATCGGCCAGATTACAGACCTGACGGACATCGTCGGCAATGCCTTTCAGGCGTGCCGGCGTCAGCGCCAGACGGTCAAGCATCGCTTCGCTCAAACCGTTGCGACGGGCTTCCAGCAGATCCTGCTCGTTGGCGAGCAAAATTTCCTGGGACTGTGATTCCAGATAATCAGCGATTTTTTCCAGCACACGGTTTTTCTCGCGGCTGGAAAGGAG
Source organism: Enterobacter sp. RHBSTW-01064 (assembly GCF_014103035.1). NCBI lineage: Bacteria > Pseudomonadati > Pseudomonadota > Gammaproteobacteria > Enterobacterales > Enterobacteriaceae > Enterobacter > Enterobacter sp. RHBSTW-01064. The sequence goes on along the minus strand of NZ_JABXOU010000007.1, from coordinate 69,323 downwards.
CGCCAGTTTGTAAGAGGCGGCCTTCGCGGCTGCGCCCATTTGTTCCAGCATATTCTGGCTCCTTAACGAATAATCATGTCATCGCGATGTACGGCAACCGGGCCATACTCGTAGCCAAGAATGGCATCGATTTGCTGCGAATGGTGGCCCGCGATGCGGCGCAGCGCGTCGCTGTTATAGCGGCTTACGCCGTGGGCGATGTCGCGGCCTTCAAGGCTACGGATGCGGATCACTTCACCACGGGAGAAGTTGCCTGTCACGCTTTTAATTCCTTTAGGAAGTAATGAACTCCCTCGTTCCAGAATCGCGGCAGTGGCCCCTTCATCGACGACGAGTTCGCCAGCAGGAGGCGCACCAAATATCCAGCGTTTGCGGTTTTCCAGCGGGGATTCCTGAGCGTGGAAGCGGGTGCCGACAGAGATGCCTTCCATCACGTCACCAATCACGCCCGGACGGCTGCCCGCAGCAATAATGGTGTCGATACCGGCACGGCACGCGACGTCGGCGGCCTGCAGCTTGGTGCCCATTCCACCGGTTCCGAGACCTGAAACGCTGTCACCGGCGATGGCGCGCAGGGCATCGTCAATGCCGTGAACATCGGTGATCAGTTCGGCTTCCGGGTTAGAACGCGGGTCGGCGGTGAACAGCCCCTGCTGATCGGTCAGAAGCAGGAGTTTATCGGCACCTGCCAGAATCGCCGCCAGCGCAGAGAGGTTATCGTTATCACCCACTTTAATTTCAGCGGTGGCCACGGCGTCGTTTTCATTAATAACCGGAACAATATTGTTATCCAGCAGCGCACGCAGCGTATCGCGCGCGTTCAGGAAACGCTCTCTGTCTTCCATATCCGCACGCGTCAGCAGCATCTGTCCGACGTGAATACCATAGATAGAGAACAACTGCTCCCAGAGTTGAATGAGTCGGCTTTGTCCCACGGCGGCCAGCAGCTGTTTAGAGGCTATCGTCGCGGGGAGTTCGGGGTAACCCAGATGTTCGCGCCCGGCGGCAATCGCCCCGGAGGTCACGATAACAATACGATGCCCTGCGGCATGCAGCTGAGCGCACTGACGTACAAGCTCAACAATGTGGGCGCGATTAAGGCGGCGCGATCCGCCTGTTAACACACTGGTACCGAGTTTTACCACCAGCGTCTGGCTGTCACTCATGATTCTCTGCCGTTCAACGATAAGGGAAAATGATGTCGAACGAACGTTTTAACAGGACTCAGCCCCGTTGCCAACTGCCTTAGCACAAAGCAAAACACTTTGTTGCGCGGGATCAGGAAGCGTAGCGGCTGATTTTGACAAATTTATTACTGAAAAATTAAAACATACTTTTTTAAACATATTCTTAAATTGTCATAAAACGTTCACCCGCGGACGATAAAACCCTTCCTGTTTTTTCACGGAACATAAGCGTCGGCTTAGCGTTCAGCGAATATTAGCGCGTATATAAAACTCAGGAATGAAAATGAAAAAGAGCACTCTGGCATTAGTGGTAATGGGCGTTGTGGCTTCCGCATCTGTTCACGCAGCAGAGGTTTATAATAAGAACGGTAATAAACTGGACGTGTACGGCAAAGTAAAAGCAATGCACTACCTCAGTGATGATGACGCTAAAGACGGTGACCAGACTTACGTGCGTTTCGGCTTTAAAGGTGAAACGCAGATTAACGATCAGCTGACGGGCTATGGCCGTTGGGAAGCAGAATTTGCCGGAAACAAAGCAGAGAGCGACTCTTCTCAGAAAACACGTCTGGCGTTTGCCGGTCTTAAATTAAAAGACTTTGGTTCTCTGGACTACGGTCGTAACCTGGGGGCGCTGTATGACGTCGCATCCTACACCGATATGTTCCCTGAGTTCGGCGGCGACGGTCTGGCGCAAACCGACAACTTCATGACTAAGCGTGCCTCCGGTCTTGCCACCTATCGTAACACCGACTTCTTTGGCGTGGTGGACGGTCTGGATATGACCCTGCAATACCAGGGCAAAAATGAAAACCGCGATGTGAAAAAGCAGAACGGGGATGGCTTCGGTACGTCTCTGAGCTATGACTTCGGCGGCAGCGATTTCTCTGTCATTGGTGCTTATGCTAACTCCGATCGCACCAACGAGCAGAACCTGCTGACGCGCGGTGAAGGTAAAAAAGCCGAAGGCTGGGCAACCGGTCTGAAATATGATGCCAATGATATTTATCTGGCTACTATCTATTCCGAAACCCGCAATATGGCCCCAATCTCCGGTGGTTTCGCGAATAAAGCGCAAAACTTCGAAGTGGTTGCGCAATATCAGTTTGACTTTGGCCTGCGTCCATCCGTTGGCTATGTTCAATCTAAAGGCAAAGACATCGAAGGCATTGGCGACGAAGATATCGTGAAATATATCGACGTAGGCGCAACCTATTATTTCAACAAAAACATGTCTGCATTTGTTGATTATAAAATCAACCAGATTGATGACGACAATAAACTGGGCGTGAGCAGCGACGATATCGTCGCGCTGGGTATGACGTACCAGTTCTGATTTTGTGGAAATAAAAAAACCGGCTTGATGCCGGTTTTTTTTATTGCCCGGTGGCGCTACGCTTACCGGGCCTACGGGATAGTGCATTTTGTAGGCCGGGTAAGGCAAAGCCGCCACCCGGCACTGTGGTATCATCAGGCGGTCAGCTTAACCGCCTCGCTGGAAAAATCATCCGCAGGCTCCAGCTTCAGATCCAGCGTTGCCAGCAGCGCGCTAGCCTTGCCGAGATACTCTTTCAGCGTATGTTCCAGGCGGTCGATCACTTCCTGATCTTTAATAGGTGCCGCTTGCCAGTAACCGTCTTTGTTAAACAGGCCAAACTGGTAGCTGTAGGTAAAGCGTTTTTCCTCTGCTTCCATTTCCATCCACCAGCCCCAGAATTCACGTTTTTCGGGTGCAGGCTTCACGTTGACGCAAACAGCCAGGCAGTCGAAAAAAAAGCGATTCTCTTCACACTGCTCTTCTCGAATATACGGGCCAAGAGCCATGAACTTCTTGATCAGTCTACTTTTCGGATGTCCACTCGGTAACGTCATTGCGATCTCCTTTTGTGAAGCCACTGTTTTACCAAACCATCAAAATTTAGCAATCTATTAACACAATCTCTGCGCGATCCAGCGTGTAATCTCTTTTAACGCCTTGTCAAAATTCTGATACACCGGGCTGAATGGCACTTCAAGCAACTTGCCATCCGAAGATGACGACGTGATTAAGCGAGACTCTTCTTCCGGACTGAACGGATCGTTTTTCCAGAAACCTGACAGCATCGGCGTTGGGCAGCGGCGTCCCAGCAACCCCTGCGTTTTTAACGAGTAACGATTGAGCTCAACGCGCAGCGCTTCGTCTGATGCATCATGCATGCCAAGACGACTGGCCAGCACATCAAGGTACATCTCCGGCACGCTGCCCTGACGGGCAGGATCGCTGAGCAGCGCGTGAACCACCGGGCCCAGGCAGGCCACAGCCTTCAGGCGCGAAGATTCAAGATAGGCCAGACGCACCGCAACGTTCGCCCCAAATCGGAAGCCAAAAGCCGCCACGCGGGTATGGTCAACCCAGGGAATATTCTCCAGTGCTTTAAGCGCATGCTGGTGCAGCAGGCTCGAGTCCTGAGTCAATTTCCACTTCGACGAGAAGCCAATAGAAGGCATGTCGAGCGTCAGCATCGCAATCCCTTTTGGTGCAAAGTAGCGCTCAAACAGGCTGTAATAATCAATTTGCAGGGAATCCAGCCCACCGCACATCAGTACGGTCGGGAACGGGCCTTCGCCTTCCGGCATATGCAGGAACCCGGTGACGGGTGCGCCACCAGGAATGCTGAACTCAAGCTCGCGCATCTGGCCCGGCAAACGCTGCGCCGCCTCTTCATAAGCTCGGTTCGCCAGCGCCTGGGCCTGCTCCGCCAGTTCATCACCTTTCAGATGTGGATACGCGGCAATGGCGTAGAGATTGGCCGCATGCAGCCAGTGCTTGCCGCTGCGCGTGGCATCCTCTTCCTGGCTGGCTTTTTGCTGCCAGAGCATCGCCTGCTTCGACCATTCATAGATCCAGTTGCCGCCGCGATAGCCCACCACCGTATCGTAAAGCTCGCTGTCGGTCCGTTCAGATTCGCTCATGACGATACGCGCCTGCACGTCAAGGATTTCACGCGGATCGATACCGCGCCAGATCCACATCAGGCGGTTAATCATGCGATACCAGTGGGGCACGTTTTTACCGTCTAACGCAGACTGGACGGCAGGCATGGTCCCCGGATTAAACCGACGCACCAGCGTCGACGTTTCAGGGTGTTTGAAACGGGGTTTAAAGAGAGTTTCGGTGAGATTCGCCTGCGTCATTGCGTTGCCTCCATGGATACGTCATATAACGACCATTGTAACGCGTGGCAGGATAAAAAGAACAACGCCCGGCATTGCCGGGCGTGTAAAGTTACGTACTGGGATTAACGGCCTGAAATAGGCGGTACGAAGACCACGCCCATATCCCATGGCTGTTCAATCCAGGTATCCTGCGGGATATCAATCACGTAATCGTCAACCAGTGGGCGACCCGCCGGTTTTGCGAAGATCGTGACGAAGTGCGCTTTTGGATACATTTCACGGATAGCCACCGCGGTACCACCGGTATCGACCAGATCGTCAATAACGATGAAGCCTTCACCGTCGCCTTCCGCGCGTTTCAGCACGGTCAGCTCGCGCTGGTTGTCGTGGTCATAGCTGGAGATACATACGGTATCGACATGACGAATACCCAGCTCACGTGCCAACAGCGCCCCCGGTACCAGACCGCCGCGGCTAACGGCAATAATGCCTTTCCACTGCTCGGAAGGCATCAGACGCGCAGCCAGTTTGCGTGCGTGAATCTGCAACATGTCCCAGGTGACGACGTATTTTTCGCTCATGTGAAGTGTCCCAGCCTGTTTATATACGGCTTAAAAAGTGTTCGAGGGGGAAATAGGTTGCGCGAGATTATAGAGATCTGACGCACTAAAAACCAGTGTTTAGCGCCCCGAGCCTGAGTTTTTACATGCTTTATGCTACCCGCCGTCGGAGAAAGTGGTATTCTCAGATGCATCTCGCAAGCCTGTCTTGTGGTAACTATTAACCTGCTAACCCTGTGACCTGCAACCCAGTTTGCAGCGCATCGACAAGGAGACTTATCGTGTCTGAACTGTCTCAATTATCTCCACAACCGCTGTGGGATATTTTTGCCAAAATCTGTTCCATTCCACACCCTTCCTACCATGAAGAACAGCTTGCCGAACACATTATGGGGTGGGCGAAGGAAAAAGGTCTGCACGCCGAGCGCGACCAGGTTGGCAACATTCTGATCCGCAAGCCTGCCACCGCAGGCATGGAAAACCGTAAACCGGTTGTGCTGCAGGCGCACCTGGACATGGTTCCGCAGAAAAACAACGATACCGTTCACGACTTCACTAAAGACCCGATTCAACCGTACATCGACGGCGAGTGGGTGAAAGCGCGCGGCACCACCCTGGGCGCGGATAACGGCATCGGTATGGCCTCTGCGCTGGCGGTGCTGGCCGACGACAGCGTTGAGCACGGTCCACTGGAAGTGCTGCTGACCATGACCGAAGAAGCGGGCATGGACGGTGCGTTCGGTCTGCAGGCCAACTGGCTGCAGGCGGATATCCTGATCAACACCGACTCCGAAGAAGAAGGCGAGATCTACATGGGCTGCGCGGGCGGGATTGATTTCATTTCTACCCTGCCGCTGTCTCGTGAAGCGATTCCCGCAGGCTACCAGACCTTCAAGCTGACGCTGAAAGGGCTGAAAGGCGGCCACTCCGGCGGTGATATTCATCTGGGTCTCGGCAATGCCAATAAACTGCTGGCACGCTTCCTGGCGGGTCACGCGGCCGAGCTGGATCTGCATCTGGTCGATTTCAACGGCGGTACGCTGCGTAACGCGATCCCACGTGAAGCCTTCGCCACCGTAGCAGTACCCGCGGCAAAAGCAGACGAGCTGAAAAAGCTCTCCAGCGTTTATCTTGATATCCTGAAAAACGAACTTTCTGAGAAAGAGAAGAACCTGACCGTAGTGCTGGAATCCGTGACCACGGATAAAGCCGCCCTGACCGCGCAGTCTCGCGACACCTTCGTTCAGCTGCTGAATGCGACGCCAAACGGCGTGATCCGCAACTCTGACGTCGCGAAAGGCGTGGTGGAAACCTCCCTGAACGTGGGCGTGGTGACCATGGGCGACGACAGCGCAGAGATCATCTGCCTGATCCGTTCCCTGATCGACAGCGGTAAAGAGTACGTAGTGAGCATGCTGGAGTCTCTGGGCACGCTGGCGGGCGCAAAAACCTCCGCGAAAGGCAGCTACCCGGGCTGGCAGCCGGACGCAAGCTCTCCGGTCATGGCACTGGTGCGTGAAACATACCAGCGTCTGTTCAACAGCACCCCGAACATTCAGGTTATCCACGCCGGTCTGGAATGCGGTCTGTTCAAGAAGCCGTATCCTGACATGGACATGGTGTCTATCGGGCCAACCATCACCGGTCCGCACTCGCCGGATGAGCAGGTTCATATCGAAAGCGTCGGTCACTACTGGACGCTGCTGACTGAACTGCTGAAAGCGATTCCTGCTAAGTAATACCCTCACCCCAGCCCTCTCCCACAGGGAGAGCGTGAAAAACATAGGCCCGGTAAGCGTAGCGCACCGGGCTTTTTTACAATCCCAATACCAGCTGTCGTTCCAGCTGCGGGTCCAGCAGCGTGACGTGCAATCCCACCAGCCTCACCCCTCGCCCGCCCCGGCGCTCTTCCCATGCCTTTTTTGCGGTCGCAATCAGATCGTCTTTATTCAGACGCGGCCAGACGTGTTCCTGCGTGGTCTGCTGGAAATCGTTGAATTTTAGCTTGATGCCCTGACGGGCGATCAGCAGGTCCGGCTTCACCTTGGTTAAGCGTCGCTCCAGCTCAGGGTAAAGCTGTTCCGTGATAATGGCCTCGCACTCGGACCAGTCATGAATATCTTCAATGAGGGTGCGCTCAACGCCGACGGATTTCCGTAGCCGTTCGCTGTTCACATCGCGATCGTCAATGCCCTGGCTGCGCTCCCACAGCACGCGACCAAACTTTCCAAAGCGCTTAAGCAGCATGGCGAGATCGCTTCGCTGCACGTCTTCGCAGGTCCGTAGCCCCATGCTTTCAAGCTTTGCGGCAGAGACTTTCCCCACGCCGGGTATTTTGCCAAGCGGTAGCGTTTTCAAAAATGCAGGCACCTCTTCAGGGGTGATGACGTACTGGCCGTTCGGTTTATTTAAATCTGAAGCAATTTTGGCGAGGAATTTCACGGGCGCGACGCCCGCCGATGCGGTCAGGTTCAGCTCGTTGAATATCGTCTGGCGGATCTCCTGGGCCATCAGCGTGGCGGATCCGTGGCAATGCACGCTGTCGGTCACATCCAGATAGGCTTCGTCCAGCGACAGCGGTTCTATCAGTGAGGTGTAGCGGGAGAAGATTTCCCGAATATGAATTGAGGCCTCTTTATAAGCATCAAACCGACCGGGCAGGAGCGTGAGATGAGGGCAAAGCTTTAAGGCCATCGCAGTCGGCATGGCGCTGCGCACGCCAAATTTGCGCGCGGGATAGTTGGCGGTGCTGATCACACCGCGCTGCACGCGGCTGCCGCCAATGGCGATGGGAATATCCCGCAGCGCCGGGTTGTCACGCATCTCCACTGCGGCAAAAAAGCAGTCCATATCGACATGGATTATTTTGCGCATAGTAAGCCCTCACTCATCACTGGATAAGTATACAGTAAATAAATGAGGATTGAGAAGCAGATGTGAAAACGCCGGGTGGCGGCTTTGCCTTACCCGGCTCACATACACTTAAATGATACGCTGCTGCTCGCGGGCCATTCTTTTTTTCCGCGCATCGCACGGTTCCGGGCAGTCGCACACCTTTTCCATCCCAAGGGATGAAATACCGCCACAGCTGCCCTGAATGCTTTTACGCTTGATGATCCAGCCTAACGACATGCCGAGCACCACCAGCACAAAGACGGCAAAGGTCGCCAGAAACGTCAGCATCATCAGCCTCCAAAATCATCAAGCATGATGTTCTCATCTTCAACGCCAAGATCTTTAAGCATCTTAATCACGGCGGCGTTCATCATCGGCGGACCACACATATAGAACTCGCAGTCTTCCGGTGCCGGGTGCTGTTTGAGGTAGTTTTCATACAGCACGTTGTGGATGAAGCCCGTATAGCCCGTCCAGTTATCTTCCGGCTGAGGATCGGAAAGCGCCACGTGGAAGGTAAAGTTAGGGTTCTCACGCGCCAGCTGTTCAAACTCATCGTCGTAGAACATCTCGCGCAGGGAGCGTGCCCCGTACCAGAAGCTGATTTTACGCTTGCTGCTTAGACGTTTGAGCTGGTCAAAGATGTGCGAGCGCATCGGGGCCATACCGGCACCGCCGCCGATAAAGACCATTTCCGCGTCGGTATCTTTGGCAAAGAACTCACCGAACGGACCGGAGATCGTCACTTTGTCGCCTGGCTTAAGGGACCAGATATACGACGACATCACGCCCGGAGGTGCATTCGGCACATTCGGCGGCGGCGTGGCGATACGCACGTTGAGCATGATAATGCCCTTCTCTTCCGGATAGTTAGCCATGGAGTAAGCGCGCAACGTCGGCTCTTTTACTTCGGAAACAAAGCGGAAGAGATTGAATTTGTCCCAGTCGGCCCGATACTCCTCGGGCACGTCGAAGTCGGCATACGCCACGGTGTGCGCCGGACAATCAATCTGGATATACCCGCCCGCGCGGAACGGAACGCTCTCCCCTTCAGGGACACGCAGCTTAAGCTCTTTAATGAACGTGGCTTTGTTATCGTTAGAGATAACTTCGCACTCCCATTTTTTGACGCCGAAGATCTCTTCTGGCAGCTCAATCTTCATGTTCTGGCGCACCGCGACCTGGCAGGCGAGACGGCAGCCCTCTTTCGCTTCACGCTTCGTGATATGCGACAGTTCAGTAGGCAGGATATCACCGCCGCCCTCTTTCACCGTCACACGGCACTGCCCGCATGAACCACCGCCGCCGCAGGCTGACGAGACAAAGATCCCATTGCCCGAGAGCGTATTGAGCAGTTTGTCCCCTGCCGGGGTACGGATCTGATTTTGCGGGTCATCGTTGATATCAATAATGACATCACCGGCGTTCACCAGCTTCGCACGCGCCGCCAGAATCAGCCCTGACAGCACCAGAACAATCAGCGTGAACATCACCACGCCAAGAATAATTTCCATCTGTTAGCCCTTATAGCTGCACACCGGAGAAGGACATAAAGCCCAACGCCATCAGGCCGGTGGTGATAAAGGTGATCCCTAAGCCGCGCAGACCCGCAGGCACGTTGGCATATTTCATTTTTTCGCGGATCCCCGCCATGGTCACAATCGCCAGCATCCAGCCGATGCCGGAACCGAAGCCATAGACCACGGATTCGCTGAAGTTGTAATCGCGCTGAACCATAAACGAGACGCCGCCGAAGATGGCGCAGTTCACCGCGATAAGCGGCAGGAAGATCCCCAGCGCGTTGTACAGCGACGGGAAATACTTATCGAGGATCATCTCAAGGATTTGCACCAGCGCCGCGATCACGCCGATAAAGGTGATGAAGTTGAGGAAGCTGAGATCGACCCCTTCCACCAGCGCGCCGTCCCGCAGCACGAAGTTGAACACCAGGTTGTTAATCGGAACCGAAAGCCCCAACACAACGGTGACCGCCACGCCCAGGCCAAATGCCGTGGAGACCTTTTTAGACACGGCAAGAAATGTACACATGCCGAGGAAAAACGCGAGCGCCATGTTTTCAACAAACACCGCGCGCACAAATAAACTCAGGTAATGAGCCATTGTCGGTTACTCCTTTTCCTGCTGTTCAGGCTTCAACGTACGAATCAGCCAGATCAGCAAACCGATAATGAAAAATGCGCTTGGCGCGAGCAGGAACAAGCCGTTCGGCAGATACCAGCCGCCGTTCTGCACCGTGTCCAGCACCGTGATGCCAAACAGCTTGCCGCTGCCAATCAGCTCGCGCAGGAACCCTACCGTCAGGAGGATCACGCCGTAGCCGAGGCCGTTGCCGATACCGTCCATAAAACTCGCGAGTGGCGGCATCTTCATGGCGTAAGCCTCTGCGCGGCCCATCACGATACAGTTGGTGATAATCAACCCGACAAACACCGAAAGCTGTTTTGATGTTTCGTAGGCAAAAGCGCGCAGCAGTTGATCGACCACGATCACCAGCGAGGCGATGATCGCCATCTGCACGATGATCCTCACGCTGTTGGGGATGTGGTGGCGGATCATCGAGATAAACATGCTGGAAAACGCCGTAACCAGCGTGACCGCCAGCGTCATCACCACCGCCGTTTCCAGCTTGGTCGTCACCGCCAGGGCTGAGCAGACACCCAGCACCTGCAGCGTGATCGGGTTATTGGCGAGCAGCGGGCCAATGAGCACCTTTTTGACTTCTTTCAGTTCACCCGTATCAGCCATTATTCAGCGCTCCTTCACGTACGTTTTTCAGGAAAGGACCAAAGCCAAGTTCGCCCATCCAGAAATCAAAACTGTGCTGCACCCCGTTTGAGGTGAGCGTCGCCCCTGAAAGGCCGTCAACGGCGAATTCATCCCCGGGACGCGCCCCCCCTTTCACCACTCTCAGAGCAGGCTGGCCGTTATCGTCGAGCACTTTTTTGCCGACAAACTGCGCGCGCCAGTTAGGGTTTTCCACTTCGCCACCCAGCCCCGGCGTTTCGCCCTGATCGTAATAGGTAATGCCTTTGACCGTGCGGCCATCGGTATCCAGTGCCACAAAGGCGTACATCATTGACCACAGCCCGTTACCGTAGATTGGCAAAACCACTTCCTGCACGCGCTGTTGTTCGTCACGCACCAGGTAGATCTCCGCAATGTTGCTGCGGCGCTTTATACCTGCCGGATCCTGCGATGCGTCAAGCACGGTGCTCATCTGCGGATCTTTCAGCGCCAGCGCCTGGTTATACTTCGCCGGGTCTTTATCCATCAGCTCACCGGTTTTTAGATCCACCAGCCGCGCGGTAATACGTTCGGCAAACACGTCTGCGACGTCGTCCTTCGTCATGCCTTTCTGCATCAGCCCGGCCACGGCGAGAATGTTACGCTGTTTATCCAGCGCGCGTTGCTCCTGCTGCAGCGGTTTTAACCCCACGGCAGACCCCGCAACCACAATGGAACAGACCAGACACAGTACCAGCACCACCAGCAGCGTTTTGCTGATGCTGTCGTTATTTTTAACCTCAGCCACGCGCCTTCCTCCGCTTAATGTTGGCACGCACGACCAGATAGTCGAACAGCGGTGCAAACAGGTTGGCAAACAGAATGGCCAACATCATCCCTTCCGGATAGGCCGGGTTGACCACGCGAATCAGGACACACATCACGCCGATCAGCACGCCGTAGCTCCATTTACCCTTATCGGTAAACGACGCCGAGACGGGATCGGTCGCCATGAACATCATGCCAAACGCAAAGCCTCCCAGCACCAGGTGCCAGTACCACGGCATGGAGAACATCGGGTTAGTGCTTGAACCAATGAGATTGAACAGCGTGGCGGTAAGCACCATGCCGAGCATGACGCCTGCGACGATGCGCCAGGAGGCCACACGACCAAACAGAATGATTGCGCCACCAAGCAAAATCATCAGCGTAGAGACTTCCCCGATGGAACCCGGAATGTTGCCTATAAAGGCATCGAACCAGGTGACCGGCTGGCCGGTAGCATTGTTAACCAACGTTTCGCCGCCGCCTGCCGCCCACTGGGAAAGCGGCGTCGCGCCGGAGAAACCGTCGGCTGCCGTCCACACCAGGTCGCCGGAGATCTGTGCCGGGTAAGCAAAGAACAGGAACGCGCGCCCCGCCAGCGCCGGGTTGAGGAAGTTACGCCCGGTGCCGCCGAAGATCTCTTTGGCAATCACCACGCCGAAACTGATGCCCAGCGCCGCCTGCCAGAGCGGCAGCGTCGGGGGAACAATCAGGGCAAACAGAATAGAGGTCACGAAGAAGCCTTCGTTGATCTCATGTTTGCGAATAATGGCAAACAGCACTTCCCAGAAGCCGCCCACGATAAAGACCGTGATATAGATTGGCAGGAAGAAGACCGCGCCCAGCGTCATCATACTCAGCCAGCCCGCGTCGGCCGCAAAGCTTACCCCCAGCGACTGCGCCAGGCGGTAATGCCAGTCGGACTGGATCACCTGCGCCAGTTGCTGTGCATCGTACATGTGGTGCAGTGCCGGAATGGTCTGCAAGCCGACGTTGTACATGCCCCAGAACATGGCCGGGAAGACCGCAAACCACACCAGGATCATCATTCGCTTGAGATCGATGGCGTCGCGCACGTGCGCCGCCCCTTTCGTCACCAGCCCCGGCGTGTAGAAAATGGTCGTTGTCGCTTCATACAGCGGGTAGTACTTTTTGAGCTTCCCTTCGGTAAAGTGCGGCTCAATTTTTTCAAAGAGGTGTTTTAAGCCCATCGTTATCCTTCCTGCTCAATGCGGGTTAACACCTCGCGCAATACGGGTCCGTATTCGTATTTGCCTGGACACACATAGGTACAGAGCGCCAGATCTTCTTCGTCCAGCTCCAGGCAGCCCAGCGCCTGCGCACCGTCGGTATCGCCAGCGAGGAGATCGCGCAGCAGCACGGTAGGCAGAATATCCAGCGGCATCACGCGCTCGTAGTTACCAATGGGTACCATCGCACGCTCACCGCCGTGGGTGCTGGTGGAGAAGTTGAAAAGCTTATGGCGCAGGAAGTGACCCAGCGTGGTGCGGGTTACGGAGTATTTTTCTGCACCAGGCAGAACCCAGCCGAACAGCTCTTTCTCACGCCCTTCCTGAACGATGCTCACCTGCAGATGGAAGCGCCCCAGATAAGCCTGCGCGCCAACGGCATGACGGCCACTGAGTACTGAACCGGAAATCAGGCGGTTTTCACCCGCTTTTGTTTCATCGGTCAGCAGCTCATTGATATCTGCACCTTGTAGCGTCTTCACCAGACGTGGGTTTGTCGCCTGCGGTCCACCAATGGCGATCGTGCGTTCTGCACACAGCTCACCCGTGGTAAAGAGCATACCTATGGCAATCACGTCCTGATAATTCAGATGCCAGACCTGTTTTGCCAGACTCACCGGTTCAAGGAAATGGATGTGTGTGCCAACCAGCCCCGCCGGATGCGGGCCAGCAAATTCATTAAACGTTACCTGCCCCTGCGGATGGCCGCCCAGCTTGCCGCCGCTCGCCTGGCAGACATGGACCTTCCCGGGCGTCAGACGCGTTAAAAGGGTCAACCCGGCATCAAACGCCTTGCGATGCGCCAGGATAATAGGCTGCGGATCCGCACTGAGCGGATTGGTGTCGATGGCGGTAACGAAAATAGCCGCCGGTACGGTTCCCGGAACCGGTGACTTGCTAAAGGGGCGGGTGCGAAATGACGTCCACAACCCCGACGCCAGCAGCTGCGCCTGCACGGATTCGCGGCTGAGTGTCGCGAGGTCGGCCACATCAAAACGCGCAAACTCGCGCTGCTCATCGCCTTCAAGACGGATCACAACGGATTGCAGCACGCGGCGTTCACCGCGATGAATCGCCACAACGGTGCCGCTGGCCGGGGCCGTAAACAAGACGCCCGGATTTTTTTTATCCTCGAAGAGCGCCTGGCCTTTTATGACGCGATCGCCCTCTTGCACCAGCATCGCCGGGCGCATCCCCACATAATCGTCGCCCAAAATAGCGACATGGCGAACGCTGGCCCCTTGTGCGACATGCTGATCGGGCACACCGGAAATAGGCAGATCAAGTCCTTTTCTTATTCTAAACATGTAGTTAGCAGGTATCCATGAACAACAATCCAGAGGGGGTGAAGTGTACCATTTTCGTCCCTGAGGGGGCAGAAGATCCGCCTCCTGGCGTGCCAAAATGCGAGCTATTACGCAAAGTTCCTGGAGTCAGGGCGATTTGAATGGGTTATAAAGTAAAACTAATTTGTAAACACAAAGGTTGGCTCTTGCGAAAATCTTTATCGGTGCTAATGTGAGCGCTCCTGTCCAGATTAATCTGATTTCGGGTCTCTTTTGCCGTCCTGGCAATTTGGTCATGGTTTTATCAAGGAACTAGTAGTATGCGTAAAATCGCATTGTTCATTGCGATGCTTCTGATGCCGTGCATGTCGTTTGCCGGACTGCTCAGCAGTAATAGCTCAACGACACCGGTTAGCAAAGAATATAAACAACAGCTGATGGGATCCCCGGTTTATATTCAAATCTTCAAGGAAGAACGCACTCTCGATCTGTTTGTGAAAATGGGCGAGACATATCAGCTGCTTGATAGTTACAAAATTTGTAACTACTCCGGTGGTCTGGGGCCAAAACAGCGTCAGGGCGATTTCAAAAGTCCGGAAGGGTTTTACAATGTTCAGCGTAGTCAGCTAAAACCTGACAGCCGCTTCTATAAAGCCATTAACATTGGCTTCCCGAATGCCTATGACCGTGCACACGGTTATGAAGGTAAATACCTGATGATCCACGGTGCCTGCGTGTCTGTCGGCTGTTATGCGATGACCGACTCCGGCATTGATGAGATTTTCCAGTTCGTCACGGGCGCGCTGGTCTTTGGGCAGCCTAACGTACAGGTCAGCATCTATCCGTTCCGCATGACGGACGCCAACATGGCGCGTCATAAGTACTCCTACTACGCGGATTTCTGGAAACAGCTGAAGCCAGGTTACGACTACTTTGAGCAGACCCGCAAGCCACCGGTGGTCTCTATCGTCGATGGTCGTTACGTGGTCAGCAAGCCGCTGAGCCACGAAGTCGTCCACCCGCAGCTGGCGTCAAATTACACGGTCCCCGAGACAAAATAGCACCCACTCGCCTGGCATAATCTTTTGCCAGGTTTCGTTGCCCGTCAGCGGCTGCGTTGCGATAACAGTGACCACATCGTTCGGTGTGGTCTCCTTCTGAAAGTCTATCTCCACATCCTGATCGAGCAGCGTCGCAACGCCAAACGGCGCGCGGCGGGTGATCCAGAACAGATTCGTTGAGCAGAACGCCATCACATAGCGCCCGTCAGAAAGCAGCATGTTGAACACGCCTTTTTCACGCAGTTCAGACGCCAGCGTCGCGATATATTTGAACACGGCGGCCATGTTGCCGGGCGTGCGCGGATAGCGCTCCGTCAGCTTGTGCAGCAGCCAGCAGAAGGCTTTTTCGCTGTCCGTTTCGCCGACCGGGCGGAAGTTGCCCGTCTCCAGCGACTTATAGCCCGTAAGCTGCCCGTTGTGCGCGTAGGTCCAGTTACGGCCCCACAGTTCACGGGTAAACGGATGGGTATTTTCCAGCGCCACTTCGCCGCGGTTTGCCTGACGAATGTGGGCGATCACCGAGCGGGACTTGATGGGGTAGTCCTGCACCAGTTTGGCAATCGGTGAGTTGAAGCTGGGCTGTGGATCTTTGAACGTGCGACACCCTTTGCCTTCGTAGAAGGTGATGCCCCAGCCGTCTTTATGCGGCCCGGTTCCTCCACCGCGCTGAACCAGCCCGGTGAAACTAAAGCAGATATCGGTTGGCACATTAGCGCTCATCCCGAGCAGTTCGCACATACAACACCTCCACAAAACGCCTTAACGCGGGAAGGCGTAATTATTGCAGCCAGTTTGGATTCGGACAGCGCGCAGAAACCGGAGCGTACACGTAGTACGTGAGGATTTCGAGCACTGCCCGGATTCAAAATGGCAAATAAAATAGCCTTCTTACTTAACCATCTCTTTTTCGATCAGTTGGATCAGGATATGGATCACTTTGATGTGAATTTCCTGAATACGGTCAGCATAACCGAAGTGCGGAACGCGGATTTCAACGTCCGCTGTACCGTCCATCTTACCGCCATCTTTACCTGTCAGGGTGATGACTTTCATCCCTTTTTCACGCGCGGCGGCGATCGCTTTGATCACGTTACCGGAGTTGCCAGAGGTCGAAATCCCCAGCAGCACGTCGCCTTCACGGCCTACCGCTTCAACGTAGCGGGAGAAGATGTGGTCGTAACCGAAGTCGTTGCCTACGCAGGAGATGTGGCTCACGTCGGAAATCGCAATCGCCGGGTAGCCCGGACGGTTTTCGCGATAGCGTCCGGTCAGCTCTTCGGCGAAGTGCATGGCGTCACAGTGGGAGCCACCGTTACCGCAGGAGAGCACTTTGCCACCGGCTTTGAAGCTGTCGGCCAGCAGGACCGCTGCGCGCTGAATAGCGTGAATATTGGCATCATCTTTCAGAAAGTTCGCCAGCGTTTCCGCCGCTTCGTTCAGTTCGTTACGAATAAGATCCTGGTACATGAGGATAATCCTTCAGTATTGATGAAATAACACAGTGGAGTGTACCGGATAGCGTCAAAAGCGAGAAGCTAAAGCCATGCGAATCGTCCGGCGTTTTGTTTTTTCGTGCCGACGAAAACGCGAACAATGTGAACCAGGTTGTAATTATTTTGTAAACACATTGCTAAAGGAATTTACATCAACTACAACCATATCATCACAAGTGGTCAGACCTCCTACAAGCAAGGGAGCTTTTCTTTATGATGATTTTGAGCATTCTCGCAACCGTTGTACTGCTCGGTGTGCTGTTCTATCACCGCGTAAGTTTATTCCTGAGCAGCCTGATTCTTCTGGCCTGGACGGCTGCGCTTGGCGTCGCAGGCCTCTGGAATATCTGGCTTTTAGTCCCTCTTGCCATCATTCTTCTGCCGTTTAACCTGGCACCGATGCGTAAGTCGATGATCTCCGCGCCGGTGTTCAAAGGCTTCCGCAAAGTGATGCCGCCAATGTCACGCACTGAGAAAGAAGCGATTGATGCGGGCACCACCTGGTGGGAAGGCGATCTGTTCCAGGGCAATCCTGACTGGAAAAAGCTGCACAACTATCCGCAGCCGCGTCTGACCGCTGAAGAACAGGCCTTTATTGACGGCCCGGTGGAAGAAGCGTGCCGCATGGCAAACGACTTTGCCATCACCCATGAAATGGCCGATCTGCCGCCAGAGCTGTGGGCGTATCTGAAAGAACATCGCTTCTTCGCGATGATCATCAAGAAAGAGTACGGCGGTCTGGAGTTCTCCGCCTACGCTCAGGCTCGCGTCCTGCAAAAGCTGGCGGGCGTTTCCGGGATCCTGGCGATTACCGTTGGCGTGCCTAACTCCTTAGGCCCGGGCGAACTGCTTCAGCATTACGGTACCGAAGAGCAGAAAGATCACTACCTGCCGCGTCTGGCACGCGGTCAGGAAATCCCTTGCTTCGCGCTGACCAGCCCGGAAGCGGGCTCCGATGCAGGCGCGATCCCGGATACCGGCGTGGTCTGCATGGGCGAATGGCAGGGTGAACAGGTGCTTGGCATGCGCCTGACCTGGAACAAGCGTTATATCACCCTGGCGCCTATCGCCACCGTACTGGGTCTGGCCTTTAAGCTCTCTGACCCGGAAAAACTGCTGGGCGGCGATGAAGATCTGGGCATTACCTGTGCGCTGATCCCAACCTCTACCCCAGGTGTTGAAATTGGTCGTCGTCACTTCCCGCTGAACGTGCCGTTCCAGAACGGTCCAACCCGCGGCCAGGATATCTTCGTGCCGATTGACTACATCATCGGCGGTCCGAAAATGGCCGGTCAGGGCTGGCGTATGCTGGTGGAATGTCTGTCGGTGGGCCGCGGCATTACCCTGCCGTCGAACTCAACCGGCGGTCTGAAGTCGGTAGCGATGGGGATTGGTGCGTACGCCCACATCCGCCGTCAGTTCAAAATCTCCATCGGCAAGATGGAAGGTATCGAAGAGCCGCTGGCGCGTATCGCGGGCAATGCCTACGTGATGGATGCCGCTGCTTCTCTGATTACCTACGGCATTATGCTGGGCGAAAAACCGGCCGTGCTATCCGCGATTGTGAAGTACCACTGTACCCACCGCGCGCAGCAGTCGATCATTGACGCAATGGATATCGCAGGCGGTAAAGGCATTATGCTCGGCGAAGGCAACTTCCTGGCGCGCGGCTATCAGGGCGCACCGATTGCCATCACCGTGGAAGGGGCAAACATCCTGACCCGCAGCATGATGATCTTCGGTCAGGGCGCAATTCGCTGCCATCCGTACGTACTGGAAGAGATGGCCGCTGCGCAGAACAACGACGTGGATGCCTTCGATAAGCTGCTGTTCAAACATATCGGTCACGTGGGCAGCAACAAGGTGCGCAGCTTCTGGCTGGGCCTGACGCGCGGCCTCACTAGCGCGACGCCAACCGGCGATGCGACCAAACGTTACTACCAGCATCTGAACCGACTGAGTGCCAACCTGGCTCTGCTGTCTGACGTCTCCATGGCGGTGCTGGGCGGTAGCCTGAAGCGTCGCGAACGTATCTCCGCCCGTCTGGGCGATGTGCTGAGCCAGATCTTCCTGGCCTCTGCGGTCCTGAAACGCTACGACGACGAAGGCCGTCAGGAAGCGGATCTGCCGCTGGTGCACTGGGGCGTGCAGGATGCGATGTATCAGGCTGAACAGGCGATTGACGACCTGCTGGCGAACTTCCCGAACCGCTTCGTGGCGGGTGCCCTGCGTGCGGTGATCTTCCCAACCGGACGTCACCACCTGGCACCGTCCGACAAGCTGGACCACAAGGTAGCGAAGATCCTGCAGGTACCGAGCGCAACCCGCTCGCGTATCGGTCGTGGTCAGTATCTTGAGCCGACGCCGCATAACCCGGTGGGTCTGCTAGAAGAGGCGCTGCTGGACGTGATGGCCGCCGATCCGATTCACCAGAAGATCTGTAAACAGCTGGGCAAAAACCTGCCGTTTACCCGTCTGGACGAACTGGCAAAACAGGCGCTGGCCGGTGGCATTATCAATAAAGATGAAGCCGCTCTGCTGGTGAAAGCCGAAGAGAGCCGTCTGCGCAGTATTAACGTGGATGATTTCGAACCGGACGAGCTGGCGACGCAGCCGGTAAAGCTCCCGGAGAAGCACCGCAAACCTGAAGCAGCGTAACGCGTTTCGCTCTGACAAACCCCGCCCTGAGCGGGGTTTTTTATTGCCACATTTTCTCGTAATGACGTGCTACAGTGTCAAAAAGCGGTCTTTTGAGGAGTCTGTATCGTGCCTGGTTTGAAGATTTCGATTTTGCAGCAACCTTTAGTGTGGATGGATGGCCCCGCCAACCTGCGCCACTTTGATCGTCAACTGGAAGAGATTACCGGGCGTGATGTGATTGTCCTGCCGGAGATGTTCACTACAGGTTTTGCCATGGAAGCGGCGAAACAGTCGATGCCTCAGGACGAGGTGGTCGCCTGGATGCAGACCAAAGCGCAGGAGACCAACGCGCTCATTGCCGGTAGCGCCGCGCTACAAACCGAACGCGGACCGGTGAACCGCTTCCTGCTGGTGGAGCCGGAAGGGAAAGTGCATTTTTATGACAAACGCCACCTGTTCCGCATGGCGGATGAGCACCATCACTATGAAGCGGGTCACGAACGCGTAGTGTTCGAGTGGCGCGGCTGGCGTATTTTGCCGCTGGTCTGCTACGACCTGCGCTTCCCGGTGTGGTCGCGCAACCGCAACGATTACGATCTGGCGCTGTATGTCGCCAACTGGCCCGCGCCGCGCTCCCTGCACTGGCAGACGCTGCTGGCGGCACGCGCGATTGAGAACCAGGCGTACGTGGTGGGCTGTAACCGCGTGGGCACGGACGGCAACGGGCATCACTACCGCGGCGACAGCCGGGTGGTGAATCCACAGGGCGAGATTATTGCCACCGCCGAGCCGCACCAGGCGACGCGCATTGATGCGGAGCTGTCGTTGACGGCGTTGCAGGAGTACCGGGAGAAGTTTCCGGCATGGCAGGATGCGGATCCGTTCAGTATTGGGTGAAAAAAAGCCGGGTGGCGGCTACGCCTTACCCGGCCTACATAGAGCACAGCGTAGGCCCGGTCAGCGCAGCGCCACCGGGCGTTAATTAACTCACCAACGCCTGCCCGTCTTTGCGGCTTTCCGTCGCGGCCACGTAGTGCCCTTCCGGCAGGCGATAGATCACCTGCGCACCGCCAAAGTTATAATCCTGAAGCGGATCATCCACCACGATCTGATGCCCGCGTTCGCGCAGCGCGGCAATCGTATTGCGATCGAACGTTGATTCAACGATCACCTCCCTGCCCTGCACCACGCGCCAGCGCGGGGCGTCAATCGCCGCCTGCGGGTTTTGTCCGTGCAGCATAATGCGCAGCGCCATCTGCATGTGCCCCTGCGCCTGCATCGGGCCGCCCATCACGCCAAAGGACATCAGCGGCTGGCCGTTGCCGTCCATCGCAAAGCCCGGAATGATGGTGTGGAACGGACGCTTGCTGCCCGCCAGCGCGTTCGGGTGATGTGGATCCAGCACAAACCCGCAGCCCCGGTTTTGCAGGCTGATCCCGGTGTCCGGCACCACAATGCCTGATCCAAAGCCCATATAGTTGGACTGAATAAACGAGACCATCATCCCGCTGGCGTCGGCGGTGCTGATGTAGACCGTGCCGCTCTGCGTCGGGGAGCCGTAGACAAAATCAGAGGCCTTATCGTGATCGATAAGCGCCGCGCGCGACTTCAGATAAGGGTCGCTCAGCAGCTCTTTTGCCGCGAACGCCATGTGTTCTTCATCCGCCACGTAGCGGTCGAGATCCGCCAGCGCCAGCTTCATCGCCTCGATGGAGAGATGAAGAGACTGCACGGAATCCGGGTGATGCTTCTCAATGCCGCACTGCTCCAGAATGCCGAGCGCAATCAGCGTGGCGATCCCCTGGCCGTTTGGCGGCAGCTCCTGCACCGAACCGCCCGCGAAGTCGCGCGACAGCAGCTCAACCCAGTCCACGCGGTGGTTTGCCAGATCCTCAGCCGTCAGGTGCGCGCCGTGCTCTTTAGCA
Source organism: Enterobacter sp. RHBSTW-01064 (assembly GCF_014103035.1). Taxonomy (NCBI): domain Bacteria; kingdom Pseudomonadati; phylum Pseudomonadota; class Gammaproteobacteria; order Enterobacterales; family Enterobacteriaceae; genus Enterobacter; species Enterobacter sp. RHBSTW-01064. The sequence goes on along the minus strand of NZ_JABXOU010000007.1, from coordinate 48,300 downwards.
AAGGCGGCAATTTTCTGCGCCAGCTCGCCGCGGTAAAAGGCGTCGCCGTTGGTTTTCGCAATCAGCTCCAGCGAATTCGCCTGCGCCGGGTTACGGAAGATTTCCCCCACGCGCGGGGCGCGGCCTTCCGGCGCGAAGCAGGCGCTGAAGCCCGGCTGATCCTTCAGCTTGTTATAGCCGCGCTGCCAGAGATGGCCAATCAGCGGGGAGACCGGGAAGCCGTTGCGCGCATAGTCAATTGCGGGCTGCGCCAGCGTGGTCAGCGGCAGCGTGCCGAAGCGTTCCGCCAGCGCGACCCAGCCGGATACCGCCCCCGGCACGGTCACCGCGTCCCAGCCGATTTCCGGCACTGCGGTTTTACCGGCAAACAGATCCGCATGCCAGCTCGCAGGCGAACGACCGGACGCGTTCAGACCGTGCAGCTTTTCACCGTCCCAGACGATGGCAAAGGCGTCGCTGCCGATCCCGTTGCCGGTCGGCTCAACCACCGTCAGCGCCATCGCGGTGGCAATGGCCGCATCTACAGCATTCCCGCCCAGCTGCAGCATCTTCATACCTGCCTGTGCCGCCAGCGGCTGCGATGTCGCAACCGCGTTATGGCCCAGCATCGGCGGGCGTCGTGAAGCGTAACCGGACGTAAAATCAAGCGCTTTGGTCATCATGACTCCTTAGTCGTGGCGCGGATCGAGCGCATCGCGCAGCCCGTCGCCGAGTAAATTAAAGCCCTGCACGGCAAGGAAAATCGCCACGCCGGGGAACACGGACATCCACGGCGCCTGCTCAAGAAACCCTTTCGCGGTATTGAGCATGGACCCCCAGGACGGATTGGGCGGCTGCTGTCCCAGCCCTAAAAACGACAGGCTGGCTTCGGCGATAATCGCCGAGGCAATCGCCAGCGTGGCCTGCACCAGGATCGGTGACATCACGTTTGGCAGGACGTATTTAATGATGATCCAGCGATCCGGCAGGCCAATCGCCCGCGCGCCGTCGATGTACTCTTCGTTGCGAATGGCGATCACCTGGCCGCGCGTCAGGCGGGCGAAGATCGGCATCGCCGAAAGACCGATGGCGATCATCGCGTTGGTCAGGCTCGGGCCCAAAAATGCCCCCAGCGCGATCGCCATGATCAGGAACGGACAGGCCAGCAGCGCCTCGATAAAGCGCGAGATCACCCCGTCCCACATCTTCTGGAAGTAGCCCGCCACCAGCCCCAGCGGCACGCCGATAACCACCGCAATCACCACCGACATACAGCCCGCCATCAGCGAGGTGCGCGCCCCCCAGATAATGCGGGATAAAATGTCGCGCCCCAGCTCGTCGGTGCCGAACCAGTACATCGCCGACGGCGCTTTGCGCACCGCCAGAAAGTTGGCTTTAACCGGGTCGAACGGGGCAATCCACGGTGCCAGCAGCGCCACCAGCACAAAGAACCCCACGACCACCGCGCCAATCACCGCGCTTTTATTGCCGAGGAATTTCTTCAGCACCCGGTTCTGCGCGCGCGGCAGCGCGGGGGCAACGGTTTGCGTTGTCAGTTCCGCCATGGTTAACCTCGCATTTTCGGGTTGATAAGGACGTAGAGCACGTCGGCCAGCAGGTTGAGCATGAGGAAGCCAATCGCCACGATCAGCACCACGCCCTGCACCACCGCGTAGTCACGGTTAAATACCGAGTCGACGATCATCTTGCCGAAGCCCGGAATGGTGAAGACCTGCTCGGTCAGCACCGCGCCGCCCAGCAGCTCGCCGAACAGCAGCGTGGTGAGGGTGATCACCGGCACCAGCGCGTTGCGGAACGCGTGCTTTAGGATCACCGCCTTCGGCAGCAGCCCTTTCGCCCGCGCGGTGCGGATGTAGTCCGCCTTCAGTACCGCAATCATCGAGGCACGGGTGTGGCGCATCAGCGTTGCCGCGAGCCCCGTTCCGAGCACGGATGCGGGCAGCAGCAGCGTGCGCAGGTTCTGGAGCGGATCTTCACTGAACGGCACGTAGCCGGAGGCAGGCAGCCACTGCAGGTTCACCGAAAAGACCAGAATCAGCAGGATCCCCAGCCAGAAGTGCGGGATCGAGATCCCCGAGATCGCCACGAAGTTCGCCCCGTGATCGACCCAGCTGTTTTTGTTCACCGCCGCGAGGATCCCCATGCTGATGCCAAACACCAGCGCGATAATCATCGCCAGCAGCGACAGCTCCAGCGTAACCGGCAGCTTGCTGGCGATCAGCTGCGTCACCGGTTCGTGCGTGCGTAAGGAGACGCCCAGATCGCCCTGCAGCGCCCGCGTCAGCCAGTGAAAATACTGCACGGGGATCGGCGCATCGAGGTTCAGCTCCGCGCGCAGCTGGGCGATGACGGCCGGATCGCGCTCCTCCCCGGCCATGGCGATCAGCGGGTCGCCGGGCAGCAGCTTTTGCAGCCCGAACACCATCATGCTCACCAGCAATAGCGTCGGGACGGCCAGCAGCAGACGTTTGCAAATCAGTTCCAGCATGGGTTCTCCTCAGGACGTTTATTTCGCCAGCGTCAAACCGGCCAGACGCACGATGCCGTCCGGGTACGGCTTAAAGCCCTGCACGCTTTTGTTCAGGCCAAAAATGCGCGGCTCAAAGTAGAGGTAGGCAATCGGCATATCGGTCTGGAGCTGCTTCACCACCTTGTCGTACAGCGGCTGGCGTGCGGTCTGGTCGGTGCTCTGGCGCGCCTGGGTCAGCCATTCATCAACCTGCGCGTTGCTGTAGCGGCCGTCGTTAAGCGTGCCTTTGCTATTGATAAAGCCGTAGATGCTGCCGTCCGGATCCGGGCGTCCCGACCAGCCGGAGAAGCTCAGCTGATAGTCACCGCTCTGCTGGCGATCCAGCAGCGTGGCAAATTCGGTCATTTGCAGGTTCAGGGTGAAACCGGCTTCGGCGACCATCGCCTGCAATACCTGACCCACCTGCTGCGAGGTTGGGTTGTTTGGCACCAGCAGGTTGACGGTCAGCGGTGCGGTGATGCCTGCCGCTTTCAGCAGCGCTTTGGCTTTGTCGACGTCACGCGGCGGGACCGGCAGGTTAACGTGATACGGGCTGACCGGTGAAAACGCCTGGTTGGCCGGGGTGTAGAGCCCCTCAAAGACCACCTGGTTTAACGCATCGCGGTCGATGGCCTGAGAAAACGCCTCGCGCACGCGAGCGTCCTTAAACGGATCGTTCGCCGGTACCTTGCCGTTGTTGATATTGAAGGTGATGCCCTGATAGCCCAGACCGGTCACCTTCGCCAGCACCAGCTTGCTGTCGGCTTCGACGGTTTTAACGTCGCTGGCGGCGATGCCTTCGGTCAGATCAAGATCGCCCGCACGGAGGTTCGCGAGGCGCACGGAGGCATCCGGGATCGGCAGATAGATAATTTTGTCGAAGTGGTAAGCACCTTTGTTCCAGTAGTTGTCGAAACGGGTCAGAACGATGCGGTCCTGGGACACGCGGCTGTCGAACTTGTACGGGCCGGAACAAACCGGATGGGCGGCAAAGTCAGGCTTTTTCGCCGCCTCGGGGGCCATCATCGCGCCCGCGCGGTCGGTGAGCTGCATCAGCAGCGCGGCATCCGGCGTTTTCAGGTGCAGCGCAATCTGCATCGGGCCGGTGACCTCTACCGACTCCACCGACGAGATCTCGCTTTTACGCAGGGAGCCTTTCAGGGTCAGGGCGCGGTCGAGGTTGTATTTTGCGGCGGCGGCATCGAATTTCTCACCGTCGTGGAAGGTGACCCCGTCTCGCAGATTGAGCGTCAGGGTTTTACCGTCCTCGCTCCACGCCCAGTCTTTAGCCAGACCGGGGACAACCTTCAGGTTTTCATCCACGTCCACCAGCCTGTCGCAGAGAGAGGCAAAGACGAAGCGGCCATAGTAGGTGCGCGCCAGATGCGGGTCGAGCATGTCCGGGTCAGCGCCCAGACCGATTCGCAGCACGCTTTCAGAATGGGCGGGCAGCGCCGCGCCAAGCAACATAACACTTCCCAGTACGGTCAAAAGAGAATTACGCATTGTCATTATCATGAGTTCCTTGAAGGAAGGGACGAGTGAGTGGCCGCGTGTTCAAACAGCGCGCGGCGGCGCAGAAAAGCGGCGGATGGCGGAGCAATCTGGATAACGCTGCGATCGCGGTTAATTTCCTGCCAGCGGTGGCAGGCAACCTGACGGCCCCCGTCGAGCACCTGATTAATCGGCTCGACCTGGCGACATTCATCGGTAACGTACGGGCAGCGGGTGTGGAAACGGCAGCCGGACGGCGGACTGGCCGGGTTGGGCAGATCCCCCTGCAGCAGCGGCGCATCGCGCTCAACGCCCGGCTGCATCTGCGGTGCAGACGCAATCAGCGCCTGGGTATAGGGGTGCAGCGGTGCGTCAAAAATCTCATCGACGGTGGCAAGCTCAACGATTTGCCCAAGGTACATGACCGCCACGCGGTCGCTCATATGGCGGATCACCGCCAGACCGTGGGCGACAATCACCATCGTCAGCCCCAGCTGGTGCTTCAGGCTTTCCAGCAGGTTGACCACCTGCGCCTGAACGGAGACGTCCAGCGCGGATACCGGCTCGTCACCCAGCAGCAGCTTCGGCCCCGAGGCCAGCGCGCGCGCGATGCCGATACGCTGGCGCTGACCGCCGGAAAACTCGTGCGGGTAACGCCCGGCCCAGGCGGCAGGCAGACCAACAGTTTTAAGCAGTTCGGCGACGCGATACTGGCGGTCCGCTTTTTTCATGTTCTGATGCAGCCACAGCGGCTCACCGACAATCTGCTCCACCGTCATGCGCGGGTTCAGCGAGGCGAAGGGATCCTGAAAGATAATCTGCAGCTCGCGCCGGAGCTGGTTAAGACGGGCACCGGAGGCGTCGGTGATCTCCTCCCCCTGATAAAACACGCGCCCTTCGCTGGCGGCCAGCAGGCGCAGCAGCAGACGTCCGAGGGTAGATTTCCCGGAGCCGGACTCGCCGACAATCGCCAGCGTTTCGCCCGGCATCACCGAAAGTGAGACGCGATCGACCGCCGTGACAAAGCGTGCCGGGGCAAAGAGCTTTTTCGGACCGGGGAAGCGTTTACTCAGGTCGCGGGCTTCAAGAATGGGGATGGTCATGCGATTTCTCCCAGGGCAATGTGCTGTTCGAGCGGCACGCGGAAGCAGGCAACCTGATGGCCCGCGCCGAGCGTAGTAAGCTGCGGTTTTTCAGCGTGGCAGCGCGTCTGAGCAAACGGGCAGCGCGTTGCGAAACGGCAGCCTTCAGGCATGGATTCCGGCAGCGGTACCGCGCCGGGAATGGTGGAGAGTTGCCCTTTACGCGCCCCAAGAGAAGGAATCGAGCCCATCAGGCCGATGGTGTACGGGTGCTGCGGGTCGGCGAATATCGCCTCGACGCTGCCCTGCTCCACCACCTGCCCGGCATACATCACCGCGACCTGCTGGGCGACTTCCGCCACCACGCCTAAATCGTGGGTGATCATCAGCACCGCCGTGCCGGTTTCCGCTTTCAGGGTGTTGAGCAAGGCGAGGATTTGCGCCTGAATGGTGACGTCGAGCGCGGTGGTGGGCTCATCAGCAATCAGCAGTTTAGGGTGGTTAATCAGCGCCATCGCAATCATCACCCGCTGGCGCATACCGCCGGAGAGCTGATGCGGATAGGCTCTGAGGCGCATCTCTGCCGCCGGGATCTGCACCTTCTCGAGGATCTGCAGCGCGACCTTCATCGCCTCGGCGCGCGAAACGTTCTGGTGGCGTATGACCGCTTCGCTGAGCTGATCGCCCAGCGTAAACGCCGGATTGAGCGAGGTCATGGGCTCCTGGAAAATCATCGCCAGCTCGCTGCCGCGCAGATCGGCATATTCCCGCGGCGAGAGCTTGCGCAGGTCATGACGACGAAACTGCATCTCACCGCTGACAATCTGCGCGCTGGCGGGCAGTAACCCCATCAGCGCTAATGAGGTGATACTTTTTCCGCAGCCGGACTCCCCCACCAGCGCCAGCGTTTCGCCCGCTTTGACCGTCAGGGAAATGCCGTCAAGCACGCTCACCGGCGAGCCGGAAAACCTGACGTTGAGATTATTCAGCCGCAATACGGGCGTGGCGTCCTTAAAGGGTAGGGTCGTCATAGCGTGAAATCGTCCTCAAGGTGGATCGCCTGAATCAGCGCGGCCTGCAGGCTGAGCAGGTGCTCGCGCATCGCGGCGGCGGCTTCATTAGGCTGACGATGGATAATCGCGGACATGATCTTGTGATGGTGGTCGTTGTAGCTGTCGACACGTTCAGGCGTGCGGGCAAGTTCACGCAGATGCTGCCAGCCGGGTTCCCGGCGGACGGCATCAATCGCATCAAAAAGCCCGAGCATCAGGCGGTTGCCTGCGGCTTCGGCAATGGCGCGATGAAAGGCGCTATCCCACAGTTCGTTGAGATCGCGGTCATCCGGGCTGACCTTATCAATGCGTTCCAGCATGCGCTGCATGAGCGCGAGGTTTTCCCTGGTGGCACGCAGTGCCGCAAGCCGGGCTAAGCCGGGTTCAAGCTGTAGACGAGCTTCCATCACTTCCAGCAGGTTAGTCTGCTGAACCAATCCCTGAAGGGCCAGCGGTTCAACAGGAGCTGCCGGGCCAATAAAGGTCCCTTTCCCCTGCTTTCGCCAGATACGCCCCTCTTCTTCCAGCACGTCCAGCGCACGACGGACTTCACGTCGCCCTACGCCGAGAGTATCCGACAGCTCACGTTCCGTGGGCAGCGGAATGCCTGGTGTTGACTCATGCTGGTTGATTAACCCGCGCAGCTGCTCAAGCGCGGTGCTGGAATTGGCCAGAAACCGTGACGTTTTTTCCATATTGGTTCGCTCGCTTTCATCATGACTTTATTTTTATTAACGATAAGTTATTGATATGACGCGCTACTTATCGTGCTAATGATTAAGCAATAAACGAACCAATTCGCCATTGGTTCAAATACAAATGACAGGGGTAAAATTAAGGTGATGATTTTTAATATATTATTTTAATCGATTCGGTCGGGCACAGACACACGCCAACACGCATACATGCCAGGGAATGCACAAAAATAGTGCAACATATGCACCAAAAACGATCAATTGTTAATTTTATGCACCTAAATTGTTTTTATTGTGTTAACCAACGGTTATGTCATATGCGCAACTTTGCCCCCTAAGGGCGAGCGTTCTCATTATTGATATCTTCACCCTCTTCTTTATTGATATCTTCACCCTCTTCTTTCGCCGATCCCGGTCATTAAAATACGCTTGTCATTATTCTATTTTTTTATTTTTGCCAACAGACCATTTCAGATATTTAAAATATCAACTCTGATTACTTTAGTTAATAAAGTCCAGGGACGTAACGGTCGATATTTCCGATATCTCAACATACATTCCACGACGTAAAGAGCGCATCATAAAAAATCAACAAAACGACAACAACCACAACGCTAAATAAACATTTCACATGTCACATTTCCATTTAAGAAAACACATAACTAACTGTTTTTAATGGATTTAAATCTTAATAAGAGTACCAGAGTGACAATTCATATTATTTAATTAAGAATTTTACCTGGTGGTCTGTATGATTATTCCTAAAGAACGAAAGCAATTTCGCTAAACATCTTCTCATTATTAATGTATCGATTCAGTGCGTGTGAGGTAAAATATGTACAGTGCGACTAACAACCCAATCTATTTATCTTCCACTGATAGACTGCCCGTCTGTCATACGCCATCTATGCATTGCTATGGTTGTGATAAAAAATGTCATTTTGACAATTCCGCACTGCATGAAATTAAAGAGTGCTCGGGTCTTGAGTATTACATCTGGCCTGACAATAATAGTTTTCTTGTTGAAGGCATTCGTCATTATTTCACTGACGTAAATGATAAATACATTACTCAGCCTGTGGTGATTATTGATTTTAGCCATAAAAACATCAATTACTTCCTGTCAGACAACTGGCTGGATCAGTTCAAGAACATGAGACTGATTCTTGTCACCGATAAGAAGATGACCGCCATTGCCCATTACTGGTTTTACAACGACACGTCCGACACGACGATAAGTTCGGTGATCTTTTACGACGACACGGCCGAGGAGGTGGCAACAAAACTGCAGAAAACCTTCCTCGCGAAAACGATTAAGCCCGCAGGCAGCAGGCCAAAACTGAGCCAGAATGAATACAGTCTGTTTGCGTTTCTTTTCAACGGATGGACGCCCAAGAAAATCGCATACCGAAACGGAACCAGTGTCAAGAACACCTATGCGATGAAAAACAGAATCGAACGCAAGCTGGGTGTGTCAATTACGCGACTCGCAAGCTGACGTATACTGAAAAAAACGGCTGGCATGGCATCATGCAGTAAAATACTCGCTGTCGAAAATTCCTGGTACGACCGCGAGTAATCTTACTGCTACCCGTTTTCATCCGTAATGCAATTTTAAGATGAATGTTGATATATTATATCAAATTTAATATTTATAATATGGACGCACTGCGTTTAACTTAATGGATAGAGTGATTATTAATAATATTGAACACCACAACAACGCAATGCGCTGCTATGGATGCGTGAATAAATGCGTCTATACATCTGTACAAACAAAAAAGAATGTAGAGTGTACCGGTGTAGAATTTTACATTTGGCCAGAGAATAACTCATTCCTGATTGAGGGACTGCTGCAATATTTTAGCAATATTAATTCAAAAGTGATTTCACAGCCTATTGTGGTTATTGACTTTAACTATAAAAACATAAATTACTTCTTAACAAACAACTGGTTAAGTCAGTTTAAAAACTCCAGATTGATTTTAATCACGGATAAAAAAATGGCCGCTATCGCGCACTACTGGTTTTACAACGACACGAGCGAAACGGTCATCAGCGCGGTCATTTTTCATGATGATGTGACAGAAGATATCAAAACCAAGATTAATCAATCCTTTATGGGCAAGATCACACGCCCCTCGGAGAAAAAGGCAAAGTTAAGTACAAATGAATACGCGCTTTTTGCTGAATTGTATAAGGGACAACTGCCAAAAAAAATCGCCATGAAAAATGCGACTAACGTAAAAAATATCTACGCCATGAAAATACGTATAGAGAATAAACTTGGCGTTCCCATATCAAGACTTGCCAGTTGAATAGTAATACGCAGGAAGCAGACATTTACCTGCCGAGATGTAAATTATTCCTAAGCGAGTGGTTACTTATCCTTATTGTGTGCCTGATGCTTAACTCATACACTAAGATATTGCCAGCGCTTGTATTTTCAGCATAAACAATCCGCTACCACTCATCGTATTCATGGATGTTTCTGGTCGTTTTTTAAATCGCACATTCTTTACTTTTTTAATTCTAAGTGAGGAACGTCACTACAGGTCTGGATTCGATAATGAGCACGCATCTTTCCACCGTTGAAATTAATTCAGAGCACGACTTCAATAATATTGAAGATCCCCGAAAAGATTCCCTTCTGTGGGGTGTTGAATGGCTTTGTACACATCATGCTAAGTTTGCCAGCAAAGAAGTCCTCTATGCTGGCCTGCCAAAAAGCGACAAGCTTGAGCCAGAAATGGCATTGCGCATGCTTGACCAGATGGGAATATCTGCCGGTTGGGTAAAGCGCGATCTGAGCACCCTCTCCTCGTGGCTATTTCCTTTACTGATAGCACGTAAAGACGGGACCTATTGCATTCTTACCGCGCGTAACGGAAAGCGCGGAGAACATACTTATAAGATTGTGGTACCGGAAAACGAAGGAACCGTTGTCGTGACGGAGGCGGAGTTAAACGACGTCTACGGCGGTTATGCCCTCGTCACGACGCGCAAGCCGACGCTGGACGAGCGTGCAGACGATCAGCTGTTGCCGCAGGCTCAGGCGGAAGGGCATTGGCTCTATTCGACGCTATGGCGCTACCGCCACTACTTCTACAGCGCGGCGCTGGCCGCTCTGCTGGCGAACATTCTCACGCTGGCAGGCACCTTCTTTACCATGAACGTCTATGACCGCGTCATTCCCACGCAGGCCTACGTAACGCTGTGGTCGCTGGCGATTGGCGTGGTGATTGCCATTGTATTTGAATTTTGTAGCCGACAAATTCGAGCCTACCTGATCGACATCGCCGGGAAAAAAGCGGACCTGATACTCGGGGCAAAACTGTTCCGTCAGGTGATGTCGATGCGAATGGAATACAAGCCACAGTCCTCGGGCACCTTTGCCAACCAGCTGCGTGATTTTGAGGCCGTGCGCGACTTTATTACCTCAGCAACGCTGGCAACGTTGTCCGACCTGCCGTTTTGCGCCCTCTTCATGTTCGTCATCTACCTGATTGGCGGCCCGCTGGCGATCGTGCCGTTAGTCGCGATGCCGCTGATTTTGATTGTCAGCATCATCATCCAGTGGCCGCTGGGCCGCTACATGGAAGAGAACGTCCGCGAAATCTCACTGAAGCAGGGTCTGCTGATTGAGAGCATTGAAGGGCTGGAAGCGCTGAAAGCGGCACAGGGCGAAGGGGTGATGCAAAAACGCTGGGATGATTTCAGCGCTCTGGCAGCCGCGTCGTCGATGAAAACGCGTTATCTCTCGATGCTGACGACCAACTTTGTCTCTTTCGTGCAGCAAATCACGACGGTCTGCATCGTCGTTCTTGGCGTGTATCTCATTCACGCTGGCGAGCTGTCGATGGGGGCGATGATTGGGGTGGTGATCCTTTCCAGCCGCTCGCTTGCGCCGCTGGCGTCGGTTGTCGGATTAGCGCTGCGCTATCAGCATGCCAAAACCGCGCTGAAATCGCTGAACCAGCTGATGGAAACACCGACCGACCGCGATGCCTTGCTCAATTATCTGCCGACGCCGAATTTCACCGGCAGCATGCGCCTCAACAAGGTGGGCTTTACCTATCCGGTGCCGGGCATGATGGTTGCGCCGCGCATCCTCGACAACATCAACATCAATGTTGAAGCCGGTGAGCAAATCGCCGTGCTGGGCAAAATCGGCAGCGGGAAATCGACGCTGTTGCGCGTGATGGCCCGCCTGTATCAACAAAGCAGCGGCCAGATGTTCATTGACGGCGTAGATGCCACCCAGATTGACCCGGCGGACTGGCGAGCCGCGGTGGGCTATGTCGGCCAGGATTGCCGTCTCTTTTTCGGCACGCTGCGCTACAACATCATCATTGGCAACCCCGGCGTAAGCACGGAGGAGTTCCTGCGCGTCGTGCGTCTGACCGGGCTGGATCACGTGGCCGCCAGACACCCGCTGGGTTTTGACATGCCAATTGGCGAAATGGGCAACTGCCTTTCCGGTGGACAAAAACAGCTTGTCGCCCTGGCCCGCTGCCTGCTGCTGCGCCCAAAGGTCCTGCTGATGGATGAACCCACCAGCTCAATGGATGCCATGACCGAAACGCTGTTCCTGCGTCGGCTCAAAGAGGCGACGCAAGGGCAAACGCTGATCATTGTGACCCATCGCATGTCGGTACTGAGCCTGGTTGAGCGTCTGATTGTGCTGGAAGACGGGCATGTCGTGAAAGACGGGCCAAAAGATCAGGTGATGGCCAGCCTGAATGAGAATGTGATGAAGAAAAAACAAGCGATGCATTCGGTTGAAGAGAAGCAACAGAAACAAGGTGTAAATGGATGATGAACGAGGACGAAGTTAATCATAACGCCTCAAAGGGAGAGGCCGACTCCGGGACGGATGCATCCTCCACGGCGTTGAGAAAGGTAGACGGCAACGGCGGGAAAACGCAGCTGGCAGTGCAAAAACCGCAGGCCACAGGAAAGGTCAAAGCAGACGATTTGAAATTCATGCATGACCTGCAGGGCGCGCTGATCGCACAGAAAACCCCGTTCAGCATGATCATGCTCTACACCATCGCCCTGGTGGTGGTGGTGTCGCTGGTGTGGGCGCATTTCGCCCGGGTTGAGGAGATCACCCGTGGCGATGGCAAAGTGATCCCGGCCAGCCGCGAGCAGCTCATTCAGAGCCTGGAGGGGGGGATTCTTGAGGAGCTGAACGTTCAGGAGGGGGATATCGTCGAGAAAGGGCAAATTCTGCTGAAAATTGACCCGACCCGCGCCGGGGCCAGCTACGGTGAATCCCTCTCTAAAGTGCAGGGGCTTAAGGGCAGCATTGCCCGCCTTCGCGCGGAAGCTTACGACACGCCGTTGTCCTTCCCGCCCGACATCGCCGGGATTGAGTCCATCGTGCGTGATGAAACCCAGGCCTATAACGCGCGCCTCAAAACCCTGAACGAGAGCGTTCAGGCCTTACAGCGCAGCCTGTCCCTGGCGCAAAACGAGGTCAGCCTGTCAGAGCCGCTGGCCCGTAAAGGGCTGATGTCAGATGTGGAGATCCTGCGCCTGAAGCGTCAGGCCAACGAGTTCAGCCTGCAGATCGCAGAGCGGACCAACCGCTTCCGCTCCGACGCCAACAGCGAGCTTAACCGGCTGGAATCTGAACTGGCGCAGGCGGAAGAGATCCTGCGCGGGCGTCAGGATGTGATGAACCGAACCACGGTGGTTGCGCCGGTACGCGGCACCGTCAACAACATTCGCGTGACCACGCGCGGCGGCGTTATTCAGCAAGGGGCGGAAATCATGACCATCATCCCGCTCGAAGATAACCTGCTGGTCGAAGCCAAAATCAAACCGTCCGATGTGGCCTTTATCCATCCGGGGCTGCCCGCCACGGTAAAAATTACCGCCTACGACTACGCCATTTACGGCGGGTTAACCGGCGTCGTCGAGCACCTGAGTTCCGACACCCTGATTGATGAGGAAAAAGCGCGTCAGGGACGTGGCGATTCGACCTATTACCGGGTCTTCGTCCGCACCAATCGGGCGGCACTGCAGGTTAAAGACAAGGAGTTCCCAATCATACCAGGCATGGTGGCGAACGTTGAAATCAGAACCGGGGAGAAGACCATTTTGTCTTACATCCTCAAACCGATACTGAAAGCGCGCGAAGCATTCAGAGAGAGATAATTTTATGGTTAAGGCACGTAAAGAGCGTCGTTGGGCCAGGGTAGCCACCGCGGTTGCACTCTGTTTGCCCTGCTCTTCTTTTGTCATTCCGCTCCACGCGGCTGACGTGGCGCAGGTTAAAAAAGACCTGTCCTCGCTGCCGCCGATGCGCACACAGTCACAGTTAACCCGCGCCGCGCAGACGCCAGCGCAGCCTGCGGTACGCGCGAGCACGCCGGGGACGGTTCAACGGACTTCGCTGCCCTCGATGCGCACGCAGTCGCAGTACGCCAGTACGCATAAAACCGTACCTACGCAAACGTACCCCGCATCGCGACCGGCAAGCTACGCCGCGACGCAGCAAACTGTGGCACCTGAGCCGACGCTCGAGAACAGTACGAGTAACAAAGCGGCACTGAAAACGAATTACGATTTCTTCCCGCCCGTTAAAGAATACTATAAGCCCGAACCGGCCTACGCGAACGTTCGCCAACAGGGCGCATCGGCAAGCCCCCGCGCCACCAGCGGCATGTCGCACGGCTATTTCAACGGTGCCAGCACCAATGATTCGCGGGAATTCCTGCGCAGCATGGTGGCAAGAGCGCTGGCGTACAGCCCTGAGCTGCGTGCGGCCTCCTCTGAGGTTCTGGCCTCGGACTACATGGTGGATCAGGTCAAAGGCCAGCGTATGCCGCAGGTGCGGCTGGGCGTAACGTCGCCGCTGACAACCGTGGGGGGAGACCGCCAGTCGTCCAACAATACGCATATCAGCGACTCCAGCGGGACGGTATCCGTCAACACCCCCGTGATCGACTGGGGACGAATCAGCCATCAGGTCGATAACTCGCTGGAAACGGCAAAAGCGGCCCGCTATTCCAAAGAGTATTCTCGCGAGCAGCTGGCCTATAACACCGTGTCCGAGCTAATGAACATGAGTCGGTACCAGCAAAGTAAACAGGTGGCGAAGAACTATGTTGGCCGCATGAAAGAGCTGGTCAACATGCTGTCGCAAATCACCCAGGCGGACCGCGGCAGAGAAAGCGAACTGGTGCAGGCGAAAGCGAAACTGATGTCCGCTCAGGCGAGTCTCGACAACATCGAGCATCAACTGAGCGCCAGTAAAATCAAGCTTGTGCGCCTGCTTGGCGCAGAGCCTGTGCTGCCAGAGAATTTGAGCTGGCAGGATACGATTATCCCGGCATCCGTCGCCATCGGCTCGCTGGACAAGAACCCGATGATGCTTAACCTGCAGTCCAAAGTCCGCGCGGCGGAATCGGAAGCAGAAAGCATTAAATCGGCTGCGCTGCCGCAGGTAAACTGGGTGGTCTCCAAGAGCACCGCCAAGGACGGTAACGGTAATGAAGCGGGCTGGTATACCGGCCTTAACGTGGAGTGGGAGGCGTTTAGCGGCGGCTCTCAGCGCGCCGCTCAGATGACGGCCCGCGCAAAAGCCAACGTGGCGCAGCAGCAATATGAAGTGAGCTACCGCGATCTGGAGTATCAGATTAACTATCAGGTGCAGGTACGCGACTCGTCATTCCTGCGTGCAGATGATTACGAGCGTCTCTCAGGCGAAACTGACCGCGTGCGCCAGATGTTCTACCAGCAGTGGTATCACCTGGGTAAACGCACGTTGCTGGATGTGCTGACCGCTGAAAACGACCACTTTAACAACCAGCTTTCCGCCATTAATAATCGTTATGACGGGTACATTTCCAACGTGAACGTCATTGCCAGCGCCGCGATGATGCTCACCTGGATGCGGATAGCCTGAGCCGTATCGACCTGATAAAAAAAGCCAGACCCTCATTGCTGAGGGTCTGGCTTTTTTATTGCCCTTCGCGTCTTACCAGAGGGCGTTTTCTTTATCGATCTCCGCCCAGCGCAAATACATGTCGCTCGACATCATGAAATCGTTATGCCATTTCCACCAGGCGTGGAGGGTGTAATAGGCCAGACAAGGCAGGTAGCTCAGCAGGAAATACACCTCAAACCACACCTTCCACCCCAGCAGCGTGAGTAGCAATCCCACCACGGCCGACCAGACAAACTCCACACCCACCAGCATCACCAGCCTCAGCCACAAAGGTTTTTCGGACAGGCTGCGCCAGGGGATCGTCGGGGAGAAAAACAGGTCGATCTCGTTAAGGAAAAGATGCCCCAGGAAGATATACCGCTTCGTGAACCGTAAAAACAGCAGATTAATGGCCAGCACCACCGCGCAGAGCACCAGCATGGTAATGATGGACTCGAGGGTGAAGTAACGGCCATAGCGATCGAACTGTTCACTGTTCCGTAAGGGGCTAATCGTCAGCAGGTTCATGACGACGGACATGACGACAGCAATGGCGACATAATGGGACAGACGTTTATATTTCCCTTTGTCCCGCGCCGAGGCGATGACCTGTCGGATGTAGATCGAACGCATCGCCGCAAACATTCCCCAGACGATGAGCGGCGCGACGATGGTCAGCGTCAGCAGCACGATCCCAGGCTGAGCCAGGGTGAGCATCAGCGCAATAATGCCTGCGAAAACCAGCGTGGCGATCGCGAGCACCATCACCGGTTCGACAATCATCGCATTCACCGGCTTATTCTCTTTCTGCAGAAACACAGATAAATCGACATTTTTGACCACGCACTTATAGGCCCAGAACGCCTTGAGATCGGCAATGAAGCTATACAGGATCAGCGCAAAAATACCGCTCGCCAGCCAGGCATCCTGCCGGGTAAAGGAAAATCCGGCGTTTTTCCAGTAAAAACCCATCAGGATCAAGGTCACGATAGAGATAAAAAGAAGGTTCCTTTTATCCTGAAAGCGAATGAACGTTAAATAATCTGGAATCATATTTCGACCATTACATCTCTAATGCTTTTCTGCAGTGCAGGACGCGTTCGGCATTAAAACCGGCAAAATCATTCAGCATTTGACCGAGATAAGGTTTGTTACTCATCTCCAGGAACAGCGGACGCTCTGAATGGTTGATAAATCTGGCGACAGAATCGTTCCATTTCACCGTGTGGGTCAGGTGCAACGACAGATTTTCTTTGATGTTTTCCGGCACGATTTCCATCCTGCCCGTCACGTTCATCAGCACATCATACGCGGGTGAGGTGAAAGGTTGTCCGGCGAGGAAATCCCGCATCAGCTGGACGCCCTCTTCCATTAAACGCGTGTGCCAGGCACCGCTGACGCCGAGTTTGATCGGCTCATAGCCCTCATCCGCCAGCACCTGGGCGAAGTCGCTCAGTGCCGCCGGTGTCCCGCCGATAACCTGCTGGCGCGGCGTGTTGTCACAGCTGATATCCAGCGCAATCCCGGAACGGGTGATGATGTCGCTCAGGGTGGCAAAATCCGCCCCTTTCAGCGCGATCATTGCCCCTTTCTGCTTTTTGCTCACCGCATCCATGGTGCTGGCACGGAAATGCAGGGTGCGGAATAAGGTCTCCAGAGAGACTGCCCCCGCCGCATAGAGCGCACTGTATTCCCCGACGCTGTGGCCGCAGGCCCCCGTCACCCGCAGGTTGGGGAAACGCTCACGGCAAAGGCTATAGAGCGATACGTTGATCGCCGTGACGGCCAGCTGCTGTACCGTGGTCTGGATCAATCTGTTCATCGGCCCCTTGAGGCAGAGTCGGCGAAGATCGAGGCCAGAAATATCGCTGGCGCAATCCCAGATCTGTTTCGTCGTCGAATTCAGATCCCACAGATCGCTGCCCATCCCGATTACCGGGTTCCCTTGCCCGGAAAACAGCAGCACGACAGGCTGCGATGCATTATCAAGCGTCATAGTCATTTCCTTATAAATAATACTTAAAGCCAACGTAACCACCGGCGACATCACCGAAGAATGCAAACTCAGAATTTGCGCTACCCAGTGCGGAATAGACGCCGGTATACGCTTCCAGCTGGTCATCAATAAACGTCAGCGGTGCGCTGAGGTGTAGCCCTGCCATGGTGCTTTTATCCATCAGGTTAAGGATGAAATAGGGCTGTGCGGTAATCTGATGCGTGAACTGCACGCTGGACCAGGCGTTGAGATAATGTTTTCCCTGCAGCATGCCTTTGTTCCCGGTATTGCTTATCTCGGAGGCCATCAGGTATTTATAGGAATCATATGCCCTGTCGAGCGGTGCATAGCCTGTGCCGGTGTTCAAAAAGGTCATCAGATCGCGCTGCTTGCGCCATTCTGATCGTGAATAGCCTTCGCTCTGGTAATAGTATTCCAGGCCGAAAACGTTGAAGGTATCAGAGGTATATTGCCCGCCCACGGCCAGCTCAACGCCCTGTTTCTCTTTTGTTTCATACAGCGAGGTGGGGAACTGATACCGCTCCAGCTCAGCGCTTTTCTCTTCAGACAGATGACGCCAGCGCTGCTCCGCATGCCACGCCACGTCGGCATTGAGCGTGAGCTGAGGGGTATAGTTGTAACTGTCTGAAAGCGCGAGCGACAGCGAGTCGCCCATCAGGACGCGCATCCCCGGCGTATGGTCACGGAAGACATGGGAGTTATAGCTCAGCAGCCAGGATTCACTGCTGTTGCCACGCTGATTCGCAGACCAGTTCCCGGAAGTCAGATAGTATTCATCCACCGTCGCCAGCTTCGGGATCATCGTCAGCGAAAGCGACTCGTCCCGGCTATCCATCGTCAGCGTTGCAGCCCAGGAGGAGGACTGATAAGCCGAGCGGAGCTGAGGATCGTAAAGCCGCGTCGGTTTTGCACCGTCGTAATAATGCGGCGTGAGATCCGAAGGCGAGCGCAGGAAGAAGAGCCCCGGCCTGGACGGAAGCTTCCCGACCTCAAGCTGCAGGCTGTCCGACAGGGTGTAGACCAGCTTAAGGCGCTCAATTAACAGACGTGAACGGCGGTCATCTTCTTCAAACGCACCGAGCTTACGTGGGGAATACCAGGTTAGCCCATAGAGGGATAAATCCAGGTCCAGCGTATCCTCAACCAGCGAACAGCGGCTTGCGACATTCACCCCGGCATCGTTGTAGATATTGTGTCGGGTGTACGGGTTTCGGCCATTGATTCGCCACTCCGAAATCTGTTTTTTAACGACAGACACCTGCTCATACAGCGTGACAGACGTGTTCTTTGCAACGTCACTGCCGGACAGACAATCCGCGAATACGCTGACGGGCAGCGCGGCGAGCATCAGGGTTAAGCCTGTTAACGTGCGCTTCATTTCGCGCCTCGCTGAATAGACTCTCGGGTGAACGCCGATTCAGGTAACGATTCATAACGCACATCGCTGTAGGTCATGACGGAATAACTCTTGCCGTGGCGCGCCTCTTTCACCACAATTTTCATCGGGCGCATTTTGCCTAATACCATCTGGAAATCCTGATACAGCACTTCTTTAATTAACTTATTGTCCAGAGAGAAATAGGCTGCTTTATAAGGACGGTTATCCCCCTCTTTTTCAACGTAATAGTCCACCTTCGGCCAGGTCACTTCAGCCGATTTACGCACCAGCTCCAGCTTATAGCACTGCGTTTCGCCGCAAGGCTCTTCACCCTTCAGCGTGGCGTCGTAGGCATATTCAAAGTTGGTGACAATGACGTCGCCATTGGAAATTTGCCCAATCAGACGCTGCTGGCGAGAGACGGGAACAGGACGGCGGAGTTCTGGCGTGTAGAACCATAAATCGTACCAGTCAGAGAGCAGCACCTTTCCCTTGTCGCGCGGCGGATAAATAAAGCGCGCCAGGGAGCGGGCATCCGCTTTCATCTCACCTTCTGGCTTCATAAAGCGCATGGAAATATCCAGCACCTGTTTATTGTCGGGCTGCGTGGCGCCCGTTTTAAATTCATGGATGGTGAGGGTGTAGCGAAAGGGTTTATTTGGCGAACGGACTTCATCCGCACGACGAATAATATCCACCGCCTTGTCATCGGCAGAGGCGGAGTACGCCCCTGCCGAAAACAGACAGGCACCCAAAAGGAGTGAGGCCATAACACTGCGTTTCATATCGCTTCCTTACGAGAATTTAAATGCGTCCGAAATATTGAGCCGTGAAGCACGTAATGCGGGTAATACCGAGGCCCCCGTGGCGGTCAGGATCGGCAATACCAGGGTTATCCAGTTAAGCGCGACGCTGTCGGTTTTAATAAATGCGGTATAGCCCTGCGATTGCCCCGGCGACGGTGGCATCGCGATACCGTACAGATTAATGACGCTGGCAATGGCGTAACCTATCGCCAGACTGCCAATCGCGCCGATAATGCCGATGAAAATCCCTTCCAGTAAAAACAGGCGGGTCACATGCAGCGGTTTGAGGCCGATGGCTCTGAGCGTCGTAATTTCACGGGTGCGTTCGATAATATTCATCGTCATCGAATTACCGATCATGAAGATGACAATCAGACCGACAATCAGCTTAATAAAGAAATAGATCCCGGATAACAGCCCTTCCACCTGCTGATAAAATATCGAGGCGTCTTTCCAGTCTTTTACGATCAGCGGTAAGTTATGCTCGGCAATAAAGCCACGCAGTTTCGCCGTGAACGCGGCTGTATCGTCCTCTTTCAGCAGGATCAGCACTTTACTCACGCTGTTGGTGCCCATAATACGTTGAGCCGTACCCAGCGGAATTTTCATCGCCACGTCATCGTAATCTTTGATCCCGGATTCAAAGATGCCGCGTAGCTTCATGGAGAGCGCGCCCTGCCCGCCCTGCGTATTGACCACCAGCACGTCCAGCCAGTCGTCGTAATGCGCATTCAGCGTTTTCGCCAGGCCGCTTCCCAGCGTGATTTCGTCCGTGCGGATGCGGGACAGATCGCTGCCGGTGATTAATTTATCAAACGAGCCCAGCTTCAGTGCAGGTAGCGGTTCAACGCCCAGCGCGGAAAAATAGCTGGAGGTTTCACTCTCATACTGTGAAATAACGCCGGTGAACTCCAGCTGACCAGAGAGCGTCGAGATATCCTCAGCCAGAGCCGGATCGTTAAGAATCGCTTTCTTTAATGCCGGATAATCGTCGATCAGGCTTTTGTTTTTATTAGAGGTCTCAAAATAATTTTTGTTATAAATTTGCACATGACCAATATTGGTTCGAATCGTTTGCTCTTTCAAAATCCAGAAAGAGTAATCAATAAACCCGCCGTACAGGAAAATCGACACGCCGCCCAGCATGATGGCCGCCATGGTCGAAAACGATCGCCTTTTGTGGCGAAACAGATTTAAAAAAGCAAACTTCACGTCCCGCGATCGGAATACGACACACCAGAGGACAAAAAGCAGGATCAACAACACAACGCTATTCGCTAACACCATTTCCCCGGACATTTATTTCCCTTTCGCCAGCGGCAACAATACTTCTGTCACTTCGTTGATATCCCACTCTGGCGCACTGCCCGATGCCAGAGACGATGCCGTATTCGCATTACGCAGTTCAATCTCTGCCAGTAACGCGTCTGCCTGCCGCTTGCGTTTGCAACTCAACAGCGCGCGATAACGCATTTCGTTGATGTGTTCCACCAGCCCGGCATTGAATACGTCAGGCGTATTCAGCATTTTTTCCGTATCGTTTAACGTCACCACG
Organism: Enterobacter sp. RHBSTW-01064; assembly: GCF_014103035.1. NCBI lineage: Bacteria > Pseudomonadati > Pseudomonadota > Gammaproteobacteria > Enterobacterales > Enterobacteriaceae > Enterobacter > Enterobacter sp. RHBSTW-01064. Next base: position 27,773 of record NZ_JABXOU010000007.1, on the reverse strand, counting down.
CAGCGCCCGATTGACGCAGGCAGCCAGGCATCGACCCGGGCACGCATATAGCGCACCAGCATGTTGTCTTCATACAGATCAACCGCCTCGTCCAGATAGAAAAAGCCCGTTTTCCCGTACTCAGATGCGCGAATAAAATCGTTGGTCTGGAGAGCGCGATCGGCCTGACGCAACGTTCCGTAGGCATAGAAAACCAGCGAAAGAGGATTGTCGTTGGCTTTGTATTCTTTAAAGAGCGACTGCGTCATCTCTGCAAGCATGTCCGCTTCCTGCGGAAAACCGCTCTTAATGACATGCTCGGCGACGGGCGCCGGTGCGGCTTTGATGTTCCCGACATAGGCCAGGCACAGCAAAAACCAGCAAAGAAGGAAAAAATTACGATTGTGAATCATGAACTAAAACTCCGTCCTTAATTTCAACCACGCGCCGCGCACGCTCTTTAAGCTGGCTTGAATGCGTGGAAATAATAAAAGTGGTGCGCGTCTCCTGGTTAATTTTCAGCAGAAGATCCAGAATGGCCTCCCCGGTGACCAGATCGAGGTTTCCGGTCGGCTCATCGGCAATGACCACCTGCGGGTCGTGCGCCAGCGCCCGGGCGATGGCCACGCGCTGCTGCTGGCCGCCCGAAAGCTGGCCCGGTTTACGCTCGGTGAATCCCGCAAGCCCGACGCTGTCGATGAAGTGCAGCGCCCGCTCTTTGGCCTCTTTTTTCCCGACGTGGCCGTTTAACACCAGCGGGAAAAAAACGTTATCGAAAACACTCAGTACCGGTATCAGATTGAAAAACTGAAAAATAAAACCCAAATGCTTGCCGCGGATCGCCGATAATTGGTCTTCCGGCAGATGATTCAGTAATTTTTTCAGAAACATCACCGAACCGACGGTGGGTTTATCAATTCCCGACAGGATATTTAACAACGTACTTTTGCCGCTGCCGGAAGGCCCGCAGAGCGCCAGAAATTCGCCTTTTTCTATTTCCAGATTGATATTTTTCAGGGCATTGACTTTGCCTTCGCCCGAGCCATAACTCTTATAGATATTGTTCAGCGATATCGTTGGGAGTTCTTTAATTATTCCGCTCATGGAGATGTCGTTATTCCTTGCAATATTCAATGTCGAAATAGCTGTAACCAAACTGCTTGTCGGGAACGATGGTTCTTAATCGCCCCGAAAAATCAGCATGTTGTTTGAGCCAGGCAAAACTTAACGCTGGAGTCAGGCAGCCGCTGGCACCGTAGAGATCAACCAGATCCAGCGTGTTCTTCGCGGGCAGCGTCGAGCGAGACAGCAGGTCTTTTCGCAGGCCCGAAAATGCAATCTGTTCAGGAACCTGAGTGTGCTCAATGGCATCGGCCATGACGTATTGCCCACCCTTCACCCGGATAGCGCTTTCCTGCTGGCTGAAGATGAAACACCCGGCGCGTTCAACCGTTAAATTGACGTCTTCGGCCTTGCCTTTACGCTTCTCTCCCCACTTGAGGGCAATGTCTTCATCAGAAAACACCAGGATCGGGATCGCCCGGTACGCCGTGCAGATCACGACAAAATCAAACACATCCCAGCTCAGGTAGTCGTTGGCCAGGCTGAGGGCCTGCACGAAGGATTGCTTCTCACCGCGGAGCTTGCAGGTGGGAGCGTTAACCGAGAATTTCTTGACCAGATTTTTGGGCAGCGTGTCGATCGCTGAGATATGCAGCGCGCTGGAAATATTCTCAAACGGGCCGGATTCCCCCCAGGCGTCGACATAAATAAATGCCGTGCGCTGCTTCAATAACCGCATCCGCTCTTTTGTGGGCAGCGCCATAAGCGCGTCATCCGCCGCCTGCTCCATCGCCTCAAGGTATTTTTGATATTGCGGGTTACGGATCATTTCACCGGGATAGAGATCCGGCTGCGTACCAAAACGTTTTAATCCCCAGCCATGAGCGTGGGTGGATTTCATCGCCTTATTGTATAAGTGTGCTTCCCAGGCGTTTAACCAGCTGGGTTGATAGAAATAAAATTTATCTTCCGGCTCAATAAGCGAAAATGAGGATAAATACATAGGGCTCTCCATAATCGTTCAAAGGCCTCGATGAATATCAGACATCACGGCACCGATAATTGAACCATCCACGCCAACCCCTACCTTAAGCAGATGGTTTTTGTGGTGCCCAATGATGCCGCGGTCAATAACAACATGCTGCGCAACGCTATCAATAATGGCGTCGTTGCCCACGGGTGAAATCAGCTCTTTCTGCGATAACGTATGGTGACCAATAATTAAATCGACGATGCCTGAGCCGGTGGCGGTATAGCCAATCTGGCCTTTATAGGCCAGAACCGGAAGGGTATTCCCCTCAGCAAAGACCTCTATCGCTTTTGCTTCCGCTTTATCACTGATGGATGAGCCGTTGCCGTGCGGCATAATCGCGCACAGATCTTCCGTGCTGAGGTCCGCTTTTTTCATCGCGGCCTGCATCACCTTTAATACATTGGTGCTGAGCCAGGAACTGTCATTGCTTCTTCCGGCGCTGATCTGCGTGTAGGTGGTTTGCAGTCGTATCCCATGCCCCGCTTTTCTGGCGCGTCGGTGGCGCGCATTTTCCAGCAGGATCGCGCTGTATCCCTCAGCAAAAAGCACGCCTTTACTGTTTTCACCGAACGGCTGGACCAGGTGCGTATCCAGCATCGACTGGGTATCGAGGAACCAGATATCCTGGGTTTTAATTTTTGAGCAGTTCACCACCAGCACAATATCAACGCCGCCATGCTCAATTGCCTGGCAACCTAAATGCACCGCCGTCATCGCTGAATTACTGGTGCAGTTCATATTGGGCGGTAAATACTGCAGGTGATATTTACGCGCAAGATTTCCGGCAATACGATCCTGCGACATATTATCGACGTGCAGGGTCATTAATGATTTTGTCAGATGAATATCTTCAATATCATTTTTGTTATAGAAACTCTTGAAGGCCATGCCATCGACCCGAGGGCCGATGCCGGTTAAATAAACGCGGGCGTTGCACCCGGCCAGCCATTGAACATCTAATCCGGCCTGGGCGAGTGCATCGTCGATCAGACGATAAAGCAGATCTAATGCGCTATCATCCGTATGATCCAGCGTGGCAATATGCTTATTGCCATCGAACCCACACTTAATTGCCTCGTCGTCGGATTTAAACCAGGGCTTTCTTTCAACACGTTTGCCCAGCTTCAGATTTTGAATAAGCTGAATACTGTCTTCGGCAAACGGCAGACAGGAACTGAACCCCGAAATGATAGCGGCATTATCCACAATATTATCCTTTAATCACAAACGCGTAGTAGTTGCCGCCTTCCGTCGCGCCCACCAGCAGCACGTGCTTCAGGGCGAGCGTCAACGGTTCACGAACGAAGTTGATTCGCTTATCGAAGAACTCAACGGTATGAGGAATGGCGGGAACCGCCTGCTTCTTAATACAGTCAATGATGACGGCCAGGTTAAGCAGCCCGGCAGCAGACGCGACAAAGCCAAAGCAGGCGTTATAGTTCACGACCGGCACGTCCGGTTTGGCCTGAGCGAAGGCTTCAACGATGGCATCGATTTCAATGCGTGAGCTTTCATCGCTGCCGTTGCTGGTGCCGCAGACCAGATCGATCTCCTGCGCCGTGACGCCGGCATCTTTCAGCGCACGGGTAATCGCCAGCGCCATGGAGGCGGATTTCTCGTCCTGCTGAGAGGCATCGAAATAGCTGTTGCTACAGGCTTTACCGTAACCGACCACTTCTGCCAGCACCTCAGCACCACGCTCTGCGGCGCGCTGCGGATCTTCCAGCAGCAGCATGCAGGCACCTTCGCCGGGAATGTAGCCCTTCGAATCGTTACCGTAGATGTGGTAGTCGCGAGCGTCAGAGGTCATATGGAGCTTGCGGGTGACGGCATTCATATAAAGTGACATCGACGGGAAATACTCGTCCGCACCGCCCACCAGCACCTGCGGCTGCAGATCCTGACGCACGATTTCGTAGCCGTAGGTTAATGCGCCTAATGCCGCATTCTCCCCGGTCGCCAGGGTGGTGGTGTAGCCCTTGATCCCTTCGGAAATACCGCAGAACGTCGGGATTGAGTTCATCAGCGAGCCCGGGAACTCAGAGGTTCTGACCTTGCGCGGGTCTGGCTTCAGGCTTTGCAGGTATTTGTAGGTGGTTTCCTGTGGGCCGCTGGACATCCCCATCACCATGCCTAGCGCATCGCCATCACGTTTAATTTTACGCTTCGCCTGTTCCAGCGCTTCGGACAGCGCAATCAGCGCGAAGGTGCCGCCACGGGTGGCTTTACGCGGGTCAAAGCGACGCAGATGCTTACGCGGCTCAAGGCCGGTGACCTGGAAGGTTTTAAAGTGCTCGTTCGCTTCCGGACGGGTGGCCGTCAGCACGCTGAACTCTTCACCAAACAGCGTCTCAAACTGACGGGTTGATTCAAGCACATCCAGCAGCTCTTTCGCCTCTTCCAGCGTGTCTTCCGGGAAGGTGACGCCACCCAGTTCAACGGTATGGTTCTGCTTCCAGACGTTATCGAGGATCTCGTTAACGGTGTGACCAATCGCGGAGACGGCCCCCAGACCGGAAATTGCCACGCGTTTTTCGTCGTAGGTGCTGACCGGAACAGAACACGGCTCCATGCTGATAATCATGCTGCAGTTATTACCGCCGAAGGCATAATTGTTCTTCATGAAGAGGTTGATTTTCTGGTCGCGGAAGTCGTTTGGCACGTAGTCCAGATCGCAGTTTGGACGCGCGTTGTTGAAGTTCAGCGTCGGCAGAACGCGGTTATCCGGCAACGTCACCAGACACGCGATCAGTTCGACGATACCCGCCGCACCGATGTTATGGCCAAAGTAAGACTTGGTGGAGCTGACCAACAGCTTCTCGTTGTTGGCGAACACCTTTTTCATTGCCAGCGTTTCGATGCGGTCGTTCGCTTCAGTGCCGGTACCGTGGGCGTTGACGTACTCAATCTGCTCCGGGGTGACGCCCGCGTTTTCCATCGCCTTATGCATCACCTGTACGGCACCGCTGGCGCGCGGATCTGGTCCAGTTTCGTGGAAGGCATCGCAGGAGGTGGCGTAGGAGAGGATTTCACCGTAAATGGTGGCGCCGCGCGCGACGGCGTGCTCGTACTCTTCCAGCACCACGGCGCCCGCGCCTTCACCAATCGACATGCCAGAGTTGCCGGAAAACGGCGTACAGGCTTCCGGATGCATGACGTTCAGGGCATAAAAACCGGCGAAGGTTGGCAGGTAGATCGGCTCTGTCCCGACGGCCAGCATCGTTTTGCTTTTGCCGTTCTGGATATAGTCAAACGCCATGCCGACCGCGTTAGGGCTGGCCGTACAGGCGGTCGCAACCAGTTCAACCCCGCCCTGCAGTCCGAGCAGCGTAGAGACGCTGGAACAGCAGGAAGAGAAACCGCCGGAGAACAGCGCTTTACGCAGGGAGAAATCTTCCATGCGTTGTTCAAACAGCGGTAAGAACGCCTCGGTGCCCGCGGAGGAGACGCCCACAATCAGGCCCGTCTCTTTCAGGTGCGTCTTGTTCTCGGCCAGCCCCGCCTGATTCAGCGCGTCTTTACCGACCTTATAGGCCCAGAGTGCGGCATTATCCAGTGACGCAATAACGTCATCCGGTAATTCTGAATAATCAATATCATGTAACACTTCAGCCGCGCGGGCGTTTTCAAACCATTTTGAAAAACGCACGCTGTCGGTGACGCCATTTTTTTTATTTAATAATGCGTCTCTAAAATCCTGAAGGTTTTCTGCCAGTGAGGAAAGGATCCCAATCCCGGTAATAACAACGCGTTTCCGGTTTGTCTTCATAACTATGTACCACCGTGTACAGACACTAAACAGTGAGAAAGGATCCGTGGCGTTATATTGCCCACGGATATCTCACTCACTGTTAAAGATGAATAATGAATTACAGCGCGCTTTTCGCTTTAGACGCGTCGATAAAGCTGTGCTCAGTCGGATTAACCAGCATGCTCAGGTTATAAATAAATGGCATACCTTTGGTTTTTGCCGCGACAGTTTCCGTATTCGTTTGAATAGAGAAACCGCTGATATCTGACCATGCGTATTCATTTTCCAGCAGTGCCAGGGCAATGAAGCACTGCAGCGCCGGAGAGAAGACCGCTTTCACAACGTTACCCACAGCCTGACCGTCAACCAGCACGCTGTCGCCTGGAGCAATGCCCGCGCATTCCCCTTCGACGATCATGCCGATAACCTTGCGCGCGCCTTCACCGTGAGACAGTTCTTCAACGGCGTCTTTACCTACAAAGCCTTCTTTGTCGTACTGCACGGCCCACTGCAGCTGCAGCTCTACCGGGTTAAGGTTGTAGCCAGCCCACAGCGCGTCATCCCAGCCTGGGTTTTCGATACGCACAATTTTCTGGTAGTCCAGCCCGCCGGTCTGCAGCTGGTATTTGCTACCGTGCTCCAGCAGCTGCTGCCACTGATCCAGCAGCTGTTCCTGCTGGCCCACAACCATGTAGGCGAACTCGCCGTGTTTGCCGCAGCGGAATACCATCAGTTCGTTATCGGTATTCATGTACTCGTAGTAAGGCAGGCCGATGACGTCGAAACCGTGGATTTCGGACATTAGCTCCCAGGAGTAAGGTCCTTCAACCATGATTGCGCCCCAGCTCTGCTCACGCATGTCGGCAATTTCCGGGGTTTCCTGGACATCCAGCTCGTCGGCTTTTTCCAGAAGGGCATTCAGACCCGCGATCAGCTCCGATGACGGGATGTTTTCAGACAGGATGTAATAGCCGTCGGATGAGCAGAGCACGTACACGTCGCCGCGGACGGTACCGTCTTCATTCAGCACCAGAGAGTAGATCCCCTGCTCGTCACGAATAATAGAGACATCGGCAGAGACCAGGTTATTCACCAGGGCCCAGGCGTCATCACCCATCACGCTGACGATGGACATGTGGGAATAGTCCACCAGCAGGGCATTTTCACGTACGGCTTTGTATTCCACCATCGGATCATGATAGGCAGAAGGAACGTTGGCATTGTTGTAAATGCCCATTTTCGCATTGTTTTTCAAATGGAAATCATAAAGAGACTTCATAACGGGATCCTGTTATTCGCAAAGATAAATTAAGCTTTTTTCTTCTGGATGATAAACGTCGCCAGATTATTGATACTTCTCATATAAGAAGGATCGTCGCTTTCGTTAACTTTAATATCGAAAACTTTATCCAGCATGACCACGATTTCCGTTGCATCGACGGAATCCAGCTTTAAGCCATTGCCAAACAGGGCTGTATCATCATCAATTTGAGATTCATCGCGCTGAATATTTAAACGCTGAATAATCTCGGTTTTAATTGTCATCAGCACGTCCTTGCGCTGGTCAATTTCATTTTTCATTGTTGTCATGGTATTAACTCTCTCAGGGGTTTACTTACTTTCGCGGTAATTAATAATGGTGCCGTGGCTGATTAATCGCTTTCCGACGTTTGCCGTCACGGAATAGTGCTTAAAGCCATGAGCATCAGAAAATGCCAGCTTGCTGGTGACTTCAATCGAGTCGCCAGGGTAGGCAATATCTTTAAATTTTAAATTCTGGGCAGCCAGTACGCCGCGCACCTGCGCGCGGCGGGTGCGGATGATCTCCCGCATCTCATCACGCGTGATGAGCGCATGGATATCGCGTAACGATTTGAGTTCACCGCCGTACGTCTCGCTGTAGATATCGCAGATATCGGTGAGGAACGAGAGGTACTCACTGGCCTGACCAAAGATTTCAGAAATAATCACCCCGGGCATGATCGGATCGTCCGGGAAGTGCCCGAGCAGATAAGGCTCGTTATAGGTGATGTGCTTCGTCACTTTCACAAAGCCATTTTCGCCGTATTTGAAGTCATCAATTCTGTCGACCATCAGCAGCGGCTGACGCCAGCCGCCCATTTCCAGAAAGATCTTCGAGGGGATAACGTATTTAGACATAACTCACCGCATCACCAGGCCGCCATCGATAACGATGGTTTGACCCACAATGTAACTGGACGCAGTCGAGCCCAAATAGACGACGGTATTGGCCACCTCGTCACATTTGCCCAGACGACGCAGCGGAATAGAGGCGGTCACGCCGCGCACCACCGTGCGGGAGACTTTTTTCACCATTTTGGATTCAATCATCCCCGGCGCGATGGCGTTGACGCGCACGCCGTACGGTGCCAGCTCGGCAGCCAGCGTGCGGGTGAAGCCCAGAATCGCCCCTTTAGACGCGCTGTAGTTCGCCTGCCCGACGCTTGGGATAATGGCCGCAATGGACGCGACGTTGATGATGGCCGGGTTTTCTGAAGAACGCAGCAGCATTAACGCCTCTTTGGTCAGGCGGAAAATACTGAACAGGTTGGTGTCCACCACCTGGCTGAAATCATCAAAGCTCATTGAGGCAAAGAGGCTGTCTTTCACAATACCGGCATTGTTCACCAGCACATCCAGCTTGCCGACGGCTTCCGTCAGGTGAGAACAGAGTGCAGAAACGCTCTGCGGATCGGCGAGGTCGCACTGAATAATAGACAGCTTGCTGCCCGCCGGATGCGTCTCTTTCAGCTCCGTTAACTGCGTAGCATTTGATTTATACAGCGCGTAAACATCGCAGTCCTGATCGAGAAACTTCGCGCAGATCGCCAGACCAATATCTCCGCTCGCTCCGGTGACCAGAACCGTCTTTTCCTTAAGATCGTTATATTGATACATAATATTCACAAATAGTTAGGTTAATAAAGTATGACAACGGCAGTCGCATAATTCTGACAATGCGAAATACTGAGCGAGGCATTCTCGAGCTGCTTTTCGACAAGCATCTCTTTTACTCGCCCGGAAAAAATAAAATGGGGGCAACCCAATTCGTCATGGCCAATTTCGATATCCTTAAAGGTGATCCCGTCGCGATATCCACAGCCGAGCGCTTTGACGACCGCCTCTTTTGCCGCCCAGAATCCCGAGGCGCGTTCATAATTCGGGTCTTCGCGGTTAATTTTTATATTTTCCTGCTGGGTAAAGACGCGATGTAAAAAATCGGTTTGCCAGTTTTTTATCGCCCGCTCTATTCGCGAAACTTCCACGATGTCCGTGCCGATACGCATTTTTCGTACTTCCCTGTTCAGAGCTGATAAGAAACATTCAGATTAAAATTAAATTTATTCACGTCCATGCTGCCCGGGTATTTTACCGGCATGGAGATTGACGAATCGTACGCCAGGCTTTTGACGTTACCCTGAATACCTATTGTGCTGCCGATGATAATCTCTTCGCCGTAGAGGCTGTCCCGTCTTATATGGCCTGCGTCGACACCCAAATAGTAGTTAGCGTCTATGCCCCGCACCGGACGATAAACGGTATTTTGCAGGTAGTATCCGCTGTTCCCGGTGAGGCCCACGCTGTTTTCAAACCCGCGCACGCTCCACCGGTCGCCCATTGTCATTTGGTCCTGCAGCGTCAGCTCGCGCGGCGCGTATTGCGCCAAAAAAAAAGCGTTATACACATTGCCGCCGAGCTGGCGGGTATAGTTACTTTCAACATTAACAAGCTGGCTAACAGGGCTGACGTTGCCATAGATCATATCGGGCGTATGTTCCGCCCCGAACCAGCTCAGGAATCGCTGCCAGGAGAGCGACGAATCCCAGTGAGCATTCACTAACTGCTGCTTATAGTTAACGCCAACCTTGACGTTATCCATATCGCGCTTCTGCAAGACCAGCTCTTCCCCCTCCACCGTATAGCCTGATTTCCGGCGTATCAGCTCGGCGCTGCCGCTCACCTTGCGGGTTTTATCCCGATAGAGCACGCGTGATGCTTTGAGGTTTGCGTAATCACTTTTCCCCGCATAGTCCACGGTGGTGTAGAAAAGCGGTAGGGTCTGACGCGACTTGCTGGTGCTGTAGAACAGTGAATAGTTCCAGTAGCCTACCGGCAGCGCGTAGTAACCACTCACACTTTCATAGCGGCCATTGGTGCTTTTTGTTCCCGCGAGATAAAACAGGTCGCTGAAGCGGGCAGTGTTGTACAGGTAACCCACTGCAGAGGTCAGATACTGCCCCGTTTCTTTCACACCCCAGTTGTTATAGCTCGCCCGCACGCTCCAGTTTTTTTCACGGTTCGTGTTGATGTGAATCGTGCTATATCCCTGCTTTGTGCCCGGTTCGATGTTGATTTTGACGTCAACACCCGGCTCCTGCTGGAGGTTTTCCAGCCCCTGCTCAATATCGCGAATATTCAGGATGTCTTCTTTCGCAAAAGGCAGCATCAGCGGATTAATGTCGTTACTGTCGACAATAATCTTTTCAATTTTCCCTGCACTCACGTCAAGCTTCAGCGTGCCGGACGCAATGTTTTGCGTTGGGATCGTAATACGGGTGGTGATGTAACCCGCATCGATATAAAAATCTTGCAGCGCCGCGGCAATTTTCACCACGCCAATACTGCCTACACAGCGGCCGAGGATCTCTTTTTTGATTGCCCTGTCGGTCTTACGCTGAAGAAAATCATTTTCAAGAACCAGAGACCTAATCGTGAAGCAGTTCTCTTCTTGCGGTAAATCATTCAGCCTGAATACTTTACGTTCGGTACTGGAATAAACGTCCTGCCGGTATACCTTTTGTTCTTTGAAAGTATTCAAATCGGCATTTTGCTGCTGTTTAATCAGGTTATTAATACCCTCTTCCGCGAAGGCATGAAAACTTAACAGCAACAATAAGGGTAAAAATTTAAATCGCGATTTCATTAACTTTCTCAGAAAAAAAGGCAGCAGGGTCTCGTTCTGACTTTGCGCTATCAGGCGATAGCTGCTGCCTTGTGTTACACCTTACAAATTACATACCTACAACGTCGCCGGTATTGGTCACTTTATTTGCATTAAGTTCCATACCAGACAGGCCGCCAAATACGGCGTTGCTACCGCTGTTAGTCAAGTTGTTGACGGTGACACCGGCAACACCATAACTCACCATATTCAGGTAGTTATAAATATTGCCCGCTGTTTTCACCAGCAGGGTATAATCGCTCACGATATTACCGCGGTTATTAATGTCGGTACCGGCATTAATCGCGATATTCTGCGCAAGGATATTGCTGTTGGCGTTATTGGTGACATGACGCTGAGTATCAATTTTCGCGCTGGTCACACCCACGATGTCTTTAAAGTTCTCAACACCGTTCAGGGCATTAATTGCCAGTGCGTTACCTGAAGAGATGGCATTGCGGTTAGTCAGTGCACCTTTCAGGATATTGAAGTTCAGATCGCCTTTACCGCTGATCCAGCCGTAGTTGGTCACGCTGTTATCGACAGTCAGATTAACGTTCTTGTCTGATGCGATAACGCCGGTGGCCGTGTTGTTCTCCATGCTGCCATCGCTGTAGTTGCTCAGCGAACCTGCGGTCACGTCCAGGTTGCCCGCGCTGTAGGTGGTAGCATAGTTGTTATAGAACGTACCCGCTGCTTTGATAACAGCATCTGCACCGCTTACCAGCATCGCACGGGTGTTATCCAGCGTCCCTTTGGACAGCACGCTCAGCGCACCTTCATCCGCGATGATGCTGCTGTTGTTGTTGTAGACGTTCTGACCGGAAAGCGACACGCCTTCACGACCAATCATGCCGCCAACATCGCCCGTCACGCCGAAGGTTTCGCCATGATTACGAACAAAGTTGTTACCGTCACGGTTTTCAATATTCCCTGCCGCGTTAACGGAGAGCTTATTGTCCGCCACGATCATTGCGGTGTTGTTGTACACAGTGCCTTTTGCATCGACGGTAACGTTCTTACCTGCGATCAGACCGTTGTTGTTATCAACGGTGTTGGCCGCCAGCTTGATATTACCCGCCTGCGAAAGAACTGAACCACGGTTGCTGTCGAAATTACCTGTCAGCGCCAGATCGATATTGCCGTTTGCTGCAACCCGACCGTAATCGTTATTCAGTCGGTTCGCTTTCAGGGCAATGTCGCTACCGGACAGGATCTGACCGTAGTAGTTATCAACCGTTCCACCTGCAGTGATAGTCACGTCGCCAGCCTCAGAGCTGATTTCACCGCGGCTGTTATTCACGTTCCCGGCGGCAGTCAGCGTTAAATCACCGACCGCTTTGATTTTGCGCGAGTTGTTATCAATGGTATTGGCACTTAAGGTCGCGTCACCATAGCTGATCATATTCAGATCGTTATAGATGTTACCTTTCGCGCTCAATGCCAGGCTGCTGTCAGCAACGATGTTCCCGCGGTTATTGATGTCATAACCCGCGGCGATCGTAACCTTATCGCCAACCATGTTGCTGTTGGAGCTGTTGGTCACGCCACGCTGGGAATTCACCACCAGATTCTCGCCAGCGGCGATATCTTTCAGGTTTTCGATACCGGTCAGCGCGGATACCGTCAGTGATTTCTCAGCAGAAACGGTATTACGGTTGGTGAAAGAGCCGTTCAGAATGTTGACGATGGCATCACCCAGGCTGCTGATCCAACCATAGTTGGTCAGGCTGCCCTTCAGATTCATGGTCAGGTTCTTATCCGCCGCAATCACGCCCGTTGCATTGTTGTCTTCGAGCGCGCCGTCGCTGTAGTTGCTCAGGCTGTTGGCATCAATAGCCATGTTGCCCGCACTGTAGAGGGTGGAGTAGTTATTGTTCAGCGAACCGCCAACCTTGATGGTGGCATCTCCGCCACTCACCAGCAGTGCACGGGAGTTATCCACGTTGCCTTTTGCCAGCAGGGTCAGTGGGCCATCTTCAGCAACAATACGGCTCTGGTTGTTGTAGATATAATTCCCGGAGAGCGAAACGCCTTCTTTACCAACCATACCGCCGTTCTGCTGCGGCATACCGAAATAGGTGCCGAACGCAGAACCGAAATCGGTACCGTAGCGGTTTTCGATGTTATCACCCGCAGTCACGCTTAATACTTTGCTTGCAACGATGAACGCCGTGTTGTTGTTCACGCCTGCGTTGGCATTAATGGAGACGTTTTGTCCCATAATGAAGCCGCCGCGGTTGTTCAGGGCATTGGATGCCAGAGCAACATCGCCCTCTTCAGAGCTGTAAACGCCGATGTAGTTCGTGATGTTGCCACCCACCGCAATGCTAACGCCGGTTTTACCCGCCACGCCGCCGTTGTCGTTACGCATAGAGGCCGCTTTGGCGATCACTTTGCTGGTGGAGTTCAGCTTGCCGGAGTAGTTATCAATAGCGCCGGCACTTTCCAGGGAGATATCGCCATTCGACGCCATCTGCCCACCGTTGTTATTGATGCTGTTCGCCGCAATCTGCACGCCCTTCTCGGCGATAATGCCTAAAGAGTCATCGCTGGCGGTATCGGCCGTTTTGGTCGAGCCGTTGTTGACCGCACCTTTGGCTGCGATTTTCGTGAAGCCGCCCGCGGAACGGATCATACCTCTGTTGTTGTCGACGTTGCCGCCGCTGACAACGTTCACATCGCCCAGGGAGTCAACCAAACCGCTGTTGTTGTTCACCGCGGCAGACTCAAGGCCAACGTATCCGCCCTTAATCTGACCGTTGCTGTTGTTCAGCGTACCGGTTTTTAACGCCACGATACCGGCTTCAATCCCAACCGCATTGCCTTTACCGTAGTTGGTTAAGGTATTGCCGTTGGTGTCGGCCGCCAGCATACCCGCCGCCGCCATTTTGCCGTTGGTGTTGTCGACAGCGCCGCTGTTGACATAGAGGTCAGCCATCGTCGAAATGTTGCCCGAACGGCTGTTATTGAGGCTGTTTTTGTTGGTGTCCAGCGCAATCGTCCCAACGGAGGTAATATCCCCGGTGGTGTTGTTCAGTGCACCCTTGGTTTTAATATTGATCTGACCAGAGGACTCAATGCGTGCATTGTTGTTCAGCAACTGGCCGTTGGCGTCAATATTGACCCCATTGAGGCCACCCGCAATAACGCCCTGGTTACGGACGCCGACACCGCTTTCGGTGCTGACGAGGTTAATCTTATTGGCGTACATACCGCCCAGCGCAGCAACGTCAATGCTATTGGCATTACGCGTACCGGCAGCGGTTACCGACCCGGTTACCTGGCCTGCAGCGTTAACGTAGTTATTGCCCGCCACAACGTTCAGCTCGTTAGCGGTGACCTTATCCGCCACAACGACATTACGAGACAGAATTTCAGTTGGGCTGGAGTTATTCAGTTTACCCAGGGTAATGGTGCCACCGTTGACGGAGTAACCCGCCAGCTGGTCATTCTGAATATCCGGCGTACCGGTCGTCAGGGTCAATTTACTGGTGTTAATTGAACCACCACCGTTAACGGTAATACCGTTCGGGTTGGCGATAATTAAATCTGCCTTATCACCTGCGACTTCCATCATGCCGTTAATAGCAGAGGCATTTTTCGAGGTCACTTCGTTCAGAATAACTTTCGCTGAGCCGGAGGTCAGGTTGCTGTTACCCTGAATCTGGCCTGCCAGAACGGTATTCGATCCTGCAGCACTGTTATTGAAGATCAGACCGTTCTTGTCCACGTTTAACTTGTCATACACATTATGCGAAAGCCCCTTATCGTTGGCTTTGTTAATGTTAATGACAGGCACGTTTCCAGCAGAAGCAACGATACCGTTCTTCATGCTGATCTCTGCTGTGTGCGCAACAAATGGCAGAGCGAGCAGAACCGAAGCGGCAACAGGGTGCCACTTAAGCTCTAATTGAAAGACATTATTCTTTTTACTTTTCATTATTACCTACTCTTTATTACGGAATCATTACATTCTTTTAGAAATATAACTTCGCCACTCTAAATAATAACTTCACATCCTATGATGATTGACCTCCTGTGGTTTCCTACCATTTCATTAATTAGAATTTAAGAGCATAGAATTGAGGCTAATTCTGTCATTTTTGATCTGAATTGGCATTCAGACTGCACCACATATATGGAACTTTTGATTAGGAACAAGTCATCCAATATTCGGAATTTTATACATCCCGGATAGTGTTGACCTGTTCCGTTACTAGATTTTATTCCTGATAGGAATAGTCGCCGTAGGTGTAAGGTTCAGCGGCGCGCTTCTCTACGCCGTTAAATATGGTGCCCTGAATGGCGATGCCATTTTGATCGAAGCGGCGCAGCCCTGCCTCCACCTCTTTCAGGGAGTTCTGTTCAAAGCGCACCACCATCAGGGATGTTGATGCATATCGGCCAACAATAGCCGCATCCGTCACGCTCAGGATCGGCGGGGTATCAATGATAATCACGTCATATTGCGTTGAGCACGACGTGAGCAGCGTCTTGAATTTCTCAGACATAAAAAGCTCAGCAGGATTATTGGTCATTCGTCCGCGACCAATAAAATCCACTTCCGGGTATTCCGTGTGCTGAATAACAGTCGAAATATTAACGTCCTGAGATAAATAATCCGCAAGCCCTGCCCCATTTTCTGCCGCAGAGAAAACACGGTGCAAATACCCTCGTCGTAAATCACAGTCGATCAACAATACCCGCGTACCCGCCTGCGCCATCAGTACGGCGAGGTTAGAACTCACGAAAGATTTACCGACCCCGGGCGACGTCCCGGAGATCATTAATATTTTGTTGTCCGATTTCAGCATCGCAAAATGGAGGCTAGTACGCAGCCCCCTCAACGCTTCGACCGCCAGCGACGTTGGCGTCGATTTCGCCAGCAGCTCGTCAGACTGGTAAGTCGGAATGGCGCGGCACCGTCTGCGCTTCGTTAACTCTGGCGCCAGGGGAACAACGGCGAGGACAGGAATGCCACGTCTCTCCAGCTCAGCAGGTTGCCGGATCCCTTTTATCAGCATGTTGCGAACGAGGATGACTCCGGAGGAAAAGAGGAACCCAATTAAGGCGGATAAGAGAACAATCAATATTTTTTTCGGTTTCACCGGTTTCTGCTGCGTGACCGCATGGTCAATAATACGCACATTCCCAAGGGTACTGGCCTTACTGATATTAAGCTCGTGCTGTTTATTCAGCAAAATCATATAAATATCATTACCCATCTGGACATCGCGGGTCATGCTTAAAATTTCTTGCTGGGTGCTGGGCATCGCGCTAATACGCTGGTTCAGCTTTTCTTTTTCCGCAACCAGAATGGCTTTTTTCTCAGACAACGCTTTATAGGCCGGGTGCGTGCGCTTATACAGTTTGGAAATTTCCGCCTCTTTAAAGGTCAGTTCATTAAGCTGCGTATCAATAGAGACGACATTATCCAGAATGAATTTAGCTTCTAATGACAGGTCAACGGACTCATTATTCTTTCTGAATTCATTCAGTTTACTCTCGGCGTTAACCAGATTGCTTTTGATCTGCAACAGCTGCTTATTTAAAAACGCCAGGCTTTTGCTTGCCTCCGCTGATTTGCGCTCAACGTCCTGCGCCAGATAGTTTTGAGCAATACTGTCCAGGATCTGGCTGATCGTCACCGGGTCGGGGCCGATCATGCTCAGGTGCAGCATGCCATTCCCCCCCGACTTGGTATCAATGGAGACGCGCTCTTTGATCTCTTCAATGACCGAATACTCATTGCGCTTCGTCACAATGAACGCGGTGTTTTCCGTGAGTTTGGCTGACGCGATCAGAAGCTCAATACCGCTGGCCTGAACAGGTACACCCACTTTACCTTTCACGACGGAATCCCCCACGTGCAGGGCGAAGTCTCCAGAAACCGCGATGTCCAGGTTCAGCGGAGTATTCATCCATTTATCCGGTACGGACAAATAGGCAATATCGAGCGTCGCCGGCTCATGACCCAACAGACGCTGCAGAGTGGCATTCGCAACAGGATAGGTTTTTTCTCTTGCGACAATATCCAGCTTCAAATCCCGTACCGTTTTACCCATCACTAATCGTGACTTGAGTATTGAAACTTCGGATTCAGAACTCACTCCGGAGCCTTCCGGGAGCATGGTAGACAGCTTGTTTAAAATACTTAATGAGGAATTCTTCTCAACCTGAATTAACGCATCGCTCCTGTAAACCGGCGTCGAGATGTTAGCAATAATAATCCCCATAATGATAAACAGAATGGTCGTCGCCGCTATCCAGACTTTGCTGTAAAACAGTACTTTAAGGATTTGAACAATATCAATGTCCTCCTCCCGCTGAACAGGATCGGGAGGGGGATTGCTAACGTGTTTGTTATACATACTCTAATCAGCCTTGATTATTTAACCTGCTGGAAAACCTTGACCCATTCTTCGGCAGCGGAAAAAAGTTGTTTGAAAATGATGTCGGATATTTCTGCTCCTCGGCGATATGGATCTGAAATTTCCAGTTGCTGGAGCCAATATCCGAATAAAAAGGTCTTACCCCGGGCTTCCATCGCCAGTTGTGTAACCGCTTCAATATGATGCTTATCCATGGTCAGGATCAGATCGTATTCGCGGCACATTGCAGGCGTAAGCTGCCGGGCAAGATGGCCCTCTAAAGAAAAACCCTGTTTGCTGGCCGACTGCCGCATGACGGGATCCGCCGGTTCCCCTGTTAACGCTGAAATACCGGCAGAGTCCACCCTCATGCCGGGTAAGCGCGAACGCAAAATCCGTTCCCCCGCCGGGGAACGACAGATATTGCCGGTGCAGACGACCAGGATGGAGGTATATCGCCCATACACGATCAGTTACCCCAGTTTCTGACAAAGCGCGTGGTTTCCGTCAGGCTGTAGATACCATTAATGGTTGGCATTAACTGGTTAATCACCCTGTTCCAGCGTGCAACCGGTGCCGTCGTGACATAGACAATATCGTATGGCTTAAGCTTAAATTCCGTGCCCAATACCAGCGCGGTGGCATCACGCGCGTCGAGCTGATAAATAGCCGCTTGTTTCCCCGTTTCTGCATCAGGTTTTGCTTCAGAGCGAATGACAAATATGCCGCTGGCATCGCTTGTCATTTGATTGATCCCTTCCGCATTCCCCAGCGCTTCTGTCAGCGTCATGCCGGAACGATCCATTTTCATGGTGGTTTGCTTGACGACATCCCCCATCACAAAGACTTTTAAATCGTCATTGCGCGGGATATAGAGAATATCGCCAGGGTAGAGCAGTTTATTTTGCTGCAAATCCCCATACTGCATGAGCGCCTGCAGGGAGACCTTCGACTTCTTACCGCCCTGGGTTAATACCACGTTGCCCCAGTCTGCATTCTCGGTCAGCCCGCCCGCCTGGTTTACCGCATCAATAATGGTCAGCGGCACGTTGGTGATAGGTTGCTGGCCGGATTGATTCACCTCGCCTGAGACCGTCACTTTTTGCGAGCGGAATGCGGCGATCCCCACATCGACCTGCGGGGATTCAATATATTTAGCCAGATGCTCGGTGATCATCTCCCTCACTTCGGTCACCGTTTTGTCCTTCACGGCAATTTTGCCGATGTAAGGATAAAAAATGGTCCCGTCCGAATGTACCCAGTTGCCGGTGTCGCTGGCGCTGCGATACTGGCCTGACGGCGTGGTGAGCTCCGGGTGTTCCCACACCGTCACCATAATGATATCGCCCACGCCAATACGGTACTCATACGCGTCCAGACGCTTGTTCAGCTCGGCATTACCCTGCGCAACCATCACGTTTTCCCGCAGCCGCTCGATCAGGGCTGGCGTAACGGGATAAACATTGATATCGACGTCGTTGAGCGTTTTATCATCCTGCGCCTGAACAATGTTTTTCCCGGACGTATCAATATGGCTGCCCGGCGCAATCTGGCAGCCTGCAAGCAAAATAATAGAGGTTAAAATAAACAGAACTGAAATTTTCTTCATGCTTTTCTCAATGTCACCTCTGAACAATGACATTCCCTTTTTAATTTTCCATCACACAAAACGTCGCTAACGAGGAGTAATACACGTGAATCGTAACTGTTGAAATTATAACGCCCCCCGTTTTATCTGTCCTGCATACGTGGAATATTCCTGGTTGAAAACCTCGCATTCTTACATTAATGTCTAAAAGCAAAACCGTGCGACTCAGGTAAACAATTCCCATTTAGTGAGGGAGTCTTCTCAATCAAGCGTTTATTTATATCGTGTAGAATATAAATATATTCATACCGTAATACCTGTCTGTCGGTATGCAAAGATTACGAAGATGGACTTTTTTCCATTTTATAGCCTAAATAATTCGAGTTGCATGAAGGCGGCGACGCAGCGAATCCCCAGGAGCGTACATAAGTACGTGACTGGGGTGAGCGAGAAAAGCCAACGCACAGGCAACTTGAAGTATGACGGGGATAGTTCACTAAAGGAATACCCATGGATACCTCCAGAGTTATTTTATCCCGATGTAACTTCAGTAACATCGGCCTGAGTCACTTGCTATCCGGTACATTCAGTAAAGAGAAAATTATCTCGTTTGATGACCAAAGAAACTTGTTTGCCTGGGCGAAGGAGATCAGGAGAGGGTCTTTTTATACGTTGTACCTGGTTTTACCTGATTCCATATACAGCAATATTGTTTATTTCCACTGGTTGATTTCCCTACGTAGAAAAACAAATAATGCAGCCATTTCAGAAATCATTATTGCTTATCACTCGGATATTTTTCCGGAGCTGTTTTCTTGCATTTGCTCTCATTACAAGCATCGCCTTGTGAATATCAACAATCTCACGAACGATGAGATCATAAAAAAAATGCATACGCAGCGCCACCCAAGCAAAAACAAGATTATCAAGAAATACATCGAACTGACGCATATGGAGTTCTCTGTGTTAAAGCTGATGATTGCGGGTTATTCCATTGATGATATCAGTATCGTGCACAACATTAAGCCCAAAACCACCTATACGTACACCAACAACATAATGAAACAGCTGGGCTTTAACTCTTTAAAGAAAATATACTCCTGCGGCGAGATCATTAAAGCGTCAATTGAGCATGAGATAATCAGAGAAAAGAAAAAGCTGTACACCAATGCGAAGATCAAAACCTACGAACCGCAGTTTGCATGACACCTCGTTTTTCAGAACCTTTCTCTTTGATATACCACTAAAAAAAATACGGATAGCATCTCTGCGATCCGTATTTTAGTCATACACGCGGCTTAGTGGCTTTTCACTAAAATTTCCACACGACGGCTGTTAACGTTACAGCCTGCCGCCTGCTGGCTGGCATTTGTACCGCAGCCTTCAGCGCTCTGCGCCACGCCCTGACCAACGGTGTTGTTGATCATCTCTGGTTTGATCCCTTTCTCGATCAGCAACGAACGAACGGTATTCGCACGTGCTTCAGACAGACGCTGGTTGGCCTCACGGCTACCAATCGCATCGGTATAGCCCACGATCTGGATCTCACGAACGTTATTCGCCTGACGGATAAACTTCACCACGTCATCCAGCTTCTTACGAGATTCTGCAAAAATTCCCGCCGAGTTGCTCGCCGCAAAGCGGAACAGCACCTGTTCCTGAATGAGCACTACGCCGGTGTTATTAATGTAATCACAGGGTTTGACCTGAGATGCACGGTTAATAATTTTGGTCTGCTTGTGCATATTTTTCAGAAGCGTTTCCGCACGCGAACGTTCCTCCAGCGCCGCTGTATTGCCCGCAGTGCCCGGATTAACCTGAATAAAATAGGTCTGCGCGCTTTCGGTGCTCAACTGTTGCTGAGGGTTTTGCTTGCCCTGGTACGTCGGGTGATCGTTGAAGAATGACTCCACCGTGTGCGCGCCCGGTGCCGCACACAGGACGGTAAACTGCCCTGGTAACAACACGGACTGCAGCTCGCGGTCAACATAGACCGCTGCAGGAACTGTGCCCTGTGGGTAATAGACGACAACCTGTGCCAGCTCAGGCGTCACGCCCGCCACCGGACGATAAGGTTGCGGTGCCGTATTTTTTGGCGTCGGTTTGATCACTACCGGTAAATCAATGGCCTTTTCCACTTTTTCAGCTGAATAAGCGGGGTTGGCCATAAATGCACTTAATGCAGCAGCGACACAGAACGCCAGGTTTATTTTTTTAAAATTCCGAGGGGTTATTTTCATTTTCAAATTCCTGATTCACCCAGTGATTAATCGTATTACTTCAGATATGCGCAGAAAGCCCGCCATCCGAAGATGGCGGGTTTTACTGGGTTACATCATTATTTGGTTATTCTGCAGCAGCGTAACCAGATCGGTTTGAACGTCAGCCAGTGTGACAACCTGCGTAAAGCCATGTTGTCCGCCCTGACCGTCACGGTCGATACTGATCACGGTATCGCTTCCGACAACCTCCACCTTGACGTAGTCAAGCACGCCGCGAGAGGAGTAATCCAGCTCCAGTTTTCCATCGTCCTCGAAGAAGGAGACAGAGCCCTTGTAGTCAAGCAGCTCGCTCATATCGAGCAGATCTGCATCACTGTCTTTCACCAGATTACCCACCTTGAAGCCGTGGATCGTGTCGTGGCCGTTGCCGCCGGTACCGTCGTTGGTCATTCCTGCCAGCACCTTGTACATCAGCGTGTCGTTACCGCCGTTGACCAGGTAGAAGGCATCATTGCCACCACGACCTTCGAACAGGTTGTTCGCGGAGTTATCCGTGAAGGTATCCTGCTGGTTTGACCCGACCAGTCCCTCAATGCTGAGGAGCTTATCGGTGCCGTTACCGGTTGCAGTACCTGTCCACAGGTTGGCGTTAACCGCACTGGTAGAACGGCTGTAATCAACCACGTCCATACCCGCAGTTTCACTCCAGACTGGCTTGCCGCTCACAATCTGGTTCCAGCCGCCGCCACCGTTGTAGGTGTCGTTACCCGCCGAACCGAAGAAGGTGTCGTTATAGCCCGTACCCACGATCCCGCTGTTGCCAGTGGTGTTGTTCGCGGCGCTGCCGCTTTCCGCCGTCAGCACGTAGGAGTCGTGGGCTTTACCTGTTGTCAGGCCACCCCAGTTCTCATTCACCGTACCGTTGGTGTAACCGCCAATGCTGCCCGTTGCGCCAACGTGATCCGCTTTACCGTCGGTAATACGCAGCATCTGCACGGAGTAAACTTCGTTCGGATCCAGTCCGAAGAAGCTCACCAGACCCATGCTGTTGCTGGAGCCGGAGGACTGCGGGTTAATCAGCTGGGTAGCGACAAGCTCGCCCGCCGAGTTATAGAGCTTCACGGTGTTGCTGTAGAAGGTATTGATACCGTTACCGTCAACAATACGGATCTGCAGGCTGGTGCCGTCCGCCGCGATATTGGTGTTTTTCACCAGCATCGTGCGTCCCGCATCATCTCTTGCCACCACATCAGCGTCCGCACCCGAACGGTACAGCACCAGGTCCATCGAACCGTCCCAGTCGTAGTCAAGCGCCACGGCACCGGTCATGTTGTTGAACGTCGTGCTACCCGTCAGGCTAACCTTATTGGTCCCCCAGTTGTTGCTGCCGGTATTGGTATACAGCATCGGCGAGCCTGTCACGCCAGAGCGCGGCACTTCGATGATGTCCATCTTACCGTCGTGGTTCCAGTCCACTGCCAGCGACGTACCGCCATCAACGTTATCGCCAAACCACTGCGCCTGACCGTCGGTTGCATTGAGCTTGCCGGTACCATCGTTGAGATAGATACGGCTCTCGTCGCTGTTAGAACTGCCCTTCGAACCACGGCTCAGGAACAGATCCAACCAACCGTCGTTGTTGTAATCCGCATATGTCATGGAGATAGACAAGTTACCGTAGTCTTCATGGCCATCGTCACGGAACACGTTCGCGTAGTAGCCGACTTCACCGAAGTTGGTCTTCGACGTTCCGGTAGTCTGGTTATACAAGATCCCCAGACCGCGTGAGTTGTTACCAACGAAGCTGCCTGCGCCGTTGTAGTCGATATGTGCCGTAATATCTACGGTACCGTTATTATCGATATCCACAGCGCCCACTTCGTGCAGCACGCTCAACGCCGTTGGCAATGCCCCGCCTGGGTGTCCGTCAGAGAAGCCGGAGTTGTCCTCGTAACTCAGCGTACCCTGCTCATTCTTGATGAATGAGATGGAGTCCGCTTCCGAGTCACCCAGCACAAAGTCCAGATAACCATCACCTTCACGGTCATAGGAAATCACGCCACCGAGGTGGTTCAGAGTGCCTTGATCCAGTGCCTTCGCAGAGTAACTACCATCGGCGTTCTGCAGCCAGTAGGCGGTACGACCCGCGTTACTATAGCTACTGATCTGAGACATTACGTCGGCATAACCATCGCGGTTGATGTCCGCAAAGGCTGCGGAGTTCACATAACGGCTGTACGACGTGCTATCTACGTTGTAACCCGCACCGTTGTCGGTGGACGGCTGTGCAAGGTACGTCGAATCGTAGTCTTCACGCGTGACGGAGTCGTACACTCGTCCGGCGTTAGCCGTTGTGCTTCCTGACGTGCCGCGGGCACTCTGGAAGAACGACCACAAACCGTCCTGGCTGATGGTGACCGCAGCGGCGTTCAGGCCACGGCTGTCCGCATCGGTTGTGCCACCCCAGGTCTGTTCAATCAGCGTACTACCACCACCTTCGGTGACGCCCGTGCTGGTGCTTGCGCTCATGCTTGAGCGGTTGCCCGCCTCGTCCCAGACCACAAAGGCCAGGTTATGCGCGCCCGCAGGCAGGGTCGTGTTCAGGCTCCAGGAGCCGTCCGCGTTCGCTTTCGCGAAGCCGATGATCTGATCCAGGCCTTCCTGATAGGTGCCGTTGCTGTTGACGTCGCTCACCAGAGAGACAATCGCACCCGCTTCAACGCGACCATACTGACCGCTGGAGAAGGTGAACGAATCCCCCGTGCTGGTGTGCTGAGGCACATCCGGCGCCATCGTGATGGCATCAGGCGAATCCAGATCGATGACCACGTTGTAGCTATCCGCAAACTTCGTGTTCGTACCCGGGTTGCCCGCAACGTCAATCACCTGCAGCTTGAAGCTGTGGGTGGTGCTTGCCGTCGCTTCCGGCAGTTCATAGCTCCAGCTCTGGCCGTTGAGTGCCAGCGTTTTCCAGGTCTTCCCGTTATCCAGAGAGATCTGCAGATGTTCGCCAGCCTGCAGCGCCGCGCTCAGGTTACCGCTAAGGGTGACGGTACGGTCACGGGTGACCATGTCGCCGTTAGTCGCCGTTGCGGCATGGCTGAAGTGATCCCCGGTCGTCAGACCATGGCTGGTATCGGTAGTCACTTTGGTTGTCGTAGACAGACCGTTCATGTCACTGCCGCCCGATGCCACCTGCAGCGCCTGAGAATCGGTGCTGCCGACGTTACCGGCGTTATCCACCACGCGAGCCTGAATGGTGTAAGCACCATCGTTCAGCGGCGTGCTCTGCATATCCACAGTCCAGGATGTGCCGGTTACCGTTGAGGCACGCGTCCAGGTTACACCGTTGTCGAGGCTAATCTCAACCCACTCGTCCGCCTGCAGGGCTTTGTTCAGCTCACCGTTAATCAACAGCGTGTTATCGCTGGTGATGAAGTCAGCGTCTGAAGCACCACGGTCTTCCGAGATCGAGCTGATGTTGATAACCGCGTCAGACACGGTGGTATCGACAACAATCGTCCAGGTGTTGCTTGGCGTACTGACGTTGCCTGCTGCATCCGTGGAGGTTGCAACCAGATTCCAGGTGCCTTCAGCCAGCTTGTTCGCGTCGCTGATTTGCAGCGTCCACTGACCCGTTGTGCTATCGGCCACGGCGGTACCCAGCAGAATGCGGGTTGTCGCATCCACCTGATGGTACACATTCACCGTGCTGCCCTTCTCTGCCGTACCGGTAATTTCCGGCGTGGTGTCGTTGGTCGGCTTGCCGTGAGCAACGGAACCCTGAACCGGATCCACATCGTCCAGCACGTTGGTAATAACCGGTGCAACAGGCGCAACCGTGTCCACAACCAGATCGAAGTCGATCGGCGTGAGCGGGTTATTCGACGGATCGGTCCCGGTGATGCGCAGGGTATGCGCGCCATCGCTCAGGCTACTCATCGGCGTGAATTCCCAGTTACCATTGGCATCCGCTTTCACGGTACCCAGCTGAACGCCACCGACATCGGTGATGATAATGGTGCTGCCTGCCGTCGCCTTACCGACCAGCTGTACCTGGCTATCGTTCGTGACTTCACCATCGCGAAGCACGCGAGAACCACCCGCTTCCTGGACATCATCCACCACCTGCAGCAGCTGCAGATAGCTTGCGCCCGTGGAGACGTTAACGGTGATATCGTCAACGATCGCACTGCTGTTACCCGCCGGATCCGTTACCTGAGTCGCGAACTGGTGTTCGCCATCAACCAGCGGCGTGGACGGGGTGAACTGCCAGCTACCGTCAGGGTTGGTGACGGTGACTGAACCGATCGCCTGGCCATTATCATAGATAGTGACCGTGCTGCCCTGCTCCGCTTTACCGGTGAAGGTCGGTTTGTTGTCGTCCGTGGTCATGCCCTCGGTCAACTGACCTTTCCAGGCACCCTGATCGTCAGACACCTGCAGACCGGAAACCGGATTCGGTGCTGTTGAATCAATGGTTACCGTGAACGAACCGCTGCGATCGCTCTCCTGACCCGCGCTGTTGGTATTGGTCACCGTAAAGGTGTAGCTACCGTCAGCCAGTGCCGGAGATGGCGTGAAGCTCCAGGTGCCATTGCTATTCAGCGTTGTTTTACCTACAACCTGACTGCCGTTGTAGATGGTGATCGTATCGCCCGCAGCACCGTCCGCAGTCCCGTTCAGGGTCGGCGTATCGTCTTTGGTCAACGCATTGTTGGCCAGGTTGATAACGGTTGTGCCGGTATCGTCCAGAACGTTAACGATCGCTGGTGCATCCGGGGTATCGGACATAATGACGTCATAGCTGTCAGCCGGTTTCGCCACGTTGCCAACCCGATCGGTTTCCGTCACGGTCAGTTTGTTGATGGAGTCACCGTACAGAGACTCAGATGGCGTCAGTTCCCATTTGCCGTTCTGATCAACCGTGGTGGTACCCAGTACCTTCGTGTTGCCGTCTTTATCGGTGGTGTAGACCGTAATGACGTTGCCCACTTCAGCACCAGAGCCGCGGATCACCGGACGTGAATCGTCCAGAACGCCGCCATCCGCAACAATCCCCTGAACGTTCCCCACGTTATCCGTGACGGAATCAATGGTCACTTTGCTCGCATCCGGCGCGGTGTAGTCGGTGGTCAGCACGAAGTCCGCAGACTTGTCGCTGACGTTTCCGGCTTTATCCGTCGCCGTCACATAGAAGGTGTTTTTCCCTTCTGGCAACTTACTGCCCGGCTTGAAGTTCCATGCGCCGCTGCTGTTCGCGGTGACTGAACCCAACAGCGTGCCATCAACGGAGTAGATGTTGACGGTGCTGTTCGCTTCGGCCGTACCGTGCAGGATTGGCTGTGGATCGTCAGTCACGTCGTTGCTGTTCAGGTCGTCCTTAACGGTACCCACCTGATCTTCCGCGTAATCAATGCTCGGACGATTCGGTGCTTTACTGTCAATTTCGAAGCTGAAGGTGCTGGAGGTATCCTCTTTACCGGTCAGATCTTTAGCGGTCGCCGTAATGTTATGTACGCCATCGCCCAGATCGCTGGTTGGAGTGAATGTCCAGTTACCGCTGGCATCTGCCGTCACGGTGCCCAGCACCACGCTGCCATCTTTGATGGTCACGATGCTGCCTGCTTTCGCCTTACCGATAATGTCCGGACGGGCATCGTCAGTCACGTCATTGGCCTTCAGTTCGCCAGTTACGGTGCCTTTATCGTCCATCACGCGAACGATAGTGACCGGTACGCTGGAGGTATCAAGCGTGACGGTGACGCCAGCATTTTCTGCACCCAGGTTGCCCGCTGAATCTTCAGCGCGCGCGGTGAAGGTGTATTCCCCATCCGCCAGTGAACCGGTGGTGTAGGTCCAGTTACCGTTAGCGTCTGCCACCGCGGTGCCGTTTTCCTGACCGTTCACGTAGACGTGAACAACGCTGCCAGGCTCTGCTTTACCGCTGATGGTCGGCGTCGCATCGTCAGTGGTGTCGCCATTTGACAATACGCCAGTCTTCGGACCTTCGTTATCGCTAACGATGAAGCCAGTGACTTCACCCGGCGCGCTGGTATCCACCGTGACCGGGAATCCGCCGGTTTGCGGGCTCACCTGTCCGATGTCGTTAATGGCTTCCGCCACAAACGTATGGACACCGTCTGCCAGTTTCGGCGTGTTGAAGCTCCATTTACCCTGGGCATCAGCCTGCGTTTCACCCAGTAAGGTGGTGCCGTTCGGGCCGCCGTAAATGCGAACCGTCACGTTGGCTTCCGCAGTACCTGTCAGAAGCAGGGTGTTGTCGTTGGTTGTCGCATCCTTCTGCAATGGACCGGTATGCGGCGCGACGTCATCTTCTACACTGCTCAGGGTCGGTGGCAGCGGCTGACCGCCAGCATCGATCTGAATAATGTATTCCGGTGAAGCCGCCGTGGTGTTACCCACGCTGTCGGTCTCTTTAACCGTCAGGTTATAGGTGCCGTCAGGCAGCGCCTTGGTGACCTGCAGTTCCCAGGTGCCGTCTGCCTGCACTTTGGCGGTGCCAATCACCTTGTCGCCGTTGTACACGGTGATGGTGTTGCCCGCTTCCGCGCCGGTGCCTTTGATCAGCGGCGTGTTATCGTCAGTCTTACCGCCTGACGTCACGGAGCCGGTCACAGAACCAAAGTCATCCACCACGTCAGTGATGCTCACTTTGCTTGCATCTGGTGCGGTGTAGTCCAGGTTCAGCACGAAATCGTCGGACGCTGCGCTGGTATTACCCGCCTTGTCCGTCGCCGTCACGTGGAAGCGGTGCTCGCCTTCCGGCAGTTTCGCCGT
>NZ_JABXOU010000006.1:0-322561 GCF_014103035.1 Enterobacter sp. RHBSTW-01064 | reverse complement strand
CCATGTTTCCGGTTCATACCCTACGCTTACCGGGCCTACGGGATCGAGTAGGCCGGGTAAGGCGCAGCCGCCACCCGGCGATTTCAGCTCAACAGCGCAAACGTCTGCCGCTTCGGCCTTTCCAGCAGCTCAACCGCCTCTTCATACGACCGCACGTTGTTATAGCCCATCACCAGCCCGTAGCGTTTGCCCGACCCGCGATACCACTCCGAAAGCGCATTCACCTGCAGCTGCTGTTCCTGCCAGCAGCGCGCCACTTCCCGGTCACCGCTTCCTCTGGTCAGGAACGCCACGATATGCATCCCGCCGTCGTTTTGCTCGGTGAAAAACAGATCGCCATACACCTCGCGCAGGGCGGCAATCATCCAGTCGCGGCGGGTCTGATACAGGGCGCGCATCTTTTTCAGATGACGGAAGAAATGCCCCTCGCTGAGAAACGCGGTGAGGATCTTTTGCGTCAGCACCGGCTGGCCGCTGGTGGTAATGTCCGCGCAGTCGGTAAAAGCCCCGACGGTGCTGGCGGGCATCACCACGTAGCCCATGCGCAGCGACGGCATGATGGTTTTACTGAAGGTCCCCATAAAAATCACCCGGTCATGCTGGTCGAGGCTTTTCAGCGACGGCAGCACCTTGCGGGTGTAGTGAAACTCCCCGTCGTAATCGTCTTCAATGATCCACGCCGCGTTCTGGCTGGCCCAGTCGAGCAGCTGCTGCTTGCGCGGCAGCGAGAGGGTGACCGCCAGCGGGCTCTGGTGCGACGGGGTGACGATAGCAAAACGGGCGTCGCGATGGTGACGGAGCAGGAAGTCCGTGTCGATACCGCAGCGATCGACCGGCACCGTGTGCAGGCGCGGCACGATCCGCTTGAGCAGCTGCTGGCCCATAAAATAGCCCGGATCCTCAAACACCACCTTGTCGCTGCGGCTGGCAAGCGTGTCGAGGATCAACCGCAGGCTGCCGCTATAGCCGCTGGTGATCAGCACCTGCTCGGCGGTGCAGGAGAGCCCGCGCGAGATGTTCAGATAGCTGGCGATCGCCTGGCGCAGCGGATACCAGCCCAGCACCGGGGGGTTGAGCATCTCCTCCTGACGCATGGCGCGCGTTGCCTGGCCTGCCAGCAGCAGCCATTTTTTATACGGGAAGCTGTCGAGGGCGGGGATGCCGGGGCGCAGAAACCCCGCCCGCTCGCGCTGGCTGATGAGCGATGCCGGAAGCGCGCCGGTGGGCTGCTCCGCAGGGGCAGTCTTATCCGGCAACAGTAAATCCGGGTTCACCCGCGTGCCGCGCGCGCCCTGGCTCACCAGATACCCTTCACCCGTCAGAATGGCATAGGCCGTTTCGACGGTTTTACGCGCCACCTTCAGCTCTTCCGCCAGCACGCGGATGGCTGGCACCTTATCGCCCGGCTTCAGCACGCCGCGCGTGATATTGTCGCGATAGCGGGAATAAATCTCGTGATAGCCCGGCTTCATGTCCTACCTCATTTTACTATTTTTGTATCTTTTTACTATGTCATGAACGGCGTAGATTTGCTGTATCGCATGACATATGCCGCACAAAAAGAGGAAAGACCATGAGCACTCGCGTCAACCACCATAAAGCTACACCTGCCCTCGCCAACGCCCTGTCCGCCCTGAGCATGGAAGTGGCAAAAACCTCCATCGACCCGGCGCTGAAGCACCTGATCGACATTCGCGTGTCGCAGCTAAACGGCTGTACTTTCTGTCTGGATATGCACTCGAAAGAGGCCAAAATCGCCGGCGAGCGCGAGCTGCGCCTGTACCATCTGGCGGCCTGGCGCGAGTCCCCGCTGTTCAGCGCCCGCGAGAAAGCCGCGCTGGCCTTCACCGAAGCGCTGACCCAGATTGGCGTTCACGGCGTGAGCGACGCGCTGTACCGCAGCGTGGCGGAGCACTTCTCAGACGTGGAGATTTCAGAGCTGAACTTCGCCATCGTGGCGATCAACGCCTGGAACCGTCTGGGGATCACCTCCCGCATGGAACCCGGCTCGCTGGATGCGGCTTACGGGCTGAATAAGGCTAACCTGGAATAATCCCGCGCTCGCGGATCATCGCCACCAGTGCCCGTAGCCCTGGCGGAACGTGGCGATGGCCGGGGTAATACAGGCGCAGCCCGGCAAAGGGCTGCGCCCAGTCGTTTAAGACGCTCACCAGTTCTCCACGCTCAAGCTCTTCCCGGATATAGAGTTCCGGCAAAAATCCCACCCCTAATCCCGCTTTCACGGCGCGGATCGAGGCAAAAAGATCGGACGTCGCAAAGCGCGGCGGCACGGCAAGGGCGTACGTCTCACCCCGACGCGCCAGCTCCCAGCGGTAGATCCCGCCGTGGGCCATGCGCATGCCGATCCCCTGATGTGAAAGCAGATCGTCCGGCGTCTGCGGAATGCCGTGACGTGCAAAATAGTCCGGCGTGGCGGTCACCAGCTGGCGGATCTCCCCGGTCAGCGGCACGGCGATCATGTCCTGCGGCACGGACTCCTCCAGGCGGATCCCCGCGTCATAGCCTTCCGCGACGATGTCGATCATTCGCGCTTCGCTGGCGGTCTCTACGCGCATCTTCGGGTAGCGGATCATAAAGTCGATCAGCAGCTGGTCCAGAAACAGGGTGCCGATATGGTTCGGCACGTTCAGGCGCAGCGTGCCAGTAAGTTCCCCGGCGTCACTGTGGATCTCCTCGCCGGCGAGACGGATCTCCTGCAGGGCCGGGCCGATACGCGACACATAGCGCTGTCCGGCGTTGGTGAGCGCCACGCTGCGGGTGGTGCGGTTGAAAAGGCGGGTATCAAGGCGGCTCTCCAGCCCGGCGATGGCGTTGCTTACCGCCGTGGCGGACATGCCCAGCTCCTGCGCCGCGGCGCGAAAGCTGCCGCGCCGCACGACGGCCATCACTACTTCCAGCTCTGTCAGACCTGAACGATGCATAGATTATCCTGAAAATCGAAACAACCCTTGCAGCATAGCGTGGATTATCGCAACGGAGAAGCCGTGCCAGACTGTGCTCACACAGCCTGAGGAGGTTTATATGCACACCATCGAACAGATCTTTATTAACGGCGAATTTGTTACCCCGCACGGCACCGAGTGGTTTGATTTGTACAACCCGGCGACGGCGCGGGTCATCGGCCAGGTTCGTCTGGCGGATGAGGTCGACGCAGAGCGCGCCATTGCGGCGGCAAAAGCGGCGTTTCCGGCGTGGTCGCAGACCACAAAGCAGGAACGCATCGCAGCGCTGAAACGTATGCACGCCGCCGTGGCCGCTCGCCACGA
Source organism: Enterobacter sp. RHBSTW-01064 (assembly GCF_014103035.1). NCBI lineage: Bacteria > Pseudomonadati > Pseudomonadota > Gammaproteobacteria > Enterobacterales > Enterobacteriaceae > Enterobacter > Enterobacter sp. RHBSTW-01064. Next base: position 319,274 of record NZ_JABXOU010000006.1, on the reverse strand, counting down.
CGATCTACTGGAAGCGGTCATTGAAGAGTACGGTGCCCCCGCCTCGCGCTCGGCGTGGATGGCCAGCTATCCGGCGGAGGTGATTGCTCAGGCCATTGAGGCGCTGGAGGCGTTTGCATTCGTCACCCCCGCAGGCGCGGCAACGGTGCAGATGACGCCGCTTGGGGTAGCCGGGCTGATTACGCCGTGGAACAGCGACGCGGGATTTATCTGCGGTAAGCTGGCGGCCGCGCTGGCTGCGGGCTGTACGGCAGTCATCAAGCCGAGCGAAATGAGCGCCCTGCAAACCTGGATTGTCACCGAAGCGCTTCGCGACGCTGAACTACCGCCGGGCGTGTTTAATATCGTCACCGGGCGCGGCGAGACGGTAGGTGAAACCATCAGCCGCCATCCGGACGTGGCAAAAATCTCGTTTACCGGCTCCACGAATACCGGCAAAGCGATCCTGCGCAACGCGGCGGAGAGCTTTAAGCGCGTGACCCTGGAGTTAGGCGGTAAATCGCCGACGATCCTGCTGGATGATGTGGATCTGACTCAGGCAATCCCGCTGGCGATGCAGGCCGGGTTTATGAACAGCGGGCAGGCGTGCGTGGCCGGGACGCGTATTCTGGTACCGCAGGCGCGCAAGGCGGAGATCGAAACCGCGCTGGCGCAGGCCGTGGCGGCGGTGAAATCCGGCGACCCGCGCGATAGCGTGACAGAGATCGGCCCGATGGTCAGCGAGAAGCAGTGGCTGCGGGTGCAGGGGTATATCCGCAAAGGGATCGAAGAAGGGGCGCGCCTGCTGGCGGGCGGCGAAGGGCGACCGGACGGGACGCGAGACGGCTGGTTTGTGCGCCCGACGCTGTTTGTCGACGTGAATAACCAGATGACCATTGCCCGCGACGAGATTTTTGGCCCGGTGCTGTGCGTGATCCCCTATCGTGACGAGGCGGAGGCGATCGCCATTGCCAATGACACAGAATACGGACTGAGCGCGATGGTGCTGGGCGGCGATGCGGACCGCGCGCGACGCGTGGCGCAGCAGATTGTTTCCGGTCGCGTGCTGGTGAACACGCTTGCCCATGAGCCGAAAGCGCCGTTCGGCGGGTTCAAGCACTCCGGCGTGGGGCGCGAGATGGGCGAGTGGGGGATTAGGGCGTTTATGGAGCCGAGGTCGGTTCTGGGTTAAACCCTGCCCGGTGGCGCTACGCTTACTGGGCCTACATGAGTCCGTAGGCCGGATAAGCGCAGCGCCATCCGGCACAACACTTCGCTCCTTACCGAAGCATTGTGCTTTTTCCTCCTGCATTCTCTCCTCACCCTCACAACGGAGAGACACCCATGATTGCAGTCCTTTTTGAAGCCAAAGCGGAGCCTCATCATCAGGCGCGCTACCTGCAGCTTGCCGCAGAGCTTAAGCCGCTGCTGGCGGACATCGACGGCTTTATTGATATCGAACGTTTTCAGAGCCTGACCACCGACGGCAAAATTCTCTCGCTCTCCTGGTGGCGTGACGAAGAGGCCGTCCGCCGCTGGAAGCAGAACGCGTTTCACCAGGCGGCGCAGGCCGAAGGGCGGGAGTCGATTTTCGCGTACTACCGCATTCGCGTGGCGCAGGTGGTGCGGGAATATACTTCTGAAACCGGGGGGCATAGCGATGTATGACGTTCATGTGATTTTCTGCGATATCCCCGGTGAACTGGCGCGCTTTGGACAGCTGCTGGGCCGCAGCGGCGTGGGGCTGGAAGGCGGTGGCGTATTTGGAACGCATGCCCATTTCCTGGTGGAAGAGGGGGAAAAAGCCCGTCGCGTGCTGACCGATGGCGGGTTCAACGTGCAGGCCATACGCAAGCCGGTCATCAGAAAACTCAAGCAGGAGCGTCCCGGCGAGCTGGGTGAAATTGCGGCGGCGCTGGCCGCAAAGGGCGTGTCAATCCTGACCCAGTACAGCGACCATGCGAATCACCTTATTCTGCTGACGGATAATGATAAGCTGGCCGCAGAGATCACAGAACCCTGGGCGACGAATGTTAAAGACGAGCTTACCCCCTGATAGTAGCGCGGCGCTGGAACAGGCCGTTGCGGCTGTGGCGGCGGCAATGGCCGATCCGTCGCGCGTGAAGATGCTGTGCGCGCTGATGGACGGGCGGGCGTGGACCGCTACCGAGCTGAGCGCGGTGGCAGACGTTGCGCCGTCGACCGCCAGCGGGCATCTCGCGCGGCTGGTGGAGGGAAAGCTCATTACCTGCCTGTCTCAGGGGCGGCATCGCTACTATCGCCTGGCGGGACACGACGTGGCGGCGCTGGTCGAGCAGATGATGGGGCTCTCCTGGAGCCGCATCACGCCGCCGGAAACCACCGCGCCGAAAGCCATGCGCGAAGCGCGAACCTGCTACGACCATCTTGCGGGCGCGGTGGCGGTGCAGATCTATGAATTCATGCAGGCGGAAGGCTGGCTTGAGGCTGGCGGTTCAGCGTTGACACTCTATGGCCGGGAGCAGTTCCTGGCGCTCGGTATTCCGCTAACGCCTCACCCCCGTCGCAAGGCTTGCTGTGCCTGTCTGGACTGGAGCGAGCGGCGGTTTCATCTTGGCGGTGAGGCGGGCGCGGCGCTGTTGATTTATCTGGAAAGCAAAGGCTGGATCCTGCGGGTGGCGGGGTACAGGGAGGTGGTGGTGACGGCTTCGGGGAAAAGTGCCGTCAGGAAGTATTTTAGCCGCTAAACTCTGCTGCGGACTGGTGCCCTCACCCCGGCCCTCTCCCACGGGGAGAGGGAGACATCATTTCGCAATTCCTGCGCTTTTACCTCTCGTTTCTTGATACTTACCATGATAACTATTATCTTGACCGCGTGTGACGAGAGGTTTCCCCCCATGAGTGAAGAAGAACTGTTCTGCCGCAGGCCGATGGGTATGCGGATGGCGATGATCGTGCGCCAGTGGCGTGCCGTCATTGACGATGCCATTCTCGATACCGGGTTAACCCAGTCGAGCTGGACGGTGATGATGCAGCTGCATCAGCTCGGGGATAACGTCTCCATGAGTGAGCTGGCGGAGGTGCAGGGCATTGAACTGCCGCCGCTGATGCGCACTCTGACACAGCTGGAAAAGCAGGGTTACCTGCTGCGCGCCGTATCGCCTTATGACAAGCGCATCCGGCTTCTGACGCTGACGCCTGAGGGAAAAGCCATATTAAAAAGGCTCACTCAGGTGATTGAGACCTATCAGGCGCGCGTATCGCAAAACATCGCGCCGGAGCATATCGAGATTTTCAGCGCCACGTTGAATCAAATCGCCTGCAATTTGCGGACAATCCGCGAAGAAGATAACAAGACCGAAAAATAATGACTCCTGAACAAAAGTTTGCCCGCTGGGTAAGGGTGAGTATTGCCTCTTTCCTGCTGATGTTTGTCTACTTTATCGTCGCGGATATCTGGATCCCGCTGACGCCGGACTCCACCGTGATGCGCGTGGTGACGCCGGTTTCTCCGCGCGTCTCCGGCTATGTGGCGGCGGTACACGTCCACAACAACAGCCAGGTGAAGAAAGGCGATCTGCTGTTTGAGCTCGACGACACGCCGTTTCACAATAAAGTGGAAGCGGCGCAAATCGCGCTTGAGCAGGCACGCCTGTCCAACGAACAGCTGGATGCGCAGATCGCCGCCGCGCAGGCCAGCCTGAAAACCGCCGTGCTGACCGCGCGTAATGACAAAGTGACCTTCGACCGCTACCAGAAGCTGAGCACCCTGCAGAACGTCTCGCAGGCGGATCTGGATAAGGTTCGCACCACCTGGCAGAGCAGCGAGCAGTCCGTCAGCTCCATCCAGGCCAATATCCATAACCTGCGCATTCAGCGCGGCGAGCGGGACGAGCACCGCAACGTGACGCTGCAAAAATACCGCAACGCGCTGGATGACGCAGAACTCAACCTCGGCTGGACGAAGGTCTACGCCCAGGCGGACGGCACGGTCAGTAACCTGCAGTTAAGCCCTGGCTTTTACGCTTCGTCCGGCTCAGCCGCGCTGGCGCTGGTGAACAACCAGACCGATATCGTCGCCGATTTCCGCGAGAAGAGCCTGCGCCACACCCATCAGGGCACCGACGCCGCTGTGGTGTTTGACGCCTTCCCGGGACAGGTGTTCCGCGCCCACGTGACCAGCAGCGACGCGGGGATACTGGCGGGTCAGGAGGCCGTTAACGGTCAACTGTCCGAACCGGAAACCTCCAACCGCTGGGTGCGTGACGCCCAACGCATGCGCATTCACGTCGCGCTGGACGAGGCGCTGCCGAAGCATCTGCCGACCGGCGCGCGCGCGACCGTGCAGCTCTACAACAGCGAGGGGCCGTTTGCGCGCTTCTTCTCCGGGATGCAGATCCACCTGGTGAGCCTGCTTCACTATGTCTATTAGCACCCTGGCGCGGGTTTTTACCCCGCACGGCAACATCGTCTACACGGCAAACGACTTTCGCCAGACCCTGCGCATCGTCTTTGCCGGGATGATTGCGCTCAGCATCTCCAGCTTTTACAACACCAGCTACGGCGTCTTTTTCGTGGTCTATCCGATCATGCTGCTGTCGCTGGTGCCGGTCTTTAACCGCCACGTGGCGAAGCAGTTTATCTTCAGCGCCGCGCTTAACTGCGTCGAAATGATCTTCATCATCGGCTATCTGTCGCAATGGCCGGTCATCATGACGCTGGTGGTGTTTGCCCTGTACGTGATGCGTTTTCGCTTTATGAGCAAGGGGCCGCTGTTTCTGTTTGGCTCAATGGGCGTGGTATGCCAGAGCGTGATGCTCAATTTTATGAGCTACCCCACTACCAACTGGCACACGCTGCTGTTTTCCAACATCGAAGCGAGCATCATGGCGGTGTGCCTGAGCGCGCTGATGAACTATCTGCTGCCGGACGTGGAGCCCCGCAAGCCGCCGCCGCTGATTGAGAAAGACGATGCCCGCGTGCGCCACGAGTCCTTGCTTTCCGGCACCGTCGCGACGCTGATATTCGTGGTGTTTCAGATTAGCGACTTAAGCGATTCGCTTTCGGCGCTGATGGCGGGGATTTTGATTCTGTTCCCCATGCACTACCGCGGTTCGGTGATGAGCTCTATCTGGCGCGTGGTCGGCGTGGTGCTGGGCTGCCTCTATATTCTGGTGGTGCAGCTGATCCTCTACGATCACAGCAGCCATATGCTATTGATGATGCCCCTGATTGGCCTCGGGCTGGCGTTTGGCGCGCGACTCCACGTGATGGAGAAGGTGGGTGCGGGAGTGGGCTTCTCCAGCATCACCACCATCGGCATTATGTTCGGGCAGAATATGCACCCGGACACTGACCTGGTGTTCAGCGATCTCTATCGCATCACCTCCGTCACCTTTTCGCTGGTCGCAACGCTGACGATGGTCTTCCTGGTGCACCTGATCCTGAACCGCTTCGAGGCGACGCGCTACGTCATCGCGCCGCCCAAAGTAGATTAATGCCCCAGCACGGTCGGCAGCTGCGAGAGTAAAAACAGGATCAGGCCAATCGTCCCGCCCACCAGCGTGCCGTTGACGCGGATGAACTGCAGATCTTTACCGATATTCAGCTCTATCTGGCGGGACATGTCTTTGGCGTCCCAGCTTTTGACCGTGTCGCTGATGTGGCGCGTCAGGAACGCGGCAAAATCCGGTGCGACGCGATGGGCGGCCTGCTCCAGATGTTCATTCAGCGAAGCCTGCAGGTTAACGTCGTTTGTCAGCGTTTCACCGAACCACTGACCGGCATTAGCAACGCGCTGCTTCACGCGGGAATCCTCGCTCTGCATATCCGCTTTCAGCCACTGGCGCAGGTCAGCCCACATCTCGCCCAGATAGCGGTTAAACGCCTCATCGTTTTTCAGGTAGTGCTTGATGTTGTCGGCTTTCGCCGCCATCTCCGGATCGGTTTTCAGGTTGTCGATAAGCTTCAGCGTAGCGCGGTCAAATGCCTGGCGGATCTGGTGCGTGCGGTCGTGGCTGATATCGTCCAGCAGCGTATTCACCGCGTTCGACACCATCTCCGCGCTTTGATCGCCCAGCCACTCGGTGGGCAGTACCATCGCTTTGCGCGGATGTTCGGTCTTCAGCCAGTGGACTATCTGGTCAGAGATAAATTCCCGCGTGCTCTCCCGCTGAATCAAGGTAATCAGGCGGTTGATGATCGCATCCAGCAGCACCTGGTGGCGGTTGTTTTTGGTCATGCTCTCCAGCATGACGGCGCTGGTTTCGGTGAGATCGACCTTATCGATGGCCTTATGCACCGCCCGTTTGAGCAATCGCTGAATGCGCCCGTCGTCGGTGAGTTCCAGAAAACCACTCATCACCTGAATCAGATGCTGCCCAACCCGCTGCGCGTTATCCGGCTGGCTGAACCAGACGCCAATCATCTGTGCGGGCTCATAGCGGCGGATGAGTGCCACCAGCGACTGGGTATCAAGAAACTTCTCCTGCACGAACTGGCCGAGATTGTCGCCGATCTGGTCTTTATTACGCGGGATAATCGCCGTATGGCGCGAGATAAACGGAATAGGCACCCGGCGGAACAGCGCAACCACGGCAAACCAGTCTGCCAGCGCGCCGACCATCGCCGCCTCGGCAATGGCCTTCACGCCGCGCACCCAGAAGGTCTGCGGCAGGAACAGGGTGGTGAGGAACGCTGCGGCAGCAATCAGCAGCAGCGACAGCGCCAGAAGCTTGGCGCGTTTGAGTTCGGTATGTTTTTCCATGGGTTAAGGATAGAGGGTTGTGCACCAAAAGTGCAAAGCTGATGTAAGAGGAGGGAGACGCAGCCTATGTGCGAACAAACGGCTATTATATTAAAAAATATATACATCAAAATTATCTATTATTCATTTTTCTATGTTTTTTGTGCTTATTTATTCCCGACAGTAAGGTTTTGTGACCGACACGGTAATTTCGATTTTCTTGTGAGTCATAAGATAAAGGACTATTCGCACAAGGAGACGGTATTAATGACATGGGAATATAAAGTATCGACAGGAGTATTGAGCCATAACGGCGAATTTGTCGCTCACTGCTACAGCGGCGCGGGTGAATCGAAAGATAAGCCTGAGTGTGAAAGTCAACGAAACAGAGGACCGATTCGCAGAGGTATTTATTTTATTGCCGGATGGAATAATCACAAAAGTGCAGAGGCCATTGTTCTTGAACCTATAGCTGGCACTAATACTTTTGGCCGAGATCATTTCCAGATTCATGGGGATAAAAAAGGTCAACCGCCAGGTTCGGCATCAGCAGGTTGCATCATTATGAACGGCCAGGACAAACGTCATATGATTTATGATTCAGGTGACACAATACTGGTGGTGCGATAATGAAGTATATTATTGCGCTATTCTTTTTTTGCTTGCCGGTGGGTTTATTTGCCAAAAACCACACTCCTGAACAGATATTGCAAATGATAAATGACAAAGGTGCCAGGACCGTTGTAAGTGAACTGGATTCAAATGATAACGGTGAGTCGGAATGGTGGAATCATATCATCCCGAAAATTAGGAGCGGCACACAAGCATGGTTAGCCGTAGCGAGTGCCCTTGAACCCGGGGTGGACGCCAGTACGGCTGAAGATTTAAAGGCGGCACTTTCTGAAGCCATCCCGCATAACCCTGAAGATGTCTTAGCAATCTTAAAAGACGATAAACCGTTGCTCACTATTGAACAAGTCTGCGCTTTTGCCAATTTCCCTGAGACGGAAGCAGAAAGTAATAAGCTTTATGTCGATTCCATCAGGGAGATGTTTAAAGTTAACAGCCCGAAGGGTAAAAGATGCCTCGCTGTTATGATCGCCACCGTTGAACACTCTGTTCCATTCGATAAGGATATTTAAATGGCCATTCCGGGATATATGTCATTAATTGACGATGCGGGTAATATTATAAAAGGGAGCGTGAAGATTAAAGACCGAGAAAACCAGATTGAGGTTTTGGGACTTTATCATAATGTGAGTTATAACTCTGACTTGCACAACGGTAGAGCGTTGAGCAAGCGCCAGCATCGTCCCTTTCTTATTGAGAAAGAAATTGATGCCTCCAGCGTTTTTCTCTATAAAGCACTTAGCACGGGCGGTACCCTCAGAAAAGCGACTATCGACCTGTACAGAATCAATGATGCCGGTCAGGAAGAAATCTATTTCACGATAACGCTGGAAGCGGTGAAGGTCGTCACGCTATTTTCATTGATGCATGACGTGAAAGAGACTTACCATGAAAAGCAGGGGCATCTTGAGCTTGTTTTGCTTCGTTATGAAAAGATCACCTGGCATTACCGTGACGGTAACGTTATCCATTCGGATGACTGGGATTATCGGTTAGGGGCTTGAAAGCAGCCCTGTAAATTCTTTCATATCAACCGCCACAGCACCCATCCCCCAAACCCCATCAACACCACCCCCGCCGTGCGTTCTATCAGCCAGAGCGAGCGGCTGAGCCTCTGCTGCACCACCGCTAACCCCATCAGCGACACCAGCGCCAGATCCCACACCAGCACCACCATCACCATCCAGACGCCGCAGGTCGCCTGTTGAAGCAGCGTCACGTCCGGCCCCAGCAGCGCCGTCGTCAGCGCCAGATAAAACAGCGCGTTCTTCGGGTTTAACAGCGCCGAGCCGAGCCCCAGCAGGATCTGCTTGCGCAGCGAGGGAAAGCGCTTGCGAGTTTCATTCAGCGCCAGCGCTTGCGGGCGGCTGCGCACCAGATGCGAGCCGATCCACAGCAGGTAAAGCGCCCCGCAAAGCTCGATAAGCGTAAACAGCCACGTAAACTGGCGCAGCGCGCTCCAGCCGAGAATCACCAGCAGGATGTACACCCCGTTACCCGCGGCGATGCCGAAGCACAATCCAGCGCTGCCGCGCACCCGATAGCGCGCGGCGTAGCCCACCAGCAGGAAGAAATCCGGGCCCGGGCTTAGCAGGGCAACAAAGTGCGCCAGCGCCAGGGCGAGAAAAGCGGAAGGGAATAACAGTTCCATAGCGACCTCGGTTAACAATCCGAGGCTAGAGTACGGCGCTGCAGATCCTATTTATTGTCTGATATTGATCGGCCCGTGGCGTACTGGCGCGGCGTGGCAGCGGTATAGCTGACGAAGGTCTTATGAAAATGGCTCTGGTCGGCAAACCCGCTCTGGTAGCCGACGTCGGCAATATCATCCCCGGCGCGCAGCCGCGCCTTGGCGTACTCCACGCGGGAGATGTTAAGGAAGCTGCCCGGCGTCAGGCCGGTGTCCTGTTTGAAGGTGCGAATCAGCGTCTCCTTGCGCAGCGAGAAGCGTTGAGCAAGCTCGTCAAGCGAAGGTGGTGCAGCAAGGTCGGAAAGAAATGCCTCCTGAACCTGCTGGCTGGTTGAACGAAGCGCATCTGCGTTATCTGTGCCGCGGGGAAGGGCAGAAAGCAGTATGTCCAGGGCTGCTGAAGACAGCGTCTCGACAACGTCCAGGTAATGGGCAAACAGGTCAGGGCTACGAATCACCTGCAGCGCCAGAGGAAGCTCTGTATCGATATAGAGCATATGGTAGCTGCGCGGTTGCCCGGCGACGGGGTTGCAGCTGTGCGGCGCATAGGCTGGGATCACGATGAGGTCACCTGGATTAAGAATGTACTCTCTGTCGTGACATACGCAGCAGGTCTGGCCCTCCACAATCGCGCCGATGGAAAGCTGAGGGTGACTATGGCGTTTGTACGCCTGCGTGCTCTGCCAGGTGCTGCGCAGCTCAAGGCCTGAGGCGCGGTGAAAAGTCTGGCGGACGTGTCGGGTATCGGTCATGGGCGCTCCTTCTGAAGGTTTTTTATACCACGTCAGCAAACCCTCTGGCAGCGCTTCATTAAGAACCTTCCGGATATACCCAACTTTACGCCCACAGCCAGTCATGTTGACTACCCTTAATACCCTAAGCGGTAAAACAAGGAGATTCGACATGGCTTATCAGACAGTAAATCCTGCCACTAACCAGCTCATCAAAGAATACCCCTCACATACCGATGCGGATATCGAAGCGGCGCTCAAGGCGGCCGATGCGCTTTACCATTCGGACTGGGCGAAAGGCGACATCAGCCAGCGCCTGCCGGTGCTGCATAAGCTTGCCGATCTGATCGACGAGCGCACCGATGAGCTGGCGAAAATCGCCAGCCAGGAGATGGGTAAGCTCATCGAGCAGAGCCGCGGCGAGGTGAAGCTGTGCGCGCAGATCGCCCGCTACTACGCCGACAACGCAAAGCAGTTCCTGGCGCCGGTGAAATATGATTCAGAACTCGGTGAAGCCTGGGTGGAACACCACCCCATCGGCGTGCTGATGGCCGTTGAGCCGTGGAACTTCCCGTACTACCAGCTGATGCGCGTCCTGGCCCCAAACCTGGCGGCGGGCAACCCGGTGATCGCCAAGCATGCCAGCATTGTGCCGCACTGCGCCGAAACCTTTGCCCACCTGGTGCGCGAGGCGGGAGCGCCGGAAGGGGCATGGACCAACCTGTTTATCTCTTCGGATCAGGTGGCAAATATTATTGCCGACGATCGCGTGCAGGGGGCGGCGCTGACCGGTTCCGAAAAAGCGGGCAGCGTTGTAGCGGCGCAGGCGGCGAAGCACATCAAGAAATCCACGCTCGAACTGGGCGGTAACGATGTATTCGTGGTGCTGGACGATGCCGACCTTGATAAAGCCGTGAAGATCGGCGTTAACGCGCGGCTCAACAACGCCGGACAGGTGTGTACTGCGGCGAAGCGCTTTATCCTGCACGAGAAGATTGCTGATACGTTCCTGAGCAAATTTACCGAGGCGTTTAAGCAGGTGAAGATAGGCGATCCGCTGGACGAAAGCACCACGCTGGGGCCGCTGTCGTCTAAAGATGCTCTGGAAACGCTGACCAAACAGGTTAACGAGGCGGTGAAAAACGGCGCGACGCTGCACCATGGTGGCAAGCCCGTACAGCGCGACGGGAGCTTCTTCGAACCGACGATCCTGACGAATATCTCCCGCGACAACCCGGCGTACTTCGAAGAATTCTTCGGCCCGGTGGCGCAGGTTTACGTGGTGAAAAACGACGACGAAGCGGTCGCGCTGGCGAACGACTCCCACTACGGCCTGGGCGGGGCGGTATTCAGCCAGGATATCGAGCGCGCGAAGAAAATGGCATCGCGCATTGAGACTGGGATGGTGTATATCAACTGGCTCACCGATACCGCGCCAGAGCTGCCGTTCGGCGGCGTGAAGCGCTCCGGCTACGGACGCGAGCTGTCGGATCTGGGGATCAAAGAGTTTGTGAACCAGAAGCTGGTGGTGGTGCGCAAATAATAACCGAGACAAAAAAACCTGCCGCATGGCAGGTTTTCTTGTTCGTTCGTCGGCTTAGAAGCTTACGCCGCCGCCCACGTATGCGCCGTCGATCAGGGTGTGGTTTGGACGACCGTCTTTGCCGTCAACGCTCACGTGGCGGTAACCCACTTTCAGCGTAACCGGTTTGATTGGGGTCCAGCTTACGCCGCCGTTAGCTTCAACATAGTTTTTCACGCTGTTGTTTAGCCCGTCTGGCGCAACGTAACCTTCGCCGAAGACCTTGATGCTGTCGGTCAGAGCAACGTTCACGCCGCCGCCGATTGGGAACGCCACGCCGTTATCGCCTTTTTTCGGGCCAACGTAGAGAGCCTTAGCGCCTGCGTTCAACATCACCGGGCCGACTTCAAAGTTGTAGCCTGCACCTACGCCACCGGTTGTGGTGCCGTCATCGGTATTTTTCAGCCAGTTGCCTTCGGTATACAGGCCGGAGGTAGATTTACCCATTTCCACATTCAGGTTGGTAAAGTTTTTACCCTGCTCAATGCTGCCGCCCATTGCCAGTGCGGAGCCAGATACCGCGGTCAGAGCGGAAAGGATAAGTACGTTAAGCTTTTTCATGAGTTTTTCCTCGTCATTAAATTAATCTGAGGGCACCTTAACAAGTGATGTTTATGACTGCAAATGTGATGCATGTCGTGGTTTTATGCTGATTTTGTTAGTTATTTAGTTTTTATCTGTTGCTGAATTGTTTGTTTGGCGAGCCGTCAATGGCAATTAAATTCGCGTTTAGGAAAAGTTTAAAGAGTTTGCTAAACGACGTTTGAACGAGGAGAAAAAAGCCCTTTGAGATGAATTAATTGAATTTCTAATAATTTCCAGAAGTGTTTCAGTTGTCATAGATAAAGACGTAAGTTTACATTTCTGAAGAGGGATATACGTGTCGCTGCATGGGTCAGCGTCCCGTCTGTGTCATTTTTCTGACACGTTTCTTCATTACGGTGTTGGCTTCACTAACCGGATGCTAACAACATGAAAAGAAAAATCATTCCTGTACTCGTGGGCTGTGCGCTCTCATTCTCTGCCGTGGCGGCACAACCTACCGCAGAGCGCTATATCGTCAGCTTCCCTGAAGGCTCACATGTGAAATACAGCGGCGCGTTTGCCAGCGCGTTTCCGAACGGACTCCCGGTGGGGATTGGCTCTGGCCTGCTATTTACTGGCAAGCAGGGGGACGCCCTGACCTTTGTGACCGTGACCGATCGCGGTCCCAACGCCGATGCGCCAAAAATGGGTAAAAACGAAGCCAAAATATTTGTCACGCCAGATTTCGCGCCGCTGCTGATGACCATCCGCGTTGAGAACGGCAAAGCGGAGGCTGTCGATGCGCGCCCGCTGCATGATGATAAAGGCGAGATTAACGGTCTGCCGCTGCAAAGCGGCGTGATTGGCTCCACCAATGAAGTAGCGTTCAGCGACACCTTAACGATCCTGAAGGGTGACAACCGCGGGCTGGACACCGAAGGCATCACGCCGGACGGTAAAGGCGGATACTGGCTTTGCGACGAGTATGGCCCGTTCCTGATTAACGTCGACAGCAAAGGCAAGATCCTGGCGATCCACGGGCCGCAGGCGGCGGAAGGGGAGAAATCCATCGCGGGCGGTCTGCCAAACATTATCAAATGGCGTCAGGCAAACCGTGGCTTTGAAGGCCTAACCCGCATGCCGGACGGGCGGATTATCGCCGCCGTGCAAAGTACGCTGGATATCGACGGTAAGAGCAAAAAGCAGGCGCTGTTTACGCGTCTGGTGAGCTTTGACCCGGCGACCGGGAAAACCGCGATGTACGGCTACCCTATCGACAGTGCGGCCTACAGTAAAAACAGCGACGCCAAAATCGGCGATATCGTGGCGCTCGATGACCAGCATATCCTGCTGATTGAGCAAGGAAGCGATAAAAACGACGGGATGCGCAACCTGATTTACAAGGTGGATCTCAGCAAGGCGAGTGACCTGAGCGCCTTTGACAAGCCGGGCGAGTACCCGGAGTTTGATGATGAGAAAACCCTGGCGCAGCGCGGCATAACGCTTGCTGCAAAAACGCAGGTCGTCGATCTGCGCGCGCTGGGCTGGCAGCAGGAGAAGGCCGAAGGGTTGGCGCTGATCGACAGCAAAACGCTTGCGGTGGCGAACGATAATGACTTTGGCGTGAAGGTGGCGATGCAAAACCCGGTCGAGGGCAAAAAGCTCAAGGATTACCGGGTGAATGCGGAAGGCAAGCTGACGCTGGATGATAAACCGGTTGAAACCACGCTCAGCGTGAAGCCGCTGAAGAAGCCGGAGTCAGACAGCGAGCTGTGGATTATGACGCTGCCAGAGGCGGTGAAATAGGATTGGCCCCTCTCCTTCAGGAGAGGGGATATTTATACCTGCTAGAACAGCTTCACGCTATTTTCGTAGGTATCGACAAGATGATCGCGCAGGCTCCCGGCTCCGTGCATTGTCACCAAAAGATTCTGGCGCGCGCGGGTAAATCCGACATATAGCCGCTTGATATCGTCACTCAAATCCTCTTCATCCCTTTCCTTTGCAGCATCCATAATGGCGACCGAGTGAAATTCAAGACCCTTGCTGCTAGGTAGCGGCATTACGCAGAGAAAATCATTCTGCGGTGACCAGTGCTTTTTATCATCGCTGGAGACAATCATCTGGTATGGGATCTTGCGGGCTTCGAGCCTTGGCCCGAGCATACCTGAAATGCTGTAAGTTGAGGGGCACAGTATGGCGATTTCCGACCATGCAATACCCTGCTGTCGCTGCTCAGTAACCCAATCGAGAACGCGTGTAATCTCCTCGTCCTGATTATCAAAGCTGGCCAGTGCCGGATACTTCCCGGTCAGACCTCCTGCGGCAGGCAGCTGGTATTTAAGCGAGTCTTCAATGTGATTATTGAGATAATTAAAAGCAATGCTGCTGGCAAAGTGGAGTATTTGCCGGGTGTTGCGATAATTGGTATCGAGAATAGTTGTACGACCCTGAGCTTTTATAGCGACGCTTGAAAGGGTGAAATCAAGAGCTTTCTTTTTCTGATAGATTGACTGAGCGTCATCGTACAGGAAAAGCAGGGAGCTATCTTTATTGTCCGGCATCTTAGCGAGAATTCTTAGCCATTCTGGCTTAAAATCGTGTCCTTCATCTATCAAAACGGCGCTATACTGCTCCGGTTTGATAATCCCTTCTTCAAATGCCACCGTTAGCGCATTTTCCATTAATTCAATAAAGTTTTTACTCTTTGGGGGAAGACGTCGATGCGCGTTTAATTGCTGGTAGCACCAAGCATGAAAATGGATAACCTCGACAGGAAGCCGCAGGCTATGGTGTTCGAGCTGCGCTTTGAGTTTTTTGGCTAGCGTAATATTGTAGCAAATCACCAGTATCGGTTTGGTGTTTTCGATATTATTGGCAAGCTCAATGCAGCGATGATACAGAATGAGTGTTTTGCCGGAACCTGCTACGCCGTGAATTACCCGGTGTCCTGCCCCCATACTTCTGGCGAGCTGTTCCTGGTTCCTGTCCATCATACAAACCACGTCTGGTGTGTGGAACGTAAAATTGTCCAGATCGACCCGCGTCACGGATGTATTAATGCGTACGTCCGGATAAAGATGCCATCTTATGCGGTCAAGCTGTTGTGGTGTTGTGAGATGAACGAAGCTATGTCTTAGAAGGGATTCGAGGCGGGCAGAGATTTGTTCCCTGGTCATAAACTCACTGAGCTCGTCTTTGCATATCACCTGGCTGGCGGGCAATATTTCATTCAACTCCTCGGGTGTAAAACTCTTTTCCAACTGTGCCCGGGTTATGTTGCTCAAATAAACACCATATCCATACGGCATAATAAAACTGCCTTCATGATCTCCCTGCTGCTGGCGAAGCTGGGGATCGTTTTTCAGACTATTGATGATATGAAAGGTATATTGCCGAACCTGTTCGAGTGGGTTCTTCAACGGTTCTACGCCATTTTTGGTCTCATAATCAATATGCGTTTTATTAGCCGACTTTATTTTTGTGATAAACCAGTCTTTCACTTCTAGAAACAACAGCCCTTTTTCGGGGGCCAGAATCACAAAATCAGGATGATCGTCTTTGTCTCCCATTCGGGTGTCATACCAGCAGGTACACTGCTCACTGAGCCCACCCTCCAGAAGCCTTGCCAGCCTTTTTTCTCCGGCCGTAATCTTCTCGCTACAGCTGCTTACTGTGGGAATAATGATTGCCATATTACGCCTACCAATTCATGAAAATTATACAAATCCAATTAATTAATATTTTAAGGAATATTAATCAAAGCATGATTTCATTATTGTTAAGAACATTAACAGACAATATTGCAAACAGAAAGGGCGAAACCCGCATTTTGCCTCAATGAATTACGCTCCCTTTCCTGATTAAAAGGGAGCGTATATTTACTTTTTCAGCCCCGCAAACGCCGCCCGAATTTCCTCTTCCGGCAGCTGTATGCCAATAAACACCATCACGCTGTGCGGCGTTTCATCGCCCCACGGTCTGTCCCAGTCGGCGCTGTACAGGCGCTGTACGCCCTGGAACAGCAGGCGGTTCGGCTCGCCGTCAATCCACAGCATCCCTTTGTAGCGCAGCAGCTTGTCGGCAAACGAGAGTAGCAGGTTCTCCATCACGCGCGAAACCTCGCCGATGTCCACCGGGTAGTCAAGCTCCACCACAATCGACGCCACGTCGTTTTGCTTATCTCCCATAAAGTGGAAGCGCGGTTTTGCGGTCACGTTCTCTTCCAGCATAAAGCCGTTGGTGTTGAACAGCTGAGACAGAACGATGTCGCCATGCGTCACCGTGTAAACCGGCGCGCGGGAGTTAATGCGGGTCAGGCGCTCCCGCAGTTTTTCGCTTCCGCCCGCCACGTCTGTTTTGGTCAGCAGGATGCGGTCGGCGTAGCCCACCTGAGACTGGGCGATGGTGAACTGGTTCATCTGCTCGTCGGCGTGGACCGCATCGACAAGGGCAATCACGCCGTCCAGCAGGTAGCGCTGGCAAAGAATTTCGTGCGAGAAAAAGGTCTGAATAATTGGGCCGGGGTCGGCCATGCCGGTGCACTCGATTACCAGACGGTCGAAGTCGATTTCACCGCGATCGCGGCTGTCGAGCAGGTCCAGCAGGGCGTCTTCTAATTCGTTAGAGCGGGTGCAGCAGATGCAGCCGTTGGTGAGGGTTTTGATCTGGGTGGCGCGATCGCCAATCAGCTGGTCGTCAACGGAGACTTCGCCGAACTCGTTTTCGATGACGGCGATTTTGAAGCCGTGCTGTTCATTCAGGATGTGGCGCAGCAGGGTGGTTTTACCGGCGCCGAGGAAACCGGTCAGTAGGGTAACGGCAATCGGGGTCATGGTCTCTCCTTTAGCAGCAGCGGACGCCGCCTTCTCCACTTCCGCCGTAGCGCGCTTCCTGACGCTCGCGGAAGAATTCGGTGTAGGTCATGTACGGTTTATCCTGATGGTTGGTCTTCATATGCTCAACGTAGTTGTCATAGTCCGGAATGCCAATCAGCATTTTCGCCGCCTGACCGAGGTATTTTTTTGCTTCGCCTAAGTTACCAAACATTGTGGGTTCCAGACAGAAAAAGCCCGGTGGCGCTACGCTTACCGGGCCTACAGTTTCTGTGTAGGGCGGGTCAGCGTAGCGCCACCCGCCATTTTTTAATGGTGTGAAGAGGTCTTCACGCCGCCTTCCGGCACCGGCACGTACGGGGTTTCTTTATCCGTACGACCGTCGGCGTTGCGCACGTTCATCCAGGTTTTGATGCCGTAGAAGATGATGCTGTACACCACCACCAGGAACAGAATGCTCAGACCCGCGTTGGTGTAGTTGTTCACCACGATATGGTTCATGTTGGCAATCTGCTGCGCGGTCAGATCCGCGCCGCCTGCGGCAATCTTCTCTTTGTACTGGTTAGCCATGAAGAAGAAACCTTCCAGCTGCGGGTTGGCGCTGAACAGCTTCAGGCCGAGCGCCCAGGTGGTGCAGAGCAGCAGCCACAGCGCAGGAACAACCGTTACCCAGATGTATTTGGTGCGTTTCATCTTCACGAGGACCACGGTACCGAGCACCAGAGCAACGGCTGCGAGCATCTGGTTAGAGATACCGAACAGCGGCCACAGGCTCTTCACGCCGCCGAGCGGGTCGACAACGCCCTGATACAGCAGGTAGCCCCACAGGCCTACGCAGCCCGCGGTACCCAGAATGCCCGCCACCAGAGAGTCGGTTTTCTTCAGGAACGGCACGAAGTTACCAAGCAGGTCCTGCAGCATGAAGCGGCCCGCACGGGTACCCGCATCCAGCGCGGTCAGGATGAACAGCGCTTCGAACAGAATACCGAAGTGGTACCAGAAGCCCATGTCCGCCCACGGCAGCACTTTGTGGAACACGTGTGCGATACCTACCGCCAGCGTCGGTGCGCCACCGGCGCGGTTCAGCACGGACGGTTCGCCGATGTCCTTCGCGGTCTGCATGATCTGCTCAGGCGAAATCACGAAGCCCCAGGAGCTGACGGTCGCCGCAGCGTGTGCGCTCGCGTCCTTCAGCTGCGCCATAATCAGCGCCGCGTTGTCACCGCCCATCTCGTGCAGGTTTGGCATGGTAATGCCGAGGCCAGCAGGCGGGGTGTTCATCGCGAAGTACAGACCCGGTTCGATAATGGAGGCTGCAACCAGCGCCATGATCGCCACGAAGGACTCCATCAGCATTGCGCCGTAGCCGATCAGACGCGCGTCTTTCTCGTTCGCCAGCAGCTTAGGCGTGGTACCGGAGGCAATCAGGGCGTGGAAGCCAGAGACCGCACCGCAGGCGATGGTGATGAACAGGAACGGGAACAGGGCGCCTTTCCACAGCGGGCCGGTGCCGTCGATGTACTGCGTTACCGCAGGCATTTTCAGATCCGGGTTAATCACCAGGATACCGATCGCCAGACCGACGATAACGCCGATTTTCAGGAAGGTCGCCAGGTAGTCACGCGGGGCCAGAATCAACCAGACCGGCAGCAGCGCGGAAATAAACGCATAGCCAATCAGCGCGAAGGTAATGGTGGTGTCCTTGAAGGTCAGCGCCGGGCCCCAGTATGGGTCGTGCGCAATCACGCCGCCGAAGTAGATGGAGGCCACCAGCAGCACGATACCAATCACCGACACTTCACCCACGCGTCCCGGACGCAGGAATCGCATGTAGATCCCCATGAACAGCGCAATCGGCACGGTTGAGCAGACGGTGAAGACGCCCCACGGGCTTTCGGCCAGCGCTTTCACCACGATCAGGGCCAGCACCGCGAGGATGATGATCATAATCAGGAAGCAGCCGAACAGGGCGATAGTCCCCGGCACGCGGCCCATCTCTTCTTTGACCATCTCACCCAGAGAGGCACCGTTACGGCGAGAAGAGATAAACAGCACCATAAAGTCCTGCACCGCACCCGCCAGCACAACGCCCGCGAGCAGCCACAGGGTACCCGGCAGGTAGCCCATCTGCGCGGCCAGTACCGGGCCGACCAGCGGGCCTGCGCCGGCGATAGCGGCAAAGTGGTGACCAAACAGCACGTAGCGGTTGGTTGGCACGTAGTTCAGGCCGTCATTGTTAATGACCGCCGGCGTGGCGCGCGTCGGGTCGAGCTTCATGACCTTCTGCGCGATGTACAAGCTGTAGTAGCGATAAGCCACAAGATAGACGGAAACGGACGCGACCACGATCCACAGGGCGCTTACGTGTTCGCCCCGGCGTAATGCGACAACCGCCAGACAAAAAGCGCCGAGGATCCCGAGTAAGGCCCAGGGCACGTGCTTCAGTAGTTTTTTAGTATCCATAGTAAGACCTGGTTTTTTATGTAAAGAAAAAAGGGTCAGGGTTCGTTGTGAGGAGGTATTGATTAATGCTGGAGCGATCGTGCCAGATCCTCGCGCGTGTAAAGGACGGTAAATGAGTGAGTGGTTGAAAGTGATGGGTAAGCGGTCAAAGGTGAGGGCGAGTGGTTCAGGCTCGCCGCCGGTGGGAGAAAATATGTGATTGCGATCACGCAGTTAGCTATGCCGTGCACTCAGCCAGATAGGTTGTCAGGGTCGTCACCAGCTTTTCCCTCAGCCAGGCAGGTTCTAAAATGTGAATATTTGGCAGCCAGTACAAAAGCAGCGGCAAAATTTGGTTCTCATGTGCTGCCTGACAGCGGAGCGTGACGCCATCGTGACGGTCTTCCAGCAGCTCTTGTTCCGGCAGGAGATCGCGTCGCATAAAGTAATGGGAAATATTATCGTTGATAAATATTTTCACTTCGAAAGTATCTTCAGAGACCCAGGGATCGAGGCTTTTTTCCAGCAGTTCAATCACGCTCTCTTCAGGAATAAATGTCGTGCCCTGAATATCCATCCAGCGAATCTGGCTCAGCGAAAAGGATTTTAACCTGCTATTTTCGGTGGCTTGTAAATACCATATATTTTTTTTGTTAATGAGTTTGTAAGGATTAATCAGACGGGTTTTACCTTTATAAACGATCTGACAAACATTATGGTTTTTAATCGATTTCTCAATTTTCGGTAAATAACGACCAATATCACGGTGTACGGTGTGCTCAGCGTCGTTGCCAAGAATAAGAATATGATTTTCATCAACGCGGTTTTCGAGTTTCTGCCAAAATTCGGTATTACGATCGGGAAAAAAGTTATCAGCATTCAGGAGGTTAGCAAGGGTGTGGTGCAGTCCTTGCGAGCCGGGAGATTGCGCTGAATGAATGAGCCGATAAAGCCCATTTCCGGTATGTTCAACAATCGGGGAGAGTGCATTTAAATCGCGGTAGACAGTGCGCTCGGTAATTTTAAATTTATCCATGAGCGCACTGCGGTTTACCACACCGTGTAAATGTAGCTCAACCAGAATATCGACCAGACGTTCAGCCGAGCGGCTCCGCGTCGATTTAGCCATAAGGTCTTCCTGTATATTGGGGTCGGCGCTGAATGATGCGGGTAGCACTGACACGGGGTGTCAGTATTCAGGCACAGAAAATTTCTCTTATGGTTATATAACGGCGTGCTTTAGCGGAAACCTTAGGGGTTTTTTGTAGAAAGCCGCACTGACCGAAGAAAGGTCAGCGCGGGAAGGGATTAAACGGCTGCTTCAAGCTCCATCATCACGGGGTGGAAGCGGCGTTTGAAATAGATCAGGCCGTGGCCCTCTTCACTGAGGATGATGTTTTTAATTTCAACGAGATAAACAAGATGCGTGCCGATGGTTTGCACCTGGCTTATCTCCCCTTCCAGGCTGGCGAGCGCGCCTTTTAGCACCGGCTGCGCCAGCGGGCCTTTCTGCCAGCAGGAGAGGGCAAAGCGCTCCTCCATGGCCATACCGGTCATCCCGGCGAAATGGCGAGCCATGATCTCCTGCTCGTGGTTCAGCACGTTGACGCACAGCCTGCCGTTACCCTGAAAGACCGGGTTCATGGCGCTGTTGGCGTTGATGCACACCATGACCGACGGCGGCGTGTCCGTCACCGAGCAGACGGCGGTGGCGGTGATACCGCAGCGGCCCGCCTCGCCCTCGGTGGTGACCACATTAACCGCAGCCGACAGGCTGCTCATCGCGTCGCGAAAACGCAGGCGTTGTTCATCTGAATGCATTGCAACCTCCCGCTGCGCTATTTCAGCAGCTTGTCGAGCATGTTGATATCGGTGTTGTTGTGCAGGTGCGGTACCGTCCAGCCGTGCTGGTCGTACTCGGACATGCAGCGGTCGACCATTGCCATCATTTTGTCCATGTTGCCGGAGCTCTGCGCCTGACGCAGACACTGCAGGCGGATCTCATCCTGACTGCCGGAGTAGTTGATTTCGTACAGCTCGTGACGACCGCCAAACTCGCTGCCGATGGCATCCCACATCAGTTTCAAAATCTTGATGCGTTCGACGTGATCCATACCGTTGGAGCCGCGCACGTATTTCGCCAGATACTGGTCGATCTGCGGGTTGTTCAGATCCCGAGCGCTGGAGGGCAGGTAGATCAGCCCGGACGTCACGTTACGCTCGATGATGTTCTTGATTTTGGCGTAGGCCATCGGCGCCATCACGCGGTAGGTTTGCAGCGCGGCGTGATCGGGCAGGTACGCACCGTTGACCCACGGGGTGGCTTCGGAACACATGGAGTCGCTCAGCGCCCAGAACATGTTGCGCCAGGCCACCACTTCGCCGAGATCCGCCTGCACGCCGCGGAACTCCAGGGTACCGGTGCACTCCAGGGATTTTTTCAGCAGGGCGGTGATGAAGTCGAGCTTCACCGCCAGACGCACGCAGGCCTGCAGCGGGTACATGCGGGCGAAGCCGCCTTCCATCGTCCAGCGACGGCAGCGGTCGAAATCGCGGTAGATCAGCACGTTTTCCCACGGGATCAGCACGTGATCCATCACCAGGATCGCATCGTTCTCGTCAAAGCGGCTGGAGAGTGGGTAGTCGTACGGGGATCCGGTTGCGCCTGCCACCATCTCGTAAGAGGCGCGGGAGATCAGCTTCACGCCTTCGGCGTCCATCGGTGCGACGAACATCAGCGCGAAGTCCGGATTTTCCCCCATCACCTGCGCGGAGCCGAAGCCGATCATGTTGTAGTGGGTCAGCGCCGAGTTGGTTGCCACCACTTTCGCGCCGCTGACGATAATCCCGGCGTCGGTCTCTTTCTCCAGCTTGATGTAGACGTCTTTTACTTCGTCCGCCGGTTTATGACGGTCGATTGGCGGGTTAACGATGGCGTGGTTGAAGTACAGGCCGGTTTCCTGAATGCGGGTGTACCAGTTACGGGCGTTCTGCTCGAACTGGCCGTAGAAGGCCGGGTTGGCACCGAGCGCGCAGCCAAACGCGGCTTTGTAGTCCGGCGTGCGGCCCATCCAGCCGTAGCTCAGGCGTGACCACTCGGCGATGGCATCGCGTTGCTGACGCAGGTCATCGGCGCTTTTCGCCACGCGGAAGAATTTGTGGGTATAGCCGCCGCTGCCGGTGTCGGTGCCCCAGCAGAGGGTATCCTGCATGTCCGGCTTGTGCAGCGCGTCGTACATCTGCGCGATGGAGGCCGCCGCGTTGCGAAACGCCGGATGGGTGGTGACGTCTTTGACGCGCTCGCCGTAGATATAAATCTCACGACCGTCCTGCAGGCTTTTTAAATACTCTTCGCCGGTTAACGGACGTTTGGCATCAGCGCGGAAATCTTCAGGCTTCATAGGGACCTCGTATCGGAATAGGGTTGTTAAATTTATGTTTTGTTTTTGTTGTTTAATTGAAGCCTGAGCGGGGCGGAACGTGAAGGGACGTTTGGGGCAACGGCGGGTACTTTTCGGGTGGGATGTAGTTTTGTGATCTGTGCGGCTTTTCGGCGGGTGGCGCTGCGCTTACCCGCCCTACGAACCGTGATGCGTTCAGGAAACCGGTACTTTCTGCGCCCGGTACGCGCTCGGCGAGCACCCCACTAAGCGGTTAAAAAAGCGGGCAAAGTAAGCCGGATCCTTAAACCCCAGCTGCCAGGCAATCTCGCTGACCGCGCTGTCGGAAAAGAGCAGCAGACGTCTGGCTTCACGCAGCTGCCGGTCGAAGATCAGCCGCTTTGGCGGACGGTTGGCGAAGCGGCGGCAGATATCGGTCAGGCGTGATTCGGTCAGGTGCAGTTCGCTGGCGTATTCCGGCACCGTCCAGTGCTGGTGGTAGTGGGCATCAATCAGCTGGGTAAAGCGCTGGAACAGCTTCAGCTCGCCGCGCATTCCGCTTGAAGCGTGGTCGTCGAGCTTTGCGTTGCGCAGCAGCAGAGTAAAGACCGCCTGCGCCAGCAGGACCAGGGTATGCTCGCGCCCCGGCAGTTGTTCCGTGGATTCCCGGGCAATGAGCTGCCAGTAGTGCTTCAGCGCCGCCAGCTCGTCCGGCCTGTCGGCCAGCGAGAGGCAGATCCCCGGCAGGCCAAACGCTTCCCGCGTGCCGGGGTAAAGCACCTCCAGCAGCGGCCAGATCAGATCCTCGCGCACCGTCAGCACGTGTCCGTCGCTGTCGGATTCGGTGATAAATGCGTGCGGCACCGACGGCGGCGTGAGGACAAACAGCGGGGCCTGCACCGAGTAGCGGTGATCGTCGAGCTGGAGTTCAATCTGTCCGGTATCGAGAAAGTGCATCTGAAAATACTGGTCGTGACGATGCGCCTGCATGTCGCGGCCAAAAAAGGCCGCCATGCGGGCGAACGACTGGTAGTGCACGTCGTCGGTGCCCAGACTTTCGTCGTACTCCTTGCTGATATCAATGTTGGCGATGGGGCTCTGGCACATGATCGTTCCTCAGTTGATCCCGCTGCGTCATCGGAATGCGCGTCAGCACCAGCGCGCCGACCACCAGCAGCCCGGCCACGAACCACAGACCGGAGCTGAAGCTGCCGGTCGCGTCGCGCAGGATCCCAATCAGCAATGGGCTGACGGCAGAACCCACGTTGCCTATGGCGTTGATCACCGCCAGCGCCACGGCGCGGGACTGAAGGCTAATCACCCGATCCGGCGTGGTCCAGAATATCGCCATGGCGGTAAACGATCCGGTTGAGGCCATGATGATGCCAAGCAGCTGGATCAGGCTGTGATCGGTGGCCGAGGCCAGCATCCATCCCGCCGCGGCGAACAGGTACGGCAGGATGGTGTGCTTTTTTCGCTCTTTCAGCCTGTCGGAGCGGCGGCTCCACCAGATCATCCCGAGAATGGTGCAAAACTGCGGGATCGCCGCCAGCAGGCCGATGACGATATTGCTGCTCCCCGTGTTAAAGCTTTGCAGGATCTGCGGCGTCCAGATATTGATCGCGCTGAGCGTATTGGTCAGGCAGAAGTAGGCCAGCGTGTAGAGCAGCACCGCCGGGGTCAGCACTTCGCGCAGCGTCGAGCGCGGCGTGACGGATTGGGCAATGGCGACCTCCTGCTCGCGGGCAATCATCGTTTTCAGCGCCTGCTTTTCGTCGTCGTCCAGCCAGGTGGCCTGATCCGGCGTGTCGTTGAGGTAAAACCAGGTCACCACGCCGAGCACCACCGACGGTAGCCCCTCCAGCAGGAACAGCCACTGCCAGCCCTTCAGGTTCCACAGCCCGTCCATCGCCAGAATATAGCCGGAGAGGATCGAGCCGAGCATCATGGTCACCGGCATGGCGATCATAAACAGCGCGTTGGCGCGGGCGCGGTGATAGGCCGGGAACCACCAGGTGAGATAGACCAAAATCCCCGGCAGGAAGCCGGCTTCGGCAATGCCTACCAGCATGCGCAGGACGTAGAGCGTTTCAGGGCTGGTGGCGAACATGGTGCAGGTGGAGGCGATGCCCCACACCACCATGATCCCGGCGATCCAGCGCCGCGCGCCGATTTTCGCCAGCATGATGTTGCTCGGGATCCCGCACAGCACGTAGGTAACGTAAAACAGCGTCGCGGCAAGGCCAAACATGGTGGACGTAAGGCCCAGATCTTTACCCATCGTCAGCCCGGCAAAGCCGATATTGATGCGATCGAGAAACGAAAAGACAAACAGGATAAAGAGAAAGACGATCAGGCGTCGGAACAGCTTGTTAATGGCGCGATGTTCAACAGCTTTATTATCATGAGTTTGCAGGGTAGAGGTCGTCATGGTGCGCTCCAGATCTTACGTTTAGTAGACGGATTTATTGTTATTAACTGACGTAACCGGTTGTTCGATAAAGCGTGCCGCCAGCGCTTCCGCGCCGCGGGCGAGCAGGGTGGTGTCGACGCCGACGGCGACAAACAGCGCGCCAAGGTCGAGATAGTGTTTTGCCAGCTGCTCGTTCGCCATCAGGATGCCGGGCGCTTTACCGGCGGCGCGTATCTGCGCGATCGCCTGCTCAATGGCGGCCTGCACCTCCGGGTGCTGCGGATTGCCGGCAAAGCCCATGTCGGCGCTCAGATCCGCCGGGCCGATAAACACGCCGTCGACGCCTTCCACGTCCAGGATCTGCGGCAGGTTTTTCAGCGCCTCGCGGGTTTCGATCTGCACCAGCACGCACATGGCGTCGTTAGCCTGCTGCAGGTAATCCGGAATGCGGTTCCAGCGCGACGCTCTAGCCAGGGCGCTGCCGACGCCGCGGATGCCCGCGGGCGGGTAGCGGGTAGAACGGACCGCCAGACGCGCTTCATCGGCGTTTTGCACCATCGGCACCAGCAGGGTTTGCGCGCCCACGTCCAGCAGCTGTTTGATTTGTACCGGGTCGTTCCACGACGGGCGGACCACCGGCTGGCTGGGATAGGGCGCGATGGCCTGCAGCTGGGTTAAGACGGTCTGCACGCTGTTCGGCGCATGCTCGCCGTCGATCAGCAGCCAGTCGAAGCCTGCCCCGGCCAGCAGCTCGGCGCTGTAGCTGCTGGTCAGCCCCAGCCATAAACCAATTTGCGGACGGCCTGCCTGCAGCGCCGCTTTGAATGCGTTTTGCATGGTCGTCTCCTTACACAAAGCGGCAGCTAATGGAGCCCATGTTGCCGTAGTCAACATGGAAAGTATCGCCTCTGCTGGCAGGCACTGGGCGGGTAAAGGAGCCGCCGAGGATGATTTGCCCCGGTTCAAGCTGCACGTCGTACGGCGCCAGCTTGTTCGCCAGCCACGCCACGCCGTTCGCCGGGTGGTTAAGCACGCCCGCGGCGACGCCGGTCTCTTCGATCACGCCGTTGCGGTAGAGCAGGGCGGAGATCCAGCGCAGATCCAGCGCGTCGGGCTTAATCGGACGGCCGCCGAGGATCACCCCCGCGTTGGCGGCGTTATCGGAGATGGTGTCGAACACCTTGCGCGGGCGCTGGGTTTCCGGGTCAACGTTGTGGCAGCGGGCGTCGATCAGCTCCAGCGCGGGGATGACGTAATCCGTAGCGTTGTAAACGTCGAAAATCGTGCAGTTCGGTCCGCGCAGCGGTTTTGCCAGCACGAAGGCCAGCTCCACTTCGATGCGCGGAACGATGAAGCGATCGACGGGAATATCGCTGCCATCGTGGAAGAACATGTCGTCCAGCAGCGCGCCGTAGTCCGGTTCGCTAATCTGCGAGCTGGCCTGCATCGCTTTCGAGGTGAGGCCGATCTTATGGCCCTTCAGCACGCGGCCTTCGGCGATCTTCAGGCTGACCCATTCGCGCTGGACGGCGTAGGCGTCTTCAATCGTGATCTCCGGGTAGTCCAGCGAGATCGCGCGGATCTGCTCCCGGGACTGTTCCGCCTGATGCAGGCGATGGGCGATCAGGGTATGGGTATGTTTGTCGAGCATGGCGATATCCTTTGTGCGGCTGTTGCCGGGTGGCACTTCGTTTACCCGGCCTACGTTCGGGGCCGTTGTAGGCCCGGTAAGCGAAGCGCCACCGGGCGAGCAGACGGCTACGTAAACAACGCGTGCACGTTGTTTTGCTTGTAATTGAGCGTCGGGTGCAGCTCGTCGAGCTCGAACGACAGCGCCAGATAGCGGGCGGCCATCAGCTCCGCGAAGTGCGTTTTGATCAGCCCAAACAGCATTTCACCGACCTCTTCCCGGCTCTCCAGGCTGCGCCCGGCACCAATCTTCAGCGTCATATGCACAAAGGCGTAATCGTGCCTGCCGTCGGCCATCTGCCAGGTGTCCAGCCAGTGGGCGCGGCTGCGGATACCGCCGAGGGGGAAGATGCCCGTGGCGGCGAGCGCCTCGTTGACTTTGGCGAACAGCCCCGGCAGGTCGGCCTGCTCGCGGATGTTGTCGGTGCATTCAGCAATAAAGTGCGGCATGGTGGCTCCTTATGCGGGCAGCGGGAAAACGGCGTTAACCTGGCCGGTACCGGAGCTGGCGAACAGCTCGGTGAGGAACTCCACCTTGCCGTCGTAGTTGTCCCAGCCGAGCATGCCCAGCAGCATCACCGTGTCGTGCATGTTGCCCTCGCCATAGCAGTAGTCGGCGTATTCCGGCAGCATGCTGCAGAATTCTTTGAACTGGCCCTCGCGCCACAGCTTCACCACGCGCTCGTCCATCTGACGGTCAAACTCACGGGTGTAGCTGTTCATCCCTTCCTCCGCGCGCTGGTCGTCGATAAAGCGGTGCGACAACGAGCCGCTGGCGAGCACCGCCACGGTGCCGTCGTATTTCTCAATCGCGCTGACGATGGCCTCGCCCAGCCGGCGGCTGTCGGCAAAGTCGTGAACCGTGCAGAACGCCGAGATGGAGATCACCTTGAAGTGCTTATCCGCGTTCATGTAGCGCATCGGCACCAGCGTGCCGTACTCCAGCTTGAGGCTCGGGATGTTGTGCGCTTTGGCGCGTACGCCGAGCTTCACCGCCTCGTCGGCAATCAGCTGGCCGAGCGCCGGGTTGCCGTCGTAGTCGTAGGTCATGTCGCGGATAAAGTGCGGCAGCTCGTTGCTGGTGTAGACGCCCGCAAAATGGTCCGCACAGTTGATGTGGTAGGCGCTGTTCACCAGCCAGTGGGTGTCGAACACGATGATGGTGTCCACGCCCAGCTCGCGGCAGCGCTTGCTGATTTCTTTATGCCCGTCGATGGCCGACTGGCGGCAGCCGTGGTTTTTCCCCGGCAGTTCGGAGAGGTACATCGACGGTACGTGGGTGATTTTTGCCGCTAACGCTAATTTACCCATGATCAGATCCCCCATTTTGGAATCGGATGGTCGCCCATGGAG
Organism: Enterobacter sp. RHBSTW-01064; assembly: GCF_014103035.1. NCBI lineage: Bacteria > Pseudomonadati > Pseudomonadota > Gammaproteobacteria > Enterobacterales > Enterobacteriaceae > Enterobacter > Enterobacter sp. RHBSTW-01064. Next base: position 291,301 of record NZ_JABXOU010000006.1, on the reverse strand, counting down.
ATGCAGACGTTCTTCATCTCCGCGAACACCTCGAAGCTATACTCGCCGCCCTCGCGGCCGGTGCCAGAGGCCTTCACGCCGCCAAACGGCTGGCGCAGGTCGCGCACGTTCTGGGTGTTCACGAACACCATGCCCGCTTCGATGCTGCGCGCCAGGCGCAGCACTTTGCTGACGTCCTGGGTCCAGATGTACGACGCCAGGCCGTACTCCACGTCGTTGGCCAGGCGCAGGCCTTCCGCTTCGTCCTTAAACGGCAGCAGGCAGGCCACCGGCCCGAAGATCTCCTCCTGCGCCACGCGCATGCGGTTGTCGACGTCCGCCAGCACGGTGGGGCGCAGGAAGTTGCCGCCCTTCAGGTGCGCAGGCAGATCGGTCGGTTTGTCCGGGCCGCCCGCCAACAGGGTCGCGCCTTCCTCAATGCCGAGGCGGATGTAGCCGGAGACCTTCTCCCAGTGTGGCTTGCTGATGAGCGCGCCAATCTGGGTATTCGGATCGTTTGGATCCCCAACGCGCAGGCGGTTGGCGCGCTCGGCAAAGCGCTTCACGAATTCCGGGTAGATGCTCTGCTGGATAAAGATGCGCGAGCCCGCGGTGCAGCGCTCACCGTTGATCGAGAAGATGGTGAACAGGGCGGCGTCCAGCGCGCGCTCGATGTCGGCATCTTCAAAAATCAGCACCGGGGATTTGCCGCCCAGCTCCATGGAGTATTTCTTCAGCCCGGCATTTTTCATGATGTTGCGCCCGGTGGCGGTGCCGCCGGTGAAGGAGACGGCGCGCACGTCGTGATGGCGCACCAGCGCGTCGCCTGCCGTCGCACCGTAGCCCTGCACCACGTTGAGCACGCCCGCCGGAATGCCCGCCTCCAGCGCCAGCTCGCCCAGACGGTCGGCGGTCAGCGGAGAGAGTTCAGACATCTTCAGCACCGCGGTGTTTCCGAGTGCCAGGCAGGGCGCGACCTTCCAGGTGGCGGTCATAAACGGCACGTTCCACGGCGACACCAGCGCGCAGACGCCCACCGGCTGCACCAGGGTGTAGTTGAGCATCTTGTCGTCGACCGGGTAGGTTTTGCCGTTCATCTGCTGGCACACCTCGGCGAAGAACTCGAAGTTGTGCGAGGCGCGCGGAATGAGCACGTTTTTGGTCTGGTGGATCGGCAGGCCGGTGTCGGCGGTTTCCATGGCGGCGATCTCGGGCACGTTCTGGTCGATCAGGTCGCCCAGACGGCGCATCAGGCGCGCGCGCTCCTTCATCGGCAGGTTGGCCCACTTCGGGAATGCCTCTTTGGCGGCGGCGACGGCCTGGTGAATTTCAGCTTCACCGCCGGAGGCGACTTCCGCCAGCACCTCGCCGGAGGCCGGGTTGGTGGTGTGGAAGTACTCGCTTCCCGCGACGTTTTTACCGTTTATCCAGTGGTTAATCTTTTTCATTTTGCAGTCTCCTCGCTGACAATTCGGTTCACCAGGCGCCCCACGCCCTCCACTTCCACCACCACTTCATCGCCCGGCACCACGTCGGACAGCCCCTTCGGCGTGCCGGTGGCGATCATGTCGCCCGGCTGCAGGGTCATAAAATCGCTCAGGTACGCAATCAGGAACGGAATGCTGAAAATGAGATCGGCGGTGGTCCCTTCCTGGCGCAGCTCGCCGTTGACGAAGGTGCGCAGGGTGAGGTTGTGCGGGTCGGGAATCGCCGCTTTCGGCACGATGTGGGGGGAAATGGGCGTCAGCCCGTCGCGGCTTTTTACCCGCAGGTTCGGACGGTAGTAGTTTTCCAGGTAGTCGCGGATGGCGTAGTCGTTGCAGACCGTATAGCCCGCAACATAGTCCATCGCCTCGGCTTCGCTGACCTTACGCGCGGTTTTACCGATGACCACCACCAGCTCCGCTTCGTAATGCATGTATTCGATATTATTCGGGCGCACCGACGTCTGGTTATCGCCGTTGAAGGTGTTTGGCGCTTTGATAAATACCAGCGGCTCGCTGGGCGGCTTGAAGTCCAGCTCGCTGGCGTGATCGGCATAGTTCAGACCGAGGGCAAACAGCGTGGCGTGCGGCGGCGTGCTGTGTGCAATAGTGACGTCGCGCTCGTCCACCACCGGGTTTTCCAGCGGCGGAAAGCCTTCAGCGAGAATGCGCACGCGATCGCCCGGGCGGAGCTCAACGCGGCTTTGCGGTGTACCGATCAATATCGCATCGCCGGGATTGAGGGTGGCGAACTCGCTGAGGGCGCTCAGCAGCCCGGCGGCGCTGCGCTGCAGTTCGGCGGTGTTCCAGTGGTCCGCTTCGCGACCGTTAATCTCGGTGATGATGGTCAGGTTATCCACGCTATCAACGGCGGCCAGCTCGCCGAGCGGGCAAAACCCGTCCCGGCACTTGGCCTTGATGGCCGGGCGGTAGAAGCTCTCTTCCGGCAGGCTCACCTCGTTGGCCAGCGCGTATCCCGCGATGTACGCCGCGGCGTCCTCCACGCGCACCTTGCTGGCGGTTTTGCCTACGACCAGCGCCACCGTCGCGCCGCTTAGCACCGTTTCCCCCTGCGGGAAGGGGATCGGCTCGCCCGCGCGGATCACCGTGTTATGCGGTTTGATAAACCACACGGCTGTTTTCGGCGGCGTGCTGTAAGGGGCTTTTTCAAACGCTTCACGCCAGGCATCACGCTGGCTTTGATGGTTGAGGGCGACGGCAAAAACGGTACCTTTCATTCACATACTCCTCACCCCGGAGGTCCGGGTTATGATTTCGTTAATATGTTAATGATCTGGTTTTATGCTTTTGCTGTTTATTTCGCAATCAGAAGTGAAAAATTTGTGATATGAATAACAATAAATTTACAAATTGGTTTTTATTTATATATAAATCAGGTTGTTAATAAAACTGGATGGTTTCTGTTAGACTTTTTGACGGAAAACGTTTTGTTTATAAAAGCGTCTTTTAGTGATTGTTTACTTGTTAATGATGTGAAGGGAGAGGCTATGCATGACTCATTAACCATCGCGCTGCTGCAGGCGCGGGAAGCGGCGATGTCCTACTTCCGTCCGATTGTGAAGCGGCATAACCTGACCGAGCAGCAGTGGCGCATTGTGCGCGTTTTGGCTGAACATCCGTCGATGGATTTTCACGATCTGGCGTTTCGCACCTGCATTTTGCGCCCGAGCCTGACCGGCATTCTGACGCGCATGGAGCGCGACGGCCTGGTGCTGCGCTTAAAGCCGGTGAACGACCAGCGCAAGCTGTACGTGTCGCTGACCAAAGAGGGGAATGCGCTGTATGAACACGCCCAGGCGCAGGTCGAAGAGGCGTATCGGCAGATTGAGGCGGAATACACGCCGGAGAAGATGAAGCAGCTGACGGCGCTGCTGGAAGAGTTTATTGAACTCGGAAACCGGGATAACGCAGCGCGGGAAGAAGAGTAAAAACCACAAATTCCAGGATGATTTTCGTAAAGTTTTCCCTTTCCAGGCCGAAAATTCTGTATCTGTCTGAGGAAGAGAAAACATGTTAAACCGTATCAAGATTGTCACCAGCTTACTGCTGGTTTTAGCGATATTTGGCCTTTTACAACTCACATCCGGTGGTCTTTTCTTTAATGCCCTGAAGAATGACAAAGAGAATTTCACCGTCCTGCAAACCATTCGCCAGCAACAATCCACCCTCAACGGGAGCTGGGTTGCCCTGCTGCAAACCCGTAATACCCTGAACCGCGCGGGTATCCGCTACATGATGGATCAGAGCAACATCGGTAGCGGCGCGACCGTTAACGATCTGATGCAGATTGCGTCTGCCTCGCTGAAGCAGGCGGAAAAAAACTGGGCGGATTACGAAGCCCTGCCGCGCGATCCGCGTCAGAGCGACGCCGCTGCGCTGGAAATCAAACGTAATTACGAGATCTACCACGGCGCGCTGGCTGAGCTGATTCAGCTGCTGGGTGCGGGGAAAATCAACGCCTTCTTCGACCAGCCGACCCAGAGCTATCAGGACGGTTTTGAGAAGCAGTACGTGAGCTACCTGCAGCAGAACGACAAGCTGTATGAAACGGCGGTGAAAGACAGCAACAGCTCTTACAGCCAGGCTATCTGGGTGCTGATTAGCGTGCTGATTGCCGTGGTGGTGGTGATTGTCGCCGTCTGGCTGGGCATCAAGCAGGCGCTGATTTCTCCGCTGAATCGCCTGATCGACAGCATTCGCCATATCGCCAGCGGCGACCTGGTGAAGCGCATCGATGTTGAAGGTTCCAATGAGATGGGTGAACTGGCCGACTCGCTGCGCCACATGCAGGGCGAGCTGGTGCGTACCGTCGGCGACGTGCGTAACGGTGCCAATGCCATCTACAGCGGCGCGAGCGAAATCTCGATGGGTAACAACGATCTCTCTTCCCGTACCGAGCAGCAGGCCGCCTCCCTGGAAGAGACCGCGGCCAGCATGGAAGAGCTGACCGCCACCGTGAAGCAGAACGCCGAAAACGCCCGCCAGGCGAGCAACCTGGCGCTGAGCGCGTCTGAGACCGCGCAGAAAGGCGGTAAAGTGGTGGATAACGTGGTGCAAACCATGCGTGACATCGCGGGCAGTTCGCAGAAAATTGCCGATATTATCAGCGTGATCGACGGCATTGCCTTCCAGACCAACATTCTGGCGCTGAACGCGGCGGTAGAGGCGGCGCGTGCCGGTGAACAGGGCCGTGGCTTTGCCGTTGTTGCAGGCGAGGTCCGTAACCTGGCGCAGCGTAGCGCCCAGGCGGCTCGTGAAATCAAGAGCCTGATTGAAGACTCCGTCAGCCGCGTGGAAGTGGGCTCTACTCTGGTAGAGAGCGCGGGGGAAACCATGGGTGAGATCGTGAATGCGGTAACCCGCGTGACGGACATCATGGGTGAAATTGCGTCTGCGTCTGACGAGCAGAGCCGCGGTATCGACCAGGTCGGCCTGGCGGTCGCGGAGATGGATCGCGTGACCCAGCAGAACGCCTCGCTGGTTGAGGAATCTGCCGCAGCGGCTGCCGCACTGGAAGAGCAGGCGAGCCGTCTGACCCAGGCCGTGGCGGTGTTCCGCATTCAGCAGGAGCAGATGAAAGCGCGCGAGTTCGCGTCAGCGAAAAACGTTGTCACCCCGGTGATGTCGCGTAAAGCCGCGACGGCCGACGCGGGTGATAACTGGGAAACGTTCTAATCCAGCGCGTTGTGCCGGGTGGCGGCTACGCCTTACCCGGCCTACGGTTCAGGGATTTGTAGGCCCGGTAAGCGAAGCGCCACCGGGCGATATCAAAGCGGCAGACGCATAGCGCAGCGGGAGTTATACGCTAAGCCGTGCGCTGCTTCTTCTTCACGTTTTTCACCCAGTTCAGGCGTGAGTTCAGTGACGTATTCAAACCCCAGCTTTTCATAGAATGGCGCATTCCACGGCACGTCCCGGAACGTCGTTAACGTCAGTGACGTCAGCCCCTTTTTACGGGCATGCTCAGCCGCACAGGCGATGAGCTGCCGACCTATTCCTTTTCCCTGCCAGTCCAGATCAACCGAAAGCTCCACGATAAACAACGACAAAGGATGGGCTTCTGCGAGGAGAAAACCCACAGGACGATCCGCTGCCAGCGCCAGCCAGCTCAGGCCCTGTTCGACATAGTCGCGATGCTGTTCAACGGAAATGACGTCGCCATCAGCGAGCCAGGCCAGTTCAGGCCAGGCTCGAAAACGCTGGCCTGCCGCGCGCTCAATGGCGGGCAGACTGGCAACGTCATGCGCAGTGGTGGGGCGGAAGGTGATTTTCATGGCGGCAAGTATAGCCTGATCTGTTTATTCCGAGCAGATCAGCAGCGGCGAGTAGAAATTGCCGATCACCATCGCCTCCTCCGGCGTGCGTTCGATGGTCAGTAGCCTTTTCTGTCCCGGCGTTAAGCCAGCAACGTATTTCTCAAATACCCCATCGGGTAATTCATCGTGGCTAAATCGCTCGACCTTGATAATGGCGATTTCAAAAAGCGTGTCGTGCATGTGCCGCCAGTTAAACGTTTCCTGACGGGAGACTTCCCAGCCCTGCCGGATATTCTGCACATTCCCGTTGAGCGTGAAGTAACCCGTGCCGTCGGGGTGAAATCGCATCAGGATCTCGCCGTCGAACGTGAAGTTGTTGTCGTCACGCTGCTGCGTGAAGGTCAAGTTGCCTTCGCAAATGACGGGCAGGGGCGGTGTATGTCGGTACCATGCCACGGCCATGATGATTAACAGCAGGTTGAAGGCGATAACCAGCCCTATTTTTTTACGCGTCATGATTCACCATTCGTAGGCATAAAGCGTGCGGCAGGCGCTGGCGGTATTCTCTTTCGACAAGGAGCATTGTGAAAGCACCATCCTTCCTTCATGGCCGTAGAAGAGCGTGTTCTGAATGTGCAGATAAAAGAGGGAGTTTTTCAGGCACGGCAGGTTGCCGTCGCGCTGTATCGCTTGTGCCAGCGCTATTGCCTTGTTGCGAAACACATCTGCCAGCGGTGAGAAGGTGTAGACCGGACATTCACCGAAATGTGTCAGAAGATGCATTTCTGCATGCTGCTGGTTTTGCTTGATCGCGACTATCCAGATGCACAGCGCCAGCACCACAAGCGTCAGCCCGCTACAGAACAGCAGTTGAGGCTGAAAACGATACGGCCTACTGGCTGAGGCTGGGCAATCAGATTTTTCAGCCTGGGAATGGACCGTGATGTCCGCGCTCAGCATAAAGCCCACTTTGGGCACGGTGACAATAAACACCATCTCGGGCACGAGGCTTGCCAGCAGTTTCCGCAGGATACTGATGTACTGATTAAGTGAATTGTTGGAGCCCTGCAGGCCGCGCTCATCCCACACGTCATGCAGGAACGCCTCGCGTTCGACGACGTTACCGTGATGGAGCACCAGCATTTTCATAATGCTGTTGGCGGTTGCCGTCATCACCTGGGGTTCGACATCTGGCGTAGCAACAAGTGAAACGGAACCGTCTTCATCGTTATAGACGAGGGTATCAGCGAGCAGGTATTTCATAGAGTATTGTCAAAAGAGCAGTTGGGAAAATACATATGGTGAATAGTACGCGTGCTATTCATCTAAGAAGCTGGGTATTCTAACTGCTTTGTTACCGATAACATTGATCCAGGCGGGTATTCACGCTGATTAATAAATGAGCGCCGTCAGAGGTAGAACGATTGCTGTTCCAGCAGGCAGATTTTACGGTGAAACTCCGCCAGGTTCTGGCAGCGGAATTTGGTCATCGCGTTACGCTTGTGGGTATAGATGGTTTTGGGGGATTTATTCAGCAGTTGCGCAATGCGAACCAGGCTGATCCCTTGACTGAGCAGGGTGCACACCCGCAGTTCAGAGCGTGTGAGGTTAGCATCAGGACGGTAGCGCTGGGTGAAATCGGCGTTTCTCAAATGCTGGCTGAGCTGAATTATCGAGATGTTTCCAGCCAGCACCCTGACGCGCCCGGCAGGCAGATAGACGTTGATGTCGTTCACGCGGCATTCGTCCGTAAATATAAGCCAGCCGTTATCGGTGGTCTCTTTCATGATTTGCTCGCGCATGCGCAAGAGGGTTTCCGGGCTGACGCTGTTGAGCCAGAAAATATCAGGACGCGGCGTCATCATCATCGAAATAAGCGTTTTCAGACCAAGCCACAGGAAATAGTTATCGCTCAGAACGATGACGTGAAAGTCGACGTGGGTGCTGCGTGAGAGAGTCATGTCAGGTGTCGCCCGTTAACGTGAGGGAGCCAGAGGGTCCTCATGAAAATCAAAGTAGGGCAATACTCTACATCCTGAGCCTATACTAATATGTATATAGATGAAATTGCATTAAATATAGTGATTTTCTCTGTTTTATAATAAGCATAAAGCTTTTTATAATTTTGAAATTGCCCGGCGGAACGCCGGGCAGAGAGGATATTAACTGTCGCGACTGATAATTTTAATTTCCACCATCCCGATCCCAAGCTGTCGCGGGGAATGGCCGAGGATGTTGCCTTCGTTAGTGGACTGCGGGTCTGGCGGAACGATGACGAGCGTGCTGCTGCGCGACGGATTGTCGAAATGCAGCGTGGTGGTGCTTACGTCATTGCCAAGCGTCAGGATCTGCTCTTTATCCCCCACGCGCACCGGGATAGGGCGGTTAGCATTGGGCCCGAATGCTCTGGCCGTGATCACCAGATCGAATTTTTCCGGCAGCGGATGGGCATACTCAATTTTCACTTCGTCACCCAGCTGGGCGTTGGACCAGCGTCCCCAGGATTCCGGCCGGGAGATGCCGCTGAACTGTTTGACCTCTTCCGGCGCGCCGGCCACGTTAAAGATAAAACTGTCCGCTTTATAGCGAATGTCGTTATCGACAATCTTCAGCATGTCGACGTTACGCTGATAGCGCGCGGTATCGATAACCGTATCGTTAAACGCCGTTTTGCCTTTCCACTGTTTTTTATCAACATGCTGGACGGACTGCTCTCCGCCGAGCTGTCCCTGAGCGACACACCAGTCGGTCGACAGGGCCAGCGGCTGCGACCAGAGCTGGCCCATCTTGTAGCACGCGTCGATCCAGACAAAATTGTCGCGCGGGGCGAAGTCAGCCAGCTGATAACGCAGCGGTGCGGAGTATTCACTTTCCGGCAGCGGTTCGACGCGGTTGTCCGACACGCGCAGCAGCAGCGGCAGGCGGAAGTGACTGCCGGAGAAGGCAATCATTTTTTTATCCTGGTCGATGGTGAAGTCTTTCATCTCTTTCGGGAAGTTCCACAGGCGGATGATATCCGGCTTCCACGCCAGGATTTTCTCCTTCATGTTGAGGAACACTTCTGAGAGCGATTGCCCGGACAGCGTACTGCGGCCAAGGCCAATAAAGTTATCGCCGCCCAGTATGTCCAGCACCGTGGCGCCGTTATCCATCGAGTTACGCTTGGTGGCGATCACCTCTTGCTGAGGCTGGTCGCCGCGCAGGATGAAGAACAGGTTGCTGCGGTCCTGCTTGTTAAGCTCATCCCAGGCGCTGTTTTTCATCGCCAGATGGTCAGACGACACCACAATCACCGTGTTTTTGAAATACGGCGAGGCTTTGATTTTGTCGATCAGTGCGGCGATATGTTCCTGGCTGCAGGTGACGGCGCTAAATGACGTATTACTCTTGCCATTGATGTCATAATTTTTGCGTTTACAGGTACGAGAGACAAATCCATCCGGATGATGGGTATCCACGGTCAGGGCGAAGAGCGAGAAGCGTTTGCCCGCGCGGGAGAGTTCCTCGAATTTTTGCCAGGTCTCGTCCAGTACCGTATCGTCGTAGAAGCCCCAGTCGTTACGGTAGCTCGGGTCCGCGACGAGGGTTTTTAACTCTTCAGAGCCGTAGAGGTGGTCAAAGCCGTGTGATTTCAGGAACACATCTTTGCCAGCGAAACGCAGGTTTGCGCCCTGCATAAAGTAGTTTTCGTAGCCGGAATTTTTCAGGATATCGCCAAGACAGACATTTTGCGGGAAGAAGCTCGACATGGACGCCGAGGCGTTGCCCTCAAAAGGCGCGAACAGCGGGATACCGCACTGCGACGCAACCATACCGGCGATGGTGTAATCGGTGCCGGGTAACTGCATGGTGTGGCTGAAATCGAGACCTTCGTTTTTCAGGGGCCCCAGATCCGGGGTCAGGTTCGGGAAGGCATCGTTATCAAAATAGGTGCGCTCCAGGCTCTCGCCGTAGATATAGACGAGGTTGAGCTTCGGATTGTCGATCTTCTTCGCGGGTTCTTTGTAATACGCCACGAAATCGGGGTCACCCTCGCGCGACTGGGATTTCACCAGTTCGGTGATTTGGTGGAATGCCGGGCTGGCGTCAACAGAGGCCAACGCCAGGCACAGCGCCAGCAGACTGTAGCCATGATGGTGCGGGTGATGGCGACGACGACGCAGCACCCAGGCAAGGGAACCAAAAATAGCAACCAGAGCAAATACCACGCCCAGACCGGGAAGTATGTACTTACCAACCCCTGCGCCCGTCAGGCTATTCGTCAGGGTGTAGAGTACCGCATCATTAATACCGTCACCGGTAAAGTAATCGCTGGCGTATAACGTAATGTTCAAAACAATAAAAATGCCGAGCACCACCAGCGTGGCAATAAACCACCAGGTGTTTCGGCCCGCTTTCCAGGCGTAAACGCCAACGGAAGCCAGGAAAAGGATAAGGGACATTAACTCTGACAACAGCATATCCTCATGACGCCAGACGCTTTGCTGGCTAACTGATTATTTTTTGGGTAATACAATGTAATGGCGATGTCGTTTAGCTGCAATTTTAGTGTCACGAAAGTGTGCTGTTGTTAGGATTTGGTTTAGAAAATCGTTTTTTTGAAGGCGGTCGCATCCTGGCATGCGGACGCTGAGACGGTGGTAAGGCAGGAAAACAGTCGTTTAACGCCGCGCCGTAAGACTAACGTAACAAACGCGGCATGTTGTGGCAGAAAATGGGGTCAATCAGGAGATGAAATTAACGCCTTGCTTCAGCACCAGATCGCAGGCTTTGGTTTTCACCTGTTTTGCCAGAGAGGAGTTACCGATGGTGCTCAGGTTCAGCTGCTGACCGTTTTGCGCATTCAACAGGCCCTGAATACCGTCCATATAGTTGGTGTCCGCTTTCTGCTCCTGCGTGTCCAGACCCAGTTTACCCAGCACCTGGTTTTTTACGTTTTGCGCATCGGTGACGGAAGCCAGCTTCTGCTTCGCACAATATTCCAGGATCCCCGCCGCGTTGTTCATCGTACCCGCGCTCAGGCTCTGGGAGCTGTTACCCAGCAGGCTGGTGAGGGAAGAGGCAGACAGTCCCCCCTGCGTGCTGCCGCTCTCTTTGGTCAGTTCGTTGGCTGCGCTGGAAAGTGACTCCTGCCATGACGCTGCCTGCGCCGCGCTGGTTGCCAGCAGTGCACCGAAAAGTGTGCTGATAAGTAACTGTTTTTTCATAATGGCTTTCTCAAAAAGGTCCGTTTAGGGCCGGAAGTGGTTCCAGTATATACCTCCGCGCCGCGCGCGATTCCTGGAACTGTCTTAATACTCTTTGCCGGTGACGCGGCTGCGATAACTTTCCCAGTCAAAGATGACGTACAGGCTGTTGCCGAGCTTCATGCGATCCATTACGCGTTCTCCCAGCAGACGGGTCATTTCGTCGATATTGTGGTTTGTCAGCATTCCGGTTGGTCGCTTGGACGAAGAGCGGCGGTCAACGATCTGGTTGATGATGACTTTTTCATAGCGGGATTCCGTCTGAACGCCAATCTCGTCGATGACCAGCAGGTCAACGTTGCTCAGGTCATTAAGCAGCTGTTCTTCGCTGGTTTCGCGGTTGCTGAACGTCTCTTTCATGGCAGACATGATATCGGCCACGGTGATGATCAATACGGATTTACCCCGCAGCAGCAGCTCGTTGCAGATGGCCGCTGCAAGGTGGTTTTTCCCGGTGCCGGGCTTGCCGCTGAAAATGAAGCTGGCGATGTTGCCATCAAACTCGTCCACGTACTGACGTGCCTGACTCAGCGCATTCATTTGTCCCTGCGACTCGACGTTGTAGTTATCAAACGAGCAGTTCTGATGAAGCGGGCGGATACCCGAGCGGTTAAAGGTGCGCTGCATTTTCATCGCACGGTTCTCACGGGCGAGCGCCGCCGCACGTATTTCACCTTGCTCTTTTTGCCACGCCAGCAGCTCTTCACCCGTTGTGAAGGCTGGCTTCACGTTAGCTGGCATCATTTTTTGCAGACGTTTCATCAGGTCGCCGACGTTCTTCATTTCGCACCTCGGAATCCATTAGGGATCTGTTTGTCCGGTTCAGAAAACGCGTTGATATCGCGCTTGGGCTGGCCATTGTTGCTGGCGCGGTTGATTTGAATACTGCGCGCGAGCTTTTGCTGCCACTGCACATGGTGAAACACTTTTCCTTCCGCCTGCCAGTAAGCGGTAAACGCGGCCAGCTCTTCGGGCGTGACCGGCTGCGAGAGCGCAATCCCCCACAGTGCCGCCTGGCGCTGAAAATCGGCATCCGGTTGCCAGCCCGCGTACATGGGGAATTTCCCCATCGGTATGGCAACGGGCGCGTTTTCCGGTTCGTCGAAGAACTGGTTATCCAGGGTGACATCACTGGCCGGGCGCGACAGCCGCGATTCGATATCCAACAGCTGCGCCAGACGTTCCGGCGTGATTGCGTAAAACGCCGGGGCGTTATCGGCAAACACGGCGAGGGTACCGCCTTCGGCATTGGTCAGCACGCCGCGGGGATCGCGCATAAAGGCATCAATGCCAGCAATGCTGGTGGTCAGGATTCTGGAGGACATAACGCTATCTCTACTGGGTTACTACGGGCGTGATATGGGCTTATGGTAGCACAGAGAGGGGAAAGGAAAGGAGGGGATTTCCCCGGTGGCGCTGCGCTTACCGGGGCTACAGTTGTAGGCCTGATAAGCGCAGCGCCATCAGGCAGTTATCACGCGATGATGTTCAGCGTAACGTCGATATTGCCGCGCGTGGCGTTAGAGTATGGGCAAACGATGTGCGCTGCATCCACGAGTTTTTTCGCTTCCGCAGGATCCATACCTTCAACGTGAATGTTCAGCTTCGCTTCGATACCAAAACCGGTTGGCAGCGGGCCAATGCCGACTTCACCTTCGATAAACGCCTCTTTCGGCAGCGCGAATTTGTCACGAGCGGCCACAAACTTCATCGCGCCCAGGAAGCAGGCGGAGTAGCCCGCAGCGAACAGCTGTTCCGGGTTGGTCACTTCGCCGCCCATGCCGCCCATCTCTTTTGGCACACCCAGTTTAACGTCCAGGACGCCGTCGGAAGAGGTCGCGCGGCCGTCACGGCCTCCGGTGGCTTTGGCTTTGGCATTGTAGACAACTTTTTCTAAAGACATGGCAGGTTCCTCATCTTACATTTATGTGTGCTATTAAATAGCGTGCGATATATATAGGTAAAGAAAGACGCATAAAGTATAGCCTTACGCGTGGTGTAACTGTTGTCGCAAAAGCTCAAGCTGCTGCTTAAGCGCCAGCATCGTGTCGGTATCGCATTGCGCTGCGCACCCAACCGCGTGAGGGATCCCCACGGCCTGTTGCTGGAGTGCACGCCCGGCATCGCTCAGGGTGACCGCAACCTGGCGTTCGTCTTTACGGGAACGGTGGCGGTTGATCAGCCCGGCGCTTTCCAGACGCTTTAACAGCGGCGTCAGCGTGGCTGAGTCAAGAAACAGCCGTTCGCCAATCTCCGACACCGTCACGTCATCCTGCTCCCAAAGTACCAGCATGACCAGGTACTGCGGGTAGGTCAGGTTCAGCGGTGCCAGCAGTTGCCGGTACAGCTTGTTAAGCGCCAGGTTTGCCGAGTAGAGGGCAAAACAGAGCTGGTTATCCAGCAGCAGCGCCGCATTGGTGTCGTTCGTTTTTGCGTTCATGAGATGAATATAGATAGTGCGCGATATAATTGCAAGCTATTTTATGGGCACGTATAGCGCAGTGCCACCTGGACCGCCATTTTGCGGTAGTGCTGACGCTGCGCGGCTTCGTCTGCTCCCTCTTCGAACAACAGCGTAAAGGTGTAGCTGTTGGCGACATAGTGGAAGCTGAAGCTGCTGATCAGACGGTGAAGGTCGCGCGCGTCTACCGTCTGATTGAACAGCTGCTTCTCTTTCCCGCGCTGCAGAATGGCTTCCAGCAGTTCCAGCGCGCTGCGGTTAACCTGGCGCAGGTAGCTGGACTGCTGCATGAAGCGGCCGCGCTGCATGTTCTCCATACAGATGATGCGAATGTAGTCCGGGTGGTCGGCGTGGTAGTCAAAGGTCGCTTCAACAAGATGAACCAGCGCTTCTACCGGTGGCATACCGGCAAGTCTGAGCCGTTTCTCACTGGCGCGGATCTGGGTGTAAACGTACTCCAGGGCCAGAAGATACAGGTTTTCTTTATTCTTAAAGTGATATACCACCATCCGTTTGGTCGTGCCGGCTTTCTCGGCGATTTGCTCCATGCGGGCACCGTTTAGCCCATATTCGGCAAACAGCGCAATAGCGCTCTGGAAAATGTTTTCCTTCAGGCTGCCTTCATTGTGTTCCGGGTTTTCGCTGCCAGGGTTAGCCACATCCTTTCCTTATCGTCACCAAACAGAATGCAGGGATTATTACCATGGCAGCGTGATAACACAAATCTCAAACGCGCGGGCGCTTGCGGTAAAGCCACAAGCCGGGAATCGACAGGCCGATGGAGAGCGCCCCGACAATGGAAGACGCCTTCAGGAAGTTGCTCAGCAGGAGGATCATTTGCGGCTCGGTGTAACCAAAATGGCTGATCTTTACCGCTGAAATCATCGCGGTATAGGCGGAGATGCCCGGGAACATCGGAATAACGGCCGCCACGGTAAAGACCTTTGGATGCGCCAGATACCAGCGCGACCACTGAATGCCAATGCTGCCGACCAGCATCGAGGCTATAAACGTTGACCATTCGATGTTGAAACCAGCCGTCATCATGACCATACGTGAACCGTGACCAATGGCACCCAGCAGTGCACACCAGGGCAACGCCCGCTGCGGCACGTTGAACACCATTGCAAAGCCGACGGCGGGAATGGCGGCCAGAAGCATGTCCTGCGCCAGCGCAAAGAGAAATTCGATTATGCCCATCCGCGTAACCCCCACAGCGTCATCGCCATGACCACGCCGATGCAGGTGGCGAGCGTCAGAAGACTGGCTATCGCCCAGCGCGCCAGGCCGGTATTGATGTGCCCTTTAAACATGTCAGCCACGGCGTTAATCAGCGGGAAGCCCGGGACCAGCAGAAGCACGCTGGCGGCCATGGCAATCGTCGGGGTGTTTGCAAATTGCGGCAGGCGCAGCAGCAGGCCAGAAACCGTAGTGGCGACAAAAGCGGTAATGCAAAAGTTAATTTGCGGGTGCAGTTGCCGGTGGGTCAACAGCTGGCGGACATACATGGCGATACTGCTGGCGAAAAAGGTGATAATGGCACCGTCCCATCCGCCCTGGTTGAGTTTGCAAAAACAGGCGCACGACAGCCCAACCATGACCACCACCAGCCAGCGCGGATAGCGTAACGGTTTAATTTGCGCGAACCGTTTCTCAATGTCTCTCAGATCCAGCAGCTTATGCTCAGCAAGAATGACGATGTGCTGCACTTCCGTCACGACGTGCATATTGATGCCGCGATCGTGATTTTTACGGGTGGACGTCAGGCACTGCCCGTCTTTTATGGTGGTCAGTACAATGGCGTTTGACGAGATGGAGCTTTCGACGCTGTCCATGCCGAGCGCCACGCCAAGACGCGTTGAGAGTTCCTCGACAAGGGCGCTTTCAGCCCCGTGCTGTAAGAGAAAAAGCCCACATTGAATACATATCCGCGTCGTTGCGCGTTGTGTTGACCGATCTTGCATGTATTGCCCTGAAGAGAGGATGGATAGCTTGCCTGTTGGCCCGGAATGCCTATTTTTAGCACAAAGTGCGGTGCCACTTGCTCTGGGTCAGATCAAGATTTGTGCAAACAGCCTCACGAGCGAGAGTGAAGGAAAGCGATTAAGAATATTTATTTTGTGAATATTTAGAAGGTAAAAATATATCTCGCATATATTAAGTATTTCTAATTTTATATTTTCGTTCTTTTCAGCTAACTGTAATTAAATTCGGTTGTTATTTATGAGATATTAACCCTGTTTTGGGCATTTCTTAATCTTGTAAAGATTTTCTTAAAATTAGCATTATTTATGGTGTGTGCACTCAGGGATGAAATAATTTTATCTCAATGCGTTTTATCGCTATTTAGAAAATGAAGAATGGACTCGGAGGTTCTATGTTGCCATTGAAAGGTAAACACGGAGTTGTGATTAGTAAGATACCGGTTATGCAATCCGGGCTTGGTGGGGTGATGGTACGCCATTTCCCCGAGTATGAACTGACCTTTTGCCGCTCGATTCAGGAGCTAACACTGCTGCAACTCCGCCGCGCCAGTGTGGTTGTTGCGGATATTTCTGGTGATTATCGAAATCCTCGCGGTACGCTCGAGCAATATTACGGGCTGCTGAATCAGTATCGGGATATCCATTGGATCTTTTTAGTTTCCCGCCCCCTTTACCCTCTGGCGGTAGAATTACTCATGCGTCCTGAAAGCACCTTGCTGTCAGATATGGAACCGATCGACGGGGTCATTAATGCTATTCGTGCCGGAAGTGAACGCGCAGAACGCATTAGCCAGACGTTGTTAATGCCAGACACTCCAGAGCCTGAAGACGAGTCCGAGAGCTTTATCGCGCTAACTCACTCTGAGCGCAAAGTATTGCGACTGCTGGGGAAAGGCTGGTGTATTAATCAAATCGCGACGTTATTGAAGAAGAGTAACAAAACGATCAGTGCACAGAAGAACAGTGCGATGCGCAGGTTGTCCCTGCGAAGCAATGCCGATATGTATGCCTGGATCAGCAGTACACAGGGGATGCGAGAACTGAGTTTAATGTCGGCCTATGGAGAGTTTGAGGAATGGAAGAGACCGCAGCAACAAGACATATCGCCGTCATCGAAAATTGCGTAATGAGTGCTGTTGGGCTGCAGCATATTTTTGCTTTGCCGGCATTCAGCAGCTATCAGGTCCACCTGTTTAGTCGATTCGCCAGTTTTAAAGAGGCACTTTCCCAGACCGCGTTTTATTCGGTTATTTACTCATTATCCGATGCGCGTGAGGAGCGTCGTAACTGTCTTGCGAGTCTGCGTGATCTGATGTTCTCACACGGCAATATCCAGCGTATTGTCCTGGCGTCCGATGATGTAGAAGCGAGGCTGATTTGCCATCTTTCTCCGGCACGCCTGCACGGGATAATCAGTAAATCGGTGTCGCTTGAGCAGTTGATCGAAGGCATGGTGACCTTTCTTAACGAAACGCATCGTGTAAACGACAACATGTACAATCACTGGTATGTGAATCAGAACCGCATGTTGAGCCCCACCGAACGGGCAATTCTGCGTTATATGTCGTCGGGCTATTCCATCCCTGAAATCGCGACACAGCTTGAGCGCAATATTAAGACTATCAGGGCGCACAAGTTCAATGCGATGGTAAAGCTCGGGGTCAATTCTGATGTGGGATTACTGGATGCAGCAGATATCCTCGCTCATCTTCCCGCCCGGGAGCCGCGTCGCTCGGCGTTGAGTGTTCCTTCATTCTCTTAGCTGTTTGTCATGCGCCAGAACGCTTCTGGCGCAACAATCAAATGCAGACATCCACCCATTTTGCTGCAGTCAGTTCTGCCATTCTGTCGGGGGAAATACGTACGGCGCTATGAATTGCACCGGCAGCAGGCAGTACTTCAGCGTACTGTTTCAGTGAAACGTCGCAGAAAACCGAAAGGGGATTCTCCAGTCCGAAAGGGCAGACCCCACCCACGGGATGACCCGTAACGGTGACCACTTCGTCACTGCTCAGCATGCGCGCTTTTGCGCCGAATGCGTCTTTCAGTTTTTTGTTATCCAGCCGCGCGTCACCTTTGGCCACCACGAGAATAACTTCGTTTTTAACCTTTAACGATAGCGTCTTGGCGATTTGACCCGGTTCAACGTTATGCGCTGCAGCAGCCAGGGCCACGGTCGCGGTGCTTTGGCTAAGCTCGATGATTTCGACATCGGGTGCGTTGTCGGCAAAAAACTGCTGTACAGACTGCAAACTCATTGTTTCCTCCTGACAAATATCCTGCGTAATCTGTCATAAGCCTTTAGGTTCTGTAAATATCTCTTCAGTAACAATTATCCTGTTGAGCCGATTTATGGATCGCCTTCACATTCACAGAAACCGGTTACAGTAACCGGTTGCAGAGCGTGAATCAGAGATTAATACTGAGAATGTAACGTCCCTGTATCCAATAATAAGAGCTAATTATGAAACCATTTCTTCTGAGCAGTACCGCTGGTACGCAAACCGGCAAGGTTGTGAAGCTGATTTATGGAACAACGTGTGGCGCGAATTCGCCCGTAACAAACGTCTGACAGGAGAGCTGCTATGTCTGCCAACCATGCTGCGTTTAATCTGATATTCCGTTTCGTTGAAAATTACGTCAGTCCGATTGCCGGGCGAATCTCTTCCCAGCGTCATGTTATGGCCATTCGTGATGGATTTATCTCAGCGATGCCTTTCATGATTGTGGGTTCATTTCTGCTGGTGTTTGCTTACCCACCGTTCTCACCTGATACGACCTGGGGTTTTGCTCGCGCCTGGCTGGATATGGCGAAGCAATTTGAAGGGCAAATTCTCACCCCGTTTGATATGACGATGGGCATTATGTCCATTTATATCTGTGCGGCCATCGCCTACAACCTGGGCAAGCATTATGTGAAATCTCATCAGCTTGACCCGTTCATGTGCGCCATGCTGTCGCTGATGGCGTTTCTGCTGGTTGCTGCGCCGAAAACCAAAGGCACTCTGCCTGTCGACAGCCTCGGCGGAACGGGGATCTTTACCGCCATTCTGGTGGCGGTTTACTGCGTCGAAATGATGCGTTTCCTTAAATCGCACAACATCGGTATTCGCCTGCCAGACCAGGTTCCTCCGATGATCAAAAACTCTTTTGATCTCCTGATCCCGGTGCTGGTGGTAGTGTTAACGCTCTATCCTCTGAGCCTGCTGATTCAGTCTCAGTTTGGTATGCTGATCCCACAGGCTATTATGTCGATCTTCAAACCGCTGGTGTCCGCTGCTGACTCGCTGCCTGCTATCCTGCTGGCGGTATTGATTGGTCACTTGCTGTGGTTTGCGGGTATCCACGGGGCTGCCATTGTCTCCGGGATGCTGCAGATGTTCTGGCTGACCAACCTGGGCGCTAACCAGACCGCGCTGGCGGCAAGCCAACCTCTGCCACACATTTTTATGGAAGCATTCTGGACGTTCTTTATTGTGATTGGTGGCTCTGGCGCAACGATGGGGCTGGTGATCTGCTATCTGCGTAGCCGCTCTGCACACCTGCGTTCAATTGGACGTTTGAGCGTGGTGCCCAGCTTCTTTAACATCAACGAACCCGTCATCTTTGGTACGCCGATTGTCATGAACCCGGTGTTCTTTATTCCGTTCCTGCTGGCACCGATGGTAAACGCCGTGCTGGCCTGGGCGGCGATGACGTTTGATCTGATTGGTCGCGTTATCTCAGTAGTTCCCTGGACAGCCCCTGCTCCGATAGGCGCGGCATGGGCGCTGGGCTGGGACTTCCGCGCGGCTATTCTCGTCGTTGTGCTGGCCTGCGTATCGGCCATTATCTACTACCCGTTCTTTAAAGTGTACGAGAAGCAGTTGCTGGAACAGGAAGCGGAAGAAGCGCAGCGTAATGCGGAAGAGGAAAATCAGCAGGTAGCCTGAGTCGTTTGTGCCGGGTGGCGGCTGGGCCTTACCCGGCCTACGTTTTGAGGAGCTGTAGGCCCGGTAAGCGAAGCGCCGCCGGGCAATAAACGGCACTACTTCAGCGTGCAATCCCCGCACTGCTGAACGTCAGGCAGGCGATTGCGCTGACAGCAGGTCCGACGCACCAGAAGGCCGTCACGCGGGACGACGGTACGGAATAAAGGGTTATCCCGCCCATCAGAAAGCTGTTTTGCAAAGAAACAGGACTGGCGCAGGGCATCCACTTTCTCATCGCCCAGCAGCGGTTTCATCTCTGTCAAATACCAGTGGATCAGATAACCAGTATTACTCCAGATAAGCTTTCCATTAATTTCTCCCGTCTGCTCAAGCACGTCAATTACCGGCATCAATGCCTGAGTGATGAGCTGTTCCATGCGCTCCTGAGCTGAGCGTTGCCCGGCACGCATATCTTCATGAACGTCAATCCAAAAGCAGGCCGCACGCCCGGTTTCGTGGAACTCAACGTGGAAATGTTCCGGGGAGAGATCCAGCATCGTGTCCTGGGTTAACAAGGCCACCATGATCGGCGGGACCATCAACCCGATGTACCATTGCGCCCAAAGAGAGAGCAGGGGTTTATTTTCCCGCGCAAGGGTCGGTTGATTGCGATAGATATGGTCGGAATACGCCGCCAGCAGTGACTGGCGTTCTGCCGGACGCTGCCATTCGGCAAGCGTCATGGTGTTATGCGGGTGAGGCTCATCCAGCTTGATAAAATCCAGCAGATGCGCGCGGGTATCGGCAATCCTGTCACGAATAGCATCCGCAAGCGTAGCGCTCCCTGTGGAGAGAGGGGCTCGCCAGAGAAGTGAGTCAACGGCTTGTGCGGTACGTGTTGCCATAAGGATAGGAATCTAAATGATAATGATTGCCAATCCTAACTATAGATAAAAACGATCGCAAGCCTTTTGTCCTGAATGTGGGATGTCGGGCTTAAGCTGTCTGCAACTCGTCGCTGAGCAGGATGTTATTACGCCCCATGTGCTTCGCTTCGTAGAGGGCTTTATCCGCTTTCTCCAGCGCGCCTTCCGGGTCATCGTCATCGTAGATGGCAATACCGATACTGATGGTGACGTTTGTTGCCACGCTTTCGTTGAACATATGCGGGATTTTTAAATCGTAGACCTTCTGGCGGATGCGCTCAGCCGTCTGGCGGGCATGATCGAGCGAGATGCTCGTCAGCAATACCATAAACTCCTCACCGCCAAAGCGCGCGACGATATCACGCGAGCGTACGGCATCACGGATCGCCGCTGAGACGCGGATCAGCGCCTGGTCGCCCATCATGTGGCCGTAATGGTCGTTGTATGCTTTAAAATGGTCGATATCCAGCAGCAGAACGAAGTGTTCACCGTTATCGACTCTCGGCAGGTTTTCCAGTCGGCTTTGCAGGCCGCGACGGTTATACAGGCCGGTGAGCGGGTCCATCATGCTGAGATCGGAAAGCGTCTCGCGTTCTTCCAGGAGTTGGGAAAGAAGCGTCTGAGCAAAGCGATCGTTACGTTTTTGCAGGATGTTATGTATGCCAATCGCCGCCACCGGGAGGGCAAAGGAGTAGATCATTCTCAGCCAGCTTTCATGACTGCCTAACCACAGGCAGGCAATAAAGGCGGGTAATGAATGAAGGGTAAATGCCTTGATATTACTGGCAAATGCCAGAGAGCCAATAAAAAGCACCGTTAAGAGTGCCATGACTAAATAGGTCGCCCGATCGTGCGTAATTAACGAAAATTTCGAGACAATTTGCCAGGCCCACAAAATACCGAAGATCGCTGAAACGACGGGAATATTGATTTTCCGGGTTCTCTCTTTCCAGTGCCAGGCGAACAATCCCGTGCTGAGAATAAAAATAGCCACCAGGGGGAACGAGAACAGGCGTACAGAATAGAGCGGGTTTGTTACCGAGAACACCGCTGAGGCTGCATTCAGAAAGAGAAATAAACGTAAAGATAATTGATATTTGCTGTTGACCAAAGACCGCCAGGATTGTGATGTCATAGTAATGCTTTTTTATTAATATTTAATTAAAACAAATGAATAGGTGTTGTTAGAAAATAGTAAAAGCAAAAAAGATGAATAGTAATTATCAGAAAATCTTTATAGGGAGTTAACAGATGAGCAATTTATCACCTTAGACATTTCCTGTCATTATGGGAAAGGTAAAGGTCGATGGATTTTGATGATGAATGCTGACAAATGATAATTGTTATCATATGATATTGGTTATCATTATTGATGCGAAAGGGCAAACCATGTTGAGCAAAGCGCTGGGAAGTGGTTGGGGAGTGTTGCTGCCTGGGGCAATTATTGGCGGTCTGTTGTTTGCCGATCTCTCCATCGATATCTGGAAAGCCATTATTGCTTCAGGGCTGTTAGTCACGTCAGGGATGATCTGGCATAAGCAATTACGGCACTTTGTGCTGCTGCCTTCATGCGTTGCGCTGGTCAGTGGAATACTGGTAATTCTGATGAGTTTGAAATAACAGGAAAAAAGAGGGACTTCAGAGGAACGTAAGATAATTGGTGCGAGGGGGGGGACTCGAACCCCCACATCCGTAAGGACACTAACACCTGAAGCTAGCGCGTCTACCAATTCCGCCACCTTCGCACAGTCATCTTACTCTTTTTGATATCGCCTCGTTGGTGCGAGGGGGGGGACTCGAACCCCCACATCCGTAAGGACACTAACACCTGAAGCTAGCGCGTCTACCAATTCCGCCACCTTCGCCCAGTGCGAGCAATATCAACGTGATTTATGGTGCGAGGGGGGGGACTCGAACCCCCACATCCGTAAGGACACTAACACCTGAAGCTAGCGCGTCTACCAATTCCGCCACCTTCGCATACCATCGATACTGTAAAAGTATCGTAACCACGGAGGCGCATTCTAGATGTTTTCAGCTTTACGTCAACTGAAAAGTGCGCACCTTTTATTGATTGCTGCAAAAATGGCCGGAACTGAGACGCCTGCTCGCCGGATGGCGCTTGCGCTCATCCGGCCTGCATTGCATGGCGAATTATTTCTTCGCCTGACGCGTCATGACGGTGCGGTAGACTTTGAAGCGACCGGTCTGGGCGATCACCTCATGGAAGCCAAAGGTTTCGTCCAGCACTTTCGGGTACGCCAGGAAGGCGTTCGCCACGATACGCAGCTCGCCGCCGCTGTTAAGGTGACGGGTTGCACCACGGATCAGCGTTTGTGCCGCTTCAAGGCTGGTTTCCATACCGTCGTGGAACGGCGGGTTGGAGATAATCATGTCGAAACGACCGGTAATGTCAGAGAAGACGTTGCTGGCGACCACTTCCCCTTCAATGCCGTTTGCGGTAAGCGTTGCGCGGCTGGCTTCTACCGCCGGGGCGCTGACATCACACAGGGTTAAACGCACTTTTGGCGAATGGCTGGCAAGCACGGTAGAGAGCACGCCCGCGCCGCAACCCACGTCCAGTACTTTGCCTTTGGTGTGCGGCGTCAGGGTAGAGAGCAGCAGTTTGCTACCCGTATCCAGCGCGTCACGGCTGAACACGCCCGGCAGGGTTTTGATGGTCAGGCCGTCAAGCTGGTACTCGTCCCAGTAAGCCTGTGGATCAAACGTTGTCTGTTTTTCCAGACGGCCATGGTACAGACCACAGCGGCGGGCGCTGTCGACTTTATTCAGCGGCGCGTAGCCTTCCAGCATCTGTTCAGCGCTACGCACGCCGCTGCGGTTTTCACCGACCACGAAAATATCGCAGCCAACGGGCAGCAGGGAGAGCAGGTTCATCAGCTGGAACTGGGCTTCCGGTTTGTTCTTCGGCCAGTAGTAGATCAGCGTGTCGCAGTCGGCAACGTCGCTCTGTTCTGCCACCAGGCTAAAGCGCGCACGCTCGCCCATCTGGCGGCTCAGCACCTGCCAGTGGTGGTAGTATTGCGTATGGGCACGGCTTTCAGCACAGTCGAAACGCGCAGGCAGGTCATCCTGCATATCTCCGGCAAACAGAATACGGCTTTGTTCGAAATCATCACTGTGGCGCAGCAAGACTTCACTTGCCGGGGTAAATGCAGACATGAATTGTTCCTCAATAAACTCAGGCGGGGATTATAGTAGGTAGATGGCGCACTTTCGACACATTTGCTATATTTGCGCGCCTGAGAGACAGGAGTTTTCCCTATGACATCCCGACGAGACTGGCAGTTGCAGCAGCTGGGCATTACCCAGTGGGCTTTGCGTCGCCCGACGGCGTTGCAGGGCGAAATCGCCATTTCCATCCCTGCGCACGTACGTCTGGTGATGGTGGCGGAAGAACTGCCTGCCCTGAATGAACCCCTTATCGGTGATGTCCTTCGCAGCCTGAAGCTGACGGCCGACGAGGTTTTACAGCTGACGCCAGAGCGTGTCACGATGCTTCCTCCCGAAAGCCGCTGTAACAGCTGGCGCATCGGGGAGATAAGCGACATGCCTCTCCAGGGGAGCCAGATCTGCTCGCCAGCGCTGGACGAACTGAAAGCCAACCCAAAAGCGCGAAGCGCGCTATGGCAACAAATCTGCGAATATGAACACGATTTCTTCCCTCACGACGTCTGACCTGACCGCCGCGTTTGCGATTGAAACACGCGCCCACGCCTTTCCGTGGAGCGAAAAAACCTTCGCCAGCAACCAGGGCGAACGGTACCTGAACTACCGCCTGGACGTTGACGGCACCTTGGCCGCCTTCGCGATTACGCAGGTTGTTCTTGATGAAGCGACGCTGTTTAACATCGCCGTTGATCCCGCGTTTCAGCGCCGTGGGCTGGGAAGAGAACTGCTCGAGCACCTCATCCGTGAGCTCGAAACCCGTGACGTTTTCACCCTGTGGCTGGAGGTGCGTGCGTCGAATGTCGCCGCCATCGCGCTCTATGAAAGCTTAGGCTTTAACGAGGCGACAATCCGCCGTAACTACTACCCCACCACAGAGGGACGTGAAGACGCCATCATAATGGCCCTGCCGATTGGATAACGAAAAATAAGGTTGTAACGATGAAATGGGACTGGATTTTCTTTGATGCCGACGAAACGCTGTTTACGTTCGATTCGTTCGGTGGCCTACAGCGGATGTTTCTCGACTATAGCGTGACCTTCACCGCTGAAGATTTTCAGGACTATCAGGCGGTGAACAAGCCGCTGTGGGTGGATTACCAGAACGGTGCCATCACTGCGTTACAACTTCAGCACCAGCGCTTTGACGTCTGGGCGGAACGTTTAAAGGTCAGTCCGGGGACGCTGAACGAGGCGTTTCTGAACGCGATGGCGGATATCTGTGCGCCACTGCCGGGCGCGGTTTCTCTGCTGAATGCGTTAAAAGGCAAGGTAAAACTGGGGATCATCACCAACGGTTTTACCGCCCTGCAGCAGATCCGCCTCGAGCGCACCGGCCTGCGCGATTATTTCGACGCGCTGGTGATCTCCGAAGAGGTGGGCGTACCGAAGCCGGACCCGCGTATTTTTGACTACGCGCTGACGCAGGCTGGCAATCCTGACCGCGATCGCGTCCTGATGGTGGGGGATACCGCAGAGTCTGATATTCTTGGCGGCATCAACTCCGGCCTGTCGACGGTCTGGTTGAATGCGCATGGTCGTGTGCAGCCGGAAGGCATCGAGCCGACCTGGACCGTCACGTCATTGAACGAACTGGAGCAGCTCCTGTGTAAACAATGATTGCCTGCCCCCTATTGATGGGTAAAATAGCCGCAATTTTGTATTTCATGATGCGTGGCGTGCTGCCGCGCTTATAAAAGAAGATTTAATTATGACGTTGTCTCCTTATCTGCAAGAGGTGGCCAAGCGCCGCACTTTTGCCATTATCTCGCACCCGGATGCCGGTAAAACGACCATCACCGAGAAGGTGTTGCTGTTCGGACAGGCGATCCAGACTGCGGGTACCGTTAAAGGCCGTGGCTCCAGCCAGCACGCAAAATCTGACTGGATGGAGATGGAAAAGCAGCGTGGTATTTCGATTACCACCTCCGTGATGCAGTTCCCGTATCACGATTGCCTGGTGAACCTGCTGGACACCCCGGGCCACGAAGACTTCTCTGAAGATACCTACCGTACCCTGACGGCGGTTGACTGCTGTTTGATGGTGATCGACGCCGCGAAAGGGGTAGAAGACAGGACCCGTAAGCTGATGGAAGTCACCCGTCTGCGCGATACGCCGATCCTCACCTTCATGAACAAACTCGACCGTGACATCCGTGACCCGATGGAAGTGATGGACGAAGTCGAAAGCGAACTGAAGATCGCCTGTGCGCCAATCACCTGGCCCATCGGCTGCGGTAAGCTGTTTAAAGGGGTTTACCACCTCTATAAAGACGAAACCTACCTGTATCAGACCGGTAAAGGTCACACCATTCAGGACGTCCGCGTCGTCAAAGGCCTGGATAACCCAGAACTGGATACTGCCGTCGGTGAAGAGCTGGCCGCGCAGCTGCGCGACGAGCTGGAGCTGGTGAAAGGCGCCTCCCACGAGTTCGATAAAGAGCTGTTCCTGGCGGGTGAAATCACCCCGGTCTTCTTCGGTACCGCGCTGGGTAACTTCGGCGTTGACCATATGCTCGACGGTCTGGTGGAGTGGGCTCCACGCCCGATGCCGCGTAAAACCGACACCCGTGAAGTGGAAGCGCAGGAAGAGAAGTTCACCGGCTTCGTCTTTAAAATTCAGGCCAACATGGACCCGAAACACCGCGACCGCGTGGCCTTTATGCGCGTGGTGTCCGGCAAGTATGAGAAGGGCATGAAGCTGCGCCAGGTGCGTACCGGGAAAGATGTGGTGATCTCCGACGCGCTGACCTTTATGGCGGGCGACCGTTCGCACGTTGAAGAAGCCTACCCGGGCGATATCATTGGTCTGCATAACCATGGCACCATCCAGATCGGTGATACCTTCACCCAGGGCGAAATGATGAAGTTCACTGGTATTCCGAACTTCGCACCGGAACTGTTCCGTCGTATTCGCCTGCGCGACCCGCTAAAGCAAAAACAGCTGCTGAAAGGCTTGGTTCAGCTCTCCGAAGAGGGCGCCGTGCAGGTGTTCCGCCCAATTTCGAACAACGACCTGATCGTTGGCGCGGTCGGTGTGCTGCAGTTCGACGTGGTGGTTGCGCGTCTGAAGAGCGAGTACAACGTGGAAGCGATCTACGAATCCGTAAACGTGGCGACGGCGCGCTGGGTTGAGTGTTCTGACGTGAAGAAATTCGAAGAATTTAAGCGTAAGAATGAGATCCAGCTGGCGCTGGATGGCGGCGATAACCTGACCTATATCGCCCCAACCATGGTAAACCTGAACCTGACGCAGGAACGTTATCCTGACGTTCAGTTCCGCAAAACCCGCGAGCACTAATTCCCTCTCAGAGCACGGCTACCGCCGTGCTCTTCTTTAATTCCTGTCTTATTAATCCCTTGCGGAATGTTCTTAATTCATGGCAATTTCACGCCTTTTGCTCATTTTCTATCCGATTCTGAAAGCGACACTGTGAGAGTGATCTATATTTAACTCAGTGTTTAGCACCGGGCGTGGATGAATAAACTGTTCAATGCATGACTTTAGGTTCTCCATTTCACCCGTGTGCTTATTCGCGAAATATAAAACTAGTAATAAAGGACGTTTGTCGCTCGAATGACGAGCAAAACACAGGAATACATCGATGAATATGACAAGACTGAAGATTTCTAAAACTCTGCTGGCGGTGACTCTGGGTAGCGTTCTGGTTAGCGGTTCTGCCCTGGCGGAAAGCAGCACCATGGATAAAGCACAGTCCACTGCCAACACCGCAGGGGAAAAAATCGATAGCTCTATGAATAAAGTCGGTAATTTCATGGATGACAGCTCCATCACAGCAAAAGTGAAAGCCGCACTGGTGGATGATGAAGCCATCAAGAGCACCGATATTTCCGTTAAGACCGACAAGAAAGTCGTCACCCTGAGCGGCTTCGTGGAAAGCCAGGCTCAGGCCGAAAAGGCTGTTAACGTGGCGAAGGGTGTCGAGGGTGTCGCATCGGTTAGCGATAAGCTGCACGTTCGCGACGCTAAAGACACCTCCGTGAAGGGTTATGCCGGGGATGCGGCAACCACCAGCGAAATCAAAGCTAAACTGTTAGCAGATGACATCGTGCCTTCCCGCAAGGTGAAAGTAGAAACCACAGATGGTGTGGTGCAGCTTTCCGGCACGGTTGATTCCCAGGCACAAATCGAACGTGCCGAGTCTATTGCGAAAGCGATTGATGGTGTGAAAAGCGTTAAAAACGATCTGAAAGCGAAGTAAATCTTCACCATTCGCCCGTCTGGCTGAGGCCTGCGGGCGAAATAAGAACGATTCTGGAAAAACGCCGGTGAGTGACCTGAGCGCTCACGTTTAGCGGCCGACATTAACTATGGTAAAGGAGAAGCTTATGTTTCGTTGGGGCATTATATTTCTGGTTATCGCGTTAATTGCCGCCGCTTTGGGCTTTGGTGGATTGGCGGGTACAGCGGCATGGGCAGCAAAAATTGTCTTCGTCGTTGGTATTATTCTGTTCCTGGTCAGCCTGTTTACAGGTCGACGCCGTCCTTAGCAAAACGCAATATTTCATAAACAAAGTAAAGCCAGTCCTCGTGACTGGCTTTTTCTCGTTTGAGAACCTGATGGGATGGCGTTACTGTGTCTGAACACAATAATGAAAACAGGAAGGCAGAGGTGGGGCAGCGAATTCCCGTTACGCTCGGCAATATTGCGCCGCTGACGTTAAAACCGTTCCGCACGGGTCAACTTGCACTGGTTTGTGAAGGTGGCGGCCAGCGCGGCATTTTCACCGCGGGCGTGCTGGATGAATTTATGCGCGCGCAGTTCAACCCGTTTGACCTCTACTTCGGTACCTCTGCCGGGGCACAGAACCTCTCCGCTTATGTCTGCAACCAGCCCGGCTACGCGCGCAAAGTGATTATGCGCTACACCACGGCAAAAGAATTTTTTAACCCGGTGCGCTTCGTACGCGGCGGGAACCTGATCGATCTCGACTGGCTACTGGATTCCACGTCCAGTCAGATGCCGCTGGCGATGGACACCGCCGCCCGTCTGTTTGATGCCGGAAAAGAGTTCTGGATGTGCGCCAGCCGGGGTGATGATTATTCGCCGGGTTACTTTTCGCCGCAGAAAGAGAACTGGCTGGATATTATCCGCGCCTCCAGCGCGATTCCCGGTTTTTATCGAACCGGTGCGCTGCTGGATGGCATCAGCTATCTGGACGGTGGGATCAGTGACGCGGTGCCGGTACAGGAGGCCGCCCGACGCGGGGCGAAAACCATCGTGGTGATCCGAACCGTACCGTCGCAAATGTATTACACGCCGCAGTGGTTCAAACGCATGGAGCGCTGGCTGGGCGACAGCAGCCTGCAGCCGCTGGTGAACATCGCGAAGCAGCATGAAACCACCTACGGCGCGATGCAGCGCTTCATTGAAAAACCGCCGGGTAAGCTGCGTATTTTTGAAATCTATCCGCCTAAGCCGCTGCTGAGCATGGCGCTCGGCAGCCGTATTCCTGCGCTGCGCATGGATTACAAGACGGGAAGACTGTGCGGACGTTACTTCCTGGCGACGGTGGGGAAAATGCTGGCTGAACAGCCGCCTCTGCATCGGCATAAACGCATTATCACCCCGCCAGCGATTGTCGCCAACGACCCGCTGACCGTGCCGCTGGTGGATATTCCCCAGGCGAACGATGTTCCACTGGATAACGAGGATCTGGCGTGACGCACCGCTTTGTCGATACCCATTGTCACTTTGATTTTCCCCCCTTCACCGGCGACGAGGTGCCGAGCATCGATCGCGCCGCACGGGCGGGCGTCGACGCGATTATTGTGCCCGCGATTGAAGCGGCGTATTTCGAACGCGTGCTCGATCTCGCCCGCCGTCACGACGCGTTGTATGCCGCACTGGGTTTGCATCCTATCGTCATCGAACATCATCTGGACGAACATCTCGACAGGCTGGACGCTGTTTTGCAGACGGCGGAGAAGAAACTGGTTGCCATCGGTGAGATCGGCCTCGATCTTTATCGCGAGAACCCGCAGTTCGCGCGCCAGCAGACGATCCTCGACGCGCAGCTCAGGCTGGCGAAGCGTCACGATCTGCCGGTGATCCTCCATTCGAGACGCACGCACGATAAGCTGGCGATGCACCTGAAACGCATCGATCTGCCGCGAAGGGGCGTCGTACACGGTTTCTCCGGCAGCCTGCAGCAGGCGCAGCGTTTTATCGAGCTGGGCTATCACATTGGCGTCGGTGGCACCATTACCTATCCGCGCGCCAGTAAAACCCGTGACGTGATGGCACGGCTGCCGCTGTCGGCGCTGCTGCTGGAAACGGATGCGCCCGATATGCCGCTGAATGGTTTTCAGGGGCAGCCGAATCGCCCGGAACAGGCGGCGCGCGTGTTTACCACCTTGTGTGAACTGCGACAGGAGCCTGAAGAGGTGATTGCTGATGCGCTGCTTGAAAACACCCGTTCGGTATTTGGCATCACGCTATAGATAAAGCGCCGGACGGATCACCGTTATCTTCTGCTTTTCCAGCGCCCGCGCCAGCGGTTCAACGTCGTCGGGCGTGGCGCTGCGCCATGACGCCGCCTCACCGTAAACGCCATGCGCATGAAACGCATTGATGCGCACCGGCACATTCCCAAGCCCGTGGATAAAGGTCGCTAGCGGTTTGAGATGTTCCAGGTAATCACACTGCTCTGGAATAACCAGCAGGCGAAGTTCCGTCAAACGGTGGCGATCTGCCAGCCAGCGGATGCTCTGCTTAATCTGCGGGTTTTCGCGCCCGGTCAGGAAGCGGTGATGCTCGTTCCCCCACGCCTTGAGATCCAGCATCGCGCCATCCAGTACCGGCAGCAGCTTTTGCCAGCCGGTTTCGCTTAACAGACCGTTGCTGTCGACCAGACAGGTCAGGTGGCGCAAGGCGAGATCGGCTTTGATCGCGGTGAACAGGGCAATCAAAAACGGCAGTTGCGTTGTGGCTTCACCGCCGCTCACGGTGATCCCTTCGATAAAGGGGGCGGATTTGCGGACCTGAGTGAGGATCTCTTCCAGGCTGAAGCGGTGCGCCATAGGCGTTGCCTGCTGCTGGCACAGGTGAAGGCAGGTATCACACTGGTGGCAGTCACTCTCCTGCCACCAGACGCGCCCGGCCTGAAGGGTCAGCGCATCGTGCGGGCAGTGGGGCACGCAGTCGCCGCAGTCGTTGCAGCGGCCGATCGTCCACGGGTTATGGCAGGTTTTGCAGCGCAGGTTACAGCCCTGCAGGAACAGCGCCAGGCGGCTGCCCGGCCCGTCCACGCAGGAAAAAGGAATGACCTGACTAACTAAAGCGCATCTGCTGTTCATGGCTTATCACGCGCGGCTGACGTTCCAGAATGCGGGTATTGCGTGCGGCTTCTTCCCCCAGCCACGTAGTGTTGGTTCTCGAACCCGCTTCCCGATATTTCTCCAGATCCGATAATCGCACCATATAGCCAGTGACGCGTACCAGATCGTTACCCGCCACGTTAGCGGTAAATTCACGCATACCGGCCCTGAACGCGCCCAAACAAAGCTGAACCACCGCCTGAGGATTGCGTTTGACCGTCTCCTCCAGAGTGAGAATATCGCTGATCCCGGCGTGATAGTGCTTGTGATGCGGCGCAACGGCCAGCAGATGGCTGATAGGATCCGGCTCGTCGCCGTAAGGCAGACGCGCGCCCGGCGTGGTACCCGAGTCCGAACTGATCCCCGACTGCGCATGCAGCATCGCGCGATGCTTCCAGCCGTGCTTCACCGGTGTGTTTTCAACGAATGCCGCGAGCTGCTCGCTGATGCGATACCCCAGCGCGTTAGCCTGTTCGTCTTTACCGTAACGCCCCTCGATGCCTTCCTTCTCGCAGAGCACGTTCACCGCTTCCGCCAGACCGTACATGCCAAACATCGGCACAAACCGATCGGCGTCAATCAGCCCCTCTTTCACCAGGAAGCTATTCTCAAAGAAGCCAGATTGCGCATACAGGAAATCGCAGCGCGCATCGATGATGGCGATTTGCTGCTGGCAGTAGTGCGGGAGCGTGCGGGTAAAGAAGTCTTCGGCAGAAGCGCTGTATTCGGCAATGGCCTTAAGGTTAAGGCGTACAAGGGTGCTGCCACCGCCTGCAAGCGGCAGAGAGTTGTAACAACTCACCACGCCATAGCGACCTTTTGTGAAAATTTTATCATTCACCGGACCATTGGAAACATGCGGTTTACTGCATTCACATATGTTTTTCGCCACCTCAAGCAGCAAATCGTCCGGGGTGATATCGGGATCGTAGATAAAGGTCAGATTCGGCGAAACCTGCTTCAGCTCTGCATCAGCGCGCAGAATGGCGCGTGTGACGGGGGTATCTGCCGGGCCGATATTGGCGTGCATAAAGGCATCTGGCAGGGTTCTGTCGAGATAGCGCCAGAAACGTTTTATTCGGCTATCGATCTCTTCTTGTGTTAGAATTCTAACATATGGGTTCAGAATGGCATCCAGCTGGCCCAGATAGACGGGCATCGATGTGACGGACGGAACATGGTGATAAAGGATGGTTAACAGCGAGAGGGCGTCATCAAAGTCTTTCGCCCCTTCCAGCTCCAGCCATTCTGAACCGTTAGCCAGGAATTTTTCATAATCCGGCAGAACGTAGCGCGGTTTGTAAGGCGCATGGCCTTCGAACATGTCGCAGATAAAACCCTCGTCCAGCGCGGCGCGTGCTGCCTGCGGCAGGGCGGGATAGGGAAGATCGTTTTCCGCTTCCAGCGCCAGAAAATGACGTTTTTGCTCAGGCGTTAACACCGGGCTTGTCACAATGTGCTGGCAACGTTGTTGCAGGGCGTCGAGGCTGGAGTGGGGCATGTGCGCTTCCTTTAATATTCTGCGGATGATGAACAGATTGTAGAAAGCCAGCCTGTTGGGGCTTTTGATCCGACAGGGGGTATCGCTGCTTTAGTCAGCAGTTAGCGCGATAAAGTTTGAAGAAGATCTCATTACAGTAATGCAAATTTGTACGCAGTTTTCATTAACTGTGATGAATGTCGAAGTGTGGATGCGGGTGAATGTTAGAATACTCACAGACCCGCAAGGTAAAATTTATACGGCACTGCCGTTGGAGAATGTTATGACCGATTTAACTGCAAGCAGCCTGCGCGCGTTGAAACTGATGGACCTGACCACCCTGAACGATGACGACACCAATGAAAAAGTCATCGCCCTGTGCCATCAGGCGAAAACGCCGGTGGGTAACACCGCAGCCATCTGTATTTACCCGCGCTTTATCCCGATTGCCCGTAAGACGCTGAAAGAGCAGGGCACGCCGGACGTGCGCATTGCAACCGTAACTAACTTCCCGCATGGCAACGATGATATCGAGATTGCGCTGGCAGAAACCCGCGCGGCGATTACTTACGGTGCAGACGAAGTGGACGTGGTGTTCCCGTACCGCGCGCTGATCGCGGGCAACGAGCAGGTCGGTTTTGACCTGGTGAAAGCCTGTAAAGATGCGTGTGCGGCGGCAAACGTGCTGCTTAAAGTGATCATCGAAACCGGCGAACTGAAAGAAGAGGCGCTGATTCGTAAAGCGTCTGAAATCTCCATTAATGCCGGTGCTGATTTCATCAAAACCTCAACGGGTAAAGTGCCGGTTAACGCCACCCCGGAAAGCGCGCGCATCATGATGGAAGTGATCCGTGATATGGGCGTGTCCAAAACCGTTGGTTTCAAACCTGCGGGCGGCGTGCGTACCGCTGAAGACGCGCAGCAGTTCCTGGCGATTGCCGACGAGCTGTTCGGCTCCGACTGGGCCGATTCCCGTCACTACCGCTTCGGCGCGTCCAGCCTGCTGGCCAGCCTGCTGAAAGCGCTGGGTCACGGCGACGGTAAGAGCGCAAGCAGCTACTGATTGCCAGACAATGCCGGATGACGCTTCGCTTATCCGGCCTACAGGATCGTAGGGCGGGTAAGCGTAGCGCCACCCGCCACAACTCCCCCGATTCCGCATGGAGGTTACCGTGTTTCTCGCACAAGAAATTATTCGTAAAAAACGTGATGGTCATGCATTAAGCGACGAAGAGATCCGCTTCTTTATCAATGGCATTCGTGATAACACCGTCTCTGAAGGTCAGATTGCGGCTCTGGCGATGACCATTTTCTTCCACGATATGTCGATGCCTGAGCGCGTGTCGCTGACCATGGCGATGCGAGATTCAGGAACCGTTCTGGACTGGAAAAGCCTCAACCTCAACGGCCCGATTGTGGATAAACACTCCACCGGCGGCGTGGGCGACGTAACCTCCCTGATGCTCGGCCCAATGGTGGCAGCCTGCGGCGGTTACATCCCGATGATCTCCGGGCGTGGCCTGGGCCACACCGGCGGTACGCTCGACAAACTGGAAGCTATTCCGGGCTTCGATATCTTCCCGGATGACGGCCGCTTCCGCGACATTATTAAAGACGTTGGTGTGGCGATTATCGGCCAGACCAGCTCTCTTGCTCCGGCAGACAAGCGTTTCTACGCGACGCGTGATATTACCGCGACCGTGGACTCCATCCCGCTGATCACTGCCTCTATCCTGGCGAAGAAACTGGCTGAAGGGCTGGACGCGCTGGTGATGGACGTAAAAGTGGGCAGCGGCGCGTTTATGCCGACCTATGAGCTTTCTGCTGCGCTTGCCGAAGCGATCGTTGGCGTCTCCAACGGCGCAGGCGTGCGCACCACCGCGCTGCTCACCGATATGAACCAAGTGCTGGCCTCCAGCGCCGGTAACGCGGTTGAAGTGCGTGAAGCGGTACAGTTCCTCACTGGTGAATACCGTAACCCGCGTCTGTTCGACGTCACCATGGCGCTGTGCGTTGAGATGCTGATCTCCGGCAAGCTGGCCAAAGACGATGCAGAAGCGCGCGCGAAACTGCAGGCGGTGCTGGACAATGGCAAAGCGGCGGAAATTTTTGGCCGCATGGTTGCGGCGCAGAAAGGCCCGACCGATTTCGTCGAAAACTACGCGAAATACCTGCCAACCGCGATGCTCAGCAAAGCCGTTTACGCAGATACCGAAGGTTTCGTTTCCGCAATGGACACCCGCGCGCTCGGCATGGCGGTGGTCTCGATGGGCGGCGGTCGTCGTCAGGCATCGGACACCATTGATTACAGCGTCGGTTTTACCGATATGGCGCGTCTGGGCGACAGCGTTGACGGTCAACGTCCGCTGGCGGTGATCCACGCGAAAGACGAAGCCAGCTGGCAGGATGCGGCAAAAGCGGTGAAAGCGGCAATCACGCTTGACGATAAAGCACCGGAAACCACACCGACTGTCTATCGCCGCATCACTGAATAACTGTATACTGATCTGATCGCTATTTTTTGAAGCACTACGTACGGAGAACAATTATGAAACGTGCATTTATTATGGTGCTGGACTCATTCGGCATCGGCGCAACCGAAGATGCTGATCGTTTTGGTGACGTGGGTTCCGATACCATGGGTCACATCGCGGAAGCCTGTGCCAAAGGCGAAGCGGACAACGGTCGTAAAGGTCCTCTGACCCTGCCAAACCTGACCCGCCTCGGGCTGGTGAAAGCGCACGAAGGCTCTACCGGTAAAATCGCAGCCGGTATGGACGGCAACGCGGAAGTCGTGGGTGCCTACGCCTGGGCGCACGAGCTCTCTTCCGGTAAAGATACTCCGTCTGGTCACTGGGAAATCGCCGGTGTGCCGGTTCTGTTTGACTGGGGCTACTTCTCCGATCACCAGAACAGCTTCCCGCAGGAGCTGCTGGATAAGCTGGTGAAGCGTGCCAATCTGCCTGGCTACCTCGGCAACTGCCACTCTTCCGGTACCGTGATTCTGGACGAGCTGGGCGAAGAGCACATGAAAACCGGCAAGCCGATTTTCTACACCTCTGCCGACTCCGTGTTCCAGATTGCCTGCCACGAAGAGACCTATGGTCTGGATAAACTCTACGAACTGTGCGAAATCGCCCGTGAAGAGCTGACCGAAGGTGGCTACAACATCGGCCGCGTGATCGCGCGTCCGTTTATCGGCGACAAAGCGGGTAACTTCCAGCGTACCGGTAACCGTCACGACCTGGCCGTTGAGCCACCGGCACCGACCGTGCTGCAGAAGCTGGTTGAAGAGAAAGACGGCCACGTGGTTTCCGTGGGTAAAATCGCGGATATCTACGCCAACTGCGGTATCACCAAAAAAGTGAAAGCCACCGGTCTGGATGCGCTGTTCGATGCCACCATCAAAGAGATGAAAGAAGCGGGTGACAAGACCATTGTCTTCACCAACTTCGTGGACTTCGACTCATCCTGGGGTCACCGTCGTGATATCGCAGGTTACGCCGCCGGTCTTGAACTGTTCGACCGTCGTTTGCCGGAGCTGATGGAGCTGGTGGGGGAAGATGACATTCTGATCCTGACCGCTGACCACGGCTGCGACCCAAGCTGGACCGGTACCGACCACACCCGTGAGCACATTCCGGTGCTGGTGTACGGCCCGAAAGTGAAGCCGGGCTCGCTCGGTCACCGTGAAACCTTCGCGGACATCGGGCAGACTATCGCGAAATATTTTGGTACGTCTGACATGGAATATGGCAAGGCTATGTTCTGAGGTCATTGCCGGGTGGCGGCTGCGCCTTACCCGGCCTACAAAACCGTAGGCCCGGTAAGCGAAGCGCCACCGGGCAAAAAAAACTCAAATGAAAAGGAACTGAAGATGGCAACTCCTCACATTAATGCAGAAATGGGTGATTTCGCTGACGTCGTATTGATGCCGGGCGACCCGCTGCGCGCGAAGCACATTGCAGAAACCTTCCTGGAAGACGTGCGTGAAGTGAACAACGTTCGCGGCATGCTGGGCTTCACCGGGACCTACAAAGGCCGCAAAATCTCCGTGATGGGCCACGGTATGGGTATCCCATCCTGCTCTATCTACACCAAAGAGCTGATCACCGATTTCGGCGTGAAGAAAATCATCCGCGTGGGCTCCTGCGGCGCGGTGCGCATGGACGTTAAGCTGCGCGACATCGTTATCGGTATGGGTGCCTGCACCGATTCCAAAGTTAACCGTATGCGTTTCAAAGATCATGACTTCGCAGCGATTGCTGACTTCGGCATGGTGCGTGACGCGGTTGACGCGGCGAAAGCGCTGGGCGTTGAGGCGCGCGTGGGCAATATCTTCTCTGCTGATCTGTTCTATGCGCCGGACGGCG
Organism: Enterobacter sp. RHBSTW-01064; assembly: GCF_014103035.1. Classification (NCBI taxonomy): domain Bacteria; kingdom Pseudomonadati; phylum Pseudomonadota; class Gammaproteobacteria; order Enterobacterales; family Enterobacteriaceae; genus Enterobacter; species Enterobacter sp. RHBSTW-01064. The sequence continues at coordinate 254,648 of NZ_JABXOU010000006.1, read as the reverse complement.
GCGAGATGTTCGACGTGATGGAAAAATACGGCATCCTGGGCGTGGAAATGGAAGCGGCGGGTATCTACGGCGTGGCGGCTGAGTTTGGCGCGAAAGCGCTGACCATCTGCACCGTGTCTGACCACATCCGTACCCACGAGCAGACCACCGCTGCTGAGCGTCAGACTACCTTCAACGACATGATCAAAATCGCGCTGGAATCTGTTCTGCTGGGCGATAAAGAGTAAGAACTGTTGTGCCGGGTGGCGGCTTCGCCTGACCCGGCCTACGGTTTTGTAGGCCCGCTAAGCGCAGCGCCAGCGGGCTTTTTTACTAGCGCACGGCCTGTGCAATCCACGCCGACAGCTCCCGCAGCTCTTTTTCCTGGTCAGGGAAATCGCCGATCAACGCGTCGCACTCCTGCTGCAGCATATCCGCCCGGTACAAACAGCCCTGTAAACGAGCCGCCAGCGCTTCTAACGGTGCCGGATTAAGACTATCCGTAAATACCTGGGTACGAGAGATATGGCCTTTCTCGACGTCAAAATGCAGCTCCACGCCGCCCCAGGTAAATCGCTCATCCAGCAGGTGTGAAAACGCCGGTGCCTGACCGAAATTCCACTCCCAGCTGCTCTGGCGGGCGAAGGTTTCAGCAAAGTTGGGCAGGTCCGGGGTTTTATCTGGAGAGATTACCTCCGCTTCCACGCGCTCGCCGTAGTGCGCAAAGAACGCCTCGCGGATCGCATCGCAAATCTGCTCGTGCGTAATCCCCGGCAGCAGTTCTACCAGATTCGCTACGCGCCCACGCACGGAGGTAATCCCTTTAGCCTGGAGCTTTTTCTTATCAGGATTCAGGTAGTTCGCCAGACGGCTCAGGTCAGCGTTCAGCAACAGGGTGCCGTGGTGGAAGCCGCGATCCATCGTTTCGCGGTAGGCGGAGCCGGAGACTTTCCGGTCACCGTCAGGCGTTTTCACCACCAGGTCATTACGGCCTGAGGCTTCCGCCGTGACGCCGAGTGAATTGAGCGCGTTGAGCACAATAGACGTGGAAATGGTCTTATCGTACTCCGGCTTGCCCGCCATAAAGGTAAAGCAGGTATTGCCCAGATCGTGGAATACCGCGCCGCCTCCGCTGCTGCGGCGCGCCAGGCGGACGTTGTCCTCTTCCATACGCCGCGTATTGCACTCTTTCCACGGGTTTTGCGCGCGGCCAATAACGACCGTATCGGCATTGCGCCAGAGAAACAGCACGCGCTGGGTGGCGGGCATCTGGCGGAAGATGCACTCTTCCACCGCGAGATTAAACCAGGGATCGTAAGAGTCAGAGATAAGCAGGCGTAACGTCGTCATGGCAAAGTTCCTTTTCTGAGTCATTCGCCTACTTTATCATTATTCTTTCTTCTCGCTCTCTTCGTCTTCGGGAACCGACTTGCTGGCGGTCAGCAGGAACGGTGACTGCTGCCAGCGGGTACGCTTGCCCTGAAGCAGAGTACGCGCCAGCACAACGCCAATGGCCAGCGAGAGCAGCAGCATCAGACGCAAAATATTGGTGGTATTATCGACCTGTTTGGCTTCGGTCGGCAGGGTATGCGTATCGAGCGTCAGGCGCAGGTAGCCCAGCGGGCCATTCTTGCCCTGAATGGGTTCGACGATCTGCTGGTTAAAATAACCCCCGGCTTTTTTGCCGTCCAGCGCCAGCCTGTCGCGCACATTAACGTGCTCGCCCGCGCGGGCAATCAGGTCGCCTTGCTCATCGTAAACGCCGGCATCCAGAATACGACTGTTTTCAGTGAGCTGACGTAAAACCTGGCTTATCCGCTTATCGTCCGGCGTTTCAGTACGCATTGAGGGGGCAACGTTGAGCGTGACCTGACGCGCCAGCGTGCGGGCCAGCTCTTCAAACTGCGGGTTACGTTGCCGTTGATGGTTTTGGCTAAACCACGATGCCCCTTGCATCAGCGCCACCAGAAGTGCGAGACAGATCAGGACAATCACGGCGCGATGAAGCCGGAATTTCAGTTTTGCGCGAGCCATATTCCACCTGCTGAAAATTTACGGCTTAATGTTGCCAGAAGTGATGGTTACAGGGTAGCCTCATGCGTTATTTTCCCTCTGGAACCTTCCGGCGCGAACGAATTTACAGGAGCTTTAATGCCGAACATTACCTGGTGCGACCTGCCAACGGATGTCTCTTTATGGCCAGGATTGCCGCTCTCTTTAAGTGGCGATGAGGTGATGCCTCTGGATTACCACGCCGGTCGTAGCGGCTGGCTGCTGTACGGACGCGGTCTGGACAAGCAACGCCTGACCCAGTACCAAAGCAAACTGGGGGCTGCGATGGTGATTGTCGCCGCCTGGTGTGTGGAAGATTACCAGGTCATCCGCCTTGCGGGTTCCCTGACGCAGCGCGCAACGCGTCTGGCGCATGACGCCGGGCTGGACGTCGCGCCGCTCGGTAAAATTCCGCACCTGAAAACCCCAGGTCTGCTGGTCATGGACATGGACTCTACGGCGATCCAGATCGAATGTATCGACGAGATTGCGAAGCTGGCGGGCAGCGGCGAGCTGGTGGCGGAAGTCACCGAACGTGCGATGCGCGGCGAGCTGGATTTCACCGCCAGCCTGCGCCAGCGCGTGGCGACCCTGAAAGGGGCCGACGCCAACATCCTGCGTCAGGTGCGCGACGTGCTGCCGCTGATGCCCGGATTAACGCAGCTGGTGCTGAAGCTGCAGTCCCTCGGCTGGAAAGTGGCGATCGCCTCTGGTGGCTTCACCTTCTTCGCAGATTACCTCCGGGAAAAACTGCACCTGACCACCGTGGTGGCCAATGAACTGGAGATCATGGACGGCAAGCTGACCGGCCAGGTGATCGGCGATATCGTGGATGCCCAGTACAAAGCCAATACGCTGACACGTCTGGCGGAAAAATATGAAATTCCGGTCGTCCAGACCGTCGCCATCGGGGACGGCGCGAACGACCTGCCGATGATCAAAGCGGCCGGGCTTGGCATTGCCTACCACGCCAAGCCAAAAGTGAATGAAAAGACGGAAGTGACTATCCGTCACGCTGACCTGATGGGGGTGTTCTGCATTCTCTCCGGCAGCCTTAATCAGAAATAACGGTCTGCTTTGTAGGCCGGGTAAGCCTAAGCGCCACCCGGCACGCAGGCCGCACAGAAATAACGAGGTAAACCGTGGCGAAAGCTCCAAAACGCGCATTTGTCTGTAATGAATGTGGTGCGGATTATCCGCGCTGGCAGGGGCAATGCAGCGCCTGTCATGCCTGGAACACCATCACCGAAGTGCGTGGTGTGGCGGCTTCGCCGAGCGTGGCCCGCAACGAGCGCCTGAGCGGCTACGCGGGCAACGCCGGCGTGTCGAAAGTGCAAAAGCTCTCGGACATCAGCCTCGAAGAGCTGCCGCGCTTCTCCACCGGCTTCAAAGAGTTTGACCGCGTGCTCGGCGGCGGCGTGGTGCCGGGCAGCGCCATCCTGATTGGCGGTAATCCGGGCGCGGGTAAATCGACCCTGCTGCTGCAAACGCTCTGCAAGCTTGCCGAACAGATGAAAACCCTGTACGTCACGGGCGAAGAGTCACTTCAGCAGGTGGCGATGCGCGCGCACCGCCTGGGTCTGCCAACCGCCAACCTGAACATGCTCTCCGAAACCAGCATCGAGCAGATCTGCATGATCGCCGAAGAAGAGCAGCCGAAGCTGATGGTGATCGACTCCATCCAGGTGATGCACATGGCGGACATTCAGTCCTCGCCGGGCAGCGTCGCGCAGGTGCGTGAAACCGCGGCATACCTGACGCGCTTTGCCAAAACGCGCGGCGTGGCGATTGTGATGGTCGGCCACGTGACCAAAGACGGCTCGCTGGCCGGGCCGAAGGTGCTTGAACACTGTATCGACTGCTCCGTGATGCTTGACGGCGACGCGGATTCCCGCTTCCGTACCCTGCGCAGCCATAAAAACCGCTTTGGGGCGGTGAACGAACTGGGCGTGTTTGCCATGACCGAACAGGGGCTGCGCGAAGTCAGCAACCCGTCGGCCATCTTCCTGAGCCGTGGCGATGAGATCACCTCCGGCAGCTCGGTGATGGTGCTGTGGGAAGGGACGCGCCCTCTGCTTGTCGAAATTCAGGCGCTGGTGGATGTGTCGATGATGGGCAACCCGCGGCGCGTGGCGGTCGGTCTGGAACAAAACCGTCTGGCGATCCTGCTGGCGGTACTGCACCGTCACGGCGGGCTGCAGATGGCGGATCAGGACGTTTTCGTGAACGTGGTCGGCGGCGTCAAAGTTACTGAGACCAGCGCAGACCTGGCGCTGCTGCTGGCGATGGTCTCCAGCCTGCGCGACAGACCGCTGCCGCAGGATCTGGTCGTCTTCGGCGAAGTGGGCCTGGCCGGGGAAATCCGTCCGGTGCCCAGCGGTCAGGAGCGTATCTCCGAGGCGGCAAAACACGGCTTCCGCCGGGCGATCGTTCCCGCCGCCAACGTGCCGAAAAAAATCCCGGAAGGGATGCAGGTATTTGGCGTGAAAAAACTCGCAGATGCGTTAAATGTCCTTGACGACTTATAATTACGTATTCGATTTTGCAGGAGGCACCGTAATTTATGTCATCATTTGACTACATCAAGACCGCTATCCGTCAGAAAGGCTGTACGCTACAGCAGGTGGCGGACGCCAGTGGCATGACCAAAGGCTACCTGAGCCAGTTGCTGAACGCCAAAATCAAAAGCCCCAGCGCGCAGAAGCTCGAAGCGCTGCACCGCTTTCTGGGGCTGGAATTCCCGCGTATGCAAAAGAACATCGGCGTGGTGTTCGGCAAGTTTTACCCGCTGCATACCGGGCATATCTATCTGATCCAGCGCGCCTGTAGCCAGGTGGACGAGCTGCACATCATCATGGGCTACGACGAAACCCGCGACCGTCAGCTGTTCGAAGACAGCGCCATGTCGCAGCAGCCCACTGTTTCAGACCGCCTGCGCTGGCTGCTTCAGACCTTTAAGTATCAGAAAAACATTCGTATCCATGCCTTTAACGAAGAGGGCATGGAGCCGTATCCGCACGGCTGGGACGTGTGGAGTAACGGTGTAAAAACCTTTATGGAAGACAAGGGGATTGCGCCGAACTGGATCTACACCTCTGAAGAGTCCGATGCGCCGCAGTTCCGCGAGCATCTGGGCATCGAGACGGTGCTGATCGATCCGAAACGCACCTTTATGAACATCAGCGGGGCGCAGATCCGCGAAAACCCGTTCCGCTACTGGGATTACATTCCGACCGAAGTGAAGCCGTTCTTCGTGCGCACGGTGGCGATTCTGGGCGGCGAGTCGAGCGGCAAATCAACGCTGGTCAATAAGCTGGCGAACATCTTCAACACCACCAGCGCGTGGGAGTACGGCCGCGATTATGTCTTCTCACACCTTGGCGGCGACGAGATGGCGCTGCAGTATTCCGACTACGATAAAATCGCGCTCGGACACGCCCAGTACATTGATTTTGCCGTGAAATACGCCAACAAAGTGGCGTTTATTGATACCGATTTCGTCACCACGCAGGCGTTCTGTAAAAAATACGAAGGGCGCGAGCACCCGTTTGTGCAGGCGCTGATTGACGAATATCGCTTTGACCTGGTGATCCTGCTGGAAAACAATACTCCGTGGGTCGCTGATGGCATGCGCAGCCTCGGCAGCTCCGTGGACAGGCGGGAATTCCAGTCCATGCTGGTGGAGATGCTCAACGAAAACAACGTTGAGTTTGTGCATGTGGAAGAGTCGGACTACGACTCCCGTTTCCTGCGCTGCGTCGAGCTGGTGAAGGAGATGATGGGGGAGCAGGGGTAAGTGTTAACCTCCCTCTCCCTGTGGGAGAGGGCCGGGGTGAGGGCATCAAGCCACTCAGAACTCAACCACCACTTTCCCACGCATATGCCCCTCCAGCACTTTACGGTGCGCCTCGGTAATACTTTCCACGCTCAGCCCGTGCAGCGTTTCACTTAACGAACTTTCCACTACGCCGTTATCCACCAGCTTCGCCACCTCATCTAAGATCTCACCCTGACGCGCCATATCCGCGGTCTGGTACATGCTGCGGGTATACATAAACTCCCAGTGCAGCGCGGCGGATTTGGACTTCAGCTTGTCCTGGTTCAGCGGATGCGCGTTCTCAACGATGGAACAGATATGCCCCTGAGACGCAATCAGTTCGCTGACCGCATCCCAGTGCCCGTCGGTGTCGTTGAGGATGAAAATGTAATCCACAAAGGTAAGCCCGTGTTTCGCCAGCTCGCCTTTCAGGTCGCGGTAGTTGACGACTACGTCAGCCCCGCGATCGCGGCACCACCGGGCGGAATCTTCTCGCGACGCCGTCGCGACGATCTTCACCCTGCTGTTGTGTTTCGCAAAGGGGATCGCCAGCGATCCCACGCCGCCCGCGCCACCGATGATCAGCAGCGTTTTATCCGCCCCGGCATCCTGAATATTCAGCCGTTCAAACAGGCCTTCCCACGCGGTGAGCGCGGTTAAGGGCAGTGCGGCGGCAGCCGCCCAGCCGAGGCTTGCAGGCTTGTGCCCGACAATCCGCGCATCAATCAGCTGGTGTGTCGTATTGCTGCCCGGGCGGGTGATGTCGCCCGCGTACCACACCTCGTCACCCGGTTTGAATCCGGTGACGCCAGTCCCAACGGCTTTGACGATCCCGCTGGCATCCCAGCCGAGCACGCGCGGCTCGTTCAGCCCATTTTTGGCAATGCCTGCATGCACCTTGGTGTCTACAGGGTTTATGGAGACGGCTTTCACCTCCACCAGCAGATCGCGCTCGCCGGGCTGCGGCATCGGCGGGGTGATTTCAATAAAAACAGCAGGGTTCGCTGGGTTAACGGCAATGGCTTTAACAGACATGGTGTGCTCCTCAATGGAATGCGTTTTGTTGAGGCTAGTCTATAAAGTGGACAGCTGCGTGATAAGATGGACAATCAGGAACTCAGCGTTCGTACAGGGTGAACAATCATGTTTAAACAGCTGCAGGATATGGCGCTGTTCGCGCTGGTGGCGGAGATGGGCAGCTTTACCGCGGCGGCTCAGAAAGCCGAACTGCCGAAATCCAGCGTTAGCCAGCGAATTAGCCAGCTGGAGCAGCAGGTGGGTATCCGCCTGCTCAACCGCACCACGCGCAGGATCAGCCTCACGTTTGCGGGCGAGCACTATCTGGTGCACTGTCGTGAAATGCTGGCGGCCAGCGAGCGCGCGGAGTACGCCATTCAGCGGCTGCGCGATAACCCCAGCGGGCGGCTGCGGATCACCTGTCCGGCGGGGATTGGCGCGACGCTGCTGGCGCACATGAATGCCGAGTTCCAGCTTCGCTATCCTGACGTGTCGCTGGACGTGTCTATTTCTGACGACGTGGTGGATCTGGTCGAGGCCGGTTTTGACGTGGCGCTGCGCACCGGCAAGCCGCAGGACTCCTCCCTGATTGGCCGAATGATCGGGCACTGCCCGCGTTATATGCTGGCTTCGCCGGGCTATCTGGCGCGTCGGGAGCCGTTAATTCATCCCCGTCAGCTGGTGGATCACCGCTGCATTACGCACCGGGCGTGGTCGGAGTGGCTTCTGCGAAGCGAGGGCGAGGATTACCGCTACCTGCCGGATAACGCGCACATGACCGATAATCTGGTCTACGCCCGCGAATGTGCGATTGCCGGTGCGGGGATCACGCTGTTACCCGCGTTTCTGCTGGAGGATAAGATCGAAAAGGGGGCGCTGGTGAAGGTGCTGCCGGAATGGAGCGTTGAAGGCAACGATCTCTGGCTGGCGTATCCAAGCCGCAAGCTGAATTCACCTGCGCTGATGAGCTATATCGAGTTTGCGATGCAGTTTGATGAGGTGAAGCGGTATTACGTGGGCAAATAAAAAAGCCGGGTGGCGGCTTCGCCTTACCCGGCCTACAAAGTGCGCGGCCTGATGCCCTCACCCTGGCCCTCTCCCACGGGGAGAGGGTACAAACATAAAAAACGGCAACCGAAGTTGCCGTTTTGCTTTTATTTCGCAATACGCTTGTACTTAATACGCTTCGGCTCCAGCGCGTCGGCGCCCAGCGTGCGTTTCTTGTACTCTTCGTATTCGGTGAAGTTACCTTCGAAGAACTCCACTTTACCTTCGTCCTGATAGTCCAGGATGTGGGTCGCGATACGGTCCAGGAACCAGCGGTCGTGCGAGATAACCATCGCGCAGCCCGGGAACTCCAGCAGGGCGTTTTCCAGCGCGCGCAGGGTTTCGATGTCCAGGTCGTTGGTTGGTTCATCGAGCAGCAGCACGTTACCGCCCACCTGCAGCAGCTTCGCCAGGTGCAGACGACCGCGCTCACCGCCGGACAGCTCGCCCACGCGTTTGCCCTGGTCGGTGCCTTTGAAGTTAAAGCGGCCAACGTAGGCGCGGCTTGGCATCTCGGTGTTGCCGATACGCATGATATCCAGACCGCCGGAGACTTCTTCCCACACGGTTTTGCTGTTGTCCATCGCGTCACGGAACTGATCAACGGACGCCAGCTTCACGGTTTCACCCAGGGTGATAGAACCGCTGTCAGGCTGTTCCTGACCGGACATCATGCGGAACAGGGTTGATTTACCCGCGCCGTTCGGACCAATGATCCCGACGATAGCGCCTTTCGGTACGGAGAAGCTCAGGTCGTCAATCAGCAGGCGGTCGCCGTAAGACTTACGCAGATTGCTGACTTCAACCACTTTATCCCCCAGACGTGCTCCAGGTGGAATAAACAGTTCGTTGGTTTCGTTACGTTTCTGGTATTCGGTATTGTTAAGCTCTTCAAAGCGTGCCAGACGGGCTTTGCCCTTAGACTGACGGCCTTTCGCGCCCTGACGCACCCACTCCAGCTCTTTCTCAATAGACTTACGACGCGCCGCTTCCTGAGAAGCTTCCTGCGCCAGACGCTGATCTTTCTGCTCAAGCCAGGAGGAGTAGTTGCCTTCCCACGGAATGCCTTCACCGCGGTCCAGCTCCAGGATCCAGCCCGCGACGTTGTCGAGGAAGTAACGGTCGTGGGTAATCGCCACAACGGTGCCTTCGAAGTCGTGCAGGAAGCGTTCCAGCCAGGCGACAGATTCTGCATCCAGGTGGTTCGTTGGTTCGTCGAGCAGCAGCATGTCTGGTTTTTCCAGCAGCAGGCGGCACAGCGCGACGCGGCGACGTTCACCCCCGGAGAGCTTCTCAACTTTTGCATCCCAGTCCGGCAGACGCAGGGCATCCGCCGCGCGCTCCAGCTGCACGTTCAGGTTGTGGCCGTCGTGCGCCTGGATAATCTCTTCAAACTTGCCCTGCTGTGCGGCCAGTTTATCGAAGTCCGCATCCGGCTCGGCGTATTTGGCATACACTTCATCCAGACCTTTCAGCGCGTTAACCACTTCGGACACCGCTTCTTCAACGGATTCGCGAACGGTGTGTTCCGGGTTCAACTGAGGTTCCTGCGGCAGGTAACCAATCTTGATGCCAGGCTGCGGACGGGCTTCACCTTCGATGTCTGTATCGATGCCCGCCATGATGCGCAGCAGGGTGGACTTACCGGCACCGTTGAGACCCAGAACACCGATTTTTGCGCCCGGGAAGAAGCTCAGCGAGATATTTTTAAGAATATGACGTTTCGGCGGGACAACTTTGCCGACACGATGCATGGTATAAACGAATTGAGCCACGTTGGACTTCGCCTCTTTTATCGTAATGAGAAGGAATTTCAGCCTCGAAGTGTAGCCTTTTTCATGCCCTAATCCCAGTCAGGAACGCCGGGAGTGTTAAAACGCGCAGGAAAGGTAAAAAAGTGTCCATAACGTGGCGCGTTGCAGGATGCCTGGTTAGCATAAGTGAATGTAACATTGACGTGGCAAGACGCTGCAACTAACGAAAAACAATGAGGAAGAGCGTGTGGAAAAAGCCAAACGGGTGGTCTGGCGTCTGCTGGCTGCCAGCGTATGCGTAATGGCGGTAAGCCAGGCGGTGCATGCCGATTCACTGGATGAACAACGTAACCGCTACGCCCAGATTAAACAGGCGTGGGACAACAAGCAGATGGATACCGTGCAGGCCCTGATGCCGACGCTAAAGGATTATCCGCTGTATCCGTATCTGGAGTACCGCCAGATAACCGACGATCTCATGAACCAACCCACCGTCACCGTGAACAACTTCATTCAGGCGAACCCGACCCTGCCGCCTGCCCGTAATCTCCAGTCTCGTTTTGTGAATGAGCTGGCGCGTCGTGAAGACTGGCGCGGGCTGCTGGCGTTTAGCCCGGAAAAACCGGGCACGACGGAAGCACAGTGTAATTACTACTACGCCAAATGGGCCACAGGACAGCAGGAAGAGGCCTGGGTCGGTGCCAAAGATCTCTGGCTGACGGGCAAAAGCCAGCCTAACGCCTGTGATTCGCTCTTCGGCGCATGGCGCGCATCGGGTAAACAGGATCCGCTGGCTTATCTTGAACGCATTCGCCTGGCGATGAAGGCCGGGAACACGCGTCTGGTCACTGCGCTGGCGGGGCAGATGCCGTCCGACTATCAAACCATTTCGTCTGCCGTCATTGGGCTGGCAAACGATCCGAACAGCGTGCTGACCTTTGCCCGCAGTACGGGCGCGACAGATTTCACGCGACAAATGGCGGCGGTCGCCTTTACCAGCGTGGCGCGTGACGATGTGGAAAACGCGCGGCTGATGATCCCGCAGCTGGTGCAGGCGCAGCAGCTTAATGAAGAACAAACGCAGGAATTGCGCGACATAGTGGCGTGGCGACTGATGGGCACCGATGTGACCGACGAACAGGCGCGCTGGCGTGACGACGCGATCATGCGTTCAAACTCCACCTCGCTTGTCGAGCGCCGCGTGCGAATGGCGCTGGGCACGGGCGATCGTCGTGGGCTGAATACCTGGCTTGCGCGTCTGCCGATGGATGCCAAAGAGAAAGATGAATGGCGCTACTGGCAGGCCGACCTGCTGCTGGAGCGTGGCCGTGACGATGAGGCCAAAGCTATCCTCCACGCTCTGATGCAACAGCGCGGATTCTACCCGATGGCGGCGGCGCAGCGGCTGGGCGAGGAGTACACGCTTAAGATCGACAAAGCGCCCGCCAACGCGACCCCGGCGCTGACGCAGGGACCGGAGATGGCGCGCGTGCGCGAGCTGATGTACTGGAATATGGACAACACCGCGCGCAGCGAGTGGGCTAATCTGGTCACCAGCCGCACCACCGACGAGAAAGCCCAGCTTGCCCGCTACGCGTTCGATAATCGCTGGTGGGATCTGAGCGTGCAGGCCACGATCGCCGGCAAGTTGTGGGATCATCTCGAAGAGCGTTTCCCGCTGGCGTACAAGCATCTTTTCGATCGCTACACCAGCGGCAAAGACATTCCGAAAAGCTACGCGATGGCGATAGCCCGTCAGGAAAGCGCCTGGAACCCGAAAGTGCGATCCCCGGTGGGGGCCAGCGGCCTGATGCAGATCATGCCCGGCACCGCGACGCACACGGTGAAGATGTTCAACATTCCCGGTTACAGCAGCCCGTCGCAGCTTCTCGATCCGGATACCAACATCAACATCGGTACCAGCTATTTGCAGTACGTCTACCAGCAGTTCGGCAATAACCGCATCTTCTCTTCGGCGGCGTATAACGCGGGGCCGGGACGCGTGCGCACCTGGCTTGGCAACAGCGCCGGACGCATCGACGCGGTGGCGTTTGTCGAGAGCATCCCGTTCTCGGAAACGCGCGGCTATGTGAAGAACGTGCTGGCCTATGATGCCTACTATCGCTACTTCATGGGGCAGAAAGATACCCTGATGAGCGATGCCGAGTGGCAGAGGCGTTACTGATCGGCGCGGGTTGTGTTATGCTGTACTCGCTAATGAGTACAAGAGGCAGCATAACATGACCCAGCATTCCCCGTATTCCTCGGCAATGGCCGAACAACGTCATCAGGAGTGGCTTCGTTTTGTGGAGCTGCTTCGCCAGTCTTACGAGCAGGATTTGCACTTACCTCTCATGCAGCTGATGCTCACGCCGGACGAGCGTGAGGCGCTGGGCACGCGCGTGCGGATCATTGAGGAGCTGCTGCGCGGCGAGATGAGCCAGCGCGAGCTGAAAAATGAGCTCGGCGCGGGCATTGCAACGATCACCCGTGGCTCGAACAGCCTGAAGTCGGCACCGGTTGAGCTGCGCCAGTGGCTGGAAGCGGTGTTGTTGAAAAACGCCTAACGATAAATCGCGTTATGGAACGGGCTTAACGCCAAAATCACCGCCTGGTGGTAAACGCCAGAACGCGTCAGCGCGCCTGCGGTAAAGACGCCAATCGCCCCTTCTTTACGACCAATCTCATCAATGCCGGTGTACTGCGACATCACCGGCCCGAGCGCTTCACCCGCACGCACTTTTTCAAGAATGACGTCTGGCAGCGGCAGGGTGGCCGAGCGCGCTTCACCGCGCTGCTCGCGGCTTTCGATGACCACCCAGCTAAAGGTTGCGCCTTCGTCGATACCTGCTTCAATCGCCACCCAAAAGTCCGCATTCGGTGCGGCAGCCCTGGCGTTTGCCACGCGATTTCGTGCGCCAGCGCGCGTTTCCTCGCTGCCAAACGGCTGTTCAGGAACGCCACTCTCGACGCCGATGGCCTCAATATGGCAGGATCCTGCGCCGAAGATCTCGTCAAATGCCCTTAGAATTGCCTGAATTTTGGCAGGATTAGTGGTAGCAGAGACAACATGGTGCATAATTAAGCTCGATTCAAAAAAAACTCATCGCAGTATAACGGAAAAAAACATGTTACAGGTTTACCTTGTTCGCCACGGTGAAACGCAGTGGAACGCCGAGCGACGTATTCAAGGCCAGTCGGACAGTCCTCTCACCGAAAAGGGTGTGCAGCAAGCGTGGCAGGTGGCGGAACGCGCCAGAACGCTGGGCATTACTCACGTGATTACCAGCGATTTAGGTCGCACACAGCAGACGGCGCGCATCATCGCAGATGCCTGCGGCTGTGATGTCATGCTGGAGCCGCGCCTGCGCGAGCTGGATATGGGCGTGCTGGAAAAACGCCATATCGATACGCTGACGGAAACGGAAGAGGGCTGGCGTCGCACGCTGGTGAACGGTACCGAAGATGGCCGTATTCCGGAAGGGGAATCCATGCAGGAGCTGAGCGTGCGTATGCATGCCGCACTGGCGGAATGCCTGAAGCTCCCGGCGGGAAGCCGTCCGCTACTGGTGAGTCACGGGATTGCGTTGGGCTGCCTGGTGAGCACTATTCTGGGGTTACCGGCTTACGCTGAGCGCCGTTTGCGTCTGCGCAACTGCTCCATTTCCCGAATTGATTATCAGGAAAGCGCATGGCTGGCGTCGGGCTGGGTAGTGGAGATGGCAGGGGACATTTCGCATCTCGATGCCCCTGCGCTTGACGAACTGCAGCGTTAACGGCGGATAGGAATCAAGAATTCCATACGCAGATTGATTGGGCCTTCTTCCGGTTTGGCATCCTGCGCCGGGTAGTAGCGCTCAATGTCCTGACCTTTACGGCGATTAAGATTCAGCATTGGCATGCAGGTCCCGTAAACGGTCAGGATAAACTCCTGAACGCCCGTTCCCAGCCCTTCATACGAGAACATCACGTACTCGCCGCCTTCCAGCACGACCGGTTTCGAACCCTGAATATAACCATTCGCCATCTCTGGCGTCAGCGCGGTGGTGTAGAACACCTCCTGCTCGTCGTCTTTTTCCTGGCTTGGGCGCGTTTCGTTCAGACCATACAGAATTGGCGGGATTGCCGGTGCATGGCTCAGGAAGTCGCGCCAGAACTGGACGCGCATTTGATGACGGAACTCAGAAATCTGCTCCAGAGAACAGGAGTAGCTCTGGGTTGTGCCAATCAGATGGGTTTCCGGCAACGCGACAATTTCATATTTCGGCATCGCGAACTCGCCCAGACGCAGCGGCGGACGCATGCCAAACGAGCTCCAGTCAGGCGAACGACGATAAAGCGCTGGCGTCAACGAGAACTGTTTTTTAAAGGCGCGGGTGAACGTTTGCTGCGAATCAAAACGATACTGCAGGGCAATATCCAGAATCGGCCGCGCGGTCAGGCGCAATGCCACAGCAGATTTAGATAAACGACGTGCGCGAATATAGGCACCGATAGCATGACCGGTGACATCCTTGAACATCCTTTGCAGATGCCACTTGGAATAGCCTGCTTTAGCCGCCACATTATCCAGTGACAAAGGCTGGTCGAGATGACCTTCCAGCCAGGTTAGCAGGTCGCGAATAATTCCAGCCTGATCCATATACTATCCTCATCCTTAAAACAGCAGGTGCCTGATAACAGGTTAGCGGATAATAGCATTTTTTGATGTTTTAGCATTCAGTGTTTTTTTTGCGCATTAATGCCTTTTACGGCTCGTTTTGGGCGAATATATTCTAATCCTGTGATCTTGCTACATTTTTGTCTAAAGTGTTGAATAATCGCCCAGTGCAATTTTAAAGAATGGTAACAATATGAAATACAAGACTTTGATCTTCACCGCGTTGCTGCTGATGGTCGGCCGCGCCGCGCAGGCGGAACAGATTGGTTCCGTCGATACCGTGTTCAAAATGTTTGGCCCGGACCACAAAATCGTGGTGGAGGCGTTTGACGATCCGGACGTGAAAAACGTCACCTGCTACGTGAGCCGCGCGAAAACGGGCGGTATCAAAGGCGGGCTGGGGCTGGCGGAAGATACTTCCGATGCGGCGATCTCCTGCCAGCAGGTGGGGCCGGTTGAGCTGAGCGATAAAATTAAAAACGGCAAAGCGCAGGGCGACGTGGTATTCCAGAAACGGACCTCGCTGGTGTTTAAAAAGCTGCAGGTGGTGCGTTTCTATGATGCCAAACGTAACACCCTGGCTTACCTCGCCTATTCCGACAAAGTGGTGGAAGGCTCGCCGAAAAACGCGATCAGCGCGGTGCCGATTATGCCGTGGCATTAATTCAGGGATGAACCATGCAACAACCTGTGGTCTGGCTGGTTGAAGACGAAACCAGTATCGCCGATACGCTGATCTACATGCTTCAGCAGGAAGGATTCGCGGTAAAGGCGTTTGAGCGCGGTTTACCGGTGCTGGAGGCAGCGCGGCGGCAGGCTCCGGCGCTCGCCATTCTGGACGTCGGGCTGCCGGACATCAGCGGCTTCGAGCTGTGCCGCCAGCTGCTGGCCCAGCATCCGTCACTGCCGGTGCTGTTTCTGACGGCGCGCAGCGATGAAGTGGATAAACTCCTCGGCCTGGAAATGGGCGCTGACGACTACGTTGCCAAGCCTTTCTCCCCACGGGAAGTGTGCGCCCGGGTAAGGACCATTTTACGGCGGATGCAAAAATCGGCTGCGCCTTCTGACATCGTCCGAATCGGGCAGTTTGAGCTGAATGAGCCAGCCGCGCGGATTAGCTGGTGCGGTGAAGCACTGCCCCTGACCCGCTATGAATTCTTGCTGCTCAAAACCTTGTTACAGGCCCCCGGACGGGTCTTTTCTCGTCAGCAGCTCATGGACAAGGTATGGGGTGAAGACGGCGACAGTTTCGACCGTACCGTGGACACCCACATCAAAACCCTGCGCGCCAAGCTGCGGGCGGTAAACGAGGAACTTTCACCCATCAGCACCCATCGCGGTATGGGCTACAGTCTGGGTCTTTACTGATGCGCATTGGGATGCGGTTGCTGCTGGGGTACTTCCTGATCGTGGCCATCGCCGCGTGGTTCGTGCTGTCGATCTTTGTTCAGGAAGTAAAGCCCGGCGTGCGCAGGGCAACCGAGGGCACGTTAATCGATACGGCGACCTTACTCGCCGAAGTCGGGCGTGAGGATCTCCTTTCGGGCAATGCGCAGCAGGGCAAACTGGCACAGGCCTTTTCTCAGCTTCATCAGCGCCCTTTCCGCGCCAATATCGGCGGCATTCATAAAGTGCGTAACGAGTATCACGTCTACATGACCGATGCGCAGGGCAGAGTGGTGTTTGATTCCGCTGGTCTGGCCGTGGGGAAAGATTACTCGCGCTGGAACGATGTCTGGCTGACCCTTCGCGGCGAATACGGCGCGCGCAGTACCCAGAGCCATCCCGACGATCCGGAGAGCACGGTGATGTATGTGGCCGCGCCGGTTGTGGAGCAGGGCAAGATTATCGGCGTGCTGTCGGTCGGGAAACCTAACAGCGCGATGGCACCGGTTATCCATCGCAGCGAGCGAAGGATCCTGTGGGCAGGCGGAGCGCTGCTCGGCATTGCCCTGCTGATCGGTCTTCTCGTCGCCTGGTGGATCAATCGTTCTATCAGTACGTTATCGCGCTATGCCGACTCGGTGACCACGGATACGCCTCTCCCGCTGCCTAATCCTGGCAGCAGCGAACTGCACAAGCTGGCCCAGGCGCTGGAGAATATGCGCATTCGCCTGGAAGGGAAAAACTACATTGAACACTATGTCCATGCGCTGACCCACGAGCTGAAAAGCCCCATCGCCGCGATACGCGGCGCGGCGGAAATTCTCGCCGAGCAGCCGCCGCCGCAGGTGGCCGCGCGGTTTATCGATAATATTCTGGTGCAAAACGCGCGCATGCAGTCGCTGGTCGAAAAGCTGCTTACCCAGTCGCGGCTTGAAAATCGGGTCGAGATCGTGCCGGTCAGCGTCGACGTCGACACGCTATTTACCCGCCTGGCCGACGCGCGTTCGGCGGTTCTGACAGCGAAAAATATCACGCTGACGATCCAAAGCACCTCTCTGTGTGTTGCGGGCGATCCCGAACTGCTCGAACAGGCTCTGGGTAATTTGCTGGATAACGCCATCGACTTCACGCCGCCCGGCGGGGTTATTGCACTGGCCGCGTATGAAGCGCCAACGCAGGTCCTGCTCACGGTGACCGATAGCGGAAGCGGTATCCCGGATTATGCGCTGGCGCGTATTTTTGAGCGCTTTTATTCCCTGCCGCGTGAGAACGGGCTGAAGAGCAGCGGACTCGGGCTGGCGTTTGTCCAGGAGGTGGCGCGTCTGCATCAGGGAGCGATTACATTGCGTAATCGCGATGAAGGTGGCGTGATGGCCACGCTGGCACTTCACCGTCCCTTCACATAGCTTCAAACTGACCCCACACGGCCTGGTTACGCTCTCCTCATCACAAAGGAGACGTAATGATGAAATCCCCCCTGTTCTGGAAAGTAAGCACCCTGCTGGGGTGCATCCTGCTGCTGTTAGTCCCGCTGTTTATGGTCAGTAACCTCATTTCAGAGCGTGAAAGCTATCGTAACGATGTCGAAAATACGCTTCGCCAGAGCACCAGCGGACCGCAAAAACTGGTCGGCCCGCTGATTGCCATTCCGGTGACGGAGATTTTTTACAAGCTGGAGGACGAGAAGAAGGTCGAATACAAGAAAAGCTATATGCATTTCATTCTGCCGGACTCTCTGGTTGTGGAAGGGAACCAGCGCGTGGAGTCCCGAAATATTGGCATCTACGACGGGCAAATCTGGAACACTGACCTGAAGATAAAAGCGCAGTTTAATACCGAAGCGCTGAAGCAGTTGAAAGGAGAAACGATCACGACAGGGCAGCCGTTTATCGTGGCGGGCGTTGGCGACGCGCGGGGTATTGGCACGGTCAGTATCTCTAAAATCAACGGTGAGACGCTAAGCGTGGAACCCGGTTCAGGTGTCTACGGGGCGCTTGCGGGGATCCACATCCCGCTGACCGACAACGCGCTGGAATCCAAAACGTTTGCACTTGAGATGTCACTCAATCTGGCGGGAACCGGCAGTTTTGCGGTGGTACCGGTAGGGCGTAATAGCGAAATGACGCTCAACAGCAACTGGCCGCATCCGGGCTTTATGGGCAACTATCTGCCGGTTAAGCACAAAATTGGCGAGTCTGGTTTCCAGGCGAACTGGAAGAGCAGCTGGTTTGCGAACAACCTTGAGAGCTGGTTCAGCGGGAGCGAATCGCCATCGTGGGAGTCGATCCCTGCCTTTAGCGTCACGGTAGCCACGCCCGCCGATCAGTATCAGCTGACTGACCGGGCGATCAAGTACGCCATTTTGCTGATTGCGCTGACGTTTATGGCCTTCTTTGTCTTCGAAACCTTAACCGGGCTGCGCCTGCACCCAATGCAGTACCTGCTGGTGGGGTTGTCGCTGGTGCTGTTCTATCTGGTGTTGCTGGCGTTGTCTGAACACGTTGGGTTTACGCCAGCCTGGGTTGTTGCAAGTCTGGTGGGCGCAGCGATGAACGGAGTGTACCTGCAGGCCGTGCTGAAAAGCTGGAAGCGCAGCGGGCTATTTGTGCTGGCCTTGCTGGGGCTGGACGTGGTGATGTGGTTCTTGCTGCGCTCGGAGGACAGCGCACTGCTGTTGGGGTCAGCGGTTCTCGCGCTGGCGCTGTTCGCCGTCATGTACCTGACCCGTCATTTCGACTGGTACTCGCTCTCTCAGCCGAAGCAACCCGAGCCACCCGCAGCACCGGATGACGATACGATGCGGATCTGGAAATAAAAAAAACGGCGCAAATGCGCCGTTTTTTAATGCGTTAACTGCGGGATTACTCCTGCAGATCGCCGCAGAAACGGTACCCTTCGCCGTGGATCGTGGCGATGATTTCCGGCGTATCTGGCGTAGATTCGAAATGCTTACGAATACGACGGATGGTCACGTCTACGGTACGGTCATGCGGCTTCAGCTCGCGACCGGTCATTTTCTTTAGCAGTTCTGCACGGGACTGAATTTTGCCCGGGTTTTCGCAGAAGTGCAGCATCGCGCGGAATTCACTGCGCGGCAGTTTATACTGCTCACCGTTCGGGCTGATCAGTGAACGGCTATTGATATCAAGTTCCCAGCCGTTGAATTTGTAGCTGTCTACGCTACGACGCTCTTCGCTGACCGTTCCCAGGTTCATGGTGCGGGACAGCAGGTTGCGCGCACGAATGGTTAACTCGCGTGGGTTAAACGGTTTGGTGATGTAGTCATCCGCACCGATTTCCAGGCCAAGAATTTTATCAACTTCGTTGTCACGGCCTGTCAGGAACATTAACGCGACGTTCGCCTGTTCACGCAGTTCGCGTGCCAGAAGAAGGCCGTTTTTGCCTGGCAGGTTAATGTCCATAATGACCAGGTTGATATCATTTTCAGAAAGGATCTGATGCATCTCTGCGCCATCGGTCGCTTCAAAGACATCGTAGCCTTCTGCTTCGAAAATGCTCTTTAACGTGTTGCGTGTTACCAACTCGTCTTCAACGATAAGAATGTGCGGGGTCTGCATGTTTGCTACCTAAATTGCCAACTAAATCGAAACAGGAAGTACAAAAGTCCCTGACCTGCCTGATGCATGTCGCAAATTAACATGATCGGCTTAACGTGACTAAAGTACGTAATTGCGTTCTTGATGCACTTTCCATCAACGTCAACAACATCATTAGCTTGGTCTTGGGTACTTTCCCTTTGGACCCGACAGTGTCAAAAACGGCTGTCATCCTAACCATTTTAACAGCAACATAACAGGCTAAGTGACACCGGACACCCAATAAAACTACGCTTCGTTGACATATATCAAGTTCAATTGTAGCACGTTAACAGTTTGATGAAATCATCGTATCCGAATGCTAGCCTTTGTCACAAATTTTCAATAAACCAACTAGTTGCGGACATTGATTGATAAACAATACGAATCCAATTAAGAATAGGCATTCACACAGTCATTATCATTATAAAACATAGGGATAATATCTGTCTGTTAACATTCTAACTGATTGTTCAGCCACAAAATAGTTTAGCGTTTTTAATTTGTTATGAAACGCTATTTCGGTGATTTGTGTTGCAATTTTGTAAATTCGTGCTGCGTAATATGTTGAGCCGCATCACATTTTTACCCGCTAACTGCTTAAAAAGAGAGCATAAATGCATCTGTCGATTGTGCTGGTGGCCCCAGCAAGACCCGAAAACATAGGCGCTGCGGCGCGTGCCATGAAGACCATGGGTTTTACCGATTTACGTATTGTGGACAGCGCCGCGCACCTGGAGCCTGCGGCACGTTGGGTCGCGCACGGTTCGGGAGATATTCTCGATAATATAACCACTTACGCTACGCTTGCCGACGCGCTTCACGATATCTCCTTTACCGTTGCGACCACGGCGCGCAGCCGGGCGAAGTTCCATTACTACGCCACGCCCGCGGAGCTGGTGCCGATGCTGGAAGAGAAAAGCCAGTGGCTGGAGAAAGCCGCGCTGGTGTTTGGGCGTGAAGATTCCGGGCTGACCAATGAAGAGCTGGAACTGGCGGATGTGCTGACAGGCGCGCCGATGGTTGCAGATTATCCTTCTCTCAATTTAGGCCAGGCGGTGATGGTCTATTGCTATCAATTAGCATCCTTAATACAAATTCCGCAGCCGCCTGTTACAGGCACCGATGAAAACCAGCTGTCTGCACTTCGCGCGCGCGTGGAAAACCTGCTCATGCAGCTGGGTGTGGCTGACGATCAAAAAATGGTCGACTGGCTACAGCAGCGTTTGGGCCGTCTTGAGCAACGCGACACGGCAATGCTGCACCGTTTGCTGCACGATATTGAAAAAAAATTGGCCGAGTAAAGTGCTGTCATACATTTTTATTATGGTGTAATCATCTGATGCTAAGGGTTGCTTTTGGGGTATTCGGATGAAAATAAATCCGACGGCAGCGGGACGTGAGAGTCCTCCGAATTGTGATCAAATTAAAAATTCGTTGACTTAAGGTGCCCGATCCTTTAACCCTAAAAGAATACAGCACAGACAGATAATAATGACAGAGTACACAACATCCATGAAACGCATCAGCATTACCACCATTACTACAACCATCATCATTACCACAGGTAACGATGCGGGCTGACGCGTACAGGAAAAACAAAAAAAAGCCCGCACCTAGACAGTGCGGGCTTTTTTTTCGGCTAAAGGAAACGAGGTAGAACCATGCGAGTGTTGAAGTTCGGCGGTACATCAGTGGCAAATGCAGAACGTTTTCTGCGTGTTGCCGATATCCTGGAAAGCAACGCCAGGCAGGGGCAGGTTGCGACCGTGCTCTCTGCCCCGGCAAAAATCACGAACCATCTGGTGGCGATGATTGAAAAAACCATCGGTGGCCAGGATGCACTCCCGAACATCAGTGACGCAGAGCGTATCTTCGCTGACCTACTGCAAGGGCTGGCAGAGGCGCTGCCCGGCTTCCCGCACGCTCAGCTGAAGTCCTTCGTTGAGCAGGAATTCGCGCAAATCAAACACGTCCTGCACGGCATCAGCCTTCTCGGCCAGTGCCCGGACAGCATCAACGCGGCGCTGATCTGCCGGGGCGAAAAACTCTCAATCGCCATCATGGCGGGCGTGCTGGAAGCGCGCGGCCATAGCGTGACCGTGATCGATCCGGTTGAAAAATTGCTGGCGGTGGGCCACTACCTCGAATCTACCGTTGATATTGCCGAATCAACCCGCCGTATCGCCGCGAGCAAAATTCCCGCTGACCACATGATTCTGATGGCAGGCTTCACCGCCGGTAACGAGAAGGGCGAGCTGGTGGTGCTGGGCCGTAACGGCTCCGACTACTCCGCCGCCGTGCTGGCCGCCTGTTTACGCGCGGACTGTTGTGAGATCTGGACTGACGTCGACGGCGTGTACACCTGCGACCCGCGCCAGGTTCCGGACGCCAGGCTGCTCAAGTCGATGTCGTACCAGGAAGCGATGGAGCTTTCCTACTTCGGCGCCAAAGTGCTTCACCCGCGTACCATCTCCCCGATTGCCCAGTTCCAGATCCCTTGCCTGATTAAAAACACCGGTAACCCGCAGGCGCCGGGTACGCTGATTGGCGCGAGCACCGACGAGGACGGTCTGCCGGTGAAAGGCATCTCCAACCTCAACAACATGGCGATGTTCAGCGTCTCCGGTCCGGGTATGAAAGGGATGGTCGGCATGGCGGCACGCGTGTTTGCGGCCATGTCCCGCAACGGTATCTCGGTGGTGCTGATCACCCAGTCCTCTTCTGAATACAGCATCAGCTTCTGCGTGCCGCAGGCCGACTGCCTGCGCGCCCGCCGCGCGCTGGAGGAAGAGTTCTATCTGGAGCTGAAAGAAGAGCTGCTGGAGCCGCTCTCTATTCAGGAGCGTCTGGCGATCATCTCTGTGGTCGGCGACGGCATGCGCACGCTGCGCGGTATCTCCGCCAAGTTCTTTGCCGCGCTGGCGCGCGCCAATATCAACATCGTGGCGATTGCCCAGGGCTCGTCAGAGCGTTCAATTTCGGTTGTCGTGGACAACGATGACGCCACCACCGGCGTACGCGTGGTTCACCAGATGCTGTTCAACACCGATCAGGTCATCGAGCTGTTCCTGATTGGCGTGGGCGGCGTGGGCGGCGCGCTGCTGGAGCAGGTGAAGCGTCAGCAGGAGTGGCTGAAGAAGAAACATATCGATTTGCGCGTCTGCGGGATTGCCAACTCCAGAGCGTTGCTGACCAACGTTCACGGTCTGAACCTGGAAAACTGGCAGGCCGAGATGAACGAGGCGCAAGAGCCGTTCAACCTGGGCCGCCTGATCCGTCTGGTGAAAGAGTATCACCTGCTTAACCCGGTGATCGTCGACTGTACCTCGAACCAGGCGGTTGCCGACCAGTACGCGGACTTCCTGCGCGAAGGTTTCCACGTGGTGACGCCGAACAAAAAGGCCAACACCTCGTCGATGGATTACTATCACCAGCTGCGTCTGGCGGCGAGCAAGTCGCGCCGCAAGTTCCTGTACGACACCAACGTGGGCGCGGGGCTGCCGGTTATCGAGAACCTGCAAAACCTTCTGAACGCAGGCGATGAACTGCAGCGTTTCTCCGGCATTCTCTCCGGCTCGCTGTCGTTTATTTTTGGCAAGCTGGATGAGGGGATGAGCCTCTCGGAAGCGACCCGCGCCGCGCGCGAGCTGGGCTATACCGAGCCGGATCCGCGTGACGACCTTTCCGGTATGGACGTGGCGCGCAAGCTGCTGATCCTCGCGCGTGAAACGGGCCGTGAGCTTGAGCTTTCCGATATCGTGATTGAGCCGGTCCTGCCGGCAGAATTTGACAGCAGCGGTGATGTCGCTGCCTTTATGGCCCGTTTGCCGCAGCTTGACGACGCTTTTGCCGCGCGCGTTGCGAAAGCCCGTGATGAAGGTAAGGTATTGCGCTATGTTGGCAACATTGAAGAAGATGGCGTGTGTCGGGTGAAGATTGCCGAAGTGGATGGCAACGACCCGCTGTACAAAGTCAAAAACGGCGAAAACGCCCTCGCGTTTTACAGCCACTATTATCAGCCACTGCCGCTGGTGCTTCGCGGCTATGGCGCAGGGAACGATGTTACGGCGGCGGGTGTGTTTGCCGATCTGCTGCGTACCCTGTCATGGAAGTTAGGAGTTTAACATGGTCAAAGTCTATGCCCCGGCTTCCAGCGCGAATATGAGCGTCGGATTTGACGTGCTGGGCGCGGCGGTCACGCCGGTGGATGGTTCGCTGCTGGGCGATACGGTTACGGTGGAAGCGGCGGACAGCTTCAGCCTGAATAACGTGGGCCGCTTCGCCAGCAAACTGCCGTCTGAGCCGCGCGAAAATATCGTTTATCAGTGCTGGGAACGCTTTTGTCAGGAGATCGGCAAAAACGTGCCGGTCGCCATGACGCTGGAAAAAAGCATGCCGATTGGCTCAGGCCTGGGCTCCAGCGCGTGTTCCGTGGTCGCCGCGCTGGTGGCGATGAACGAGCACTGCGGCAAGCCGCTGAACAACAGCCGTCTGCTGGGGCTGATGGGCGAGCTGGAAGGGCGCATTTCGGGCAGTATTCATTATGATAACGTGGCGCCGTGCTTCCTCGGCGGCATGCAGCTGATGATCGAAGAAAATGGCATCATCAGCCAGCAGGTGCCAGGGTTTGATGAGTGGCTGTGGGTGCTGGCCTATCCGGGCATTAAGGTCTCTACCGCGGAAGCGCGTGCGATCCTGCCTGCGCAGTATCGTCGTCAGGACTGTATCGCCCACGGGCGTCACCTGGCAGGCTTTATTCACGCCTGCTACACCCGTCAGCCGCAGCTGGCGGCGAAGCTGATGAAAGACGTCATTGCCGAGCCGTACCGTACGAAGCTGTTGCCTGGCTTTAACGAGGCGCGACAGGCATCAATGGATATCGGCGCGCAGGCGTGCGGCATCTCCGGCTCAGGCCCGACGCTGTTCGCCCTGTGCGACAAGCCAGACACCGCGCAGCGCGTGGCGGACTGGCTCTCTAAACACTACCTGCAAAATCAGGAAGGCTTTGTTCATATTTGCCGTCTGGACACGGCTGGCGCACGAGTACTGGGATAATTAATGAAACTCTACAACCTTAAAGATCATAACGAGCAGGTCAGCTTCGCGCAGGCGGTAACTCAGGGGCTGGGCAAAAATCAGGGCCTGTTTTTTCCCCATGACCTGCCGGAATTTCAGCTGACCGACATCGACGAACTGCTGAAGCAGGACTTTGTCACCCGCAGCACTAAAATTCTGTCGGCGTTTATCGGCGACGAAATCCCGCAGGAGCTGCTGGAAGAGCGCGTGCGTGCGGCGTTTGCTTTCCCGGCACCGGTGAAGCAGGTTGAGCCTGACGTTGGCTGCCTGGAGCTTTTCCACGGCCCGACGCTGGCGTTTAAAGACTTCGGTGGCCGCTTCATGGCGCAGATGCTGACCCACATCAGCGGCGACAAACCGGTGACCATCCTGACCGCGACATCCGGCGATACCGGTGCGGCGGTGGCTCACGCGTTCTACGGACTGAAAAACGTCCGCGTAGTGATCCTCTACCCGAAAGGCAAAATCAGCCCGCTGCAGGAAAAACTGTTCTGTACGCTCGGCGGCAACATTGAAACCGTGGCGATTGACGGCGATTTCGATGCCTGCCAGGCGCTGGTCAAGCAGGCCTTCGACGACGAAGAGCTGAAGGTCGCCCTGGGGCTGAACTCTGCTAACTCCATCAACATCAGCCGTCTGCTGGCGCAGATTTGCTACTACTTCGAAGCGGTGGCGCAGCTGCCGCAGGAAGCGCGCAACCAGCTGGTGATCTCCGTGCCGAGCGGTAACTTCGGTGACCTGACGGCAGGCTTGCTGGCGAAATCCCTGGGTCTGCCGGTGAAACGCTTTATCGCCGCCACCAACGCCAACGACACCGTGCCGCGCTTCCTGAAAGACGGGAAGTGGGCGCCGAACGCCACGCAGGCGACGCTCTCTAACGCAATGGATGTATCCCAGCCAAACAACTGGCCGCGCGTGGAAGAGCTGTTCCGCCGTAAGATCTGGCGTCTGGGTGACCTGGGCTACGCCGCGGTGACGGATGAAACCACCAAAGCGACCATGCGCGAGCTGAAAGCTGTGGGGTACACCTCTGAACCGCACGCGGCGATTGCTTACCGCGCGCTGCGCGATCAGCTCAATCCGGGTGAATATGGCCTGTTCCTGGGCACCGCGCATCCGGCGAAGTTCAAAGAGAGCGTGGAAGAGATCCTGGGCGAAACGCTGTCACTGCCGAAAGAGCTGGCCGAGCGTGCCGACCTGCCGCTGCTGTCTCATGAATTGCCGGCAGATTTTGCCGCGCTGCGTAAGCTGATGATGGCTCGAGCGTGATTTTTGTCGGGTGACGGCTACGCCTTACCCGACCTACAACTGATGATGACGCGTGCGTGATTGTGTTGCCCGGTGGCGGCTTCGCCTTACCGGGCCTACAACGGCGAACTCATCGTAGGCCGGGTAAGCGCAGCGCCACCCGGCTTTTTTTGTGAAGAAATTAAGGAGAAAGTAAGCAGGAAAAAAGTAGAAATTCCCAATAAATGCGGTCACTTAGCGTTTAGGATTGCAGAGAATAACATCCCCCGTTCCCCTCGCGTAATCTCCTTACATCGGCCCACGTTGGGCAACAAGAATAAGGAGTCACCTGTGTCTACACTGAAACCTGCACTCATCGCGCTTTCACTGTTGCTGGTCGCCCCCATGGCGGTTCAGGCATCTGAAATTACCCTCGTACCTGCGGTAAAACTGCAGATTGGCGACCAGGATAACAACGGGCATTACTGGGACGGCGGCCGCTGGCGCGACCACGACTGGTGGAAGGCGCATTATGACTGGCGTGATAACCACTGGCGTCCACATGATGAGCATCGTAAACATGACAATCGCCATGATGACCATCATCACGATGACCACCGCGACAATCGCGGCCCGGACTGGAAACACCATTAATGCAAAACCCCGCCTGCTGGCGGGGTTTGTTTTTACTGCTCGTGGCGCTTAAACACCAGCTCGCCTTTCCCCGACGACGCCTCGTCAAAGAAATAGCCTTCGCTGTTAAATCCGGTCAGCTGCTCCGGCTTCGTCAGGCGGTTCTGGATGATGTAGCGGCTCATCAGACCGCGCGCTTTCTTGGCGTAGAAGCTGATCACTTTGAACTTACCGTTCTTCTCGTCGAGGAACACCGGCTTGATAATCTCTGCATCCAGCTTTTTCGGTTTCACCGACTTGTAGTATTCGTCGGAGGCCAGGTTAATTACTACGTTATCGCCCTGGGCGCGCAGCGCCGCGTTCAGCTTGTCGGTAATGATATCGCCCCAGAAATGGTACAGATCTTTGCCTTTGGTGTTTTCCAGGCGGATCCCCATCTCCAGACGATACGGCTGCATCAGATCCAGCGGGCGCAGTACGCCGTACAGGCCCGACAGCATGCGCAGATGCTGCTGGGCAAAATCGAAATCGGCTTCGCTAAAATCTTCCGCCTGCAGGCCGGTATAGACATCACCTTTAAACGCCAGAATCGCCTGGCGAGCGTTAGCCGGGGTGAAATCCGGGTGCCACTCGTGAAAGCGGGTCGCGTTCAGATCGGCCAGCTTGTCGCTGATGCTCATCAGCGAGGCGATTTGCGGCGCGGAGAGTTTACGCGCTTCGCGGATCAGCTGTTGCGAGTAGTCCAGCAGTTCAGGCTGGGTATAGCGCTCGGTGGCGAGCGGGCTCTGGTAATCGAGCGTTTTTGCAGGTGAAATCAGAATCAGCATATCCAGTCCTTGCAGGAAATTTAGAGCGACTTTAGCAAAAAATCGCCCTGAATTGATCGATAGCTGTTATTGCCGCGGCAAATCATCCCAGGAGCCGGGGGCAATTTGCGCCTCAATTTCGGGGTAGCGGGTGGGATCAAACACGGGTTTAAGGCCCAGCTTGCGCTGACGCAGATAGTCCTGAGCAATGAGCGTCACCACCGGAGAAAGCAGCAAAATTGCCGTCAGGTTGGTGATCGCCATCAGCGCCATAATCACGTCCGCCAGTTGCCAGACCACCGGCATGCTGAGCAGGGCACCCGTCATTATCATGGCGATGACACACACGCGAAGCACGTTGCGCGAATGTCGCGAGTCAAGCTTCAGGAAGATCAGGTTGTTCTCCGCGTAGAGATAGTTCACCGTGATCGAACTAAAGGCAAAAAGACCCACGATCAATGAGACAAAACCGGCTCCCCAGCCACCCACAAGATTGACCAGCGCCTGCTGAACCAGCTGTATCCCGACGGTGCCAGAGGGATGGGGAAGGGGCCCCGACAGCAGAATGATCATCGCGCTGGCGGAGCAGATAATAATGGTGTCCGTGAACACACCAATCATCTGCACAATGCCCTGCGCCGCAGGATGGGGAGGCCAGGACGCCGCCGCAGCAGCTGCGTTGGGCGTTGAACCCATACCGGCTTCGTTCGAGAACATGCCCCGCTGAAACCCTGCCGTGAGTGCCTGACTGACGGTATAACCCAGCGCGCCCGAGGCCGCTTCGCGCCAGCCGAACGCGCTCTTAAAGATAGCGGCGATGACGTCCGGAAACTGATCGATGTGCAGTACGGTAACGAACAGACTGGCGGCTACCCACATGAGGGCCATAACCGGAACCAGCCACTGCATCAGGCGGGCCACGCCTTTGAGACCGGCATATATCGTCAGCAGGGTGAGAAGCGCTAAAACAGCACCGGTTATCCATTCCGGGCAGGCAAAGGCATATCGCATGGCATGCGCCACGGAGTTTGCCTGGACGGTGTTAAAAATCAGGCCATAGGCGATGAGTAAGAAGAGCGAAAACAGGACGCCCATCCAGCGCATCCCCAGTCCACGGGCCATATACCAGGCCGGACCGCCGCGAAACTGACCGTTTTTGTCTTTCTCTTTATAGAGTTGAGCGAGCGAGCATTCAGCGAACGAGGTCGCCATGCCGATAATCGCCGTGGCCCACATCCAGAATACAGCGCCAGGCCCCCCCGCACTGATGGCCAGCGCAACGCCCGCCAGATTACCGCTGCCGACCCGCGCGGCGAGACTGGTGCAGAGTGCCTGAAATGAGGTTAATCCGCCCGGCTGCGGGGTGAGGCTATTTTTCAGACTTCTGCCAAATTTGCGAATATAACGAAACTGGATAAAACCACTGCGCAGCGTGAACCAAATACCTGCTCCCAGGAGCAGATATATCATTATCGAACCCCAGAGAATTTCGTTAATAAAGAACAGGAAATCAGGCATTAACGTCCCTCTTGTTGATGCCAAAGTGAATATGTAAGCGCTACCACTGATTGGACATGCTGTTGATTAGCAGCCTGTTAATATTCTCAGTTTATCATACTCTGCCTAAGCGCACTGTCTGCGGTTGCGCTGCCTCTCACTCGTGTTATCATCAGGGCAGACCGGTTACATCCCCCTAACAAGTAAACCTGTCATTTTTCCGCTGCAGGCAT
This sequence comes from Enterobacter sp. RHBSTW-01064, assembly GCF_014103035.1. NCBI lineage: Bacteria > Pseudomonadati > Pseudomonadota > Gammaproteobacteria > Enterobacterales > Enterobacteriaceae > Enterobacter > Enterobacter sp. RHBSTW-01064. The sequence continues at coordinate 225,865 of NZ_JABXOU010000006.1, read as the reverse complement.
GCTGTCGGTAGCGTGAATTATCCAGGGCACGTTAAAAGAGAAACACTATCATGACGGATAAATTGACCTCCCTTCGTCAGTTCACCACTGTCGTAGCTGACACCGGAGATATCGCGGCAATGAAGCTGTACCAGCCGCAGGATGCCACAACCAACCCTTCTCTGATCCTTAACGCCGCACAGATCCCTGAGTATCGCAAACTGATTGACGACGCAGTGACCTGGGCGAAAGCACAGAGCAGCGACCGCGCGCAGCAGGTTGTGGACGCTACCGACAAGCTGGCAGTGAACATCGGTCTGGAAATCCTGAAACTGGTTCCTGGCCGAATCTCTACCGAAGTGGATGCACGTCTCTCCTACGACACCGAAGCGTCTATCGCGAAAGCGAAACGTCTGATCAAAATGTACAACGATGCTGGCATCAGCAACGACCGTATCCTGATCAAACTGGCTTCTACCTGGCAGGGCATCCGCGCTGCAGAGCAGCTGGAAAAAGACGGTATCAACTGTAACCTGACCCTGCTGTTCTCCTTCGCGCAGGCGCGTGCATGTGCAGAAGCGGGCGTATACCTGATTTCTCCGTTCGTGGGCCGTATTCTGGACTGGTACAAAGCCAACACCGACAAGAAAGAGTACGCACCGGCTGAAGATCCAGGCGTGGTTTCTGTTACTGAAATCTACGAATACTACAAACAGCACGGCTATGAGACCGTGGTTATGGGCGCAAGCTTCCGTAACGTCGGTGAAATCATCGAGCTGGCTGGCTGTGACCGCCTGACCATCGCCCCTGCGCTGCTGAAAGAGCTGGCAGAGAGCGAAGGCGCGCTTGAGCGTAAACTGTCCTACACCGGTGAAGTGAAAGCACGCCCAGAGCGCATCACGGAATCCGAGTTCCTGTGGCAGCACAACCAGGATCCAATGGCAGTAGACAAACTGGCGGACGGTATCCGTAAGTTTGCTGTTGACCAGGGCAAACTGGAAAAAATGATCGGCGACCTGCTGTAATCATTCCGCGTGACCGGGCTCCCGGTCACGCCTCTTACCCCCGCCTCTGTCTGAATTTCCTCTCTGCGTGTATCATTCCCTTTAATCAGTACTTTTTGAATGGAATGGATATGAATACCTTACGCATCGGCCTGGTGTCGATTTCTGACCGCGCCTCCAGCGGTGTTTATCAGGATAAAGGCATCCCTGCTCTTGAAGAGTGGCTGGGCAGCGCGCTGACCACCCCGTTTGAGATCCAGACTCGCCTGATCCCGGACGAGCAGCCGATCATCGAGCAGACCCTGTGTGAGCTGGTGGATGAGATGAGCTGTCATTTTGTTCTGACGACGGGCGGAACCGGCCCCGCGCGGCGCGACGTGACGCCGGACGCGACGCTGGCGGTTGCCGATCGCGAAATGCCGGGCTTCGGTGAACAGATGCGGCAGATCAGTCTACACTTTGTTCCGACGGCCATTCTTTCCCGCCAGGTGGGGGTGATCCGCAAGCAGGCGTTGATCCTGAACCTGCCGGGCCAGCCGAAGTCGATCAAAGAGACGCTGGAAGGGCTGAAAGCAGAAGATGGCAGCGTCATTGTGCACGGTATCTTTGCAAGTGTACCGTATTGTATACAGCTGCTTGACGGCCCCTATGTGGAAACCGATGAAAAAGTGGTAGCAGCTTTTCGTCCTAAAAGCGCTCGCCGCGAAACAATCTCCTGAAAATAACGAAAGTGTGACATTAGCGTCAGCCGCAGTAGCGTGTAAACGGATTTACGATATAGTAATTTTTTCTTTACGATCACTGTAAAAATAAATCCACAACACACGCATAATGGTTCGCTATGTCACATAACACCCGACCTCTGAATCGACAGGACTACAAAACCCTCACGCTCGCGGCCTTAGGTGGCGCGCTGGAATTTTACGATTTCATCATCTTTGTCTTCTTCGCCGCCGTGGTGGGGGAGCTCTTCTTCCCGGCGGATATCCCGGAATGGCTGCGTCAGGTGCAAACCTTCGGCATTTTTGCCGCCGGGTATCTGGCGCGTCCGCTGGGTGGCATTGTGATGGCGCACTTTGGCGATCTGGTCGGGCGTAAGAAGATGTTTACCCTCAGTATCCTGCTGATGGCTGTGCCGACGCTGGCAATCGGTCTGCTGCCCACCTATGCCTCGATGGGTATCCTTGCGCCGTTGCTGCTATTGCTGATGCGTATTCTCCAGGGGGCGGCCATCGGTGGTGAAGTTCCAGGCGCGTGGGTATTTGTGTCCGAGCATGTGCCTGCCCGTCGCATTGGGATCGCCTGTGGAACCTTAACCGCGGGGCTCACCGTCGGGATCTTACTGGGGTCGGTGGTGGCGACGATTGTGAATACCAGCATGACGCAACAGGCCGTTCATGAGTGGGGCTGGCGTCTTCCGTTCCTGCTGGGCGGGGCGTTTGGTCTGGTGGCGATGTACCTGCGCCGCTGGCTGCAGGAGACGCCCATTTTCCTCGAGATGCAGCAGCGCAAGGCGCTGGCGGATGAGCTGCCGGTGAAGGCGGTTGTGGTACGCCATAAAAAAGCGGTAGTGGTGTCGATGCTTCTTACCTGGTTGCTTTCGGCGGGTATTGTCGTGGTGATATTAATGTCGCCGGTTTGGCTGCAGAAACAGTATGGATTCGCCCCGGCGGTGACGCTGCAGGCAAACAGTATCGCGACCATTATGCTCTGCTTTGGCTGTCTTGCCGCCGGGCTGGCGGCGGATCGGTTTGGGGCCAGCGTTACCTTTATCGTCGGCAGCCTGTTGCTGGCCGCGTCGAGCTGGGCATTTTACCATCTGGCGGGCAGCCATCCTGAACAGCTGTTCCTGCTGTACGGCGTGGTAGGGCTGTGCGTGGGCGTCGTGGGTGCAGTGCCTTACGTGATGGTGCGAGCCTTCCCGCCGGAAGTCCGTTTCAGCGGTATCTCTTTCTCTTACAACGTGTCGTATGCCATTTTCGGTGGACTGACGCCGATTGCGGTGACGGTATTGATGGGCGTGTCTCCCATGGCTCCGGCCTGGTACGTGCTGGCGCTCTCGCTGATGGGGCTGGGATTAGGGATTTGGCTGAGGCAGACGCGGGGATGTCGTGCCCGCGAGGCGGGCACGACAGAGGGATCAGTGTTTTTCACCAATCGGTAGAATGGTGCGGCCGAACTGTTCGTTCAGCACTTCGCCCATTGCCAGGTAGATAGCGCTTGCGCCGCACACTAGGCCAATCCAGCCCGCAACGTGTACGATGCCTTCGTTATCCACCAGGTGGCCGATGGCCAGCAGGGCGAACAGCACGGTCAGGCTCAGGAAGACGAACTGAAGCGCGCGGTTACCTTTCAGGGTGCCGAAGAACATGAACAGGGTGAATACGCCCCACAGACCCAGGTAAACGCCCAGGAAATGCGCGTTTGCCGCGTCTGCCAGGCCCATTTTAGGCAGCAGCAGAATGGCAACCAGCGTCAGCCAGAAAGAGCCGTAAGAGGTAAAGGCGGTTAAGCCGAAGGTGTTGCCTTTCTTATATTCCAGCAGGCCCGCGAAGATTTGCGCGATACCGCCGTAAAAAATGCCCATCGCCAGAATAATGCCATCCATCGGGAACATCCCGATGTTGTGCAGGTTCAGCAGGATAGTGGTCATGCCAAAACCCATCAGGCCCAGCGGAGCCGGATTAGCCAACTTAGTGTTGCCCATAAGTCCTCAAAAAAATCATCATTTATATGGTGAAATGGTTAAACCCGCGTCAGTTCTCCCTGACTGGGCGCGGCATCATAATGGGTGCGAGATGCTGCGTCTATGATCTGGATAAGGTGAAATAAAAAATTTTACCTGGTAAGTAGGTAAAACAATTTCTCAAGTTATTTCTTACGATTTTTGAGCGTATGTTAAAAACCTTTGCCTCCTAACCAGACAGGACGTCATGATGGTCCGAAATCTGTTCATGTGTTTGTTAAAGCTGGGGTCGGCATTATAAAATCATCAGGCTTTCGTTAGTAAGCGACGAATGCTTGATTAGTGGGGTAAGCAGAAAAATGAATACTTGCGGAGGGAATACCTCCGCGTATGCTTAAATATTTAGGGAAGGGGGAGTTTTTTATCTGACTGACAGCGCTCGAGTGGGAGTACCTTTGAACTGTATATTTGAGTGATTTTTTTCTCTTTGGTGTTCACATCAACCCTGATACAGGCACATCCATATCCGTAATTTCCATTGGTTCTAACATATTGATCATCAGGAAAATCTTTTAGATCTTCTACTCCTGATGAAGAATAACCACCTTGCAAAGAAATATCCCATGTACCTTCTCGATCGGTGAGCCACAGATTGGCTGGACTGGGATTTTGTAACCAACCGCATCTCAGTTCACTGGCAAATGTGTATCCGCTTAAAATTATTAACACTAATGGAATGTATTTCCTCATTGCCATTCTCCCGCATCCATTTTGCTTAAAAAATCATCTGCAAAGCCTTTGATTTGTTCTGCATGATCAAGACCATTGATACATCGTCTTGCGTGATAAAAATCAGTGCTCGTGGTACTGACATAATCGGTTAATTTTTTACCAGTGAACACTCCATTCTTGAAACCATCGATAAGAATAAACAGTGCAATACGTGGATCTAAGGTTTTGTCTGGATCAGTAACTAGATCAACCCCTAATTTCTCGGAATAAGCTCGGTAGTTATAATCCCATGTGATTTGGACAAATCCACGGCCATAATACGGATAATACCTGTAGTGGGTTTGTCTGAAATCATCCGTTGAAGTGTGGCCTGCCCAATCCCCTTCTCTGACTGGTCTGAAAGTATCTCCTGTCTCGCGCTTGACCGTGGCTAGAATATAAGCAACTTGGGTGTTGAGAGAAAAACCTTGTTTCCTACTTTCTGCAACAATGGCTCTGATCGTGCTTTCTCTTGTTGAGAAATCATATTCATCAGCTTTTATTGCATCAAGGAACACCACCGGATGCATATGCCATAGAGCCTCACTGCTACGGATCTCTGGTACGTCCCTCATCCACACCAGTTTATTGATGAAGTCACAGTTGAATAGCGCCAGATCAGGATATTTCTTCGCCTGTTCATCAAGCGCTGCCTGCCAAAGAGCTGATGTACCATCTTTAAGCCATTCGCTGTGATGCTTCACCACCAGGCGTTGCACCTGATACTGGATATGTGGCTGACGGTTGTGCAGAAAACGCCACAGTTCACCAGCGTCGATTACACCATCCTGGTTTGAATCCATCTGCTTTAGCAACTTCTGATACTTTTCGGTGTAGCTGGAGGAATACATATCCCGTGTTTCGCCCCTGGCTAATTCTTCAAGTCGTCCGAACGCTTGTCGTAGCCAGCTTTCTTTTGGGGTCTGGAAAATACTTTGTGGGGAGTCCTCCTGTTCCAGAGCTATAAATCCCCGTTTTTCAAGATCAAATTGATTTGCTCTCTGCACATCTTCCACCGCCACCCATGCCAGTTCGTCGGGAATGTAATACCAAGTTTTTCCGTCGACCTCCAGTCGGCGGCACTGAGTTTCGGGAGTGTAACGCTCTGCTGTTGTTGGCGAAGGGTCACCGCCTACACCAGCCATGACAAAGGAATTATCTCTCTCACGATGCTGCCAGCGCATTTTATCCGCCAGAGTGTGCAGTTCTGCGACCCCTTTTGTCACGCCAGCCTTATTTGTTAGAAAATCCTTCATTCGTGCATCCTGGCTGAATACTTCCAGATGAGAGAAATACTGAGGATTGCCATACGCTTGTTCGTTCAGGCTAAGGTGACCTATAACATCCCCGGCCTCAACCGAAAGTGCATCTTCCCCGGATACCGTCACGACCTGATTGAATACGCCATGTTTACGGGCTTCCTGCATCCATGCTGGTAATGTAATGTCTTGCCTCTTAACAAACTTATCCAACCCAGAAATCCAGCCAGACTCTCCGACAGATAATCCGGTTTTAGCTCCTTCGGGGACTGACACAACAGTAATGAAAATGAATGGAGCCGGTTTGCCGTTAAGAATAAAAGTCGCCTCTTGTTCAATCTCTACGACTGAACCGCGCGGTAATGTAGTATGCGTGTCCCGTGGAGCTTCATAGTGATGCAATGCATCGCGGGGGACGCTAATCCCCTGGGACATTCCGTTACGCATCCAGCCCGAAAATGTGTTGTCCTGACGGATTTTCAATGCTCTGGCGGTCACGGTGGCCGTCAGTGTGTCCGTAACCCCGTACTCAGAAAGTGGAGCTATTTGCATCCACAGCGTATAGAAATCCAGTGAGTTATCGGGTTTGTCTTTATCAGGGGAGCAGGTTGACTTGATGAGAACAAAGGTAGTGCTGAATTTCAGCATCTTCTTTTTGAACTGAGCGGTCTGGTAATTATCATTTAATCGCCACGCAACCACCTGACCATCAGTCATGCATTTCAGACCGTGGCTGCCGGGCTTGAATACAGCATTAGCCGCAAAACTGTCATAAATATGGATTCCACCATGCCAGTGTTCGGCCTTCTTCATCAACCAGTGAGTATCTCCCTCACTGCCCTGTAAGGCCTCCATGAACTCTGTTGCTGAACGATAGCCATCAATAGGCAATACCATTTTCATCCTTCTATCCCTAGGTTTATGATGGTTATTTACTCATAATACACCGCTTAAGACATAACCCAAACTTTCGTAAGTGAACAAATTTATTGCAAAATGAAGCATCAAAATCAAAGATATCTCACCGTATTTTATGCTTCGCTGAATATCGTCATGAGCTTCACTCCCCGCCCAGGTTAACTATCTGTGGAAAACATCTATGTTATCGTGTCAGATTGATTAAGTTGTTTTTCCCCGCTCGTAAATGCAGCGCTCGATCTTGACCAGATATGTATGGAGCATTTTTGGAAGTGGTTGTCGTAGTTGCATAAACAATTGTTCGTTTTGCGATGCCAGTGAAAATTCTGTCAAATTAGCGTCAACATAGGCGCAATCGATGCCGTCTATGATCTCATCAGGGGGAAATTAAAATTTTTTTTATACGTCCCCCTTGATGGATGCCGTTGCGACCCCATCTTGTAAGCAACCGCAGTGTGTGGACCTGAAAAAAATCAAATCTGGGCAGTTGAAAAAGCACGTTCTGCCCTTATTACAGGTACACAACCACATGTTGACTGAATTTTTAGTGGAGACGTTTAGATGGGTAAAATTATTGGTATCGACCTGGGTACTACCAACTCTTGTGTAGCGATTATGGATGGCACTACTGCACGTGTGCTGGAGAACGCCGAGGGCGATCGCACCACGCCTTCTATCATTGCTTATACCCAGGATGGTGAAACTCTGGTTGGTCAGCCGGCTAAACGTCAGGCAGTGACAAACCCGCAAAACACCCTGTTTGCGATCAAACGCCTGATTGGCCGCCGCTTCCAGGACGAAGAAGTTCAGCGTGACGTTTCCATCATGCCTTACAAAATCATCGCGGCAGATAACGGCGATGCATGGCTTGATGTGAAAGGCACCAAAACGGCACCACCGCAGATTTCTGCTGAAGTGCTGAAGAAAATGAAGAAAACCGCTGAAGATTACCTGGGTGAGCCGGTAACTGAAGCTGTTATCACCGTACCTGCTTACTTCAACGATGCTCAGCGTCAGGCAACCAAAGATGCTGGCCGTATCGCAGGTCTGGAAGTGAAACGTATCATCAACGAACCAACCGCTGCTGCACTGGCTTACGGTCTGGATAAAGAAGTTGGCAACCGCACTATCGCGGTTTACGACTTGGGTGGTGGTACCTTCGATATCTCTATTATCGAAATCGACGAAGTTGACGGCGAAAAAACCTTCGAAGTTCTGGCTACCAACGGTGATACCCACCTGGGTGGTGAAGACTTCGATACCCGTCTGATCAACTACCTCGTTGACGAGTTCAAGAAAGATCAGGGCATTGACCTGCGTAACGACCCGCTGGCAATGCAGCGCCTGAAAGAAGCCGCTGAGAAAGCGAAGATCGAGCTGTCTTCCGCTCAGCAGACCGACGTGAACCTGCCGTACATCACTGCAGACGCGACCGGTCCTAAGCACATGAACATCAAAGTGACCCGTGCGAAACTGGAAAGCCTGGTAGAAGACCTGGTGAACCGTTCCATCGAGCCGCTGAAAGTTGCACTGCAGGACGCTGGCCTGTCCGTGTCTGACATTCAGGACGTTATCCTGGTGGGTGGTCAGACCCGTATGCCAATGGTTCAGAAGAAAGTGGCTGAGTTCTTTGGTAAAGAGCCACGTAAAGACGTTAACCCGGACGAAGCGGTCGCAATCGGTGCTGCGGTTCAGGGTGGCGTACTGACCGGTGAAGTGAAAGACGTACTGCTGCTGGACGTTACCCCACTGTCTCTGGGTATCGAAACCATGGGCGGTGTGATGACTGCGCTCATCAACAAAAACACCACCATCCCGACGAAACACAGCCAGGTGTTCTCTACCGCTGAAGACAACCAGTCTGCGGTAACCATCCATGTGATTCAGGGTGAGCGTAAGCGTGCGGCGGATAACAAATCTCTGGGTCAGTTCAACCTGGACGGTATCAACCCGGCACCGCGCGGCATGCCGCAGATCGAAGTCACCTTCGACATCGATGCTGACGGTATCCTGCACGTGTCTGCGAAAGACAAAAACAGCGGTAAAGAGCAGAAGATCACCATCAAGGCATCTTCTGGCCTGAACGAAGCGGAAATCGAAAAAATGGTTCGTGATGCCGAAGCTAACGCGGAATCAGACCGTAAATTCGAAGAGCTGGTTCAGACCCGCAACCAGGGTGACCATCTGCTGCACAGCACCCGTAAGCAGGTTGAAGAAGCAGGCGATAAACTGCCAGCGGAAGACAAGACTGCTATCGAAGCTGCACTGACTGCGCTGGAAACCTCACTGAAAGGTGAAGATAAAGCGGATATTGAAGCGAAGATGCAGGAGCTGGCGCAGGCTTCCCAGAAGCTGATGGAAATCGCTCAGCAGCAGCACGCTCAACAGCAGGCGGGCGCTGATGCATCTGCGAACAACGCGAAAGACGACGACGTTGTCGACGCTGAGTTCGAAGAAGTGAAAGACAAAAAATAATCGCCCTTTGAACGGGTAATTACTGGCACGGGCGAAGAGGTTTCCTCTCCGCCCGTGCACGCATGTTAGGGGCAGATAAAAAAGATGGCTAAGCAAGACTATTACGAGATTTTAGGCGTTTCCAAAACAGCGGAAGAGCGTGAAATCAAAAAGGCGTATAAGCGCCTGGCCATGAAATTCCACCCGGACCGTAACCAGGGTGACAAAGAGGCTGAAGCCAAATTTAAAGAGATCAAAGAAGCCTACGAAGTCCTGACCGATGCACAAAAACGTGCGGCCTATGACCAGTATGGTCACGCAGCCTTTGAACAGGGCGGCATGGGTGGCGGTGGATTCGGTGGCGGCGGCTTTGGCGGTGGCGCTGATTTCAGCGATATCTTTGGCGATGTATTCGGCGACATCTTCGGCGGTGGGCGTGGTCGTCAGCGCGCAGCGCGCGGCGCGGACCTGCGTTATAACATGGATCTGACGCTGGAAGAGGCCGTTCGCGGCGTCACCAAAGAGATCCGCATCCCGACGCTGGAAGAGTGTGACGTTTGCCATGGCAGCGGCGCGAAGGCGGGTACACAGCCACAGACCTGTCCAACCTGTCACGGTTCCGGTCAGGTGCAGATGCGCCAGGGCTTCTTCGCGGTACAGCAGGCCTGTCCACACTGTCACGGTCGCGGTACGCTGATTAAAGATCCGTGCACCAAATGCCACGGCCACGGTCGCGTTGAGAAAACGAAAACCCTGTCCGTTAAAATCCCGGCAGGCGTTGATACGGGCGACCGCATCCGTCTGGCAGGTGAAGGCGAAGCGGGCGAGCATGGCGCACCGGCAGGCGATCTGTACGTTCAGGTTCAGGTGAAGCAGCACGCTATTTTCGAGCGTGAAGGCAACAACCTGTATTGCGAAGTGCCGATCAACTTCGCGATGGCGGCGCTGGGCGGTGAAATCGAAGTGCCGACGCTGGATGGTCGCGTAAATCTGAAGGTACCAGGCGAAACCCAGACCGGCAAACTGTTCCGCATGCGCGGGAAAGGCGTTAAATCCGTTCGCGGTGGTGCGCAGGGTGACCTGCTGTGCCGCGTAGTTGTGGAAACGCCGGTTGGCCTGAACGACAAGCAGAAACAGCTGCTGAAAGAGCTGCAGGAAAGCTTTGGCGGCCCGACGGGTGAGAAAAACAGCCCGCGCTCCAAAAGCTTCTTCGATGGCGTCAAAAAATTCTTCGATGATTTAACGCGCTAATCCGTTAGCTGTTAAGTGTCCTTAAAAAGCCCGGAAGCGATTCCGGGCTTTTTCTATTTGAAGGTATAGCTCGGTAAAACTGAATCTATACTCAATATTAATCTGTTTTTGCCGAGTTGTTTGGCTTGGTATTATGGTTTTATCGAGGTATTGTTGTAAAAGAGAGAGCTTAAATGAAATTACTACACCGTTTCTTTAGCAGTGAAGCGTCCGGTGGCGTGATCCTGATTATTGCTGCAGCGGCCGCGATGGTGTTGGCGAACGTAGGATTAACACGCGATCTCTACCATGCATTTCTGGAAACGCCCGTTGAGCTGAAGGTCGGGGCGCTGGAAATCAACAAGAACATGCTGCTGTGGATCAACGATGCGCTGATGGCGGTGTTTTTCCTGCTGGTGGGGCTTGAGGTTAAGCGTGAACTGGTGTTGGGCTCGCTTGCCAGCCGCCAGCGCGCCGCGTTTCCGGTGATTGCCGCACTCGGTGGGATGGTTGTTCCGGCGTTACTTTTCCTTGCATTCACCTGGCAGGATCCGATGGCGCGCCACGGCTGGGCTATTCCGGCCGCGACGGATATCGCCTTTGCCCTCGGAGTATTAGCCCTGCTGGGTAGCCGCGTGCCGGTGGCGCTAAAAATCTTCCTGATGGCGCTGGCGATCATCGATGACCTGGGCGCTATCGTCATTATCGCGCTCTTCTATACCAGCGATCTGTCAATTCTGTCGCTGAGCGTGGCCGCTGGGGCAATTGCGGTGCTGGCACTGCTGAACATCTTTAACGTCCGCCGCATTGGTATCTACATCCTGGTGGGGATGGTGCTCTGGACGGCGGTGCTGAAATCGGGCGTGCATGCCACGCTGGCGGGTGTAATTGTGGGCTTCCTTGTGCCGCTTAAGCCGCAGGATGGCAAATCTCCGGCAAAACAGTTGGAGCATGTGCTGCACCCGTGGGTCGCCTTTATGATCCTGCCGCTGTTTGCGTTTGCCAACGCGGGCGTTTCCCTCGGCGGCGTGACGCTGGACGGCCTGACATCCGTGCTGCCGCTGGGCATCATTGCTGGCTTGTTTATCGGTAAGCCATTGGGGATCAGCCTCTTTTGCTGGCTGGCGATTAAACTGAAGCTGGCGTCTTTACCGAATGGCACTACGTTTAAGCAGATTATGGCCGTGGGCGTGCTCTGCGGAATCGGGTTTACGATGTCGATCTTTATCTCGACGCTGGCGTTTGGGGCGCATGCGCCTGAGCTTATCGTCTGGGCAAAACTCGGCATTCTCATCGGGTCATTACTGGCTGCGGTCATCGGTTATACCTTGTTGAAGGCGAAATTGCCCGGACAGGCTGTTCAGGCATAACAGGAAACCGGGAGGAGGGGCTCCTTCTCCCGATACACACTCAGGGAGAGAACACGCGATGTCTCATTTAAATTACAACCATCTGTACTACTTCTGGCACGTCTATAAACAGGGCTCGGTGGTGGGGGCGGCAGAGGCGCTCTACCTGACGCCGCAAACCATCACCGGGCAAATCAAGGCGCTTGAAGAGCGTCTGCAGGGCAAGCTGTTCAAGCGTAAAGGTCGCGGCATTGAACCCAGCGAACTGGGCGAGCTGGTGTTTCGCTATGCTGACAAGATGTTCACCCTGAGCCAGGAGATGCTGGACATCGTCAACTACCGCAAAGAGTCGAACCTGCTCTTTGACGTGGGCGTGGCGGATGCGCTGTCGAAACGGCTGGTGAGCGGCGTGCTGGATGCGGCGGTGGTAGAAGACGAGCAAATCCACCTGCGCTGCTTTGAATCCACTCACGAGATGCTGTTGGAACAGCTGAGCCAGCATAAGCTGGACATGATTATCTCGGACTGCCCGATCGACTCCACCCAGCAGGAAGGGCTGTTCTCAGTAAAAATTGGCGAATGCGGCGTCAGCTTCTGGTGCATTAACCCGCCGCCGGAAAAACCGTTCCCCGCGTGCCTGGAAGAGCGTCGCCTGCTGGTGCCGGGAAGGCGCTCCATGCTCGGACGCAAGCTGTTGAACTGGTTTAACTCGCAGGGGCTGAACGTGGAAATACTCGGTGAGTTCGACGACGCTGCATTAATGAAAGCCTTTGGCGAAGCGCATAACGCGATCTTCGTTGCGCCAACGCTGTACGCGCACGATCTCTATTCAGACGACAAGATTACGGAGATTGGCAGGGTAGATAACGTGATGGAGGAGTACCACGCGATATTCGCCGAAAGAATGATTCAGCACCCGGCGGTGCAGCGTATCTGCAACCGTGATTACTCGGCACTGTTTACGCCATCGGCAATCTGAAGGCATAAAAAAACCCGCGTTAAGCGGGTTCTTTAAACAAGCAACAACAAGTAGCGATTAAGCCAGTTTGTTGATCTGCGCGGTCAGGTTTGCTTTATGACGCGCTGCTTTGTTTTTGTGGATCAGACCTTTAGCAGCCTGACGATCCACGATTGGTTGCATTTCGTTAAATGCGTTCTGCGCTGCAGCTTTGTCGCCAGCTTCGATTGCTGCGTATACTTTCTTGATGAAAGTACGCATCATAGAGCGACGGCTTGCGTTGTGCTTACGAGCCTTTTCAGACTGAACGGCACGTTTCTTAGCTGATTTGATATTAGCCAAGTCCAACTCCCAAATATGTTCTATGTGGACAATTCAAAGGCCGAGGAATATGCCCTCTTTGCCTTCTTTTGTCAATGGATTTGTGCAAATAAGCGCCGTTAATTAGCGACGCTACGTTACGTAGTGATGGCGCAGGATTCTACCAGCTTGTCTTCCGTGAATACAGCCTTTCGGCATAAAAATCGCAGTTCCCGGACAGATTTTTTCGCTGTGAAAGGTCAGCCTGATGAAATCATTACGGCTTTCTGTTTTGCGTGAACAATCGCCGGTTAACCTTAACCGCTGTACAAGGTATACTTTGGCGATTTTCACTGTTTTGAGCCACACATGAAGCTGATACGCGGCATACATAATCTCAGCAAAGCCCCGCATGGGTGCGTGCTGACCATTGGTAATTTCGACGGCGTGCATCGTGGTCATCAGGCGCTGTTGCAGGGATTGCGTAAAGAAGGGGAGGCCCGTGGCCTGCCCGTTGTGGTGATGATTTTTGAGCCGCAGCCGCTTGAGCTGTTTGCGGGCGAAAAGTCTCCCGCCCGTCTGACTCGCCTGCGCGAGAAATTGCGCTATCTGGCAGAGTCCGGCGTGGACTACGTATTGTGCGTGCGTTTCGATCGCCGCTTTGCCGCGCTGACAGCACAAACGTTTGTCAGCGACCTGCTGGTGAAGCGTCTTGGCGTGCAGTTTCTTGCCGTGGGTGATGATTTCCGCTTTGGCGCTGGTCGTCAGGGCGATTTCTTGCTATTACAGAAGGCTGGTCTGGAGTACGGATTTGACGTCACCAGCGCAATGACTTTCTGTGAAGGCGGCGTGCGCGTCAGCAGCACGGCGGTACGCCAGGCGCTGGCCAATGATGAACTGGACACCGCAGAAAACTTGCTGGGTCATCCGTTCACCATCTCTGGCCGCGTGGTGCATGGCGATGCGCTGGGCCGCACGATAGGTTTCCCGACGGCGAATATACCGCTGCGTCGTCAGGTCTCCCCGGTTAAAGGGGTGTATGCGGTAGAAGTGGCAGGACTGGGCGATAAACCATTTTACGGTGTCGCCAATATCGGCACGCGTCCTACCGTTGCCGGTGTGCGTCAGCAGTTAGAAGTGCACCTGCTGGACGTTGTAATGGACCTTTATGGTCGCCATATAGATGTAATACTGCGTAAAAAGATACGCAACGAGCAGCGATTTGGTTCGCTGGATGAACTCAAAGCGCAAATTGCGCGAGATGAATTGACGGCCCGCGAGTTTTTTGGGCTTTAGAACCGGCTTAACTGCCTACGTGATAAATACGGAACCGAGAATCTGATGAGTGACTATAAATCAACCCTGAATTTGCCGGAAACAGGGTTCCCGATGCGCGGCGATCTCGCCAAGCGTGAACCGGGAATGCTGGCGCGTTGGACCGATGATGACCTGTACGGCATCATTCGTGCAGCCAAAAAAGGCAAAAAAACCTTCATTCTGCATGATGGCCCTCCATATGCGAATGGCAGCATTCATATTGGTCACTCGGTTAACAAGATTCTGAAAGACATTATCGTGAAGTCCAAAGGCCTCACGGGATATGACTCGCCTTACGTTCCGGGCTGGGACTGCCACGGTCTGCCAATCGAGCTGAAAGTGGAGCAAGAGTATGGCAAGCCGGGTGAGAAGTTCACCGCCGCCGAGTTCCGTGCGAAGTGCCGCGAATACGCCGCTACGCAGGTTGACGGTCAGCGCGCTGACTTCATCCGTCTGGGCGTGCTGGGCGACTGGTCGCACCCGTACCTGACCATGGACTTCAAAACCGAAGCCAACATCATCCGTGCGCTGGGTAAAATCATCGGTAACGGACACCTGCACAAAGGCGCGAAGCCGGTGCACTGGTGCGTGGACTGCCGCTCTGCGCTGGCAGAAGCGGAAGTGGAGTATTACGACAAAACCTCTCCATCTATCGACGTGGCGTTCCATGCCGTCGATCAGGATGCGGTGAAGGCTAAATTTGGCGTCTCCGCCGTTAACGGCCCGATCTCTCTGGTAATCTGGACCACCACCCCGTGGACCCTGCCAGCGAACCGCGCGATCTCCCTTTCCGGTGAGTTCGAATACGCGCTTGTGCAGATTGACGGTCAGGCGGTTATCCTGGCGAAAGATTTGGTTGAGAGCGTGCTGAAACGCGCGCACATCGCCGACTACACCGTGCTGGGCACCGTGAAAGGCGACGCGCTGGAGTTGATGCGCTTCAAGCACCCGTTCCTGGACTTCGACGTTCCGGCGATCCTGGGCGACCACGTAACGCTGGAAGCGGGTACCGGTGCGGTACATACCGCCGGTGGCCACGGTCCTGACGACTACAACATCAGCCTGAAATACGGTCTGGAAATCGCTAACCCGGTTGGCCCGGACGGCTCTTACCTGCCAGGCACCTACCCGGCGCTGGACGGTATCAACGTCTTCAAAGCGAACGACATCATCGTTGACATGCTGCGCACCAGCGGCGCGCTGCTGCACGTTGAAAAAATGCAGCACAGCTATCCGTGCTGCTGGCGCCACAAGTCGCCGATCATCTTCCGTGCGACCCCGCAGTGGTTCGTCAGCATGGATCAGAAAGGCCTGCGCGAGCAGTCTCTGAAAGAGATCAAAGGCGTGCAGTGGATCCCTGACTGGGGCCAGGCGCGTATCGAATCCATGGTGGCTAACCGTCCTGACTGGTGTATCTCCCGTCAGCGTACCTGGGGCGTGCCGATGTCTCTGTTCGTGCATAAAGAGACGCAGGAGCTGCACCCAAACACGCTGGAACTGATGGAAGAAGTGGCGAAGCGCGTCGAAGTTGACGGCATTCAGGCGTGGTGGGATCTCGACTCGCGCGACATCCTGGGCGCTGACGCAGACAGCTACGAGAAAGTGCCGGATACCCTGGACGTGTGGTTCGACTCCGGGTCTACCCACTCCTCCGTGGTTGATGTGCGTCCTGAGTTTGCCGGTCACGCTGCGGACATGTATCTGGAAGGCTCTGACCAACACCGCGGCTGGTTCATGTCATCCCTGATGATCTCCACCGCCATGAAGGGTAAAGCACCTTACCGCCAGGTACTGACTCACGGCTTCACCGTGGATGGTCAGGGCCGTAAGATGTCCAAGTCCATCGGTAACACCGTTTCTCCGCAGGATGTGATGAACAAACTGGGCGCAGACATTCTGCGTCTGTGGGTGGCATCCACCGATTACACCGGCGAAATGGCGGTGTCTGACGAGATCCTGAAACGTGCTGCCGACAGCTATCGTCGTATCCGTAACACCGCGCGCTTCCTGCTGGCGAACCTGAACGGGTTCGATCCGGTGAAAGATATGGTGAAACCGGAAGAGATGGTCGTGCTGGACCGCTGGGCGGTAGGCTGCGCGAAAGCGGCGCAGGACGATATCCTGAAAGCCTATGAGTCTTACGACTTCCACGAAGTGGTGCAGCGCCTGATGCGCTTCTGCTCCATTGAGATGGGCTCGTTCTACCTCGACATCATCAAAGACCGCCAGTACACCGCGAAAGCGGACAGCGTGGCGCGTCGTAGCTGCCAGACCGCGCTGTTCCACATTGCAGAAGCGCTGGTGCGCTGGATGGCACCGATCATGTCCTTCACCGCGGATGAAATCTGGGGCTACCTGCCGGGCGATCGTGAGAAGTATGTCTTCACGGGCGAGTGGTACGAAGGTCTGTTCGATCTCTCCAGCACTGAAGCAATGAACGACACCTTCTGGGACGAACTGCTGAAAGTGCGCGGCGAAGTGAACAAGGTTATCGAGCAGGCGCGTGCTGACAAGAAAGTCGGTGGCTCTCTGGAAGCGGCAGTGACCCTGTACGCGGAACCGGAGCTGGCGGCCAAACTGACCGCGCTGGGCGATGAATTACGATTTGTCCTGTTGACCTCCGGTGCGAAAGTTGCGGATTATGCCGACGCTACTGCTGATGCTCAGCAGAGTGAACTGCTCAAAGGCCTGAAAGTCGCACTGAGCAAAGCCGACGGTGAGAAATGCCCGCGTTGCTGGCATTACACCACCGATGTTGGCCAGGTGGCGGAACACGCAGACATCTGCGGACGCTGTGTAAGCAACGTCGCCGGTGACGGCGAAAAACGTAAGTTTGCCTGATGAGTAAAACTCTCTGTTCAACAGGACTGCGCTGGCTGTGGCTGGTTGTGGTGGTGCTGATTATCGATCTGGGCAGCAAGTTCCTGATCCTCCAGAATTTTTCTCTGGGGGATACGGTTCCGCTGTTCCCGTCGCTTAACCTGCACTACGCCCGCAACTACGGCGCGGCGTTCAGTTTCCTTGCCGACAGCGGTGGCTGGCAGCGCTGGTTCTTCGCGGGTATCGCTCTCGGTATCTGTGTGATCCTGGCGGTGCTGATGTACCGCTCGAAGGCCACGCAAAAGCTGAATAACATCGCCTACGCGCTGATCATTGGCGGCGCGCTGGGTAACCTGTTTGACCGCCTGTGGCACGGCTTTGTGGTCGATATGATCGACTTCTACGTCGGCGACTGGCACTTCGCGACCTTTAACCTGGCCGATACGGCAATTTGTATCGGTGCGGCGTTAATCGTGCTGGAAGGCTTCCTGCCGAAACCCGCCGCGAAAGAGCAGGCGTAATACACTCGCCCGGTGGTGTAATGTCACCGGGCAAAACAAGCGAGCAATTTGCATGTCTAAATCCGTACAGAGCAACAGCGCGGTTCTTGTTCACTTCACGCTGAAGCTGGATGACGGCTCCACGGCTGAATCCACCCGCAATAACGGCAAACCGGCCCTGTTTCGTCTTGGCGATACCTCACTTTCTGAAGGTCTTGAGCAACAGCTTCTGGGTCTGAAAGAGGGCGAGAAAAAAGCGTTTTCGCTGGAGCCGGATGCGGCATTTGGCGTGCCAGGCCCGGACCTGATCCAGTATTTCTCGCGTCGTGAGTTCATGGACGCGGGTGAACCAGAAATCGGGGCGATTATGCTCTTTACTGCTATGGACGGCAGCGAAATGCCTGGCGTGATCCGCGAAATCAACGGCGATTCTATCACCGTCGATTTCAACCATCCGCTTGCCGGGCGTACCGTTCATTTTGATGTCGAAGTGCTGGAGATCGATCCGGCACTGGAGGAGTAAAATGCAGATCCTGTTGGCTAACCCGCGCGGCTTCTGCGCCGGTGTAGACCGCGCTATCAGCATTGTTGAAAACGCGCTGGAGATTTACGGCGCGCCGATTTATGTGCGTCACGAAGTGGTGCATAACCGCTACGTGGTCGACAGCCTGCGCGAGCGCGGCGCAATCTTTATTGAGCAGATCAGCGAAGTGCCGGACGGTGCGATCCTGATCTTCTCCGCGCACGGCGTCTCTCAGGCGGTACGCAACGAGGCGAAAAGCCGCGATCTGACCGTATTCGATGCCACCTGTCCGCTGGTGACAAAAGTGCATATGGAAGTGGCGCGCGCCAGCCGTCGTGGTGAAGAGTCGATTCTGATTGGCCATGCAGGTCATCCGGAAGTTGAAGGCACCATGGGACAGTACAGCAACCCGGAAGGGGGGATGTATCTGGTCGAGTCGCCTGAAGATGTCTTTACGCTGAACGTGAAAAACGAAGCGCGACTGTCGTTTATGACGCAGACGACGCTCTCCGTAGACGATACCTCGGACGTGATTGACGCCCTGCGCCAGCGCTTCCCGAAAATCGTCGGGCCGCGTAAGGATGACATCTGCTACGCCACCACTAACCGTCAGGAAGCAGTGCGTGCGCTGGCTGAACAGGCGGATGTGGTGCTGGTTGTCGGCTCCAAAAACTCCTCTAACTCTAACCGTCTGGCCGAACTGGCGCAGCGGATGGGGAAAGCAGCGTTTCTGATTGACGATGCGACGGACATTCAGGAAGCGTGGGTCAAAAATGCGGCCTGCGTTGGCGTTACCGCAGGCGCTTCCGCGCCGGATATCCTGGTGCAGAACGTGATTACCCGTCTGCAGGAGCTGGGCGGTGGCGACGCGGTTCCGCTAGAAGGGCGCGAAGAGAACATCGTGTTTGAAGTTCCGAAAGAACTGCGAATTGATGCCCGCGAAGTGGAATAATCCCTCTTCTGATGAAAGGCCAGCACCTCCTGTGCTGGCCTTTTTTTTACCCGTTACTTTATCGTGACCACAAAATCATGTCTTTTACTGATATTTAAGCCGGTTTCACGTTAAATTCTAATTATCGGTGTTTTCAGTTGGCAGCCTCAGCGAAGGCTGGTTAATCTGAAAACGGTTTACATCATTTTAACGTAAGAGAATAACTATGCATGATGCACAGATCCGTGTCGCTATTGCGGGCGCGGGTGGACGTATGGGCCGCCAGCTGATTCAGGCGGCGCTACAGATGGATGGTGTGGCACTTGGCGCGGCGCTGGAGCGTGAAGGTTCATCACTACTTGGCACCGATGCAGGTGAGCTGGCGGGCGCAGGCCACACGGGCGTAACCGTGCAGAGCAGCCTGGAGGCGGTAAAAGATGACTTTGATGTGTTCATCGATTTTACGCGCCCTGAAGGCACATTGAATCACCTGGCGTTTTGCCGTCAGCATGGCAAAGGGATGGTGATCGGCACGACCGGTTTTGATGATACCGGCAAGCAGGCAATTCAGGATGCGTCGAACGAGATTGCGATCGTCTTCGCTGCCAACTTTAGCGTAGGCGTTAACGTGATGCTGAAGCTGCTGGAAAAGGCGGCGAAAGTGATGGGTGACTATACCGACATTGAAATTGTTGAAGCGCATCACCGCTATAAAGTCGACGCGCCATCAGGCACGGCGCTGGCAATGGGCGAAGCGATTGCTTATGCAATGGATAAAGACTTAAAAGACATTGCGGTCTATTCTCGCGAAGGTCATACGGGCGAACGCGTTCCGGGAACCATTGGCTTCGCAACTGTGCGAGCAGGCGATATCGTCGGCGAACATACCGCGATGTTCGCCGATATCGGCGAACGCGTAGAGATCACGCATAAGGCATCTAGCCGAATGACATTTGCAAATGGCGCAGTGCGCTCCGCGTTGTGGTTAAAAGGCAGGCGTAATGGTCTTTTTGATATGCGAGATGTACTCAATCTCAACAATTTGTAAGCATTATTACCCATCGTGATGTGGTTATTGCAGTCGTAATATATTGATTGCATAGGGCAATAATTTATTGCCCTTTTATTTTATCATCTTTGTGAGTGTTATCCTGTTAAAGCCTTAAAACTATATCTCTTCTCTCTGTTTTGCGTTGCGCAATTGTAAATTTTGACCATGTGGTCCACTTTTTATTGCCCCGCGCACGAAATTCCCATTAAACTTACAGCGCAAGCGTTTTCCAGAATGATTTGCCTGATCTTTTTGCCCGTTAAATCGCATTCCAGCCGTCAGGCTCGCAAAAGAATAAACAATATATCCGTTTTGAGTTGACTTTTACCCACCAAATCCCCAGAATGCCGCCGTTTGCCAAAAATCCGCTGGCAACACATTTGCATTGATTTATGACGTGGTTGTGAATTAATATGCAAATAAAGTGAGTGAATATTCTCTGGAGGGTGTTTTGATTAAGTCAGCGCTATTGGTTCTGGAAGACGGAACCCAGTTTATCGGTCGGGCCATAGGGGCAACAGGTTCGGCGGTTGGGGAAGTCGTTTTCAATACTTCAATGACCGGTTATCAAGAAATCCTCACTGATCCTTCCTATTCTCGCCAAATCGTTACTCTTACTTATCCTCATATCGGCAATGTCGGCACCAATGCGGCTGACGAAGAATCTTCTCAGGTACATGCGCAAGGCCTGGTCATCCGCGACCTGCCGCTGATTGCCAGCAACTTCCGCAATACCGAAGACCTCTCTTCTTACCTGAAGCGCCATAACATTGTGGCGATTGCCGATATCGATACCCGTAAGTTAACGCGTCTGCTGCGCGAGAAGGGTGCACAGAACGGCTGCATCATCGCGGGTGACAACCTCGATGCGACGCTGGCGCTGGAAAAAGCGAAAGCCTTCCCGGGCCTGAACGGCATGGACCTGGCGAAAGAAGTGACTACCGCTGAGGCCTACAGCTGGGCGCAGGGTAGCTGGACGCTGGAAGGCGACCTGCCGGAAGCGAAAAAAGAGAGCGAGCTGCCGTTCCACGTGGTGGCCTACGATTTCGGTGCTAAGCGCAACATCCTGCGCATGCTGGTTGACCGCGGCTGCCGCCTGACGGTGGTTCCGGCACAAACGTCTGCTGAAGACGTGCTGAAGATGAATCCGGACGGTATTTTCCTGTCCAACGGTCCTGGTGACCCGGCGCCGTGCGATTACGCCATCGCCGCCATCAAGTCCTTCCTGGAAACCGATATCCCGGTATTCGGCATCTGCCTTGGCCATCAGCTGCTGGCGCTGGCGAGCGGTGCGAACACCGTTAAGATGAAGTTCGGCCACCACGGTGGTAACCACCCGGTGAAGGACATCGATAACAACACGGTGATGATCACCGCGCAGAACCACGGCTTTGCCGTCGATGAAGCCTCTATGCCGGCTAACCTGCGCGTGACCCATAAGTCGCTGTTCGATGGCACCCTGCAGGGTATCCACCGTACCGATAAGCCAGCGTTCAGCTTCCAGGGCCACCCTGAAGCCAGCCCGGGCCCACACGATGCCGCGCCGCTGTTCGATCACTTCATCGAACTTATCGAGCAATACCGTAAGACCGCTAAATAATCAGGAGCCGAGAAGACAATGCCAAAACGTACAGACATAAAAAGCATCCTGATCCTTGGCGCTGGCCCGATCGTCATCGGCCAGGCCTGCGAATTCGACTACTCCGGTGCGCAGGCGTGTAAAGCCCTGCGTGAAGAGGGTTACCGCGTTATCCTGGTGAACTCTAACCCGGCAACCATCATGACCGACCCGGAAATGGCCGATGCAACCTACATCGAGCCGATTCACTGGGAAGTGGTGCGTAAAATCATCGAGAAAGAGCGTCCGGACGCGGTGCTGCCAACCATGGGCGGCCAGACGGCGCTGAACTGTGCGCTGGAGCTGGAGCGTCAGGGCGTGCTGGCCGAGTTCGGCGTGACCATGATTGGTGCGACCGCCGACGCGATTGATAAAGCAGAAGACCGTCGCCGCTTCGACGTGGCGATGAAGAAAATCGGCCTCGACACCGCGCGTTCCGGTATCGCACACAACATGGAAGAAGCGCTGGCCGTCGCGGCTGACGTGGGCTATCCGTGCATTATCCGTCCATCGTTCACCATGGGCGGTACCGGCGGCGGTATCGCCTACAACCGCGAAGAGTTCGAAGAGATTTGCGAACGCGGTCTGGATCTCTCCCCAACCAAAGAGCTGCTGATTGATGAATCGCTGATTGGCTGGAAAGAGTACGAGATGGAAGTGGTGCGTGATAAAAACGACAACTGCATCATCGTCTGCTCCATCGAAAACTTCGATGCGATGGGTATCCACACCGGTGACTCCATCACCGTTGCGCCAGCCCAGACCCTGACCGACAAAGAGTATCAAATCATGCGTAACGCCTCGATGGCGGTACTGCGTGAAATCGGCGTGGAAACCGGCGGTTCTAACGTGCAGTTCTCCGTTAACCCGAAAACCGGCCGTCTGATTGTTATCGAAATGAACCCGCGCGTGTCCCGTTCCTCCGCGCTGGCCTCTAAAGCAACCGGCTTCCCGATTGCGAAAGTGGCGGCGAAGCTAGCGGTGGGTTATACCCTCGACGAGCTGATGAACGACATCACCGGTGGCCGCACCCCGGCGTCCTTCGAGCCGTCCATCGACTACGTTGTGACCAAAATTCCTCGCTTCAACTTCGAGAAATTTGCGGGCGCGAACGACCGTCTGACCACCCAGATGAAATCTGTCGGTGAAGTGATGGCGATTGGCCGCACGCAGCAGGAATCCCTGCAGAAAGCGCTGCGCGGCCTCGAAGTGGGCGCGACCGGCTTCGACCCGAAAGTGAGCCTGGACGACCCGGAAGCGCTGACCAAAATCCGCCGCGAGCTGAAGGACGCGGGCGCTGAGCGTATCTGGTACATCGCCGATGCCTTCCGTGCTGGCCTCTCCGTCGACGGTGTGTTCAACCTGACCAACATCGACCGCTGGTTCCTGGTGCAGATTGAAGAGCTGGTGCGTCTGGAAGAACAGGTCGCTGAGCTGGGCATCACCGGTCTGGACGCTGACTTCCTGCGCGTGCTGAAGCGTAAAGGCTTCGCCGATGCGCGTCTGGCTAAGCTGGCGGGCGTACGTGAAGCGGAAATCCGCAAGCTGCGCGACCAGTACGACCTGCACCCGGTCTACAAGCGCGTGGACACCTGTGCGGCAGAGTTCTCAACCGACACCGCCTACATGTACTCCACCTATGAAGACGAGTGCGAAGCGAATCCGTCCGTCGACCGCGACAAGATTATGGTGCTGGGCGGCGGTCCAAACCGTATCGGCCAGGGCATCGAGTTCGACTACTGCTGCGTGCACGCCTCCCTGGCGCTGCGTGAAGACGGTTACGAGACCATCATGGTCAACTGTAACCCGGAAACCGTATCGACCGACTACGACACCTCTGACCGCCTCTACTTCGAGCCGGTGACGCTGGAAGACGTGCTGGAAATCGTGCGCATCGAGAAGCCAAAAGGCGTTATCGTGCAATACGGCGGCCAGACCCCGCTGAAGCTGGCGCGCGCGCTGGAAGCAGCAGGCGTGCCGGTTATCGGCACCAGCCCGGACGCGATTGACCGTGCGGAAGACCGTGAGCGTTTCCAGCAGGCGGTTGACCGTCTGAAGCTGAAGCAGCCTGCGAACGCCACCGTGACCGCCATTGAAATGGCCGTTGAGAAGGCGAAAGAGATTGGCTACCCGCTGGTGGTGCGTCCTTCCTACGTGCTGGGCGGCCGCGCGATGGAAATCGTTTATGACGAAGCCGACCTGCGCCGCTACTTCCAGACCGCGGTAAGCGTCTCCAACGATGCGCCAGTGCTGCTCGACCGCTTCCTCGACGACGCGGTGGAAGTGGACGTTGACGCCATCTGCGACGGCGAAATGGTGCTGATTGGCGGCATCATGGAGCACATCGAGCAGGCAGGCGTGCACTCCGGTGACTCCGCTTGTTCTCTGCCAGCGTACACCCTGAGCCAGGAGATTCAGGACGTGATGCGCCAGCAAGTGCAGAAGCTGGCCTTCGAGCTGCAGGTTCGCGGCCTGATGAATGTCCAGTTCGCGGTGAAAGACAACGAAGTCTACCTGATTGAAGTGAACCCGCGTGCGGCACGTACCGTACCGTTCGTCTCCAAAGCCACCGGCGTCCCGCTGGCGAAAGTGGCGGCGCGCGTGATGGCGGGCCAGACGCTGGCGCAGCAGGGCGTGACCAAAGAGATTATTCCACCGTACTACTCGGTGAAAGAAGTGGTGCTGCCGTTCAACAAATTCCCTGGCGTTGACCCGCTGTTAGGGCCAGAAATGCGCTCTACCGGGGAAGTGATGGGCGTGGGCCGCACCTTCGCAGAAGCGTTCGCGAAGGCGCAGTTGGGCAGTAGCTCCACCATGAGAAAATCAGGCCGTGCGCTGCTCTCCGTTCGCGAAGGCGACAAAGAGCGCGTGGTTGACCTGGCCGCCAAGCTGCTGAAACAGGGCTTCGAGCTGGATGCAACCCACGGTACGGCGATTGTGCTGGGTGAAGCCGGTATCAACCCGCGTCTGGTGAACAAGGTGCATGAAGGTCGTCCGCACATTCAGGACCGTATCAAGAATGGCGAATACACCTACATCATCAATACCACCGCAGGACGTCAGGCGATTGAAGATTCCAAGCTGATTCGCCGCAGCGCGCTGCAGTACAAAGTGCACTACGACACCACCCTGAACGGCGGTTTCGCAACGGCCATGGCGCTGAACGCGGATGCCACCGAGAAGGTGATTTCAGTGCAGGAAATGCACGCGCAGATTAGCAAGTAAGTTCACATGCCCGGTGCCGTTCGGTTGCCGGGCATTCTCCCCATCTTCAGAACCTTCTGGTTTTTCATCCGCTTTCAGTCAGTTAGCCTAAAATGGTTAGGTCGATAACGAAATTCAACTGAGAGCAGGGGAAAACACCATGCAAAATAAACTACTGATCGCTTCCGTTCTGGCCGCCACTGCAATGTTTACCGTTGCGGGCTGCTCGTCTAATCAGGCAGTTAAAACCACCGACGGCCGCACCATCGTCACCGATGGCAAACCTCAGGTGGATGATGATACCGGTCTGGTGTCGTATAAAAACGCCGAAACCGGTCAAACCGAGCAGATTAACCGCGACCAGGTGAAATCCATGGGTGAGCTGGATAACTAATTCAGAATTCTGACGTAAGCCCGTCAATAATATTCACTATTAGCCTGTTGAATTACTGACTACACTCTTTTGTTAAAAGAAAGCAGTAACAACAGGCTAATCAATGATTCTGATAATTTACGCGCACCCCTATCCGCAGCACTCGCATGCGAATAAGCGGATGCTTGAGCAGGTAAGGACGCTTGATAACGTAGAGATACGTTCCCTCTATCAACTCTATCCCGACTTTAATATCGATATCGCCGCCGAACAGGAGGCGCTTTCTCGTGCCGATCTGATTATCTGGCAGCATCCCATGCAGTGGTACAGCACGCCTCCGCTGTTGAAGCTGTGGATCGATAAAGTCTTCTCTCACGGTTGGGCATATGGTCATAACGGTCATGCGCTGAAGGGGAAAAGCCTGATGTGGGCCGTGACGACCGGCGGCGGTGAAAGCCACTTTGATATCGGCTCCTTCCCCGGCTTTGAGGTGCTGGCGCAGCCGCTACAGGCGACCGCGCTCTATTGTGGTTTGAACTGGCTGCCTCCTTTTGCGATGCACTGTACCTTTATTTGCGACGATGAAACCTTGCAGGCACAGGCTCGCCACTACAAACAACGCTTACTTGAGTGGCAGGAGACGCACAATGGATAGCCATACGCTGATACAGGCACTGATTTATCTCGGCGCGGCGGCATTGATTGTCCCTGTGGCGGTTCGACTGGGGCTGGGATCCGTGCTCGGCTATCTGATTGCCGGGTGCGTGATTGGACCCTGGGGCCTTCGTCTGGTCACCGATGCCGAAGCGATACTGCATTTCGCTGAAATTGGCGTGGTGCTGATGCTGTTTGTGATTGGTCTGGAGCTGGATCCGCAGCGCTTATGGAAATTGCGTGCTTCCGTGTTTGGCGGCGGCGCGCTACAGATGGTGGCGTGTGGCCTGCTGCTGGGCGGGTTCTGCATCCTGCTGGGGATGGACTGGAAAGTGGCCGGGCTGATCGGCATGACGCTGGCGCTCTCCTCGACGGCCATTGCCATGCAGGCGATGAATGAGCGTAACCTGACGGTCTCCCAGATGGGCCGCAGCGCGTTCTCGGTGCTGCTGTTCCAGGACATTGCCGCCATCCCGCTGGTGGCGATGATCCCGCTGCTGGCCGCCAGCGGAGCATCAACGACGCTTGGCGCATTTGCACTCTCGGCGCTGAAAGTCGTCGGTGCTCTGATGCTGGTGGTCCTGCTTGGCCGATACGTCACCCGTCCACTGCTGCGCTTTGTTGCGCGCTCGGGCCTGCGCGAAGTGTTCAGTGCCGTTGCGTTATTCCTGGTGTTTGGCTTCGGTCTGCTGCTGGAAGAAGCCGGGCTGTCGATGGCAATGGGCGCCTTCCTGGCAGGCGTTCTGCTGGCAAGCTCCGAATACCGCCACGCGCTGGAAAGCGATATCGAGCCGTTTAAAGGCCTGCTGCTGGGGTTGTTTTTCATCGGCGTCGGGATGTCCGTCGACTTCGGCACGCTGGCCACGCATCCGCTGCGGATTGTTATCCTGCTGGTGGGTTTCCTGGTCATTAAAATGGCGGTACTGTGGCTGGTTGCCCGTCCGCTGAAGGTGCCAGGTAAACAACGTCGCTGGTTTGCCGCGCTGCTGGGGCAGGGGAGTGAATTCGCATTTGTGGTGTTTGGTGCAGCGCAGATGGCGAAGGTGCTCGATCCCGAGTGGGCCAAAGCGTTAACGCTGGCCGTGGCATTATCGATGGCCGCCACGCCGATCCTGCTGGTGCTGCTGACGCGTCTGGAAAAATCGGACAGCGAACAGGGGCGTGAAGCCGATGAGATTGACGAAGAACAGCCGCGAGTGATTATCGCTGGATTCGGGCGCTTCGGGCAGATCACCGGCCGTTTGCTGCTCTCCAGCGGCGTTAAAATGGTCATTCTCGATCACGATCCTGACCACGTAGAAACCCTGCGTAAATTCGATATGAAAGTATTCTATGGTGATGCTACCCGCGTCGATTTGCTGGAGTCGGCCGGGGCTGCGAAAGCCGAGGTGCTGATCAACGCCATTGACGATCCGCAAACCAGTCTGCAGCTGGTTGAGCTGGTCAAAGAGCATTTCCCTGACCTGACGATTATCTCCCGCGCGCGCGATGTGGATCACTACATCCAGCTGCGTCAGGCTGGCGTCGTAGCGCCGGAGCGTGAAACCTTCGAAGGTGCGCTTAAATCTGGTCGAATGGCGCTGGAAAGCCTGGGACTGGGGGCGTATGAGGCGCGTGAGCGTGCCGATCTGTTCCGCCGCTTTAACACCGGAATGGTCGAGGAGATGGTGGAGATGGCGAGCAGCACGGCTTCAGACCGGGCAGCCGTGTTTAAACGCACCAGCGCGATGCTGACGGAAATTATTAACGAGGACCGCAATCACCTGTCGCTTACCCAGCGTCACGGCTGGCAGGGAACGGAAGAGGGCAAGCACACCGGGGATCCTCAGGATGAACCGGAAAGTAAACCGTCCGCGTGAAGTGGAGTTGCCAGCAATATTAAAAAATTTCTGTTTCTTTACCCTGCCGCCAGTCGACGAAAGATTAAGCTTTCCGTATAGTGGCGGCAATTTTTTGCATCCGGGAAATTTTCAATGATCAGTCTGATTGCAGCGCTGGCGGTAGACCGCGTTATCGGCATGGAAAATGCCATGCCGTGGAACCTGCCTGCCGATCTCGCATGGTTTAAACGTACGACGTTAAACAAGCCGGTAGTGATGGGCCGCCTGACCTGGGAGTCGATTGGTCGTCCATTGCCGGGCCGTAAGAATATTGTGATCAGTAGCCAGCCAGGCACTGACGATCGCGTTCAGTGGGTGAAATCCGTTGATGAAGCGATTGCCGCCTGTGGTGATGCTGAAGAGATCATGGTGATCGGCGGCGGACGCGTGTATGAGCAGTTCCTGCCGAAAGCGCAGAAATTGTATCTGACCCACATTGATGCGGAAGTGGAAGGGGATACCCATTTCCCGGATTACGATCCGGACGAGTGGGAATCCGTTTTCAGCGAATTCCACGACGCGGATGCACAGAACTCACATAGCTACTGCTTCGAAATTCTGGAACGTCGTTAAGTGATTTTCCCTCTCCCGGCCGGGAGAGGGAATAACGTATCAGGAGGCGACAGCCTCACCTTCTCCTAAGTCCAGCTGTCGGTTGGACGGCTGTACGAAGTACGTTTTATCTTCCCACCGTAAGCAGGTTAACTCCCCACCCCAGCAGCATCCGGTATCAAGACCGTAGATCCCCTCCGGCGTCCCTTTACCTTCCAGAGCCGCCCAGTGACCAAAGACCACGCTGTACTCGCTTGTCACCGGTCCCGGAATGGCAAACCACGGTTTCAGCGGTGCAGGCGCGCTTTCCGGCGTCTCTTTGGAATACATGTCCAGCTGTCCGTTCGGGAAGCAGAAACGCATGCGGGTGAAGGCATTGGTGATAAAACGCAGACGGGCCAGACCGCTGAGATCCTCGCTCCAGTGGTTCGGCATATCGCCGTACATGGCATCGAGGAAGAAAGGATACGAGTCGCTTGCCAGCACCGCCTCAACATCGCGCGCGCAGGCTTTTGCCGTCTCGAGATCCCATTGTGGCGTGATCCCGGCATGGGCCATGACCAGCTTTTTCTCTTCATCGATCTGCAGCAGCGGCTGACGACGCAGCCAGTTGATCAGATCGTCCGCATCCGGTGCTTCAAGCAGGGGAGTAATACGATCTTTCGGCTTATTGCGGCTGATCCCGGCGAATACCGCCAGCAGATGCAGATCGTGATTGCCCAGAACCATGCGCACGCTGTCGCCCAGTGATTTAACGAAACGTAAAACCTCAAGGGAGCCCGGGCCACGCGCCACTAAATCGCCCGTCAGCCACAGCATGTCCTGTCCTGGCGTAAAGTCGACCTGCTTTAATAATGCGATCAGTTCATCGTAGCAACCGTGAACGTCGCCAATCAGATATGTAGACATTGGATTAATGAATGAATGTTGTAACGGCGAGACGGAATACGGGAATGGCAACGCGGAAGCCATTGCCATCGACGTCGACCATTTCATAATGGCCTTGCATGGTACCCATTGGCGTTTCGATCACCGCGCCGCTGGTGTACTGATATTCTTCGCCAGGAGCGATAAGCGGTTGTTCACCCACTACGCCTTCGCCCTGGACTTCAATTTCACGACCATTGCCGTTCGTGATAAGCCAATAGCGCCCGCGCAGCTGCACGGGCATCCGCCCCAGATTGCGGATGGTCACTGTGTAAGCAAAGACAAAACGTTCTTCATCCGGTGAGGACTGCGATTCAACATAGACGCTTTGTACATGGACACATACGCGGGGCGAATCAATCATGGCTTAACTCTCCTTCGGCGGCGCATTTTCGCTGATGTAATTAGCCAGCTTACAGTACTGCTCTACGGAAATGTTCTCCGCTCGCATTGCCGGGTCGATCCCCAGCTCGGCTAACACCTCAACGGTAAATGAGTTGCTCAGGCTGTTACGGATCGTTTTACGACGCTGGTTAAAGGCCTCTGTGGTGACGCGGCTCAGTACACGCAGATCTTTTACCGGGTACGGTTTCGTTTTGTGCGGCACAAGGCGCACAACCGCAGAGTCTACTTTCGGTGGCGGTGTGAACGCTGACGGCGGTACTTCGAGTACCGGGATCACGTTGCAGTAATATTGTGCCATCACGCTTAAACGACCATACGCTTTACTGTTCGGGCCTGCAACCAGACGGTTAACAACCTCTTTTTGCAACATGAAGTGCATGTCGGCAATGGCATCAGTATAGCTAAACAGGTGGAACATCAGCGGGGTGGAAATGTTGTACGGCAGGTTACCGAACACGCGCAGCGGCTGGCCCATTTTCTCTGACAGTTCGCCAAAGTTCATGGTCATGGCATCCTGCTGATAAATGGTCAACTTCGGCCCGAGGAACGGATGTGTTTGCAGACGTGCGGCCAGATCGCGGTCCAGCTCGATAACCGTGAGTTCGTCAAGGCGTTCGCCTACTGGCTCGGTCAGTGCGGCAAGGCCCGGGCCGATTTCGACCATCGCCTGACCTTTTTGCGGATTAATAGCCGAGACAATGCTTTCGATCACGAACTGATCGTTAAGGAAGTTTTGCCCGAAACGTTTACGGGCTAAGTGGCCCTGATGGACTCGATTAGTCATTGAGTATTAACAATCATTTTGATGGCGAGATTAAGCGCCGTAATAAAACTGCCGACATCCGCTTTCCCCTGGCCTGCCAGATCCAGCGCAGTACCGTGGTCAACGGACGTTCGAATAAAGGGTAAACCGAGGGTGATATTCACGCCGCGGCCAAAGCCCTGGTATTTTAGCACGGGGAGGCCCTGATCGTGGTACATCGCGAGCACGGCGTCGGCATTATCCAGGTATTTGGGCTGGAAAAGGGTGTCTGCAGGCAGTGGCCCGCTGAGGTTTATCCCTTTTTCCCGCATTTCGTTGAGCACCGGAATGATGGTGTCGATCTCTTCGGTGCCCATGTGTCCGCCTTCGCCCGCATGCGGATTCAGGCCACAAACCAGCACGTGCGGCTGCGGGATGCCGAATTTCGTCTGCAGATCGTGATGCAAAATCCTGATGATCTCGCGCAGGAGTTCAGGGGTGATGGCATCAGGAATGGCTTTGATGGGCAGATGGGTTGTCACCAGCGCGACACGCATCTCTTCCGTTGCCAGCATCATCACCACTTTCGGACTGTGCGAACGTTCTTCAAAGAACTCGGTGTGTCCGGTAAAGGGGATCCCCGCGTCGTTGATAACGCCTTTATGCACCGGACCGGTGATCAGCGCCGCGAACTCGCCGTTCAGGCAACCGTCGCAGGCGCGCGCCAGCGTCTCAACAACGTAGCGCCCGTTTTCAGTGCTGAGTTGACCGGGGACGACAGGGGTGCGAAGAGGAACCGACAGAAGCGTGAGGGTGCCCGCTTGCTGCGGTACGGGCTGCTGGCCTTCAACATAAGGGAGGAGCGTTAAAGGCAGACCGAGCAATGTTGCCCGGTCTTGTAACAGTGTTGCATCTGCGCAGACAACCAGTTCCACCGGCCAGCTGCGCTGGGCGAGCTGGACGACGAGGTCAGGTCCAATCCCGGCGGGCTCGCCGGGCGTGATCACAACACGATGCTGTTTCATCAGTTGCTCAGCACTTTCACGTAAGCGCTGGCGCGTTGTTCCTGCATCCAGGTTGCCGCTTCTTCAGAGAATTTGCGGTTGAACAGCATACGGTAAGCTCTGTCTTTCTGGGCCGCATCGGTTTTATCGACGTTGCGGGTATCCATCAGTTCAATCAGATGCCAGCCGAAGGAAGAGTGCACAGGTGCGCTCAGCTGACCTTTGCTCATTCTCGTCAACGCGTCGCGGAAAGCCGGATCGTAGATATCGGCCGCAGCCCAGCCCAGATCGCCACCCTGGTTAGCAGAGCCTGGATCCTGAGAGAACTCTTTTGCCGCATTCGCAAAGGAGGTTTTGCCGCTCTTGATGTCAGCTGCAATCTGTTCCAGCTTCGCACGCGCCTGATCGTCAGTCATGATCGGAGACGGTTTCAGCAGAATGTGGCGAGCGTGAACTTCCGTGACGGAAATGCTCTGGCTCTGACCGCGCAGATCGTTCACTTTCAGAATGTGGAAGCCTACACCTGAACGGATTGGACCGACGATGTCCCCTTTCTTCGCCGTGCTCAGCGCCTGGGCAAAGAGGGATGGCAGTTCCTGAATACGGCCCCAGCCCATCTGGCCGCCTTTCAGCGCCTGCTGGTCAGCGGAATAGGTGATGGCCAGCTTGCCAAAGTCACCGCCGTTACGCGCCTGCTCAACGATAGAACGCGCCTGGCTTTCCGCTTCAGCCGCCTGATCGGAGGTTGGGTTTTCCGGAAGCGGGATCAAAATGTGGCTCAGGTTCAGTTCGGTGCTGGCATCGTTCTGGTTACCCACCTGCTTAGCCAGCGCGTCCACTTCCTGAGGCAGGATGGTGACGCGGCGACGCACTTCGTTGTTACGCACTTCTGAAATCAGCATCTCTTTACGGATCTGATTACGGTAAGTGGCGTAGCTGATGCCATCGTAGGCCAGACGGCTGCGCATCTGGTCCAGGGACATGTTGTTCTGTTTCGCAATGTTCGTGATCGCCTGATCGAGCTGCTCGTCAGAAACCTTCACACCCATTTTTTGACCCATCTGGAGGACGATCTGATCCATGATCAGACGTTCCAGGATCTGGTGGCGCAGCGTTGCGTCATCCGGAAGCTGCTGACCTGCCTGGCCCGAATTGAGCTTTACAGACTGCATTAAACCGTCAACGTCACTTTCAAGCACGACGCCGTTGTTAACCACAGCGGCGACTTTATCAACAACCTGGGGTGCCGCGAAGCTAGTATTCGCAACCATGGCGACACCGAGCAGCAGCGTTTTCCAGTTCTTCATACTTTTTCCATTTCAATTAACCGCAAAGCGGATTATGTTGCAAATCAAGCACATTACAAGGAACTGCGGTAAGGCAGAATGTTCGAGCGCAGCATCTGCTGCGTGCCCAGACCGTAGTTGGAACTCAGGCCGCGCAGCTCGACATTAAAGCCAATCACGTTATCGTATTTGCCCTGACTGTTTTGAGTATCCCAGCCGTTAAGCTTGCGTTCGTAGCCGACACGCAGCGCGTAACAGCAGGAGTTATATTGCAGACCTAGCATCTGGTCAGCGGGTTTTTGGGCATTCGTGTCATAGTAGTAGGCTCCGACGATTGACCAACGATCGGCGATTGGCCAGCTCGCGGCGCCACCCACCTGCGAAATCCCGTCTTTGTACTGGTCAGCATTGGCGTAGTTCGGCAATGTCGCCTGAATATATTCCGGGCTGGCATAACGGTACGTCAACTGCACCATACGGTCTTCATCACGACGGTATTCAATGGCAGCACTGCCCGTCGCGATGTTATCCAGGCGAGTATCGTACTGAACACCACCGCGCAGACCCCAACGATCGGTCATGCGCCAGTAGGTATCACCTGCCCACACCAGTGAACCCGTTTTGTTGCCTTTCTCCCAGTTAATGTCGTCATCACCGGTACGAGACTCGGTGAAATAGTAGATTTGACCAACAGAAACGTTAAAACGTTCAACGGCAGATTCATCATAAACGCGCGTTGTGACGCCGGTCGTCAACTGGTTAGCAGACGCAATACGGTCAAGCCCGCCGTAGGTACGGTCGCGGAACAGGCCGCTGTAGTCAGACTGGAGGAAGGACGAGTCGTAGTTTTGAATTTTGCTCTGATCGCGATAAGGCACGTACAGGTACTGCATACGCGGCTCAAGCGTCTGGGTGTAACCGTCCGCGAGAAGGCCCATATCACGTTCGAAGATCAGCTTACCGTCCATCTTGAATTGCGGAAGCGTACGGTTTACCGATTCTTCAAGATCGGTCTTATATTGTTTGTTATACCAGTCCAGGTTTTTCTGCTGGTAATGGGTTGCCATCAGCTTGGCTTCGGTATTCAGGCTCGCCCAGTCGTTTGACCATGGCAGGTTGATCGTCGGCTCAATATGCAGACGCGTTGATTCCGGCATATCCGAGTTGGTGTTGACGAAGTGCACCGCCTGGGCGTAGACGCGGGTGTCGAAAGGCCCGACATCGTTCTGATACCAGTTGACGTCCAGCTGCGGTTCAGCACCATAGGTACTGGCCGTTTGGGTGTTAAAGACCTGGAACTGCTTGGTCGACACCGTGGCGTTAAAGTTCTCAATGGCGTAGCCCACGCTGAATTTCTGCGTGGCGTAGCCGTCCGTACTGGAACCGTATTTAGAGTCAAAGTCGTTGAAATAATACGGATCGCTAACTTTGGTATAGTCAACGTTGAAGCGCCAGACCTGATCCATCACCCCGGCATGCTGCCAGTAGTACATCCAGCGGTGTTTATCACCTTCGGTGGGGTGCTCGTCCTGGAAGACTTTGTCCGATGGCAGATAATCAAACTCCATCAAACCGGCACCCGCTTTGGTCAGATAGCGGAATTCGTTTTCCCACATGATGTTACCGCGCTTATGGATATAGTGCGGCGTGATCGTCGCATCCATGTTTGGCGCGATATTCCAGTAATACGGCAGGTAGAACTCAAAGTAGTTCGAGGTGCTGTATTTGGCATTCGGGATCAGGAAACCGGAACGTCGTTTGTCGCCTACGGGAAGCTGCAGGTAAGGGCTGTAGAAAACAGGGACCGGGCCGAGCTTAAAGCGGGCGTTCCAGATCTCCGCGACCTGTTCTTCACGATCGTGAATAACTTCACTGCCCACCACGCTCCAGGTATTCGAGCCCGGCAGACAGGAGGTGAAGGAACCGTTTTCCAGAATCGTATAGCGGTTTTCACCGCGCTGTTTCATCAGGTCAGCTTTACCGCGCCCCTGACGACCCACCATCTGGTAATCACCCTCCCAGACGTTGGTATCTTTTGTATTCAGATTTGACCAGGCTTTCGGACCTTTCAGGATGACCTGGTTGTCGTCATAGTGCACATTACCCAGCGCATCCACCGTACGTACTGGCGCAACCGCACCTTCTGGTTGCTTCTGATGCAATTGCACTTCATCTGCCTGCAGACGGCTGTTGCCCTGGTTAATATCGACATTGCCCGTAAAGGTGGCATTGTCAGGATAATTACCTTTCGCATTGTCGGCATTGATGGTAACCGGCAAGTCATTCGTATCGCCCTCAACCAGTGGACGATCGTAACTTGGGACGCCAAGCATACATTGCGAGGCGAGATCGGCTGCCAGCCCCTGTTGGCTGTACAGAGCGGCGCCAATCATTGTGGCCAGGAGGGTGGGGATACGTTTTTTCATACGTTGTATTTTATTGTTCCGTCATCAGTGGCTACGGCTTACAAACGCTCAGAGACTATCTTACTCATCAGCGCAGTACCAGCGTTAATCCTGCCCGTTTGCGTGCCAGAGTGTTAGGCTCGCTATCGAATGACGAGTATGATAATGCAAATTATAGGCGATGTCCCTCAATTGACCGTGGCGCGACCACTGTAATGATGGCGTTGCGTCGAACCAGGAACATGACTATTCGGGGAGTATATGCAGTATTGGGGTAAAATCATCGGCGTTGCGTTCGCATTAATCATGGGCGCTGGCTTTTGGGGCGTGGTACTGGGCCTTATTATCGGCCATATGTTTGATAAGGCACGCAGCCGCAAAATGGCCTGGTTCGCCAACCAGCGCGAGCGTCAGTCGCTCTTTTTCTCCACCACCTTTGAGGTGATGGGGCATTTAACCAAATCAAAAGGGCGCGTCACCGAAGCCGATATTCAGATTGCCAGCGTATTCATGGATCGCATGAATCTGCACGGTGAATCTCGCGTGGCAGCGCAAAATGCGTTTCGTATCGGTAAAGCGGATAACTATCCGCTGCGTGAAAAAATGCGTCAGTTCCGCAGCATCTGCTTCGGTCGTTTTGATTTAATTCGGATGTTTCTGGAGATCCAAATTCAGGCGGCCTTCGCCGATGGCTCCCTTCATCCCAACGAGCGGGACGTTTTATACGTCATTGCTGAAGAACTGGGGATCTCCCGCATGCAGTTCGACCAGTTCCTGCGCATGATGCAGGGTGGCGCGCAGTTTGGCGGGGGTTACCAGCAGCAATCCTCCGGTGGCGGCTGGCAGCAGACGCAGCGTGGCCCGACGCTGGAAGATGCCTGCAACGTGCTTGGCGTAAAGCCTTCTGACGATCAGACCACGATCAAGCGTGCCTATCGTAAGCTCATGAGCGAGCATCATCCGGACAAGCTGGTCGCGAAAGGTTTACCGCCAGAGATGATGGAGATGGCGAAGCAGAAAGCGCAGGAAATTCAGAAAGCCTATGAGCTGATAAAAGAGCAAAAAGGTTTTAAATAAAAAATGGCCCGATGATATCGGGCCATTTTTTTTTAGAAGTCCACGGGAGCCTTAAAGGTCATTGCATTGCCAAAAACCGGATGGGTAATGGTGAGGGTCTGCGCATGCAGCAGCAGGCGAGGAGCCAGTGCCAGCGCTTCTGGCGGCGCGTAAAACCGGTCTCCCAGAATCGGGTGGCCCAGGGCGAGCATATGCACGCGCAGCTGGTGAGAGCGCCCGGTAATCGGCTTAAGCAGGACGCGCGCGGTGTTATCCGGCGCGTACTCAAGCACTTCATACTCGGTTTGCGCCGCCTTGCCGGTTTCATAGCACACCTTCTGCTTTGGCCGGTTCGGCCAGTCGCAGATCAGCGGT
Organism: Enterobacter sp. RHBSTW-01064; assembly: GCF_014103035.1. Lineage (NCBI taxonomy): Bacteria > Pseudomonadati > Pseudomonadota > Gammaproteobacteria > Enterobacterales > Enterobacteriaceae > Enterobacter > Enterobacter sp. RHBSTW-01064. The sequence goes on along the minus strand of NZ_JABXOU010000006.1, from coordinate 189,334 downwards.
AGATCCACCAGACCTTCCGCCGTCGCCGGATGGCCCCAGACGCGCGCGACGTACTGCTTTTTCGGTTCGCGCTCGCGGAACTGGCGTTTCAGCTCGCGTTCCGCTTCTTTATGCAGAGCCACCACAATCACGCCGCTGGTGGCCATGTCGAGGCGATGGACGGACTCCGCCTGCGGATAATCGCGCTGAATACGCGTCATCACGCTGTCTTTGTGCTCGTCCAGACGCCCCGGCACGGACAACAGGCCGCTTGGCTTGTTGACCACCATAATGTGCTCATCCTGATAAAGGATGACCAGCCAGGGATCCTGAGGGGGATTGTAGGGCTCCATCACCATCTTGCGCTCCGTTTACTGATGCGTCACAACGATGAGACGCAGTGCGTCCAGACGCCAGCTTGCCTGATCCAGGCTCTCCAGCACCTGCTGACGATTGCTTTCAATCGCCGCCAGTTCATCGTCACGAATGTTCGGGTTAACCGCTTTTAACGCTTCCAGTCGAGAAAGCTCTGCTGAGAGCTTCTCGTCGGCTTCGCTGCGTGCCGCATCAATCAATTCACGAGCTGCTTTTTCAACCTGGGTTTCACCCAGTTGCAGAATGGCGTGCACGTCCTGCTGAACGGCGTTGACCAGCTTGCTGCCGGTGTGACGGTTAACCGCGCTCAGCTGACGGTTGAAGCTCTCGAACTCGACCTGCGCGGCCAGGTTAGTACCGTTTTTATCCAGCAGCAGACGCACCGGCGTCGGCGGCAGGAAGCGGGTGAGCTGCAGCTGTTTTGGCGCCTGCGCTTCCACAACGTAGATCAGTTCAACCAGCAGGGTGCCCACTGGCAGCGCCTTGTTTTTCAACAGGGAGATGGTGCTGCTGCCGGTATCGCCGGAGAGGATCAGATCCAGGCCGTTGCGGATCAGCGGGTGCTCCCAGGTAATGAACTGGGCGTCTTCGCGAGACAGCGCCACATCACGTTCGAAGGTGATCGTGCAGCCATCTTCCGGCAGGCCCGGGAAATCCGGAACCAGCATATGATCCGACGGCGTGAGGACGATCATGTTCTCACCGCGATCGTCCTGGTTGATCCCGACGATGTCGAACAGGTTCATGGAGAAGCTGATTAAACTGGTGTCGTCATCCTGCTCTTCGATGCTTTCCGCCAGCGCCTGCGCTTTTTCGCCGCCGTTGGAGTGGATCTCCAGCAGGCGGTCGCGGCCCTGCTCCAGCTGCGCTTTCAGCGCATCGTGCTTCTCACGGCAGGACTTGATCAGCTCATCAAACCCTTCCGCGTTTTCCGGCGCGGCCAGGTAGCCGATCAGATCGCCATGCACCTGATCGTAAATCGTGCGGCCCGTCGGGCAGGTATGTTCAAACGCATCCAGACCTTCGTGGAACCAGCGTACCAGCACGGACTGCGCGGTTTTTTCCAGGTAAGGAACGTGGATCTGAATATCATGTGCCTGACCGATACGATCCAGACGCCCGATACGCTGCTCCAGCAGATCCGGGTTAAACGGCAGATCGAACATCACCAGGTTGCTGGCGAACTGGAAGTTACGGCCTTCAGAGCCGATCTCCGAGCACAGCAGCACCTGCGCACCGCTGTCCTCTTCCCCGAACCACGCTGCCGCACGGTCGCGCTCGACGATGGACATGCCTTCGTGGAACACGGCAGCGCGAATACCTTCACGCTCGCGCAGGACCTGCTCCAGCTGCAGCGCGGTGGCCGCTTTGGCGCAGATCACCAGCACCTTCTGGGAGCGGTGGGCGGTCAGATAGCCCATCAGCCACTCCACGCGCGGGTCAAAGTTCCACCAGGTGCCGGTATCACCTTCAAATTCCTGGTAGATTTGTTCCGGATAAAGCATGTCGCGGGCGCGCTCTTCCTGGGTTTTGCGCGCACCCATAATGCCGGAGACTTTAATTGCCGTCTGATACTGCGTCGGCAGCGGCAGTTTAATCGTATGCAGTTCGCGTTTCGGGAAACCTTTGACGCCGTTACGGGTGTTGCGGAACAGCACGCGGCTGGTGCCGTGGCGATCCATCAGCATGTCGATCAACTCTTTGCGCGCGGATTCCGCGTTGTCGCTGTCGCTGTTGGCAGCCTGCAGAAGCGGCTCGATATCCTGCTCGCCAATCAGATCGCTCAGGGTGTTCAGCTCATCGTTAGAGAGACGATTGCCCGCCAGCAGCAGGGCGACGGCATCGGCAACCGGGCGGTAGTTCTTCTGCTCTTCGACAAACTGCTCGAAATCGTGAAAACGGTTTGGATCGAGCAGGCGCAGACGGGCGAAGTGACTCTCAAGACCCAGCTGCTCCGGCGTTGCGGTCAGCAGCAGAACGCCAGGCACGCGCTCGGCAAGCTGCTCGATAGCCATATATTCGCGGCTCGGCGCATCTTCGCTCCAGACCAGGTGGTGCGCTTCGTCGACCACCATAATGTCCCACTCGGCGTCGCAGAGGTGCTCCAGGCGCTGCTTGCTGCGGCGCACGAAGTCCAGCGAACAGATGACCAGCTGTTCGGTTTCAAACGGGTTGTCGGCGTCGTGCTGCGCTTCGGCATAACGTTCGTCGTCGAACAGGGAGAAGCGCAGGTTGAAGCGGCGCAGCATCTCAACCAGCCACTGGTGCTGCAGGGTTTCCGGAACCACGATCAGCACACGCTCGGCAGCGCCAGAAAGCAGCTGTTGGTGCAGGATCATGCCCGCTTCGATGGTTTTACCCAGGCCCACTTCGTCGGCCAGCAGCACGCGAGGCGCGTGGCGACGGCCCACGTCATGGGCGATGTTCAGCTGGTGAGGGATCAGGCTGGTGCGCTGGCCGCGCAGGCCGCTCCACGGCATGCGGTACTGTTCGCTCTGGAACTTACGCGCGCGATAGCGCAGAGAGAAGCGATCCATACGGTCAATTTGCCCGGCAAACAGGCGGTCCTGCGGCTTACTGAACACCAGTTTGCTGTCGAGCAGCACTTCACGCAGGATGACATTGGCCTCATCCGTATCAAGACGAGTACCAATGTAGGCGAGCAGTCCATTCTCTTCTTTTACGTCTTCAATCTTGAGCTGCCAGCCGTCATGGCTGGTCACGGTGTCGCCCGGATTGAACATCACGCGGGTAACAGGGGAGTCATTGCGAGCGTACAGACGGTTTTCACCGGTGGCAGGGAAGAGGAGGGTAACCATGCGCGCATCGACGGCAACGACGGTTCCCAATCCAAGTTCGCTTTCTGTATCGCTGATCCAGCGTTGACCAAGTGTAAAAGGCATAGTTGTTCGGCTCTAATCTTTAATTGCAGGCAATAGTTCAACCACCGTCAAAAAGACGGTCATCGAAAAATGGGTCCGGGAATGGAAAGGGCGCTATGGTACTGGATGGCAGCCATTTCGTCACGCGTCAAAATAGGCCAAGTTGCCCTGTCACTAGTGTAGCAAAATCATCATTGATGAAGGGCAAAATTCCCTCCGCGACCGGCTGAAGCTGGCGCGTCAGATAATGATCGTAATCGAGCGGCGATTGCTGGTAATCAACCGGTTCCGGGCCGCTGGTGGTCCAGACATATTTGATTGTGCCACGGTTTTGATACTGCGGCGCACGGCCCCGCCGCACGTTCTCTTCATCCGCCAGTCGCGCGGCGCGCACATGGGGCGGCACATTACGCTGGTACTCCGCCAGCGGGCGGCGCAGGCGCTTGCGATACACCAGCTGTGCGTCAAGTTCGCCCGCCATCAGGCTGGCAATGGTTTCGCGGATGTAGTCCTGATACGGCTCATTGCGGAAGACCCGCAGGTAGAGGGTTTGCTGGAACTGCTGCGCCAGCGGCGTCCAGTCGGTGCGCACCGTCTCCAGCCCTTTAAAGACCATCCGCTGCGCGTCGCCCTCCTGAATCAGCCCGGCGTAGCGCTTCTTGCTGCCCTGATCGGTGCCGCGAATGGTGGGCATTAAAAAGCGGGCAAAATGGGTTTCAAACTCCAGCTCCAGCGCGCTGGTTAACCGCTCTTTTTGCAAATGCTTGCCCCACCAGTCGTTCACAAAGGCGACCAGCGCTTTGCCGATTTGCGCTGCGTCGTCTTCTGAATGCGTGCCCTTAAGCCACACAAAGGTGGAGTCCGTGTCGCCGTAGATGACGTCATAGCCACGGGACTCAATCAGCGCTTTGGTCTGGCGCATAATCTCGTGTCCGCGCATTGTGATGGAGGAGGCCAGTCGCGGGTCGAAGAAGCGGCAGGCGCTGGTACCCAGCACGCCGTAAAAGGCGTTCATGATGATTTTCAGCGCCTGAGAAAGGGGCTTATTGCCGTGGCGCTTGGCCTCATCGCGGCCGTGCCAGATGTTGCCCACGATTTCAGGCAGGCAGTGTTTTTCCCGCGAGAAGCGTGCGCCGAGGAAGCCTTCGGTGCTGCGTTCATCGTCCGGCTGCGCCATGCCCTCAACCAGCCCGACGGGATCGATCAGGAAGGTGCGGATAATCGACGGGTAGAGGCTTTTGTAATCCAGCACCAGCACCGAGTCATACAATCCTGGCCGGGAGTCCATCACGTACCCGCCGGGACTGGCCTGCGGCGGCACGTCCCCGAGGTTGGGGGCAACGTACCCTGCCCGGTGCATTCGCGGAAAATAGAGGTGGCTAAAGGCCGCCACGGAGCCGCCGTGTCTGTCCGCCGCGAGTCCGTTCACCGTCGCGCGCTCCAGCAGGAACGGCATGATCTCGGTTTTGTGGAAAATCTGCGTCACCAGTTCGCAGTCTTTCAGGTTATAGGTGGCGAGCGCCGGTTTGTCTTCGTTAAAGCGCCGGTCGATCTCGTCCATTCGGTCCCAGGGGTTGTCGATGGATTTGCCTTCGCCAAGCAGCTCCTGCGCGACCGCTTCAAGGGAGAATGAAGAGAAGTTCCAGAAGGCGGACTTAAGCGCCTCGATGCCGTCAATAATCAGGCGACCGTTAGCCTGTGCAAAGAAAACACCGTTCTTAAAACCGTGCTCGCGCCATTCCAGCTCGCTGTTTCCGCGCCCCAGCATCAGCGGGATGCGGTAGCGCTCGGCGTGTTTTTGCAGCACGCGCAGGTCGAACTGCACCACGTTCCAGCCGATCAGAACATCGGGATCATAGTCGGCAAACCACTGGTTAAGCTTCTCCAGCAGCTGCGGGCGGCTGTTGACGTACTCAAGCCGGAAATCCAGCGCGGACGCATCGCCATTCGGAGGCCCGAGCATATAGACAACCCGATCGCCGCAGCCTTCCAGGCCAATGCAGTAAAGCTCGCCGTGGCGGGTGGTTTCGATATCCAGGGAGACCCACTTCAGCGGCGGGCGATAGTGTGGGTTAGGTTTCAGGCGAGCATTCACGACGCTGCCGTTTTGTTCGATGCCATCAACCCAGACAGGGGCGGTAATGAACCGCTCCATCAGAAAGCGTTCTGGTGGGCGGATATCCGCTTCGTAAAGCGTCACGCCCGCTTCGCGGAGCAGCTTTTCGTAGCGCATTAATTGACGATGGGCGCGGCAGTAAAGGCCGTAAACCGGCTGGCGGTGGAAATCCTTCAACTCAAGCGGAGTGATGCGCCAGCCGTTTTCACCGCGCAGCAGCTGCTTTACCTTCTCGACGTGGGCTTCAGGAATAAAGGCCACGGATTCCTGCGGCGGCAGCGTAACGTGCAGCGGACCGTTGTCCGTCGCCAGCCAGAACGCGACCTCGGTGCCCTGAGGGGTATCCCGCCAGTGTCGGGTCAGTAAAAAGCCTTCTTGCGCCTGCGCCACGCCGTTATCCCAGAAAACAAAACCAGGCCTGATTATAGCCTGGTTGAGGTGGGTTTGCTGGGGTTTTATACAGTGTCTGTTTTGCCGGATGACGCTGCGCTTATCCGGCCTACAGGCTACTGCCCGTAATACGCTTTCGCGCCGTGTTTGCGCAGATAATGCTTGTCCAGAAGGGTTTGCTGCATATCCGGGAGCTGCGGTGCCAGCTGGCGACAGAAGATCCCCATATAGGCGACCTCTTCGAGTACGATGGCGTTATGCACCGCGTCTTCCGCGTTTTTACCCCAGGCAAACGGGCCGTGGGAGTGCACCAGCACGCCGAGCATTTGCGCCGCGTCGATACCCTGTTTTTCGAAGGTTTCAACAATCACGTTCCCCGTTTCCCACTCGTACTCACCGTTAATCTCCGCATCGGTCATCAGGCGCGTGCAGGGAATGGTGCCGTAAAAGTAGTCCGCGTGGGTGGTGCCGGTCGCCGGGATGGACTGGCCCGCCTGCGCCCAGATGGTTGCATGGCGCGAATGGGTATGCACAATGCCGCCGATGGTCGGGAATGCCTGATACAGCAGGCGGTGGGTGGGCGTGTCGGAGGAGGGCTTTTTGCTGCCTTCCACCACTTCACCCGTTTCGATGCTGACCACCACCATGTCTTCTGCGGTCATTACCGCGTAATCCACGCCGGAAGGCTTGATCACGAACACGCCTTTTTCCCGGTCAACGGCGCTAACGTTGCCCCAGGTCAGGGTCACCAGGTTATGTTTCGGCAGCGCCAGGTTGGCTTCGAGCACCTGACGTTTGAGATCGTCTAACATTATTGTCTCCTGCCGGATGGCGCTTCGCTTATCCGGCCTACGGTTCCGTAGGCCCGGTAAACGCAGTGCTACCGGGCATTCAGGGCTTAGCGTTTTGAACCGTAATAGACTTCGTTCCAGCGCAGCGCGTCCTTGAAGGCGGGCAGGCGGGTATCGTTATCAATGACGGTCAGTTCGATATCGTGCAGTTCCGCGAACTGACGCATATCGTTCAGATCCAGCGCGTGGCTGAACACCGTATGGTGCGCGCCGCCGGCCAGGATCCAAGCCTCTGAGGCGGTTGGCAGGTCAGGCTGTGCTTTCCACAGGGCGTTGGCGACCGGCAGTTTCGGCAGAGAATGTGGGGTTTCAACCGCATCGACGCAGTTCACCAGCAGGCGGAAACGATCGCCGAGGTCGATCAGGCTGGCGTTGATGGCCGGGCCGGTGCGGGTGTTGAAGATCAGACGCGCCGGATCGGCTTTACCGCCGATGCCGAGATACTGCACGTCGAGGATCGGTTTCTCTTCGACGGCGATTGTCGGACACACTTCCAGCATGTGCGAGCCGAGCACCAGGTCATTGCCGTTCTCGAAGTGATAGGTGTAGTCCTCCATAAAGGAGGTGCCGCCCTGCAGACCGGTCGACATCACCTTCATGATGCGAAGCAGAGCGGCAGTTTTCCAGTCGCCTTCGCCCGCAAAACCGTAGCCCTGCTGCATCAGACGTTGTACCGCCAGACCCGGCAGCTGTTTCAGACCGTGGAGGTCTTCAAAGGTGGTGGTAAAAGCGTGGAAGCCGCCCTGTTCCAGGAAGCGCTTCATGCCCAGCTCGATGCGCGCCGCGTCCAGCACGTTCTGGCGCTTGTCGCCGTTGATTTGTGCCGCAGGCGTCAGGCGGTAGCGGCTTTCGTACTCGTCCACCAGCGCGCTTACGTCGCCATCGCTGATTTCATTCACCACCTGCACCAGGTCGCCCACGGCCCAGGTATTCACGGAGAAGCCGAACTTGATCTGCGCGGCCACTTTATCGCCGTCGGTGACCGCAACTTCACGCATGTTGTCACCAAAACGCACCACTTTCAGGTGGCGGGTGTCCTGCTTTGAGACCGCCTGACGCATCCAGGAGCCGATACGTTGTTGCGCCTTGCCATCCTGCCAGTGGCCGGTGACCACCGCGTGCTGCTGACGCATACGCGCGCCGATGAAGCCGAACTCGCGGCCGCCGTGCGCGGTTTGGTTCAGGTTCATAAAGTCCATGTCGATGCTGTCCCACGGCAGGGAGGCGTTGAACTGGGTATGGAACTGCAGCAGCGGTTTGTTGAGGATAGACAGACCGTTGATCCACATTTTTGCTGGCGAGAAGGTGTGCAGCCACACCACCAGCCCGGCGCATTTATCGTCGTAGTTGGCGTCGCGGCAGATGTGGGTGATTTCGTCCGGCGTGGTGCCCAGCGGTTTCAACACCAGTTTGCACGGCAGTTTAGCTTCCGCGTTCAGCGCGTTAACCACGTGCTCCGCGTGTTTCGTCACCTGCTGCAGCGCTTTCGGTCCGTACAGATGCTGGCTGCCAATCACAAACCACACTTCATAGTTATTAAAAATGGTCATCATCGTGTCCTTAATGGGTCAGGGTTGCCGTAGTGTCCGCGGTGCTTTTAGCCGGGGCGGCGACAGGGAGATAGTGAAGTTCGGCGCTTTTTGCCCATTGCTGGTAGCGCTGATAAAGCTGTTCGAAGCGTTGCGCCTGCTGGGCACGCGGCTGAAGGGTATTTTCGACGGCACTCGCCATATGCTGCTGCGCGGTCGGGATGTCGGCATGGACGCCTGCGGCCACGGCGGCAAAAATCGCCGCGCCCAGGGCACAGCACTGATCGGAGGCCACAATCTGCAGCGGACGGTTCAGCACGTCGCAGCAGGCCTGCATGATCACCGGGTTTTTACGGGCGATGCCGCCCAGCGCCATCACGTTGTTCACGTCGATGCCCTGCTCGGTGAAGCACTCCATAATGGCGCGGGCGCCGAAGGCCGTTGCGGCAATCAGGCCGCCGAACAGCGCAGGCGCGTCGGTTGCCAGGTTGAGATCCGCGATCACCCCTTTCAGACGCTGGTTGGCGAACGGCGTGCGACGACCGTTAAACCAGTCCAGCACTACCGGCAGGTGATCGAGCGAGGGATTTTTCGCCCAGGCTTCGGTGAGCTGCGGCAGAAGCTGCTTTTTGCTCTCGGCTATCTGGGTTTTCAGTTCAGGATGCGCCGCCGCGAGCTGGTCCAGCGGCCAGCCCAGCACACGGCCAAACCAGGCGTAGATATCGCCAAACGCGGACTGACCGGCTTCGAGGCCGATAAAGTCCGGCACCACGCTGCCGTCAACCTGGCCGCAGATGCCCTTCACCGCGCGGTCGCCGACGGTGGCTTTATCCGCCGTCAGAATGTCGCAGGTGGACGTGCCGATGACTTTCACCAGCGTATTGGGCTGTGCACCTGCGCCTACGGCGCCCATATGGCAGTCAAAGGCGCCGCCGGAGATCGCCACGTTCTGCGGCAGGCCGAGGCGTTTCGCCCACTCTTCGCAGAGCGTGCCGACCGGAATATCGGCGGTAAAGGTGTCGGTAAACAGCGGATATGTCAGGCTCTTGTTGATAATCGGGTCAAGCTCATCGAAGAACGCGGCTGGAGGCAGGCCGCCCCAGCTTTCATGCCATAACGATTTATGCCCGGCGCTGCAGCGGCCGCGGCGGATATCCTGTGGACGCGTGGTGCCGGAGAGCAGGGCAGGCACCCAGTCGCACAGCTCAATCCACGAGGCGGCTGCCTGCGCAACGGAGGCGTCGGCGCGGGTAACGTGGAGGATCTTGGCCCAGAACCATTCACTGGAATAAATCCCGCCGATATAGCGCGAGTAGTCGGTTTTGCCCGGCTGATGGCACAGGCGCGTGATGGCTTCAGCCTCTTCCACGGCGGTGTGGTCTTTCCACAGCACGAACATGGCGTTCGGGTTGTCGGCGAACTCCGGGCGCAGCGCCAGCACGCGGCCTTCGGCATCCACCGGGGCAGGCGTTGAGCCGGTGCTATCGACGCCAATCCCGACAATCTCCGCCCGCTGGGCGTCCGTCAGTTCAGCCAGGACGGTTTTGATCGCCGCTTCCATCGACTCGATATAGTCACGCGGATGGTGGCGGAACTGGTTATTTGGCGCATCGCAGTAGCGCCCCTCTTGCCAGCGCGGGTACCACTCAACGCTGGTTGCTATCTCCTGGCCGGACGTACAGTCCACTGCCAGCGCGCGAACCGAATCGCTGCCAAAATCGAGGCCAATCGCAATTGCCATGGTGTTGCTCCATCAAAAAACAGGTATGGAAGAACATTAGAGACTGGGGGCGAAAATCGTCAGGCAGGATCCGCTAATCTTATGGACTAAATTGCTGTTACGATTGAAAGTGTGACGCCGTGCAAATATTCAATGTGGACATTTCTGCCGCGCTTATAGACACTTTTGTTACTGCTTATCTGCTCATACTGGCGGAGAAATCAGAGAGAAAGGCTGAAACATGGCGGACGTAAAAGAGACATAATGCTTTTTGGATCTTTTTGCGGGCCATTTTTATACTGCTTTTAACGATATGGACAATTGGTTTCCTTCAGGACCGTTGGGAGTATTGAAATTATGGCTGAACCGCAAAATGATCCCCTGCTGCCGGGCTACTCGTTTAATGCTCACCTGGTGGCAGGGTTGACGCCCATTGAGGCTGAGGGCTATCTCGATTTCTATGTCGACCGACCGCTCGGAATGAAAGGGTATATTTTGAACCTCACCGTGCGCGGTGAAGGGGTCATCAAAAACGGCGATCAGCAGTTTATCTGCCGCCCCGGCGATATGCTGCTGTTCCCGCCTGGGGAGATCCACCACTACGGCCGCCACCCGGATGCCAAAGAGTGGTATCACCAGTGGGTCTACTTCCGCCCGCGCGCCTACTGGCAGGAGTGGCTTTCGTGGCCCGCCATTTTTGCGCATACCGGCTTTTATCGCCCGGATGAGGCGCATCTGTCGCAGTTTCGCGAGCTGTTTGCCCAGATTATTGAGGCGGGACAGGCGGGCGGACGCTACGCCGAACTGCTGGCGATTAACCTGCTTGAACAGGTGCTGCTGCGCCGGATGGAAGCGATCAATGAATCGCTTAACCCGCCGCTGGATAACCGCGTCCGCGACGCCTGCCAGTACATCAGCGATCATCTGGCCGACAGCCAGTTTGATATTGCCAGCGTCGCCCAGCACGTTTGCCTGTCGCCTTCGCGCCTGTCGCATCTGTTCCGCCAGCAGCTTGGCGTGAGCGTGCTGAGCTGGCGCGAAGATCAGCGCATCAGCCAGGCGAAGCTGCTGCTCAGCACCACCCGAATGCCTATTGCCACCGTGGGGCGCAACGTGGGCTTCGAAGATCAGCTCTATTTCTCTCGCGTATTTAAAAAATGCACCGGGGCCAGCCCGAGCGAATTCCGTGCGGGATGTGAATAAACGGTAAACATTCAGGTGAACTTCAGGAGCATCTTGTAAACTATTCAGACAATTGATGCCTTGACGCGGTGCGGGGCGCTAAGCAGAATCGCTGATTCGTTTTCTGACCGGAATAGTTATGCAGGCATTGCTGGAACACTTTATTACCCAGTCCGTTATGTACTCGCTCATCGCCGTGGCGCTGGTGGCGTTTCTGGAATCGCTGGCGCTGGTTGGGCTGATCCTGCCCGGCACCGTGATGATGGCGGGGCTTGGCGCACTTATCGGCAGCGGTGAGGTTAATTTCTGGCAGGCGTGGATGGCCGGTATCGTCGGCTGTTTGCTGGGCGACTGGATCTCCTTCTGGCTGGGCTGGCGCTTTAAAAAGCCGCTGCACCGCTGGTCATTTATGAAAAAGAACAAGGCGCTGCTGGATAAAACCGAGCACGCGCTGCATCAGCACAGCATGTTCACCATCCTTGTCGGCCGCTTTGTCGGGCCAACGCGTCCGCTGGTGCCGATGGTGGCCGGTATGCTTGATCTGCCCGTTGCGAAATTCGTGGTGCCGAACATTATCGGCTGCGTCTTCTGGCCGCCGTTTTACTTCCTGCCGGGGATCCTCGCGGGTGCTGCCATTGATATTCCTGACGGTATGCAAAGCGGTGAGTTTAAGTGGCTGCTGCTGGGCACGGCGGTACTGCTGTGGCTGGCTGCGTGGCTCTGCTGGCGGTTATGGCGCAGCGCGAAAGCCAGTGTCGATCGCGTGACACGCTATCTTCCGCGCTCTCGTCTTTTGTGGCTGGCTCCGCTGACGCTGGGTGTGGCCGTGGTGGCGCTGGTCGCGCTGATTCGCCACCCGCTGATGCCGGTGTACGGCGAGATTTTATTAAAAGTGGTGAGCCGTTAAGGTGTTTTCCCTCTCCCTGCGGGAGAGGGCCAGGGTGAGGGCATCAGACCGCACGAATACCCAAAAGTGAAGACGCCCCCGCTTTACCACTCAGCAGTTCTTCTGTTTTTCCATCCCACAAAATACGCCCTTCGGCAATCACCACCGATCGCGGCGCAATCCGCGCGGCATCCTCAATACTGTGCGACACCATCAGCATCGTCAGTTGCTGGCGCTGGCAGACGTCCTGCACCAGGGCGAGCATCTCCTGACGCAGCGCAGGATCGAGCGCAGAGAAGGGTTCATCCAGCAGCAGCACCGGCTGCGCGCGCACCAGACAGCGTGCCAGCGCCACGCGCTGACGCTGGCCGCCGGAAAGCTCACCCGGCAGCCTGTCGATGAACTCGGTGATCCCCATTTGCGCGGCAATACTCTCCAGCTTTTGGCGCTGGGCGTCGTTCAGCTTGAGTCCCGGATGCATCCCCAGCGCGATGTTCTGTCGCACCGTCAGGTGGGTAAACAGGTTGTTTTCCTGAAACAACATTGAGACCGGACGTTTTGCGGGCGGCGTGTGGGTATGATCGTGATTTTCAATAACGATCGCGCCGCTTGCCGGCTGCAGAAAACCCGCAATCAAATTAAGCAGCGTGCTTTTTCCCGCGCCGCTTGGGCCAAGTACGGCGATCCTCTCCCCCTGACGCACGGAGAGCGTGAAGCGCATCGGCAGATGCTGATAAAGCCAGGTTACATCAGTCAGTTCTAACATCACGCCCCGGAAGTTTTTCGATAACGGTGAATAACGCAAAGCACAGCAGCAGCAGTAAGAGTGCCGTGACGGCCCCATCCTGGCTGCGGTAGGAGCCAATTTGCTGGTAAAGCCAGAACGGCAGGGTGCGGAAGTCTTCATTACCGAAGAGCGCCACCACGCCAAAATCCCCAATCGACAGCACGCAGGCAAAGGCCAGCGCCTGGGCGAGCGGACGTTTCAGGGCGCGGAGTTCCACCACTTTCAGCCGCTGCCAGCCCTGCATGCCCAGCGAATGACACAGCAAACCGTAGCGGCTGTTCACGTCGCGCATCGGGTTTTCCAGCACTTTGAGCGCGTAAGGAATAGCCATCAGTGCGTTGGTGAAAATCACAATGCCGTCGGCGCTTTCCGGCAGGCCGATGGTGCTGTTGAACAGCAGGAAGAAGCCCGTCGCGAGCACGATGCCCGGCATCGCCAGAATCAACATACCCGTCAGTTCCAGCATTTGCCCGGCCTTACGGGCCTGACGCGCGTAGAGTTCGCGGCTGCTCCACAGCAGCATCATGGTCAGCATGACGCACAGCAGCCCGGCAGCCAGCGCGATGCGTACCGAGGTCCAGGTTGCCTGCCAGAGCACGGGCTGTTGCAACACGGACACAAGATTGAGGTTCAGTCCGTCAACGATAACGGCCAGAAGCGGCGGCAGCAGTAGCAGGAGCGCCAACGCAATCAGGATAAAATCGATGACGCGGCTGTGCAGGCTATCCTGCGGATCGCGCCAGCCTGCTATCTGATTACTGCCGGGAGAAAGGGATTTACTCAGCCGCTGGCTGAGCAGCACCAGTGCGAGACAGCAAATCATCTGCACCATCGCCAGCAGCGCGGCGCGGCCCGGATCGTAGTCGTAACTCAGCGCCTGGTAGATCGCCAGCTCGATGGTGGTGGCCTGCGGCCCGCCGCCGAGAGACAGCACGGTGGCAAAGCTGGCAAAGCAGAGCATAAAGATTAATGCCGCCACGGGTGGGATCTGGCGGCGCAGCCACGGCCATTCGACGAAGCGGAAGAAAGACGCGCCGCGCATGCCGAGCTGGGCGGCAATCTGACGCTGTTCGCCGGGTATGTTTTCCAGCGCCTGTAAAAAGAGGCGCGTCGCCATCGGCATATTGAAAAAGACGTGCGCGAGCAGAATACCCTTCAGCCCGTAGGGGGAGAAGGTCCACTCTAGCCCTGACAACGCAAAGAGCGAGGCCAGCCAGCCCTGGCGGCCGTACACGCTCAGGATGCCAAATACGGCGACCAGCACCGGCAGGATCAGCGTCATGGCGCACAGGCGCAGCAGCGCCTGCCTGCCGGGAAAACGCCTCCGATACAGTGCTCGCGCAAGAAAAATGGCCGGGATCACCGAGAGCAGGGCAGAAAGAAACGCCTGCCAGAAGGAGAACCGGATCACGTGCCAGAGGTAGCTGTCGTGCCAGAGGGCGAGCAGGTCACTCTCCGGCGCGTTAAACCACAGTGCAAGGAATGCCCCCAGGCTGACCGCCACCATCAGCAGGGCGGCGAGCAGACCGGGGATTAACCAGCCGGGAATCAACGGCTGACGGCGCGTTGCCATTCACTTACCCATGCGGCACGCTGCGCGGCGACCTGCTGCGGCGTAAATTCCAGCGAGGTTGTTGGTTTGGTCAACCGATCGAAACCTGCTGGCAGCGCAACGTTAGTGACCGGATACATCCAGTTGCCCGCGGGAATGGCGTTCTGGAACGCTGGTGAAACCATAAATTTCAGGAACTTTTCGGCCAGTTCCGGCTGTTTGCTGGCAGCGGTACGCGCTGCCACTTCCACCTGCAGGTAGTGACCTTCTGCAAAATTCGCTGCGGCGTAGTTGTCTTTCTTCTCGGCGATGATGTGGTAGGCCGGAGAGGTGGTGTAGCTCAGCACCAGATCGCTTTCGCCTTTCAGGAACAGGCCATAGGCTTCGCTCCAGCCTTTGGTTACGGTGACGGTTTTGGCGGCCAGTTTTTGCCACGCTTCCGGCGCTTTATCGCCATAGACCTTTTGCATCCACAGCAGCAGGCCCAGCCCCGGCGTACTGGTACGCGGATCTTCATAGATCACGCGCCATTTCTGGTCACTTTCCACCAGCTCTTTCAGGCTCTTCGGCGGGTTTTTCAGCTTATTTTTGTCATAAACAAAAGCAAAGTAGCCGTAATCGAACGGCACGAAGGTGTCGTTTTTCCAGCCGCCAGGCACGTTAACGGCATCTGCCGCGACGCCGCTTTTGGCAAACAGTTTGGTTTGCGAGGCGGCGTCCAGCAGGTTGTTATCCAGCCCGAGCACTACGTCAGCCTTGCTGTTTTTCCCTTCCATACGCAGGCGGTTGAGCAGCGACACGCCATCTTCCAGCGCGACGAACTTCAGCTCGCAGTTGCAGTCGGCTTCAAAGGCTTTTTTGACTACAGGTCCAGGGCCCCAGTCGGCAGAGAAGGAGTCATAGGTGTAGACCGTCAGAACGGGCTTGGCAAAAGCAGGCAGCGCAAACAGCGCCAGCAGGGGGAGAACTTTTTTTAACACTTTGCACCTCAAAGTTGAGTGGCAAAGGATTTTGAGCGACAGCCTCAAATCCCTTCGCCGGCGTTATCCGGATCAGGTTCGACGGGTATTATCTCAGCGCACATCAGTGATGCAGCACCCCGTTGAGAACGGCGCTATTGTAATGATTTGGTGAATATTACGAAAGCGTTATGGCTCCGGCGGTGCAAACCAGGCGGATTTAAAATCAAACCAGCCCAGGGTATTCATCCGCAGGCCGCGCATGCTGCGCTGTCCCTGGATCATCAGCCAGTGGTGGATCAGCGGCACGATCGCCTGTTCGGCAAGTAACGCCTGGCACCACGTGGCTAAATTCATCTCGCCCGCGCGCCACAAGGCGGCGTCCTGCTGCCAGTCTCGATCGATGCAGTGCTGGATCAGCGGGACTTCATACAGGTGCGAGAAGAGCGAGAAATCGAGCGGCAAGGTGAAGTTGGCGCTGTTCAGCCAGATATCACTGGTGATATCTCCCTGGTGCCATTCGTCATAGTCAACTTCTTTGACCTCCAGCGTTACCCCTTCGGCCGCCAGCAGTCGGGCCATGATTCTTGCGATAAAACGATGCTCCACATGCTCGCGGTAGTAGGTCAGGGTGATGGACTCCAGCCCTGCGGGCTTTTCGCTACGCGCTGGACGAGCGTGGTGCCAGCGTGGAAGCAGGCCGTAGGCCGGGAACCAGTACGTCTGGTACTGCTCTTCCGCATGGTAAATCAGATTGGATGGGGACAAAACGTGGCTGACCCACTGGCGGACGGCCTGATTTGCCCCACGGTGGGTGCGGCGGTCAAACAGGAGATAATAGCATCCCTCCTCCAGACGACTCTCCACGGCCTTTTCTCCGGTGGTGGGGCCTTCCAGCGTTAGCCCGCAGCTCAGGTCTTCGTTGAGATCCGGCAATACCCACACGTTCACTTCGTCGATCAGCGCCCGATAGCCAAAATAGTCATCAAAGGCGCGGATCTTCAGCTGGTTGCTGTTGTTTCGGGAGACGGCATAAGGGCCGGTACCAATTGGCTGGCTGGCGAAATTATTCAGCGATTCCCACTCGCCGGGCAAAATCATCGACGGCACATAGCCCAGCAGCCAGGGGAGCCACTTATCCTGCTGCGACAGCTCAATATCCAGCGTCCACGCCGTAGGGGAGTGGACGCGCGAAATATGTGAGTAGAGGGGGAGCTTGCGGGCGCGTTCCAGAGAAGAGATGACGTCGCTCATTTCCAGCTCGCGGCCGTGGTGAAAGTGGATGCCGGGGCGTAAGAAAAAGCGCCAGTGAAGCGGAGAAACCTGCTGCCAATGGTGCGCGATATCGGCTTCCAGTTCCCCGTTTTCCTCATTTATCCGCGTCAGCCCGCTGAAGATTTGCCGGGCCATATGGGTTTCAGATCGCCGTAACGCCGTGCCGGGCAAAAGATTTTTCATTGGACGGTAGTAAAGCACCCGCAGAATATGGCGGCCCTGACGAAAGCTGCGCCCCAGATGGGAAACCAGCATCTGGCGCACGGCGGCTTTGTCGCCCACCAGCTGTACCAGCTGCTCGATGCGGTCCTGCTCCAGCAGGTCTTCCGCGCGCTGCTGCTGCAACGCCAGCCCGGTATAGAGAAAGGTCAGCCGCGAACGTTTGCCGCGTCCCGCCTCCGCTTCCCAGCTTAACCAACCCTGTTGCTGCATGGTGTTGAGCAGCGTGCGCATATGGCGGCGGGAGCAGCTAAGCAGGTCAGCCAGCTCGTTGAGCGTGGTCTCCTGCGATTGCCCCTCGCAGCACTGCCAGAGGCGGATAAACTGTTGTTGCAGACGACCAGAAGGCATAAAAGGGGAACTCCTGACAAAAAACCAGCAATTTATTAATCCCTATATTAGGACAATAATCCTTCCCGATGAAGTGAGGAGGTAAATTATGAAGAGGTCTACCGCACGTCAGTTTTATCAGCAATACTTTTCAGCGACTAAGGGATCGTCCTGGCTGGCCCGCCGGTGTGCCGAGCAACGGCTGAAAACGTTAGAAGAATTGATGCAGTGGGACGTTACAACACCGACCTCTTCCCGCTAACTCGCCTCGATCATGTGTGACTGAGTATTGGTGCTAATCACCCGCCAGCAAAATGTTTTTGCTGGCTTTTTTCGTTTATTCTTTCACCCAATTTCGATTCGCTTTCACAAGGACTTGCGCATGCTGTGGTTGATGACGATGGGGCGACGCCTGAACGGCGTGTATGCCGCTTTTATGCTGGTGGCCTTTATGATGGGCGTGGCCGGGGCGCTGCAGGCGCCGACGCTGAGCCTGTTTCTCAGCCGCGAGGTGGGGGCACAGCCGTTTTGGGTCGGCCTGTTTTATACCGTCAACGCGATTGCGGGGATCCTGGTCAGCCTGTGGCTGGCAAAACGGTCCGACAGTCAGGGTGACAGGCGCAAGCTGATCCTCTTTTGCTGTGTGATGGCCGTAGGCAACGCGCTGCTGTTTGCCTTTAACCGTCATTATTTGACCCTCATTACCTGCGGCGTGCTGCTGGCGTCACTGGCGAACACTGCCATGCCGCAGCTGTTCGCGCTGGCTCGCGAATATGCCGATAGCTCGGCGCGGGAAGTGGTGATGTTTAGCTCCGTGATGCGCGCGCAGCTCTCGCTGGCGTGGGTCATTGGACCGCCGCTGGCCTTCATGCTGGCATTGAACTACGGCTTCACCACCATGTTCTCCATTGCCGCCGGGATTTTTGTCATCAGTCTGGCATTGATTGCCTTCGCGCTGCCGTCTGTGGCGCGTGTCGAACAGACGACGGATACACCTGTCACCCAGGTGAGCGGCTGGCAGGACAAAAACGTCCGCATGCTGTTTATTGCCTCCACGCTGATGTGGACCTGCAACACCATGTATATCATTGATATGCCGCTGTGGATCAGTAGCGATTTGGGTTTACCGGACAAGCTCGCGGGGATCCTCATGGGGACCGCCGCCGGGCTGGAGATTCCGGCAATGATTCTGGCGGGATACTACGTTAAGCGCTTCGGAAAGCGTCGGATGATGATTGTCGCCGTGGCGGCCGGGGTGCTGTTCTACGCGGGGCTGATTCTTTTCCATTCACGTGAGGCGTTGCTGGCGCTTCAGCTGTTTAACGCCGTGTTTATTGGGATTGTTGCCGGGATCGGCATGCTCTGGTTCCAGGATTTAATGCCGGGCCGCGCTGGCTCTGCAACCACGCTTTTCACCAACAGCATTTCAACGGGCGTTATTCTGGCAGGGGTGATTCAGGGCGCGCTGGCGCAAAGTTACGGGCATAGCTCAGTTTACTGGATGATTGCCGCGATTTCGGTGGTTACGCTTGGGCTGACCTGCCGGGTTAAGGATGTCTGATTCTGGAAGGCGGCTTCACGAAATGAAACGACTTTCTGACAGGTCCCTGGAAGGAGAATAGAGTGCGTGGCGGGTGCTTGAGGCTGTTTGCCTCAGGCTTTCGCAAGAGGCAAACAGTGGAGAGTCCCACATCAAAAAAACTGATGGGGAGACTAACTTCACGACCGACATTGCGAGGTTAGTCTCTTCATTGCCGAAAAGCAATAAGGAGGCTGGAATGCCAAAACGTACTCTGCTGTTAGGTTTGTTTCTGATCTGTACGACGCTGTTGATCTTCACCTGGATGGTGCGTGACTCGCTGTGCGAGCTGCACTTCAGACAGGAGAAAACAGAGCTGGCGGCAGTGTTGGCTTACGAAGCAAAACGTTAGCGGTATTGGCGGGGAAATTTCCCCGCCTCTCCAGAGTGGTTGAGCCTCAACGCACCCTTATCAATGGCCCGCGCCCTGCGGGCCATTGCCTTTAGCCCATAAACGCAGGCTGTTTTTTCTCGTACGCTGAAATAGCGTCTTCGTGCTGGAGAGTTAAACCAATGCTGTCGAGACCGTTCAGCATGCAGTGACGGCGGAACGCATCAATGCTGAAGCTGTAGGTCTTATCCCCGGCTTTCACCACTTCCGCTTCCAGATCCACTTCAAACGATATGCCCGGATTTGCCTGCACCAGCGCAAACAGCTCATCGACCTGTTCATCGCTCAGCGTGACCGGCAGCAGCTGGTTGTTGAAGCTGTTGCCGTAGAAGATATCCGCGAAGCTCGGGGCGATAACCACCTTAAAGCCGTAGTCGGTCAATGCCCAGGGCGCGTGTTCACGCGACGATCCGCAGCCAAAGTTTTCCCGCGCCAGCAAAATGGAGGCGCCTTTGTATTCCGGAAAATTCAGCACGAATTCCGGATTAGGTACTTCGCCCTTATCGTCCAGGAAACGCCAGTCGTTGAACAGGTGTGCACCAAAACCGGTACGCGTTACTTTCTGTAAAAACTGCTTAGGAATGATCGCATCAGTATCGACGTTAGCGGAGTCCAGCGGGACAACCCGGCCCGTATGTTGGGTAAATTTCTCTGCCATGATTGTCTCCTTATTTGAGGCTGCGAATATCGGCGAAATGACCGGTAACTGCCGCAGCGGCGGCCATTGCCGGGCTGACCAGATGGGTGCGCCCACCTCGGCCCTGGCGGCCTTCAAAGTTACGGTTGCTGGTGGATGCGCAGCGCTCGCCCGGATTCAGGCGGTCGTTGTTCATCGCCAGACACATGGAGCAGCCAGGCAGACGCCATTCGAAGCCTGCTTCAATGAAGATCTTATCCAGACCTTCTGCTTCCGCCTGTGCCTTCACCGGACCGGAGCCTGGAACCACCAGCGCCTGCACGCCTGGTGCCACTTTGCGGCCTTTGGCAATCTCGGCGGCGGCACGTAAATCTTCGATACGGGAGTTGGTGCAGGAACCGATAAAGACTTTATCAATGGTGACGTCGGTCAACGGAACGCCAGGTTTCAGCCCCATATAGGCCAGCGCTTTTTCCGCACTGGCGCGCTCGACCGGATCGGCGAAAGACGCCGGATCGGGGATGCTGTCGTTGACGGAAATCACCTGACCCGGGTTGGTGCCCCAGGTCACCTGCGGCGCAATCTCTTCTGCCTGCAGCGTGACAACGGTATCAAAGCTCGCACCGTCGTCGGTTTTCAGGGTTTTCCAGTATTCGACGGCATCGACATAATTCTGCTCTTTTGGCGCGTGCAGACGGCCCTTGACGTAGTTGAATGTGGTTTCGTCCGGCGCGACCAGACCGGCTTTGGCGCCCATTTCAATGGCCATGTTGCACAGGGTCATACGCCCTTCCATGCTCAGCGCCTGAATGGCTTCACCGCAGAACTCAACAACGTGGCCGGTACCGCCCGCGCTGCCGGTTTTGCCGATGATCGCCAGCACGATGTCTTTCGCGGTGATGCCCGGCGCGGCTTTACCTTTTACCTCAATCTTCATGGTTTTGGCGCGACCCTGCTTCAGGGTCTGCGTTGCCAGAACATGTTCCACTTCGGAAGTGCCAATCCCGAACGCCAGCGCGCCAAACGCGCCGTGGGTCGCGGTATGGGAGTCGCCGCACACGATGGTCATGCCCGGCAGGGTGATACCCTGTTCTGGCCCCATCACGTGGACGATGCCCTGATAGGGATGGTTCAGGTCGTACAGCTCAACGCCAAACTCGTTGCAGTTCTTAATCAGCTCCTGCATCTGAATGCGGGCCATCTCACCCGAGGCATTAATGTCTTTGGTCTGGGTGGACACGTTGTGATCCATCGTCGCGAAGGTTTTACCCGGCTGACGTACCGGGCGCTTGTGCGCGCGCAGGCCGTCAAATGCCTGAGGTGAGGTCACTTCGTGCACCAGGTGGCGGTCAATGTACAGCAGCGGGGTTTCGTTTGGCGCCTCGTAGACAACGTGCGCATCAAACAACTTTTCATATAACGTCTTAGCCATGATTACACCCCTTCAGCGACATAGCGGGCAATAATGTCGCCCATTTCATCGGTACTGACTGCTGCCGTGCCGCGTGCCAAATCACCGGTACGGATGCCTTCTTCTAACGCCCGGTTAATGGCGTTTTCAATTGCGGTTGCTGCATCGCCTGCATCCAGGCTGTAGCGCAGCAGCAGGGCCAGGGAGAGGATCTGCGCAATCGGGTTGGCAATGTTTTTGCCTGCGATATCCGGTGCGGAGCCGCCCGCAGGCTCGTACAGGCCAAAGCCTTCTTCATTCAGGCTTGCGGATGGCAGCATCCCCATGGAGCCGGTGATCATCGCGCACTCGTCAGAGAGGATATCGCCGAACAGGTTGGAGCACAGCAGCACGTCAAACTGGGACGGATCCTTAATCAGCTGCATGGTTGCGTTGTCGATGTACATGTGCGACAGCGCGACGTCCGGGTACTGCTTAGCGACTTCGCTGACGATCTCGCGCCACAAAATGGAAGACTGCAGCACGTTCGCTTTGTCAATGGAGGTCACTTTATGGCGGCGTTTGCGCGCCGACTCAAACGCGATATGGGCGATACGTTCGATTTCGAAACGGTGATACACCTCGGTGTCGAACGCTTTCTCGTGTTGTCCGCTGCCTTCGCGTCCTTTAGGCTGACCGAAATAGATCCCGCCGGTCAGTTCACGCACGCACAGAATGTCGAAACCGTTGGCGGCGATATCCGCGCGCAGCGGGCAGAACTCTTCCAGACCCTGATACAGCTTCGCCGGACGCAGGTTGCTGAACAGCTTGAAATGTTTACGCAGCGGCAGCAGCGCGCCGCGCTCTGGCTGCTCTGCGGGCGGCAGGTGTTCCCATTTCGGGCCACCGACGGAACCAAACAGCACGGCATCGGCATTTTCGCAGCCTTCCACGGTCGCTTTCGGCAGTGGCGTACCGTGGTTATCAATCGCAATACCGCCCACGTCGTAGTGGCTGGTGGTAATTTTCATCGCAAAACGCGCACGAACGGCTTCCAGTACTTTCAGCGCTTGTGCCATCACTTCCGGACCAATACCGTCGCCCGGTAACACAGCAATATGGTAATTCTTCGACATTACACGGTTTCCTTGTTGTTCTCTTTATTCTGAGCTTTGCGTTGCAACTCTTTTTCGACTTCGGCGGCGCGCCAGATGTTGTTCAGAACATGCACCATCGCTTTCGCGGAGGATTCAACGATATCGGTCGCCAGGCCCACGCCGTGGAAACGTCGGCCGTTGTAATTCACCACGATATCCACCTGACCCAGCGCGTCTTTACCGTGCCCTTTAGCCGTCAGGTCATATTTCACCAGCTCAACGTCGTACTCGGTGACGCGGTTAATCGCCTGGTAGATGGCATCGACGGGGCCGTTACCGTTAGCGGCCTCTGCTTTAATTTCATCACCGCAGGCCAGTTTGACCGAGGCGGTGGCGATGTCGCTGGAGCCGGACTGCACGTTGAAATAATCCAGACGGAAGTGCTCAGGCTCTTCCTGCTGCTTGTTAATAAAGGCCAGCGCTTCCAGATCATAGTCGAAGACCTGACCTTTTTTGTCGGCCAGCTTCAGGAATGCGTCGTACAGCTGATCCATGTTGTAATCGCTGTCCTGATAACCCATCTCTTCCATGCGGTGCTTAACCGCTGCACGGCCAGAGCGAGAGGTGAGGTTCAGCTGCACCTGGTTCAGGCCGATAGATTCCGGGGTCATGATTTCGTAGTTTTCACGGTTCTTCAGCACGCCATCCTGGTGAATACCGGAGGAGTGCGCGAAGGCACCGGTACCGACAATCGCTTTGTTGGCCGGAATCGGCATGTTGCAGATCTGACTGACGGTCTGGCTGGTGCGCCAGATTTCATTGTGATTAATGCGCGTATTCACATTCATAATGTCTTTACGCACCTTGATCGCCATGATCACTTCTTCCAGCGAACAGTTACCTGCACGTTCACCGATACCGTTCATCGCGCCTTCTACCTGACGCGCACCGGCGTGAACGGCCGCGATGGCATTCCCCACGGCCAGGCCCAAATCATCATGGGTGTGAACTGAGATAATCGCTTTATCAATATTTGGTACGCGGTCATACAGTCCGGTGATGATGTTGGAGAACTCAAACGGCATGGTGTAGCCGACGGTGTCCGGGATGTTGATGGTTTTTGCGCCCGCATTGATCGCGGCTTCGACGACGCGCGCCAAATCCTCGATTGGCGTACGGCCCGCATCTTCACAGGAGAATTCAACGTCATCCGTATAGTTACGTGCGCGCTTGACCATATACACCGCACGTTCGATAACCTCATCCAGCGTGCTGCGCAATTTGGTTGCGATGTGCATCGGCGAGGTCGCAATAAAGGTGTGGATACGGAAAGCTTCAGCCACTTTCAGCGACTCGGCAGCAACGTCAATGTCTTTCTCTACGCAGCGTGCCAGGCCACATACGCGGCTGTTTTTAATGGTGCGCGCAATGGTTTGTACAGATTCAAAATCACCCGGTGAAGAGACGGGGAAACCCACTTCCATCACGTCGACACCCATACGTTCGAGAGCCAGCGCAATCTGCAGTTTCTCTTTTACACTCAGGCTTGCCTGTAATGCCTGTTCACCGTCACGTAAAGTGGTATCGAAAATAATGACTTGCTGGCTCATGGGTTAGGTCCTTGTCGGTCTTAGGGCGCCTTGCTACGAGCATAAAAAAACCCGCGCAGTGGCGCGGGTTTTTAGTCTTACTGGTGACGATTCAACGCTGAATTTCGCCCGCCAGTCTACCGCGCACAGTGGATGCGTTTAGTAGTAGTAGACCGGTGAAACGAATGATGCGTGTCATGAATCGTGCTCCGTTAAATTCAATATGCTTTTAGTGGTACTGGATACGACTGTACATGTCAACCCTTGGTGACAAATTTACACCTGCTGGCACGATCGCACTGATTATTGCATTTAGCTAATTGTGCTGGCTTTCTCGTTTTGGACCTCTTTAATTGTCTATTTTTGGACTTGAAATTTATCACCGGAATGATTTCAATATATTTAGTATCAATTAAACATACTTTGTTTGTCATCGCTCCAGGGATTGAAATATGTGTTATTTCATTAATTTATGCGCGTGGTGAATGATTCAGAAACGAATGCGTTGGGCGTATTGATAAAAGTTTGTTAACTAACTTAACGATGCTGGCGTTAATAGTTTAATGAAACTTAAGTTATTATTAACCTGAGGGGTGATTGTTTATTCATATGAACTATGGTTTCATGCCAATCCTAATGTAATTGATATCAATTCACGTTGATTTTTATCCCTGCGTCAATGAGATGCATCTGCCCTCTATTGATGAGTTTGCCTTTATATTTTCCGAATTTTTAATAATTCTCTTTCGCTGGTCGTATATGCATGGTAAATCATATTTTCCGAACTTATTACAATGCTCTGGCAGAGGGAATTTAGCGTGACAGTGGAGTCAGGAATGCCATTAAATAATATTAATCAACCTCAGGTTTATGACGGGGTTAAACCTCAGTTACGCACTGTGGATCTCAATCTGTTAACCGTTTTTGACGCGGTAATGCAGGAGCAGAATATCACGCGAGCAGCTCAATCCCTTGGCATGTCTCAACCAGCGGTAAGTAATGCGGTGGCCAGACTTAAGTTGATGTTTAACGACGAATTATTTGTACGTTACGGGAGAGGGATCCAACCCACTGCCCGCGCATTTCAACTGTTTGGCTCTATTCGTCAGGCGCTGCAACTGGTACAAAATGAACTGCCTGGTTCAGGTTTTGAACCCTTAAGCAGCGAGCGAGTATTCCATTTATGCGTTTGCAGCCCGCTAGACAATTATTTGACCTCAATCATTTATAATAAAGTTGAAACAATTGCGCCAAATATTCATCTGGTTTTTAAGTCTTCATTAAATCAGAACACTGAGCACCAGCTTCGTTATCAGGAAACGGAGTTTGTCTTAGGATACGAAGAGTTCCGTCGACCGGAGTTTTCCTGCGTACCGCTATTTAAAGATGAAATGGTCCTGGTCGCCAGTAAAAAACACCCGAGAATGAATTCTCCGCTGCGTGAAAACGATGTCTATAATGAACAACATGCTGTTGTCGCCCTCGACAGGTATGCTTCATTTAGCCTGCCGTGGTATGACACTGCGGATAAACAAGCGAGCGTTGCTTATCAGGGCATGGCAATGGTCAGCGTATTAAACGTCGTATCCCAAACGCACCTGGTCGCTATTGCCCCGCGTTGGCTGGCGGAAGAGTTCTCTGAACAGCTTAATCTGCAAATTTTGCCATTACCGCTCAAGCTTAATAGCCGTACTTGTTACCTTTCATGGCATGAAGCAGCTGGCCGGGATAAAGGGCATCAGTGGATGGAAGAGTTGCTTATCAGCGTCTGCCGTCGATAAGCGCGTCAGGATAAATCGCATTAATGCATGCGGTTTATCCTGATATTTTTAATGTTAATGATATTTTGTTCTGAATGATTTTTTTCTGGCCGTTGTCATACCTTCAAAAATAGATGATTTCCTGAATCATCTCACTTTTAAGCGATGATTCATTATCCCAACCTCTGATTACAGATGAATTCACCATAACCTTCCTGACGGGCTCTCTT
The DNA here is from genome assembly GCF_014103035.1 of Enterobacter sp. RHBSTW-01064. Classification (NCBI taxonomy): domain Bacteria; kingdom Pseudomonadati; phylum Pseudomonadota; class Gammaproteobacteria; order Enterobacterales; family Enterobacteriaceae; genus Enterobacter; species Enterobacter sp. RHBSTW-01064. The sequence continues at coordinate 163,629 of NZ_JABXOU010000006.1, read as the reverse complement.
TTCTGCTCCGGAAGGCCTTTCCCCCGCCTTGTTTGCCAATTGCCTGCCTTATAACGAGCGGTTAAGGTAACGATCACTCTGCATTATATAAGATAGGTTAATCCCTATCGTAAGACGGGGCGGAAATGAATTCTGCTTTCTGTCTATAACAAAAAGCCTGGAGGCAAAGCATGGAGATGTTGTCTGGCGCGGAAATGGTCGTTCGATCGCTGATCGATCAGGGCGTGAAGCAAGTGTTTGGCTACCCGGGAGGCGCAGTCCTCGATATTTATGATGCGCTTCATACGGTAGGCGGCATTGACCATGTTCTGGTTCGTCACGAGCAGGCGGCAGTACATATGGCTGACGGGCTGGCCCGTGCGACGGGTGAAGTGGGTGTGGTATTAGTCACGTCTGGGCCTGGTGCGACCAACGCCATTACCGGTATCGCGACAGCGTATATGGACTCCATTCCGCTGGTCATTCTTTCCGGTCAGGTTGCGACCTCCTTGATTGGCTACGATGCTTTTCAGGAATGCGACATGGTGGGGATTTCACGCCCCGTGGTGAAGCACAGCTTCCTGGTGAAGCAAACCGAAGACATTCCCGGCGTGCTGAAAAAAGCCTTCTGGCTGGCAGCAAGCGGGCGTCCAGGCCCGGTAGTGGTCGATCTGCCAAAAGATATTCTGAACCCGGCGAATAAGCTGCCTTATGTCTGGCCGGAATCGGTGAGCATGCGCTCCTACAACCCAACGACGCAAGGGCACAAAGGCCAAATTAAGCGCGCGCTGCAGACGCTTGTGGCAGCGAAAAAACCGGTGGTCTATGTGGGTGGGGGGGCCGTTAACTCCGCTTGTGAAACGCAGCTGCGTGAGCTGATTGAAAAGCTGAATCTTCCTGTCGCATCGTCGCTGATGGGGCTGGGGGCATTCCCGGCAACGCACCGTCAGGCGCTGGGGATGCTGGGTATGCACGGCACCTATGAAGCCAACATGACGATGCATAACTCGGATGTGATCTTTGCTGTTGGCGTTCGGTTTGACGATCGCACCACCAATAACCTCGCGAAATACTGTCCGAATGCGACCGTGTTGCACATTGATATCGATCCCACCTCTATTTCGAAAACGGTCCCGGCAGATGTGCCGATCGTCGGGGATGCGCGTCAGGTCCTTGAGCAAATGCTGGATCTGCTGGCGCAGGAAACGGTCTCTCAGCCGTTGGATGAGATCCGCGACTGGTGGCAGCAGATAGAACAATGGCGCGGGCGTCAGTGCCTGAAGTACGACACGCAAAGTGAGCATATTAAGCCGCAGGCGGTGATCGAAACGATCTGGCGTCTGACCAAAGGTGAGGCGTATGTGACGTCTGACGTCGGCCAGCATCAGATGTTTGCTGCACTCTATTATCCGTTTGATAAGCCGCGCCACTGGATCAACTCCGGGGGCTTAGGCACGATGGGCTTCGGTTTGCCAGCCGCGCTGGGAGTGAAGCTGGCGCTGCCAGATGAAACCGTGGTCTGTGTGACCGGTGATGGCAGTATTCAGATGAATATTCAGGAGCTGTCGACTGCGCTGCAATATGAGTTGCCGGTTCTGGTGCTGAACCTGAACAACGGCTATCTCGGGATGGTGAAGCAGTGGCAGGATATGATCTATTCCGGCCGCCACTCTCAATCCTATATGAAATCGCTTCCGGACTTCGTCCGTCTGGCGGAAGCCTATGGGCATATTGGCATGCGAGTGACCGATCCGGCAGAGCTGGAAACGAAACTCGGTGAAGCGCTTGAGCACGTGAAAAACAACCGCCTCGTGTTCATGGATGTCATTGTGGATGGCACCGAACACGTTTACCCGATGCATATTCGCGGTGGTGGTATGGACGAAATGTGGTTAAGTAAAACGGAGAGAACCTGATATGCGCCGGATATTATCTGTATTACTGGAAAACGAGTCTGGCGCACTGTCACGCGTCATCGGGCTATTCGCTCAGCGCGGTTACAACATCGAAAGTTTGACCGTTGCGCCGACGGACGATCCCACGCTGTCGCGCATGACGATCCAGACCGTCGGCGACGCCAAGGTGCTTGAGCAGATTGAGAAACAGCTGCATAAGCTGGTTGATGTGCTGCGCGTGAGCGAGCTGGGGCAGGGCGCTTATGTTGAGCGTGAGGTGATGCTGGTAAAAATTCAGGCCAGCGGCTACGGACGTGAAGAGGTCAAACGCAATACGGATATTTTCCGTGGGCAGATTATTGACGTCACGCCTTCTATTTATACGGTTCAGCTGGCGGGGACGAGTGATAAGCTGGATGCTTTCCTGGCCTCCGTGCGGGATGTGGCAAAAATTGTAGAAGTTGCGCGCTCTGGCGTGGTTGGCCTTTCGCGCGGCGATAAAATCATGCGTTAGCTGTCAAAAAGGTTCGCCTCTTTCTGCCCGGTCACCAAAGCCGGGCTTTTTTTTGTGTAATCAGCCGACAACGCAGATAAAAGCGGTTGCCGCGAAGGCTTTTCTGCGTTTAGATGTTAAAAGATTTAACCATAACCTTGACAGGGCCATGGACTCTTTTCTTTTTTTAAGGGGCAATTGTGAAACTGGATGAAATCGCCCGGTTAGCCGGCGTGTCACGAACTACGGCCAGCTATGTGATTAACGGTAAGGCAAAGCAGTATCGTGTCAGCGATAAGACCGTTGAAAAAGTCATGGCGGTGGTTCGTGAGCATAACTACCATCCGAATGCTGTCGCAGCCGGTCTCCGCGCTGGACGCACCCGCTCGATTGGTCTGGTTATCCCAGACCTGGAAAATACCAGCTACACCCGTATCGCCAACTATCTCGAACGTCAGGCACGCCAGCGTGGCTATCAATTACTGATTGCCTGTTCTGAAGACCAGCCCGACAACGAGATGCGCTGTATTGAGCATCTGCTCCAGCGCCAGGTGGATGCCATCATCGTTTCAACCTCATTACCGCCAGAGCATCCTTTTTACCAGCGCTGGGCAAACGATCCGTTCCCGATTGTCGCACTTGACCGTGCCCTTGACCGGGAGCATTTCACCAGCGTCGTCGGCGCCGATCAGGATGATGCTGAAATGCTGGCGGCCGAGCTAAGAACCTTCCCGGCCGAAACCGTGCTGTATCTTGGCGCGCTGCCAGAGCTTTCTGTGAGCTTCCTGCGTGAGCAAGGTTTCAGGACCGCCTGGAAAGAGGATCCGCGCGAGGTTCACTATCTCTATGCCAACAGCTATGAACGCGAAGCCGCCGCACAATTGTTCGAAAAATGGCTCGAAACGCATCCGATGCCTCAGGCGTTGTTCACGACCTCATTTGCGCTGCTGCAGGGGGTGATGGATGTGACGCTGCGTCGTGACGGGAAGTTGCCCTCGGATCTGGCCATTGCAACGTTTGGTGATAACGAACTGCTCGATTTCCTGCAGTGCCCGGTACTGGCCGTGGCTCAGCGCCACCGCGACGTGGCTGAACGCGTGCTGGAGATTGTGCTGGCGAGCCTGGATGAGCCCCGCAAACCGAAGCCTGGCCTTACCCGCATCAAACGTAATCTTTATCGTCGTGGCATTTTAAGCCGTCATTAATCATTTCCTGGGGGCGTGAAAACAGCCCCCCTTTTACAGAATTAATGGTTACCTTAATTCCCGCATTAAAATTAGGATAATTCCTTAGGAATCATAGCCTGCTATTTTTCTTAATTCGTTTGCACGTTTAAATTGCCTTTAAAAGAATACTGATACGTTTTTAAAAGGCTAATTTTGTATTGTTTTGTTACAAACCTGCTTCGGGTGATGAATATTCAAACGTTTTTTCTCTCTCCCTTCTGGCTAGCCTGCCCGCCGTTGAACGCTCACGTTGCCGCGATGAATCTGGCGCTGTTATCCCCTGGCAATATGTCTTAAAATGCTGCCCGCGTCGCAAACTGACACTTTATATTTCCTTGCGATGATATTGAGTGAGCTTTAACGCTAGTGTGCATATTCGGTTTTTTTCTTACAAATATTCATAACGTTAATTTTGCCTCGCCAGTTGTGCAGTTATTAACCAGGTCTGTTTATCTCTGTAAATAGAGGGCTTTCGGGTCCGTATAGAGAGAGTCCTGGCTTGACAAGCTTTTCCATCGCTCCGTAAACTCCTTTAGGTGGGAATTTGTGGGTTAAAGTGGTGAGGAGGGGTGAGGCTGGCATGTTCCGTGGAGCTACGTTAGTCAATCTCGACAGCAAAGGGCGCTTATCGGTACCAACCCGATACCGCGACCAGCTGATTGAGAACGCTTCAGGTCAAATGGTTTGCACCATTGACATCAACTCCCCCTGCCTGCTGCTTTACCCTTTGCCCGAATGGGAAATTATTGAGCAAAAGCTGTCGCGACTGTCGAGCATGAATCCGCAAGAGCGCCGCGTACAGCGGTTGTTATTGGGACATGCCAGTGAGTGTCAGATGGACAACGCAGGACGACTACTGATTGCGCCTGTATTGCGGCAACATGCGGGTCTGACAAAAGAAGTGATGCTGGTCGGGCAGTTCAATAAGTTTGAACTGTGGGACGAAACGACCTGGTATCAACAGGTCAAGGAAGATATCGACGCTGAGCAGTCCGATTCCGCAACATTGTCGGAACGGCTGCAGGACTTGTCTCTATAAATATGATGGAAAATTATAAACATACAACGGTGTTGCTGGATGAGGCCGTTAACGGTCTGAATATTCGTCCAGACGGCATCTACATTGATGGCACTTTTGGTCGCGGTGGCCACTCGCGTCTGATCCTCTCCCAGCTAGGAGCGGAAGGACGTCTGCTGGCAATCGATCGCGATCCGCAGGCGATTGCCGTTGCGCAAACCATCGATGACCCACGCTTTTCCATCGTGCATGGACCTTTTTCTGCGCTGGCGGATTACGTAGCTGAGCGCGGCCTGACGGGTAAGATCGACGGAATCCTTCTCGATCTTGGCGTCTCTTCACCTCAGCTTGATGATGCAGAGCGCGGATTCTCCTTCATGCGCGACGGTCCACTGGACATGCGCATGGATCCGACGCGTGGCCAGTCTGCCGCAGAGTGGTTACAAACTGCTGACGAAGCGGATATCGCCTGGGTCATCAAAACCTTCGGCGAAGAGCGTTTTGGTAAACGTATCGCGCGCGCCATCGTTGAACGAAACCGCATTGAGCCGATGACGCGTACCAAAGAGTTGGCCGAGGTGATTGCAGCTGCAACACCGGTGAAGGATAAGCACAAACATCCCGCGACCCGTACCTTCCAGGCGGTTCGTATCTGGGTAAACAGTGAACTGGAGGAAATAGAGCTGGCGCTAAAAAGCTCGCTCGACGTGCTGGCCCCGGGTGGGCGGTTATCCATCATCAGCTTCCATTCGCTGGAAGACCGCATTGTGAAGCGCTTTATGCGTGAGCAGAGCCGCGGTCCTCAGGTGCCAGCGGGGCTGCCGATGACGGAAGAACAACTCAGGAAGCTGGGTGGCCGTCAGTTGCGAGCATTAGGCAAGTTGATGCCGGGCGAAGAAGAGGTGGCAGAGAATCCACGTGCCCGTAGTTCAGTGCTGCGAGTTGCAGAGAGGACGAACGCATGATCGGCAGAGTGACAGAGACCCTAAGCAAAGTTAAGGGATCGTTAGGAAGCAACGAGCGCCATGCCTTGCCTGGCGTGATCGGCGACGATCTTTTGCGGTTTGGGAAGCTGCCACTCTGCTTGTTCATTTGCATCATTGTGACGGCCGTAACGGTGGTGACAACAGCCCACCATACACGTTTATTGACTGCGCAACGCGAGCAGCTGGTGCTGGAACGCGATGCGCTGGATATTGAATGGCGAAATCTGATCCTTGAAGAAAACGCGCTCGGCGATCACAGCCGGGTTGAACGGATCGCAACGGAAAAGCTGCAGCTGCAGCATGTTGATCCATCGCAGGAAAATATCGTAGTACAAAAATAAGGGAAAACGCGACGCATGAAAGCAGCGGCAAAAACGCTAAAACCAAAACGTCAGGAAGAACAGGCCAACTTTGTCAGTTGGCGTTTTGCGTTGCTTTGCGGCTGCATTTTACTGGCGCTGGGTTTCCTGCTGGGACGCGTGGCGTGGTTGCAAATCATCGCCCCTGACATGCTGGTGCGTCAGGGTGATATGCGCTCTCTTCGCGTGCAGGAAGTGTCGACGTCTCGCGGGATGATCACCGACCGTTCTGGCCGCCCTCTGGCGGTGAGCGTCCCGGTGAAGGCAATCTGGGCCGATCCGAAAGAGCTGCATGATGCTGGTGGGATCACGCTTGATAACCGCTGGAAGGCCCTTGCGGACGCGCTGAAGATGCCGCTGGACCAGTTAGCTTCACGTGTGAATACAAACCCGAGAGGGCGCTTTATCTATCTGGCGCGTCAGGTGAACCCTGACATGGCGGATTACATCAAAAAATTGAAGCTGCCGGGGATCCATCTGCGTGAAGAATCCCGCCGGTACTATCCATCCGGCGAAGTGACTGCTCACCTCATTGGCTTCACTAACGTTGATAGCCAGGGGATTGAAGGCGTTGAAAAAAGCTTTGATAAATGGCTCACCGGTCAGCCCGGCGAGCGCATTGTGCGCAAAGACCGCTATGGTCGCGTGATCGAGGATATTTCTTCAACCGACAGCCAGGCCGCACACAACCTTGCACTGAGTATCGATGAGCGGCTACAGGCGCTGGTTTACCGCGAGCTGAACAATGCCGTGGCCTTTAACAAAGCGGAATCGGGCAGTGCCGTGTTAGTTGATGTCAGCACGGGTGAAGTATTGGCGATGGCCAATAGCCCGTCCTACAACCCTAACAATCTTACCGGTACGCAGAAGGATGTTATGCGTAACCGTACCATCACCGACGTGTTCGAACCGGGTTCGACCGTTAAGCCGATGGTGGTCATGACGGCACTTCAGCGCGGTATCGTCAATGAAAACACCGTACTGAATACCATTCCTTACCGCATTAACGGTCACGAAATCAAAGACGTGGCGCGCTACAGCGAATTGACCCTGACCGGGGTGTTACAGAAGTCGAGTAACGTCGGTGTTTCAAAGCTGGCGTTAGCGATGCCGTCCTCAGCGTTAGTAGAGACTTACTCACGTTTTGGGCTTGGAAAGGCGACCAATTTGGGGTTGGTCGGAGAACGCAGTGGCTTATATCCTCAAAAACAACGGTGGTCTGACATAGAGAGGGCCACCTTCTCTTTCGGCTACGGGCTAATGGTGACACCGTTACAGTTAGCGCGAGTCTACGCAACGATCGGCAGCTATGGTGTTTATCGCCCGCTGTCGATTACCAAAGTTGATCCACCGGTTCCCGGTGAGCGTATTTTCCCGGAATCGACCGTCCGTACTGTTGTTCATATGATGGAAAGCGTGGCGCTGCCCGGCGGCGGTGGTGTGAAGGCGGCGATTAAAGGCTATCGCATCGCCATTAAAACCGGTACAGCGAAAAAAGTGGGGCCGGACGGCCGCTATATCAACAAATACATTGCCTATACCGCAGGCGTAGCGCCTGCAAGCAATCCGCGTTTTGCGCTGGTGGTCGTCATTAACGATCCACAGGCGGGTAAATACTACGGCGGCGCCGTCTCCGCGCCTGTGTTCGGGGCCATCATGGGCGGCGTATTGCGCACCATGAACATTGAACCGGATGCGCTGGCGACGGGCGACAAAAGTGAATTTGTAATTAATCAAGGCGAGGGTACAGGTGGCAGATCGTAATTTGCGCGACCTTCTCGCTCCGTGGGTGCCAAATGCACCGGAGCGAGCACTGCGAGAGATGGTACTGGACAGCCGTGTGGCTGCTTCCGGCGATCTTTTTGTGGCGGTGGTCGGTCATCAGGCGGACGGGCGTCGTTATATCCCGCAGGCGATTGCGCAAGGTGTTGCTGCCATTATTGCTGAGGCCAAAGATGAGGCAACCGACGGTGAAATCCGTGAAATGCACGGTGTGCCGGTTATCTATCTCAGCCAGTTAAATGAGCGTCTCTCTGCGCTGGCAGGACGTTTCTATCACGAACCTTCCGACCAGTTACGTCTGGTTGGCGTGACGGGCACCAACGGTAAAACCACCACCACGCAGCTGATGGCGCAATGGGCGCAACTGCTGGGTGAAACCGGTGCCGTCATGGGGACCGTGGGTAATGGCCTGCTGGGTAAAGTGAGCCCGACGGAAAATACCACTGGTTCGGCAGTTGACGTACAGCATGTGCTTGCCGGGCTGGCAGAGCAGGGTGCAACCTTTGCTGCGATGGAAGTCTCTTCACACGGTCTGGTACAGCACCGCGTGGCCGCGCTGAAATTTGCGGCTTCGGTGTTTACCAACCTGAGCCGCGATCATCTTGATTACCACGGTGATATGGAGCACTACGAAGCCGCGAAATGGCTGCTCTATTCCACCCACCATCACGGTCAGGCCATCATCAATGCCGACGATGAAGTCGGTCGCCGCTGGCTGGCGAAGCTGCCGGATGCGGTTGCGGTGTCGATGGAAGACCATATCAATCCGAACTGCCACTGCCGCTGGCTGAAGGCCGTTGAGGTGAATTACCACGACAGCGGGGCGACAATCCGCTTTGCCTCTTCCTGGGGGGAAGGCGAAATTGAAAGCCGCCTGATGGGCGCGTTTAACGTCAGCAACCTGCTGCTGGCGCTAGCCACACTGCTGGCGCTCGGCTATCCAATGGCTGACCTGCTGAAAACCGCTGAGCGGCTGCAGCCTGTTTGCGGCCGTATGGAAGTGTTCAGCGCGCCGGGTAAACCGACGGTTGTGGTCGACTACGCCCACACGCCGGATGCGCTGGAAAAAGCGCTGGAAGCGGCTCGCCTGCACTGTGCCGGTAAGCTCTGGTGCGTGTTTGGCTGCGGTGGCGATCGCGACAAGGGCAAACGCCCGCTGATGGGCGCTATTGCCGAGCAGTTTGCGGATATTCCGGTAGTGACCGATGACAACCCGCGTACCGAAGAGCCGCGCGCCATCATTAACGACATTCTGGCGGGCATGCTGGATGCGGGTCGTGCTCGCGTGGTGGAAGGCCGTGCGGAAGCGGTGACCAACGCCATCATGCAGGCTAAGGAAAACGACGTGGTTCTGCTGGCCGGGAAAGGCCATGAAGATTATCAGATTGTCGGCAATCGTCGTCTGGATTACTCGGACCGTGTAACGGCAGCTCGTCTGCTGGGAGTCGTGGCATGATTAGCCTCACGCTAAGCCAGGCCGCTGCGGTACTGCACGGCGAATTGCTGGGTCAGGATCTGACCATTGACGCCGTGACCACGGATACCCGCAAAGTGACCGCGGGTTGTCTGTTTGTGGCGCTGAAAGGCGAGCGTTTTGATGCGCATGATTTTGCACAGCAGGCCAAAGAGCACGGCGCAGGTGCGCTGCTGGTCAGCCGCAGGCTGGATATCGATTTGCCGCAGCTAGTGGTGAACGATACCCGTCTGGCATTCGGTGAACTGGCGGCATGGGTCCGTCAGCAGGTTCCGGCTCGCGTTGTCGCGCTGACGGGGTCGTCCGGAAAAACGTCCGTAAAAGAGATGACGGCGGCGATTCTCGGCCAGTGCGGAAACACACTTTATACTGCGGGCAACCTAAATAATGACATCGGCGTGCCGATGACATTACTCCGCCTGACCAAAGAACATGAATTTGCGGTGATCGAGTTAGGGGCAAACCACCAGGGCGAAATCGCCTGGACTGTGAGCCTGACTCGTCCGGAGGCGGCGCTGGTGAATAACCTGGCCGCCGCGCATCTGGAAGGTTTCGGGTCGCTGGAAGGCGTGGCGAAAGCCAAAGGCGAGATCTACACCGGCCTGCCGGTTGACGGTATTGCCATTATGAATGCCGACAACAATGACTGGCTGAACTGGCAAAGCATTATTGGTTCCCGTAAGACCTGGCGCTTCTCACCGAATGCCGCTAACAGTGACTTTACGGCGACCAATATCCATGTAACGTCCCATGGCACGGAGTTCACCCTCAACACCCCAACGGGTGGCGTGGATGTGCTGCTGCCTCTGCCGGGTCGTCATAACATCGCCAATGCGCTTGCGGCGGCGGCGTTGTCCATGGCGGTTGGCGCGTCGCATGATGCGATCAAAGCTGGGCTGGCGAATCTGAAAGCCGTGCCGGGGCGTCTGTTCCCGATTCAGCTTTCGGAAAACAAACTGTTGCTGGATGACTCCTACAACGCGAACGTTGGCTCGATGACGGCGGCGGTGCAGGTGTTGTCAGAAATGCCGGGCTACCGCGTGATGGTGGTTGGCGATATGGCCGAGCTGGGTGATGAAAGCGAAGCCTGTCATACCCAGGTCGGTGACGCGGCGAAAGCGGCGGGCATTGATTGCGTGCTGAGCGCAGGAAAACTGAGCCAGGCAATTAGCCATGCCAGCGGTGTCGGTGAACACTTTGCCGAAAAAGCGGCGTTGATTGAGCGCCTTAAAGCATTAATTACAGAAAAACAAATTGTGACAGTGTTAGTGAAAGGTTCACGTAGTGCCGCCATGGAAGAGGTTGTGCACGCATTACAGGAGAACGGGACATGTTAGTTTGGCTGGCCGAACATTTGGTCAAATATTACTCAGGCTTTAACGTCTTTTCTTATCTGACGTTTCGCGCCATTGTCAGCCTGCTGACTGCGCTGTTCATCTCGCTGTGGATGGGCCCGCGCATGATTGCCCGTCTGCAAAAGCTCTCTTTCGGCCAGGTTGTGCGTAACGACGGTCCGGAATCGCACTTCAGCAAACGCGGCACGCCGACCATGGGCGGGATCATGATCCTGACCGCCATCGTTGTTTCCGTGCTGCTGTGGGCGTATCCCTCCAACCCGTACGTCTGGTGTGTACTGACGGTTCTGGTGGGTTACGGGATCATTGGCTTCGTCGATGACTATCGCAAAGTGGTACGCAAAGACACCAAGGGACTGATCGCCCGCTGGAAGTATTTCTGGATGTCGGTCATCGCGCTGGGCGTGGCCTTTGCGCTGTATCTGGCAGGCAAAGACACGCCAGCTACCGAGCTGGTCGTGCCGTTCTTTAAAGACGTGATGCCGCAGTTGGGGCTGTTCTATATCCTGCTTGCGTACTTTGTGATTGTCGGCACCGGTAACGCGGTGAACCTGACTGATGGTCTGGATGGCCTGGCGATTATGCCGACCGTCTTCGTCGCGGGCGGTTTTGCGCTGGTGGCCTGGGCGACCGGTAACATGAACTTTGCCAACTATCTGCATATCCCTTACCTGCGCCACGCGGGTGAGCTGGTGATCGTCTGTACGGCGATTGTCGGCGCGGGGCTGGGCTTCCTGTGGTTTAACACCTATCCGGCGCAGGTCTTCATGGGTGACGTCGGTTCACTGGCGCTGGGTGGCGCGCTGGGCATTATTGCCGTGCTGCTGCGCCAGGAGTTCCTGCTGGTGATCATGGGCGGTGTGTTTGTGGTTGAAACTCTGTCGGTGATTTTGCAGGTCGGGTCCTTCAAGCTCCGCGGCCAGCGCATCTTCCGTATGGCGCCGATTCACCACCACTATGAACTGAAAGGCTGGCCGGAACCGCGCGTGATTGTGCGCTTCTGGATTATTTCGCTGATGCTGGTGCTGATTGGCCTGGCAACGCTGAAGGTACGTTAATCATGGCAGATTACCAGGGTAAAAAAGTCGTTATCATCGGGTTGGGCCTCACGGGCCTTTCCTGCGTGGACTTTTTCCTTGCGCGCGGCGTCACGCCACGCGTGATGGATACGCGTGTCTCTCCGCCGGGTCTGGACAAACTGCCGGAACAGGTTGAACGCCACCTTGGTGGTCTGAATGATGATTGGCTGCTGGCCGCCGACCTGATTGTTGCCAGCCCGGGTATGGCGCTGGCGCACCCATCACTCAGCGCCGCATCCGATGCGGGCGTAGAGATTGTCGGGGACATCGAACTGTTCTGCCGCGAAGCGCAGGCTCCGATTATCGCCATTACCGGCTCAAATGGTAAAAGCACGGTCACTACGCTTGTCGGCGAGATGGCAAAAGCGGCGGGTAAGAACGTTGGTGTTGGCGGCAATATTGGCCTGCCAGCCCTGATGCTGCTGGATAAAGGCTGTGAGCTGTACGTACTGGAACTTTCCAGCTTCCAGCTTGAAACCACCTCCAGCCTGCACGCGGCTGCCGCGACGATCCTCAACGTGACTGAAGATCATATGGACCGGTATCCCTTTGGTCTGCAGCAGTACCGCGCGGCTAAGCTGCGCGTTTATGAAAATGCGAAAGTCTGCGTGGTTAATGCCGACGACGCGCTGACCATGCCGGTGCGCGGTGCAGATGACCGCTGCATCAGCTTTGGGATCACCATGGGTGATTACCACCTGAACCGTCAGCAGGGTGAAACCTGGCTGCGCGTGAAGGGTGAAAAAGTGCTGAACGTGAAAGAGATGACGCTTTGCGGTCAGCATAACTACACCAACGCGCTGGCAGCACTGGCGCTGGCGGATGCCGTTGGCCTGCCTCGCTCTTCCAGCCTGAAAGCGCTGACCACATTTACCGGCCTGGCGCACCGCTTCCAGTTAGCGCTGGAACATAACGGCGTGCGCTGGATTAACGACTCCAAAGCCACCAACGTGGGAAGCACGGAGGCCGCGCTGAACGGTCTTCACGTTGAGGGTACGCTGCATTTGCTGCTGGGTGGTGATGGAAAATCTGCAGATTTCTCCTCGCTGAAACAGTATCTCTCCGGAGATAACATCCGCCTGTACTGCTTTGGTCGTGACGGTAGCGAGTTGGCTGAACTGCGCCCGGAGATCGCCGAGCAAACTGAGACCATGGAACAGGCGCTGCGCCTGATCGCGCCGCGCGTGAAGCCAGGCGACATGGTGCTGCTCTCTCCGGCTTGCGCCAGCCTCGATCAATTCAAGAATTTCGAACAGCGTGGTGATGTCTTTACCCGCCTGGCGAAGGAGTTAGGCTGATGCGTTTATCTCTCCCTCGCCTGAAAATGCCGCGCCTGCCAGGATTTGGAATTCTGGTGTGGCTGTTTGCGGCACTGAAGGGTTGGGTGATGGCTTCCCGGGATAAGGATTCCGATAGCCTGATCATGTATGACCGCATGCTCTTCTGGCTTACGCTGGGGCTGGCGGCGATCGGCTTTATCATGGTGACCTCGGCCTCCATGCCGGTCGGGCAGCGTCTGGCTAACGATCCCTTCCTGTTTGCCAAGCGTGACGGGCTGTACATCATTCTGGCGTTCTGCCTGGCGCTGGTGACCTTACGTCTGCCGATGACGTTCTGGCAGCGGCACAGTACAGCCATGCTGATTGCGTCCATTATCATGCTGCTGATCGTACTGGTTGTCGGGAGCTCCGTTAACGGGGCATCGCGCTGGATCGCCTTTGGTCCACTGCGTATTCAGCCTGCGGAATTTACCAAGCTGTCCCTGTTCTGCTACCTGGCGAACTACCTGGTGCGTAAGGTTGATGAAGTTCGTAATAACCTTCGCGGCTTCTTAAAGCCGATGGGCGTGATTCTGGTGCTAGCGATCCTGCTGCTGGCGCAGCCTGACCTTGGTACTGTGGTGGTACTGTTTGTCACCACGCTGGCGATGCTGTTCCTGGCGGGTGCAAAGCTGTGGCAGTTCATCGCCATCATCGGAATGGGGATTTCGGCGGTTGTGCTGCTGATCCTCGCCGAGCCTTACCGTATCCGCCGCGTGACCTCGTTCTGGAACCCGTGGGAAGACCCGTTCGGCAGCGGTTATCAGCTGACGCAGTCGCTGATGGCGTTTGGCCGCGGTGAAGTCTGGGGGCAAGGCCTGGGCAACTCGGTGCAAAAACTGGAGTATTTGCCTGAGGCACACACCGACTTCATCTTCTCCATTATTGGGGAAGAACTGGGTTATATCGGTGTGGTATTAGCGCTATTAATGGTATTCTTCGTCGCTTTCCGCGCCATGTCGATTGGCCGAAAAGCGCTGGAGATCGATCACCGCTTCTCAGGTTTCTTAGCCTGTTCAATTGGTATCTGGTTTAGCTTCCAGGCATTGGTTAACGTCGGGGCCGCAGCGGGTATGCTGCCGACCAAGGGCCTGACGTTGCCGCTGATCAGTTATGGTGGTTCGAGTCTGTTGATCATGTCGACGGCCATCATGTTTTTGTTGCGCATAGATTATGAGACGCGTCTGGAGAAAGCCCAGGCGTTTACACGAGGTTCACGATGAATCAACCGAAGCGGTTAATGGTGATGGCAGGCGGTACCGGCGGACATGTGTTCCCGGGGCTGGCGGTTGCGCACCATTTAATGGATCAGGGCTGGCAGGTACGCTGGCTGGGAACCGCAGACCGCATGGAGGCCGATCTGGTACCGAAGCACGGTATTGAGATCGACTTTATTCGTATTTCTGGCCTGCGAGGCAAAGGCCTCAAGGCAATGCTGCTGGCACCGGTGCGTATTTTTAACGCCTGGCGTCAGGCCCGCACCATCATGAAGCAGTTTAAGCCTGATGTGGTGCTGGGTATGGGCGGGTACGTGTCTGGTCCTGGTGGGCTGGCGGCGTGGTCCCTGGGCATCCCTGTTGTGCTGCATGAGCAGAACGGTATCGCCGGTCTGACCAACAAGTGGCTGGCGAAAATTGCCACCAAAGTGATGCAGGCCTTCCCCGGCGCGTTCCCGAAAGCAGACGTCGTCGGAAACCCGGTGCGCGTCGATGTGCTGGCGCTGCCGCTGCCTGACGCTCGCCTGAATGGTCGTGAAGGTCCGGTACGCGTGCTGGTCGTCGGTGGTTCTCAGGGGGCACGCATCCTGAACCAGACGATGCCGCAGGTGGCCGCAAAGCTGGGCGATGCCGTGACCATCTGGCATCAGAGCGGTAAAGGTGCTCAGCAGACCGTTGAGCAGGCTTACGCCGAAGCGGGGCAACCGCAGCACAACGTAACGGAATTTATTGACGATATGGCCGCAGCCTATGCCTGGGCCGATGTCGTGGTCTGTCGTTCTGGCGCATTAACGGTGAGCGAAATCGCTGCCGCGGGTCTGCCAGCGCTGTTTGTGCCGTTCCAGCACAAAGACCGACAGCAGTACTGGAATGCGCTGCCGCTAGAGAAAGCCGGTGCCGCGAAGATTTTTGAGCAGCCACAATTTACCGCCGATGCGGTCGCCACCACTCTGGCGGGCTGGAACAGAGACGCATTGCTGGAAATGGCACAGCGCGCGCGCGCGGCGGCTATCCCGGATGCAACGGAACGAGTGGCAAAAGAAGTGAGCCTGGCAGCCCAGGCTTAACCCTCGCAGCGCGTGAAGCGCGGCACGAATTTTTAAGTAGTCGATGGCGTTTAGAGAATGAATACACAACAACTGGCAAAACTGCGTTCTATCGTGCCCGAGATGCGTCGCGTCCGGCACATTCACTTTGTTGGCATCGGTGGTGCTGGCATGGGCGGTATTGCCGAAGTGTTAGCTAACGAAGGTTATCAGATCAGCGGGTCTGACCTGGCGCCAAACCCTGTCACGCAGCAGCTGGCGTCGCTTGGGGCGACTATCTATTTCAACCATCGCCCGGAAAACGTGCGCGATGCGAGCGTGGTGGTGGTGTCGAGCGCCATCTCCTCTGACAACCCGGAAATCGTTGCCGCACATGAAGCGCGTATTCCGGTGATCCGCCGCGCTGAGATGCTGGCGGAACTGATGCGTTTTCGTCACGGTATCGCCGTTGCGGGCACGCACGGTAAAACCACAACCACGGCGATGGTATCCAGCATTTATGCGGAAGCGGGTCTGGACCCGACGTTCGTTAACGGTGGCCTGGTGAAAGCGGCAGGCGTCCATGCGCGTCTGGGCCACAGCCGTTACCTGATTGCGGAAGCGGATGAGAGCGATGCGTCGTTCCTGCACCTGCAGCCGATGGTGGCGATTGTCACCAATATCGAAGCTGACCATATGGATACTTACCAGGGCGACTTCGAAAACTTAAAGCAGACGTTTATTAACTTCCTGCACAACCTGCCGTTCTATGGCCGTGCGGTAATGTGCGTTGACGATCCGGTGATCCGCGAGCTGCTGCCGCGCGTCGGGCGTCAGATCACCACTTATGGCTTCAGCGAAGATGCTGATGTTCGTGTGGAAGAGTACAAACAGATTGGTGCGCAGGGGCATTTCACCCTGGCGCGTCAGGACAAAGAACTGCTGCACGTGACGTTGAATGCGCCAGGTCGCCACAACGCCCTGAATGCGGCGGCGGCAGTTGCGGTAGCGACGGAGGAAGGCATTGATGATGATGCGATCCTGCGTGCGCTGGAAAGCTTCCAGGGTACAGGCCGTCGCTTCGACTTCCTGGGTGAATTCCCGCTGGACGCAGTGAACGGTAAATCGGGTACCGCGATGCTGGTAGACGATTACGGTCACCACCCAACGGAAGTGGACGCCACGATCAAAGCGGCTCGTGCGGGATGGCCGGACAAAAATCTGGTGATGATCTTCCAGCCGCACCGCTATACCCGTACCCGCGATCTGTATGACGATTTCGCCAACGTGCTGTCGCAGGTCGATACGCTGCTGATGCTGGATGTTTATTCAGCGGGCGAAACTCCGATTCCGGGGGCAGACAGCCGTTCTTTGTGTCGTACCATTCGCGCACGCGGTAAAGTGGACCCTATTCTGGTTTCGGACCCGGCTCAGGCAGCAGAAATTCTCGCGCCGGTGCTGACGGGTAACGATTTAATTCTGATTCAGGGTGCGGGAAATATCGGCAAAATCGCCCGTACCTTAGCCGAAATCAAACTGAAGCCGCAAACTCCGGAGGACGAGCATCATGGCTGATAAGATTGCTGTCCTGTTTGGCGGCACCTCCGCCGAGCGCGAAGTGTCCCTGAATTCAGGCGCTGCCGTTCTGGCGGGCCTGCGTGAAGGTGGCGTCGATGCGCATCCGGTCGATCCGAAAGAGATTGATGTGACCCAGCTGAAAGCGATGGGCTTCGATAAAGTTTTCATTGCGCTGCACGGTCGTGGCGGTGAAGACGGTACATTGCAAGGTCTGCTGGAGTTAATCGGCCTGCCGTACACCGGCAGCGGCGTGATGGCGTCCGCCATTTCCATGGATAAACTGCGCAGCAAACTGCTGTGGCAGGGCGCGGGTCTCCCCGTTGCGCCATGGGTTGCTCTGACGCGTACTGAATTTGAATTGGGCCTCTCGGACAGCGTTAATACACGCATTGCCGCGCTGGGCTTACCGGTTATTGTTAAGCCGAGCCGTGAAGGGTCGAGCGTCGGGATGTCTAAAGTGGATAAAGCTGAGGATTTATCTGCCGCTTTAACATTGGCATTTCAACATGATGAAGAAGTTCTGATTGAAAAATGGCTCAGCGGGCCGGAATTTACTGTTGCGATGCTTGGCGAAGAAATTTTACCGTCAATTCGCATCCAACCCGCCGGAGTCTTCTATGATTATGAGGCGAAGTATCTCTCTGATGAGACGCAATATTTCTGTCCAAGTGGTCTTGAAGCAGAACGTGAAGCCGATTTACAGTCTCTGGTGCTCAAAGCCTGGAATGTTTTAGGCTGCCGCGGCTGGGGACGCATTGATATCATGCTCGACGGTGACGGGCAATTTTACCTGCTGGAAGCCAACACCTCTCCAGGTATGACGAGCCATAGCCTTGTACCGATGGCAGCGCGTCAGGCGGGGATGAGCTTCTCACAGTTAGTCGTACGTATTCTGGACCAGGCGGGCTGATATGTCTCAGGCTGCATTGAACACGCGCAACCGCGATGAAGAGGAAGAATATACGTCTTCACGCCGGAGTAATGGAACGCGTCTTGCAGGAATTATCTTCCTGCTCGGGGTGCTGTGCACCGTGTTTATCAGCGGCTGGATGGTGCTGGGCTGGATGGAAGATGCGCAGCGTTTACCGCTCTCTAAGCTGGTGGTGACCGGCGAGCGTCACTACACGCGTAACGATGATATTCGCCAGTCTATTCTGGCCCTGGGCTCACCTGGCACCTTTATGACCCAGGACGTCAATATTATCCAGAGCCAGATTGAACGTCTGCCGTGGATAAAACAGGCGAGTGTAAGAAAGCAATGGCCTGATGAATTGAAGATTCATCTGGTTGAATATGTGCCCATTGCGCGTTGGAATGATCAGCACATGGTAGACGTAGACGGAAATTCCTTCAGCGTCCCAAGCGATCGTGTCAACAAGCAAAATTTACCGATGTTGTATGGCCCTGAAGGCAGCGAAAACGAAGTGTTACAAGGTTTCCGCGAGATGGGCCAGATGCTGGCTAAGGATCGCTTTACGTTAAAAGATGCCGCAATGACGGCGCGCCGCTCCTGGCAATTGACGTTAACGAACGGGATCAAGCTCAACCTTGGCCGCGGCGACACAATGAAACGTCTGGCGCGATTTGTAGAACTTTACCCGGTTTTACAGCAGCAGGCGCAGACGGACGGCAAACGGATAAGCTACGTTGATTTGCGCTATGACTCAGGCGCAGCAGTCGGTTGGGAGCCGGCTCCGGTCGAGGAACCTAATCAGCAACAGAATCAGGCACAGGTACAGGCAGAACAACAATGATCAAGGCGACGGACAGAAAACTGGTAGTTGGACTGGAGATTGGCACCGCGAAGGTTGCCGCTTTAGTAGGGGAAGTTCTGCCCGACGGTATGGTCAATATCATTGGCGTGGGGAGTTGCCCATCCCGTGGTATGGATAAAGGTGGGGTAAACGACCTTGAGTCGGTGGTGAAATGCGTTCAGCGCGCCATCGATCAGGCTGAATTAATGGCAGATTGCCAGATTTCTTCTGTCTATCTGGCCCTTTCTGGCAAGCACATCAGCTGCCAGAACGAAATCGGTATGGTGCCGATTTCAGAAGAAGAAGTGACGCAGGAAGATGTAGAGAATGTTGTGCATACGGCGAAGTCCGTGCGCGTGCGCGATGAGCATCGCGTACTGCACGTGATCCCGCAGGAATATGCGATCGACTACCAGGAAGGGATTAAGAACCCGGTGGGTCTTTCCGGCGTGCGTATGCAGGCAAAAGTGCACCTGATCACATGTCACAACGATATGGCGAAGAACATCGTTAAAGCCGTTGAACGTTGTGGACTGAAAGTTGACCAACTTATTTTCGCCGGTCTGGCCGCGAGTTATTCCGTGCTGACCGAAGATGAACGTGAACTGGGCGTCTGTGTGGTCGATATTGGTGGTGGTACAATGGACATGGCTGTCTATACCGGCGGCGCGTTGCGCCACACCAAAGTGATCCCTTACGCAGGGAACGTTGTGACCAGCGATATTGCCTACGCCTTTGGTACGCCACCGAGCGATGCAGAGGCCATTAAAGTCCGCCACGGTTGCGCACTGGGTTCTATCGTGGGCAAAGATGAGAGCGTTGAAGTGCCGAGCGTAGGTGGTCGTCCACCGCGCAGCCTGCAGCGCCAGACGCTGGCAGAGGTAATTGAGCCGCGCTATACCGAGCTGCTCAACCTGGTCAACGAAGAAATTTTGCAGTTACAGGAACAGCTTCGTCAGCAGGGTGTTAAGCATCATCTTGCGGCGGGGATTGTATTAACCGGCGGGGCAGCGCAAATTGAAGGTCTTGCGGCCTGCGCTCAGCGCGTGTTCCATACGCAGGTGCGTATTGGTGCGCCGCTGAATATCACCGGTTTAACGGATTACGCTCAGGAGCCGTATTATTCAACGGCCGTGGGCCTGCTGCACTACGGGAAAGAATCCCATTTGAGTGGTGAGGCAGAAGTGGAAAAACGCGTCTCGGTGGGGTCGTGGGTCAAACGACTTAACACCTGGTTGCGAAAAGAGTTTTAATTTTTTTAAGAGACCGGAGAGAATTAGCGGTCTCGGGCGACAGGCACAACGGAGAGAGAAATTATGTTTGAACCTATGGAACTGACCAACGACGCGGTGATTAAAGTCATCGGCGTCGGTGGCGGCGGCGGTAACGCCGTAGAGCATATGGTACGTGAACGCATTGAAGGTGTTGAATTCTTTGCAGTTAACACCGATGCGCAGGCACTGCGTAAGACGGCAGTTGGCCAGACTATCCAGATCGGCGGTGGCATCACCAAAGGGCTGGGCGCTGGGGCTAACCCGGAAGTCGGTCGCAACGCGGCTGAAGAAGATCGTGAAGCCCTGCGTGCTGCACTGGAAGGTGCGGATATGGTCTTCATCGCAGCGGGCATGGGCGGCGGTACCGGTACCGGTGCAGCACCTGTCGTGGCTGAAGTGGCAAAAGATTTAGGTATCCTGACCGTTGCTGTCGTGACCAAGCCTTTCAACTTCGAAGGCAAGAAGCGTATGGCCTTCGCGGAGCAGGGTATCACCGAGCTGTCCAAACATGTGGACTCTCTGATTACCATCCCGAACGACAAACTGCTGAAAGTTCTGGGTCGCGGTATCTCCCTGCTGGACGCCTTTGGCGCAGCAAACGACGTGCTGAAAGGCGCGGTTCAGGGTATCGCTGAACTGATTACCCGCCCTGGTCTGATGAACGTTGACTTTGCAGACGTTCGTACCGTGATGTCCGAAATGGGCTACGCGATGATGGGCTCTGGCGTGGCGAGCGGTGAAGACCGTGCAGAAGAAGCGGCTGAAATGGCTATCTCTTCTCCACTGCTGGAAGATATCGATCTGTCTGGTGCGCGCGGCGTGCTGGTCAACATTACCGCTGGCTTTGACCTGCGTCTGGATGAGTTCGAAACCGTGGGTAACACCATCCGTGCGTTCGCCTCTGACAACGCTACCGTGGTAATCGGTACCTCCCTTGACCCGGAAATGAACGACGAATTGCGCGTCACTGTTGTTGCCACCGGTATCGGTATGGACAAGCGTCCTGAGATCACGCTGGTCACCAACAAACAGACTCAGCAGCCGGTGATGGATCGTTACCAGCAGCACGGTATGTCTCCACTGACTCAGGAGCAGAAACCGGCCGCGAAAGTGGTAAACGACCCGACTCCACAAACGGCAAAAGAGCCAGACTATCTGGATATCCCGGCGTTCCTGCGTAAGCAAGCTGACTAGGAATTGGCTGGAATTTGGGGATTTTCGCTCTTTGTGCTAAACTGGCCCACCGTTAGTGATATACACTCTCGGTTGGATAGTTAATTTGGCGAGATTATACGATGATCAAACAAAGGACACTTAAACGTATCGTTCAGGCGACTGGTGTCGGTTTACATACCGGCAAGAAAGTCACCCTGACGCTGCGCCCTGCGCCGGCCAATACCGGGGTCATCTATCGTCGCACCGACTTGAATCCACCGGTAGATTTTCCGGCCGATGCCAAATCTGTGCGTGATACAATGCTCTGTACTTGCCTGGTGAACGAGCATGACGTGCGGATTTCTACCGTAGAGCACCTGAACGCCGCCCTGGCGGGTCTGGGTATCGACAACATTATTGTTGAAGTCGATGCACCAGAAATCCCGATCATGGATGGTAGTGCTGCACCGTTCGTCTATCTGTTGCTGGATGCCGGCATCGAAGAACTGAACTGCGCGAAGAAATTTGTTCGCATCAAAGAGACCGTTCGTGTCGAAGATGGCGACAAGTGGGCTGAATTCAAACCGTACAATGGTTTCTCGTTGGACTTTACCATCGACTTTAACCATCCGGCGATTGACTCCAGCACCCAGCGCTATGCGATGAACTTCTCTGCTGATGCGTTTATGCGTCAGATCAGCCGTGCTCGTACGTTCGGCTTTATGCGTGATATCGAATATCTGCAGTCCCGCGGCCTGTGCCTGGGCGGTAGCTTCGATTGTGCCATCGTTGTTGACGATTATCGCGTACTGAACGAAGACGGCCTGCGTTTTGAAGATGAATTCGTTCGTCACAAAATGCTGGATGCGATCGGCGACCTGTTTATGTGTGGTCACAACATCATTGGTGCATTTACCGCGTTTAAATCCGGTCATGCGCTGAACAACAAATTGTTGCAGGCCGTCCTGGCAAAACAGGAAGCCTGGGAATATGTGACCTTTGAAGACGAAGCTGAACTGCCGCTGGCCTTCAAAGCACCAAACATGGTTCTGGCGTAACGGTCTATACCGTTCGTAAAAAATCGACTGGTTAACCTGGTACTCTCTCCGACCAGGAAGACCAGTCGTTTTTATTTTTACACTTCTTTGTTTTCCCCGGTTTATCCTCACGCCCGTCTGGCGTAGAAAATCTGTGCGTTAGCTGCATTCTTGACCGTTTTTCCCTGCTGCATTACGTCATTCCTGCTGCTGCGCATTGGCTTTAGTGGTAATATCTGGGCGCTAAAAAGAATAACTGAACTCAGCCTCTGCAAGGCTGGCTTATTGGGTGGAGCAAGTGAGCGGAATACTGACGCGCTGGCGACAATTTGGCAGACGTTACTTCTGGCCGCATCTCTTATTGGGGATGGTCGCGGCGAGCCTCGGCTTGCCTGCGCTCAGCAACAGTGCTGAAGCGGCAACACCGACAAAAACCTCCACCACCAAGCACGATCTCACCACGCGGGTTAATTTTACCAACCTCGCACTGCTTGAAGCGAATCGCCGCCCAAACTTCTCGGTTGATTATTGGCATCAACACGCCATCCGCACGGTTATCCGTCATCTGTCCTTCGCGATGGCACCGCAGACCATGCCTGTTGCTGAAGAGACGCTGCCGGTTCAGGCTCAGCACCTTGCTCTGCTGGACACGCTCAACGCGCTGCTCACGCAGGACAGCCAGCCGCCGGTCATGGTTCGTCAGACGGCGCAATTCGCATTCATTCCGCCTGCCACATTTTCTGTCTCGACATGGATAAGCCAGGTTCACGGCATCCGTGCCGGACCGCAACGCCTCAGCTAAATTAACCTTATTTCAATACCTTAATTTATCTGCCCATCTGGGGCGTTTGAGAATTTATTATGTTAATCAAATTATTAACCAAAGTTTTTGGTAGTCGTAACGATCGTACCCTGCGCCGTATGCGTAAAGCTGTTGCCGTCATCAACGGTATGGAACCGGCGATGGAAAAGCTGTCAGATGACGAGCTGAAGGCGAAAACGGCGGAGTTCCGCGCGCGTCTGGAAAAAGGCGAAACCCTGGAAAGCCTGATCCCGGAAGCGTTCGCTGTCGTGCGTGAAGCGAGTAAACGCGTTTTCGGTATGCGTCACTTCGACGTGCAGCTGCTGGGTGGTATGGTGCTCAACGAGCGCTGCATCGCGGAAATGCGTACCGGTGAAGGTAAAACCCTGACCGCGACGCTGCCCGCTTACCTGAACGCACTGACCGGTAAAGGCGTTCACGTCGTTACCGTCAACGACTATCTGGCACAGCGTGACGCCGAAAACAACCGCCCGCTGTTTGAATTCTTAGGCTTGACCGTGGGCATCAACATGTCCGGTCTGCCTGCACCAGCCAAGCGTGAAGCCTATAACGCAGACATCACCTACGGCACCAACAACGAATACGGCTTCGACTACCTGCGCGACAACATGGCGTTCAGCCCTGAAGAGCGCGTACAGCGCAAGCTGCACTATGCGCTGGTGGATGAGGTGGATTCCATCCTGATCGATGAAGCGCGTACCCCGCTGATCATCTCCGGCCCGGCCGAAGACAGCTCTGAAATGTACCGTAAAGTCGACAAAATCATTCCGCACCTGCTGCGTCAGGAGAAAGAAGACTCCGATACCTTCCAGGGTGAAGGTCACTTCTCTGTTGATGAAAAAGCGCGCCAGGTTAACCTGACCGAACGTGGTCTGGTTCAGATTGAAGAACTGCTGGTGGCTCAGGGCATTATGGAAGAGGGTGAGTCTCTTTACTCTCCAACTAACATCATGTTGATGCACCACGTGACGGCCGCACTGCGCGCGCACGCGCTGTTCACTCGCGATGTTGATTACATCGTTAAAGACGGTGAAGTGATCATCGTTGATGAACATACCGGCCGTACTATGCAAGGGCGTCGCTGGTCTGACGGTCTGCACCAGGCGGTTGAAGCGAAAGAAGGCGTTGATATTCAAAACGAAAACCAGACGCTGGCGTCTATTACCTTCCAGAACTACTTCCGTCTGTACGAGAAGCTGGCAGGGATGACCGGTACTGCAGATACCGAAGCGTTTGAATTCAGCTCTATCTACAAGCTGGATACCGTGGTTGTTCCTACCAACCGTCCGATGATCCGTAAGGATATGCCGGATCTGGTGTACATGACCGAAGCGGAAAAAATTCAGGCGATCATCGAAGATATTCGCGATCGTACCGCGGCGGGCCAGCCGGTGCTGGTGGGGACCATCTCCATTGAGAAATCCGAAGTGGTTTCCAACGAGCTGACTAAAGCGGGCATTAAGCACAACGTTCTTAACGCCAAATTCCACGCCAAAGAAGCAGATATCGTTGCGCAGGCGGGTTATCCGGGAGCCGTGACCATCGCCACCAACATGGCGGGTCGTGGTACGGATATTATGCTCGGCGGTAGCTGGCAGGCCGAAGTGGCGGAGCTGGAAAACCCAACACCAGAACAAATTGCGCAGATCAAAGCCGACTGGCAGGTGCGTCACGATGCCGTGCTGGCATCGGGTGGTCTGCACATCATTGGTACCGAGCGTCACGAATCTCGTCGTATCGATAACCAGCTGCGTGGCCGTGCGGGCCGTCAGGGTGATGCCGGTTCTTCTCGCTTCTACCTGTCTATGGAAGATGCGCTGATGCGTATTTTTGCCTCCGACCGCGTGTCCGGCATGATGCGTAAACTGGGTATGAAGCCTGGCGAAGCGATTGAGCACCCATGGGTCACCAAAGCGATTGCTAACGCACAGCGTAAAGTGGAAAGCCGTAACTTCGATATTCGTAAGCAGCTGCTGGAATATGATGATGT
Source organism: Enterobacter sp. RHBSTW-01064 (assembly GCF_014103035.1). Lineage (NCBI taxonomy): Bacteria > Pseudomonadati > Pseudomonadota > Gammaproteobacteria > Enterobacterales > Enterobacteriaceae > Enterobacter > Enterobacter sp. RHBSTW-01064. The sequence goes on along the minus strand of NZ_JABXOU010000006.1, from coordinate 138,811 downwards.
TGCCAACGATCAGCGTCGTGCAATCTATACCCAGCGTAACGAACTGCTGGACGTGTCCGACGTGAGTGAAACCATCAACAGTATCCGTGAAGACGTGTTCAAAGCGACGATCGATGCGCATATTCCTCCGCAGTCTCTGGAGGAAATGTGGGATATCGAAGGTCTGCAGGAACGTCTGAAAAATGATTTCGACCTTGAGCTGCCAATCAAAGAGTGGCTGGACAAAGAGCCTGAGCTGCACGAAGAGACGCTGCGTGAACGTATCTTCGAAACTGCGCTGGACGTCTACAAGCGTAAGGAAGAAGTCGTTGGCGAAGAGATGATGCGTCACTTCGAAAAAGGCGTGATGCTGCAGACGCTCGACTCCCTGTGGAAAGAGCACCTGGCGGCGATGGACTACCTGCGCCAGGGTATCCACCTGCGCGGCTATGCGCAGAAAGATCCGAAGCAGGAGTACAAGCGTGAATCCTTCTCCATGTTTGCCGCTATGCTGGAATCGCTGAAGTATGAAGTTATCAGCACTCTGAGCAAAGTTCAGGTGCGTATGCCGGAAGAAGTAGAAGCGATGGAGCAGCAGCGTCGTGAAGAAGCTGAGCGTCTGGCACAGATGCAACAGCTGAGTCACCAGACTGACGAAAGCGAAGCCGCAGCGGCGATCGCAGCGCAGACTGGCGATCGTAAAGTGGGCCGTAACGATCCGTGCCCATGTGGTTCCGGTAAAAAGTACAAGGCGTGCCACGGCCGTCTGAGCTAAGACGTTAACAACCCGAAAAGGCGCAGATTACTGCGCCTTTTTTATGGAAGTCACAATATGAAAACACTGCAAATTGCCGTCGGGATTATTCGCAACCCGCAAAACCAAATTTTCATCACCCAGCGCGCTGCCGACGCCCATATGGCGAACAAGTGGGAGTTTCCTGGCGGAAAAATCGAGTCGGGTGAAACGCCGGAACAGGCGCTGGTTCGGGAGCTTCAGGAAGAGGTGGGGATCACCCCGCTTGGCGCAACGCTGTTTGATAAGCTCGAATACCAGTTCCCGGACAGGCACATCACGCTGTGGTTCTGGCTGGTGGAAAGCTGGGAAGGCGAGCCCTGGGGGAAAGAGGGACAGCCGGGTAACTGGGTTGCGCTAAAGGCAAGTGATGCCGACAAATTTCCTCCGGCAAATGCGCCCGTCATATCCCGCCTGACGGGCAACCTGTAGGCCTGCTAAGCGAAGCGCCAGCAGGCATTAAAGGCTATCGCTGCTCTTCGCTCCAGTCATCACTGTCAGAGAGATCGCCTTCGCTTGGAATGCGTTTCTCTTCCGCGGCCCATTCGCCCAGGTCAATGAGCTGGCAGCGCTTGCAACAGAATGGGCGAAAAGGGCTCACTTCGCCCCAGACAACGGTTTTGCCACAGGTCGGGCAGTTTACGGTGGTTACGTCAGACATCGGCACTCCTTAACAACAGGCCAGTTCAAAATCGAGGCGTTCCGGCACGGTGCCATTTTCACTGTCCAGCGGCATAAAGCGAATCGCAAAACGACTCTTATGCCCCGAAATTTGCGGGTAAAGCTGCTCACCCAGCGATAAATTCAGGCGTAACAGATCGGCATCATCCCCGTTATCCTGGTAGAAACCGTTCAGGCTGGTTTGCTTGCGGAACGGGGCTGAGTTACGGATAAGATCGAGGATCAGCGAGAGCGTTTGATTCATTGGTTCCAGGCTTGCCAGCCAGCTGTTCACCTGCGCGTCACGCTGTGCCTGCGGCATATGAAGCCACATGTGCAGGGTCGGCAGGTCGAAGCTGCAGCAACCGCCAGGGATGCTGAGACGCTGGCGCACCAGAGCGATCAGGCGATCTTCACGCAAAAACTGCCCGACGCGCGGCGCGGCCATCAAAATGGCGCTGCTGCTTTTCAACTGCTGGCGGAGCGCGTCGATACGGCTCTGGTCTACGCCTGGCACTTCTGTCCATGCCTGTAATTTACGCTGCTGGCGCTCCAACTCTTTGAGCAATTCTGTGCGGACATCGCCGCGTTCAATCACATCCAGCAGATCGCCAACGTTGCGGAAGAAATGCAGGGCGGTGGCATGATCGTTAACAGGCAGATGATGCGAAAGCTGTTGAATGAGAAATTCGATGCGTAGCCAGGTACGCATTTTTTCGTTAAGCGGGTGCTCAAAAAGGATGTGGGTCGACATTATGGTTTTTCCTGTGCAACGGCCTGCGCGGCGAACGTCAGATACTGCGCGTGCAGACGGGCAACATCCGATGCAATGGCATCTGGTGCGCCGTTATTATCAATAACATCATCCGCAACGGCAAGGCGCTGAGCGCGCGTGGCCTGTGCGGCAAGAATGTGTTCAGCATGTTCACGTGAGACCCGATCCCGCGCCACGGTTCGTAGGATTTGCGTTTCGGGGGAGACATCTATCACCAATACCCGATCGGCTTTATGTTGCAGCTGATTTTCTACCAACAGTGGAACGACCCAAAGCACATAAGGCGAACGTGCTGCGGCAATCTGACGCTGGGTTTCCTGGTGGATAATGGGATGCAGCAGGGCATTAAGCCAGGCTTTTTCTGCAGAATCAGAAAAAATGCATTCACGAAGCAGGCGGCGATTGAGCGTGCCATCCGCATTGAGGATGACGGGGCCAAAGTGTGCCTTGATGGCCTTGAGTGCGGGTGTATTTGGCTCTACCACCTGACGGGCAATGATATCGGCATCAATAATCGTGATACCCAGACGAGAAAACGCGTCCGCAACGGTACTTTTTCCACTACCGATGCCGCCGGTTAATGCGACGATATACCCCATTAAATCGAATCCTGGGAATTATTCATTATTAAAATCAATTGGTTGAAATTCAAACTTTCTACCGCGAGTGTTTAGCTCTCGTTACCTGCTTTTTACCAGGTAAATTTATAGGATTGTAACGTAAAAAAAGAGAATTTCGCAGTCTTGCGGAGCAGGTATTAGTGCGTATGATAACGTCACTGGAGTTGTGCTTTTAACATATTTGCCTCTAACCCCAGGAATCCGCACATGCGTATCGAAGAAGATCTGAAGTTAGGTTTTAAAGACGTTCTTATCCGCCCTAAACGCTCTACACTGAAAAGTCGCTCAGACGTTGAACTCGAACGTCAATTCACCTTTAAACATTCCGGTCAGACCTGGTCTGGCGTGCCGATTATCGCTGCCAATATGGATACGGTCGGTACCTTTGAGATGGCAACGGCCCTGGCACAGTTCGATATTCTTACCGCGGTTCACAAACACTACAGTACCGAAGAGTGGAATGCGTTTGTCGCCTCTGCATCCGCGGATGTGGTGAAGCATGTGATGGTCTCTACTGGCACCTCAGACGCGGATTTCGAAAAAACCAAACAGATCCTGAACGCTAACCCGGCGCTTAACTTTGTGTGCATTGATGTGGCGAATGGTTATTCCGAACACTTCGTCCAGTTTGTCAGCAAAGCGCGTGAAGCCTGGCCGACTAAGACCATCATTGCGGGCAACGTGGTGACCGGTGAAATGTGTGAAGAACTGATCCTCTCCGGTGCAGATATTGTAAAAGTAGGCATTGGTCCGGGTTCCGTATGTACTACGCGCGTGAAAACCGGTGTCGGTTATCCGCAGCTGTCTGCCGTGATTGAATGCGCTGACGCCGCGCACGGCCTGGGCGGTCAGATCATCAGCGATGGTGGTTGCACCATGCCGGGTGATGTTGCGAAAGCCTTTGGCGGCGGTGCGGACTTCGTGATGCTCGGCGGTATGCTGGCAGGCCACGAAGAGAGTGGTGGTACCGTCGTTGAAGAAGATGGCGAGAAATTCATGCTGTTCTACGGTATGAGCTCTGAATCCGCGATGACCCGTCACGTCGGTGGCGTGGCAAAATACCGTGCGGCGGAAGGCAAAACCGTGAAGCTGCCATTGCGCGGCCCGGTTGAATATACCGCGCGCGATATCCTCGGCGGCCTGCGCTCGGCCTGCACCTACGTGGGAGCATCCCGCCTGAAAGAGCTGACGAAACGCACAACGTTTATTCGCGTTCAGGAACAGGAAAACCGCGTTTTCAATAGCCTGTAATACCGCTGGCTGGCGCATGTCCGTGCGCCAGCACTATTCTGTACTATCCCGCACTCATGGCATCCCCCAGATGGAATATCGGCAGATACATTGCGACCACCAGCGTGCCGATAATCAACCCTGTCACAATCAACAACAGTGGCTCCAGAAGCGCAGCCAGATTGTCTGCTTGTTGAAATGTTTGTTCCGTATGGTGGCGGGCAAGGTTCGCCAGCATCACATCAAGCGCACCCGCGATTTCACCGGTTCGAATCAGCTGTATGCACAGCGGTGTAAAGACAGATGCCTGCTGAAAGGCTGACCACACGGGCATTCCTTGCTCGATATGTTCGCGTACCTCCCGCATTTTGGTTTGCCAGTACCCGCTTTCAACCGTCTCTTCCACACTTTCCAGCCCTTGCAAAAAGGCGATCCCGGCTCGCTGGGTTAATGACAGTACGGTAAATATCTGCCCCAATTTTTGCCCACGCGCCAGTACGCCCATTACGGGCAGATGCAGCAGCATGCGCTGCCAGCGCGGATGCCGTCGTAGCTTACAGGCGGCAACAGCCAAAATAAGAAGCAGGGCAAAAAGCGTGACAATGTGCCCCTGAATAGCGGCGGCTAACCCCATGACAGCCTGCGTGAGCCAGGGCAGGGGAGTATTAAACGTTTTATAGATCGCGGCGAACTCGGGCAGCACCAGCGTCACCATCGCCAGCACCACCAGCGCTGCAAGGGTCAGAATGATCGTGGGATAGCGCAGCGCCTTTTTGACTTTTGCACCGAGCTGCTCCTGGGCTTTTTGTTGCTGTGCGAGCTGGCGACAGCACTCCTCCAGCTTCCCCGTTAGCTCGCCTGTCTTTACCATGGAGACATAAAGCGGGCTAAACACCTCCGGCCATTTATTCATTGACGCAGAAAAGGAACAGCCTCCACTGAGATCGTCAGCAAGGCTGTGAAGCAGAGCCTGCCAATGCTTTAACGGATGCTGTTCCGCCAGCATTTGCAGGCTGTGGGACAACGTCAGGCCAGCCTGCAGCAGCGTCGCGAGCTGGCGAAAGATATCGTAGCAGTGATGACGCTGCCATCGAGGACGCTGCAATGACCGATTGAGCGCCAGCGGATGAAGATGCCGTTGTTCTAAGCTGCTGCAAGCGGCTTCTCGACTGATAGCCCAAAGCGTGCCCGTGCGGATTTCACCCTCCGCAGTAAGCGCCCGCCATCGCCAGAGTTGATTAACAGCCATCGGGCATTCCCATGACGCGGACTACCTCTTCGATCGTGGTGAGCCCTTCTTCTACAGCCATACAGCCATGCTCAAACAGCGATGTCATTCCCGCCTGACGGGCGCTGCCCTCTATCACTTCTATGCTTGCTCCGCTGGCAATCGCCTGCCGAAGCGTGCTGTCGATGGACAGCACTTCAAAAATCGCCACGCGGCCATAAAAACCGTGATAACAGCGATCGCAGCCTGTAGGTTGCCAGCGCGGAAGCGGCCTGGGCCAAAGATCGCGAGGTAATTCTTCACGGCCGCTGGCTTCATGGCGACAGTGGGGACACAGGCGGCGAACCAGCCGCTGGGCAATCACAAGCGAAAGCGCTGAGGAGATCATCCACCGGGCGACCCCCATTTGTTGAAGACGAATAAGCGTCTCCGCTGTTGAATTGGTATGGAGCGTAGACAGCACCAGATGCCCGGTTTGCGCGGCCTTGATGGCGATCTCTGCGGTGTCGCCGTCACGGATTTCGCCCACCATGATGATGTCGGGATCCTGACGAAGCAGCGCCCGCAGCACACTCTGGAAGGTTAATCCTGCTCGGGGATTAATCTGCGTCTGGTTCAACCCGGCAAGCGGTATCTCAATCGGATCTTCCACGCTGCAGATGTTGACGTCCTGAGTGTTACGCGCCTGTAACGCGCTGTAAAGCGATACGGTTTTCCCGCTGCCGGTGGGGCCTGTCACCAAGATCAAACCTTGCGGGCGATGAAGGGCCTCGTTAAAGCAGGCCAGCTGTTCGGCATTCATTCCCAGCTTAGCGGGTTCCAGCGCCTGTTGAACCTGATGCAGCAGGCGCAGCACAATTTTCTCACCACCGCTACAGGGGAGCGTAGAGATTCGGAAGGAGACAGGCTCGTTGGCTACCTCAACCGTAAACTGACCATCCTGAGGCAAACGGCGCTCCGCAATATCCAGATTGCCCAACACCTTTAAGCGCGCGATGAGCATGGTCGCCAGCGCCGCGGAAAGCGGCGGCTGCGGGCAAAGCACGCCGTCGATGCGTAAACGGATCTGGCAGGTGTGCTCCATCGGTTCAATATGAATGTCGGATGCGCGTTGGCTTATCGCCTGCTGCAGCGTGTGGTTGAGAATATCTACCGCAGAGTGCGGTGCTGATACGACGGGGAGATGAGATTGTGACGCCATCTGCCGGTGCTTTTCCATGCGTTCAACGCTCCAGCATTCGATATCAATCCGTTTTTGCGTCGCGAAACGCAATGCTTCCATCAGTTCATTGCCGGGATTTCTCGCAACGGCAATGCTGATCGTGTCGTTATCGCTGGTCAGTAGCACGGCGTGATGACGCAGGCAGAGTGCGACGAGTTGCTCGGTATTCATCATCCGCTCCCGTTAGTGCGTGTCGAAGCGGAAAACGTCTTCACAGGCTTGCTTGAGTGCGCTGTCAGAGTCGATCTTGCAGTCACGCGTCCAGCCCGTCATACCATTGCCGTCGCTCCAGAGCGGCGTCATGAGAACCTCCAGCCCGTTCAGGCTCTCCTGCCCCGTTAACGACACGACGCCTTTCGCCACGCTCATCGCTGAAACATAACGTGTCGTCGTCGGAGAGGGGATGCCGTTCGTGCCCGCATCACAACCCTCCACGCCACCGTGGTCCAGCGCGCAAAGCTCGATAGCCGTGCGATAAGGGACAAACGTTTGCAGCATATCGGTGAGTGCGGCTTTTCGCAGGTAGTTCTGGTACGCGGGTATGCCGATGGCGCTCAGGATGGCAATAATGCCAATCACCACCATTAGCTCAATGAGCGTGAATCCTTTTTGTCTGTTCATGTCTGCTCCTTAGGTTAAGTGCCGCTACTCTGGCAGTGAGAGGGCGCAGAAACGAGGGGCAAAAAAGGAAACGTGAATGGGCTTTCAGGGATTTAACGTAGCGTTACAGTGAAGGGCAAAAGATTTGCGATGAAGGCTGTATTTCCCCCTTCGCGTGAAGGGGGAGAACGGGATTACTTAAAGCGCATGGAGAGATCGAGAGCCCGCACATGCTTGGTGAGGGCACCTACGGAGATAAAATCAACGCCGGTTTCCGCGAATTCACGGAGGGTATCGAACGTCACGTTGCCGGATACCTCAAGCTGCGCTTGTCCGTTCGTCAGTTTTACCGCCTCACGCATCTGCTCGGTTTCAAAGTTATCCAGCATGATGATGTCAGCCCCGGCCTTAATCGCCTGCTCAAGCTCTTCCAGATTTTCCACTTCCACTTCAACCGGCACGTCCGGGTGGAGCCAGAAGGCTTTTTCCACCGCCTGGCGCACGGAGCCAGAGGCAATAATGTGGTTCTCTTTAATCAGGAAGGCATCTGACAACCCCAGACGATGGTTTGCGCCGCCGCCGCAGAGCACCGCGTATTTCAGCGCGGTACGCAGGCCCGGCAGGGTTTTGCGGGTATCCAGCAGCTGCGTGCGGGTACCGGCCAGCAGGTCAACGTAGCGACGTACTTCGCTTGCTACCCCGGACAAGGTCTGGACGAAGTTCAGCGCGGTGCGTTCGCCGGTGAGCAGCACGCGGGACGGGCCATCGAGCTCAAATAGCGGCTGGTTCGCCGTGACGGTGTCGCCGTCCTCCACGTGCCAGGTTACCTGCACATCATCGCCTGCCAGCTGGGTAAAGACCTCTTCAACCCAACGCTTGCCGCAAAAAACGCCGTCTTCACGCGTGATGATGACCGCGTGGGAGCGTGTCTCTTTTGGCAACAACTGTGCGGTAATATCGTTGTCGGCGCTGACGTCACCGCCCAGGTCTTCTTTCAACGCATGGGCAACGCTTGCCGGGATATCCATGTTAATACGTTCCAGAAGGGCTTCACGTCGGTGGTCGGGGTTGTAGCGGCGAGGCGGCATGATAAAACTCCAAATTGGTAACGAATCATAATATTGAAACATGCTACTCTGAACCGAGTCATTGCACCATACAGAAGGAGTTCCAGCATGTTGTTAGAAGACGGATGGCTGGTGGATGCGCGGCACGTGCCCTCGCCGCACCACGATTGCCGCCCGGAGGATGAAAAGCCCACACTGCTGGTGGTTCATAATATTAGTCTCCCGCCGGGTGAGTTTGGCGGTCCGTGGATCGATGCGTTATTCACGGGAACGATTGATCCCGATGCTCATCCCTTTTTTGCTGAAATTGCTCATCTGCGCGTATCGGCACATTGTCTGATCCGTCGCGACGGAGAAGTGGTTCAATATGTTCCTTTTGATAAGCGCGCCTGGCATGCTGGGGTGTCGATGTATCACGGGCGCGAACGGTGCAATGATTTCTCCATTGGGATCGAACTGGAAGGCACGGATACCACGCCCTACACCGATTCACAGTATCAACAGTTAGCGGCCGTGACCCGAACGCTTATCGGGCTCTATCCGGCAATCGCTGAAAATATTACCGGACACAGTGATATCGCCCCGGTGAGAAAAACCGATCCCGGTCCGGCTTTTGACTGGTCCCGGTTTCGCGCCATGCTCGCCGCGTCGTCAGAATAAGGAGATACCATGACGTTATTTACCATGCTGCTGGTAATGATTGCTGAACGCCTGTTTAAACTTGGCGAGCACTGGCATCTGGATCACCGGCTGGAGGTGATTTTCCGCCGGATCAAACATTTTTCCATGCTGCGTACGCTGTTGATGATGGCGGGCGTCATGCTTATTACCTTCCTCCTCCTGCGCTCGCTGTACGGGCTGTTTTTCAACGTGCCGCTGCTGGTGGTGTGGATCCTGCTTGGGGTGCTGTGCATTGGTGCGGGCAAAGTGCGTATGCACTATCACGCTTATCTTAAAGCCGCCTCCCGTGACGATGCCCATGCGCGCGGAGCCATGGCGAGCGAGCTGACGATGATCCACGGCGTGCCGCCGGACTGCGACGAGCGCGAGTTTCTGCGCGAGCTGCAAAACGCGCTGCTGTGGATTAACTTCCGCTACTATCTGGCACCGCTGTTCTGGTTCGTGGTGGGCGGTCCGTGGGGGCCGGTACTGCTGATGGGGTATGCATTCCTGCGCGCCTGGCAGACCTGGCTGGCCCGGTACCTGACGCCGCATGAACGCTTGCTGTCAGGCATTGATGCCATCCTGCACGTGCTCGACTGGCTCCCGGTTCGTCTGGTGGGCGTGGTGTACGCGTTAATCGGTCACGGTGAAAAAGCGCTGCCCGCATGGTTCGCCTCGCTTGCCGACCGCCATACGGCGCAGTACCAGGTGTTAACGCGTCTGGCGCAGTTCTCGCTGGCGCGTGAGCCGCACACCGACAAGATTGAAACGCCGAAAGCCGCTGTCTCCATGGCGAAGAAAACGTCGTTCGTGGTGGTTGTGGTCGTGGCGTTGCTGACTATCTACGGCACGCTGGTGTAAGCCAGCGCGCCGCAAAGACTAAAGCGTATCCGCGGGCGGGATGCCGAAATCAGGCATCCCGTTTTCGTCCCAGCGGACAAGCTTCAGGCGAGTATGGCGGTTCGGATCGTACAGCGGGTCGCCCTCAATTTCGGTGTAATTACGCGCGTGATACACCAGCACATCTTCCCCTTCCGGCGTTAGCGTAAAGCTGTTGTGTCCCGGACCGTACTGGCGGTTTTCGTAACTGGTGACGAACACCGGGCGCGAGGATTTTTGCCAGTTTGCCGGGTTTTTCGGATCGGCATTCAGGTCTATCCACAGTAGCCCCATGCAGTAGTTCTCGTCGGTGGCGCTGGCGGAATAGCTGATAAACAGCTTATCGTCGTGAACCAGCACCGCCGGACCTTCGTTGACCCAAAACCCGCGACGCTCCCAGTCATACTCCGGCTTGCTGAGCATCAGTGGCTCGCCTTTCAGCGTCCAGGGGTTTTCCATTTCGCACAGATAAAGATTGGAGTTCCCGGAGATGTCCGGCGCTTTTTGCGCCCACAGATACCAGCGTTTTCCCTGATGAACAAAGGTGGTGGCGTCCAGTGCGAAGGTGTCGAACTGCGTTTTTATCTGACCTTTTTCCGTCCACGTACCGGTGAGCGGATCGCCGTCGGCACACTCCAGCGCAAACATCCGGTGCTGGAACATCCCAAGTTCGTCGAGCGCCTGGGTGTGCGTCGCGGCAAAGTAGATGTACCACTTGCCGTCAATGTGGTGCAGTTCCGGCGCCCAGATCAACTGGCTCATCGGGCCGGTCTCGGGTTTGCGCCAGACCACAACTTCTTCAGCTTTACGTAAGCCTTCCAGCGACGCTGCGCGGCGGATCGCCAGCCTGTCGTACTGCGGCACGGAGGCGATAAAATAGTACTGCCCCTCATGGCGTAAAATGTACGGGTCGGCACGTTGTTCGATAAACGGGTTTGGCCACTGATGCATTTGGCTCTCCTTATTTTGTCTCTGCGGCTTTCAGTTCCTGATAGTCGCTCAGTTCACGGTAATTGGTGCGACGTTTTTCCAGGTCTTCCTGAATGCGTTTCATCGTTTCACGGTCTACCTTCAGCAGGCGTACTACGCCCGCGGTAATTAAGTATCCAATGCCGGGAATGACGGTAAAGAGCAGCACGATCCCGTTAATGGCGTCCGCGCTCTGCGCTTTTGCGCCCGCGTCATAACCGTACCAGGAGAGCAGGAAGCCGACCATCGCTCCGGCAATCGCCAGCCCCAGCTTCAGGAAGAAGATGTTGCCGGAGAAGCTGATCCCGGTAATGCGTTTCCCGGTCTTCCACTCGCCGTAGTCGTCCACGTCGGCCATCAGCGACCAGTGCAGCGGTGACGGGATCTGGTGCAGGATGTTCAGCAGGAAGTAGAGCACCACGATGGTGACGGTGGCTTTCGGGTCGAAGAAGTAGAAGGCGCAGGAGAAAATCGCCAGCACGATGTTGGTCCAGAAGAAGACCTTCAGCTTACACCAGCGGTCGGTCAGCACTTTAGCCAGCACGCTGCCGAGCATCATGCCCACGACGCCAAGGCTAATAAACAGCGTGGCGAAGTGGGTGCTCTGGCCCATCACCCAGGTGACGTAATACATGGTGGCCGCCATGCGGATAAAGCCCGGGCAGACGTTGCACAGGGTCAGGAGCAGAATGCGTACCCACTGGTCGTTTTTCCACACGTCTTTCAGATCGTTTTTCAGCTCGTCGTGGGTTTGCACCGCCGGGCGCACGCGCTCGCGTACGGTAGAGAAGCTGAACAGGAACATACAGGTTCCAATCAGGGCCAGGACGGTCATTGCCATCTGGTAGCCCTTGGCTTTGTCATCCCCGCCAAACCAGTCGGCCATCGGCAGCAACGTTAATGAGAGCAGCAGCGTGGCGATACCGACCATCACAAAACGATACGACTGACAGGCGACGCGCTCTTTCGGATCGTTGGTGATCACGCCACCCAGCGAGCAGTAAGGAATATTGATCGCCGTATAGGTCAAAGAGAGCAGGAAGTAGGTGACAAACGCATAGATAACTTTGCTGTTATAGCTCCAGTCCGGCGTGGTGAACATCAGGATGCTGAACAGCGCGTAGGGGAAGGCGATCCACAGCAGCCATGGACGAAATCGGCCATATTTACTGCGGGTACGGTCGGCAATCGCCCCCATGATCGGGTCCGTTACGGCGTCAATCACGCGGACGGACAGCAGCAGTACGCCGACCAGCGCAGGCGCCAGGCCAAAAATATCCGTATAAAAATAGTTAACAAACAGCATGATGGCGCCGAAGATGATGTTGCATCCCGCGTCGCCCATCCCATAGCCGATCTTTTCTTTTACTGACAGTTTGTTGTTATCCATCGACAGCTCTCCGGTTTACGGTATGGAGAGAATTATTCGCTGGCTCATGAATATATGCGTTGCAGGATAAAGGCGGTGATATGGATGAAACGGCTGAAGGCCTGAATTTGTGAGGAAGGTAACAACACGCTGTACCCGCAAAAAACGGGTACAGCGCAGAGAGGCTTAGTGCGCTTTCACGGCTTTCTGGTTCTTCTGTTTCACCAGGTAGCCCACGCCGAGGATCGCAATCCAGACCGGGATCAGGTAAACGGAAATCGCCATCCCCGGGGTGATCAGCATGATCACCAGCACGGCCGCCATAAACACCAGGCACACCCAGTTACCCAGCGGGTAAAGCAGGGCAGGGAAGCGCGTGGTAACGCCTTGCTGCTGCTTGGCGCGGCGGAACTTGATGTGCGCCAGGCTGATCATCGCCCAGTTAATCACCAGAGCAGAGACCACCAGCGCCATCAGCAGGCCGAAGGCTGACTCCGGCGCCAGGTAGTTGATCAGCACGCACAGCGCCGTGACAACTGCAGACACAATAATGGTGTTCACCGGCACGCCGCGCTTATCAACGTTGAGCAGCGCTTTCGGGGCGTTGCCCTGCTGAGCCAGACCGAACAGCATGCGGCTGTTGCAGTAGACGCAGCTGTTATAAACAGACAGCGCCGCGGTCAGAACAACCACGTTGAGTGCGTTTGCCACAAAGGTATCGCCCAGCTCGTGGAAGATCAGCACAAACGGGCTGGTGTCAGCGGTCACGCGGGTCCACGGCAGCAGGGAAAGCAGCACGGCCAGCGAACCCACATAGAAGATCAGAATGCGGTAGATAACCTGGTTGGTGGCTTTTGGAATGCTCTGCTCCGGGTTGTCGGCTTCCGCGGCGGTGATGCCCACCAGCTCGAGGCCGCCGAAGGAGAACATAATGATAGCCATCATCATTACCAGGCCGGTCATGCCGTGAGGCAGAAAGCCGCCCTGTTCCCAGAGGTTGCGCACTGTCGCCTGCGGGCCGCCGTTGCCGCTGAACAGCAGCCAGCCGCCGAAGATGATCATCGCCACTACGGCAATCACCTTAATAATCGCAAACCAAAACTCCATTTCACCGAACACTTTTACGTTAGTCAGGTTAATGGCGTTAATAATGACGAAGAAAGCCGCAGCGGAGGCCCAGGTTGGGATCTCCGGATACCAGAACTGAATGTATTTCCCGACGGCGGTAAGCTCAGCCATGGCAACCAGGACGTACAGCACCCAGTAGTTCCAGCCAGAGGCGAAACCGGCAAAGCTGCCCCAGTATTTGTAGGCAAAGTGGCTGAACGAGCCTGCAACCGGCTCTTCAACGACCATCTCACCCAACTGACGCATAATCAGAAAGGCAATAAAGCCTGCGATTGCGTACCCCAAAATAATGCCCGGACCGGCTGACTGGATAACGGACGCGCTGCCGAGAAACAGGCCAGTACCGATAGCACCACCCAGTGCAATGAGCTGTATGTGGCGGTTCTTAAGCCCGCGCTTTAGCTGATCGCCGTGCTGTTGAGCTTCCATTTGAAACCTCGTGTGTGGTTGTTATGTTCACGCTGTGCGTGTGTAATTATGAAAATCCATATTCTGTATTTATTTCTTTACGGTTAACGAGACCGAAAAAAGCGGAGATGACTTCCGTAAGCGCAAGAATAGTGGTAAGCGCCTGTGAATGCACCTGCTTTATGAAGGGCTGATGACGACTTGAATAAAAAGAAAGCATTTGTAAATCGGTCCGCTCAGTCTTCCTAACCCAACCTATAGAATAGAAATGCGCCAGAAGTGGGCGAATTTTCGTTATTTGCCTTGTTGAATCGCTTCAGATTGCAAAAACCCTCGTTTCATTAAGGTTAAAACTGCCTCTTTGGGAGTAATCAACTCATTTGTGCAAAGTTACATTTCTGAAACGTTATTTCTGTAAGGTTGTTAAAATGTGCAGGGTTTACTGATTTCAATCAAAACCAATATGGACAGAAGGTGAATACTTTGTTACTTTAGCGATACGAACTTGAAATTGGTAAGACCAATTGACTCCGGGCAAAAAGGCGTAAGACAGGGAATATGGCCTACAGCAAAATTCGCCAACCAAAACTATCTGATGTGATTGAGCAGCAGCTGGAGTTTTTAATCCTCGAAGGGACTCTGCGCCCGGGTGAGAAACTTCCGCCAGAACGCGAGCTGGCAAAACAGTTCGACGTTTCACGTCCCTCTCTGCGTGAGGCGATTCAACGTCTCGAAGCAAAGGGCTTGCTGCTTCGTCGCCAGGGCGGCGGAACCTTTGTGCAAAACAGCCTGTGGCAGAGCTTCAGCGATCCGCTGGTAGAACTTCTCTCTGACCACCCAGAATCCCAGTTTGATCTGCTTGAGACCCGTCACGCGCTTGAAGGTATTGCGGCCTATTACGCCGCCCTTCGCAGCACTGATGAAGATCGCGTGCGTATCCGCGAACTGCATCAGGCCATTGAACGGGCACAGCAGTCCGGCGATTTAGACGCCGAGTCCAGCGCCGTTGTCCAGTATCAAATCGCCGTCACCGAAGCGGCCCACAACGTGGTGCTCCTCCATCTGCTACGCTGCATGGAGCCGATGCTGGCCCAGAACGTTCGTCAGAATTTTGAATTGTTGTATGCCCGTCGGGAGATGCTCCCACTGGTAAGCAACCATCGCACCCGAGTATTCGAGGCGATAATGGCCGGGGAACCGGAGCAGGCGCGTGAAGCGTCGCACCGCCATCTGGCTTTCATTGAGGAAATCTTGCTGGACCGCAGCCGTGAACAATCGCGTCGCGAACGTTCATTACGCCGCATACAGCAACGAAAGGATTAAGCGCCAGGTACTTTTAGAGCGCGGCAACTAAACGCAGAACCTGTCTTATTGTGTTCTTGCCCAAGAGCACAATGGGACAGGTTCCAGACAAATCAACGTATTAGATAGATAAGGAATACCCCCATGTCAGAACGTCTCCAAAATGACGTGGATCCGATCGAAACTCGCGACTGGCTACAGGCGATCGAATCGGTCATCCGTGAAGAAGGTGTTGAGCGCGCTCAGTATCTGATTGATCAGCTGCTTTCTGAAGCCCGCAAAGGCGGTGTGAAGGTTGCTTCAGGTGCAGGGGCTAGCAACTACGTAAACACGATTGCCGTCGAAGACGAACCGGAATACCCGGGCAATCTGGATCTGGAACGTCGTATCCGTTCTGCAATCCGCTGGAACGCCATCATGACCGTTCTGCGCGCATCCAAGAAAGACCTGGAACTGGGTGGCCACATGGCGTCCTTCCAGTCTTCCGCGACCGTTTACGAAGTGTGCTTCAACCACTTCTTCCGTGCAGCGAACGAGAAAGACGGCGGCGATCTGGTGTACTTCCAGGGCCACATCTCTCCGGGCATCTATGCACGTGCATTCCTGGAAGGTCGTCTGACTGAAGAGCAGATGAACAACTTCCGTCAGGAAGTTCACGGTAAAGGTCTGTCTTCTTACCCGCACCCTAAACTGATGCCTGAATTCTGGCAGTTCCCGACCGTATCTATGGGTCTGGGCCCAATCGGTGCGATTTATCAGGCTAAATTCCTGAAATACCTGGAACACCGTGGTCTGAAAGACACCTCTGAGCAGACCGTTTACGCCTTCCTGGGCGACGGCGAAATGGATGAGCCAGAATCCAAAGGTGCGATCACCATCGCAACCCGTGAGAAGCTGGACAACCTGTGCTTCATCATCAACTGTAACCTGCAGCGTCTGGATGGTCCGGTAACCGGTAACGGCAAGATCATCAACGAACTGGAAGGCATCTTCGCAGGTGCTGGCTGGAACGTGATCAAAGTCATGTGGGGCGGTCGCTGGGATGAGCTGCTGCGTAAAGACACCAGCGGTAAACTGATCCAGCTGATGAACGAAACCGTTGACGGTGACTACCAGACCTTCAAATCCAAAGACGGTGCCTACGTGCGTGAGCACTTCTTCGGCAAATACCCTGAAACCGCAGCACTGGTTGCAGACTGGACTGATGAGCAGATCTGGGCCCTGAACCGCGGTGGTCACGATCCGAAGAAAGTCTACGCTGCACTGAAAAAAGCGCAGGAAACCAAAGGTAAAGCGACTGTAATCCTGGCCCATACCATCAAAGGTTACGGCATGGGTGATACCGCAGAAGGTAAAAACATCGCTCACCAGGTTAAGAAAATGAACATGGACGGCGTGCGTTATATCCGCGACCGTTTCAACGTTCCTGTGACCGATGAGCAGGTAGAAAACCTGTCTTACATCACCTTCCCGGAAGGGTCTGAAGAGCACAAGTACCTGCACGAACGTCGTCAGGCGCTGAAAGGCTACCTGCCAGCTCGCCAGCCTAACTTCACCGAGAAGCTGGAACTGCCAGCGCTGGAAGACTTCTCTCAGCTGCTGGAAGAGCAGAACAAAGAGATCTCTACCACTATCGCTTTCGTTCGTGCCCTGAACGTGATGCTGAAGAACAAGTCGATCAAAGATCGTCTGGTTCCAATCATCGCCGACGAAGCGCGTACTTTCGGTATGGAAGGTCTGTTCCGTCAGATCGGTATCTACAGCCCGAACGGCCAGCAGTACACCCCGCAGGACCGTGAGCAGGTTGCATACTACAAAGAAGACGAGAAAGGTCAGATCCTGCAGGAAGGTATCAACGAGCTGGGCGCAGGCGCATCCTGGCTGGCTGCTGCGACCTCTTACAGCACCAACAACCTGCCGATGATCCCGTTCTACATTTACTACTCCATGTTCGGGTTCCAGCGTATCGGTGACCTGTGCTGGCAGGCAGGCGACCAGCAGGCTCGCGGCTTCCTTGTAGGCGGTACCTCCGGTCGTACGACTCTGAACGGTGAAGGTCTGCAGCACGAAGATGGCCACAGCCACATTCAGTCTCTGACTATCCCTAACTGTATCTCTTACGACCCGTCTTACGCGTACGAAGTGGCAGTCATCATGCATGACGGTCTGACCCGCATGTACGGTGAAGCGCAAGAGAACATTTACTACTACATCACCACCCTGAACGAAAACTACCACATGCCGGCAATGCCAGCAGGTGCCGAGGAAGGTATCCGTAAAGGTATCTACAAACTCGAAACCCTCGAAGGTAGCAAAGGTAAAGTTCAGCTGCTGGGCTCCGGTTCTATCCTGCGTCACGTACGTGAAGCAGCGCAGATCCTGGCGAAAGACTACGGTGTGGGTTCCGACGTGTACTCTGTGACCTCCTTCACTGAGCTGGCGCGTGATGGCCAGGATTGTGAGCGCTGGAACATGCTGCACCCAATGGAAACCCCACGCGTTCCGTACATCGCTCAGGTGATGAACGATGCACCAGCGGTGGCGTCTACTGACTATATGAAACTGTTCGCAGAGCAGGTTCGTACTTACGTTCCAGCTGATGATTATCGCGTTCTGGGTACTGACGGCTTCGGTCGTTCTGACAGCCGCGAAAACCTGCGTCACCACTTCGAAGTTGATGCTTCTTACGTGGTTGTAGCAGCACTGGGCGAACTGGCTAAACGTGGCGAAATCGATAAGAAAGTGGTTGCGGACGCAATCACCAAATTCAACATCGATGCAGAAAAAGTTAACCCGCGTCTGGCGTAAGAGGTAAAAGAATAATGGCTATCGAAATCAATGTACCGGACATCGGGGCTGATGAAGTTGAAATCACCGAGATCCTGGTCAAAGTAGGCGACAAAGTTGAAGCTGAACAGTCGCTGATCACCGTAGAAGGCGATAAAGCCTCTATGGAAGTCCCGTCTCCTCAGGCTGGCATCGTTAAAGAGATCAAAGTCTCTGTTGGCGATAAAACCGAGACCGGCAAACTGATCATGATTTTCGATTCCGCCGACGGTGCAGCAGCTGCTGCACCTGCGCAGGAAGAGAAGAAAGAAGCCGCTCCGGCCGCCGCTGCTCCAGCCGCTGCCGCGAGCGCGAAAGAAGTGAACGTGCCTGACATCGGCGGTGACGAAGTTGAAGTCACTGAAATCCTGGTGAAAGTGGGCGACACCGTTGCAGCTGAGCAGTCACTGATCACCGTAGAAGGCGACAAAGCCTCTATGGAAGTGCCCGCTCCGTTCGCCGGTACCGTTAAAGAGATCAAGATCAACACCGGCGACAAAGTGTCTACCGGCTCCCTGATCATGGTCTTCGAAGTGGCGGGTGCAGAAGGCGCCGCCGCGCCAGCACAGGCCGCTGCTCCGGCTCCGGCCGCTGCACCAGCAGCTGCTGGCGGCGCGAAAGACGTTAACGTACCGGACATCGGCGGTGACGAAGTTGAAGTAACCGAAGTGATGGTGAAAGTGGGCGATAAAGTTGCCGCTGAACAGTCACTGATCACCGTTGAAGGCGACAAGGCTTCTATGGAAGTCCCTGCGCCGTTCGCGGGTACCGTTAAAGAGATCAAAATCAGCACCGGCGACAAAGTGTCTACCGGCTCTCTGATCATGGTCTTCGAAGTGGAAGGCGCTGCGCCTGCCGCAGCTCCGGCTGCCGCGGCTGCTCCGGCACCAGCTGCTGCACCGGCTCAGGCGTCTAAACCTGCTGCGGCTCCTGCTGCAAAAGCGGAAGGCAAATCTGAGTTCGCTGAAAACGACGCTTACGTCCACGCTACCCCGCTGATTCGTCGCCTGGCGCGCGAATTCGGTGTGAACCTGGCGAAAGTGAAAGGGACCGGCCGTAAGGGTCGTATCCTGCGCGAAGACGTTCAGACCTACGTGAAAGACGCGGTGAAACGCGCCGAAGCTGCACCTGCTGCAGCCGCCGGTGGCGGTATCCCGGGCATGCTGCCATGGCCAAAAGTGGACTTCAGCAAGTTCGGCGAAATCGAAGAAGTGGAGCTGGGCCGCATTCAGAAAATCTCTGGTGCTAACCTGAGCCGTAACTGGGTGATGATCCCGCACGTTACGCACTTCGATAAGACCGATATCACCGATCTGGAAGCGTTCCGTAAACAGCAGAACGCCGAAGCTGAGAAGCGCAAGCTGGACGTGAAATTCACCCCAGTGGTCTTCATCATGAAAGCCGTTGCCGCTGCTCTTGAGCAGATGCCACGCTTCAACAGCTCCCTGTCCGAAGACGGTCAGAAGCTGACGCTGAAGAAATACATCAACATCGGTGTTGCGGTTGATACGCCAAATGGTCTGGTTGTTCCGGTCTTCAAAGACGTGAACAAGAAGAGCATTACCGAGCTGTCCCGTGAACTGACCGTGATCTCCAAGAAAGCGCGTGATGGTAAGCTGACTGCCGGCGAAATGCAGGGCGGCTGCTTCACTATCTCCAGCATCGGCGGCCTGGGTACCACCCACTTCGCGCCGATTGTGAACGCGCCGGAAGTGGCTATCCTCGGTGTGTCCAAGTCCGCGATGGAGCCGGTGTGGAATGGCAAAGAGTTCGTGCCGCGTCTGATGATGCCAATCTCTCTGTCCTTCGACCACCGCGTGATCGACGGTGCTGATGGTGCGCGCTTCATCACCATCATCAACAACACCCTGAGCGACATTCGCCGCCTGGTGATGTAATCGAAAAGCCGGCCAGTCGGCCGGCTTTTTTCTGATAATCTCACGGTGTTTGTGGGGTTATTGGCGAAAGCGACAATTCGTGAGCCGTTTGTTGTTTCAAAATTGTTAACAATTTTGTAAACTGCGGGCGGATAGAACGACCCGGTGGACGACGGGTATAAATTAAGAGGTCATGATGAGCACAGAAATCAAAACTCAGGTCGTAGTACTTGGGGCAGGCCCGGCAGGTTACTCCGCAGCATTCCGCGCCGCGGATTTAGGTCTGGAAACCGTCATCGTAGAACGTTACAGCACCCTCGGCGGTGTTTGTCTGAACGTCGGCTGTATCCCTTCTAAAGCGCTGCTGCACGTAGCGAAAGTTATCGAAGAAGCCAAAGCGCTGGCTGAACACGGTATCGTCTTCGGCGAGCCGAAAACCGATATCGACAAAATTCGTACCTGGAAAGAGAAAGTTATCACTCAGCTGACCGGCGGTCTGGCGGGTATGGCCAAAGGCCGTAAAGTGAAAGTGGTAAACGGTCTGGGTAAATTCACCGGTGCGAACACCCTGGAAGTGGAAGGCGAAAACGGTAAAACCGTGATCAATTTCGACAACGCGATCATCGCGGCAGGCTCTCGCCCAATCGAACTGCCATTCATTCCGCATGAAGATCCACGCGTGTGGGATTCCACCGATGCCCTGGAGCTGAAAACCGTTCCTAAGCGTCTGCTGGTCATGGGCGGCGGTATCATCGGTCTGGAAATGGGTACCGTGTACCATGCGCTGGGTTCAGAGATCGACGTGGTTGAAATGTTCGACCAGGTTATCCCGGCAGCCGACAAAGACATCGTAAAAGTCTTCACCAAACGTATCAGCAAGAAATTCAACCTGATGCTGGAAACCAAAGTGACTGCCGTTGAAGCGAAAGAAGACGGTATTTACGTTTCCATGGAAGGCAAAAAAGCCCCTGCAGAAGCGCAGCGTTACGACGCCGTGCTGGTGGCGATCGGCCGCGTGCCGAACGGTAAAAACCTCAATGCTGGCGCAGCTGGCGTGGAAGTGGACGACCGTGGCTTTATCCGCGTTGATAAGCAGCTGCGCACCAACGTGCCGCACATCTTTGCTATCGGCGACATCGTCGGTCAGCCAATGCTGGCGCACAAAGGTGTTCACGAAGGTCACGTTGCCGCTGAAGTTATCGCCGGCATGAAGCACTACTTCGATCCGAAAGTGATCCCATCTATCGCGTACACCGAACCAGAAGTTGCCTGGGTGGGTCTGACCGAGAAAGAAGCGAAAGAGAAAGGCATCAGCTACGAAACCGCCACCTTCCCGTGGGCTGCTTCTGGCCGTGCTATCGCTTCCGACTGTGCGGATGGCGTGACCAAACTGATCTTCGACAAAGAGACTCACCGCGTGATCGGTGGTGCAATTGTCGGTACCAACGGCGGCGAGCTGCTGGGTGAAATCGGTCTGGCTATCGAAATGGGTTGCGACGCGGAAGACATCGCGCTGACCATCCACGCTCACCCGACTCTGCACGAGTCCGTGGGCCTGGCGGCAGAAGTGTTCGAAGGTAGCATCACCGACCTGCCAAACGCGAAAGCGAAGAAGAAATAAGTTTCTCTGCGCTTGATAAACGCCTCTCCGGAGGCGTTTTTTTTTGCCTGTAACTACCTGATTTAGTAGTCATCCTGTTGATATTTCCGCTAAAAATTTCCCTTCATCTGCCGATACTTTTTTCACCATTGTGTGGCTACTGGCCACGCGGTTTAGGGGTTCTGGACTCTTTTATTACACGAAAAAAGGAAAATACATGTCTTTGAAGAAAGTTGCGGTAATTGGCTTAGTGGCGGCAGCGCTGACGCTGACAGGGTGCGGTGCGGTAACGACGGCGGTGAAGAAACGCAACCTGGAAGTTAAAACCCAGATGAGTGAAACCGTCTGGCTTGAGCCATCCAACGAGAAAACGGTCTACATTCAGGTTAAAAACACCTCCGATAAAGACATGAGCAACCTGCAGACCCTGCTGGCGAACGACCTGATTGCCAAGGGCTATAAAGTGACCAGCTCCCCTGACGGCGCATACTACTGGGTGCAGGCAAACGTCCTGAAAGCCGACAAAATGGACCTGCGTGAAGCTCAGGGCTACCTGAAAACCGGGTACGAAGGTGCGGCTGTGGGCGCTGCACTGGGTGCCGGGATCACCGCTTATAACAGTAACTCTTCCGGCGCAGCGCTGGGCGTGGGTCTGGCGGCGGGTCTGATCGGCATGGCGGCAGACGCCATGGTGGAAGATGTAAACTACACCATGGTGACTGACCTGCAGATCTCTGAGCGCAGCAAAGCAAAAGTCACAACCGATAATATCGCTGCCCTGCGTCAGGGTACCTCTGGCGTGAAACTGCAGACCAGCACCGAGCAGGGCGATCGTGCGAAGTATCAGACCCGCGTGGTGTCTAACGCCAACAAGGTGAACCTGAAGTTCGAAGAGGCGAAGCCGGTTCTGGAAGCGCAGCTGGCGAAATCGGTCGCCAATATTCTGTAGGAAAACAGCCGGGTGGCGACGTCGCCTTACCCGGCCTGCCTGCATTACGGGGCGACGGGTTGCCAGGTTTTATCCAGAGGGTATGCGGTCAGGGCATTTGCTTTCTTCGCGGAATCACTGCCGAGATCGCTCTGGTACACCTTGTCGTCCTGATTGATGGTGAAGCTCATCACCCCCGTCTGACCGTAAGTGACTGGCCAGGCGATCATTGCGAAACCGTTATTATACGGCAAAATGCGAAAACGATAGCCGTGATAGCCTGCTCCTGGCTCTTTCGGACTGAAGGCCGGACCCAGCGGGCTTGGCGCTTCGCCTGGCGAGACGGGCCAGTACAGACCGTCCTTTTTCCCCTCTGAACTGACAATTTTCTGCGCATACTTCTGATTCAACCCAAAATAGCTCTGCTGAGCATCGACATAGGCATGCAGCGCCTCGATGGCACCGAGTTCGTTACGCCCAATCTCGCGCGTGAGGATCGCTTCGGCGCCTGCTTTAATGTCAAATTGCCAGCCGGTAGCGGTTTTCATCACCGGGATCGGCAACTGCCAGTCGCTCTCTCCAACAACCAGATGCGCCACATCGCCCTCGATGGCGGTATCATGGCGAACTTTCCAGTCTCTCAGGAAACGATCGACGGCATCCGGGTCGACCCCTTCAGGCGGCAGGAAGTCGCGCCAGTTCTCCCCAAGCAGGTCGCTCATTGCACGTTCATCATGCTTACTGATGGCGCTCACCAGCGCGTCGGTTGCCTGGCCTGGCGTGCTGAATGATTGCTGTGCCATCGCGGTGGCCGAAAGCATGAATAACGCCATTCCACAAAGAAGTTTACTTTTCATGTCAGCTCCCTTAACGGTGACGGAATTCACGGTGTTCTGCGCGTCCGGCTGAGGCCTGACGGGGCTGCTGATGGCGGGCAGCGACTTGCCTGCTCTGCTCGCCCCGACGCTGCTGGGCTTGCCAGTTGCCGGACCGGCTGTCGTTGCCGCTCAGCGCATTTGCGCGATGCTGGCTGGTTCGCTGCTGAACATTTCTCTGCTGGGTCGTGCGCTGCTGTGAGGGTTGCGAAACCCGTTTTTCCTGTCGTTGTGTGGCCGCACGGTTGTTCTCAGTTCGCTTCGCGATGTGCGGTTTGGTGTCGTAGCCGCGGTAGTTATTGCGCTGTGAAATCTGCTTCAGCTGTTGGCTGGAAGCCTGACGCTGTGCATCTCGGGTTGTCGGGCGCGTTGCCTGAGGGAACGTTTTTCCTGTCGATTTTTCCATTTGGCTCAATGCGGCCTGACGCTGGCTGTCCCGATTGACCGGTTTTTGCTGCGTCGCACTGAGCCCTGTCGCCGCTTTCGTGGAGTGGAAACGGGTATTGAGCTGATTGGTCGGGTACGGCACGCCTTCACGATAGGCCGGGTTGTGCTGCCAGGTGCGGTTGGCATCCGTCAGCCGCTGTCCGCTGATTTTATTGAAGTTATCAACGTTTATATTGATGTTGTTATCGCCGTTGCGGTTATAGCCGCCATGATTATCCCAGTCATCATCGTGATGGTGGTGGTCCCAGTCATCGTCGTCATCCCAGTCGATATTGCTGAAGATGGCATAGGTTGTCGCCACCCCCAGACTGAAGCCGAGACCCTTGACCAGACTGTCGGTAAATTGCTCCCCGGGTGAGGGCGGTAAATAGGTGGGCGGGTAGGCCGCGTTTGGCCAGGTACCGTAAACCGTATTGGGGTTATAGGTCGGAACGTAAACCACCTGCGGATCGGCGGATTCAATTTTGATCACCGTCGGGCTTGTAGTGGTGGTGTTTGTTGACTCGCTGGTGGTGGTTTTTGCAGGGGCAGGTTTCGTCACGGTCGTGACCGTTTGCTGTGGCGTTGATTGCAATGCACCGGTTTGTTGCGCCAGCAAGCGCAGGCGTTGAACGGAATCCATTACGTCTTTCGGTTGGGCTAGAAACGCATCGCCCAGATTTTGTACCCACGGCGGGTTTTCACCCATTAGCGACATGAGTTGAGGAAACGCCACCAGCGACTTTACGCTCGGATCCCACGGCTGACCAGCAACGGCCTGAATGGCGGCATCGCCCTGCATTTTGGGATTATCTTTTGACCACTGTGCCGCCTGGATAACGTTTGACGGGTAGGTCGAGGCCATTAAAATTTGCGACAGCAGGGCATCCGGGTAGAGCGCAACTGGGGCAACCCACTGATCGATCTGCGCGGCCGTGTACGTGGGTGCGACGACAGGGGCGGGCTGGGCTGCGGCAGGTGCTGCCGGTTGTTGTGCGACGGGGGCTGGTGCAACGGGCTCCGTTGCCCGGCTTTTGACAAACATAACGCCTGAGGCGGCAAACAGCCCGGCACTGCAGAGAAGGACAAGCAGGTGTGGCTTAAAGGGCAACTTCATAAAATGACTCCAACGAGACAAGCGCTGTGCCGTGAGGCGTTCTTGTTGCCGCGAGTATTATTCACCCGTGTATGACAGTTTTGACTTTTCTTGGGAAACCAGCGAAGCGTCCGGATAAAGAGTGTGTGCATTTATTACACAATTATATGCGATGCGGGAAAAGGCGCCGGGAATTCAGAAGGCCGCTCTTGCGAGCGGCCAGCAGCTAGTTGCCGAGGTTGACGACAAACAGCACCGTGATGTCGGATATGTTCCAGCCACCGTGCAGCGCGGTTAGCAGTAAACCGATTGCAACGATCAGCGCAGTGATTCGCATCTCCATTGCGTGCGTTCCTGTGCAGGCTACGCGGGTTCATTCTCCACCGGGAAAGGCAGAACCAGGCAAATGAGTACATTGCCGCGTAGGTTACGGAACTGCTTCCGGGCCCGGTGACTGGTTGCTACACCAGCGAAGCAGGCCGGGCGCAACAGTATTACAGCCGGAATGGACTGAAAAGAGGTGAAATGCAGTTTCATCCTTTTTCATTCGAAACTGGATGTCGGCTCGTAAACACAAAATATGTGCTTGCGGATCTACATACTCAGGCGCATTATTCATGACGAGTGCATTGCCGCAAATCTGCCAACACGGTGTGCTACCACCGCAAGGCAACAAATAAACCGCTACCAGGCGGTTTTTTTGTACCCAAAATTCGTCTCGTCTCCCCGCTACACCATGCTTAACGATTCAGCAAATTTTTTAATGTTGCTTTTTTGTAAACGGATTAACACTGTGCAGAAATCCTGCTATGCTGCCCGACGCGGTATCGGGCATTTACCCTACAAACTGCTGTCTCACAGGAGCGTGAAGAGAACGCCCGCCGCATATGACAATGAGAGCGAGGAGAACCGTCGTGCTAGAAGAATACCGTAAGCACGTAGCAGAACGTGCCGCCGAGGGAATTGTACCCAAACCTTTAGATGCAACCCAAATGGCCGCGCTCGTCGAGCTGCTGAAGAACCCGCCTAAGGGCGAAGAAGAATTCCTGTTAGATCTGTTGATCAACCGCGTACCGCCTGGCGTAGATGAAGCTGCCTACGTAAAAGCCGGATTCCTTGCTGCTATCGCCAAAGGCGAAGCCACCTCCCCACTGGTTACTCCTGAAAAAGCCATTGAACTGCTCGGCACCATGCAGGGTGGTTACAACATTCATCCGCTGATTGACGCGCTGGATAACGATAAGCTGGCACCGATTGCCGCTAAAGCGCTCTCTTCCACGCTGCTGATGTTCGATAACTTCTACGATGTAGAAGAAAAAGCCAAAGCGGGCAACGTCTATGCGAAGCAGGTGATGCAGTCCTGGGCGGATGCCGAATGGTTCCTGAACCGTCCAGCGCTGGCTGAAAAAATCACCGTTACCGTCTTTAAAGTGACCGGTGAAACCAACACCGACGACCTCTCTCCGGCACCGGACGCGTGGTCTCGCCCGGATATCCCTCTGCACGCCCTGGCGATGCTGAAAAACGCCCGTGAAGGCATTGAGCCGGATCAGCCGGGCAGCGTCGGCCCGATCAAACAGATCGAAGCCCTGCAGGAGAAAGGTTTCCCGCTAGCTTACGTGGGTGACGTTGTGGGTACCGGCTCTTCTCGTAAATCCGCAACCAACTCCGTGCTGTGGTTCATGGGCGACGATATTCCTCACGTGCCTAACAAGCGCGGCGGTGGCCTGTGCCTGGGTGGCAAAATTGCGCCGATCTTCTTCAACACCATGGAAGATGCGGGCGCGCTGCCGATTGAAGTGGATGTGTCCAACCTGAACATGGGCGACGTGATTGACGTTTACCCGTTCAAGGGCGAAGTGCGCAACCACGAGACCAACGAACTTCTGGCAAGCTTCGAGCTGAAAACCGACGTGCTGATCGACGAAGTGCGTGCAGGTGGCCGTATCCCGCTGATTATCGGTCGTGGCCTGACCACCAAAGCGCGTGAAGCGCTGGGTCTGCCGCACAGTGACGTGTTCCGTCAGGCGAAAGATGTGGCGGAGAGCAGCCGTGGTTACTCTCTGGCGCAGAAAATGGTGGGCCGTGCGTGCGGCGTAGCGGGTGTTCGTCCGGGCGCGTACTGCGAGCCTAAGATGACCTCCGTGGGCTCTCAGGACACCACCGGTCCAATGACCCGTGACGAGCTGAAAGACCTGGCGTGCCTGGGCTTCTCTTCCGATCTGGTGATGCAGTCCTTCTGCCACACCGCGGCGTATCCGAAGCCGGTTGACGTGACCACGCACCACACGCTGCCAGACTTCATCATGAACCGCGGCGGCGTCTCTCTGCGTCCGGGCGACGGCGTCATCCACTCCTGGCTGAACCGCATGCTGCTGCCGGATACCGTGGGTACTGGCGGTGACTCTCACACCCGTTTCCCAATCGGTATCTCCTTCCCGGCGGGCTCTGGTCTGGTGGCGTTTGCTGCTGCGACCGGCGTGATGCCGCTGGATATGCCGGAATCGGTGCTGGTGCGCTTCAAAGGTAAAATGCAGCCGGGTATCACCCTGCGCGACCTGGTTCACGCGATCCCGCTGTATGCGATTAAACAGGGCCTGCTGACCGTTGAGAAGAAAGGGAAGAAAAACATCTTCTCTGGCCGCATTCTGGAAATTGAAGGTCTGCCGGATCTTAAAGTGGAGCAGGCGTTCGAGCTGACCGATGCCTCCGCCGAGCGTTCTGCTGCGGGCTGTACCATCAAGCTGAACCAGGCGCCAATCGAAGAGTACCTGACTTCCAACATCGTGCTGCTGAAGTGGATGATTGCGGAAGGCTACGGCGACCGTCGTACCCTGGAGCGTCGTATTCAGGGCATGGAAAAATGGCTGGCGGATCCACAGCTGCTGGAAGCCGATGCTGACGCAGAGTACGCAGCGGTGATCGACATCGATCTGGCGGATATTAAAGAGCCGATCCTCTGTGCACCGAACGATCCGGACGATGCGCGTCCGCTGTCTGCAGTGCAGGGTGAGAAAATCGACGAAGTGTTCATCGGTTCCTGCATGACCAACATCGGTCACTTCCGTGCTGCCGGTAAGCTGCTGGATACCCATAAAGGCCAGCTGCCGACCCGTCTGTGGGTGGCACCGCCAACCCGTATGGACGCGGCGCAGCTGACCGAAGAGGGTTACTACAGCGTGTTTGGTAAGAGCGGTGCGCGTATTGAAATCCCTGGCTGTTCCCTCTGTATGGGTAACCAGGCGCGCGTGGCTGACGGTGCGACGGTGGTGTCCACCTCTACCCGTAACTTCCCGAACCGTTTAGGTACCGGTGCGAACGTCTTCCTGGCCTCTGCGGAGCTGGCGGCGGTTGCGGCGCTGATTGGCAAACTGCCAACGCCGGAAGAGTACCAGACCTTTGTGGCTCAGGTGGATAAGACAGCGGTGGATACCTATCGCTATCTGAACTTCGACCAGCTCTCTCAATATACTGAGAAGGCTGACGGGGTGATCTTCCAGACCGCGGTATAAACAGCAAAACCGTCTCATAGAGACGGTTTTTAGTGTTTGCACCCTCTCCCGTGGGAGAGGGACGGGGTGAGGGCATCAGGCCGCAGGGTCTTGCTCTCACCTTTTTATTTTCATTCCTCCCGCCTCTCCCGCTTTTTTTCTTCCTCGCTGCTGCGATAATTACCCTAATGGCTTTGCAGAGGAAAACACTATGGATTACGAATTTCTGCGCGACATCACCGGAGTGGTGAAAGTGCGTATGTCGATGGGCCACGAAGCCGTTGGACACTGGTTTAACGAAGAGGTGAAGGAGAATCTCGCACTTCTTGATGAAGTGGAAGAGGCGGCGAAGACGGTAAAAGGCAGTGAGCGCTCCTGGCAGCGCGCCGGGCATGAATACACCCTGTGGATGGATGGCGAAGAGGTGATGGTGCGCGCCAACCAGCTCGAGTTTTCAGGTGACGAGATGGAAGAGGGGATGAGCTACTACGACGAAGAGAGCCTGTCGATGTGCGGCGTCGAGGATTTCCTTCAGGTGGTAAATGCGTACCGCGACTTTATGAAACAGAAATAACAGACCGGAGCATCCCTGCTCCGGCTTGCTCTTACACGGCCGGAATATTGCGGCCGTAGTAGATCTCGCGCATCTCTTTCCAGAGCAGGTCAGTAATCGCCTTACGCTCTTCTTCGCTCAAATCTTCCGGTTTGGTATGGAACATGTAGTGCTTAAGGTCGAACTCCTTAAGTAACATCTTGGTATGGAAGATGTTCTCCTGATATACGTTCACGTCCATCATGTCGTACAGCGATTTCATGTCTTCAGACATAAAGTTCTGAATAGAGTTGATCTCATGGTCGATGAAGTGCTTCATGCCGTTGATATCACGGGTAAAACCGCGCACGCGATAATCAATGGTGACGATGTCCGATTCCAGCTGGTGGATTAAATAGTTCAGTGCGTTTAGCGGCGAGATCACGCCGCAGGTCGACACTTCTATGTCCGCGCGGAAGGTGCATAGCCCGCCTTCAGGGTGGCTTTCCGGGTAAGTGTGTACGCAGATGTGGCTCTTATCGAGATGCGCGACGACCACTTCCGGCAGCGGGCCCGGATGCTCGGTTTTGTCGATAAGCTTCGGGTCTACCGGCTCTTCGCTCACCAGAATGGTGACGCTCGCGCCCTGTGGTTCATAATCCTGACGCGCGATGTTCAGGATGTTAGCGCCAATGATTGAGCAAGTTTCTGACAGGATCTCCGTCAGGCGGTTAGCGTTGTAGAGTTCATCGATATAGGCGATGTAGCCATCGCGTTCTTCTGCAGTTTTGACGTAGCAGATATCGTAAATACAAAAACTCAGGCTTTTGGTCAGGTTGTTAAAGCCATGCAGTTTCAGCTTTTTCAATTAGCTCACCCCCTTTGAGGACAGTGCGTCTTGCAGATATTGTGGCAAGGCAAACGCCGCGGTATGGACGGCCGGGTTGTAATAGCGACATTTAAGACCCGCCTGGTGGAAGCGCGCCTGAATGATTTCGGTAGAGAGATGACGCAGCACCTCGTTGTCGGTCGCCCACGCGAAGGTCATGATCCCGCCGTAATAGGTCGGGATCGCGGCCTGGTAGAAGCTGACGTCGCTAAAGTAGGTGCTCAGCTTGCGGTGGCTGTCGAGAGCTTCATCCTGCTGCAGGAAGCAGACGCCATTTTGTGCGACGAAGATACCGCCTGGGTTCAGGCAGCGCTTGCAGCCTTCATAGAACGAGGAGGTAAACAGCGACGCGCCAGGGCCGATCGGATCGGTGCAGTCAGAGATAATCACATCAAACGTTTGCGTGGTCTGGTTAACAAAATTGACGCCGTCGTCGATAACCAGATTAAAGCGCGGATCGTCGTAGCTGCCGGCATTATGGTTGGGCAGGTACTGACGGCAGAACGAAACCACACCCGCGTCGATTTCCACCATCGTGATGGTTTCGACGGACTGATGGCGGGACACTTCACGCAGCATCGCGCCGTCGCCGCCGCCAATAATCAGAACGTGCTTTGCGTGGCCGTGGGCCAGCAGCGGAACGTGGGTCATCATCTCATGATAAATAAACTCATCGCGCTCGGTGGTTTGCACCACGCCGTCCAGCGCCATGACGCGGCCAAAGGCGGCGTTCTCGAAGATGATCAGATCCTGATGATCGGTCTTCTCGTGATAAAGCACGTTATCAACGGCAAAGTACTGACCAAACTGATCGTGCAGCGTTTCTTGCCATACCGTTTTCTCGGTCATGGGCTGTCCTCTCCATCGTTTACATCCTGACATTCAGCAGAAGGGGCGCAACACATCACCGCTGTGAAGCGGTTAGCGAGTCAACAAGGGGCGTCGGGAAGGTTACTTCACGTAGGCGAGCAGGCTGAGTGAATCACGAGCCAGCGCTTTGCATTTTTTAGCAGTGGGAATACCGATACCGCTCAAATCGCGGTAGCTGTCTTCACCGAGCGCCTTCATGTCGAAGCTGTCGTAGTTGCTGAGATCCCATTGGTTCTGCTGGGCAAAAAAGACCAGTGCGCGACGAATCTGCCCGTTGGGTAAATTCTGGTAACCACAATCGTTTTTCAGAAACACAAACACCGCCGTTAGATCGGCCATATCTTCTGCTTCGTTTTCACTCAGCGCGTAACTGTTCGCACACATCGCCATCAGGCCACTGAACAAAATTGTTCTGAAAAACGTCTTCATTGCTTCTACCACTGCATCACGGAAAATTAACGTTAGCATACTTGATGCCAGGCCGACGACCTTTATTATTGCCGCTTTACTTGACCTTCCGGTAAGGGGAGGGTTTATGCTCAAAAGATCGCCGGCTGGAAATAAGGAAATGAACATGCAACGTCGTGATTTTTTAAAATATTCCGCTGCGCTGGGGGCTGCCAGCGCATTACCACTCTGGAGTCGCGCCGTTTTCGCGGCTGACAGACCCGCCTTACCCATTCCTGAATTGCTGACTGCTGATGCCCGCAGTCGTATCCAGCTTGTGGTGCAATCAGGCAAAACGACCTTTGGTGCGAATACCGCCACAACCTGGGGCTATAACGGAAATCTCCTCGGTCCGGCGCTCCAGTTACGCAAAGGAAAAACCGTCACCGTTGATATCCATAACACGCTGTCGGAAGAGACCACGCTGCACTGGCACGGGCTGGAAGTGCCGGGTGAAGTAGACGGGGGACCACAGGGCGTTATCAAGGCTGGTGGCAAACGCAGCGTGACCTTTACCCCTGACCAACGTGCGGCGACCTGCTGGTTCCACCCGCATCAGCACGGCAAAACGGGCCATCAGGTGGCGATGGGGCTGGCGGGGCTGGTGCTGATTGAAGACGACGAAAGCCGCCTGCTGCGCCTGCCGAAACAGTGGGGCATCGACGACGTTCCGGTGATTGTGCAGGACAAGAAATTCAATGCTGACGGGCAAATTGACTACCAGCTGGACGTGATGAGTGCGGCGGTGGGCTGGTTTGGCGACACGCTGCTGACCAACGGCGCGATCTACCCTCAGCATGCCGCGCCGAAAGGCTGGCTGCGTTTACGTCTGCTTAACGGCTGTAACGCCCGTTCGCTGAACTTCGCCGCCAGCGATAAGCGCCCGCTGTACGTGGTGGCAAGCGACGGTGGACTCCTGCCGGAGCCGGTAAAAGTGAACGAGTTGCCGATGCTGATGGGCGAGCGCTTCGAGGTGCTGGTGGACATCAGCGACGGCAAGGCGTTTGACCTCGTAACCCTGCCAGTCAGCCAGATGGGGATGACGGTTGCGCCATTTGATAAGCCGCATCCGGTGCTGCGTATTCAGCCTTTACTGGTGACCGCTTCCGGCACGTTACCGGATACATTAACTACCCTGCCAGCGCTCCCGTCGCTTGACGGGCTTACGCAGCGCAAGCTGCAGCTCTCCATGAACCCGATGCTCGACATGATGGGCATGCAGGCGCTGATGGCGAAATATGGCGATCAGGCGATGGCGGGGATGCACCACGGGCAGATGATGGGCCATATGAATATGGACCATGGCAAAATGGGCGGCATGGGGAACATGAATCACGGCGACCACGGCTTTGATTTCCACAACGCCAATATGATCAACGGCAAAGCGTTCGACATGAACACGCCGATGTTTGCTGCGACAAAGGGTCAGTTTGAGCGTTGGGTGATTTCGGGCGAAGGGGACATGATGCTGCATCCGTTCCACATCCACGGCACCCAGTTCCGCATTCTCTCAGAAAACGGCAAAGCGCCGGATGCGCACCGCGCGGGCTGGAAGGATACGGTGAGAGTGGAAGGTGGCGTCAGCGAGGTGCTGGTGAAGTTCGACCACGATGCGCCGAAGGAGTTTGCCTATATGGCGCACTGCCATCTGCTGGAGCATGAGGATACGGGGATGATGCTCGGGTTCACCGTATAAAACAGTGCGGCCTGATGCCCTCACCCTGGCCCTCTCCCACGGGGAGAGGGAACAAACACAAAAACGGCAACCGAGGTTGCCGTTTTGCATCTTTCCGTAGGCCGGGTAAGGCGTAGCCGCCACCCGGCTTTTTCAGTTACTTGTTTTCGTCCGGCAACGCATACGCGACAATATAGTCGCCCATCTTCGTGCCAAACGAACCGTGGCCACCTGCAGAGATGACAACGTACTGCTTGCCGTTCACTTCATAGGTCATCGGCGTGGCCTGTCCACCGGCAGGCAGACGGCCTTGCCACAGTTTCTCACCGTTGGTCATGTTGTACGCGCGCAGGTAGTTATCTGCGGTTGCCGCGATGAACAGCACGTTACCGGCGGTGGAAATTGGGCCACCCAGCATTGGCATACCCATATTGAACGGCACCGGAACCGGCATTGGGAACGGCATGCTGTCCTGTGGCGTACCAATACGTTTTTTCCATACGATCTGGTTGGTTTTCAGATCCAGACCGGAGATATACCCCCAGGCAGGCTGTTTACACGGCAGACCAAACGGAGACAGGAACGGGTTCAGGGTTACGCCGAACGGTACGCCGTACTGCGGCTGGATACCGGCTTCGGTGCCGCTGCCTTTCGCGTCTTTCGGCTGCTCCATTGGGTTGCCCGGACCGCGTGGGATCAGACGGGAAACGAACGGCAGCGCCATTGGGTTGGCAATTGCCACCTGACGGTTCGGGTCGACGGAGATCCCGCCCCACTCGAACATCCCCAGGTTACCCGGGAAGACCAGCGTGCCCTGCTCAGAAGGCGGCGTGAAGATGCCTTCATAGCGCAGCTGATGGAACATCACGCGGCACACCAACTGGTCAAACATGGTGGCACCCCACATGTCTGCACCGCTGAGGTCTTTCTTCGGACGGAAGCTCAGGTCAGAGAACGGCTGGGTTTTACTGACGTAGTCGCCTTTAGCCGCGCCTTGAGGAACCGGTTTTTCCGGTGCAGGCACAACCAGCTTGCCGTTGCTGCGATCCAGGACGAAGATGTTGCCCGTCTTGGCCGGAGCGTAAATCACCGGCACGGTTTTACCATCGACGGTAATGTCTGCCAGCGTCGGCTGGGACGGCATATCCATATCCCACAGATCGTGGTGAACGGTCTGATAGCTCCACGCCAGTTTACCGGTCGTTGCGTTCAGCGCCACGATAGCGCTCGCGTAACGTTCCTGCTCCGGCGTGCGGTTACCGCCCCAGATATCTGGCGTGGTTACGCCCATCGGCAGGTAGACCAGGTCCAGCTTCGCGTCATACGCCGCCGGGGCCCAGGAGTTTGGTGAGTTAAAGGTAAAGGTGTGCTCGTCCGACGGGATCGCGTTGGGATCTTTCGCGCCCGGGTCGAAGGCCCACAGCAGTTTACCGGTGTTTACGTCGAAACCGCGGATGACGCCGGAGGTTTCACGCGTAGAGAAGTTATCCGTTACCGAACCGGCAATCACGATGGTTTTATCGGTGATGATTGGCGGTGAGGTGGGCTCATACAGACCCGGCGTGGTGTCCGGCATGTTGGTCTGCAGGTTCAGGATACCTTTGTTGGCAAAGGTTTCGCACAGCTTGCCCGTTTCGGCATTGATGGCGAACAGACGGCCATCGTTCACCGGCAGCATAATGCGGCGCGGGCAGTCGGCGATGACTTCCGGGCTGGCATTATCGGCACGCGCTTCGTGGTAAGAGACGCCACGACAGGTGATGTGCTGGAACGACGGATTAGAGTTCAGCTGTGGATCGAAGTGCCATTTCTCTTTACCGGTGGCCGCGTCGAGCGCGAACAGACGCTGGTGCGCCGTACACAGGTAGAGCATGTTGCCCACTTTGATCGGGGTGACTTCGTTGGTCAACTCGCCCGGATCGTTCGGCATTTTCAGGTCACCGGTACGGAATACCCAGGCTTCCTTCAGGTTCTTCACGTTGTCCGCGTTGATCTGCTTCAGCGGAGAGTAGCGTTGACCTTCCTGGTTACGACCATACGCAGGCCAGTCACCGTCAGCGACCTGCGAGATAGCAGCCGCAGGCGTGGATTCCGCGTTCAGCGTACCGTTGATCTCCTGTGGGTCATTAAAACCGGCCCATGTCAGAATGCCGCCGGTAATCAGCAGAGCAACAACCAGGCCCGCCACAGCACCGCTGGAAGGCACAATCAGGCGACGCCAGACGAACGGCAGGATCAGCCAGATACCAAAGAAGACCAGGATGTCGCTGCGCGGCGTCAGTGCCCAGAAGTCGAACCCGACTTCCCAGACGCCCCAGATCATGGTGGCAAGGAGGAGTGCGGCATACAGCCACAGTGCGGATTGTTTTCTACGCAACAGCAGGACGGTTACGGCAACCATAACCAGACCCGCAATCGGGTAGTACCAGGAGCCGCCTAAAGCGACCAGCCAGACGCCACCGATTAACAGATACAGCGCGCAGAAGGCTGCGAACGCGGCTGTTAATGTCACCAGTAGACGCGGCTGTTTAGAGTTTGTTTCAGCCATAGAAAGTGTACTCGTCAGTTTTTGTTAATAATTTGCTAGCAACTAATTATAGGTATTAACAAGTGTGATCGGAATCACAATATTTGCTTTTTGTAACTCATACGCCAGGGTTATCCATTTGCTGGTATAATGACGGGCTTGCGTATCGATGCCGGAAATAGATTCACCTGCATTGAGAGATTTTCATTAAAATCATATGGTTAGTAATATGAAACATACTGTTGAAGTGATGATCCCGGAAGCCGAGATCAAAGCGCGTATCGCCGAACTGGGTCGTCAAATCACCGAACATTACAAGGACAGCGGCAGCGAAATGGTGCTGGTCGGTCTTTTACGTGGCTCTTTCATGTTCATGGCAGACCTGTGCCGTGAAGTGCAGGTGTCCCATGAGGTCGATTTTATGACCGCCTCCAGCTACGGCAGCGGCATGTCCACAACCCGTGATGTGAAAATCCTGAAAGATCTGGATGAAGATATTCGTGGCAAAGATGTGTTGATCGTTGAGGACATTATTGACTCCGGTAACACGCTCTCTAAAGTGCGCGAGATCCTGAGCCTGCGTCAGCCTAAATCGCTGGCGATTTGTACGCTGCTGGATAAGCCAGATCGTCGTGAAGTGCAGGTGCCGGTAGAGTTCGTGGGCTTCTCGATTCCGGACGAATTCGTCGTCGGTTACGGCATTGACTACGCGCAGCGCTATCGCCATCTGCCGTATGTCGGAAAAGTCGTGATTCTGGACGAGTAATTGCGGTTTGTTGCCCGGTGGCGCGCAGCGATCCGGGCCTACGAATGGGCACATGTAGGCCGGGTTAGGCGCAGCCGCCACCCGGCTTTTTAACGTGCACTTATTTATGGTTCACATGCTTAAGCTTGAGGTTGGCAATGCCCGAACGGTAACGCTGCTCCAGCGTTTCGCGGTTGGTGGCGGTGACTTCCAGATTGCGCAGCAGGCCGTCGTGAATGCCGTACGCCCAGCCGTGGATGGAAACCTTCTGCCCACGTTTCCACGCGGACTGCATAATCGTTGAGTGGCCCAGGTTATAGACCTGCTCCATTACGTTCAGCTCGCAAAGGGTATCAAGTCGACGCTCCTGCGGCATTTCACCCAACAGTGAGCTATGTTTGAACCAGATATCGCGGATGTGCAGCAGCCAGTTATCGATTAACCCCAGCTCTGTATTTTCAACCGCCGCCTGTACGCCGCCGCAGCCGTAGTGGCCGCAAATAATGATGTGCTCAACTTCCAGCACGTCAACGGCATATTGAACGACAGAAAGGCAGTTGAGATCGGTATGAATAACAAGGTTGGCGACGTTACGGTGAACAAAAAGTTCGCCAGGTTCGAGACCGGTCAGGCGTTCTGCCGGGACGCGGCTATCGGAACATCCAATCCATAGAAAGCGTGGGTTTTGCGCTTGCGCCAGCTTCCCGAAAAATCCGGGGTCTTCTTCAACCAGCATCTTTGACCATAGTGCATTATTGCTGATGAGTGTATCTATGTTATTCATGGACGTTAACGGCCTGTAACCTGGTAATTGCGTTGCGCTACTATAGGGTAACCCGACTTTTAATGAAACCACACAAGGTGTGTAAGAACTGAAGGTAAGTTTAATTCATGGCAATTGCACTGGAGCTTGAGCAGCTTAAAAAAACCTATCCGGGCGGCGTTCAGGCGCTGCGCGGGATAGATCTCAAAGTAGAGGCGGGGGATTTCTATGCGCTTCTTGGACCGAACGGGGCGGGGAAATCCACCACTATCGGCATTATCAGTTCTCTGGTGAACAAAACCTCAGGTCGCGTGAGCGTCTTTGGCTACGATCTGCAGAAAGATGTGGTCAACGCCAAGCGCCAGCTGGGGCTGGTGCCGCAGGAGTTCAACTTCAACCCGTTCGAGACGGTACAGCAGATTGTCGTTCAGCAGGCGGGTTATTACGGCGTTGAGTATAAAGAGGCAATTGAGCGTAGCGAAAAGTACCTAAAACAGCTCGATTTGTGGGAAAAGCGTAACGAACGTGCGCGCATGTTGTCCGGTGGGATGAAGCGCCGCCTGATGATTGCCCGCGCGCTGATGCACGAGCCAAAGCTGCTTATCCTCGATGAACCGACTGCGGGCGTGGATATTGAACTGCGCCGTTCCATGTGGGGCTTCCTGAAGGATCTGAACGATAAAGGCACCACCATTATTCTGACCACCCACTATCTCGAAGAAGCGGAAATGCTGTGCCGCAATATTGGCATTATTCAGCATGGTGAGCTGGTGGAAAACACGTCGATGAAGGATCTGCTCTCTAAGCTGAAATCCGAAACCTTTATTCTCGATCTGGCGGCGAAAAGCGCGCTGCCGAAGCTCGAAGGGTATAACTACCGTCTGGTGGATACCTCGACGCTGGAAGTGGAAGTGCTGCGCGAGCAGGGCATCAACAGCGTCTTCTCACAGTTGAGCGCGCAGGGCATTCAGGTATTGAGTATGCGTAATAAAGCGAACCGACTGGAAGAGCTGTTTGTCTCTCTGGTGCATGAAAAACAAGGAGACAAGGCATGACGCATCTTTACTGGGTCGCGCTGAAAAGTATCTGGGCGAAAGAGATCAACCGCTTTATGCGCATTTGGGTGCAAACCCTGGTGCCGCCGGTGATCACCATGACGCTGTACTTCATTATTTTCGGTAACCTGATCGGTTCCCGGATTGGTGAAATGCACGGCTTTACCTATATGCAATTTATTGTGCCGGGCCTGATCATGATGGCGGTGATCACCAACGCCTATGCCAACGTGGCATCCTCATTCTTTAGCGCTAAGTTCCAGCGCAACATTGAAGAGCTGCTGGTGGCACCAGTGCCAACACACGTCATTATTGCTGGTTACGTGGGCGGCGGGGTGGCGCGCGGGCTGTGCGTGGGGATCCTGGTGACGGCGATTTCGCTGTTCTTCGTGCCGTTCCAGGTGCACTCGTGGCTGTTTGTCGCGCTGACGCTTCTGCTGACCGCGATCCTGTTCTCGCTGGCGGGCCTGCTGAACGCGGTGTTTGCCAAAACGTTCGACGACATCAGCCTGATCCCGACCTTCGTGCTGACGCCGCTGACCTATCTGGGTGGGGTGTTCTACTCCCTGACGCTGCTGCCACCGTTCTGGCAGGCGCTGTCGCATCTGAACCCGATTGTCTACATGATCAGCGGCTTCCGCTTTGGCTTCCTCGGCATTACCGATGTGCCGCTGTTTACCACGGTGGTGGTGTTGGTGGTGTTCATCATCGCCTTCTACCTGCTGTGCTGGTATCTGATCCAGCGCGGACGCGGTCTGCGCAGCTAACCTTCTGCCCGGCGACATTCTGGTTGCCGGGCATTTTTCTTTGACAGTTATCACCGTAAGCAAACCTTCCCTACGCTAAACTACTCGCCTGCTAAGGAGAGACGTATGCTGGGATGGGTCATCACCTGCCACGATGAACACGCGCAGGATATGCTGGATAAGCTTGAAGCTAAATTTGGTCCGCTGGCACAATGCCGGGCGGTAAATTACTGGCGTGGGTTAAGCACCAATATGCTCAGCCGCATGATGTGTGATGCGCTGCATGAAACCGACACGGGCGATGGCGTGATCTTTCTGACCGATAAATCCGGCGCGGCGCCTTATCGTTCCGCCGCCCTGTTAAGCCACAAGCACGAAAATTGCGAAGTCATTTCCGGCATCAACTATGCGCTGCTGGAAGCGATGTACCCGCTGCGTGAGAGCCTGAGCAGCGCCGAATTTCGCAATACCCTCGTGGGTATGCAGGTTCCGGGCGTAAGTAGCCTGTGGCATCAGCAGCAGAAAAACCCGCCTTTCGTTCTGCTTCACGATCTGTATAAGCATTAAACGTTGGTATTGATGTCGCATTTGTTACAATGGCGACTGATTTCCCGTATCGATTTATATCCCATGTTAATGCGCGTTATTTTCCTGCTGTTGCTGCTGGTTTCCGGCGGCACTTCTGCCAGTCTGATTAGCCAGCAAGGGCTTCCGGCCCGCTATATGCAAACCACCGAAGATGCGGCCATCTGGGCACAGGTGGGAAGTAATGTGATCAACGTGGGAAACGTCAGGGCCGGACAAATTCTTGCCGTGGTGCCGACTTCTGCTGACTATTACGAGTTTCGTTTTGGTTTTGGCACGGGGTTTATTGATAAAGGGCATCTTGAAGAGGTGCAGGGCAAGCAGCGTGTAGAAGACAGCCTTGGCGATTTGAACAAGCCGCTGAGCAATCAGAACCTGATCACCTGGAAAGACACGCCGGTGTA
Organism: Enterobacter sp. RHBSTW-01064; assembly: GCF_014103035.1. Lineage (NCBI taxonomy): Bacteria > Pseudomonadati > Pseudomonadota > Gammaproteobacteria > Enterobacterales > Enterobacteriaceae > Enterobacter > Enterobacter sp. RHBSTW-01064. The sequence goes on along the minus strand of NZ_JABXOU010000006.1, from coordinate 99,562 downwards.
TAACGCTCCCAGTAGCGGGAGCGCGCCCTTCGGTACCATGAGCCCCAACCTCCGGTATCCCATCCTCAGTAAGTTGAAAGACCGCCTTAACCAGACCTGGTTCCAGATCCGCATCGGCAACCGTCTGGCATGGGTCAGTAGTCTGGATGCACAGGAAGATAACGGCCTTCCGGTCCTGACTTACCATCATATTTTGCGTGATGAAGAGAACACGCGTTTTCGCCATACCTCCACGACGACCAGCGTACGCGCGTTCAACAACCAGATGGCCTGGCTACGCGATCAAGGCTATGCCACGTTGACGATGTACCAGCTGGAAGGGTACGTGCGTAACAAGATGAACCTGCCCGCGAAGGCGGTGGTAATCACCTTTGATGATGGCCTGAAATCGGTCAGCCGCTATGCGTATCCCATTCTGAAAGAGTACGGTTTTAACGCGACGGCGTTTATCATATCGTCACGTATTAAAGGCCATGCGCAGAAGTGGGACCCGAAATCGCTGCAGTTTATGAGCGTTCATGAAATTAAGGGCATTCAGGATGTGTTCGATATTCAGTCCCACACGCACTTCCTGCACCGCGTTGATGGTAACAAGCATCCGATTTTACTGAGCCGCAGCTACCACGTGACCCTGTTTGATTTTGAACGCTCACGACGTGCGCTGGCGCAGTTTAACCCGCGCGTGCTTTACCTTTCGTATCCGTTTGGCGGCTATGACAATAAAGCGATAAAGGCGGCGAACGATGCCGGTTTTCATCTGGCGGTAACGACGGTGAAAGGGAAGGTTAAGCCGGGGGATAATCCGTTCTTACTGAAACGCCTGTATATCTTAAGAACGGATTCGCTGGAGACGATGTCGCGGCTGATCAGCAATCAGCCGCAGGGGTAGGTTATTGGTAGGTAACCTGAAAGGTCACGGTGGTGCCAAAACCACCGACGGTTACCGGATCGCTGCCAATCCTGACCAGCCTGGCCCAGATTGATCTGTCTACAATATTTACGGGATCGCCAACTATTGCTCCAGCAGCAATGACGCGTTTGGAACTGTCGGCAGGGACTGGATAGTTATCACTATAATTATCGAAAATCTGTACGCCGACACCACCTGCCGCAGTGACACCACTATTACCCTCAACGGCATTGGTAAAATATTTTTTATCTGCGGTTGTATGGGGGGATGAGAGAGTGTACTCAACCAGTGTGGTATTTACACATGTTCCCGAAATATGAAACTCGACTTTGGGGGTATTATTGTTTTCGATTTCTCCAGGATACCAGTCACCCAGATCGACCGTCGGTGGCGCGCGTAATACGCAGGTTGGTCGATTCAACGGTATGCTGAACGACATCTGGGACATATTCACCAGAGGGCGTGGGTGATCTTCTGTTGTCGTCCCATCCGGCTTGCCAAGAATGATTTGCCCGATAGGGCCGCTGCTCGCGGTCAAAAAGTTCTCGTCAGTAGGAACACCGTTAAATCCGTTTGTTTGCCAGAACTCCATGCGCACATGCCAGGTTTTTCCATCTACGGCATCTTCGTTATCATGATCGTTGCCAGTGAGGTAAAATCCGTTTGCATTGGGGGGGAACCAGGCAGTGACCCCGTTGCCATCAGGGTAAAACGCCAGCGTGTAGACAATCCCCGGGACGTTTGTCCGAAACGTGGCTTTGCCGTCAATCTCACCTTCCAGCATGGCATTGTTCGTCATCTGATACACGTTTTCCCCGTCGTTACCAACAGCGCAGTGCGATGACAGTGAGGGTGTCGTCTCCATAATAATGGTATTGCTGATCTGCACGGGTGTTGTTACCGTGCCAACAGGCAGGGGAGTAATGACCGGCTGTATGCCCGGAGACATAATGAGCAGCGTATCATTGCTGTCAAATTTACATTCTAATGCGGCATGTGATGCGCCGGAAATAGCCAGCAGCATCGCCGTTAATATGAAAAGGTTTTTTTTCACGTTAAATCCCTTTATTCGTAACTGACATTAACCAGAACACTACTCATGACCACACCGCTGGTGATCGTTCCAACATTCTGGTAACGCGCGTAAAATCCATAATCCTTTATATAGCTCTCGCTACTTCCACTGACATCGTAAATAACGTTGGACGTCCCATCACTTTTCAAGACGTTAGTTTTGTACTTTTTAGAAAAAATAACGATACCCACATTTTCAGCCGCGCCGGCTGTGGCATCGTTTTTGAACACCTGGTTTTGATTACTCCAAAAACCATTTTGTGGAGTGAAACTAAATTTCAGTTGGTTAATTGTTGCACCTTCCGCATTGATCGCGTAGCAGTTATCTACGTTAATCGTAAAAGGCGTGCCTGCTTCATCATCGGTTGGCGATAGACGATTGCTCTTGTCGCTGTTATAAAACCAGTCTCGAGCCACTGTCGGCAAATAAATCTCTCCGCCATTTTCAACGCTTAACTGGCAAGTGTTATTAACAATATTTGCTGTCAGGTTGATATCCACACCCGAACCTGCCTGGCTTACGCCAGGCAGAGTGCTACCAGCCAGACCGATAAGCAACACAAGACCGGGCTGGCGTAAAGTAAACGGTGATTGTTGCATGATGGTTCCTGGCGTTATTGGTAGGAAACAGTAAAGGTTACCGGCGCGGTAACGGCACCTGTGCCTACATCAGCAATGGTTTGGCCTTGCCCAACGACGATACGAGAGTTCATCGGCAGCTCGCCCGCGCCGTCCGTAATAGTGACTTCCTGAGCCGCTGGCGGTGTGTTACAGCTCATCAGCACGCCCGTATCGACAACACCAGACCAGATTTCAAAGCCGGTTGCTAAGCCGCCAGAGTAAGAGTCGCCGTTCGCGCCTGTACCACTGCATGCCCCCCCAGCGCCTTTCGCTGCGGCTACCGTGGCCTTCGTCACTCCAGAACAGTTGGTGAGGCTAATTTTCAGCGGCTCGACGCGAGTTTTGTTCACCAGCTCAGATTTATAGACGTCGCCAAATGCAATTTCTGTGGATGTTGTACCAGCACTGTTAAGCACTTTTGCTGTACATGTGCCCGAGACAATTTTTGATTTAATCGTTAATTCGACACTGCTGGTGCCTGTAATTGCTGCACTTGCCATTCCAGAGAACAGAAGGGCAGAAACGGACAGGGCGATAAAAGTTGATTTAAATTTCATAATGTTGCTCCGTTTTCCTGCACCAATCACTCGTAGCTAAACTCAAATGTTGCCACGGCTTGAAAATCGCCAATTCCCATGCTGTTCGCTCTGGTTTCACGCAACGTGGCCACCAGAGCAACTTCCTTATTCTGGATTTCTGTTGGGGTCCAGACCAGACGTTTAGAATCCGTGCTTGAGTTGATGGTAAATGGCGCCGTTGGTGTAGATTCTCGGGCGATTTCAACGGCAGCATAATCCGCTCCGCCGTTTGGTCCGGTAATCTGGTTAGTAAGCCCGGTTGGTAAAATGCCCGATGCTGTTCCTTTTACCGTTGTCTTCAGTGAAGTCAGGGACGCCGGACATTCAACTATCACGATTTTGAAATTGGCATTTGCCGTTCCGGCTTTGACATCGTCAAGTCGTACCTGGCCATTGTTACCAATAGTCAGCGTTTGCTGTGTATCTGAACCTGTACCGCCAACCAGTTTCATATCACAGGTGGTTTCGCGGATATTGGCGGTGAAGTTAACATCCAAATTAGTGCCTTCAGCAAGCGCTGAACCTGATAACGCCAGCATCGTTGTGGCAACGATGGACAGGCTAAAAAGATTTTTTTTCATACTCACTCTCATCTATTTTCCTGAATAATTACATTTGGCACTGTTGGTTATTAAGTACCGTTGTAAGTCCTACTTTTTGAGCATTTGGTAAAACCTGATAGTGGTACTGTCCTTACTATTTCCCCAGACCACGTGTAGAACTCCCTGATCTTCGACGCCTCGGACATAGGCTTGCCCTGCCTGCCCGACGGTCCCGACAGATTCATTCTTCTCGTTTAACACATCGGCACCCAGAGGAATAAATCCTTTATCCGTGCGCTGGAGTTCTAAAATAAGTGAACGACCTTCGTTCGTTTCAAAGTTCACCAGCACGACGGAACCGCTGCGAGGAACGGTAATTTCACTGGTATTTGTTATTTCGACGTCATTTTCAAGCGTGGTGATATCCAGATACACCCTGTTTTCACGATAAGCCGACATATACGGCAAAATACCATAACCAGAATCACCAATTTCACTACTGCCGAAGCCAATACCCGCGCCTTTCGCGCCGCTGGCTTTTACCAGCGCCAGCGCATCGCTGTCGCCAATGCTGCCAGGTGCAAAGGCAATGCCTCCTGAATGCAATACCATTCCCCCGTTATAGGAAGCGGAATATTGCTTGCTGTTGTCGTCACCGAATGAAGCCGATAGTCCAAGAGGGCCGTAGGCGCTATTAAGTGAACCATAACCACTTATCTGATTCAGGTCGCCATAATTACCGCTATTTGATGAGGCGCTGACGGAGTAACTCACTTTATTATCTTCAGTGTTTCCACCCGCAGAGGTGTTAAAGTTAGTGCCACCTTTAAGATCGGAACGTATACCCATATTAATGTTATTAAAGCCACCTGAACGTGTACCCGCGTTGTTATGTGAAAACACGTTTAATGGAATGCTCATGCTTAAATAAACGCTGTCGTCTTTTTTACCATACTGGTCATAGGTTCGTTGTAATGACAGACTGTAACTGCCATAGGTGAAACTATTGTTATAGCCAATGTTATAGTTGGAGGTCGATCCTGTGGCGTTCCAGTAATCCTCCCAGGTGCCGCTGACATACAGGGATCCAAAATTATTTTCTCCCGAGGTTAGCGGCTGGTTAAGACTAATTTGCACCTGATTTTTGGTTCGCTGATAGTCAGCATACAGTGCTTCGTTTGAATCATAGCTGCGGTTCGAGTATTTCTGTCGCTTAATGCTGTCCTGGAGCTGCGCTGCGTCGTTAAGACTGAGGTAATCTTCCGTCGAGAAACGATAGGCCGCAACGTTAAAGGACGTATCCGTTGCCTCAATCATTTTACTGTAGGTCAGGCGATAACTTTGACCGCTAAGCGTATCAAGACCCTCAATATCTGCATGGGATTGCGTGGCATCAAGCGCAAAAGCACCGATCCAAGTATTCATGGCCAGGCCTAAAATACCGGCGTAAAAATCCATGTCGCTATACTGCGCGCCAATATAGCCCGTAAAGGTGTTATTCAGGCCATAGTAAAGCGTGCCATAACCGACTTTAGGCGTATCAATCAGGGAATCATCATTTAATTCCCCTAATCCAACATCCCAACGAGTAGCACCTGGACGGAGCATTTGGGTGACGGATGAGAAAGGAACGGTAAAGGAGCGCTTGCTACCGTCCGCTTCTTCAATGGTTACCAGTAAATCATTACCATAACCTGTCGTGCTAAGGTCATTTATCTCAAATGAGCCTGGCGGTACGGTTGTTTCATAAATCTTATTACCGCTCTGCGTTACGCTGACTTTTGCGTTGCTGTTTGCTACGCCTCGGATCACCGGCGCATAGCCTGTTGAACCCATCGGCAGCATACGGTCATCACTGTACATACGCGTACCGCGCAGACTTAACGAGTCAAATGCTTCACCACGGGTATAAGAATCTCCGATCACGAACTGAGCACTGAGCGGGGTAACATCCCGCTGCAAATAGATATCCTGGCTGGAATACTTTGTGCCGTTATCTTTGTCCCAGTTGAGGTTTCCGCGTGAACGCAGGCGCCATGGACCCATGTTGAGCCCGTAGCGTAAACCCATATACGCGCTTTCCGATGTGCTGCCGTTGCTCTCGCTATGCCACGCGTTCATGTCATAAGAGAGCAGGGCGGCAGGAATACCATCTTCCCAAAGAGAAGGATCGACATAACCTGCCGGCCGTTTCAGGACATAGATCTGCGGGAAATTGAGATCCATAGCCTGTTTACCGCTGTCATAGCTTACCGTTGCACCGGGGAAGGTTTTTTTAATATCGATGCACGTCGCATCATCTTCCGATTCTTCAGTTAGCGCGCTGGTGTCGATGCCAGCTTGTGCCAACAGCAGTTTTGTTATGCAAGGTGTCGCACGCGGTGTCCCGTTATCTTTAAACGTAACCTCGACAGTAGATTTGAGTTTACCGTTCAGGTTTATCTTTGTGCGATACGTACCCGGCAAGACCGGGTTGCCATGTGCAAAACGATTGATATCAATATTTGTGCTGCCACTTAAAAGAAACTGATCGTTAAACTCAATTGCTTCTTCATTTTCAGGCTGGTCATTTGCAGACGTAGTGCTTTCTGCACAAACATAGAAAGGAAATGTTGCGCTTATAGCAAGGCATAAAAGAGAACGTTTAAATAACATGGCACATCCACTTAATCAGTGCAGAGAGAATACTCTCTGCAGAGTTAATGCTATCAATTATTATATGAATGAAAGGGGGCTCAATTTATTTAAGCTCAACCTTGTGATGGTCTGTGCCACCATAGTCATTAATGGTGTCAAACTCTACACTGCCATTTACTGCTGAAGATAAACCTTTCACTACCATAGCGGCATCGCTGAACGGCTGAACGGCCTGGTGAACAACGTCGTATGTTTTTTGGCTGGTTTTAATAGTTACCGTCGAAACGGCGACGTTATAAGGTGAATTATTGTGAGCAACAAGCTTAACCTCATTCCCTTCTTTCTTCTGCGTCCAGGTCAAATGTTCGGCTGCTTCACCTGCCGTGCCTTTTAATCCATCAGGGCGGAAAAAGAATTTAATACGTGTTCTGAATGCCAGTTGAAGCTGGTTAAGGTTCTCTTTGCCCGCAGCTTTTGATTTTGGCGGAATTTCCAGGACGTTGAACCAGAAAAGCGATTCACGATCCTGTGGTAAAGGGGTACCCATGTAAGTAATGCGTACAGATTGGCCTTTTTTCGGGTCAATGCGCGATACCGGGGGGGTAATGATAAAAGGGAGTTTCAGCTCTTGCGGGTTTACACCATCGCGGCCGTCATCAAGCCATGTTTGAACCAAAAGGGGTTTAGTCCCATGGTTATCGAGATTAACAACGACATCTTTTGATGATTGCGGATATACGATACGCGTGCCGGAAATAACAATATCCGCATTTGCATTCGATGCGGACAAAAAAGCAGTAACGAGCAATGCGGCTTTAAAGCCTTTAATGAATACTGAATTAGACATTTTTCCACTTCCTTTTGGAATTATACAAGCAATCCTTCATTTACAATGAAGGATTGCTTAGATTTAAAATTTACGAATCTCTTATTCGTAAATCATGGTGAAGGCAACCTGTGCCTGCACAGTACCCGCAGATACTGGGTTAGCGGCTGCATCCCAACCCTGAGCCTGGGTGTATGCTACGCGGTAGTACAGGTTACCTGCGCCGGTAGCTGCGTCGATATCCGCTTTCTGGGTGTTATTGGTCTGGTCAACTTTGATCTGGTCGGTTGCGGAGTTACCGTCGTTTGACAGCACCAGGTTAACGTTCTTAGCTGAACCCTGAGCATTGCTTGGTGGAACCAGCAGGCCGCCTTCGGTTGAAGAGGAACCCGCCCATGAAGAGAACTGTGCAGATGCTTTCTTCGCAGTCGCAGTATCACAACCAGTCAGTGAAAGGGAGAATTTCTTTTCACCCAGGGTGCTGGTGGTACCCAGTGAATTTGTGAAATCGCGTACAAATACAGTATCCAGAGTCACGTCAAAATCGTTACCGTCCTGATCGATTTTCTGGTCAAGGGAGACCTGGCAAGTATTGTTAGAAACCATGCCGTGGAAAGTAATAGTACCCGTGTCAGGATCTGCTGCTACCGCTGAACCCGCAGCCAGAATGCTTGCCATTGCAATTGCCAAACCATATTTTTTAGAAATCATTTCAATATCCATATTCGTTGTTTAAATAATAAATGCCAGTAAAGCCATTGTTTGAAATTAAATTTCGAAAAGGATTATATTGATATTTTTTATGAAAAATAGAGGCTGCTTCGTTATTAAATCTAAATGAATAATTTAGAATATTTAAAGCTATTAATAATCAATGGGGTGTATGTGCCAGGCTGGATTGTTTATATAAATGATATAAAGTATTTAATTTTTAAATGATTTTAAATGACCCATTCATATGAATAATATTCGGGAATGGGCCATATTATAAAAATATCAGGCCACCTGAACCGGAATCGCCTTCGCGGTGCGTTTCATGTCGTTGTCGCCGTCGAAATAAGCCACCTTCGGCTGCCAGCGACGCGCTTCTTCATCAGACATCATCACGAAGCTGGCGATAATGACGATATCACCTACGTCCGCGCAATGTGCGGCAGCACCGTTAACGGAAATGATTTTAGACCCGCGCTCGGCAGCAATCGCGTAGGTTGAGAAACGTTTGCCGTTGTTCACATTCCAGATATCAATCGCTTCGTTTTCAAGGATGCCCGCAGCGTCGAGAAAATCCTGATCGATCGCGCAGGAGCCTTCATAGTGCAGGTCGGCCTGGGTGACTTTCACACGGTGAAGTTTACCTTGCAGCATTTTGCGAATCATTACATTTACCTTTAATTATCAAGGGTGAAGAACTACACCAGCTCAACCACTTTATTGTCGATTAGGCGGGCCTGACCGAGCCATGCCGCCACCAGAATCACCGCGCGTTTACTGGTCTCTGTCAGTTCAAGCAGGGTATCAGCATCGCGGATTTGAATATCGTCAGCGCGGAAGCCTTTGTCGTTCAGGGTCTGCTCTGCAAGGGCGACGATTTCTTCTGCATTTAGTTCTTTCGCCAGCAGTTGTTCCGCCATAGCGTTCATCACCTTGCTTAAGCCCGGCGCGATTTTGCGCTGGTCAGCGGTCAGGTAGCCGTTGCGGGAGCTGAGCGCCAGACCGTCTTTGGCGCGTACAATCGGTACGCCGACAATCTCGATATCGTAACCCATATCCGCCACCATCTTGCGGATCAGCGCCAGCTGCTGGAAATCTTTCTCGCCAAAACACGCGACGTCGGGCTGCACCAGGTTAAAGAGCTTGCTGACGATGGTCGACACGCCGCGGAAATGACCCGGACGGCTTGCGCCTTCCAGCATGGTGGAGATGCCCGGTACGTCAACGTAGGTTGCCTCTTCCGTACCCTGAGGGTACACGTCCGCTGGTGCCGGAGAGAAGACGATATCCGCATGGCGTTTTTTAAGCTTCTCGCAATCTTCCTGCAGGGTGCGCGGATAGCGTGCCAGATCGTCGGCGCGGTCAAACTGCATGGGGTTAACGAAGATACTGACCACCACGATATCTGCCCGCGCTCTCGCTTCGTCGACCAGCTTCATATGGCCGTCATGCAGGTTGCCCATGGTCGGGACGAGTGCAATACGTTTACCTTCCTGACGCGCGCGACGGATATGCTGGCGAAGCAGCGGCAGGGTTTCAATGATTAGCACAACGAGACTCCTTAATGGAAACTGTGTTCTTCACCCGGGTAAACACCGGATTCAACGTCGGCAATATACTGCCTGACCGCAGCGCGCATGTCGCCCGCTTCAGTGAGGAAATTTTTGGCAAACTTCGGGATATGCCCGCCGGTGATGCCAAAGGCGTCGTGCATCACCAGAATCTGGCCGTCGGTCACGTTACCAGCACCAATGCCAATCACCGGAATGGACAGGGCCTCAGTAATACGTTTCGCCAGCTCAACCGGCACGCACTCCAGCACCAGCAGCTGCGCGCCTGCGGCTTCCAGCGCCAGGGCATCATCAAACAGCGTCTGGGCGGCGTCACCGCGGCCCTGCACCTTATATCCGCCAAAGATGTTGACGGACTGCGGCGTCAGGCCTAAATGGCCGCACACCGGCACGGCGCGCTCGGTGAGCATTTTCACCGTCTCAACCAGCCAGGCTCCGCCTTCGATTTTGACCATATTAGCCCCGGCGCGCATCACTGCCGCCGCGTTTTCGAATGCCTGTTCCGGCGTGGCGTAGGCCATAAACGGCAGATCGGAAAGCAGCAGGCAGGCTGGGGCACCACGGCGCACGGCGCGGGTATGGTAAGCGATATCCTCAACCGTGACCGGCAGGGTGGAATCATGTCCTTGTACCGTCATCCCTAACGAATCTCCGACCAGCATGACGTTGATACCCTCTTCGGCAAAGAGTTTGGCGAAGCTGTAGTCATACGCGGTGATGGTGGCGAAGCGTTTTTTTTCCTGTTTGCATTTCTGCAGTAAGGAGATGGTGGTTGGTTTCATACTGTTTCCTGGTAACCCAAAAACGAATCTTTGCGCATTCTAACAGTAACATTGGAGGTAACAATGATTTTAGGTAACCGATTAACCATAATTATTTAATGGTTAATCAGTAATAAAACAGGTTTACCAGCAGGCGGGTTTTTCCGCGCGGAGGCTTTCCAGCACGGCCTTCAAAGAGAGGCCGTCGGGGAAGATAAGATCGGGGGCAACTTCAAACAGCGGCCAGAGCATAAAACCGCGGTTTTTCATGTCGTAATGCGGAACGGTGAGGCGTTCGGTATTGATTATCTCGTTGCCAAACAGCATCAGGTCGAGGTCGAGCGTGCGCGGCCCCCAGCGTTCGGCTTTGCGTACGCGACCCTGTTGTAGCTCAATACGCTGGGTATTATCCAGCAGCGTTTCGGCATCCAGAGCCGTGTCGAGCACGACGGCGGCATTCAGGTAATCAGGCTGATCCTGCGGGCCCAGCGGCGGCGTGCGATAAAAAGAGGAGACCGCAATAATCCGGCTTTGCGGCATCTCCCCGAGCGCCTGAACGGCAGCGTTAACCTGCTCCAGCGGAGAGGCCAGATTGCTGCCGAGGGCGATGTAGGCGAGGGTCACGCTGAGCCTTCGCGACGCGGTGCGCGTTTGCGCGGGCGGCGGTGGCGACGACGCGGTTCTGGCTCTTCATCCAGATTGGTCAGCATCCCTTTTTGCTCGGGTGGTGCAGAGACCTGGAATTCGCCCCACCACTGCGCCAGACGCTGCAGCTCCTGGTTCTTTTCAATTTCAGCGCGCAGTGCCAGCAGGTCGAACGCGGCGCGGAATTTAGGATGCTCCATCAGCTTCCAGGCGCGTTTGCCCTGGCGACGGGACATGCGCAACTGAAGTTGCCAGATGTCGCGCACCAGCGTGGTGATACGTTTTGGGATCGCGAGCGTACGACAGGCTTCATCCAGCACGTCGTTTGCCGCCAGCGCAAAGGCATCGTAATAGGCCAGACCGCTTTCCTGCGCAATTCGCTGTGCTGCTTCCAGCAGGGGATACCAGAACATTGCGGCAAACAGGAATGCCGGGTTCACACGCATGTCATTCTGGATGCGGGTGTCGGTATTCTTCAGCACCTGCGCAATAATGCGTTCCATCGGGCTGTCACCGTTTTCGGTAAAGCAGCGCGTGATGGTTGGGAAGAGGGGCTGGAACAGGCTGTATTCGCGCAGCAGATTGTAGGTTTCATACCCGTAACCCGCCTGCAACAGCTTCAGCGCCTCTTCAAACAGACGCGCGGGCGGCACGTCGTTAATCAGCGTTGCCAGACGCGGGATCGGCTCACCGGTTTCAGGGCTGATGCGCATGTTTAATTTGGCCGCAAAACGCACGGCGCGCAGCATACGCACTGGGTCTTCGCGGTAACGGGTTTCCGGCGTGCCGATCAGGCGAATCAGGCCTTCTTTCAGGTCCTGCATACCGCCAACGTAATCCCGTACGGTGAAATCCGCCACGCTGTAGTAAAGGCTGTTGATGGTGAAATCGCGGCGCTGGGCATCTTCTTCGATGGAACCGAAGATGTTATCACGCAGCAGCATGCCGTTCTGACCCTGCTGGGACGTCGTGCGATCCGATACGCCCGCTTCGTGATGGCCACGGAATGTCGCCACTTCGATGATTTCCGGACCAAACATGACGTGCGCAAGGCGGAAACGGCGGCCAACAAGACGGCAGTTACGGAATAATTTGCGTACCTGTTCTGGCGTGGCGCTGGTCGTCACGTCGAAATCTTTTGGTTTTTTGCCCAGCAGTAAATCACGCACCCCACCGCCAACGAGATAGGCCTCGTAGCCTGCTTTATTCAGACGATAGAGCACCTTGAGGGCATTTTCACTGATATCTTTGCGGGAAATAGTGTGCTGCTCACGCGGAATAACCGACATGCGGTTTTGCGCAATAGCGTCGTTAGCCATGCTCTCTTCGCGGCTTAGCACTTTACGGCAAAAATTAGCGACTCGGGTAAAAATAGTACACCTCGTAGTGTGTTTTGTTATGAAAAAAGCGGCTAATCATAGCTCAGCGCAACGCATTTGAGAATGCTGGATTTTTGGCACGGCCTCGAGCGTCCAGTGGGCGACGGCCAGATCCAGCAGTTCGTCTATACGCAAATCCTGCCATTCGTTGGTTACATTTTGGTTGAGAAACCGCAGCGCGTCGATCAAAACAGGGCGCGGATCGCCGCCTGGCAGGGCGGGCGCGTGGTTCTGCTTGGAGAGCTTAACGCCCCGCGCATTGACCGCCAGCGGCAGGTGGATGTAATCCGGCGCTGTCCAGCCAAACTGATGATAAAGCGATATTTGCCGCACCGTCGGTTCAACCAGATCCGCCCCGCGCACAATTTCCGTCACGCCCTGGAAATGATCGTCCACCACCACCGCCAGGTTATAGGCGAACAGGCCGTCGCGGCGGTGGATGATGAAATCTTCACAGGCAAGACGTTTGTTGGCGTAGATTTCGCCGGAGAGTAAATCGGTAAAGTGCGTCACCGGGGAACGCTGCCGTATACGCACGGCGGCATTTTCAGGACCGTTGTTCAACGTGCGGCAGTGGCCGTCATAGACGCCACCCACGCTTTGAATACGCGCGCGGGTGCAGGTGCAGTAATAGGACAGCCCTTGTTCATAGAGCCACGCCAGACGTTCCCGATAGGCATCATGGCGTTGTGACTGCCACAGTACATCGTCGTCCCAGTGAAGACCGTAATGTTCCAGCTGACGCAGAATCGTTTCTGCTGCACCGGGAACTTCACGCGGAGGATCAATATCTTCAATGCGGACGAGCCATTTGCCCTGGCGGGCACGAGCTTGCAGGTAGCTGCCGAGCGCGGCAATTAATGAGCCGAAGTGTAATTCGCCGGAAGGAGATGGCGCGAAGCGCCCAATATAGTGTGATTCAGACATATCAACAGTAACAAGGCGGGAGAGACTCCCGCCTTTGCAGTAGTTAGAGGGGTGGCATTAGCCAGCCATCTGTTTTTCGCGGATTTCGGCCAGCGTTTTACAGTCGATGCACAGATCGGCGGTTGGACGCGCTTCCAGGCGACGAATGCCGATTTCAACACCGCAGGATTCGCAGTAGCCAAAATCTTCGTCTTCGACTTTTTTCAGCGTTTTCTCGATCTTTTTGATCAGTTTGCGTTCGCGGTCACGGTTACGCAGTTCGAGGCTGAACTCTTCTTCCTGAGCGGCACGGTCTACCGGATCCGGGAAGTTTGCAGCTTCATCCTGCATATGTGTAACGGTGCGATCGACTTCATCCCTGAGTTGATTACGCCATGCTTCAAGAATACGCCTGAAGTGCGACAGCTGGGCTTCGTTCATATACTCTTCGCCCGGTTTCTCTTGATACGGCTCCACCCCAGCGATGGCGAGAATACTCAGGGACGATGTTTTACGGTTTTGCCCTTCTTGCATGTTGCTTCTCCTTAACACGCACTATCGATCCCCGTGTTGGGGGAAAAATCAGGTCGCTATAAATAGCAGATGCTTTTCCGTATGGCAATTATCTAAACGTAACACTTGACAAGCCTGTGAGGAAAAGCGTATTTGCGCACGCGGCCAGAACACATAATAGTCAATCGTCTATTCCCTTATAAGACAATGGGAAGAGAGGATCTCAGAGTCATATTATCGGCAGAAAGTTCCGCTTTATAAGCGAAAACCTCCACCCCCTGCTTTTGTGCCTCATTCAACAATTGCGCGTATTTAGGATCGATATGGCGGGCGGGGGAGAATCGTTCAATGGCTGAATGCAAAACCGCAAACAGCAACACGGCGCGTTTGCCCGCCGCCGCTACACTCATTAGCTCTCGCAGATGCTTCTGGCCACGTAGCGTTACCGCATCCGGAAAGTAGCCATTTTCCTGTTCCGCTAACGTCACTGATTTTACTTCAATATAGCACTCAGGCCTGTCTTCCGCCTGTAACATGAAGTCAATTCTGCTGCTTTCATCGCCATATTTCACTTCGCTTTTTTGCGTGCCATATCCTACCAGTTCAGGAATTGTGCCATGGGTCAGCGCTTCCTTAACCAGTTGATTTGCGCGCAGGGTATTAACGCAAATAAATGCCCCATTTTGGGTTTCGGTCATTTCCCAGGTATGGGGATACTTGCGTTTAGTATTTTCTGATGTGGAATACCAGACCCTGTCACCCGGCGTCGCACAACCGGTCATCGCACCGGTGTTGGGGCAGTGCAGGGTGAGCTGTTCACCTTCGGGTGTGATCACGTCGGCGAGAAAGCGTTTGTAGCGCTGGATCAGCGTGGCGTGCTGTAGAGCAGGACTAAACTTCATCGGATTTCCTTAGTGCGTCACCCAACGTCCAGCGCTGTAGCGGCGTGTAGCGGGTGCGTCCTTGTGCAAAGACAGATTCATAAAGCGCAAATTCGGTCACCGGAAAGGCCCAGTGGAAGCCCGGTGGTGGAATGGCAACGGCCTGACCGGCATCGCGCAGCAACGTGATATGTGGATGAAACGGCTGCGGGCTTTGGTAACAGCCGCTGCGTGCTGCCTGGGCGCGCAGCATATTTGCCAGCTGTAACAACCCGCGCGGCGGCTGGCGCGTGCCCAGCCAGACCACGCGTGAGCGTAGCCACTGACCGGCATCGTCAAGGTGCAGCGTAAACCCCGGCTGGGAAATGCGTCCGGCCATCGCGGCTAACGCGCGCTGTTTATCCGCGCTTACCTCACCCAGAAAGGCCAGCGTCAGGTGCATATTCGCCGCCGCAACAGGACGACCCGCCTCCGAAGGGAAATGTTCCGCGCGCCAGCGGACGATTTGCCGCTGAAGCGTGGCGGGAAGTTCAATGGCGAAAAACAGTCGTTTCGACTCAGACATACGGATGACTCGGTAATGATATGCGCCGATGCTACAATGTACGCCGACTAATGTTAACCCTCTGGAGCTGTTAGTGTCCTCATTGCCGGTCGCCGCCGTCCTTCCTGAGCTTCTCGCTGCCCTAAACGATGCCCCGCAGGTTTTGCTGAATGCCCCAACGGGGGCGGGTAAATCCACCTGGTTGCCGCTGCAAATCCTCAAAGAGGGGAATATTCGCGGGAAAATAATCCTGCTGGAGCCGCGCAGGCTGGCGGCGCGTAACGTGGCGCAGCGCCTGGCCGAACTGCTTAATGAAAAACCGGGCGAGACGGTAGGTTACCGGATGCGTGCAGAAACCTGCGTCGGCACCGCAACGCGCCTTGAAGTGGTGACCGAGGGCATCCTCACCCGAATGCTGCAAAACGACCCGGAACTGACGGGCGTCGGGCTGGTGATTCTGGATGAATTCCACGAGCGCAGCCTGCAGGCGGATTTAGCGCTGGCGCTGCTGCTGGACGTGCAGCAGGGGCTGCGAGACGATCTTCGGCTGCTGATTATGTCGGCAACGCTGGATAACGAGCGGCTGCAGCAGGCATTGCCCGATGCCCCTGTCATCAGCTCAGAAGGACGCGCATTTCCGGTTGAACGCCGCTATCAGGCGCTTCCCGCCCATCAGCGTTTTGATGAGGCAGTCGCTATTGCGACGGCAGAACTGCTGCGCCAGGAACCCGGTTCGCTGCTGCTGTTTTTGCCGGGTGTCGGTGAAATCCAGCGCGTGCAGGAGCAGCTTTCCTCCCGCGTAGGCGACGATGTGCTGCTTTGCCCGCTCTACGGCGCGTTGTCGCTACAGGATCAGCGTAAAGCCATTCTTCCGGCCCCGGTGGGGCAGCGCAAGGTGGTGCTGGCAACCAATATTGCTGAAACCAGTTTGACCATTGAAGGCATTCGTCTGGTGGTGGATAGCGCGCAGGAGAGGGTGGCAAGTTTTGACCCGCGCACCGGGCTAACCAAACTGCTTACGCAGCGCATCAGCCAGGCATCGATGGTGCAGCGTGCGGGCCGTGCGGGGCGTCTTGAGCCGGGTATCTGCCTGCATTTGACGGGCACAGAGCAGGCGGAACGCGCGGCGCAGCAAAGCACGCCGGAAATTTTACAAAGTGATTTATCTGGCCTGGTCCTGGATCTGCTGCTGTGGGGCTGCCCGAACCCTGAACAGCTCACCTGGCTTAATCCTCCGCCTGTCGTGAACCTCACCGCTGCGCGCAACCTGCTGACGCAGCTTGGCGCGCTCGAAGGCGAGCGCCTGACGGCGCGCGGCCAGAAAATGGCGACACTGGGCAACGAGCCGCGTCTGGCCGCGATGCTGGTGTCAGCGCAGGGCGACGACGAAATTGCTACGGCGGCAAAACTGGCGGCTATTCTTGAGGAGCCGCCTCGCGGTGGCAGCAGCGATCTGGGGCAGGCGTTTTCGCGCAATCAGGGGAACTGGCAGCAGCGGGCGCAGCAGCTGTGCAAACGCCTGAATAGCCGGGGGGGATCGCCTGACAGCGATAAGATTGCCTTCCTGCTGACACAGGCCTTCCCGGACCGGATCGCCCGCCGTCGCGGGCTGGACGGACGTTATCAGCTGGCAAACGGCATGGGGGCGATGCTGGACAGCAATGACGCCCTGACGCGCCATGAATGGCTGATTGCACCGCTATTACTGCAGGGCAGCCATTCCCCGGACGCGCGTATTTTACAGGCAATTGCCGTTGATATTGACGCCCTGACGCGCAGCTGCCCGCAATTGCTCCAGCAATCCGATATCGTTGAGTGGGATGATAACCAGGGCACGCTTAAGGCGTTCCGTCGTAGCCAGATCGGTAAGCTGACGTTAGGTACAAAGCCGCTGGCGAAGCCGTCGGAAGAAGAACTCCATCAGGCCATGCTGAACGGCATTCGCGAAAAAGGGCTGAGCGTATTGAACTGGACGCCAGAGGCCGAGCAGTACCGTATTCGGCTGCACTGTGCCGCACGCTGGCTGCCGGAGTATGGCTGGCCGACGGTTGATGATGAGACGCTGCTGGCTTCCCTGGAAGATTGGCTGCTGCCGCAAATGAGCGGCGTACATTCGCTCAGGGCGCTGAAAGCGCTCGATGTTAAGGCCGCGTTACAGAATTTACTCGACTGGTCATTACGTCAACGTCTGGATAGTGAACTGCCTGGGCATTACACTGTGCCGACCGGAAGCCGGATTGCCATTCGCTATAACGAGGATAATCCTCCGGCGCTGGCGGTAAGGATGCAGGAGATGTTTGGGGAGGCCACCACGCCGTCCATCGCGGAAGGACGCGTTTCTCTGGTGCTCGAACTGCTGTCCCCGGCGCATCGCCCGCTGCAGATCACTCGTGACCTGGGGGCGTTTTGGGCGGGAAGCTACCGTGAAGTGCAAAAAGAGATGAAGGGGCGGTATCCCAAACACGTCTGGCCGGACGACCCGGCAAATACGGCGCCGACGAGGCGGACGAAGAAGTACTCGTAAAAGGGGAGTGCGGCCTG
Source organism: Enterobacter sp. RHBSTW-01064 (assembly GCF_014103035.1). Taxonomy (NCBI): domain Bacteria; kingdom Pseudomonadati; phylum Pseudomonadota; class Gammaproteobacteria; order Enterobacterales; family Enterobacteriaceae; genus Enterobacter; species Enterobacter sp. RHBSTW-01064. Next base: position 81,922 of record NZ_JABXOU010000006.1, on the reverse strand, counting down.
ATGCCCTCACCCCGGCCCTCTCCCACAGGGAGAGGGAGAAAACCAATTTTGAGAGATTTCTTCTTTCATAGACCTGTGAAAGATAAGAAAATCTGGCCTTTGCGCCTGAATGTTGCGGAGAAAAAGCATGGCGGGGAATGACCGCGAGCCAATAGGACGTAAGGGAAAGCCAACGCGTCCGGCGAAAGAAAAGGTGAGCCGTCGTCGCCTCAGAGATGAGGAGTATGACGATGACTACGAAGACGATTATGAGGATGATGAGCCAATGCCGCGTAAAGGGAAAGGCAAAGGGCGGAAGCCTCGTGGTAAGCGCGGCTGGTTCTGGCTGCTGCTGAAGCTGTTTATTGTTTTTGTGGTGCTGATCGCGATCTACGGCGTGTATCTGGATCAGAAGATCCGCAGCCGTATTGACGGGAAAGTCTGGCAGTTACCTGCGGCAGTCTATGGCCGTATGGTGAACCTTGAGCCGGATATGTCCATCAGCAAGAACGAGATGGTCAAACTGCTGCAGGCGACACAGTATCGTCAGGTCACGAAAATGACCCGCCCAGGCGAGTTTACGGTGCAGGCGAAGAGCATTGAGATGATCCGTCGTCCGTTCGACTTCCCGGACAGCAAAGAAGGGCAGGTGCGCGCGCGTCTGACCTTCGACGGCGATCGCCTGGAAACGATCGAGAACATGGATAACGACCGCCAGTTCGGTTTCTTCCGTCTCGATCCGCGTTTGATCACCATGCTTTCGTCGGCCAACGGCGAGCAACGTCTGTTCGTGGCGCGTAACGGCTTCCCGGACCTGCTGGTGGATACCCTGCTGGCAACCGAAGACCGTCACTTCTACGAGCACGACGGTATTAGCCTTTACTCGATTGGTCGTGCGGTGCTGGCGAACCTGACCGCCGGACGTACCGTGCAGGGGGCAAGTACCCTGACCCAGCAGCTGGTGAAGAACCTGTTCCTCTCCAGCGAACGCTCCTACTGGCGTAAAGCCAACGAAGCGTATATGGCGGTGCTGATGGATGCCCGTTACAGCAAGGATCGTATCCTGGAGCTGTACATGAACGAGGTGTACCTCGGTCAGAGCGGTGATAACGAAATCCGCGGCTTCCCGCTGGCGAGCCTGTACTACTTTGGCCGTCCGGTGGAAGAGCTGAGCCTTGACCAGCAGGCGCTGCTGGTGGGCATGGTGAAAGGGGCGTCCATCTATAACCCGTGGCGTAACCCGAAACTGGCGCTGGAGCGTCGTAACCTGGTGCTGCGTCTGCTGCAACAACAGCAGGTGATCGACCAGGAACTGTACGACATGCTGAGCGCGCGTCCACTCGGCGTTCAGCCGCGCGGCGGCGTGATCTCCCCGCAGCCTGCGTTTATGCAGATGGTGCGTCAGGAGCTGCAGTCTAAGCTTGGTGATAAGGTGAAGGATCTCTCCGGCGTGAAGATCTTTACCACCTTCGACTCCGTGGCGCAGGACGCGGCAGAAAAAGCGGCCGTTGAGGGCATTCCAGCGCTGAAGAAACAGCGCAAGCTGAGCGATCTGGAAACCGCGATGGTGGTGGTTGACCGTAATACCGGTGAAGTGCGCGCCATGGTGGGCGGCGCTGAGCCGCAGTTTGCGGGTTATAACCGTGCAATGCAGGCGCGTCGTTCAATTGGTTCTCTGGCAAAACCGGCGACCTACCTTACCGCGCTGAGCCAGCCGAACCAGTATCGTCTGAATACCTGGATCGCCGATGCACCGATCTCCCTGCGTCAGCCAAACGGTCAGGTGTGGTCTCCGCAGAACGATGATAAACAGTTCAGCGGTCAGGTAATGTTGGTGGATGCGTTAACGCGTTCCATGAACGTACCAACCGTTAACCTCGGTATGGCGCTGGGCCTGCCTGCTATCACCGATACCTGGCAGAAGCTGGGCGTGCCGAAAGATCAGCTGCATCCGGTCCCGGCGATGATTCTGGGGGCGCTTAACCTGACGCCAATCGAAGTGGCGCAGGCGTTCCAGACCATCGCCAGCGGCGGTAACCGTGCACAGCTTTCTGCGCTGCGCTCGGTCATTGCCGAAGACGGTTCTGTGCTCTATCAAAGCTTCCCGCAGGCGGAGCGTGCTGTTCCGGCGCAGGCGGCGTATATGACGCTGTGGACCATGCAGCAGGTTGTGCAGCGCGGTACTGGGCGTCAGCTGGGGGCGAAATACCCGGGTCTGCATCTGGCGGGTAAAACAGGTACCACTAACAACAACGTCGATACCTGGTTTGCCGGTATTGATGGCCGTGAAGTGGTGATCACCTGGGTAGGCCGCGATAACAACCAGCCGACCAAACTGTACGGGGCGAGCGGGGCGATGTCGATTTACCAGCGCTATCTGGCGAATCAGTCTCCGGTGCCGCTGAACCTTGTTGCGCCGGAAGATATCGTTGATATGGGCGTTGATGGGTCCGGTAACTTTATCTGCGGTGGCGGTATGCGCACGCTGCCGGTCTGGACAACCAATCCAGACTCGCTGTGCCAGCAGAGCCAGCCAGAACAGCCGACGGGCAATCCGTTCGATCAGTCTTCTCAACCTCAGCAGCCGCAGCAACAACAGCCGCAGCAGCAGAATGAGAAGAAGGACAGTGATGGCGTAGCGGGCTGGATCAAGGACATGTTTGGCGGAAACTGATTAGTTTCCTGAATAAAAAAGCCGCTTAGTGATAAGCGGCTTTTTTTTGTGTTTACATTTGTTCTTATTTTAATTTTAGTAAAATTCTAATTAAGAATTATTAATGCGTGAGTTTTCTTATTGTAATCAGTATGTTGGTGTTACTTTAAACTATTTCATTCGCCAGCCTGCTGGACACGATAAAGATTAATCTGATGTAATTGAGCTCGTGAATTTTACTTTCCTCATGGGATGTTCTTATTAATGATTTCCCGGGGCTAGGTGATATCCCATTTTAAAAAACATTCTGGCGAAAAGTATTCTTCCCAGGAATGGATTCCGTTATAAGCATATATAAGGATGTTGTTATGAATAAGACATTTATTTCTTCTTTATTGGCCGGAAGCGTTATGGCGGCGTTGTCGCTGCCGGTCTTTGCGGCGAATGATTCAGGTACGGTAAATTTCGCCGGAAAAATTGTGGCGGATACATGCGAGATCAATGTTGATGGTACGGGGACCAATACCTCCACCGTTACATTCGCAGATACTTATCCTTCAGATTTTGGCATCGACGGTCAGGTCGGGACGTCTAAAGCGTTTAAGATTGAAGTGAAAAAATGTGACCCGCTGGTCGCCAACCTGAACCTCAAGTTCAGCGGCACAACAACAGACGCTGCGTACAAGCGTTTGAAGAACGATCTCTCCGGCGCAGGCAACGCCACTAACGTTGGCATCATTGTCAGCAATGATAATGGCTCTAAAGGCGATGTGGTCTTCGACGGTTCAGTACCGGATGCGGGCACCGACGTGGCTAACGATGCGACCGGCGCAGCGGCTTCTGTCTTTAACTACACCGCGAAAGTGATTCAGGTCGGTGATACCGCGCCAACCGCGGGTCATTACTCCTCCTCAGCCACATTTGAGGTTGTCTATCGCTAAACAATGACTGGCAGCCAGAACGGCTGCCTTCTGGAATGCTGTATGAAGCCGTTATTTAAATTGTTATGTGGCTGTTTAATTATTTCTTGCTGTTCAGTGCAGGCAAGCGTTGTTCTCGGTGGTACGCGAATTATTTATGCATCGAATAAATCTGAAGTACAAATCGCACTTAAAAATAAAGATCCTCATACGCGTTATCTGGTGCAAAGCTGGGTCAGTTATCCCAATGATGCAAAGGCTCCCTTTATTATTACGCCGCCTGTCTATAAGTTGCAGGAAAATCGTCAGACGCTGTTACACGTTATTTTTACCGGTGATAAAAACAGCCTGCCGGCAGATCGCGAATCACTGTTTCTGGCGAATGTGAAATCTGTCTCTGCTCTGTCTCCCGACCTGAAAGAGAAGAATACCCTGCAGTTCGCTATGAAAACGCGCCTGAAGCTTTTCTGGCGTCCCGCTCAGTTGAAGGAAGCTGATGCCCTGGGAGCCTATGAAAAGATCACGTTCCATCGTCAGGGGGACACGCTAATCGCAAACAACCCTACGCCTTTTTACGTCTCTTTTGGCGAACTGTCCGTTGGCGGAAAAAGTGTACCGGTGAAAGAGACCAAAACCACGCCGGGTGCCATTTCAATGATGGCTGCACCGTTTAGCAAGCAGAGTTTCGCGCTACCAAAAGCGGCAAATGGCGCGGTGACCTGGACGGCTATTAATGATTTCGGCGCCCAGACTCCTCAACGCAAGCAGGCTCTTTGAATCGATCATGTTGGTAAGTTATGTCGTCATCTTTACTTCACAAACAGGTACTGTCCGGGATCGCGCTGGCGCTGCTCGCCGCGATCCAGCCTGCAAATGCGGATGACGAATTCAACCTGCGGATCCTTGAACTGGATACCCCTCTCGAAAATACCTCCACGCTAAAAAACTTCATCAATGATAACGGGTTACTTGCGGGGAGCCACCCCACGACGATTATGTGGGATCGGGACGTGCTGGATATACGTACGCTCACCTATGTGCTTTCTGACGATAAACAGCATCTGCTGCCGGAACTGACCAAAGCGGACCTGCGTGAATTTGGCGTGAAAGTCGACACGATCCCGGATTTGAAAGAACTGGACGACCAGGCTTACGTTCGGGACATCTCTCATTTCATTGAAAATGCACGCTACGATTACAATCAGGATAACCAGACCCTGAAGCTGGTCATTCCGCAGATCTATCGCGATCGCGCCGCCGCCGGGGCGATTAACCCGAAGTTCTGGGATGACGGTGCGCCTGCCGCCTGGACAAGCTATCAGCTCAGCGGTTCTCAGCAGCACTATAGCTCGGGCAATACCTCTTCAACCTGGCTCGGTCTGGAGTCGGGAATTAACCTTGGGGCGTGGCGACTGCGCAATAACAGCACCTGGAGCGATGCTTCCGGCTGGGAGGCTATCGCCAGCACGTTGCAGCGTGACATCAAAGCGTTGAAAAGCCAGCTTGAGATGGGGCAGACCTATACCAATGGCGAGCTTTTTGACAGCGTCCAGATGACCGGCGTGAAGCTGGAAACGGACACCGCTATGCTGCCCGTCAGCCAGCAAGGCTTTGCGCCTGTTGTGCGGGGTATTGCTAATAGCGACGCGAAAGTCACCATCAAGCAAAACGGCTACATCATCTATCAAACAAACGTCTCGCCGGGGCCTTTTGAGATCCGCGACTTGAGCCAGGTGACATCCGGCGCCGATCTGGAAGTGACCGTCGAAGAGGCGGATGGCAGCGAGCACAGCTTCATACAGGCCAGCGCCTCGGTGCCAGTGTTACAGCGAGAAGGCGGTTTTAAGTACTCGCTGGCCGCTGGGCGCTATCGTGGTAACGAAGGTGAAGATGAACCTATCTTTGCGCAAGGTACGGCTATCTATGGTCTGCCTTACGGTGTGACGGCCTATACCGGCGCGCTGGGGGCGTCACTGTATCATGCGCTGCTGCTGGGGATTGGTGCCGATCTGGGGCACTTCGGCTCCGCATCTGTCGATTTAACGACCGCTCGTACCGCGTTTGATGACGGGCGTGACGATGCCAGCGGTTTATCGTGGCGGGCTCAGTACTCAAAAGATATTCCCGACACGGATACGACCGTCACGCTTGCCAGCTACCGCTACTCCACCTCGGGGTTTTATACCTTTCAGGAGGCTATCGATCGGCGTGACAGCGAGATCGATGACGGCATTTATACCTACCGCAGAACCAACAACCGCCGTAGCCGCATGCAGCTAAACCTTTCTCAGCGTATTTCAGACTGGGGCTCGGCGTATCTCAACGGCTATCAGCAGGATTACTGGGATATGGACGGCCATGAGCGTAGCGTCAGCGTCGGGCTGAGCTCCAGCTGGCGCGATATCACCTGGTCGATAAGCTACAACCTGACCCGCACGCCGGATGCCGATACCGACCGGCAAATGGCGTTGACGGTCAACATTCCGTTCTCAAAGTGGCTTCCTGATACCTGGGCAACCTACAGCGCGAATACCGCCAGCGGTGGGTTTGTCTCGCATCAGGTCGGGCTCGGCGGCACCGCGCTGGAGGACAACAAGCTGAGCTACAACCTCCAGCAGAGCTATGCCAATCAGAACACCGGCTACGGCGGCAGCCTGTCCGGGCGTTACCGTGGCGCTTCCGGTGAAGTCGGGATGGGGTACAGCTACGGTGGCGATAACCGACAGTGGAACTATAGCGCGCAGGGCTCGGTTGTTGCCCATGAGCATGGCGTGACGCTGGGACAACCGGTGCGTGACGCCTTCGCCATTGTGCACATCAATAAGGGCGAAAACGTCAAGGTGCAAAACGGGCGTGGCATTTATACCGATGCTTTTGGCAATGCAATTGTCCCCTCTCTGACGGCCTATCGACACAACACCATCACGGTGAATACCCAGGATCGGCAGGATATCGATATTGACGCGGCAACACAGGATCTCGTGCCGACGAAAGGGGCAGCCATAAAGGTCTCGTTCGATGCACGCGTTGGACGGCGCGCGCTGGTGACCCTGCTCTTTGCGGGCAAGCCTGTTCCGTTTGGCGCAGTGGTTGCGCTGGATACCACCACCGCCATTGTCGGAGATGGCGGAGAAGCCTATCTGACGGGTCTTCATGACAAAACGACGTTCAGCGTGCAGTGGGGAGAAGCGGCTGAACAACAGTGTCAGGGGGAAATCGACATGCCCGACGACGGCGTGACTGACATGGTTAAGGCAACGGTAACGTGCAGGTGAATAAGGAAACCCGATGAGCCAACGTATGACGATACACTCCTTTTGCGCAGGGGTTGCGCTGCTGATCGCCACCGTTTTTCTGCATCCGGCGTATGCTAACTGCACCTTCACAGGCGAGGGGGGAAAGGACGGGGTGGTTACGTTCCAAATCCCACCCGCGATTGTTCTCGATCCCGATACGCCGGTGGGGACGGTGATTTATGATAACAACGCGGAAAGCGGCGAAGTCAGAGTAGATTGCGGCGGCGCTGACGCCCAGATTCGACGAGGGTATCTGACGCTAACGGAGGGGGATGCTCGCGAAGATGTGTTGCCGGGAGTGTATAAAACGAACGTGCCGGGGATTGGGATCCGCGCGGCCTCTTCTTCCGAACAATTTCCTGATTATACTGAAGAAAACCTGACTCGCCCGTGGCATAGCGTTGGATCGATTCACGGCTATTCTCATTACACATCCGTTTTTCGTGCCGCCGCGCAGCTCATCGTCATTGGCGATATTCAGGAGGGGGATCTGGATACCTCGCGGTTAACCGCTCAGGATACGTTAGGGGGAGTCGTGATTGGTGAAATGCGTTTTTCGCCCACCAGCGTTCATATCACCACCAACACCTGTAATCTGGTCGACCGTAACATCTATGTGCCCCTAAAAACGGTTAATGTGCAGGATTTTAACGGACAATACTCAGACATTCTCACCGACGGCAGTTTTAAGATTGAAATCACCGACTGCGCGGCGGGGACAAAGGTCGATTATCAGTTCACCAGCGCGGGTTCGACGGGGGTGACGAACGGTAATATCCTCGGCATTGCCGCAGGAGATTCCGCCGCTGTGGGTGTCGGCATCCAAATTCTCGACAAGAACGATACGGTGCTGCAGTTTGATCAGAACTACACGGCGATAACCAGTACGCAGGACAAGGTTCCCGTCGAAATTCCCCTCAAGGCGCGCTACGTCAAAACGGGGGAGGTTAAAGCGGGCAAAGTCGATTCCGTCGCCACGTTCGAGGTGTTTTACCATTAATCCTTTCTGCCCGTTTCGGCGGGCTTTAGCGATCATTTCGCTAACCTCATTAACCCCCTGTTTTCATCTGGTTAATTCTTAAACCCTTAAATCTTGTAGGGCCGCTTACTGCTTGCTATGCAACCAGCGTTTCGCATATTATTCTGCGGTCATAATAATAATTCTCGTTTACGTTATCATTCAATTTTCCATCAGAGAACAACATGGCGCTTTCCAATACTGCTCAGCCAATTAACACGTCGCTGCGTAAAATCGCGGTTGTCGTAGCCACAGCGGTTGCCGGCATGTCTACTTACGCACAGGCTGCCGAAACCCCGAAAAAAGAAGAAACCATCACCGTTACTGCCGCACCTGCTGCGCAGGAAAGTGCCTGGGGGCCAGCACCGACAATTGCAGCAAAACGGACCGCGACAGCGACCAAAACCGATACTCCAATTGAGAAAACCCCGCAGTCCATTTCCGTGGTAACACGTGAAGAAATGGACATGAAACAGCCGGGTACGGTTAAACAGGCTCTGGCCTATACGCCGAGCGTATTTTCAACGCGCGGCGCATCAACGACCTATGATGTAGTTTCTATTCGTGGTTTCACCACCTCCAGCACCGTAAACACCAACCAGTATCTGGATGGCATGAAGCTGCAGGGTGATAACTATTCTGAAGCCTCTATGGATCCCTATTTCCTTGAGCGCGTCGAACTGCTGCGTGGTCCTACTTCCGTCCTGTACGGCAAAAGCCACCCGGGCGGCGTCGTCAGCATGGTCAGCAAGCGCCCGACCACCGAGCCGCTGAAAGAAATTCAGTTCAAAATGGGCACCGATAACCTGTGGCAAACCGGGTTTGACTTCAGCGATGCGATTGACGATGACGGCGTATGGGCGTATCGCCTCACCGGTCTGGGGCGCAGCGAAAATGCGCAGCAGGAAATGGTGAAGTCTACCCGCTACGCGATTGCGCCTTCCTTCAGCTGGCGTCCTGATGATAAAACCGATTTTACCTTCCTGAGTAACTTCCAGAGCGATCCGGATGCAGGCTATTACGGCTGGTTGCCGCGGGAAGGCACCGTTGTGCCTTACTACGACGCCAACGGCAACGCGCATAAACTGCCGACTGATTTCAATGAAGGCGAGGAAGATAACAAGATCTCCCGTCGTCAGAAGATGGTGGGGTATAGCTTCTCGCATCAATTCGACGACACCTTCACCGTGCGTCAAAATCTGCGCTACAGCAAAATCAATACCCTTTACCGCTCAGTCTACGGCAATGGCTATATCGCCCCGGCACAAATCAGCCGTGCCTATGTCCGTTCTGATGAAAATCTGAATTCTTTCACCGTTGATACGCAGCTTCAGTCCAAATTTGCGACCGGCCCAGTTGATCATACTCTGTTGACGGGTGTCGATTACCTCCGCATGCGTAATGACATTAATGCTGACTATGGCACCGCTGATCCTATCAGCATGACGAAGCCTGAGTACGGTAATCCGAACGTCGATGTTTACTACCTGTATCAGATGCTTAACCGTCAGGAGCAAACGGGCCTGTACGCTCAGGACCAGGCTGAATGGGATAAGTGGGTGCTCACGATGGGTGGCCGCTATGACTTTGCAAAAACGTCAGCCCTGAATCGCGCCAGCGGAACCACCGCGGAAATTAACGACCAGGCATTCACCTGGCGCGGGGGAATCAACTACCTGTTCGACAACGGTATCACGCCGTACTTTAGCTATAGCGAATCTTTCGAACCGATTTCGGGGACGACCCAGGACGGTAAGCCGTTCGATCCGGCTCGCGGCAAGCAGTACGAAGCGGGCGTGAAGTATGTCCCGAAAGATCTGCCTGTTGTTGTCACTGCAGCGGTGTACCAGCTGACCAAGAATAACAATCTGACCGCCGATCCTGCGAACCCGACCAGCGGCTTTAGCGTACAGGGTGGAGAAATCCGTTCCCGTGGCTTCGAACTGGAAGCAAAAGCGGCCGTGTCTGCCAACGTGAACGTGACGGCATCCTACAGCTACACCGATGCGGAATATACGCATGATACCTGGTATGAAGGACGTCGCCCGGCGGAAGTGCCACGCAACATGGCCTCTCTGTGGGCGGATTATACCTTCCACGAAACGGCGCTGAGCGGTCTGACTGTCGGTGCGGGTACCCGTTATATCGGCAATACCGTGTCCTACTACTCCGCCGCCTCACCGAAAGCCTACGAGTCGTTTAATGTGGCGGGTTACGCGCTGGCAGATGCGACGGTTAAATACGATCTGGCGCGCTTCGGAATGCCTGGCTCTTCAGTCGGCGTCAACGTGAACAACATCTTTGACCGCGAGTACGTTTCCAGCTGCTACAGCGAATATGCATGCTACTGGGGTGCTGGACGTCAGGTTGTTGCCACCGCGACCTTCCGCTTCTAATCTCTCTTCGGGCACGGTTCGCCGTGCCCTTTTTATTTAAGTTGGCTGATATGCAGGATAATCAAACGCAATCCGACACCACCTTTTCGCTCAGCAATCTCTCCTTTCGCGTACCCGGGCGCACCCTGCTGCATCCGCTCTCTTTGACATTCCCCGCAGGTAAAGTCACTGGCCTGATTGGTCATAATGGCTCTGGTAAGTCCACATTGCTTAAGATGCTTGGACGCCATCAGCCGCCGTCGGAAGGCGATATCCTGCTGGACGGTCAGCCGCTGGAAAGCTGGAACAGCAAGGCCTTTGCCCGCAAGGTGGCGTATCTGCCGCAGCAGTTACCGCAGGCAGAAGGGATGACGGTGCGTGAGCTGGTGGCGATTGGTCGTTATCCGTGGCACGGGGCGCTTGGTCGCTTCGGCGTGGCCGACAGAGAGAAAGTGGAAGAGGCGATTGCGCTGGTAGGATTAAAGCCGCTGGCGCACCGTCTGGTGGATAGCCTGTCCGGCGGTGAGCGTCAGCGCGCGTGGATTGCGATGCTGGTGGCGCAGGACAGCCGTTGCCTGCTGCTCGACGAACCGACCTCTGCGCTGGATATTGCCCACCAGGTCGACGTTCTGGCGCTGGTGCATCGTTTAAGCCAGCAGCGTGGGCTGACGGTGATTGCGGTACTGCATGATATCAACATGGCAGCGCGCTACTGTGATTATCTCGTCGCGCTGCGCGGGGGCGAGATGATTGCGCAGGGAACGCCGTCCGAGCTGATGCGTAGCGAAACGCTGGAAACCATTTACGGTATTCCGATGGGGATTTTGCCTCACCCAGCCGGGGCTGCACCGGTGAGCTTCGTCTACTGATGCTGGATTCAATCTCAATGAGCCGCCGTCGCCTGCTGATGGCGATGGCGCTGTCACCGCTGCTGTTAAAAATGAATACTGCCCGTGCCGCCGCGATAGATCCACATCGGATTGTGGCGCTGGAATGGCTGCCGGTCGAGCTGATGATGGCGCTCGGCGTCACGCCGTATGGCGTGGCGGACATTCCTAACTATAACCTCTGGGTGAACGAGCCTAAGCTGCCGGACTCGGTCATCGACATCGGCCTGCGAACGGAGCCAAACCTCGAACTGCTTACCCAGATGAAACCGTCGTTCCTGTTCTGGTCAGCGGGCTACGGTCCGTCAGAAGAGACCATGGCGCGCATTGCGCCAGGACGCGGATTTTCTTTCAGCGACGGTAAAAAACCGCTGGCTATGGCAAAAAACTCCATTAACGAGATGGCGCATTTCCTCAACCGCGAGGCGGAAGCCAAAAAACACCTCGACGAATTTGATGCCCTGATTGACTCCCTGAAGCCGCGCTTTGCTCACCGGGGCGACCGTCCTTTACTGATGGTGACGCTGCTGGATGCCCGACATATGCTGGTCTTCGGTAATAACTGCCTGTTCCAGGAAGTGCTCGACAGCTTCGGTATTCGCAACGCCTGGGAAGGGGAGATGACCTTCTGGGGGAGCACCGCCGTCGGCATTGATCGCCTTGCGGCATTTCGCGATGTTGACGTGCTGTGCTTCGATCACGGCAACGAGCGCGAAATGCAAACCCTGATGGCGACCCCGCTCTGGCAGGCGATGCCGTTCGTACGCGAGAAACGTTTCCTGCGCGCGCCGGCGGTGTGGTTCTACGGCGCGACGCTGTCGGCGATGCATTTTGCCCGCGTGCTGGACAACGCGATGGGAGGCAAGGCATGAGTACACGTATTGCCCGTTTCCCGGCGCTTCTGCTGGCGCTGCTTTGCCTTGTCGCGCTGGCGTTAACCTGGTTCAACCTCTCGACCGCGTTACCGCGCGAACAGTGGGGCGCTGCCTTTGCCGCGCCGGATATCGATAATATTCAGCAAATGCTGTTCCACTACAGCCTGCTGCCGCGTCTGGCGATCTCCCTTTTAGTCGGTGCTGGTTTAGGGCTGGTGGGCGTGCTGTTCCAGCAGGTTTTACGTAACCCGCTGGCCGAACCGACCACGCTGGGGGTCGCAACCGGCGCACAGCTTGGGATCACCATTACCACGCTGTGGGCGCTACTGGGTGCGTTAACCTCGCAGTTTGCAGCACTCGCGGGGGCATGCGTGGTGGGCGCGCTGGTCTTTGGCGTGGCGTGGGGTAAACGTCTTTCACCGGTCACGCTGATCCTCGCGGGTCTGGTGGTCAGCCTTTACTGCGGGGCGATCAACCAGCTGCTGGTGCTGTTCCATCACGACCAGCTGCAAAGCATGTTCATGTGGAGTACCGGGACGCTCACCCAGACCGACTGGAGCATCGTGCAGCGCCTGTGGCCACAGTTGATTGGCGGCGTGGTGCTGACGCTGCTGCTGCTACGTCCGCTGACCCTAATGGGGCTGGACGACGGCGTGGCGCGCAATCTGGGTCTTGCCCTGTCGCTGGCGCGTCTGGGCGCGCTGGCGCTGGCGATTGTGCTAAGTGCTTTGCTGGTAAACGCGGTCGGCATCATCGGGTTTATCGGCCTGTTTGCGCCGCTGCTGGCGAAAATGCTCGGGGCGCGTCGTTTGCTGACGCGTCTGATGCTGGCGCCACTGATTGGGGCGCTGATCCTCTGGCTTTCCGATCAAATCATTCTCTGGCTGGCGCGAGTCTGGATGGAAGTGTCTACCGGGTCGGTGACCGCACTCGTCGGTGCGCCACTGCTGCTGTGGCTGCTGCCGCGCCTGCGCAGCATGAGCGCGCCCGCTATGGATGCGGGTGATAAGGTCCATGCTGAAAGGCAGTCGGTCCTGTGGTTTAGCCTGGCGGGACTGGCGGTACTGATCATTGCCTCGTTCGCGGCGCTCTCCTTCGGACGCGATGCCTCGGGCTGGCACTGGGCAACGGGTGATCTACTCAATGAACTGCTACAGTGGCGCTGGCCACGTATCTTCGCTGCGCTGATCGCAGGCGTGATGCTGGCGGTCGCGGGGTGCATTATTCAACGTCTCACCGGCAACCCGATGGCAAGCCCGGAAGTCCTGGGTATCAGTTCTGGCGCGGCGTTTGGCGTGGTGCTGATGCTGTTCTTCGTGCCGGGCAATGCGTTTGGCTGGCTACTGCCAGCCGGAAGTATCGGTGCGGCGGTCACGCTGATGATTATCCTGATTGCTGCCGGTCGCGGCGGATTTTCACCTCACCGTATGCTGCTGGCCGGGATGGCGCTGAGCACCGCCTTCACGATGCTTCTGATGATGCTGCAGGCCAGCGGCGATCCGCGTATGGCGAAGATCCTGACATGGATTTCTGGCTCAACCTACAATGCCACCGGCAGTCAGGTTGTCTGGTCAGGGATCGTTATGATAGCGCTGCTGGCGGTGGTTCCGCTGTGCCGTCGCTGGATGACCATCCTGCCGCTTGGCGGTGAAACCGCGCGTGCGGTGGGGATGGCGCTGACGCCAGCGCGCGTGGCGCTGCTGCTGCTGGCTGCGTGCCTGACGGCGACGGCAACCATGACTATCGGACCGCTGAGTTTTGTGGGGTTAATGGCGCCACATATTGCCAGAATGATGGGCTTCCGCCGGACGATGCCGCATATCGTGATGTCGGCCCTGACGGGCGGGGTGATGCTGGTGTTCGCGGACTGGTGCGGAAGAATGGTGCTGTTCCCGTATCAGATCCCTGCGGGTCTGCTGTCGACCTTTATCGGTGCGCCGTACTTTATTTATCTGTTGAGAAAGCAGAGCCGGTAGTCAGGTGCGGCCTGATGCCCTCTCCCACGGGGAGAGGGAGAACAATCGTAGGCCGGGTAAGCGTTAGCGCCACCCGGCAATGCCCTTACAGCTTCGCAAACACCTTACGCGCCGCGTCAATGGTGTTATTGATATCTTCTTCACTGTGCGCCACGGACATAAAGCCCGCTTCGAACGCTGACGGTGCCAGGTACACGCCTTCGTCCAGCATCAGGTGGAAGAAGCGCTTGAAGCGTTCAACGTCGCACTTCACCACGTCCTGATAGCAGGTCACGGTTTTCGCCTCGGTGAAGAAAATCCCAAACATCCCGCCCACGTGGTTGACCACCAGAGGAATACCGGCCTCTTCTGCCGCTTCCAGCAGACCGTTTGCCAGCTGCGTGGTACGGTCGGTCAGGGTTTCGTGAATACCCGGCTGAGCCACTTCGGTCAGGCAGGCGAAACCCGCTGCCATCGCGATGGGGTTGCCCGAGAGCGTGCCCGCCTGGTAAACCGGACCGGTTGGTGCCAGCGCTTCCATGACGTCTTTACGACCACCGAATGCCCCGACCGGCATGCCGCCGCCGATGATTTTGCCGAGGCAGGTCAGGTCCGGCTCGACGCCGTAGTAAGACTGGGCACCCGCGAGCGCCACGCGGAAGCCGGTCATCACTTCATCAATGATTAACAGTGCGCCGAACTCGTCGCACAGGGCGCGCAGGCCTGGCAGGAAGTCAGGCTGCGGTGGGATGCAGTTCATGTTGCCCGCAACCGGCTCAACGATGATGCAGGCGATCTCCTGCGGATACTGCTCGAATGCCGCGCGAACGGTGTCCAGATCGTTGTAGGTGCAGGTTAGGGTATGCTTAGCGAAATCGGCCGGTACGCCCGGCGAGTTTGGCTGGCCGAGCGTCAGCGCGCCAGAGCCCGCTTTCACCAGCAGACAGTCGGCGTGGCCGTGGTAGCAACCTTCGAATTTGATGATTTTATCGCGACCGGTAAAACCACGCGCCAGACGAATGGCGCTCATGGTGGCTTCGGTGCCGGAGTTCACCATACGTACCATGTCCATGGTGGGCACCAGTTCGGTCACCAGCTCCGCCATTTTGACTTCCATTTCGGTTGGCGCACCAAAGCTCAGGCCGCGCTGAGCCGCTTCAATCACCGCGTTACGAATGGTTGGGTGGTTGTGCCCCAGCACCATCGGGCCCCAGGAGCCGACGTAATCGATATAGGCTTTGCCATCGACATCATACAGATACGCGCCGTCAGCACGTTCGATAAACAGCGGCGTGCCGCCCACGCCGGTAAAGGCGCGCACAGGTGAGTTCACGCCACCCGGAATAAGCTCGCGGGCTGCACTGTAGAGGTTTTCAGACTTGCTCATGGCGTCGTTCCTGGTTCGTATAAAATGATTAAGCACACTATTCTAAGTGATTCGGGGATGGTTATGAAATTTTTACCCTGGCAATGCTTTAAGATTTGTTAAGTAATTTTCAGGAGACGGTGGGGCGGTCTCTGGTAAAATCCTGACGGCGATTTGTATGACGAAAAGAACAGGCAATGAAATCAGACTCACCCTCATTTGAAGAACAACAGTTTGCGCGCGCGCGACACCGTATCAGCATCCGACGACTGCTCAACCGCGACAAGACGCCGCTGGCGATTCTGCTGGGCGCTGCCGTGGTGGGAACGCTGGCGGGGCTGGTGGGCGTCGCGTTCGAAAAGGCCGTCAATGGCGTGCTTAACTGGCGTATTGGCACCGTTGCGGGTTATGCCGATCGCGAATGGCTGGTCTGGATCCTGGCGTTTGGTTTATCTGCACTGCTCGCCATGATGGGCTATTTTCTGGTACGGAAATTTGCCCCGGAAGCGGGCGGTTCAGGGATCCCGGAAATAGAAGGGGCGCTCGAAGAGCTGCGTCCGGTCCGCTGGTGGCGCGTGCTTCCCGTGAAGTTTATCGGCGGGTTGGGGACGCTTGGTGCGGGAATGGTGCTCGGGCGCGAAGGGCCGACCGTACAACTGGGCGGTAATGTTGGCCGTATGGTCAGCGATCTGTTCAGGATGCGCAGTGCTGAAGCCCGCCATACGCTGCTGGCAACCGGTGCCGCCGCAGGGCTTTCCGCCGCGTTTAATGCCCCGCTGGCGGGGATCCTGTTTATTATCGAAGAGATGCGCGCTCAGTTTCGCTATAACCTGATCTCGATAAAAGCGGTGTTTACCGGGGTGATCATGTCGAGCATCGTCTTTCGCCTTTTCAATGGCGAAGGGGCGGTCATCGAGGTCGGAAAGCTCACCAATGCGCCGGTCAATACGCTGTGGCTGTATCTGATCCTCGGCATGATTTTTGGCATTGTTGGCCCGCTGTTTAACAGCCTTATTTTACGTGCTCAGGACATGTTCCAGCGGATCCACGGTGGTAACACGACCAAATGGGTGCTGGTGGGGGGGCTGCTCGGCGGCATGTGCGGGGTTCTGGGCTTTATCGAACCTAACGCGGCAGGTGGCGGTTTTGGGCTTATCCCCATTGCGGCAGCGGGGAATTTCAGCATTGGTCTTTTGCTGTTCATGTTCATCTCGCGGGTGATCACTACCGTACTCTGCTTCTCCTCCGGCGCGCCTGGCGGCATTTTTGCCCCGATGCTGGCGCTGGGCACGCTGCTGGGAACCGCTTTTGGCATGGCGGCGGCCGTGGTTTTCCCGGCCTATCATCTTGAAGCCGGGACGTTTGCCGTCGCCGGAATGGGGGCGTTGCTGGCCGCGTCCCTGCGTGCACCCTTGACCGGGATCGTGCTGGTGCTTGAGATGACGGACAATTACCAGCTCATTTTGCCAATGATCATTACCTGTCTCGGCGCGACACTATTAGCCCAATTCCTGGGTGGAAAACCGCTATACTCCACCATTCTTGCACGGACCCTGGCGAAACAGGAGGCTGAACGGGCCTCAACGCAGAATACTTGAATGAATTACCAGGGTATTAGATAATGAAAAAAAGAATTGGGTGATTTTTACCCAATAGCAGTATGCAGTATTCATGGGAGCATAAGATGAGTGATGACGTAGTAGCTGTACCGCTCGAATTTACCGAAGCAGCAGCCAAAAAAGTAAAAGTCCTGATTGCCGATGAAGACAATCCGGAACTGAAACTCCGTGTTTATATTACCGGTGGTGGCTGCAGCGGCTTCCAGTATGGTTTTACCTTTGACGACCAGGTGAACGAGGGCGACATGACCATCGAGAAGCAGGGCGTCGCGCTGGTGGTTGACCCGATGAGCCTGCAATACCTGGTCGGTGGTTCGGTTGATTACACCGAAGGTCTGGAAGGTTCGCGCTTTGTGGTGACCAACCCGAACGCAACAAGCACCTGTGGGTGTGGTTCGTCGTTCAGTATTTAAGAGGGTGCGGGAAGATGCCCTCACCCCGGCAAAACGCTAAAAACGGTAACCTTGCGGTTACCGTTTTGCATTTACCTGCCATTCTCATCCAGCGCAAACGTCGGCAGCTTCAGGTGCCAGCGTATCGCCGCTAAACGTATCACCAGCGTCACGACCATCCCCAGCATCGCGGCATTTTCCAGCGGGACCGCAAAGGTGTAATACGCGGTGGCGTGAACAATTCCCCCTACAATACAGGCCGTCGCGTAAATTTCAGTACGCAGGATCATCGGCACTTCACGCGCCAGAATGTCGCGAATGATCCCGCCGCCCACGCCGGTTAATACACCCATGCAGATCGCCACCATCGGACCGGTACCCGCATTAAACGCCTTATTAACGCCAATACCGACAAACACGGCGAGGCCGACGGCATCCAGCACAGGCAATATCCATTTGGGTAATCTGCGGGGTTGACGAACCAGTACAATGGTCAACATGCAGGTGACCATCGCCACCACCAGATCGGTGGGATCTTTTACCCAAAACACCGGGCCATTTGCCAGCGCCATATCGCGGATTGTTCCGCCGCCCACGGCGGTCACAACGCCCAGCACCAGCACGCCAAACGGATCCATGCGCAGTTTTCCGGCGAGTAAAACGCCGGAGATAGCAAAAACGGCTGTGCCAAGAATATCCAGCCAATACACGAGCATCGTTAAATCCTCGAAAAGTATTTATCTATGTTAGTGACTCTCTGCCAGCGCGGCACAGAGTTGTTTTGCGGCGAGGATAATACGCGGGCTGGCGCGTTCAAACCAGTCACCGTTGAGCGGGATCACCGGAATTTTAAGCTGGCTTTGCCAGAAGTGTTCAACTTTAGGAATATCGCTCGCATTTCCGACCACGACGATGGCCTGCGGCTGGCGTGCAAGCACCTGTTCACGGCTGACCTGAGGCCAGGGTACCCGGCTGGCTGCAAAGATATTTTCGCCGCCGCAGATTTCCAGCACCTGGTTCTGAATCGACCCTTTTCCGGTGGTGAACAACGGCTGGCTACCAAATTGCAGAAAGATGCGTTTTTTGGCGGGGGTGTTGTACCGGGATTTCAGCGCTGCATAGTCGCTGAGCATCTGTTTCGCAGCGTCCTCGGCTTTTTTGGGCGTGGGGCTAAAAGGGGCCAGATCGCGCAGCGTCTGGGCGATTTGCTCAATACTGACTGCGTCCACCCACATGACCTTAATACCCAGTGAGGTCAGTTGGTTGACCTGCCGCTCGGCATTGCCGCCACGCCAGGCCAGCACGAGGTCAGGCTTAAGCGCCACAATGCGCTCGAGATTCATTCCTTGCCAGGTCGCGACCTGCTCAATGCTGGCGGCCTGGGGGGGATAATTCGAAAAGCTACTCACGCCCACAGGGGTGATCCCGGCAGCAAAGGCCAGTTCGGTATTCGCGGGGGAGAGAGTAATCACACGCGGCATGGCGAAAAGCCATGCCGGTGCGAGAAGAAGCAGGGCGGCCAGCGCCCTGACGGTATGTTTAGCCACGAGCCAGTTTCTGCACCAGACGCTCCACCATCACGGTGGACTGTTTTGCCGCCACAACAAGGAACTCGTCAAAGCTAATGTGGGACTGCTGGTCTGCCACGTCAGAGATCGCGCGAACCACCACAAACGGTACGCTAAAGTTATGGCAAACATGAGCAATCGCGGTTGCTTCCATCTCAACGGCAACCGCCTGCGGGAAGTTATGGCGGATTTTCGCCAGGCCCACGGAGCCGTTAATGAACGCATCACCGCTGACAATGAGGCCGCGTACCGCGTTGAGGTTCAGTTCTGCGATGCAGCTTTCTGCCGCGGCAATCAGGTTGTCGTCGGCTTTAAACCCGGCCGGGCAACCTGGAAGCTGACCATATTCGTAGCCGAAGGCGGTCACGTCGGCATCGTGGTAACGTGCTTCGTCGGAAACGACGATATCACCCACTTTCAGCGTCGGCGCCAGACCGCCCGCAGAGCCAGTGTTGACGATCACGTCCGGCTTGCAGCGTTCGAGCAGCAGGGTCGCACCCAGCGCAGCCGCAACTTTACCGATGCCAGATTTCAGCAGAGCCACGTCAACACCGTTCAGCTGGCCGGTGTAGATCTCACAACCACCCAGAGAGAGAGTCTGACGGTTCTCAATTTTGTCACGCAGCAGCGTAACTTCTTCTTCCATTGCACCAATAATGCCGATTTTCATAGATTTACTCGCGATGTGCCTTGTTAAGATGCATAGTCTATCATGCGGTTAAGGGGAAACGCATTCTCACGCGGGGGAGCACATGGCACCAATCGATTTTCGCACCAAAATTAACTGGCACCGACGTTTCCGTTCGCCGCAGGGCGAAAAGAGCGAACATGAGATCCTGCGTATCTTCGAGAGCGATCGCGGGAGGATCATTAACTCGCCCGCTATCCGGCGCTTGCAGCAAAAGACCCAGGTGTTCCCGCTGGAGCGTAACGCCGCGGTGCGCACGCGCTTAACCCACTCTATGGAAGTTCAGCAGGTTGGGCGCTACATTGCCAAAGAGATTTTGAGCCGCCTGAAAGAGCAGCGGCTGCTGGAAACTTATGGTCTGGATGAACTGACCGGGCCGTTTGAAAGCATCGTTGAGATGGCCTGCCTGATGCATGACATCGGCAACCCGCCCTTCGGGCATTTCGGCGAGGCGGCAATCAACGACTGGTTTAAGCAGCGGCTTTTCCCTTTGGACGCGAAAAGCCAGCCGTTGAGCGACGATCGCTGCGTGGTGAGGGATTTACGCCTGCGTGAGGGTGAAGAGAGCCTTAACGATCTGCGTCGCAAAGTCCGTCAGGATCTCTGCCATTTTGAAGGTAACGCGCAGGGGATCCGCCTGGTGCACTCCCTGATGCGCATGAATCTGACGTGGGCGCAGGTGGGCTGCATACTCAAATACACGCGCCCGGCCTGGTGGATGGAAGAAACGCCTGCCACGCACAGCTACCTGATGAAAAAGCCGGGCTACTATCTCTCCGAAGAGGCCTATATTGAGCGGCTGCGTAAAGAACTTTCATTAACGCCAAAGGGGCGTTTCCCATTAACGTGGATTATGGAAGCCGCCGATGACATTTCCTATTGCGTGGCCGACCTGGAAGACGCCGTTGAGAAAAGAATATTCAGCGTCGAGGAGCTTTATCAGCATCTTTATGATGCCTGGGGTAAACATGAAAAAGGGTCGCTGTTTTCTCAGGTCGTCGAAAATGCCTGGGAAAAATCGCGCTCGAATTCCCTCAGCCGCAGTACCGAAGATCAGTTCTTTATGTATTTACGGGTCAATACATTAAATAAGCTGGTGCCTTACGCGGCGTCGCGCTTTATTGATAATTTGCCGCTGATTTTCAGCGGGGAATTCAATCACGCGCTGCTGGAAGATGACAGCAGTTTCAGTCAACTCCTTGAGCTTTATAAACATGTGGCGATGCGCCATGTGTTCAGCCATCCGGACGTGGAGCAATTAGAGCTGCAAGGATACCGGGTGATCAGTGGGTTACTGGAAATTTATTCCCCGTTGCTTCACTTATCAGTCGATGAATTCAGCGAGCTGGTGGAACACGAGCGCGTGCGGCGAATACCTATCGAATCCCGGCTTTATCAGAAACTTTCTACCCGTCATCGTCTGGCGTATGTCGAAGCGATTGGTAAGCTGGAACGCCACTCCCCGGAATGGCCAGTGATGGAATATTATTATCGCTGTCGCCTTATCCAGGACTATATCAGCGGCATGACAGATTTATATGCCTGGGATGAGTACCGCAAGCTCATGGCCGTGGAATAAGCGCTGAGTTTTGTAAAGACGACCAATAAATTTTTACTTTTTCCATAAACTTAATCCCGGAACTAAGCGGTATAAAACGAATCTGAGTTACACAGCAATTTTGCGTTATCTGGTAAATCGAGATTGAGAAACATGAAAAAAACCAC
Organism: Enterobacter sp. RHBSTW-01064; assembly: GCF_014103035.1. Taxonomy (NCBI): domain Bacteria; kingdom Pseudomonadati; phylum Pseudomonadota; class Gammaproteobacteria; order Enterobacterales; family Enterobacteriaceae; genus Enterobacter; species Enterobacter sp. RHBSTW-01064. The sequence goes on along the minus strand of NZ_JABXOU010000006.1, from coordinate 60,606 downwards.
ATTAGCAATGAGTGCACTGGCTCTGAGTTTAGGTTTAGCGCTGTCTCCTCTGACTGCTACTGCAGCCGAGACCGCGTCGTCGGCAGCAACCGCGCAGCAGATGCCAAGCCTGGCACCGATGCTCGAAAAAGTGATGCCATCGGTGGTGAGTATTAACGTTGAGGGCAGCACGACCGTCAATACGCCGCGTATGCCGCGTAACTTCCAGCAGTTCTTCGGCGACAACTCGCCGTTCTGCCAGGACGGTTCGCCATTCCAGAGTTCCCCGTTCTGTCAGGGCGGTGGGGCAGGAGATGACAGCCAGGGCGGCGGCCAGCAGCAGAAATTCATGGCGCTTGGCTCGGGTGTCATCATTGACGCCGCAAAAGGCTACGTGGTGACCAACAACCACGTTGTGGATAACGCCAGCACCATTAAAGTTCAGCTGAGCGACGGGCGTAAATTCGATGCCAAAGTCGTGGGTAAAGATCCGCGCTCCGACATCGCGCTGATCCAGATTCAGGATCCGAAAAACCTGACGGCGATTAAGCTTGCCGATTCCGACGCGCTGCGCGTGGGTGACTACACCGTGGCAATCGGTAACCCGTTTGGCCTGGGCGAAACCGTGACTTCAGGTATCGTCTCTGCGCTGGGTCGTAGCGGCCTGAACGCGGAAAACTACGAAAACTTTATCCAGACGGATGCGGCGATCAACCGCGGTAACTCCGGCGGTGCGCTGGTGAATCTGAACGGTGAACTGATCGGTATCAACACCGCCATTCTGGCACCGGACGGTGGCAACATCGGTATCGGCTTTGCTATCCCGAGCAACATGGTGAAAAACCTGACCGCGCAGATGGTGCAGTATGGCCAGGTGAAACGCGGTGAGCTGGGTATCCTCGGGACTGAGCTGAACTCCGAGCTGGCGAAAGCGATGAAGGTTGACGCCCAGCGTGGGGCATTCGTCAGCCAGGTGATGCCGAATTCCTCCGCGGCGAAGGCGGGCATTAAAGCGGGGGATGTGATCACTTCCCTGAACGGTAAGCCGATCAGCAGCTTTGCCGCCCTGCGTGCCGAAGTAGGCTCGATGCCGATTGGCAGCAAAGTCACCCTCGGCCTGCTGCGCGACGGTAAGCCGGTTAACGTGAGCCTGGAGCTGCAGCAGAGCAGCCAGAATCAGGTGGATTCCAGCACCATCTTCAGCGGGATTGAAGGTGCCGAGATGAGCAATAAAGGCGCAGATAAAGGCGTGGTGGTGAACAACGTGAAAGCGAATTCACCGGCAGCCCGTATCGGCCTGAAAAAAGGTGATGTGATCATGGGCGCTAACCAGCAGCCGGTGAAAAACATCGCTGAACTGCGCAAAATTCTCGACAGCAAGCCTTCCGTGCTGGCGCTGAATATCCAGCGTGGTGATACCTCGCTTTATCTGCTGATGCAGTAATCCTCTCAAGCCCCTGTTCGCAGGGGCTTTCTCGTTTCTGTGACTGTTACCACAACTCCATACTTCTCCCTCTCTCTTTGTGCATTCGCACAATGCAGCCGTCGCTGAACTTCCCTATGCTTGAGCTCTGCTCACAGGAGGGTTACATGGCTGGCTGGCATCTTGATACCAAAATGGCGCAGGATATCGTGGCGCGCACCATGCGCATCATTGATACCAATATCAACGTGATGGATGCTCGCGGGCGCATTATCGGCAGCGGCGATCGCGAGCGTATTGGGGAATTGCACGAAGGTGCATTGCTGGTGCTCTCCCAGGGCCGCGTGGTCGATATCGACGATGCGGTAGCGAAACACCTGCATGGCGTACGTCAGGGCATCAATTTGCCGCTGCGCCTTGAAGGTGAGATTGTGGGGGTAATCGGTCTGACCGGCGAGCCGGAGTCGCTGCGTAAATACGGCGAGCTGGTCTGTATGACGGCGGAGATGATGCTGGAGCAGTCGCGCCTGATGCACCTTCTCGCCCAGGACAGCCGCCTGCGCGAAGAGCTGGTCATGAACCTCATACAGGCGGATGAGCATACGCCTGCACTCAGCGAATGGGCGCAGCGGTTGGGGATCGATCTGAACCAGCCGCGCGTGGTGGCGGTGATTGAGGTCGATAGCGGCCAGCTTGGCGTGGACAGCGCCATGGCAGAGTTGCAGCAGCTGCAAAATGCGCTGGCGACGCCGGAACGCAATAACCTGGTGGCGATTGTGTCTCTGACTGAAATGGTGGTGCTTAAACCCGCGCTCAATCAGTTTGGCCGCTGGGATGCAGAAGACCATCGCCGCCGTGTGGATCAGCTGATTGCACGCATGCAGGAGAACGGCCAGCTGCGTTTTCGCGTTGCGCTGGGCAACTACTTCACCGGGCCGGGCAGTATCGCCCGCTCCTGGCGGACCGCACGCACCACCATGATGGTGGGTAAACAGCGTATGCCGGAAAGCCGCAGTTATTTCTATCAGGATTTGATGCTGCCGGTGCTGCTCGACAGCCTGCGCGGCGGCTGGCAGGCCAACGAGCTGGCGCGGCCATTAGTGCGCCTGAAAGCCATGGACAACAACGGCCTGCTGCGCCGCACATTGCAGGCCTGGTTCCGTCACAACGTGCAGCCGCTGGCGACCTCGAAGGCGCTGTTTATTCACCGCAATACCCTGGAGTATCGGTTAAACCGGATTTCGGAGCTGACGGGGCTGGATCTGGGGAATTTTGACGACAGGCTGCTGCTGTATGTGGCGCTGCAGCTGGACGAACAGAGATGATGGTGTGTACGGTTTTCACCCTCTCCCTGTGGGAGAGGGCCGGGGTGAGGGCATCAGGCCGCACCCAACTTATTTGTTGCGAGTTAATTTCTCAAGATCTGCTTCAATCTCGCTGATCTTATTCGTCACAACGCTTTCAAGGTGACGCAGATCGTCAAGGATCTTACGCTTGAGATCAACTTCAGTGCGGTCGCGCTGGCAGATCTGATCGAGTTCATCGATCACATAGCGCAGGTTAGGGCTGATTTCCTGTACTTCTTTGTAACCCTGACCGATGCCGTCAGCCACCACGGTTTTGCGCTGGCGTGGATATTTAAACTTCACGCTTTTGGCGAAAAACTCACCTTTGTCCTTGTGAAAATAGATTTTAAGAATATCGTTATTGGCTTCCTGACGGAGGCTGTAACGATCAATTTCATCAGGATTGGTAATGCCCAGACTTTTCAGATTATCGTACATAGCGGTACCCTTGATCTCAACATAACCTTTGAATAATTAACGAAAAAATCTATTTTCGCCACCCTCAGATACAAAAAAAGCGGGGTTGCCCCCGCTTTTTGTTATACCCGATTAATCGATGGTGCGCAGCAACTCGTTGATGCCCACTTTACCGCGGGTTTTCGCATCCACTTTCTTCACGATAACCGCGCAGTACAGGCTGTATTTACCGTCTTTAGACGGCAGGTTGCCGGAAACCACCACAGAACCCGCTGGAACGCGACCGTAGTGAACTTCACCGGTTTCGCGGTCATAAATACGGGTGCTCTGGCCGATGTAAACGCCCATGGAGATCACGGAGCCTTCTTCCACAATCACGCCTTCAACCACTTCGGAACGTGCGCCGATGAAGCAGTTGTCTTCGATGATGGTTGGGTTAGCCTGCAGCGGTTCCAGTACGCCACCGATGCCGACGCCGCCGGACAGGTGAACGTTTTTACCGATTTGCGCGCAAGAGCCGACTGTCGCCCAGGTGTCCACCATGGTGCCTTCGTCAACGTAAGCACCGATGTTCACGTAAGATGGCATCAGCACGGTATTGCGTGCGATGAACGCGCCCTGACGCACTGCCGCAGGTGGTACCACGCGGAAGCCTTCTTTCTGGAAGCGCGCTTCGTCGTAGTCAGCGAATTTCATTGGCACTTTATCGAAGTAGCGGCTTTCTGCTCCGTCGATAACCTGGTTATCGTTGATACGGAAAGAGAGCAGCACGGCTTTCTTCAGCCATTGATGAGTGACCCACTGACCGTCGATTTTTTCTGCCACGCGTAATGCGCCGGAATCCAGCAGGGAAATAACCTGGTTTACCGCTTCACGGGTCACGGTATCCACATTTGCCGGGGTGATCTCGGCGCGACGCTCAAAAGCGGACTCAATAACGTTCTGTAACTGCTGCATTGTTTACTCTTTCCATTTCACTAAAAAACACGTCACCCTTTATCGTTTGGATTGAGGGCTGCTGTCAACCGTTGTTGCACTTCAAGCTGTAGGTCATTATTAAGGGCACGCCGGTCCGCTGTGGCGATTATAAATAAATCTTCTACTCGCTCGCCAATGGTTGTAATTCGGGCCCCGTGAAGCGAAATTCCCAGATCGGCAAAAACCTGGCCGACGCGAGCAAGCAGCCCTGGCTGGTCGAGCGCGATCAGCTCCAGGAACGATTTACGGTCGGTGTGGGTCGGCAGGAAATTGACCTCGGTATCGACGGTAAAATGACGCAATTTTGCAGGCTGGCGACGCGGCTGCGGCGGTTGCCAGCTGCGCTGGGTAATGGCCTGCTCCAGACCAAAACGAATCCCTTCATGCCTGTCCGACGACAGCGGGCTGCCGTCCGGCTCCAGCACAATAAAGGTGTCCATTGCCATGCCGTCGCGGGTGGTGAAAATCTGCGCGTCATGAACGCTCAGATTACGCCTGTCCAGTTCGGCGCAGACGGCGGCAAACAGATAGGGTCGGTCCGGGCTCCAGATGAAGATCTCCGTGCCCCCGCGCGTGGCCTGCGGGCTGAGCAGGATCATCGGCTTCGACAAATCGTGCTTCAGCAGATGCCGCGCGTGCCAGGCAAGCTGGTTTGGGCTGTGGCGCACAAAGTAGTTGGCGCGACAGCGCGCCCAGATCTGATGCAGCGCCTCTTCATCAATATTATCCATCCGCAGCAGCGCCAGCGCCTGCAGCTGATGGTGGCGCACGCGCTCGCGCATGTCCGGGGTGCTTTGCATACCACGACGCAGCTGTTTTTCGGTAGCGAAGTACAGTTCGCGCAGCAGGCTCTGCTTCCAGCTGTTCCACAGGGTTTCGTTGGTGGCGCAAATATCCGCCACCGTCAGGCAGACCAGATAGCGCAGGCGGTTTTCCGTTTGCACCTCTTCGGCGAATTGCTTAATGACTTCAGGATCCTGAATGTCACGTCGCTGTGCGGTAACCGACATCAGCAGGTGATGACGGACCAGCCAGGCCACCAGCTGCGTTTCGCGTGAGTTCAGCCCATGCAGCTCAGCAAATTTCAGCACGTCCTGCGCCCCCAGCACCGAGTGGTCGCCGCCGCGACCTTTGGCGATATCGTGGAACAGGGCGGCGATCAGGATCAGTTCAGGATGGGAGAGGCGTGGCCACAGTTCAACGCACAGCGGGTGGCGGGATCGCGTCTCTTCTTTCGCAAAGCTTTCCAGCTTAAGCATGACGCGGATGGTGTGTTCATCCACGGTGTAAGCGTGGAAAAGATCGAACTGCATCTGACCAACAATATGCGACCACTGGGGCATATACGCCCACAGCACGCTGTGGCGGTGCATCGGCAGTAGGCCGCGGCTGACGGCGCCCGGGTGGCGCAGCATGCTCAGGAACAGGGCGCGTGCTTCCGGGATATAGCACAAAGGCTGAGTCAGATGACGGCGCGCATGGCGCAGATGACGCAGGGTGGTGGAGTAGATCCCGGTGATGGTGCTGTTGCGCACCATGGTATAGAACATCCGCAGAATCGCTTCCGGCTCGCGGATGAACAGCGTTTCGTCGCGCAGATCGATAAGCGTCCCGCGCAGCTGGAACTCATCATCAATCGGGCGCGGTTTCTCGTCTGCCGTCAGGGCCAGAATGGCCTCGTCGAACAGCTGCAGCAGCATCTGGTTCAGCTCGGTCACCCGGCGGGTGACGCGGAAGAAATCCTTCATCATGTGCTCAACCGGCTCGTTGCCTTCACCCTGGTAATTCAGGCGCTGAGCCACGCTGAGCTGGCGATCAAACAGCAGGCGGTTATCGTAGCGGGTGACTTCCAGATGCAGGGCAAACCGGATGCGCCACAGCAGGTGCAGGCACTCGTTTAGCTCGTTACGCTCGGCCTCGGTGAGGAAGCCGAAGCCGACCATCTCATCCATTGACGTCGCGCCAAAGTGGCGACGGGCGACCCACTGCAGGGTATGAATGTCGCGCAGGCCGCCGGGGCTGCTTTTAATATCGGGTTCAAGATTATAGCTGGTGCCGTGGTAACGCTGGTGGCGCTGGTTTTGCTCCTCGACCTTCGCGGCGAAGAACTTTTCTGACGGCCAGAAACCGTCGCTAAAGATGTGTTTTTGTAGCTCCAGGAACAGCGCGACGTCACCAATCAGCAGGCGGGTTTCAATCAGGTTGGTGGCGACGGTCAGGTCAGATAGCCCCTCCAGCAGACACTCTTCCAGGGTGCGCACGCTGTGGCCCACTTCCAGCTTCACGTCCCAGAGCAGGGTCAGCAGTTCGCCAATTTTTTGCGCCTGTTCGTCCGGCAGCTTTTTGCGGCTTAAGATCAGCAGGTCGATATCGGAAAGCGGATGCAGTTCACCGCGACCATAGCCCCCGACGGCAACCAGCGCGACGTCGCTAATCTGCCCGAAGCCGTAATCGATCCACAGGCGTTGCAGCAGTTGGTCGATAAACTCGGTGCGTGCTTCGATGAGCTGCTCGGCGGAAATGCCTGCGTCAAACGCGCTACTGAGCCAGCGCTGGAAGACATCCATATGTGCTTTGATATCGGCACACTTCAGCTCATGCGGCGGCCAGACGCCCGGGTTGTCGGGCTGGTCGGGAAGGGTGGGAAGGGCTGTGTTAGCATACTGTTCGGGTAAAAGATTACTCATCGTGCGCCACCCATAAGAAAAAGCTATCGCCATTAAAAAAGCCGGCATTCGCCGGCTCTTTTATCACTCAATGTTCGTCAGTATCGCCGGGATGGTGTCATCCTTGCGCAACGTCATAATTTCGCAGCCGTTGTCTGTTACCACAATAGTATGCTCGTACTGTGCAGACAAGCTTCTGTCTTTGGTTTTCACCGTCCAGCCGTCTTTCATGGTGCGGATGCGGTAATCGCCAGAGTTGACCATTGGCTCAATGGTGAAGGTCATGCCTTTCTGCAGCACCACGCCGCCGTCATCCGCATCGTAGTGCAGAACCTGCGGCTCTTCGTGGAAGACGCGACCAATGCCGTGCCCGCAGTACTCGCGCACCACGGAGAAACCTTCCGCTTCCACGAACTTCTGGATAGCCGCACCGATAGTGCGCAGACGGATGCCTGGTTTCACCATCTTCAGTGCCAGGTAGAGGCTCTCTTGCGTCACTTTACACAGGCGCTCGCCGAGGATGGTCGGTTTGCCTACGATGAACATCTTAGAGGTGTCGCCGTGGTATTCGTCTTTAATGACGGTCACGTCGATGTTAACGATGTCGCCATCTTTCAGCAGTTTTGCGTCGTCCGGAATACCGTGACAAACCACTTCATTTATAGAGATGCACACGGATTTTGGAAAACCGTGGTAGCCGAGGCAGGCGGAGACCGCGTGCTGCTCGTTGACGATGTAGTCATTACAGATGCGATCCAGCTCGCCAGTGCTGACGCCCGGCTTCACGAACGGCTCGATCATTTCCAGCACTTCAGCGGCCAGACGACCGGCGACGCGCATCTTTTCAATTTCTTCAGGAGTCTTAATAGAGATAGCCATGTAATCTGTCCATCGGTGTCGATTTTTTCGACAATACTAGTTCAAGTGTCGTCAATGGTAACAGTCTGGCGCACCCACTGCCAAATTGAGAATCATTAACAGCACACACCGTCAACAATTATTGGTTTCTGGCCGTGTTTTGTGGTATAAAGCGCGCCGGACTTCCGATCCATTTCAGATACACAGGCTGGACGGAAGCGACAAATCTCACTTTGTGTAACAACACACACGTATCGGCACATATTCCGGGGTGCCCTTTGGGGTCGGTAATATGGGATACGTGGAGGCATAACCCCAACTTTTACTATAGAGGTTTTAAACATGGCAACTGTTTCCATGCGCGACATGCTCAAGGCTGGTGTTCACTTTGGTCACCAGACCCGTTACTGGAACCCGAAAATGAAGCCTTTCATCTTCGGCGCACGTAACAAAGTTCACATCATCAACCTTGAGAAAACTGTACCAATGTTCAACGAAGCCCTGGCTGAGCTGAACAAGATCTCTTCCCGTAAAGGTAAGATTCTGTTCGTTGGTACTAAGCGCGCTGCAAGCGAAGCTGTGAAAGATGCTGCTAACAGCTGCGACCAGTTCTTCGTGAACCATCGCTGGTTGGGCGGCATGCTGACCAACTGGAAAACTGTTCGTCAGTCCATCAAACGCCTGAAAGATCTGGAAACCCAGTCTCAGGACGGTACTTTCGATAAGCTGACTAAGAAAGAAGCGCTGATGCGTACTCGTGAACTGGACAAGCTGGAAAACAGCCTGGGCGGTATCAAAGATATGGGCGGCCTGCCAGACGCGCTGTTCGTAATCGATGCAGACCACGAGCACATCGCAATCAAAGAAGCTAACAACCTGGGTATCCCGGTATTCGCTATCGTTGATACCAACTCCGATCCGGACGGTGTTGACTTCGTTATCCCGGGTAACGACGACGCAATCCGTGCTGTTAGCCTGTACCTGAGCGCTGTAGCTGCTACCGTTCGTGAAGGCCGTTCCCAGGATCTGGCTTCTCAGGCGGAAGAAAGCTTCGTAGAAGCTGAATAATAAGGTTTTACCCCTTATTAGTACCGTGTATGAATAGGGGCCAATTATCGGCCCCTTTTTTCAATTTATACTGTTTGGCTTATGGCCGGGCAGTTCACATCTCCCGAGGATTTAAGAATGGCTGAAATTACCGCATCCCTGGTAAAAGAGCTGCGCGAGCGTACTGGCGCAGGCATGATGGATTGCAAAAAAGCGCTGACTGAAGCGAACGGCGACATTGAGCTGGCAATCGAAAACATGCGTAAATCCGGTGCGATCAAAGCAGCTAAGAAAGCAGGCAACGTTGCTGCTGACGGCGTGATCATCACTAAAATCGACGGCACCTACGGTATCATTCTGGAAGTTAACTGCCAGACTGACTTCGTTGCTAAAGATGGCGGTTTCCAGGCATTTGCGAACAAAGTACTGGACGCAGCTGTTGCTGGCAAAATCACTGACGTTGAAGTTCTGAAAGCACAGTTCGAAGAAGAACGTGTTGCGCTGGTTGCTAAAATCGGTGAGAACATCAACATCCGTCGCGTATCTTCCCTGGAAGGCGAAGTACTGGGTTCTTACCAGCACGGCGCACGTATCGGTGTTCTGGTTGCGGCTAAAGGCGCTGATGAAGAGCTGGTTAAACAGCTGGCAATGCACATCGCTGCAAGCAAGCCAGAATTCGTTAAGCCAGAAGACGTGTCTGCTGAAGTGGTAGAGAAAGAGTACCAGGTTCAGCTGGACATCGCGATGCAGTCTGGTAAGCCTAAAGAAATCGCAGAGAAAATGGTTGAAGGCCGCATGAAGAAATTCACCGGCGAAGTTTCTCTGACTGGCCAGCCTTTCGTTATGGATCCAAGCAAGTCTGTTGCTCAGCTGCTGAAAGAGCACAACGCTGACGTAACTGGCTTCATCCGCTTCGAAGTGGGCGAAGGCATCGAGAAAGTTGAGACTGACTTCGCAGCAGAAGTTGCTGCAATGTCCAAGCAGTCTTAATGATTGAAAAGGAGCCGCCTGAGGGCGGCTTCTTTTTGTCACCCGTCATACAAAATCAGACAGGTTACTGTATCCCTGCGCTGGTTTGCGGCATAACATGTCGCCAGAATTAACCCCATCTTAATCGTTGACAGTCTCAGGAAAGAAACATGGCTACCAATGCAAAACCCGTGTACAAACGCATTCTGCTTAAGCTGAGTGGCGAAGCGCTGCAGGGAACGGAAGGCTTCGGTATTGACGCAAGCATCCTTGACCGCATGGCACAGGAAATCAAAGAACTGGTCGAACTGGGTATTCAGGTTGGCGTGGTCATTGGCGGTGGCAACCTTTTCCGTGGTGCTGGTCTGGCGAAAGCGGGGATGAACCGCGTTGTGGGCGACCACATGGGTATGCTGGCAACCGTGATGAATGGCCTGGCCATGCGTGATGCGCTCCATCGCGCCTATGTGAACGCCCGCCTGATGTCCGCTATTCCTCTGAACGGCGTGTGCGATAACTACAGCTGGGCAGAAGCCATCAGCCTGCTGCGCAACAACCGCGTGGTGATCCTCTCCGCCGGTACGGGTAACCCGTTCTTTACCACCGATTCCGCTGCCTGCCTGCGCGGTATCGAAATCGAAGCCGATGTGGTGCTGAAAGCGACCAAAGTGGATGGCGTGTTTACTGCCGATCCGGCAAAAGATCCGTCTGCGACCATGTACGATCAGCTGAGCTACAGCGAAGTGCTGGATAAAGAGCTGAAAGTAATGGATCTTGCCGCCTTCACGCTGGCTCGTGACCACAAACTGCCGATCCGTGTCTTCAACATGAACAAGCCGGGCGCACTGCGCCGCGTTGTAATGGGCGAAAAAGAAGGCACTTTGATCACGGAATAATTTCCGTCGGCGATAAATACAGGTAAGATTCCGCTTTACTTTGTAGTGGTATCTTACCCGGACGCGCCTTTGGCGTTGTCATGAATTAAACGCGACTATACTTAGCACACCTGTAGCGCTGTGCTGGCGGTTAGTCTGCCTGAGACAAGTTTTCAAGGATCCGTAACGTGATTAACGACATCAGAAAAGATGCTGAAGTACGCATGGATAAATGCGTAGAAGCGTTCAAAAACCAAATCAGCAAAATCCGTACTGGCCGTGCTTCTCCAAGCCTGCTGGATGGCATCATCGTAGAATACTACGGTACGCCAACTCCACTGCGTCAGCTGGCGAGCGTTACCGTAGAAGATACCCGTACGCTGAAAATCAACGTATTCGATCGTTCAATGAGCCCGGCTATTGAGAAAGCGATCATGGCGTCTGACCTCGGTCTGAACCCAAGCTCTGCGGGTGCTGACATCCGCGTTCCGCTGCCTGCGCTGACCGAAGAACGTCGTAAAGACCTGATCAAAGTGGTGCGCGGTGAAGCTGAGCAAGGTCGTGTTTCCGTACGTAACGTACGTCGCGACGCGAACGATAAAGTAAAAGCGCTGCTGAAAGAAAAAGAGATCAGCGAAGATGATGACCGTCGTTCCCAGGATGACGTGCAGAAGATGACCGACGCGGCTATCAAGAAAATTGATGCGGCGCTGGCAGATAAAGAAGCGGAACTGATGCAGTTCTGATTTCTGTCGTACACTGATAAACGCCGTTCAGGGGACGTTGTGTCTTACTGGCGGCGTTTTGCTTTTATCTGGTCTAACTTTTTTCCGGGCATCTCATGAAGCATTTAACACTCCTTGGCTCAACCGGCTCTATCGGTTGCAGCACTCTTGACGTGGTTCGCCATAATCCTGAAAGCTACACCGTGACCGCCCTTGTGGCCGGTAAAAACGTGCAGCGCATGGTGGAGCAGTGTCTGGAGTTTACGCCCCGCTTTGCGGTGATGGATGACGAAGAGAGTGCTCGCCAGGTGAAAGCGCAGCTGCAGGAAAAGGGCAGCCGCACCGAGGTGCTCAGCGGTCAGCAGGCGGCATGCGAGATGGCGGCGCTGGATGAGGTCGATCAGGTGATGGCCGCCATCGTTGGTGCGGCTGGGCTCCTGCCGACGCTTGCCGCTATTGATGCCGGTAAAGATGTTCTGCTGGCGAATAAAGAGTCGCTGGTGACCTGCGGACGCCTGTTTATGGAGGCGGTCAAGCAGCGCGGAGCACGTCTTTTACCGGTTGATAGTGAACACAACGCCATTTTTCAGAGTTTGCCGCAACCTTTTCAACAGAACCTGGGGTACGCTGACCTGGAGCAGAATGGCGTCGTGTCGATTCTGCTCACCGGGTCTGGTGGCCCGTTCCGTGAAACGCCACTGTCAGAACTGAGCGCAATGACGCCGGATCAGGCGTGCCGTCATCCGAACTGGTCGATGGGTCGTAAGATCTCCGTTGATTCAGCCACCATGATGAATAAAGGTCTGGAATACATTGAAGCGCGCTGGCTGTTTAATGCGTCAGCGAAACAGATGGAAGTGCTGATCCACCCGCAATCGGTGATTCACTCTATGGTGCGCTATCAGGATGGCAGCGTGCTTGCTCAGTTGGGCGAACCGGATATGCGCACGCCTATTGCTCACGCCATGGCGTGGCCAAACCGTGTGATATCCGGGGCAAAACCGCTCGATTTCTGCAAGCTGAGTTCACTGACCTTTAGCGAGCCTGATTACGACCGTTACCCGTGCCTTAAGCTCGCGATGACGGCCTTTGACCAAGGGCAGGCGGCGACGACGGCACTGAATGCAGCGAATGAAGAGACCGTTGAGGCATTTCTGAATCAGCAGATCCGCTTTACCGATATCGCAGCAATGAATCTTTCAGTGCTTGAATTGATGGATTTGCGCGAGCCACAAAGCGTGGAAGAGGTGCTGGCGGTCGATGCAGAGGCTCGCATTGTTGCGCGTAAACTGGTGACACGTCTCGCAAGCTGGTGATAAAGCAGCCACTAGTCGTCGTGCTATTTGTTAGCGTTGTGCTTCAGTGATATAGTCTGCGCCACCTGATCGCAGGTATTTGACTTTATGTGGTCAGGTAAGCCGTGGTTTGACACGGCTTTTTTATGTATAGGCTTCAGTATTCCTGTGTACCGTTAAATCCTTTTCAGGGACTAAAAACGCGTTATGTTGTCTGCGAATCAACCAATGAGCGAAAACTTGCCAGCGCATGGCTGTCGTCATGTAGCAATCATCATGGATGGCAACGGCCGCTGGGCGAAAAGACAAGGGAAGATACGAGCCTTTGGGCATAAAGCGGGGGCGAAGTCCGTTCGCCGCGCCGTTTCTTTTGCCGCCAATAACGGCATTGATGCGTTAACGCTCTATGCTTTTAGCAGTGAGAACTGGAATCGACCACCGCAGGAAGTGACTGCGTTGATGGAACTGTTTGTGTGGGCGCTCGATAGCGAAGTAAAAAGCCTGCACCGCCACAACGTCCGCCTGCGTATTATTGGCGAAACCAGTCGTTTTAACTCACGTTTGCAGGAACGGATTCGCAAAGCAGAAGCGCTGACGGAAAATAATACCGGCCTGACGCTCAATATCGCGGCGAATTACGGCGGACGCTGGGATATTATTCAGGGCGTTCGGCATCTTGCCGAGCAGGTTCAGGAAGGGCTGTTGAGACCCGACCAAATTGATGAAGAGGCGCTCAGTCGGCAAATCTGCATGAATGAACTGGCGCCTGTGGATTTGGTAATAAGGACAGGGGGAGAACACCGCATAAGTAACTTTTTGCTTTGGCAAATCGCCTACGCCGAACTTTACTTTACTGATGTTCTTTGGCCCGATTTTGATGAACAAGACTTTGAAGGTGCGCTGCATGCCTTTGCCAATCGAGAGCGTCGTTTCGGCGGCACCGAGCCTGGTGGCGACAAAGCCTGATGGGGGTAGCTTTTGCTGAAGTATCGCCTGATTTCCGCTTTTGTATTAATACCCATTGTCATTGCGGCGCTGTTTTTACTGCCCCCAGTGGGATTCGCGATTGTTACGCTGGTGGTGTGCATGCTTGCCGCCTGGGAATGGGGACAGTTTAGCGGCTTTACCTCGCGCACACAGCGGGTATGGCTGGCGGTGCTTTGTGGCTTTATCCTGGCCCTGATGCTGTTCACGTTGCCTGAATATCATCACGATATTCACCAACCGCTGGTTGCCGGATCCTTATGGATATCGCTGGCATGGTGGGTTGCTGCGCTTGTATTGGTGCTTTTTTATCCAGGCTCTGCGGCGCTGTGGCGAAATTCTAAAGTGTTGCGCCTTATTTTTGGTCTGCTCACAATTGTTCCATTTTTCTGGGGTATGGTCGCGCTGCGCGCCTGGCACTATGACGAAAACCACTATAGCGGTGCCCTCTGGCTGCTTTATGTGATGATTCTCGTCTGGGGGGCTGACTCTGGAGCCTATATGTTTGGTAAACTGTTCGGCAAACATAAACTGGCGCCGAAGGTTTCCCCAGGTAAAACCTGGCAAGGATTCATCGGCGGCCTATTTACGGCGGCGATCATCTCCTGGGGTTATGGCCTCTGGGCGAATCTGGAGGTTGCACCGTCAACATTGCTGGTGTGCTCAATTTTCGCTGCGCTGGCCTCGGTACTGGGTGATCTCACCGAAAGTATGTTCAAGCGTGAAGCAGGGATTAAAGACAGTGGTCACTTGATTCCAGGCCATGGCGGGATACTGGATCGTATTGACAGCCTGACGGCGGCTGTTCCAGTGTTTGCTTGCTTGCTTTTACTGGTATTCGGGACGATTTAACGGAAGGTTTTATGCTGAGCATTCTCTGGAATCTGGCGGCGTTCATTGTTGCACTGGGTGTACTGATTACCGTGCATGAATTTGGCCATTTCTGGGTTGCTCGACGCTGTGGCGTGCGGGTGGAGAGATTCTCCATCGGGTTTGGTAAATCGCTCTGGAAGCGTACCGATCGCCATGGCACCGAGTTTGTCATCGCCCTTATTCCGCTGGGTGGCTACGTTAAAATGCTCGACGAGCGCGTCGAGCCTGTTGCGCCAGAACTGAGACACAGCGCGTTTAACAACAAAACCGTTGGGCAACGTGCTGCCATCATTGCTGCCGGTCCGGTAGCCAATTTCATCTTTGCTATCTTCGCTTACTGGCTGGTGTTTATCATCGGTGTCCCTGGCGTGCGTCCGGTTGTCGGTGAAATTGCCCCTGGCTCTATCGCAGCGAGTGGGCAAATTGCACCTGGGATGGAACTTAAAGCGATTGATGGCATCGAAACCCCTGATTGGGATGCCGTGCGATTGCAGCTGGTTGCGAAAATTGGTGATGAGAAGACGACTGTCAGCGTGTCGCCTTTTGGATCAGACCAGCGGCAGGAAAAAGTGCTGGATTTACGCCACTGGAGTTTCGAACCCGACAAAGAAGATCCCGTTTCCGCTCTGGGGATTCGGCCGCGCAGCGCGCAAATCGAACCGGTATTAGCCGAAGTACAGGCTAACTCCGCAGCGAGTAAAGCGGGTTTGCAAGCGGGCGACAGGATCGTTAAAGTCGATGGTCAACCATTAACACAATGGATGACCTTTGTTACTCTGGTACGCGATAATCCGGGTACATCGCTCGCGCTGGAAGTGGAAAGACAGGGGAGTCCGCTCTCACTGACGCTGATTCCGGATACCAAATCGAGCAGCGGAAAGGCAGAAGGGTTTGCAGGCGTTGTGCCGAAAGTGATCCCACTGCCAGATGAGTACAAGACAATACGCCAGTATGGGCCGTTCAGCGCCATCCTTGAAGCCACGGATAAAACATGGCAACTGATGAAGCTGACGGTAAACATGTTGGGGAAATTGATAACCGGTGATGTGAAACTGAACAACCTCAGTGGGCCTATTTCGATTGCTCAGGGGGCTGGGATGTCAGCGGAGTTCGGGGTGATTTACTATCTCATGTTTCTCGCGCTCATTAGCGTGAACCTCGGGATAATCAACCTGTTCCCGCTTCCCGTATTAGACGGGGGCCATCTGCTGTTTTTAGCCATTGAAAAGCTAAAAGGCGGACCGGTATCCGAGCGAGTTCAAGACTTTAGTTATCGCATTGGCTCGATTTTGCTGGTGCTGTTAATGGGGCTTGCACTTTTCAATGATTTCTCTCGGTTGTAAGAGAGTGTTAGGAAGAACGCATAATAACGATGGCGATGAAAAAGTTGCTCATAGCGTCGCTGCTGTTTAGCAGCGCCACCGTATACGGTGCTGACGGGTTCGTAGTGAAAGATATTCATTTCGAAGGCCTCCAGCGTGTCGCCGTTGGTGCGGCCCTCCTCAGTATGCCTGTGCGCCCCGGCGATACGGTTAATGATGAAGATATCAGTAACACCATCCGTGCTCTGTTTGCCACTGGCAACTTTGAGGACGTTCGCGTTCTGCGCGATGGTGATACGCTGCTGGTACAGGTAAAAGAACGTCCAACGATCGCCAGTATCACCTTCTCCGGCAACAAGTCGGTGAAAGATGACATGCTCAAGCAAAACCTTGAAGCATCCGGTGTTCGTGTGGGGGAGTCCCTGGACCGCACAACCCTTGCAGACATTGAAAAAGGTCTGGAAGACTTCTATTACAGCGTCGGTAAATACAGCGCCAGCGTGAAAGCGGTAGTGACGCCGCTGCCGCGTAACCGTGTTGACCTGAAACTGGTCTTCCAGGAAGGTGTTTCTGCGAAGATCCAACAGATCAACATTGTGGGTAACCACGCGTTCAGCACCGACGAGCTTATCTCAACGTTCCAGCTGCGTGACGAAGTGCCGTGGTGGAACGTGGTGGGCGATCGTAAATACCAGAAACAGAAACTGGCAGGCGACCTT
Organism: Enterobacter sp. RHBSTW-01064; assembly: GCF_014103035.1. Lineage (NCBI taxonomy): Bacteria > Pseudomonadati > Pseudomonadota > Gammaproteobacteria > Enterobacterales > Enterobacteriaceae > Enterobacter > Enterobacter sp. RHBSTW-01064. The sequence continues at coordinate 44,130 of NZ_JABXOU010000006.1, read as the reverse complement.
GAAACCCTGCGCAGCTATTATCTGGATCGCGGTTATGCCCGTTTCAACATTGATTCAACTCAGGTCAGTCTGACTCCGGACAAGAAAGGGATCTACATTACGGTTAACATCACAGAAGGCGATCAGTACAAGCTTTCTGGCGTTGAAGTAAGTGGAAACCTGGCGGGGCATTCTGCTGAGATTGAGTCGCTGACCAAAATTCAGCCCGGCGATCTGTATAGCGGTTCTAAAGTCACCAAAATGGAAGACAGTATTAAAAAGCTGCTCGGCCGCTATGGTTACGCCTATCCGCGCGTACAAACTCAGCCGGAAATCAACGACGCAGAGAAAACCGTTAAGCTGCACGTGAACGTTGATGCGGGTAACCGTTTCTACGTGCGTAAGATCCGCTTCGAAGGTAACGATACTTCTAAAGATTCCGTTCTGCGCCGCGAAATGCGCCAGATGGAAGGGGCGTGGTTGGGTAGCGACCTGGTTGACCAGGGTAAAGAGCGTCTGAATCGTCTGGGTTACTTCGAGACGGTTGATACTGATACCCAGCGTGTACCAGGCAGCCCGGATCAGGTTGATGTCGTCTATAAAGTAAAAGAGCGTAACACCGGTAGCTTCAACTTCGGTGTGGGCTACGGTACTGAAAGCGGTGTGAGCTTCCAGGTCGGTGTTCAGCAGGATAACTGGCTGGGTACGGGGTACTCTGTTGGTATCAACGGTACCAAAAACGACTACCAGACCTACTCTGAGTTTTCTGTCACAAACCCATACTTCACCGTTGACGGTGTGAGCCTGGGTGGTCGTATCTTCTATAACGACTTTAAAGCAGACGACGCGGATCTGTCCTCCTATACCAACAAGAGTTACGGTGTAGACGGTACGCTCGGCTTCCCGGTGAACGAATACAACACCCTGCGTGCGGGCTTAGGTTATGTGCATAACGACCTGTCCAACATGCAGCCGCAGGTGGCAATGTGGCGTTATCTGGATTCCATTGGCCAGTCGGCAAGTACGTCCAGTGATGACAACGGTTTCGCGGCGGATGACTTCACCTTCAACTACGGCTGGACATATAACCGCCTTGACCGTGGCTACTTCCCTACGGAAGGTTCTCGCGTCAACCTGAACGGTAAAGTGACCATTCCTGGCTCTGATAACGAGTTCTACAAGTTGACGCTGGACACGGCGTCTTACTTCCCAATTGATGATGACCACAAGTGGGTTGTCTTGGGTCGTACTCGTTGGGGCTACGGTGACGGGATTGGCAGTAAAGAGCTGCCGTTCTATGAGAACTTCTATGCGGGTGGTTCCAGCACCGTTCGTGGCTTCCAGTCCAATAACATTGGTCCGAAAGCGGTCTACTACGGCGGTAATGACGAAGATAACTGCGCAAGCCGTGATCCGAAACAAGTATGTAGCTCTGATGATGCAGTCGGCGGTAACGCCATGGCCGTGGCGAGCCTTGAGTTCATCACGCCTACGCCGTTCATCAGCGACAAGTACGCGAACTCTGTCCGTACCTCCTTCTTTATGGATGCGGGTACGGTGTGGGATACCAACTGGGAGAATACCGCCCAGATGCGTGCGGCAGGTGTTCCAGACTACAGCGATCCGGGCAACATTCGCATGTCCGCAGGTATCGCATTACAATGGATGTCACCGCTGGGGCCGTTGGTCTTCTCTTACGCCCAGCCGTTTAAGAAATACGATGGAGACAAAGCGGAGCAATTCCAGTTTAACATTGGTAAAACCTGGTAATAATTCGCTGCAAAGGAATGCGTTGGCAGTGTAGCGCTGACAACTGGCGATCGGTAACACGATCGCCTTGCCACGCAAAGAACGGTACCTTCAGGTGCCAATGGGATGGTAAGGAGTTAATTGTGAAAAAGTGGTTATTAGCTGCAGGTCTCGGTTTAGCGATGGCAACTTCTGCTCAGGCAGCGGACAAAATCGCAATCGTCAACATGGGTAATTTGTTCCAGCAAGTTGCACAGAAAACGGGCGTTTCTGCGACGCTGGAAAACGAATTCAAAGGCCGTGCTAGCGAACTGCAACGTATGGAAGGCGACCTCCAGACTAAAATGCAGCGTCTGCAGCGCGATGGTTCTACCATGAAAGCAAGCGATCGCAGCAAGCTGGAAAAAGACGTAATGGCTCAGCGCCAGACCTTCTCCCAGAAAGCGCAGGCTTTCGAGCAGGATCGTCAGCGTCGTTCTAACGAAGAGCGCGGTAAACTGGTTACTCGCATTCAGTCTGCAGTTAAAGCTGTTGCTGCCGACCAGAGCATCGATCTGGTTGTTGATGCGAACGCCGTTGCTTTCAACAGCAGCGATGTTAAAGACATCACCGCTGATGTTCTGAAACAGGTTAAATAAGTAATGCCTTCAATTCGACTGGCTGATTTAGCTCAGCAGTTGGGTGCAGAATTACACGGTGATGGCGATATCGTCATCACCGCTGTTGCGTCCATGCAATCTGCTAAAGCTGGCAACATCACTTTCATGGTAAGCCCTAAGTACCGTGAACACCTGGCTCAATGCCAGGCGTCTGCCGTTGTTCTGACGCAGGACGATCTTCCGTTTGCCACTGGCGCTGCTCTGGTAGTGAAAAATCCCTACCTGACGTATGCACGCATGGCCCAAATTCTTGATACCACGCCGCAGCCGGCGCAGAACATTGCGGCTAGTGCCTCAATTGATCCGACGGCTCAGCTGGGTAACAACGTTGCAGTTGGCGCAAACGCTGTCATTGAATCCGGCGTAGTGCTGGGTGACAACGTGGTGATTGGTCCTGGCTGCTTTGTTGGTAAAAATACGAAGATTGGTGCAGGGTCCCGCTTGTGGGCCAATGTATCTGTCTACCACGAGGTTGAGATTGGCGAAAATTGCCTCATTCAATCCAGCACGGTGATTGGCTCTGACGGTTTCGGTTACGCCAACGATCGGGGTAACTGGGTTAAGATCCCACAGTTGGGTCGCGTGATTATCGGCGATCGTGTTGAGATCGGTGCCTGTACCACTATTGACCGCGGTGCGCTTGACGACACCATTATTGGCAATGGTGTTATCATTGATAACCAGTGCCAGATTGCACATAACGTTGTGATTGGCGACAATACCGCAGTTGCGGGCGGCGTGATCATGGCAGGCAGCCTCAAAATTGGCCGTTACTGCATGATTGGCGGTGCCAGCGTGATCAACGGCCATATGGAAATATGCGACAAAGTGACGGTGACAGGTATGGGCATGGTTATGCGTCCTATCACTGAACCTGGCGTCTATTCCTCAGGCATTCCGCTGCAACCGAACAAGGTCTGGCGTAAAACAGCTGCTCTGGTGATGAATATTGATGATATGAGCAAGCGTCTCAAAGCGATTGAGCGCAAAATCGATCAACAAGACTAAGCGTTCATCCGTTTAACGCTAATTTTCCCGGCCTGTCGGCTTTTTTATAAACCGGCAGGCCGTGTTATTATTGCTACTTAGTACATTTGACAGGAAGAGTATTTTGACTACTGACACTCATACTCTGCATATTGAAGAGATTTTAGAACTTCTGCCGCACCGCTACCCGTTTTTGCTGGTAGACCGTGTGCTGGATTTTGAAGAAGGTCGTTTTCTGCGCGCAGTGAAAAATGTCTCCGTTAACGAGCCTTTCTTCCAGGGACACTTCCCTGGTAAGCCTATCTTCCCGGGTGTGTTGATCCTGGAAGCAATGGCACAGGCAACCGGTATTCTGGCGTTTAAAAGCGTAGGTAAACTGGAGCCGGGTGAACTCTATTACTTCGCAGGTATCGATGAGGCGCGCTTTAAGCGTCCAGTTGTGCCTGGTGATCAGATGATCATGGAAGTCACTTTTGAAAAAACGCGTCGCGGCCTGACTCGCTTCAAAGGCGTAGCTCTGGTTGACGGCAAAGTTGTTTGCGAAGCGACGATGATGTGTGCTCGTAGCCGGGAGTCCTGATACGTGATTGATAAATCTGCCTTTATTCATCCTACTGCCATCGTGGAAACCGGTGCCATCATTGGTGCTAACGTCCACGTTGGTCCGTTCTGTATTGTTGGACCCCATGTCGAAATTGGTGAGGGTACAGTACTGAAATCTCACGTTGTGGTGAATGGTCACACGACCATTGGCTGTAATAACGAGATCTATCAGTTCGCTTCCATCGGTGAAGTTAACCAGGATCTGAAATATGCTGGTGAAGCCACCCGTCTGGAAATTGGCGATCGTAACCGTATTCGTGAAAGCGTCACCATTCATCGTGGAACAGTACAGGGCGGTGGGTTGACGAAGGTAGGCAGCGACAACCTGTTTATGGTTAATGCGCATATCGCGCACGACTGTACCGTGGGTGACCGCTGTATCCTCGCCAACAACGCAACGCTGGCGGGGCACGTATCGGTAGATGATTTCGCAATTATCGGTGGTATGACCGCAGTTCATCAGTTCTGCATCATTGGTGCACACGTGATGGTCGGCGGCTGCTCAGGTGTGGCGCAAGACGTTCCACCTTACGTTATTGCGCAGGGTAACCATGCCACGCCATTTGGCGTGAACATCGAAGGCCTCAAGCGCCGTGGCTTTAGCCGTGAAGCGATTACAGCCATCCGCAACGCGTACAAACTGCTGTACCGTAGCGGGAAAACGCTGGAAGAGGCGAAGCCGGAAATTGCCGAGCTGGCGAACAAACACCCTGAAGTGAACGCGTTCATGGAGTTCTTTGACCGTTCAACAAGGGGTCTGATTCGTTAATGGTCGACAGTCGTCCGCTTACGATAGCCCTGGTCGCCGGAGAAACCTCCGGCGATATTCTTGGTGCTGGTCTCATCCGCGCGCTAAAAGCTCGCGTACCTAATGCTCGCTTTGTGGGTGTTGCTGGCCCGCTGATGCAGGCTGAAGGTTGCGAAGCTTGGTATGAGATGGAAGAGCTGGCCGTGATGGGCATCGTTGAGGTGCTAGGGCGTCTGCGTCGCTTACTTCATATTCGTGCCGATCTCACTCGCCGTTTTACCGACCTCAAACCTGATGTGTTTGTCGGTATCGATGCGCCTGATTTCAACATTACCCTCGAAGGGAATTTGAAAAAGCAGGGGATCAAAACCATTCATTATGTCAGTCCGTCCGTCTGGGCGTGGCGACAGAAACGCGTTTTCAAAATCGGGAGATCCACCGATCTGGTGCTGGCTTTCCTGCCTTTCGAAAAAGCGTTTTACGACAGATTTAATGTTCCGTGCCGTTTTATCGGTCATACCATGGCGGATGCGATGCCATTGGATCCGGATAAAAACGCGGCGCGCGACGTACTGGGTATTCCCCATGACGTGCACTGTCTGGCACTGCTGCCTGGCAGCCGCGGTGCTGAAGTTGAAATGCTGAGCGCCGATTTCCTCAAAACAGCGCAAATTCTTCGCCAGACCTATCCCGACCTTGAAGTGGTTGTGCCGCTGGTGAATGCCAAACGCCGCGAGCAGTTTGAGCGCATCAAAGCGGAAGTCGCCCCGGATCTTCACGTCCGCCTGCTGGACGGGAAAGGGCGGGAAGCGATGTATGCGAGCGATGCCGCGCTGCTGGCCTCCGGCACGGCGGCGCTGGAGTGTATGCTGGCGAAATGCCCGATGGTGGTCGGTTATCGCATGAAGCCGTTCACCTTCTGGCTGGCAAAACGTCTGGTGAAAACGGATTATGTCTCCCTGCCAAACCTGCTTGCCGGTCGCGAGCTGGTGAAAGAGCTGTTGCAGGATGATTGTCAGCCGCAGGCGCTCGCGGATGCACTGCTGCCGCTGCTGGCAAACGGAAAGACCAGCCACGAGATGCACGATACCTTCCGTGAACTGCATCAACTGATCCGCTGTAATGCTGATGAGCAAGCGGCTGATGCGGTGCTGGAGCTAGCAAAATGATGGAATTTGTTTATCCTCACACCCACCTTGTAGCGGGCGTGGACGAAGTAGGACGCGGCCCGTTGGTAGGCGCAGTGGTCACCGCGGCGGTGATCCTCGATCCGGCTCGTCCCATTATCGGGCTGAACGACTCTAAAAAATTGTCTGAAAAGCGCCGGCTGGCGTTGTTTAGCGAGATTCAGGAGAAGGCGCTGGCCTGGAGCTTGGGGCGCGCTGAACCGCATGAAATAGACGAGCTGAATATTTTGCATGCTACGATGCTGGCGATGCAGCGTGCGGTAGCGGGCCTGAAAATTTCTCCTGAATATGTCCTGATTGACGGAAACCGCTGTCCGGCATTGCCTATGCCTTCAATGGCGGTCGTCAAAGGCGATAGCCGGGTCGCAGAAATTAGCGCAGCTTCTATTATTGCCAAAGTGACGCGCGACGCCGAAATGGCCGCGCTGGACCTCACTTACCCTCAGTATGGTTTCGCCCAGCATAAGGGGTATCCCACACCTTTCCATCTGGAAAGGCTGGCTGAACATGGCGCAACCGAACACCACCGTCGCAGCTTTGGCCCGGTGAAGCGCGCGCTGGGACGGGTGTCCTGAATCAATACGCAAGTCATTAAGTAACGCGGAATCTGAAGATGGCTGAACCACGTTTCGTACACCTGCGGGTGCATAGCGACTACTCCATGATCGATGGGCTGGCAAAGACCGGACCGCTGGTAAAAAAGGCGGCCGCGCTTGGCATGCCTGCGCTGGCGATCACCGATTTTACCAACCTGTGTGGCCTGGTGAAGTTCTACGGAACCGCGCATGGTGCCGGGTTAAAGCCAATTGTCGGCGCAGATTTTCATGTCCAGAGCGAGCTGCTCGGCGATGAAATGACGCAGATCTCCGTGTTGGCGATGAACAACACCGGTTATCAGAACCTTACCCTGCTTATCTCTAAAGCCTATCAGCGTGGATATGGTGCGATGGGCCCGTGGATCGACCGCGACTGGCTGGCAGAGCTGAACGAAGGCCTGCTGCTGATTTCTGGCGGTCGCATGGGCGATGTCGGCAAGTGTCTGCTGCGTGGCAACAGTGCGCTGGTGGATCAGTGCGTCTCGTTCTACGAAGAGTATTTCCCGGATCGCTACTATCTTGAGCTGATCCGCACCGGGCGCGCGGACGAAGAGAGCTATCTGCATGCCGCCGTGGCACTCGCCGAAGAGCGCGGTCTGCCTGTGGTGGCCACCAACGATGTCCGTTTCCTTGAAGCGGGTGATTTTGACGCACATGAAATTCGTGTGGCGATCCATGACGGCTTCACCCTCGACGATCCTAAACGTCCGCGTAACTACTCCTCTCAGCAGTATATGCGCAACGAAGAGGAGATGTGTGAGCTCTTCTCTGACATCCCGGAAGCGCTGGAAAACAGCGTTGAAATAGCAAAACGCTGTAACGTCACCGTGCGTCTCGGCGAGTACTTCCTGCCGCAGTTCCCGACGGGTGACATGACCACGGAAGATTTCCTGGTCGTAAAATCGAAGGAAGGCCTGGAAGAGCGTCTGGAGTTCCTGTTCCCGGATGAAGCCGTTCGCAAAGAGAAACGCCCACCGTACGATGAACGTCTGGATATTGAACTCCAGGTGATCAACCAGATGGGCTTCCCCGGCTACTTCCTGATCGTTATGGAGTTTATCCAGTGGTCGAAGGATAACGGCGTGCCGGTAGGTCCGGGCCGTGGTTCCGGTGCGGGATCGCTTGTGGCCTACGCGCTTAAAATTACCGATCTCGACCCGCTGGAGTTTGACCTGCTGTTCGAACGTTTCCTAAACCCGGAACGTGTTTCCATGCCCGACTTTGACGTCGACTTCTGCATGGAGAAACGCGACCAGGTGATCGAGCACGTCGCCGATATGTACGGCCGTGATGCGGTATCGCAGATTATTACGTTCGGTACGATGGCGGCGAAAGCGGTTATCCGTGACGTCGGCCGCGTGCTGGGCCACCCGTACGGGTTTGTTGATCGTATCTCCAAGCTGGTGCCGCCCGATCCGGGCATGACGCTGGCAAAAGCGTTTGAAGCCGAACCTCAGCTGCCGGAAATCTACGAAGCCGACGAAGAAGTTAAAGCGCTGATCGACATGGCGCGCAAGCTGGAAGGCGTCACGCGTAACGCCGGTAAGCATGCGGGGGGCGTGGTTATCGCCCCGACCAAAATCACCGACTTCGCACCGCTATACTGCGATGAAGCGGGCCAGCACCCGGTTACCCAGTTCGATAAGAACGACGTAGAATACGCCGGGCTGGTGAAGTTCGACTTCCTTGGCCTGCGTACGTTGACGATCATCGACTGGGCGCTGAAGATGATCAACCCGCGCCGGGAAAAGCAGGGCCTTGAGCCAATAGACATCGCTGCTATCCCGCTGGATGACAAAAAAAGTTTCGACATGCTGCAGCGCTCGGAGACTACCGCCGTCTTCCAGCTTGAATCCCGCGGCATGAAAGATCTGATTAAACGTCTGCAGCCTGACTGCTTCGAAGATATGATCGCACTGGTGGCCCTGTTCCGTCCGGGCCCGCTGCAGTCCGGGATGGTAGATAACTTTATCGACCGTAAGCACGGACGCGAAGAGATTTCCTATCCGGACGTTCAGTGGCAGCACGAAAGCCTGAAGCCGGTACTGGAGCCAACCTACGGCATCATCCTGTATCAGGAACAGGTGATGCAGATTGCCCAGGTGCTTTCCGGCTATACCCTCGGCGGCGCGGACATGCTGCGTCGTGCAATGGGTAAGAAAAAGCCGGAAGAGATGGCCAAGCAGCGAGGCACTTTCGAAGAAGGCGCGAGAAAAAACGGCGTTGATGGTGAACTGGCGATTAAGATCTTTGACCTGGTGGAGAAATTCGCCGGGTACGGATTTAACAAATCCCACTCCGCCGCCTATGCTTTGGTGTCGTATCAAACGCTGTGGCTGAAAGCGCACTATCCTGCTGAATTTATGGCGGCGGTAATGACGGCCGATATGGACAACACCGAGAAGGTGGTTGGCCTGGTGGACGAGTGCTGGCGCATGGGGCTCAAGATCCTGCCGCCGGACATTAACTCGGGTCTCTACCACTTCCACGTCAACGACGACGGGGAGATCGTTTACGGGATCGGCGCGATCAAAGGCGTGGGCGAAGGCCCGATCGAGGCGATCATCGAAGCGCGTAACAACGGCGGGTATTTCCGCGAGCTGTTCGATCTTTGCGCCCGTACCGATACCAAAAAACTGAACCGCCGCGTGCTGGAAAAACTGATCATGTCCGGCGCGTTTGACAGGCTGGGACCGCACCGCGCCGCGCTGATGAACTCGCTGGGCGACGCCCTGAAAGCGGCGGATCAGCATGCAAAAGCGGAAGCGATTGGTCAGGCGGATATGTTTGGCGTGCTGGCGGAAGAGCCAGAGCAGATTGAACAGTCATACTCCAACTGCCAGCCGTGGCCTGAACAGGTGGTACTGGATGGGGAGCGTGAAACGTTAGGCTTGTACCTGACGGGGCACCCAATCAACCAGTACATCAAAGAAATTGAGCGCTATGTCGGCGGCCACAGGCTAAAAGACATGCATCCGACAGATCGTGGTAAAATCACCACGGCTGCGGGGCTCGTGATTGCTGCAAGGGTAATGGTCACCAAGCGCGGCAATCGTATCGGCATCTGTACGTTGGATGACCGTTCCGGGCGTCTGGAGGTGATGTTATTCACCGACGCGCTGGATAAATACCAGCACTTGCTGGAAAAAGACCGCATACTTATCGTCAGCGGACAGGTCAGCTTTGATGACTTCAGCGGGGGGCTTAAAATGACCGCCCGCGAAGTGATGGACATTGACGAAGCCCGGGAAAAATATGCTCGCGGGCTTGCTATCTCGCTGACGGACAGGCAAATTGATGACCAGCTTTTAAACCGACTCCGTCAGTCTCTGGAACCCCACCGCTCGGGGACCATTCCAGTACATCTCTACTATCAGAGGGCGGATGCACGTGCGCGGTTGCGCTTTGGTGCAACGTGGCGTGTCTCTCCGAGCGATCGTTTACTGAACGATCTCCGTGGCCTCATTGGTTCGGAGCAGGTGGAACTGGAGTTTGACTAATACAGGAATACTATGAGTCTGAATTTCCTTGATTTCGAACAGCCGATTGCAGAGCTGGAAGCGAAAATCGATTCTCTGACAGCGGTAAGCCGTCAGGATGAAAAACTGGATATTAACATCGACGAAGAAGTGCATCGTCTGCGCGAGAAAAGCGTAGAGCTGACGCGCAAAATCTTTGCCGATCTCGGCGCATGGCAGGTGGCCCAGCTGGCACGCCATCCACAGCGTCCGTACACCCTGGATTATGTCCGCCTGGCGTTTGACGAATTTGACGAACTGGCAGGCGATCGCGCATACGCTGACGATAAAGCTATCGTTGGCGGTATCGCGCGTCTGGACGGACGCCCGGTGATGATCATTGGTCATCAGAAAGGTCGTGAAACCAAAGAGAAAATCCGTCGTAACTTCGGGATGCCGGCACCAGAAGGCTACCGTAAGGCCCTGCGTCTGATGGAGATGGCTGAACGGTTCAACATGCCTATCATCACTTTCATCGACACCCCGGGCGCTTACCCTGGCGTGGGCGCAGAAGAGCGCGGTCAGTCTGAAGCTATCGCGCGCAACCTGCGCGAGATGTCTCGTCTGAAGGTGCCGGTCATCTGTACCGTTATTGGTGAAGGCGGTTCCGGTGGTGCGCTGGCCATTGGCGTGGGCGATAAAGTGAATATGCTGCAGTACAGCACCTATTCCGTTATCTCCCCGGAAGGCTGTGCGTCCATTCTGTGGAAAAGCGCAGACAAAGCGCCGCTGGCTGCAGAAGCAATGGGCATCATTGCGCCGCGCCTGAAAGAGCTTAAGCTGATCGACTCCATCATCCCGGAACCGCTGGGTGGTGCGCATCGTAAGCCGGAAGTGATGGCCGCTTCCCTGAAAGCACAGCTGCTGGCTGACCTGGCGGATCTGGACGTGCTGAGCAAAGACGATCTGCTCAACCGTCGCTACCAGCGTCTGATGACCTACGGTTACGCGTAAGCTTCATAATTATCTGAAAAGCCGCACACTGTTGCGGCTTTTTTTATACCTGCGGTTTAGCCGGGCTATGCTTAGCTAATGTTTTTTAAGGAGGAAGCCCATGAAAATCATTGCCATTATGGGGCCACACGGCGTCTTTTATAAAGATGAGCCGATTAAGGAGCTGGAGCAAGCCCTGCAGTCGCGCGGGTATCAGCTAATCTGGCCGCACAACAGCGCCGACCTGCTGAAGTTCATCGAGCATAATCCGCGTATCTGTGGCGTGATCTTCGACTGGGATGAATATGACCTCGAACTGTGCAGCGATATCAACAAGCTGAACGAATATCTCCCGCTTTACGCGTTCATCAATACCCACTCGACGATGGACGTCAGCGCCAATGATATGCGAATGGCGCTGTGGTTCTTTGAATATTCGCTCGGCGTGGCGGACGATATTGCGACCCGCATTCAGCAATATACCGGTGAATATCTCGATAACATCACGCCGCCGTTTACCCGCGCGCTCTTCACCTACGTGAAGGAAGGCAAATATACCTTCTGTACGCCAGGCCATATGGCAGGAACGGCCTATCAAAAAAGTCCGGTGGGCTGCCTGTTCTATGATTTCTTTGGCGGCAACACGCTGAAAGCGGACGTGTCGATTTCAGTCACCGAATTAGGCTCTCTGCTGGATCACACCGGCCCGCATCTGGAGGCCGAAGAGTATATTGCCCGCACCTTTGGTGCTGAACAGAGCTATATGGTGACCAACGGCACCTCTACCTCGAACAAAATCGTCGGGATGTACGCTGCCCCTGCAGGCAGTACCTTGCTGATTGACCGCAACTGTCATAAATCGCTGGCGCATCTGCTGATGATGAGCGACGTCGTGCCGCTCTGGCTGTCACCCACGCGCAACGCGCTCGGTATTCTTGGCGGCATCCCGCGTCGTGAGTTTACGCATGACGCCATAGAAGGTAAGGTCGCGACGATCCCCGGCGCGAGCTGGCCTGTTCACGCGGTGATCACTAACTCCACCTACGACGGCCTGCTGTACAACACCAACTGGATCAAGCAGACGCTGGATGTGCCGTCGATCCACTTTGATTCAGCGTGGGTGCCGTACACCAATTTCCACCCGATTTACGCCGGTAAAAGCGGTATGAGCGGCGAGCGTGTGCCGGGCAAAGTGTTCTTCGAAACGCAGTCGACGCATAAAATGCTGGCTGCGTTTTCGCAGGCTTCGTTAATTCACATCAAAGGTGAGTACGACGAAGATACGTTTAACGAAGCCTTTATGATGCACACCACTACCTCGCCGAGCTATCCGCTTGTGGCCTCGATTGAAACGGCCGCGGCGATGTTGCGTGGCAATCCGGGCAAACGCCTGATCAACCGCTCGGTGGAGCGCGCGCTGCATTTCCGCAAAGAAGTTCAGCGGCTGAAAGATGAAGCCGACGGCTGGTTCTTTGATATCTGGCAGCCGGAAGAGATTGATGAAGCTGAATGCTGGCCCGTCTCGCCCGGCGAAGACTGGCATGGTTTCCGGGATGCCGATGCCGACCATATGTTCCTCGACCCGGTCAAAGTGACGATCCTGACACCGGGCATGGACGAGCAGGGCATTATGGGTGATGAAGGGATCCCCGCCGCTCTGGTGGCGAAGTTCCTGGACGAGCGCGGCGTGGTGGTGGAGAAAACCGGGCCGTATAACCTACTGTTCCTGTTCAGCATTGGGATCGACAAAACCCGCGCGATGGGGTTGTTGCGCGGCCTGATGGAGTTTAAGCGCGCCTACGATCTCAACCTGCGGGTGAAGAACATGCTGCCGGATCTTTACGCGGAGGATCCTGACTTCTATCGGAATATGCGCATTCAGGATCTGGCTCAGGGGATCCACAAACTGATCCGCCAGCACGACCTGCCGCGTCTGATGCTGCAGGCGTTTGATGTCCTACCGGAAATGAAACTCACGCCACACAAAGCGTGGCAGCGGCAGGTGAAAGGCGAGGTGGAAACCATCGAGCTGGAAAATTTGGTCGGGCGGGTGTCGGCCAACATGATCCTGCCTTATCCGCCGGGTGTTCCGCTTTTAATGCCCGGTGAGATGATCACCGAGGAGAGTCGGGCGGTGCTCGATTTCCTGTTGATGCTCTGCTCTGTCGGACGCCATTATCCGGGCTTTGAGACCGATATCCACGGTGCGAAGCGCGATGAGCAGGGTGTGTACTGGGTGCGAGTCCTAAAATAAAGGTGACCGCTTGCAAGGTGCGGGTTTTCGGTTGTAACGTTCAGGCATCATAAAAAGGAGAAGCTATGCTGGGTTTAAAAGCTGTTCATCATATTGCGATTATTGCAACCGATTACGCAAAAAGTAAGTCCTTCTACTGCGATATCCTTGGCTTTACGCTGCTCAGTGAGGCTTATCGCGAGGAGCGCGACTCCTGGAAGGGCGATCTGGCGTTAAACGGGCAATATGTGATTGAGCTGTTCTCATTTCCTTTTCCGCCTGCGCGTCCTTCCCGCCCGGAAGCCTGCGGCCTGCGCCATCTGGCCTTTAGCGTTGATGACCTTAATAGCGCGGTCAAGCATCTGGAATCGCACGGCGTGATGTGCGAAGCGATACGCGTCGATCCGTTCACCGACAAGCGTTTTACCTTTTTCAGCGACCCCGATGGCCTGCCGCTGGAGCTTTACCAGCAGTAATCGCCGTCATGTGTGATAATGCCCGCTTAGTCCGGGCATTTTTTATGTGTAATTTCCTATGACCTTACCCGCTATCGCACAAGCCGTTTCACCGTACCGCCAGCTGCTGGTGGGGTTTAGCGGTGGGCTGGATTCCACCGTGTTGCTCCACCGCCTTAAGCTCTGGCGTGACCAGGTGTCTGACGTCCAGCTCCGGGCGATACATATCCACCACGGGTTAAGTCCTCATGCTGATGCATGGGGAGCGCACTGTGAAGCACTCTGTGAGGCGTGGAGCATTCCGTTGATGGTTGAACGCGTGATTCTCCACGAGGAAGGGCTGGGCATTGAGGCGCAGGCGCGCAAGGCCCGCTATGCCGCTTTTGCTCGCGCCTTACGGCCCGGTGAAGCACTCGTTACGGCGCAGCATCTTGACGATCAGTGCGAAACGTTTTTACTTGCGCTTAAGCGGGGCAGTGGTCCGGCGGGGTTATCCGCCATGCCTGAGCGCGCGCGTTTTGCCGGGACCGAATTAATCCGCCCGCTGCTGGGTGAAACACGTGCTTCTCTTGAATCCTGGGCGCATGAATATCAGCTGAGCTGGATTGAGGACGAAAGCAATCAGGACGACAGCTACGATCGTAACTTCCTGCGTCTGCGGGTCTTACCGCTACTGACCGAACGCTGGGAGCACTTTGCTGAAGCGACGGCCCGTAGCGCCACGCTTTGTGCCGAGCAGGAGAGCCTGCTGGATGAGTTGCTGAGTGAAGAGCTGGCCGAGCTGATTTCCTCTGAGGGCGCGGTGGCAATTGCGCCGCTGGAAGCGATGAGTGCGGTACGCCGTGCTGCAGTTTTACGCCGCTGGTTGGCCTCTCATCATGCCGTCATGCCGTCGCGAGCAATGCTCGGCAGAATATGGGATGAAGTGGCGAAGGCGCGAGAAGATGCCACGCCGAGCGTCTACCTGAACGGCTTCGAGGTCAGGCGCTATCAGGGGAAACTGTGGTGGGTTAAATCCCGTTCTTCTCTTTCTGATGTTGTTCTCGACTGGCCCTGCGTGGTGGAAGCGCTGATGTTACCCGCTGGCGCGGGTAGTGTATCCCTGACGAATGCCGGTCACGTGCGTCTGCCAGAAGCGGATGAGCCCGTTACGGTGCGTTTTAAAGCCGGTGGTTTGCTGCATATCGTCGGGCGTAATGGCGGACGAAAGCTGAAGAAAATCTGGCAGGAGAACAATGTGCCGCCCTGGCTGCGCGATACCACGCCGCTGCTGTTTTATGGTGAGACGCTTATTGCCGCTGCGGGCGTGTTTATCACTGAAGAAGGGTGGACAGAAAAGGGCGTTTCGTTTGAGTGGAATGCGTAACGGGCAGCCGGGCTGCCCGTGAGTGTCATCAGGTTTCGCTTACCACAACGGTACCGATTTCCGGGTGGCTGAAGCTGGCAATTTTGTCCAGACGAAGCTCGCGCGTCGCGCCGGCATCTTCCACTATCAGATATTCCACATTCTTACGTGAAACCAAATCGCTGGCCTTCGCCTTCAACACTTCGCCATCTTTTAGCTCCAGCGTCAGTATTAAATGATGCTGGCAGGCGAGTTCGAGGTTGTCATAGTCATCACAATTGATGGGTTGATAAGTATCATTCATCGACATAATCGCTCACCAGTAAATTCGCCGCAGCATACGCTGCTTTTTCCCTGACCGACTCTGAAAGGCTCTCATCAGAGGCCACTTCATTAAGCACCTTCAATACACAGCCCAACGCGTCCGGGACATACCCTAGATCGCCGCTGGCGATTTCCGCATACCGTTTGCGAATTAACTCACAATAATTATTCACATCCCCTCCCGCCAGCGCACTGACTTACTGTGAGATATCATTAAGCCTACGAAGATAAACTCGGTTTAGCAAGGTGACTATACCATACTCATTTAAGCAATATCAGCGCCTTGATAGCGCACTATTCATCACCTCGTAACAGCGTTTTGCTCCGGTTTTCGCTACAATGTCCGCCTGAATCGAAAGGAGTTCTCTGATGGCGCTGAAAGCGACAATTTATAAAGCTGTGGTCAATGTGGCGGATCTTGACCGCAACCAGTTCCTTGATGCGTCATTGACGCTGGCGCGTCACCCCTCTGAAACCCAGGAACGCATGATGCTGCGCCTGCTGGCGTGGATTAAATACGCCGACGAGCGTTTGCAATTTACGCGTGGTTTGAGTGCGGAAGATGAACCTGAAGCCTGGCTGCGCAACGATCATCTCGGTATCGATTTGTGGATTGAGCTTGGCCTGCCGGATGAGCGCAGGATTAAAAAGGCGTGCACCCAGTCCGCTGACGTGGCGTTATTCGCGTATAATCAACGCGCTGCGGAGATCTGGTGGCAGCAAAACAAGAGCAAGTGCGGACAGTTTAAAAATCTCACCGTCTGGTATCTGGATGATGAGCAGCTGGCGCAGCTGAGCGAGTTTGCTGGCCGAACGATGGTCCTGCAGGCGACGATTCAGGACGGTGCGATCTGGCTTTCTGATTCTCAGAATAATCTGGAAATCCATTTAACGGCGTGGCAACCGGCGTCATGATTGTTTTGTCCCGAAACGTCAGCATTCCGGATAACGAGCTGGAGATCACTGCCATCCGGGCGCAGGGCGCGGGCGGTCAGCACGTTAACAAGGCCTCAACGGCTATCCATTTGCGCTTTGACATTCGGGCCTCCAGCCTGCCAGAGTATTACAAAGAAAGTCTGCTTGCCGCCAGCCATCATCTGATCACCAGCGATGGCGTCATTGTGATTAAAGCGCAGGAGTACCGCAGCCAGGAGTTAAACCGGGAAGCGGCGATTGCGAGGCTGGTGGCGATGATTAAAGACTTAACGGCAGTGCAGAAAAGCCGTCGGGCAACGCGGCCCACACGTGCATCGAAAGAGCGCCGGCTGTCGTCAAAGGCGCAGAAATCCACAGTGAAAGCACTACGCGGTAAAGTTCGTCGCCCTACAGAGTGACGAAAGGGAACACACTTTTCATAAGGAATTCATTGTGAAAAAAGTATTATGGTCAGCGCTGGCAGTGAGTACGCTGTTTGCGCTTTTTGGGTGTAACAACCGTTCGGAAACGCAGGTATTACAGCCTACGCAAACCGAAGAATTAAAGCCGATGCAGCAGAGCTGGCGTGGCGTATTGCCTTGTGCAGACTGTGAGGGCATTGAAACATCCCTGTTCCTGCAAAAAGACGGCACATGGGTAATGAACCAGCGCTATCAGGGCGCGAAAGAGCCTTCTTCGTTTGGGACTTACGGAACCTGGGCACGTACGGCTGAGAAGCTGGTCCTGACGGATACGACCGGTGAGAAAACCTGGTTCCGCCCTAAAGGTGACAGCATGGAAATGCTTGACCGTGAAGGCAATCCTATTGAGTCTCAGTTCAACTACACGCTCGCCCCGGTAAAAGCGGCACTGCCTGCTACGCCAATGGCGATGCGAGGAATGTATTTCTACATGGCAGATGCGGCAATCTTCACCGATTGCGTCACCGGTAAGAAAGTCAGCGTGGCAAACAATGCTCAGCTGGAGCGTGATTACGCCGTGGCGCGCGGCAACGACAGCAAGCCGGTTCTGCTGACGGTGGATGGTCACTTTACCCTGGAGCCGAACCCGGACAGCGGTGAGATGGTGAAAACACTGGTGGCCGATAAAGACGCGAAATTTGTTGCAGGTAAAAACTGCGACAGTAAATAAGCTGACGTCACGCCATTAAAAAACCCCGCCGGAGCGGGGTTTTTTGTTTCTTAACCTTTAATGGCTTTCACCAGGTAATCAAGAATGTCGCCAGTCTTGATCATCTGTTTCTCGCCGCTGCGACGGTATTTGTATTCAATCTCGTCGCTGTCGAGATTACGGTCGCCGATGACAACGGTGTGCGGAATACCGATCAGTTCCATATCAGCAAACATCACGCCAGGACGCTCTTTACGGTCATCCATCAGCACGTCGATGCCCTTGGCACGCAGCTCAGCGTAAAGTTTTTCCGCCAGTTCCTGCACGCGGTAAGACTTATGCATGTTCATTGGCAGAATCGCAACCTGGAACGGCGCGATGTTGTCCGGCCAGACGATGCCGCGCTCGTCGTAGTTTTGCTCGATAGCCGCAGCAACAACACGCGTCACCCCGATACCGTAGCAGCCCATTGTCAGAACCTGGTTACGGCCATCTTCGCCCTGAACGGCAGCGTTCATCGCGCGGGAGTATTTATCGCCTAACTGGAAGATATGACCCACTTCGATACCACGCTTGATCATCAGCGTACCCTGGCCGTCCGGGCTTGGATCGCCTGCAACCACGTTACGGATGTCAGCCACTTCTGGCGTCGCCACGTCGCGATCCCAGTTGATGCCGAAGTAGTGCTTACCGTCGATGTTTGCTCCAGCAGAGAAGTCGCTCATTGCGGCAACCGTGCGGTCAATAACAACCGGAACCGGCAGATTGACTGGACCCAGTGAACCTGGACCCGCATTTACAACGGCGCGGATTTCCGCTTCCGTGGCGAAGGTCAGCGGGCTGGCAACCTGCGGCAGCTTCTCGGCTTTCACTTCGTTCAGCTCGTGATCGCCACGGACCAGCAGGGCAACCAGCGGGTATGCGCTACCCTCGGTGGATTTCACCAGCAAGGTTTTTACCGTTTTCTCAATCGGCAGGTTGAACTGTTCAACCAGCTCAACGATGGTTTTCGCGTTTGGCGTATCAACCAGCTTCATCTCTTCGGTGGCAGCAGCGCGTGGCGTTTTTGGTGCCAATGCTTCAGCAAACTCGATGTTTGCCGCGTAATCAGAGGAGTCAGAGAAGATCACATCGTCTTCACCACTCTGTGCCAGTACCTGGAACTCATGGGATGCGCTACCGCCAATAGAACCGGTATCAGCCTGCACCGCGCGGAAATCCAGACCCATGCGGGAGAAGATTTTGCTGTACGCAGCGTACATGGCGTCGTAAGTCTCTTGCAGCGACTCCTGAGAAGTATGGAAAGAGTAGGCGTCTTTCATCAGGAATTCGCGAGAGCGCATGACGCCAAAGCGTGGACGCACTTCGTCACGGAATTTGGTCTGGATCTGGAAGAAGTTCAGCGGCAGCTGCTTGTATGAGCTCAGCTCATTACGGATCAGGTCGGTAATGACTTCTTCATGCGTTGGGCCGAGGACAAACGGACGATCGCCGCGATCGGCAATACGCAGCAGTTCCGGACCGTACTGCTCCCAGCGACCGCTCTCCTGCCACAGTTCAGAGGGTTGAACAACCGGCATTAACACCTCGATAGCACCGGCGTTGTTCATCTCTTCACGCACGATGTTTTCGACTTTTTTCAGGACGCGCACGCCGGTCGGCAGCCAGGTGTATAACCCGGAGGCCAGCTTGCGGATCATCCCGGCGCGCAGCATCAGCTGATGGCTGATCACTTCGGCGTCGGCAGGTGTCTCCTTTAACGTGGAGAGCAGATATTGGCTAGTACGCATGTTGTTACGGTTCCGTTTCGACGAGTAGGGCTGGCTTAAAGGCCAACCTGACACAAAAAAAGTGGTTTAGTTTACCAGTGTGGCAAAGATGCCAAAAGAGAGGAGGTTAAAATTACCTGGGTTCCAGGGCAAACACTTCAAAACCTGCCCCGGTAACGCGCCAGCGGACGTTAAAATCCAGTAGCCAGACGGCATAGGTTTTACCGGCTTCCTCTTCTTTTCGGTAGGCGGGACGAGGGTCCTGCGCCAGTACTTCAACGATAAAGTCCCGAAGATGGGGATAACGCTTCTCGAGCTGATGTATCTGGACGGTGAGTTCAGGCGTGAAGTGTACCGGCATATCAGCCTGTGGGGCGTCCTGAGCATAACTTGCCCGGGCGTCCGGTAGCGCTTCAGCGAAAGGCAAATATGGCTTGATGTCGATAACCGGCGTGCCATCCACCAGGTCAAGACTGCCTAACTCGAGGATCACCTGATCCTTCTGACAGCGTATACCTTTCAGTTCAACCAGCGACATGCCGATGGGGTTGGGGCGAAAGGTCGAACGGGTGGCGAAAACGCCCATTCTTGCATTTCCTCCCAGACGGGGAGGGCGCACCGTAGGGCGCCAGCCACCTTCCATGGTCTGGTGAAATACAAAGACAACCCACAGGTGGCTGAAGGCGTCGAGCCCGCGTACCGCATCGGCCTGATTGTAGGGCGCGATCAGATGAAGCTCGCCGCCGCCCCGTGTCACCAGACCGGGCTGGCGCGGTACGGCGAATTTCTCTTTATAAGGAGAGTGGATAACGCCTATTTGCTCAAACTGAAATGCACTCATTTCGCCGTAATGTTTAGTGCAGAACCGATACAAACAGCCTGACGATAACATCCTGGCGTACCGCTGGTCACTTCACAGCTGTGCAGCAGCACCGCGTTGGCTTTCATTTTGGACGCGTTAATCTGCATACGCTTGCGGGCCGTTGGAATGTTTGGAGGAGAGTCCTGATTCGTTGCCTGGCAGGATTCGCCGCTCACTTCACCCAGTTCACGGAATGGCTTGCCCACGAGATCGTCGGCTTTAGTGATAATGCGTACCGGTGCAGGGCGAGGCGCTTTCGGTTTTGCTGGCTCCGCTTTTGGCGGGGTTGCTGTGCTTTGAACAGGTTCAACAGGAGATCTGCTTAGCATAGAACAGCCGCTCAGCATGAGTGCTAAGAGACAGATCGGTAAAGCACGCATAATAGTTCCTCAATGGATAATCAAAACAACGGATATTGAATCAGTTGCCTGCATAAATGACAAGACGGGCATAAGCCCGTCCTGATGATATTACACTGAGAGGAGATTACCAGCCTTTAACAGCACCGCCGTTAAACACCTTGTTGGCTTCCTGGTAAACTTCGTCAGACTGATAAGCCTGAACAAATTTCTTCACGTTTTCCGCGTCTTTGTTGTCTTCACGAGTCACGATCAGGTTGACGTATGGAGAGTCTTTATCTTCAACGAAGATGCCGTCTTTCGCAGGGGTCAGGCCGATCTGGCTGGCGTAAGTGGTGTTGATCACCGCCAGTGCGATCTGTGCATCGTCAAGTGAACGTGGCAACTGCGGCGCTTCCAGCTCAACCAGTTTCAGATTTTTCGGATTCTCGATAACGTCCAGTGCAGTCGGCAGCAAACCCACGCCGTCTTTCAGTTTAATCAGGCCCACTTTCTGCAGCAGCAGCAGGGAGCGACCGAGGTTTGTTGGGTCGTTAGGGATCGCGACCTGGGAGCCAGGCTGCAGTTCATCAAGCGATTTGATTTTTTTCGAGTAACCGGCAATTGGGTAAACGAAGGTGTTACCGGCCGCAACGAGCTTGTAGCCGCGATCTTTGATCTGCTGATCCAGGTATGGTTTGTGCTGGAAGGCGTTGGCGTCAATATCGCCTTTGCTCAGCGCTTCGTTCGGCAGCACGTAATCGTTGAAGGTTACCAGCTCAACGTCCAGACCATATTTTTCTTTCGCCACTTTCTGCGCAACTTCAGCAACCTGCTGCTCAGCACCCACGATAACGCCCACTTTAATGTGGTTTGGATCTTTTTCGTCCTGACCGCAACCCACCAGTGCCAGAGAGCCGATCAGCGCGCCTACCGCTGCAAGGGTCTTTAATTTGAACGCCATGTTTTATCCTTAACTCGTCGAGTTTGTGTTGTGTGTAACGTTATTTGTGAGTAACAGCCCGGACGATGCGATCGCCAGAGAATTGGATTAAGTAAACCAGCACAACCAGCAATACCAGAACGGTATTCATTACGGTAGCGTTATAACCAATATAGCCATATTGATAGCCGATCTGACCTAAACCGCCAGCGCCCACTGCGCCACCCATCGCGGAATAGCCGACCAGCGTAATAAGCGTAATGGTCGCTGCGTTCACCAGGCCAGGCAACGCTTCAGGCAGCAGCACTTTGCGTACGATCTGCATCGGTGTAGCACCCATTGCGCGGGAGGCTTCGATCAAACCGGTTGGGATCTCCAGCAGGGCGTTTTCCACCATACGGGCGATAAACGGCGCTGCACCTACGGTTAGCGGAACGATGGCCGCCTGCAGACCAATAGACGTCCCGACGATCACGCGGGTAAACGGAATCATCCATACCAGCAGGATAATGAACGGGATGGAACGGAAGATATTCACCAGCGCAGAGAGGGTGCGATACAGCTTCGCGTTCTCAATGATTTGACCCGGACGCGTCACGTACAGCAGGACGCCGACCGGCAGACCAATAACAAAACCAAAGAAGCCCGATACAAAGGTCATTGCCAGCGTTTCCCAAACGCCGCGAACCAGCAGCCACATCATCGGCTCAGACATAACCCAGTACCTCTACTTTTACATGGTGTTCTTGCAGCCAGGCAATCGCTGCCTGGGTTTCTTCTTGAGTCCCGTGCATTTCCGTCAGCATTATGCCGAACTTCACGCCACCAGCGTAATCCATCTGCGCGCTAATGATGTTGTTGTTCACGTTAAAGCGACGTGCAGTTTCGGAAAGCAGTGGAGCGTCAACGGACTGACCGGTGAATTCCATACGCAGCATTGGGACGCTGTCTGCCGTTGCTTCTGTTTTCAGACGTTCCAGATAATCTTCCGGAATATCCAGATGCAGCGTGGACTGAATAAACTGCTGCGCCAGCGGAGTTTTCGGATGCGAGAACACTTCACTTACCGTGTCCTGCTCGATCAGTTCACCGTTACTGATGACCGCCACGCAGTCACAGATGCGTTTCACCACATCCATTTCGTGCGTAATAAGGAGGATCGTCAGGCCCAGGCGACGATTAATATCTTTCAGCAGTTCCAGAATCGAACGAGTGGTCGCCGGGTCCAGCGCGCTGGTCGCTTCATCGCACAGCAGCACCTTAGGATTACTTGCCAGCGCGCGGGCAATGGCCACACGCTGTTTCTGCCCACCGGACAGGTTCGCCGGGTAGCTATCATGTTTATCGCCCAGACCCACGAGGTCGAGCAGTTCGGTGACGCGACGCTTCACTTCTTCTTTAGGCGTGTTGTCCAGCTCCAGCGGTAATGCGACGTTACCGAAAACGGTACGGGAAGCCAGCAGGTTGAAGTGCTGGAAGATCATGCCAATCTGGCGGCGTGCTTTAGTGAGTTCTTTCTCTGAGAGGGCGGTAAGTTCTTGCCCGCCAACTTCAACGCTGCCCTGGGTTGGACGCTCAAGCAGGTTAACACAACGGATCAGCGTACTTTTACCTGCACCCGATGCGCCAATGACGCCATAAATTTGACCAGCAGGAACATGCAGGCTGACATTGTTCAACGCCTGAATGGTTCGGTTCCCCTGCTGGAACACTTTGGTGATATTGGAAAGTTTAATCATTAGATTATTTTTATCATATGTAAGTTAGCCGTGGCATTTTGTTCTGCCAGATACGGGTGATGACCGTAAACAAAACGGATGTTAAGGCATCCAGACGTCTAAATCAATCCAACTCTGTGCGATGAGCACTTTATTGCGCTGCGATTCATGAGATACTAGCGAAACATGCCTTTTTCAGGAGCAAACCGGTGGCAAAATCAGTACCCGCAATTTTTCTCGATCGTGATGGCACTATTAATGTGGATCATGGTTACGTCCACGAGATTGATGAGTTCGAGTTTATCGAGGGCGCAATAGATGCCATGCGCCAGCTGAAAGAGAGGGGTTATGCGCTGGTGGTTGTGACTAACCAGTCCGGTATTGCACGCGGTAAATTCACCGAAGCGCAGTTCGAGACGCTGACGGAATGGATGGACTGGTCGCTGGCCGATCGCGGTGTGGATCTCGACGGCATCTATTATTGTCCACATCACCCGCAGGGAACGGTAGAAGAGTATCGCCAGACCTGTGATTGCCGTAAACCGCATCCGGGGATGTTCATCTCTGCGCAGGAATTTCTGCACATTGATATGGCTGCCTCTTATATGGTGGGCGATAAACTGGAAGATATGCAGGCAGCTGCTGCTGCGGGTGTTGGGACCAAAATATTAGTTCGCACCGGTAAGCCAGTGACGCCAGAAGCAGAGAATGCGGCAGATTGGGTAATTAATAGTCTGGCAGACCTGCCTGAAGAGATTAAAAAGCACCAAAAATAGCCTTTTTGGTGAAAAGGTGAGCGGTCGAAATAAAAATGCATATTTCCGCTTGTCATTCCTCGGCGGCTCCCTATAATGCGCCTCCATCGACACGGAACATGTGAATCACTTCACAAACAACCGGGTCGGTTGAAGAGAAAAAATCCTGAAATAACGGGTTGACTCTGAAAGAGGAAAGCGTAATATACGCCACCTCGCAACGGTGAGCGAAAGCCGCGTTGCACTGCTCTTTAACAATTTATCAGACAATCTGTGTGGGCACTCAAAGTGACATGGATTCTTAATGTCTTCGGACAATAAATGAATACCAAGTCTCTGAGTGAACATACGTAATTCATTACGAAGTTTAATTCACGAGCATCAAACTTAAATTGAAGAGTTTGATCATGGCTCAGATTGAACGCTGGCGGCAGGCCTAACACATGCAAGTCGAGCGGTAGCACAGAGAGCTTGCTCTCGGGTGACGAGCGGCGGACGGGTGAGTAATGTCTGGGAAACTGCCTGATGGAGGGGGATAACTACTGGAAACGGTAGCTAATACCGCATAACGTCGCAAGACCAAAGAGGGGGACCTTCGGGCCTCTTGCCATCAGATGTGCCCAGATGGGATTAGCTAGTAGGTGGGGTAACGGCTCACCTAGGCGACGATCCCTAGCTGGTCTGAGAGGATGACCAGCCACACTGGAACTGAGACACGGTCCAGACTCCTACGGGAGGCAGCAGTGGGGAATATTGCACAATGGGCGCAAGCCTGATGCAGCCATGCCGCGTGTATGAAGAAGGCCTTCGGGTTGTAAAGTACTTTCAGCGGGGAGGAAGGTGTTGAGGTTAATAACCTCAGCAATTGACGTTACCCGCAGAAGAAGCACCGGCTAACTCCGTGCCAGCAGCCGCGGTAATACGGAGGGTGCAAGCGTTAATCGGAATTACTGGGCGTAAAGCGCACGCAGGCGGTCTGTCAAGTCGGATGTGAAATCCCCGGGCTCAACCTGGGAACTGCATTCGAAACTGGCAGGCTAGAGTCTTGTAGAGGGGGGTAGAATTCCAGGTGTAGCGGTGAAATGCGTAGAGATCTGGAGGAATACCGGTGGCGAAGGCGGCCCCCTGGACAAAGACTGACGCTCAGGTGCGAAAGCGTGGGGAGCAAACAGGATTAGATACCCTGGTAGTCCACGCCGTAAACGATGTCGACTTGGAGGTTGTGCCCTTGAGGCGTGGCTTCCGGAGCTAACGCGTTAAGTCGACCGCCTGGGGAGTACGGCCGCAAGGTTAAAACTCAAATGAATTGACGGGGGCCCGCACAAGCGGTGGAGCATGTGGTTTAATTCGATGCAACGCGAAGAACCTTACCTACTCTTGACATCCAGAGAACTTAGCAGAGATGCTTTGGTGCCTTCGGGAACTCTGAGACAGGTGCTGCATGGCTGTCGTCAGCTCGTGTTGTGAAATGTTGGGTTAAGTCCCGCAACGAGCGCAACCCTTATCCTTTGTTGCCAGCGGTTCGGCCGGGAACTCAAAGGAGACTGCCAGTGATAAACTGGAGGAAGGTGGGGATGACGTCAAGTCATCATGGCCCTTACGAGTAGGGCTACACACGTGCTACAATGGCGCATACAAAGAGAAGCGACCTCGCGAGAGCAAGCGGACCTCATAAAGTGCGTCGTAGTCCGGATTGGAGTCTGCAACTCGACTCCATGAAGTCGGAATCGCTAGTAATCGTAGATCAGAATGCTACGGTGAATACGTTCCCGGGCCTTGTACACACCGCCCGTCACACCATGGGAGTGGGTTGCAAAAGAAGTAGGTAGCTTAACCTTCGGGAGGGCGCTTACCACTTTGTGATTCATGACTGGGGTGAAGTCGTAACAAGGTAACCGTAGGGGAACCTGCGGTTGGATCACCTCCTTACCTTAAAGAACCTGCCTTTGTAGTGTCCACACAGATTGTCTGATGAAAAGTAAATAGCAAGGCGTCTTGCGATTGAGACTTCAGTGTCCCCTTCGTCTAGAGGCCCAGGACACCGCCCTTTCACGGCGGTAACAGGGGTTCGAATCCCCTAGGGGACGCCACTTGCTGGTTCGTGAGTGAAAGTCACCTGCCTTAATATCTCAAAACTCATCTTCGGGTGACGTTTGAGATATTTGCTCTTTAAAAATCTGGATCAAGCTGAAAATTGAAACGACACACATGTTATGTGTGTTCGAGTCTCTCAAATTTTCGCAATTTGATGATGAATCGAAAGAAACATCTTCGGGTTGTGAGGTTAAGCGACTAAGCGTACACGGTGGATGCCCTGGCAGTCAGAGGCGATGAAGGACGTGCTAATCTGCGAAAAGCGCCGGCGAGGTGATATGAACCTTTGACCCGGCGATGTCCGAATGGGGAAACCCAGTGTGTTCCGACACACTATCGTTAACTGAATACATAGGTTAACGAGGCGAACCGGGGGAACTGAAACATCTAAGTACCCCGAGGAAAAGAAATCAACCGAGATTCCCCCAGTAGCGGCGAGCGAACGGGGAGCAGCCCAGAGTCTGAATCAGCTTGTGTGTTAGTGGAAGCGTCTGGAAAGTCGCACGGTACAGGGTGATAGTCCCGTACACGAAAGCACACTTGCTGTGAACTCGAAGAGTAGGGCGGGACACGTGGTATCCTGTCTGAATATGGGGGGACCATCCTCCAAGGCTAAATACTCCTGACTGACCGATAGTGAACCAGTACCGTGAGGGAAAGGCGAAAAGAACCCCGGCGAGGGGAGTGAAAAAGAACCTGAAACCGTGTACGTACAAGCAGTGGGAGCCTACTTGTTAGGTGACTGCGTACCTTTTGTATAATGGGTCAGCGACTTATATTCTGTAGCAAGGTTAACCGTATAGGGGAGCCGAAGGGAAACCGAGTCTTAACTGGGCGTTAAGTTGCAGGGTATAGACCCGAAACCCGGTGATCTAGCCATGGGCAGGTTGAAGGTTGGGTAACACTAACTGGAGGACCGAACCGACTAATGTTGAAAAATTAGCGGATGACTTGTGGCTGGGGGTGAAAGGCCAATCAAACCGGGAGATAGCTGGTTCTCCCCGAAAGCTATTTAGGTAGCGCCTCGTGAACTCATCTTCGGGGGTAGAGCACTGTTTCGGCTAGGGGGCCATCCCGGCTTACCAACCCGATGCAAACTACGAATACCGAAGAATGTTATCACGGGAGACACACGGCGGGTGCTAACGTCCGTCGTGAAGAGGGAAACAACCCAGACCGCCAGCTAAGGTCCCAAAGTCATGGTTAAGTGGGAAACGATGTGGGAAGGCACAGACAGCCAGGATGTTGGCTTAGAAGCAGCCATCATTTAAAGAAAGCGTAATAGCTCACTGGTCGAGTCGGCCTGCGCGGAAGATGTAACGGGGCTAAACCATGCACCGAAGCTGCGGCAGCGACGCTTATGCGTTGTTGGGTAGGGGAGCGTTCTGTAAGCCGTTGAAGGTGGCCTGTGAGGGTTGCTGGAGGTATCAGAAGTGCGAATGCTGACATAAGTAACGATAATGCGGGTGAAAAGCCCGCACGCCGGAAGACCAAGGGTTCCTGTCCAACGTTAATCGGGGCAGGGTGAGTCGACCCCTAAGGCGAGGCCGAAAGGCGTAGTCGATGGGAAACAGGTTAATATTCCTGTACTTGGTGTTACTGCGAAGGGGGGACGGAGAAGGCTATGTTAGCCGGGCGACGGTTGTCCCGGTTTAAGCATGTAGGCGGGAGTTTTAGGTAAATCCGGAACTCTTTTAACGCTGAGGTGTGATGACGAGGCACTACGGTGCTGAAGTAACAAATGCCCTGCTTCCAGGAAAAGCCTCTAAGCATCAGGTAACATCAAATCGTACCCCAAACCGACACAGGTGGTCAGGTAGAGAATACCAAGGCGCTTGAGAGAACTCGGGTGAAGGAACTAGGCAAAATGGTGCCGTAACTTCGGGAGAAGGCACGCTGATGTGTAGGTGAAGCCCCTGCGGGTGGAGCTGAAATCAGTCGAAGATACCAGCTGGCTGCAACTGTTTATTAAAAACACAGCACTGTGCAAACACGAAAGTGGACGTATACGGTGTGACGCCTGCCCGGTGCCGGAAGGTTAATTGATGGGGTTAGCGGCAACGCGAAGCTCTTGATCGAAGCCCCGGTAAACGGCGGCCGTAACTATAACGGTCCTAAGGTAGCGAAATTCCTTGTCGGGTAAGTTCCGACCTGCACGAATGGCGTAATGATGGCCAGGCTGTCTCCACCCGAGACTCAGTGAAATTGAACTCGCTGTGAAGATGCAGTGTACCCGCGGCAAGACGGAAAGACCCCGTGAACCTTTACTATAGCTTGACACTGAACACTGGTCCTTGATGTGTAGGATAGGTGGGAGGCTTTGAAGCGTGGACGCCAGTCTGCGTGGAGCCGCCCTTGAAATACCACCCTTTAATGGCTGGTGTTCTAACGTAGACCCGTAATCCGGGTTGCGGACAGTGTCTGGTGGGTAGTTTGACTGGGGCGGTCTCCTCCCAAAGAGTAACGGAGGAGCACGAAGGTTAGCTAATCCTGGTCGGACATCAGGAGGTTAGTGCAATGGCATAAGCTAGCTTGACTGCGAGAGTGACGGCTCGAGCAGGTGCGAAAGCAGGTCATAGTGATCCGGTGGTTCTGAATGGAAGGGCCATCGCTCAACGGATAAAAGGTACTCCGGGGATAACAGGCTGATACCGCCCAAGAGTTCATATCGACGGCGGTGTTTGGCACCTCGATGTCGGCTCATCACATCCTGGGGCTGAAGTAGGTCCCAAGGGTATGGCTGTTCGCCATTTAAAGTGGTACGCGAGCTGGGTTTAGAACGTCGTGAGACAGTTCGGTCCCTATCTGCCGTGGGCGCTGGAGAATTGAGGGGGGCTGCTCCTAGTACGAGAGGACCGGAGTGGACGCATCACTGGTGTTCGGGTTGTCATGCCAATGGCATTGCCCGGTAGCTAAATGCGGAAGAGATAAGTGCTGAAAGCATCTAAGCACGAAACTTGCCCCGAGATGAGTTCTCCCTGACCCTTTAAGGGTCCTGAAGGAACGTTGAAGACTACGACGTTGATAGGTCGGGTGTGTAAGCGCAGCGATGCGTTGAGCTAACCGATACTAATGAACCGTGAGGCTTAACCTTACAACGCCGAAGGTGTTTTGGCGAAGAGACAGACACGATATTTTCAGCCTGATACAGATTTAACAGAATTTGCCTGGCGGCTTTAGCGCGGTGGTCCCACCTGACCCCATGCCGAACTCAGAAGTGAAACGCCGTAGCGCCGATGGTAGTGTGGGGTCTCCCCATGTGAGAGTAGGGAACTGCCAGGCATCAAATTAAGTAGTAAGCCGGTGCATTAATCCGGTGGTTACAAGCAGTCTTCGGTGGAGCGGTAGTTCAGTCGGTTAGAATACCTGCCTGTCACGCAGGGGGTCGCGGGTTCGAGTCCCGTCCGTTCCGCCACTTATTAAAAGCCCTGAGCTAACGCTCAGGGCTTTTTTCTTATCTGCCGTTTAATTATTGCGAAATTAGCAAAAATCCTCTGCTTTCTGCGCTCTTTTTCTTCATAACACTACCCGCCATAATCTTCCTCAGTTTACGAACATAATGATTAACGAGGAATAACATGACTATCCCTGCATTTGGTCTGGGCACTTTCCGCCTGAAAGACGACGTTGTAATTGCATCTGTAAAAACTGCACTTGAACTTGGCTATCGCACCGTTGATACGGCGCAGATTTATGAAAACGAAGCGGCTGTTGGCCAGGCACTTGAAGAGAGCGGCGTACCGCGCAGCGACCTTTTCATCACCACCAAGATCTGGATTGAGAATCTCAGTAAAGATAAGCTGATCCCAAGTCTGAAAGAGAGCCTGAAAAAACTGCGTACTGACTATGTGGACCTGACGCTGGTTCACTGGCCATCACCGAATGATGCCGTCCCGGTGGAAGAATTCATGCAGGCGCTGCTGGAAGCGAAAAAGCAGGGCTTAACGCGTGAAATTGGTATCTCCAACTTTACTATCCCGCTGATGGAAAAAGCGATTGCTGCTGTTGGCGCAGAAAATATTGCGACCAACCAAATTGAACTGTCCCCATACCTGCAAAACCGCAAAGTAGTGGACTGGGCAAAACAGCACGGTATCCATATTACTTCTTACATGACGCTGGCCTACGGTAAAGCGCTGAAAGATGAGGTGATTACCCGTATCGCGGAGAAACACAACGCGACAGCGGCCCAGGTGATCCTGGCATGGGCAATGGGTGAAGGTTATGCCGTGATCCCGTCCTCAACCAAGCGTGAAAACCTGGCAAGCAACCTGTTAGCACTGGATCTCCAGCTGGACGAAGATGATAAAAAAGCGATCGCGGCACTGGATTGCAACGATCGTCTGGTGAGCCCGGAAGGGTTAGCGCCGAACTGGGATTAATATTGACCCAACCCTCTGTATTCTAAAACCCTCGCACAGCTCCTTCGGGAGCTGTTTTTATATGTTCGCTCAGGAAGTCGATAAAGGCACGAATACGTGTACTGACGGCTCTGTCGCTGTAATAAACCGCGCTAAAAGGCATCTCTACCGGCAGACGTTTATCTGCCATCAGCTCCACAAGCTCTCCGCGTGCGATCTCTTTATCAATCATGTAATCAGACAAACAGGCGATACCATTTCCGGTAAGGCACAGCTGTTTTAGCGTTTCCCCACTGTTTGAGGATAATCCGCAGGTAATTTCATGAAGCTGACCATCATGACAGGCGACAGGCCAGGTATTTAGCGACACCGGTTCCGTAAAGCCCAGACACAGGTGTTGCGCCAGCTCTTCTACCGTTTCGGGCTTTCCATGCTCAGCAATATACTGCGGCGACGCGATGATTTTACGGTAGCTGGTAAAGAGGGGGCGAGCACGTAAGCTTGAATCAGTCAGGGTTCCCGCCCGGATCGCGACATCAACTTTGCGTTCAATAAGATTGATAAAGGTTTCGGAGGACACCAGCGATAACGTCATCTCTGGATAACGTTCGCGGAAGGGCTTGATTAGCGGCATCAGAAAATGCAAAACCACAGGTGTTGCCGCATCGATACGCAGCAATCCACGCGGTGTGCTGCGCGATTCCATAATCTCTGTCTCCGCTGCGGCCATCTCCTGCAGGACGGACTGCACGCGGCGGAAATAACGCTCACCTTCTTCCGTCAGGCTCAGCTGTCGTGTTGTTCGGTTGAGCAAACTCACCCCAAGCTTCATCTCCAGCTTTTTCACCGAGCGACTGATCGCGGAATTTGCCTGACCCAGCTGTTCCGCTGCGCGGCTAAAGCTACCGCTCTCGACGACGGCGACAAAGATTGTTAGCTCTTCCGAGGTTGCTTTCATTGTTGCACCACCTGCAAAATTCAATTGATATTCTGACCATTTTTGTTATTTAAGCACTGGCGCATACTTCCTGTCATCTTAATCCTGTAAAGACGGAGTATTTTATGCCACTGGCGCTACTTGCCCTCACGATCAGTGCCTTTGCGATAGGCACGACCGAGTTCGTTATTGTCGGATTGGTTCCTACCATCGCTAATCAACTTGCCATCTCGCTCCCTTCTGCGGGCTTGCTGGTGTCAATCTATGCGTTGGGTGTTGCTGTTGGTGCACCTGTACTGACCGCGCTGACAGGGCGTTTCCCGCGTAAACAGCTATTAGTTGCCCTGATGGTGCTCTTCACCGCGGGCAACCTGCTGGCCTGGCAGGCGCCGGACTACACCACGCTGGTGATTGCCCGCCTTCTGACCGGCCTCGCGCATGGCGTGTTCTTCTCCATCGGTTCAACCATTGCAACCAGCCTGGTGCCTAAAGAGAAAGCCGCATCCGCTATCGCCATCATGTTTGGTGGGTTAACCGTTGCGTTGGTCACTGGGGTGCCGTTAGGTACCTTTATTGGTCAACATTTTGGCTGGCGTGAAACTTTCCTGGCCGTATCACTGCTGGGCGTGATTGCCCTGGTCGCCAGTATGCTGTTGGTGCCATCCAATATCCCTGGCCGGGCGAGCGCAAGCCTGAGCGATCAGTTGAAGGTGCTCACGCATCCGCGTCTGCTGATCATTTACGCAGTTACGGCTCTTGGCTATGGTGGCGTATTCACTGCTTTCACCTTCCTGGCACCCATGATGCAGGATCTGGCGGGCTTCTCCCCAACGGCGGTAAGCTGGATTTTGCTGGGCTACGGTATTTCTGTCGCGATTGGTAACATCTGGGGCGGCAAACTTGCGGATAAGCATGGTGCGGTACCGGCTCTTAAATTTATCTTCGCAGCGTTGGTTGTTCTGCTGATGATTTTCCAGTTCACCGCATCGATTCAGTACGCCGCGCTGATCACCGTGCTGGTTATGGGGATCTTCGCCTTTGGTAACGTGCCGGGTCTGCAGGTGTACGTGGTGCAAAAGGCCGAACTGTATACGCCAAATGCGGTAGATGTTGCATCGGGCCTGAACATTGCCGCATTCAATATTGGTATCGCGATCGGTTCCATCGTAGGCGGACAAACCGTAGAACACTTCGGGTTAACCCAAACGCCGTGGATTGGTGCGGTCATTGTACTTGTCGCTTTCCTGCTGATTGGCCTCAGTGGACGGCTTGATAAACCGGCTCGTGTTGCGCTTGGGTAAGTAGCAGTAAGTGCTTGCTTACAAAACTGGAAAGCGGTTTCTCAGTAATTGCGTTGAAAGTGTGACCTAAAATCCCTATAACATTAGAACCAGTCCGTTTTTCCGGGCTGGTTCACGTTATAGAGGCCGTTTCCAAAAGTGCGAAAAAATACCTATGCCATGCGTTATGTTGCCGGAATGCCCGCGGAGAGGATCTTGCCTCCGGGGTCGTTTGCGAGCCTTAGCCAGGCATTGCCAGCCGGTACACCCTTAAGCAGTGACGAAAAAATCCGGGTACTGGTCTGGAACATCTTCAAGCAGCAGCGCGCGGAGTGGTTGTCCGTACTGAAGAATTTCGGTAAAGATGCGCATCTGGTTCTCTTGCAAGAGGCACAAACCACGCCGGAGTTGGTCAGGTTTGCAACGACTAACTATCTTGCCGCCGATCAGGTCCCTGCGTTCGTCTTACCGCAGCACCCCTCTGGGGTGATGACTCTGTCAGCCGCGCATCCGGTCTATTGCTGCCCGCTGCGTGAACGTGAGCCGATTTTGCGCCTGGCCAAGTCGGCGCTGGTGACGGTCTATCCGTTACCGGATACGCGCCTGTTGATGGTGGTAAACATCCATGCGGTGAACTTTAGCCTGGGGGTGGATGTGTACAGTAAGCAGTTACTCCCAATTGGCGATCAGATAGCCCATCACAGCGGGCCGATCATTATGGCCGGGGACTTTAATGCCTGGAGCCGCCCGCGCATGAATGCGTTGTACCGCTTTGCGCGCGAAATGTCGCTGCGTGAGGTCCGTTTTAGCGACGATCAGCGCAAGAAAGCGTTTGGTCGTCCTCTCGATTTTGTCTTCTATCGTGGTTTGAATGTGCATGATGCCTCCGTTCTGGTAACGCGCGCTTCCGATCACAATCCTCTACTCGTTGAATTCAGTCCCGGCAAACCTGATAAATAATGGTGCGTCAGGTCTGCCGTGGGGCAGGCCTCTGCGGGTGCTGCCCTTTACTTTTTAACCAACAAAAGGACAGTACGATGACAACAACACACACCCATCATGACAACGTAGAAAAACAGTTTGGTTCTCAGGCAAGTGCTTATCTGAGCAGCGCCGTGCATGCGTCTGGGCGCGATCTGGTGCGTCTCGGGGAGCGTCTGGCGGCATTCCCACAGGCACACGTGCTGGATTTAGGGTGTGGAGCAGGGCATGCCAGCTTTACGGCCGCACAGCAGGTGGCACAGGTGACCGCGTATGATTTATCCAGCCAGATGCTCGAGGTGGTCGCAGAAGCTGCAAAAGCCAAAGGGCTGAGCAACGTGGCTACGCGCCAGGGTTACGCCGAATCGTTGCCTTTCGACGATGCGTCGTTTGATGTGGTCATTAGCCGCTACTCCGCCCACCACTGGCATGATGTCGGCCAGGCCTTACGGGAAGTGAAGCGCGTATTGAAGCCGGGAGGCGTCTTCATCATTATGGACGTCATGTCTCCGGGTCATCCGGTGCGGGATATCTGGCTGCAAACGGTTGAAGCGCTGCGCGACACTTCTCACGTGCAGAACTACTCCAGCGGTCAATGGTTATCGCTGATAACGGAGGCCGGGTTGATTTCCCGCTCACTGATAACAGACCGCTTGCCGCTGGAATATAACGCCTGGATCGCACGTATGCGCACGCCGGAAGCGCTGAGCCGGGCGATTCGTATATATCAGGAAAGCGCATCTGCGGAAGTGAAGGCTTACTTTGAACTGCAGGAAGATGGCTCGTTCACCAGCGACACCATTATGGCTGAAGCGCAAAAGGCGGGTTAAAACAAAAAAGGCACCGAGGGGAATCGGTGCCTTTTTATCTCAGGAATGTCTCATCAGGAATCTGGCGTCGCGCTGTTTTTCACAAACAGCGTTAGCTGGTCACCCGGTTGCAGATTGTCAGTATCATTATTCCAGCGCATTACATCTTTGATGTTCACGCCGTGACGTTTTGCGATACTGGACAGCGAATCACCCTTACGAACGCGATAGGTAATACTGTCGCTGTTCCTGGCAAGACGCTGTGCGCTGCTACCCGCACCCACCGTCAGAGTTTGACCCACTTTCAGACCGGAGCTGCGCAGGTTATTCCACTGCTGCAGATCTTTCGCATTCACGCCAAGACGTGATGCAATGCCCGAAAGCGTATCACCTGAACGCACCTT
Source organism: Enterobacter sp. RHBSTW-01064 (assembly GCF_014103035.1). Lineage (NCBI taxonomy): Bacteria > Pseudomonadati > Pseudomonadota > Gammaproteobacteria > Enterobacterales > Enterobacteriaceae > Enterobacter > Enterobacter sp. RHBSTW-01064. The sequence goes on along the minus strand of NZ_JABXOU010000006.1, from coordinate 9,517 downwards.
ATAGCTGCGGCTGGAAACGGGAGAGGTATCGGCGATCAGCGTAGACTGAACGGCGGCAATCTCACCAGAAGCCAGAGACTCACGTAATTGTTCAGCATGCTTCTGCGGAACCATCACATACCGTGGGCCATTTGCTCCCAGGGTTGAGCCTTTAACGCCTGCATTAAAGGTTTTCAGTTTACTGACCGACATACCCGTCATATCGGCAACCTGTTGAATATCAACCGGGCTGCTAAGGCGAACGCGCGCCAGTGCACGACTTTCGTCTGGTGTTGGCAGTTGTACACCGTAACGCTTGCTGTTCTTGAGAATATCGCTCAGGGCCAGCATCTTCGGTACGTAAACCTTGGTTTCCTGTGGCAGTGAGAGCGACCAGAAATCGGTAGATTTACCACGCGCTCTGTTCGCTTTCATTGCCTTCAGTACACGACCTTCGCCGCTGTTATACGCTGCGACCGTTAACAACCAGTCACCGTCAAACATCTTGTTCAGACGTTCCATCATGTCGAGAGCGGCTGTCGTTGAAGCGACAACATCACGACGCGCATCATAGCTGCGGGTCTGTTTCAAACCATAATTGCGCCCAGTGCTCGGAATGATCTGCCAAATGCCTGCGGCATTGGCGCCAGACGTTGCGTGTGGGTCAAAAGCGCTCTCCACTATGGGTAGGAGTACCAGCTCCATAGGCATGTTACGTTTCTTAACTTGCCCGGCTATCCAGTACATATACGGCTCTGCCCGTAACGTTACATCGTGGAGATAGCTCTTATTTCTTAAATACTTCTGCTTCTGTTCGCGAATCCGGCTGTTTTCCGGAATTCCCATCTTTAGCTCGTCGCCAATAGAGGCCCACAAGTCTTGTTCCTGCGCGAAAGTTGTCCCATCGTCCAACCAGCGCGCCTGACTTGTAAACTTCCCTGCTTCCCCTTGACCAGCTGCAGAAAGGCTCTGTGCGTGCTGTTGTACGTTGCTGCCATTTTGCGACTGGCAACCTACAAGCAGGACAGAGGCGAGTAATATCGCTTTTGCCTTCATGTGTGTGTCAATAGTTGCTTAAAAGACGAGCGATGATAACGGCGAAATTTTGAAAAGGCAACCCGCAATTATCTGAAGTTATCTTTCTTTGACCTTAACCATGCAAAACGCTGCTCTGGTTGTTGCAACTTTGTTTCTTGGTTAATTTTATTAATTAAATCAATATCATCAGTTCGTAAAAATAAATTTATTTCTCGCTCGTTTTTCAGAATAACGGGTAGTGTTTTTTGGTTTTTTGCACGTAACTCCTTCACTTTCTGGTAATAATCTAAAATCGCCAGATCGTCCGGCAAAATGCTCGCGGCAAACTTCATATTTCCTAATGTATATTCATGTGCGCAACAAATGAGGGTATCGTCGGGCAATGCGTTAATCTTCTGTAATGACTGATACATCTGGGCTGGCGTCCCTTCGAATAGCCTTCCACAGCCGCCTGAAAAGAGTGTGTCACCGCAAAATACATAAGGTTTTCTGTAGAAACACAGATGTCCAAATGTGTGACCTGGCGTAGCAAATACGGAAAATTCGTATCCCACTATGAGGATATTTTCGCCTTCTTCGACTACTTGCGTCGTGCCCTTATCTTGTGTTTCAGCCGGTCCATACACCACAAGATGCGGGAAGGCCGCCACAAGATCGGGAACGCCGCCCACGTGATCGTTATGGTGATGAGTAAGAAGGATGGCCTGGGGACGCCAGCCATTTTCTTCGATTGCCTGCAAAACCGGCGCGGATTCACCCGGATCGACAATGATACATCTGCGATCGTCATCGACTAATACCCAGATGTAATTGTCCTGAAAGGCTGGAATACTGATAAGATTCATACATTACCTCTAACTGCGTGGCGGATGTGTTGATGAAACCGGCAAGGATACCTCAGACTGTCGCAGCACCGGAACGTTGGGCTGACCTGCCCTGGGGTGAGTACTATCGCGAGGCGTTAGAACAGCAGCTTAAGCCGTGGCTCGCGAAAATGTATGGCTTTCACCTGCTTAAGATTGGCAATCTCAGCGCGGAAATCAATACCGAAAGCTGCGCTATCTCGCATCAGGTCAACGTTTCGCTCGCGGGATTGCCTGTTCAGGTGAAAGCCGACCCGCTGCATTTACCTTTTGCCGAAAAATCCGTTGATGCTTGTCTGCTGGCGCATACGTTGCCCTGGTGCAGCGATCCCCATCGCCTGCTGCGCGAAGCTGACCGTGTGCTGATTGATGATGGCTGGCTAATACTCAGCGGTTTCAATCCACTGAGCCTGATGGGGCTGCGCAAGCTCGTCCCGGTTTTACGCCGCACCCCGCCGTATAACAGCCGCATGTTCACGATGATGCGCCAGCTGGACTGGCTTTCACTGCTTAACTTTGAGGTGCTCGGCTACGGGGGATTTCAGGTACTGCCCTGGTCACGGCAGGGGGGCGTTGTGCTAAGTACCCATTTGCCCGCTCTGGGCTGTATGCAGTTTATCGTGGCGCGTAAGCGAACAATCCCTTTGACGCTGAATCCGATGAAGCAAAGCAAATCGAAAACGCAAATTCGTCAGACCGTCGGCGCCACGCGGCAGTATCGAAAACCCTGATCAGGATTCAGGCTGGTAGCCCGCATCCTCATGCGCGGGATTGGACGCAGCCGCACGAGCCAGTTCGTCGCAGCGTTCGTTCTCAGGGTGACCTGCGTGGCCTTTTACCCATTCCCACTTGATTTGGTGCTGACCTAAGGCCGCATCCAGACGCTTCCAGAGGTCGACATTCTTGACCGGCTTTTTATCTGCCGTTTTCCAGCCGCGCTTTTTCCAGTTATGGATCCACTGGGTGATGCCCTGGCGCACGTACTGGCTGTCGGTGCTCAGCACCACGTCGCAATGTTCCTTTAAGGCTTCCAGCGCCACAATGGCCGCCATCAACTCCATGCGGTTGTTGGTGGTGAGAAAATAGCCTTCACTAAAAGTTTTTTCGTGCTGGCGATAACGCATAATCGCGCCATAACCGCCCGGGCCCGGATTGCCGAGACAAGATCCATCGGTGAAAATTTCTACCTGTTTACGCATCTCTGGTAGACTTCCTGTATTCGAAACGTTCAGTTAAACGATAAGTCTGACATAAATGACCGCTATGAGCACTGCAATTACTCGCCAGATTGTTCTTGATACCGAAACCACCGGTATGAACCAGATCGGCGCACACTATGAAGGGCACAAGATCATCGAGATCGGTGCTGTTGAAGTGGTGAACCGTCGTCTAACGGGCAACAACTTTCACGTTTACCTCAAACCTGACCGGCTGGTGGACCCGGAAGCGTTCGGCGTTCACGGTATTGCGGATGAGTTCTTGCTGGATAAACCGACCTTTGCAGATGTCGCGGATGAATTCCTTGAGTACATCAAAGGTGCAGAACTCGTCATCCATAACGCATCGTTCGATATCGGCTTTATGGATTATGAATTCAGCAAGCTTAATCGTGATATTCCGAAGACCAACACGTTCTGTAAAGTGACGGACAGCCTGGCGCTGGCGAGGAAGATGTTTCCCGGCAAGCGTAACAGCCTCGATGCACTCTGCTCGCGCTATGAAATAGACAACACTAAGCGAACGCTGCACGGCGCATTGCTCGATGCCCAGATCCTGGCGGATGTTTATCTGACGATGACCGGCGGTCAGACGTCGATGAAATTCAGTATGGAAAATGAGTCCCAGCAGACGCGCGACGCAGGGGGCATTCAGCGCGTTGTGCGTCAGGCGAGTCGTTTGCGGGTTGTGTTAGCCAGCGATGAAGAGCTGCTTAACCATGAATCCCGGCTCGATCTGGTGCAGAAGAAGGGCGGAAGCTGCATGTGGCGCGCCTGAAAAGAGGCCGAAACGTTTGTTAAATCACCGTTTGGGTGAATTTTGCAGCAAACGATTCAAAACGTGAGAAAAAGCGTTGACGAGTCCAGAGGCAAACCGTAATATGCGCCTCGTTCCCCAAGCGGGAACAGTGGAGCGGTAGTTCAGTCGGTTAGAATACCTGCCTGTCACGCAGGGGGTCGCGGGTTCGAGTCCCGTCCGTTCCGCCACTATTCAGGCCCACGTTATTTATAACGTGGGCCTTTTTCATTTCTGCATTCCGATGCATTTTCCCTTCTGTCTCCACCCTTGCCACTTCCGCAGTGGTTCGACATACCACGTCCCTTACTTTTTCTCTTATTTAATAAGATATCTTTATATTTTTAATATATTACTTTTATTTCTGTTTTATTTTGGTGTAAGTTAATTACGATTAATTCTCGCTCCTTTTATTATTTCATACCCTCTCATTAATTCCCTGTCCGGTGTTAACTATTCCTAATGCTGCGTATATTTCTGTGTGGTTTTTTCCTAAGCATATAAAGAAACCAGACATGATATTTTTAAGCATCATGTCAATGAACCCAATAGACATGAATTATGTATGGAAGACATAAGTGCAAAGCAGTAAAGGATGTAATCACAGAAGTGCTTATATGTCCTTAATTTAGCGAGTGAAATTCACCAAGGACTTTTATATGACGGAAAGTAAAGTCATTTTAGCAGTGAACAGCGGAGACGGAAAAACTCGGTTGTTGACAGCGGACGCAGGCCGGACGGTTAAGATAAAGCTGATCGCCGGCAATAAGTATCTGCTGAAGAACGTCAATGACGACTTCGCACCAGAAAATATTACCCTTCAACGTGTAGGTAAAGCATTACATATTATTCAGGAAGGTGACACACAGCCTAGCATCATCATTGAGGATTACTTCGATGGTGATAAAAATAACCCAACGCTGATGGGTATGGCAGAAGATGGGCTTCTGTATGCCTATATTCCCGTGTCAGGCGAAAGCTACGATACTGGCTATCTCATTGCGGATGGCAGCATGTCTCCGGTTGCCCTGGGCGGCGATCCGTTAGGTGCTGGTGGCCCAATTCTGACGGCCCCTGATGACGACAACGACATGCTGTTCGGCATGCTGGGATGGTTTGCGCTTGCGGCGGCGGGCGTAGGGGCGGCTTTTGCGCTGTCCGAACTCGATGACGAGGATGGCGACAAGCACGCTACACCTGAAAAGCCGAGCATTGGCCAGACAATTGATGATGAAGGCTCAATCAAAGGCCCTCTGAAATCAGGTGACGTGACCGATGACACCAAACCGTCTTTGACGGGGAAAGGAAATCCGGGCGATACCATCCATATCATCGATAATGATAAGGAAATCGGGTCTGTCATCGTCGATGACGAAGGCGAGTGGAGCTATACGCCAGACAAACCGCTGAGCGACGGCGAACATGACCTCTCCGTTGTGGTTGAAGATCCTGACGGAAACAAAAGCCCACCTTCTGACCCGATCACCATCGTTGTCGATACCGTTGCGCCAGATGCGCCAACGATTGAACACATCATGGATAAGGTGGGTAAAGTCACCGGCGAAATTCTTGACGACACCTACACCGACGATCCAAAACCGGAAATGAGCGGCACCGGTGAAGCGGGCGCGACGATTACTATTTACGATAACGGTAAAAAGATCGGCGAAACCACGGTCAACGACGATGGACGTTGGTATTTCAAACCTTCCGAAAACCTGGCGGACGGCAACCACAGCATTACGGTCAGCCAGACGGATAAAGCGGGCAACGTCAGCAAGCCTTCAGATGAACGTGAATTCATTGTTCTGACCGAACCTCCTGGGAAAGCAGAAACGCCTGAAGTTAATGACAATACGGGTCCGGTAACGGGTCCACTTAAGCCAGGCGACGTGACTGATGACAGCAAGCCGTCCTTCAGTGGTGAAGGCACGCCGGGCAATACCATCGTTATCAAAGATAACGATAAAGAGATCGGCTCGGTTATCGTCGACGACGAAGGGAAATGGACTTACACGCCTGAGAAAGATCTCAGCGAGGGTGAGCACAATGTTGAGGTGATTGAGGAAGATCCGCTGGGTAATGTCGGCGAGCCTTCCGATCCTATTCAGATCATTGTTGACACTACGCCGCCAGCAAAACCGGATAGGGTTGATGCTGAGGATAATACCGGTCCGATTACCGGTCAGCTGAAGGGCGGTGACGTCACTGACGAAACGCGTCCGGTATTCAGCGGTAAAGGTGAACCTGGCGATACCGTGACCATTTATGATGGTGACGAGGTTCTGGGCTCTACCGTCATTGACGATGAAGGCAACTGGACGCTGACACCAGAGAAACCGCTGGGCGAAGGCGACCACAGCATCACCGTTACGCAAACGGATAAGGCGGGCAACACCAGCGATCCCTCGGAAGCGCTGGAGTTTGAAGTTGACACTACCGCGCCTGATGCTTCAGCAAATGTTCTGAAAATTACTGCCGTAGCGGATGACGTGGGCGATCGTCAGGGCAACGTTGCCAGCGGTGAAATCACCGATGACAGCAAACCGCTCATTAGCGGTATTGGCGAAGCAGGCAACACCGTATTCGTCTACACCACCGACTCATCCGGTAAACACCTGATTGGTTCAGCGGTTGTGGGCAGCGATGGTACCTGGAGCCTGACGCCATCAACCCCACTGACGGAAGGTTTGAACAAGCTGACCCTGGAGACGCAGGATCCAGCGGGTAACCGCATTGCGGGCGATGCGCCGTCTTACGACATCAATCTGCTGATCCCGGTCAGCACCAATCCGTCCATCAACAGCGTGGTGGACAACTCAGAGCCGCACGTTGGTCCGCTGCAGAAAGGCGAATCCACCAACGACACCACCCCGACCCTGAGCGGCAGCGCTGCGCCGGGCGACATCGTGTCTATTCTCGACAACGGTAAAGTGATTGGCTCCGTCACCGCGGACAGCAACGGCAAGTGGACGTTCACGCCGGACACCGCGCTGGCTGACGGCAAGCACACCTTCACCGTTACCGCGACCGACTCGGCAGGCAACGCGCGCACCAGCGGCAGCTTCCCGATTGTTATCGACACCACGGCACCGGCTCCGGCGGACAATATCATCCTTGATGATAACGTGGGCGACAAACAGGGACCGGTAGGCGAGGGCGACACCACCGACGACCAGTCTCCAACCCTGAGCGGCGAAGCCGAGCCGGGCAGCGTGGTCGATATCTACGACAACGACGAGAAGATTGGCTCCGTTATCGTTGATGACGAAGGCAAATGGTCCTATACGCCGGACAAACCGCTGGATAAAGGTGACCATGAACTCACCACCACGGTCACCGATCCGTCAGGCAACACCAGTGAACCGTCTCCGGGAATCTCCTTCACCGTCGATCCGGATCCAAACCAGGTCACCGTAGGTGAAGTGGTGGACGATCAGGGGCCGATCGTGGGTAACCTGAAACCAGGCAACGTGACGGATGATGTGCGTCCGGAACTGGGCGGTAAAGGCAAGCCAGGCAGCACCGTGACCATCAAAGATGGCGACGACGTTCTGGGCTCCACCGTTGTCGATCCAGATGGCAACTGGACGTTCACGCCAGATCAGGATCTGGCTGACGGCGATCACAGCCTGACCGTGGTGTCCAAAGATCCGGCGGGTAACGAGGTGACCTCACCGTCCTTCGATATCACCGTCGATGCGACCGCACCGGAAAAACCAGTGCTGGGATCTGCAACGGATGACGTGGGCACTATCCGCGGCGATCTGAGCAATGGCGGCACCACCGACGACGCAAACCCAACCTTCAACGGTTCCGCAGAGCCGGGCAGCCGTGTCGATATTTACGACAATGGTGAGCATATCGGTTCGACGGTTGCTGATGATAAAGGCGCATGGCAGTTTACGCCGACCACGCCGCTGCCAGAGGGTGAGCACCATATCACCACTACCGCAACGGATGAGGCGGGCAACACCAGCCCTGAGTCTGATGATTTTGTGCTGGTGACGGACTATACGCCACCTGCGGCAACCAGCGATGTACTGAACATTACCTCCGTGATGGATGACGTCGGCGGCCGTCAGGGTAATATCGCCAGCGGCGAGGTTACCGACGACAGCAAGCCGGTTATCAACGGTATCGGCGAAGCGGGCAGCACCGTATTCGTCTACAGCACGGATGCAAACGGCAAACACCTGCTGGGCTCAGCTGTGGTTGATAGCGAAGGCAACTGGACGCTGGCGCTGGATACTCCGCTGGTGGAAGGGCTGAATAAGCTGACGCTCGAAACTCAGGACGCAGTAGGCAACCGTGTTGCGGGTGAAGCACCGTCTTACGACATTACCGTTCTGATCCCGGTCAGCACCGAGCCGTCCATCAACAGCGTGGTGGACAACTCAGAGCCGCACGTTGGTCCGCTGCAGAAAGGCGAATCCACCAACGACACCACTCCAACCCTGAGCGGCAGCGCTGCGCCGGGCGATACCGTGTCTATTCTCGACAACGGTAAAGTGATTGGCTCCGTCACCGCGGACAGCAACGGCAAGTGGACGTTCACGCCGGACACCGCGCTGGCTGACGGCAAGCACACCTTCACCGTCACCGCGACCGACGCGGCAGGCAACGCGCGCACCAGCGGCAGCTTCCCGATTGTTATCGACACCACGGCACCGGCTCCGGCGGACAATATCATCCTTGATGATAACGTGGGCGACAAACAGGGACCGGTAGGCGAGGGTGACACCACCGACGACCAGTCTCCAACCCTGAGCGGCGAAGCCGAGCCGGGCAGCGTGGTCGATATCTACGACAACGACGAGAAGATTGGCTCCGTTATCGTTGATGACGAAGGCAAGTGGTCCTATACGCCGGACAAACCGCTGGATAAAGGTGACCATGAGCTCACCACCACGGTCACCGATCCGTCAGGCAACACCAGTGAACCGTCTCCGGACATCTCCTTCACCGTCGATCCGGATCCAAACCAGGTCACCGTAGGTGAAGTGGTGGACGATCAGGGGCCGATCGTGGGTAACCTGAAGCCAGGCAACGTGACCGATGATGCGCGTCCGGAACTGGGCGGTAAAGGCAAGCCAGGCAGCACCGTGACCATCAAAGATGGTGACGACGTTCTGGGCTCTACCGTTGTCGATCCGGATGGCAACTGGACGTTCACGCCAGATCAGGATCTTGCTGAGGGCGATCACAGCCTGACCGTAGTGTCCAAAGACCCGGCGGGTAACGACGTTACGTCTCCAGCCTTCGATATCACGGTAGATACTGTGGCACCGGAAAAACCGGTCGTGGGCCTTGCGACAGATGACGTGGGCTCCAGCCGTGGCGATCTCAGCAGCGGCAGCACCACCGATGACGCGAACCCAACCTTCAAAGGTTCCGCAGAGCCGGGCAGCCGTGTTGATATTTATGACAACGGCGAGCTGATTGGCTCCACTGTTGTGGATGAGAATGGTGGCTGGCAGTTCACGCCAACCACAGCGCTGCCGGAAGGCGAGCACCATATCACCACCACCGCAACCGATGAGGCGGGTAATACCAGTCCGGAATCAGATGACTTTGTGCTGATCACCGACTATACCGCACCAGACGCCAGTAAAGTGGTTATC
>NZ_JABXOU010000005.1:0-451571 GCF_014103035.1 Enterobacter sp. RHBSTW-01064 | reverse complement strand
TCATACCCTACGCTTACCCGGCCTACATGCCAATTGTAGGCCCGTGCAAGCGAAGCGCCGCCGGGCAAAACGGGCAGCGTGCGCGTTGTTAGCTATCTGCCCCTTGTTCAGCGCCCAACCCGGCAATCGACTTACGTCGTTTTTTTAACTTTAACTCACTCACCAGCACCCCGGCGACGATAAATGCCGCGCCCACCAGGGCCAGCAGCGGCAGACGCTCCCCGGCCAGCCGCCCGAAAATGCCCGCCCAGACCGGTTCACCAGTATAAATCACCGTCGCACGGGTTGGCGATACGCTGCGCTGCGCCCAGTTCATGGTGACCTGAATAATGGCGCTGAAGATACCCAGCCCCAGTGCGACCACAACCAGCCCGGTGGAAATCGGCGGTACGGACTCGCCTGCCGGAACCATCGTCGCGAAGGCCACCAGCGACGCCGTGGCGAGCTGCACCACCGTCACCCGCTTAACGTCGACCTTGCCCGCCCAGGCGCTAATCAGAATAATTTCCGCCGCAATGGCAATCGCCCCAATCAGGGTGATGATTTCGCCCGGCCCCAGCGCCAGCAGGTTATTTTCCGGCCCGGCCAGTAAGATCAGACCGATAAACGCCAGCACGATGCCAATACAGGACATCAGGCCCGGAATTCTGCCGAGGCAGAGCCACTGCAATAGCGGCACCAGCGGCACATACATGGCGGTAATAAACGCGGATTTGCTGCTGGAGATAGTCTGTAAACCCCACGTCTGCAGGCTATAGCCCATCGCTATCGCCACACCAATCGCCACGCCGGCCTTAAGCTCTTTAAGCGTCAGCCCCCGCAGCGTTTTAAGCGAAATCAGCCCAACGGCAAGCGCCGCCGTCGCAAAGCGCAGGCCAACAAAAAAGAACGGATCGCTAAGGGTTACCGCGTACTGAACGGCCAGGAACGTCCCGCCCCAGAACATGGTGATGAGAATGAGGATGGCTTCCTGCGGTTTTACGGAGAATTTGAAGCGTGAGACAGACATGCGGCACTCGCAATTAAAATCAATTCTCTAGTGTGCGTTGCCTTTGGTTACAGTTCAATGTTGCAGAAATAAAAAAACCGCCGGGAAATCCCGGCGGCAGGGGTTCAACCCGGCGTGTTACTTATTGCTGCCGTGGCTGTTTTTGCCCCCTTTTTTACCAGCCTCTGATGCGCGCTGAGGGTCATTTTTGAAGTTACCCCCGCTGGACTGGCCACCTTTACGACCTGCTTCTGATGCTCTTTCACGGTCTTCAGCGAAATTACCTGAACCACCACGATGGTTTGCCATCTCTAACCTCCAGAGTGTGAAACATTAGACATCATATTGCATTCAGTAAAAGAGGATTCTTTCACCTCGCGACTCAAGGACAGTGCCTTTATCTGTGCCGCGTGAAACTAAGCTTAGTGGAATGCGGCTATCCAGCAAGCCAGAGGTAATATTCTGCAACATGATCTCAGTCTTTTGGGTGAGACGACGCGACGGTGACTCATAAACCTTTCTTATCATTTCAAAATTCGACTGAGAGAAAGTTGTTTCATTTTGCTACAAAGCCATCTTTGTAATCATATTGTTATAAATCAAAGAAATGCCGTTCATTTTTGCAGTCTGGCTGTGATGGCATATCTTTAAAAGAACGCAGCGATCCGCTGTCAGAAAAAACAAACGAGGAGTGATGCAAAATGGCAAAAGTTCTGGTGCTCTATTATTCCATGTATGGACACATTGAAACCATGGCTCACGCGGTAGCAGAAGGTGCAAACAGGGTTGATGGCGTGGAGGTTGTGGTGAAACGCGTACCGGAAACCATGCAGGCGGAAGCCTTCGCGAAAGCCGGGGGGAAAACGCAAAACGCCCCGGTCGCCACCCCGCAAGAGCTGGCAGATTATGATGCCATTATCTTCGGCACCCCAACCCGCTTCGGCAATATGTCGGGTCAGATGCGCACCTTCCTCGATCAAACCGGCGGACTTTGGGCATCCGGGGCGCTCTACGGCAAACTCGCCAGCGTATTCAGCTCTACCGGCACCGGCGGCGGTCAGGAGCAGACGATTACCTCAACCTGGACTACCCTTGCTCATCATGGGATGGTGATTGTGCCGATTGGCTACGGCGCGCAGGAGCTGTTTGACGTTTCCCAGGTGCGCGGCGGTACGCCTTACGGTGCAACCACCATTGCCGGTGGGGACGGTTCACGCCAGCCAAGCAATGAAGAACTGGCTATCGCCCGCTATCAGGGTGAACACGTCGCGGGTCTGGCCAAAAAACTGAACGGCTAACACCCAACAGGAGGACAAGCATGCCAACTCAAGAATCCAAAGCTCACCACGTGGGCGAATGGGCAAGTTTACGCAATACCTCTCCGGAGATTGCCGAAGCTATCTTTGAAGTCGCTAAATACGATGAAAAGCTGGCCGAGCAGATTTGGGAGGAAGGTAATGATGAGGTGCTGGTGCGCGCCTTCGAAAAAACGGATAAAGACTCGCTCTTCTGGGGTGAGCAAACCATCGAACGTAAAAACGTCTAAGCGTTTCCCCCCCCGCCGCAGCGGGGGGTTCTCATTTACTTCGCCGCGTTATTCATGACCGCATTGAATTTATCGACAGGGCAGAAGCCATTCGCATCCACCGGACAGTCTTTCAGCTCCAGCGTCACGCGCTGCGCAGGCGACTGCAGTGACAGCACGCTGGCGTTACGCAGCTGCTCTGAGCTCTGGTAGACATACTCAATTTTCATCAGCTCGCGGTTGGCATTTTTGTCATGCCAGCGCTGGAAGACAATCTTGCCGCCAATCGGGGTACGTTCCTGCTGGTCGTGCAGCTGATACGGTTTGAAATCCAGGGCGGTGAGCAGGGAAGCAATGTTCGAATCATGCCCCACCAGCAGTGTGATCTTAGGCGCTTTCGCCTGTTCGGTGACCAGGGTTTTATCGATATATTTCACCAGCGGTTTCGCCACGTTTTGCGCCACCTCGGTGGAGGTAAACAGCGAGTCCTGATAGCCGTTCTTCAGCTTCGACAGCACACGCCACTGCTGGTCAGTCTTGATCTCACCCCAGGCCACCTGGTCGGCCGGGAAGCCTTCGTAATACTGCAGCGTAAACGCATCCACCAGCGAGTTACCCACCTTCAGCGGCCCGGATACGCCAGGCTCTTTTTCATAGTCGGCGCTGAAGGTGTCTTTCGCGTCTGCCAGCGAGCAGACCTTTTTCTCTTTGCAGGACGGAGAATCCGCGTAGTTCGTCATTTGCTCCAGCAGCTTATAGCTTTCGCCAAGCTGCATTTTCTGCCGTTCCGTCTCCATCGCCTTCAGCGCTTTTTCACGGAATTCCGGCGAGTTATCGGTAATCACCGGGTTAAAGGTCGGATCCATGGTGCCCATTTTTTCCTGATGGTGCACGGGAACGTCGCAGCCCGGGAACGCGCCGGTGATAAAGAATTGCGCGGTGGCGACGGTGCGCTGCAGGCTGTTGGCATAGGCATAAACGCTATCCGCTGGAGGGCATTCTCCGGTGGTTACCATTCCCTGCTGCGCCAGCCACTCGCGCATGTAATGGCCCATATAGACTTCCAGCACGCCACCCTTGGTGGTGAGCTGACCGCCCGGCACTTCCCACTCCGGCCACTGCTTCGGCGTGGACTGCTCCAGCACGCTGCCGTTATTGGCGAGCGGCGCGCGCAGGTTGTGACGGCTCATGATTAAAACTTGCTCCAGCTGATATCCGTCTGGCGTCTCCTGCGCCTGTGCGCCAAAGGTCACTGAAAGAGTACCTGCGACTGCAACTGCGAGTAGTGCTTTTCTCATCCCTTATTCCTCACGCGTTTTATTGTTGCGGCGAGTGTGACACATTCGTGACAGCTTTTTCGGGAAGCATTTCTCAAAGTGATGATTAACGTGCTTACGGTGTGTGCCAATTAGTTTTATAATAAAACCACACCCTACCGGAGAATTGACCGTGAAACGTACCCGCCTTGAAGAGAGCACCTGCCCCGTCGCCCGTTCACTGGATATCATCGGCGACTGGTGGTCGCTGCTGATCGTGCGCGACGCGCTGCGCGGGATTAAACGCTTCGGCGAGTTCCAGAAAAGCCTCGGTATCGCAAAAAACATGCTGACCACGCGGCTGAAGCTGCTGGTCGACGAAGGCATTCTTACGCTTCAGCCCGCGTCCGACGGCAGCGCCTGGCAGGAGTATGTCCTGACCGATAAAGGGCGCGCCCTGCAAACGGTGCTGGTTGCTCTGTCCCAGTGGGGGAATGAATTTTTGTTTGCTGAAAACGAATGCGGCACCGTGCTGGTCGATAGCGAACAGCGCAAACCCCTGCGCAGGCTGGCGCTTATTGCCGACGATGGGCGCGAACTGACGCCAGAAGAGATCGAGGCTAAACTCCCCTCCTGATCGTTCCCGATGGCAAAAGCACAAAATGCTCACCAAAATGGTTGCATTATAAAACCAAATGACAGAAAGTTAATTCAGTTTCATCTTGAAACCAAATAACCCACTTTGTCTTGAGGTAACACACGATGACTACGCAAATCACCACCGCCCTGATTACGGGCGCCTCTTCCGGGATTGGTGCTGTCTATGCTGACCGTCTTGCCGCGCGCGGTGCTAACCTGGTACTGGTTGCCCGCCGCGAGGATCGCCTGAAAACCCTCGCTGCCGACCTGCGCGCGCGCTATGGCGTGGCCGTCGATATTCTGGTGGCCGATCTCACCGACGAGACCGGGATCCGCGCCGTGGAAGAGAAGCTGCGCAGCAATACCGCCATTGACACGCTTATTAACAACGCGGGCACCGCCCAGATGGCGCCGTTCCTCGCAGGTGACGTGGCGCAGCATCAGGCCATCAACACCCTGAACACCACGGCGCTGATGCGTCTGACCTACGCCATCCTGCCCCGACTGGCGCAGAACAATCGCGGCACGCTGATCAATATCGCGTCGGTGCTGGCCCTGCACGTGCGGGCGGGCAGCGCGCTCTACAGCGCCACCAAGGCGTGGGTACTAAGCTTTACCCGTGGGCTACAGGAAGAGTTTGCCGACAGCAGCGTGCGTATTCAGGCCGTGCTGCCCGCCGCCACGGCGACAGAAATCTGGAGCCATTCAGGCGTCACGGTGAACGATCTGCCGGAAGGATCGGTGATGACCACCGACGATATGGTCGATGCGTCGCTGGCGGGTCTGGATCAGGGCGAACCGATCACCATCCCCCCGATGCATGACGCAGGCCTGTGGGAGCGCTACGAAGTGGCGCGCCTTGAGCTGTTCAACAGCGCGCGCACCGGCATTCCGGCACCGCGCTACGTAAAACGCTAGCCTAACGCTCCAGCTGGTCACCGTATTCGCTCACCCAGGCGGCCAGCGGAGAAAGCGCACCCTGAAGGGTTAGCCCCAGGCCGGTTATCTGATACTCCACGCGCGGCGGGATCTCCGGATAGACCGTCCGCGTCACCAGCCCGCGCTGTTCAAACAGGCGAAGCTGTTTGGTCAGCTCTTTTTGGGTGATGGGCGCGGCCGCCCTCAGCAGTTCGCCAAACCGCACGGGCGTATTGAGGATAATCAGGCGATAGAGGATCGGGATCGCCCATTTACCGGAAATCAGGTTCACAAACTGCGTCATTGGGCAGGTGTAAACCTCAGATTTTTTTTCGCATGACACGTCCAGCATTTCTGCCATAGCACACCTCTTGCCGCGTTAGTATCCATTTGGTACCTGGTTTCCTTTCGATACTAACGTTTCTATAGTGCTTTCTCCAGTGACATTTCAGGAGAAGAACATGGGTCGTTTAACAGATAAATATACGCTGATTACCGGCGGCACTAGCGGCATCGGTCTTGCCACCGCGCAGGCGTTTATCGCCGAAGGCGCGCGCGTCGCCGTGACCGGACGCAACCCGGACACCCTCGCCGAAGCAGAACGTATTCTTGGCGATAAGGCCTGGGTGATCCCGACCGATGCGGGAGATATCACGTCGCAAAAAGCGCTGGCGGACACTCTCGCCGCTCGCTGGCCGCGCCTCGATGCAGTGTTTCTCAACGCTGGCGACGTGACGCACGCGCCGCTGGAAGCCTGGCAGGAGGATGCCTGGGACCGCCTGATGGGCATCAACCTGAAGGGACCGTTCTTTTTAATTCAGGCGCTGCTGCCGCTGCTGAATAACCCATCGTCGGTTATTCTCTGCGGCTCCGTGAGCGCGCGCATCGGCCTGCCCACCAGCAGCGTGTATGCCGCGAGCAAGGCCGCCCTGCTGTCTCTGGCGCGTACGCTGTCGGCGGAGCTGCTGCCACGCGGGATCCGCGTCAACGGTCTGAGCCCCGGTCCGGTGGAAACCCCGGCGTTTACGAAGACGGGCCTAAGCGATGAGGCGCTTAACGCGATGATGGCAGAGGTCATCAAGCTGGTCCCGCTCGGCAGAATGGGCTCGACGACGGAGCTGGCAAAAGCCGCGCTCTATCTGGCGTCCGACGAGTCGAGCTATACGGTAGGAACGGAGCTGCTGGTGGACGGCGGAATGGGAAGTTTGTAAATCAAAAGGCGCTGATGCCGGTGACCGCGCCGACGTACAGCGCCGCCCATACGCAGGCGGAAAGCAGGCTGACGGCGTAGACCTTGGCTGCATTCAGCCTGAGCATCCCAGCTGCCAGCGGTACGATGTAGCGCAGGACCGCCAGAAAGCGCGACGTAAACAGCACGATGACACCGTTCGTTTGCAGCTGGTGCTGTACCCGCAAGAACTTATCGGTGTGCTTCGACGTGAAACGCGTGACCAGCCGGGTATGCCCCATCAGCTGGCCGATATGGTAGTTCAGCACCGACCCCGCCGTTGCCCCCATCACCACGGCAAGCCACGCCAGCGCAGGATGCATGCTCCCCTGGCCGACGCTGATGCCCGCCAGCAGCATCACCGAGGCGGGCGGCAGCACGGAGGAGACCAGCACCGTGGATTTACTCAGCGCCATCACGAATAACAGCGCGAAAAGATGTGCCGGATAGAGGGCAAAATGATTCAGCAGATTATCAAGCCACGCCATTTTCCTCTCCTCCATTGATTATTTAATCCTTTATTAGAAATGAATCACCTTAAATAAACCCTCAACGTTTAATTAATAAAACTCTCCTAAACCATTCTTAAACATTATTTAATTTTCTGAGCGGCAAAATGAAATAAGCGTATTATCCCTCTCGTTTTACAACGATCTCGTTATGGCGAGGCTCCTGTACAAATACACGTTATCGCTCTGGTGGGTTCGAGAGAACCGGCACAGGGTAAAACAGGCACTGTCGAATCAAGGCTTTGTCAGTATAACTTCCCTTACGGGATACGGTGTACAGTGCTGAACCCAGGACGTGGGGATCTCCTCTTCGACATGCCCTGTCTTGCTCGCCCCTGAGAGATGTTATTATTCAAAGGGAATTCACTATGTCTTACGCTATTCACAACCAAAATCTGGCATTCAATGACAGCGCGATCGCGCAATATATGAATACTGACTTTATCGTCCTTGATATTTCATTATGCGTGGCGCTGGCGCGCGAGCAATTCTTCGAAAAATTAAAAGACGACGATATTCCGTCGCATATTTTCATTGAAGATAACGGTCGCCTCGCGGGCATGATTGCCGTGCGCAAACTCTTGCAGACTACCGATACGCTGCAGTCCGTTAAGGCGCTGATGATTTCGGAATTTATTCAGGTTAAACCCGAAGATGAACGTGCGGACGTGGCAGGCGTGCTGGCCCACGCCGGGGCGGATGTGGTGCCGGTGGTCACCCACGGCAAGCTGGTCGGCTGCCTGACCGAGCGCGAGATCGCCCATCTGCTGGAAGATGACGTCACCGAAGATGCTCAGCTTCAGGGTGCAACGCTGCCGCTGGAAAAGCCCTATCTGGAAACCAGCGCCTTTAGCCTGTGGAAAAAACGCTCCGTCTGGCTGCTGCTGCTGTTTGTCGCGGAAGCGTATACCAGCTCGGTGATCCAGCACTTCGAGGAGGCGCTGGAGTCCGCCATTGCACTGGCGTTCTTTATTCCGCTGCTGATTGGCACGGGCGGCAACAGCGGGACGCAGATCACCTCCACGCTGGTGCGCGCGATGGCGCTGGGGGAAGTCCACCTTCGCGACGTCGGGCGCGTGCTGCGCAAAGAGATGACCACCTCGCTGATGATTGCCGCCACGCTCGGTATCGCCGGGTGTATTCGCGCCTGGATGATGGGTATCGGCCTGGAGATCACGCTTATCGTCAGCCTGACGCTGGTGTGTATCACGCTCTGGAGCGCGATTGTGTCGTCCGTGATCCCCATGGTGCTCAAGCGCTGCCGGATCGACCCTGCCGTGGTGTCCGCACCGTTTATCGCCACGCTGATTGACGGGACCGGGCTGATTATCTACTTCAAAATTGCCCAGTACACGCTGGGGCTAGAGTAAGCTTGCGAGCACCTCATTCACGTGATTGAGGTGCTCACTTCGCTACGCATCGCCGAGCTGATGCGCGATCTCACGCAACTGCTGGGCAAGCGCCTGCAGGTTTTTCCCCTTTTCCCCTTTTGGCCCGGTGGACTGACGCACCACCAGACGGGCAGGTAAAATCGAGGACATCCGCTGGGCATTCTCTTCACCGCTGTCGAGAATACGGCGCACCGCCTCTTTACCCTGCAGATCTAAATCCAGCGATACCGTCGTCAGCGCCGGGTAGAAGAACGAGCTTTCATAGGTGTCATCGTAGCCAATCACCGACTTCTCGCCCGGAATTGAAATCTGCTGCTGATGGAACGCGCTCAGCACGCCGAGCGCCATCTGGTCGTTAGCCACCAGCACGGCGGTAAACTGCGCCGTCTCCCGCAGCATTTGCAACGCTCCCGAATAACCGCTTTGCGCATCCCAGTTGCCGCGAATGACCGATGCTGGCTCCAGGCCGTAGCCCTTCAGGGTCTCGATCCAGCTTTTCAGCCTCAGCTGCGCCGAGACGGAAGACGTCGGCCCCGCCAGCAGGGCAATGTCGCGATGCCCCAGTTCGTAAAGATATTTGACGCTGGCGCGGGTGCCGTCCGCCGGGTTAAACGAAACGTTAAACACGGAACTGTACGGGTCCACGTCGAGGAACAGGCAGACAATGTCATCGTTGTCGGTGGCGATTTTCTGCGCCGCTTCAGCCTCCAGCGGCACGTTGATGATCACTTTGCTCACCAGCTGGGATTTCAGCTCGTTGATGGAATCCTGGATGCTGTGGTTGACGTTCTCATCAATCATTGAGATCAGTACCTGGTAGCCTTCCACATTGGCATAGCGTTTCACAGCCGCCGCAACCTGCGAAGGCGCGTGCAGCGCCAGCGAAATGGTCACCAGCCCAACGGTCTGGCTCTGCTTGCCCACCAGTTGCTGAGCCAGTCGGTTGGGTACATACCGCAATAACTCTATGGATTTCTCCACCTTGCTGCGCGTGGCGTCGGATACATTGGCAGACTTATTCAGTACCCTGGACACGGTCTGATAGGAGACGCCCGCATGGCGTGCCACGTCCTCTAACGTTGCGCTTTTCGACTTCATGGTCCGGTTCCTTATGTTGTTATGCGCTGATTGTAACAGGGGTGCTGAAAAAAAACGCTTGTCACCCTCTCGCTGCGGGCATAACACCATCAAAAAGTATGACGCTCACAATGCCATAATTTGTGTCCAATCTCATTACTCGTAACAAAATTGTCTATTTTATTTGCAGTTAATCACACATTTCAGATCGTGTAATTGCCAGCCAACGGGTTTAGGCATTTTATGACAGCGGATTTGTGAACGTATTACAAAACAATAAGAGGGTTACAATGAACACGACGATCCGCTCTGTATCTGTTGCGTTGGCTGCCGCGCTGGCATCGCCTTCGCTGTTTGCAGCGTCTTCAGTACCGATTGATTTTCATGGATATCTTCGCTCCGGCGTGGGCGTCTCACGGGATGGTGGGATGGAGGAGTGGCAAAAAAACAAAATTGGCCGTCTGGGTAACGAGGCCGACACCTACGGCGAGCTGGAGCTAGGCTCCGAGGTATACAAAAAGAACGACGTCAGTTTCTATCTCGACAGCATGGTGAGCATGGTATCAGACGGCTCCAACGACAATGAAACCACCTTAGATGACGATGCCCAGTTCGGCCTGCGCCAGCTTAACCTGCAGATCAAGGGGCTGATCCCCGGAGATCCCAATGCGGTAATTTGGGGCGGTAAGCGCTACTACCAGCGCCATGACCTGCACATCATTGATACCAAATACTGGAATATTTCCGGCTCCGGTGCGGGTATCGAGAACTACACGCTTGGCCCGGGCGCAGTCTCCGTTGCGTGGATCCGCGGCGATGCTAACGACGTGGACTATCGCGTGGATGGCGACAGCGACGTTAACATCAACTACATCGACCTTCGCTATGCGGGCTGGAAGCCGTGGGCGGGCGCGTGGACGGAAGTGGGTATTGATTACGCCATGCCAAACCCGACCAACAAGCAGAAAGAGTACGGCGGGCTGTACGAGGCCGATAACGGCGTGATGGTCACCGGTGAGATCAGCCAGGATATGTTTGGCGGCTATAACAAGCTGGTGCTGCAGTACGCCAATAAAGGTCTGGCCCAGAACATGGTGTCACAGGGTGGGGGCTGGTACGACATGTGGAACTACGTGAACGACGCCACCGGCTACCGCGTGATTAACACCGGCTTAATTCCGATTACCGACAAGTTCTCCTTTAACCACGTCCTGACATGGGGCTCGGCAGACGACACCACGCAGTATACGGACAAATCACGCCTGGTATCGCTGGTGGGGCGCGCACAGTATCAGTTCACCGAATACGTGCGTCTGATTGGCGAAGTGGGCGGATTCTACCAGGAAGATACTTATACCGACGGCACTAAGTACAAGCAGAGCGGCGAGAAGTACACCCTCGCGCTGGGCCTGGCAGACGGTCCTGAGTTTATGTCACGTCCTGAACTGCGCGTCTTCGCCTCCTATCTGAATGACTCCGAAAAAGGGCAATCCTTCGAGGATGGCACGGCCAACAATACCTGGAACTTTGGTGTGCAGGTCGAGGCCTGGTGGTAAGTCTTAATTCATAATTTGCGTTAATCGTTATCGTATCTCCAACAACCTGCAGTCTATTTTACTGCTTTGGGATAGCCATTACTTTGGCTATCCCTTTTTTATATTTACTGATTAAAATGTTCGTCTAATAATTTCCGTAATGTATCAGACTGCCTGCCGAATATAGCATGCACCTGCTGACCGATAATAATCACCCCCAGCGCCCCCTCATTCTGTAACGCCTGTGAATCGACCTTATTTAAATCTTTTACCGTCACGCGCAGGCGGGTAATACAGGCTTCGACGTGCTCGATATTATCGTCGCCGCCAAATGCCGGAATTAAACGCTGGGTAATTTGACTGTCCATAATACGCCTCTCTGTTATGCAGATAAAAAAATGCCTGCTCGGGGAGCAGGCGTTTTGTGCCTTGTTGCCGGGACGGTGCGGTCTGATGCCCTCACCCCAACCCTCTCCCACAGGGAGAGGGAGAAAATCAACTACGCTTTACGCCTGAGCACCCGACAGTCCCACGGCAGCAGCGCGGTGTCGCCTGCTGCAGCAGTGTCGGTCATGCAGTCGGTATACCCCTGCGGCAGCGTGATGAGCTGCTGCTGGGCCGTGTAGTTCTGCACAAACACCCAGGCGGTTTCGCCATCCGTGCGCGCCGTCGCGACCACGCCCGGAGGGAAATCCCCCTCGACCGCGCGCGGCAGCGCCAGCTCGGCGATAATCCCGGCGAAGAAATCGCGCTGGAACGGCAGGTCGTTGCGCGACGCCACGTGCCACGCCTTGCCTTTGCCGAAGCGGTTGACCGTCACCGCAGGGCGACCGGCGTAGAAATCATCCCGGTAGGTCGCCAGCGCCTGCGCGGATTCAGTATGGATCAGCTCGCACAGATGCCTGACCTGATACGGCCCCTGCAGGCCCGCCGCATTGCCCGCCAGCCCCTGAACCAGGTTTCGCTCCCCCTCGCCCAGGCAGTCAATCTCTTCCGCCCAGATGCCGAGGAGCTTGCGCAGCGGGCCCGGGAAACCGCCGAGGTGGCAGAGATCGGTCTCATCTACTACCCCGCTCCAGTAGGTCGTCACCAGATGCCCGCCCGCGGCCACAAAGGCTTCCGCCCGCTCGGCGAAACCTTCGCGCACCATGTAGAGCATGGGGGCAATCACCAGCGCGTAGCGGCTCAGATCGCCGTCAGCGTCGATGACGTCGACCGCGATGCCCTTTTCCCAGAATGGACGATAGTGTTCGTTGACGGTTTTTTCGTACTCCAGCCCCATGTTGCGCGGGCCTTCGGCATCGTCCAGCGCCCAGCGGTTTTGCTGGTCAAAGATAATGGCCACGCGCGCGTCGGTGCGGCACCCCACCACCTCAGGCAGACGCGCCAGCATCTCCCCCAGACGCGTCACTTCGCGCCCGACGCGGGTATCAAGATGCCCCACGTGATCGATAATCGCACCGTGGAATTTCTCCACCGACCCGCGGCTCTTACGCCACTGGAAGTACTGCACAGAATCCGCCCCGTGCGCCACCGCCTGAATAGAGGAGAGAATATGCATTCCCGGTTTTTTCAGCTTGCTGGTCGGCTGCCAGTTGGTGGTGCTCGGCGTGGACTCCATCAGCACAAAGGGTTTACCGCCCTTCAGGCTGCGCATCATGTCGTGGTACATGGCGGTATAGCAGGCCAGCTGCGTTTCGTCTTTCTCCTTGTGCCACATCGGGTAGCTGTCCCAGGAGATGAAGTCGATCGCTTTCGCCAGCTGCCAGTAGTCGTAATCGTAGAAATACTCCATAAAGTTGGTCGTCACCGGCAGTTCGGCATTGGCGGCCTTCAGCGGTGCCACCTCATGCTGGCAAAAATCGGTGACCTGCGCGGTATTGAAGCGGCGCCAGTCGAGATTCAGGCCGTGAATCGACATTTCTCCCTGCGGCGCGGGGGACTCAATCTGCGACCAGTCGGTGTAGGTATGGCTCCAGAAGGTGCTCCACCACGCATGGTTCAGCGCATCGAGGGTTTTGTAGCGCGCCTTTAGCCAGTCGCGGAAGCGTTCCTGGCACAGGCTACAGTGGCATTCGCCGCCGTACTCATTGGAGATATGCCAGCCCAGCACCGCCGGATGATGCGAATAACGCGCCGCCAGCAGGCTGTTAATTTTCATCGTCTTTTCGCGGTAGACCGGAGACGACATGCAGTGGTTATGACGCCCGCCGTGCAGCGCGGGGACGCGGTTGCGCCCGACGCGCAGCACTTCCGGATATTTTTGCGACATCCATGCCGGACGCGCGCCGCTCGGCGTCGCGAGAAATATATGAATGCCCGCCGCATAGAGTTTTTCAATAATGCTGTCCAGCCAGGCAAAATCATATTCCCCTTCATGCGGTTCCAGTTTCGCCCAGCTAAATATCCCCACCGACATGACATTACATTTCGCCTGCTGCATCATGGCGATATCTTTTTCAATAATACCGGGGTAATTCTCCCATTGCTCCGGGTTATAGTCGGCGCCATGCAATAACGCCGCGACCTTTGGACTTAAAGGCGCAAATTTATTCATATTTAAAACGTCCTGAATGGAGATAAAAACTAGTTAAATACCGTTATTGACGGCAGCACTTTGCCCTGGCAATCAAATAACGCCTGATTCTCACGGGCATTACCCTCTTTCCACTCGTCATGGATATATTTCATGCCGGTTTTGGTGGCCCACGTGGTGCCCGGAACGGCTATCCAGGTCGGTTCCCAATAAAAGATGCCCTTGCCGCGACGGTCAGGCACATCAATAACGGACTGCATTAAATCGTGAATATAATCGTACTGACCCTGAACGGTGCCGGGATAGCCGCCGTCCTTTTCTTCTTTGGCCTGGAAGCTGTTCTCGGCGTTATCGCAGTTCTCCAGCGTATAGCCGTAGGCCGCTTCCACCACAATCACGTCTTTGTTATAGCGCCTGCTGATGTCATCCATGTTGGCCTTCAGCGCGCTAATCGGGCCATTCCAGTAGGTGTACATCGACAGGCCGATGATATCGAACGGCACGTCGCGCTTCGTGATTTCATCAAACCACCAGCGGAAGGTGTCATTTTTGGTGCCTTCGGCCAGATGGAGCATGATTTTCACCTGCTCGCCGTCGGTCAGGTTCTCCTTTAGCCCACCAATCGCGGCGTTGAGCAGCCCGGCCAGGCGGTCAAATTCACCGCCGCCCTGCCCCCAGCTTTTCCCTTCCGGCCACAGCATGCCGCCGTTAATTTCGTTTCCTATCTGCACCATGTCCGGCAATACGCCCTCTTTCTTAAAGCGGGCGATCGTGTCGTGGGTATAGTCATGAATAGCCGTTTTCAGCTGCGGGTAGTCCATCTTCTCCCAGGCTTTTGGCTTGAACTGTTTGCCCGGATCGGTCCAGAAATCGCTGTAGTGGAAATCGAGCAGCAGCTTCAGGCCCTGCGCCTTTACGCGCTTCGCCAGCGCGAGGGTGTTTTCGAGATTATTACTGCCGCCGCCGTAGGTGTTGCCGTCGGCATCCTGCGGATCAACCCACAGGCGCAGGCGCACGGTGTTCACGCCGTTAGCTTTGAGGATAGCCATCGCGTCCTGCTGCTGGCCGCTCTGGTTATAAAATTTGGCACCATGTTGTTCCGCTTCCAGCAGCGTCGAAATATCCGCGCCCTTGATAAAGTCCGCGGGCATGGCGTTAAAAGGACGCGTTTGCACCCCGTCCGCAGCAAACGCGCTCGCGGCCAGGCCACATGAGAGGCAAACGGCAAGTAAAGCAGGTTTGAGTCTTTTCATGATTATCCTTTGGTACTCCCGGAGGTCAGGCCGGAGACGAAGTATTTTTGTAATGCCAGATAGAGGATCGCTACCGGCACCGCAATCAACACCGCGCCTGCCGCGTAGGTGGTGTAGCTGGCACCCATTTTTTGCGCCACCAGGTTATAGAGCCCGATGGGTAAGGTGTATTTGTCCGGGGTGCGCAGAATCGTGCTGGAGAGGATGAAATCCCCCAGCGGCCCGGTGAAGGAGAACAGCGCCACCACCGCCACAATCGGCTTCGATAGCGGCATGATAATTTCGATGAAAATCCGGAAATTACTGGCCCCGTCCATGCGCGCGGATTCATCCAGATCTTTCGGGATGGCGTCGAGGTAGCCTTTCATCAGGTAGGTATTCATCGGGATCATGCCGCCCACGTAGATCAGCACCAGCGCCAGATGGCTGTTGATGAGGCCTAAAAGCTGCGACAGCACGAAGATGGCAATCAGCGCCGAGAACTGGGGGATCATCTGCAGGAGCAGGAACAGCATCAGCCCGTTCTGGCGTCCCTTAAAGCGAAAGCGCGAAAAGGCATAGGCGGTAAAGCTGACGCTGATTAAGGTCAGCACCATGGTCAGGAAGCTGATTTTCATCGAGTTCCAGTACCACGTCATGTAGTTCACCTGGCCGTTAAACAGGTCGGCGTAGTGCTGCACCGAAAAGTTCTCTGGAATAATTGAGGAGCTGAGCAGGCTATTACCCGCGTTAAACGACGCGCCGACCGTCCACACCAGCGGGTAGATGATAATCGTCGACACCAGCACGATAACCAGCCAGGAGAGCGAGAGGCGTACCCACTTCTCACGTTTAATACTTTGTGATTGAGCCATTGTTACGTCCCTTACGCCATGTCGTCGTTTTTGAAAGATTTGGTGGCGCGGAACTGCCACAGCGCCAGGCCGACGACAAAGATCGACAGCAGAATAGTGATGGTCGCCGCAATCGCGTACTGCGACGACGACATGGTGAGCTTGTAGATCCACGACACCAGGATATCTGTCCCACCCGCATTGGACCCCACCACCGCCGGCCCGCCGTTGTTGAAGAGATAGATGATGTTGAAGTTATTGAAGTTGAAGGTGTATTGGGTAATCAGTATTGGCGCAATGGAATAAAGCACCAGCGGCAGCGTGATGGTGCGCAGCTTGGTCGCGCTGCTGGCCCCGTCCATGGTGGCGGCTTCGTACAGATCGTCAGGGATCGCCTGCAGCACGCCGGTGGTCATGGCAAAAACAAACGGGAAGCCGAGCCAGGTCTGCATCAGGATCAGCGCCGTTTTTGTCCAGAACGGATCGGTCATCCAGGCTTTCGGCGCAATGCCGAAGAAGGCCAGAATGGCATTGTTTATCACACCGAAAGAGTCGTTGAACATTCCGGCAAACACCAGAATGGTGACAAAACCCGGCACCGCCCACGGCAGAATGAAGATGGTGCGGATAAGCGGCTTAAAGCGCAGGTCTTTCTGGTTCACCAGGATAGCCAGCAGCACGCCCACGGTACATTGCAGCGTGGTGGCGAGCAGCGTCCAGACCACCGTCCACTGCAGGACGTCAAAGAAGGTTGAGCGCCAGATGGAGAGCGTGAAAATATTGATGAAGTTCTTAAACCCAACCCAGTCCACCAGCTTAGCCGGCGGCGTGTGGTAAAGATTGTAGTTAGTAAAGGCGATGGCAAAACCGAAGAGGATCGGGAAAACCACCACAAACACCAGCAGAATAAAGCCCGGCGTGATCATCAGATACGGAAAGCCGTCGCTCAGCAGCATCTGATACTGCTTACGCACGCTGTTTAGCCCCAGCCCTTCATCGCGTTTTCGGCCGTTGACCCACGCATCGCGCATCGACAGGTAATACACCATCACACCAAATGCGGCAATCAGTACGCTAATGATCCCTTCTGCCAGCAGGAAGATGGAGTTATCCCGCGGCACTTCCTCCCCCAGCGTCACCAGGCCCCAAAGTCCTTCGCGCAGGAAATCGGCAAAAACGCCGATAAAACTGGCCAGCAGCACCAGGAAGATAACGCCCTTCAGCCACTGGCGATGATAGAACTGGCCGAAGCCGGGGATGAGCGCCAGCAGCAGGCCGGTCCAGGCGTGACGCCCGGCCCCGTGCGGTCTGGCAAAATTTTCCGGGATGATACTCACAGACAACTCCTTTCAATAAAACGGGAGAGCGGCCTCCCGTTCTGCGACGTCAGAAAATTACTGGTTGCTGGCCTGCATGGCTTCGATTTGCATCTGGATCTGTTTCTCTGCGCTGTCCAGCGCGGCTTTGGGATCCTGTTTACCGGTCAGGCTCAGCTCCAGCGCGGCGTTGGCCGGCCCCCAGACTTCGCCCATTTCAGGGATACCCGGCATGGCGGTGGCTCGCGCGGCCTGCACCGCAACGGCGCTCGCCTTCTCGTCGTTCTTGATTACCGGGTCGTCGATCATTGCGGTCAGCGGCGGGATCTCCCGCGTGGCCACGTAGCGGGTTTTCACGTACTGCGGCTGGTTGATGAATTCGATAAATTTCTGCGCCAGCGCTTTGTCCTTGCTCCAGGTGGAAACGACGTAGCCTTTCACGCCGAGGAAGGAGCTCATTGGCTTGCCGTCCGGCAGCGTGGGCAGCGGCGCCACGCCGTAATTGATGCCTGCCGCTTCATACGGCTGGAACGCCCACGGGCCGTTGATGACGGCTGCCGCTTTCTTCTCGGTGAACAGGGAGTCGATTGCGTTCAGGCCGTTGTCACCGACTATCCCGGCCGGGAAAATATCGTCAGCGTAGAATTTTTTCAGGTACGTCACGGCTTCTACCGCGCCCGGCTTGTTCAGGCCGACGTCGCTGGCGTTATAGCCGCCTTTGCCGTTTTGACCGAAGATGTAGCCGCCCATCGGGGAGATCGCGCCCCAGCTGTAGTAAATCTGATCGAACTTGGCGAGCAGACCGTACTGGTTTTTTGCGCGCTGCTGTTTAGAAAAGTCATACCAGTCCTGCAGCGAGCTGAGCGGCTTGTCGATGAGATCTTTGTTGTAGATCAGCACCAGCGTCTCAACCGCTTTCGGCACGCCGTAGAGGGCGTTATCCATTTTGAAGGCGTTAATCGAGGCCGGGGTGTACTGTTCGGTCTGCTTAGCCTCCAGATTCAGGGGGGTCAATAACCCTTGCACGACGGCGCCGCCCAGCTGATCGTTAGGAATGACCAGCACGTCCGGGCCAATGCCTGCCGGGCCGTCCAGGCGCAGTTTTTCCAGCTGCTGTGCGTAAGGGGTTTCCTGCACGTTAACCTTGACGTCGTACTGTTTTTCAAAGTCCGCGACCGCATCTTTAATACCGGACGACTTCTTGATGTCTTCCCAGACGTTAAGCTGCGCGGTGGCGTGAGCCTGTACCGCGAGCGTAGAGAGGATCAGAGCAGCGAGTATGTTCTTTTTCATTATCAACCTCATGTGAAGGTATAACAATTTTATGGTTGTTATTGCTTCTGATGCCCTACAAACCCCGCTATATATCCTGATAAAACTGGCGTTGCACGTCTGACACCAAATGCCTTTGGTTTGTTATACGCTACCCTTCACATCATGATAACTCTACATAAAACTGTAAGTTGTGTGATCGTCATAACATTAATGGAATATCTATATAGGGCGCATGAATACTGGAAGTTATAGTCAAGGCAGACAAATTGCACCGTCCGGCCACGTTGAACACAATTGTTATACGTAAAACATACTCGACGGTTTACCTGGGGAACACTGATGTCGAACATACAATTGAGGAATGTCACCAAGCGCTTTGGCGACACCGTCACGCTCCACAACGTTAATCTTGATATTGAGGACGGTGAGTTTGCCGTATTCGTCGGGCCTTCCGGCTGTGGCAAATCCACTATGCTGCGCATGATTGCCGGGCTGGAGGAGATAAGCGAGGGTGAAGTGCTGATCGGTAACGAGGTGATGAACGACATCGCCCCTTCCCATCGGGGTGTGGCGATGGTCTTTCAGTCCTACGCGCTCTATCCGCATATGACGGTGGCCGAAAACATGGGTTACGGGCTGAAGGTGAATAAAGTGCCGAAAGATCAGATCCGTCATCAGGTCGAGATGGTCGCCAAAACGCTGCAGCTCTCCCACCTGCTGGACCGCAAACCCAAACAGCTCTCCGGCGGCCAGCGCCAGCGCGTCGCGATTGGCCGTGCTATCGTGCGGAACCCGCGCGTCTTTATGTTCGATGAGCCGCTTTCCAACCTGGATGCCGAACTGCGCGTGGAGATGCGCCTGCACCTCGCTCGTCTGCACCAGGAGCTGAAAACCACCATGGTGTATGTCACCCACGATCAGATTGAGGCCATGACGCTGGCCGATAAAATTGTGGTGATGAACTACGGCAAGGTGGAGCAGATGGGCGCGCCGATGGATCTCTACTACAAGCCGGCGAATAAGTTTGTCGCCGGGTTTATCGGTTCGCCGAAGATGAACTTTCTGCCGGCGACCGTTGAAGCCTGGCAGCCGGGCAAGCTTAGCGTCAGGCTATCACAGCAGAAGTCGCTCACGCTCGCGATAACCACCACACCGCTGCAGCCGGGCAGTCAGGTCACGCTGGGCATCCGTCCGGAACATTTAACCACCGATCTTCACCGCGGCACGCGGCTGGAATTTAACTGTGAAGTGGTGGAGCGACTGGGAAACAATACTTACCTGTTTGGGCAATGCTATGGCCATGACAACGTGAAGATTTTGCTGCCGGGCGACGTGAAGTTCGCGCCCTGGCAGAAGATAGACGTGGCCTTCGACGATCGCCACTGCATGGTCTTTGACGAGCAGGATGTCCGGGTGAGCGCGGATATCGACGATGCGGTGCGTTCGGTGGCTTAACGCGCGCCACCGTCAGCCAGCGTTCTCACCGCCCGCCCAAACGCCTCGATCGCCAGGGCAACATCCTCAGCCATCACCGATTCCGCCGGATGGTGGCTGACGCCCCCCTTGCAGCGCACAAACAGCATGCCGACCGGCCAGCGTTCTGCCAGCGCGATGGTGTCATGCCCGGCACCGCTCGGCAGCGATAATGAGCGCCCCTGCACCGACTCAACGGCCTGTCCCAGCATATCCTGCAAACGCGCATCGCACGGCGTGGCGGCGATACGGTAAAACTCCTCGGCGCTGAAGCTCAGCCCGCGACGAGCGGCAATGGCCTGCGCCTGCGCCAGCAGTTCCGCGAGCAGCGCGTCCAGCGGGGCATCCTGCGGGCCGCGAATATCCAGCGAGAGCGCAACCTCACCGGGGATCACGTTGACCGCGCCCGGCAGGCAGCGCAGTTCCCCGACCGTCGCCACGCGATGACCGCCCCGCTGTCGGGTGGTATTTTCGATCAGCACCATCCACTCGGCGGCGGCGGCAAGGGCATCCTTGCGGTGATTCATCGGCACGGTACCCGCGTGTCCGGCTTCCCCGGTGAAGCGGCAGCTGAGGCGGCGCGCGCCGTTGATGGCTTCCACCACGCCCAGCGCCAGCCCTTCCTGCTCCAGACACGGTCCCTGTTCGATATGCAGTTCCAGACAGGCGCTGAAATCGTCCTGATGGCGTGCCGCCAGCGCCACGCGGGCGGGATCGAGCCCCGCCTGCACCATCGCCTGCGCCACGCTGATGCCGTGGGCATCACACGTCTCCAGCCAGCCCTGCGGCCAGGTGCCCGTAATGCCCCGGCTGCCAAGCAGGGTGATCCCAAAACGGGTGCCCTCTTCGTCGCCAAAGCCGACAATCTCGATGGCCTGGGCCAGATGCCGCCCCTGCTGGTGCAGGCCGTCCACTACTTCGATGGCGGTGAGCACCCCGAGCATGCCGTCGTAGCGCCCGGCGTTGCGCACGGTATCCAGATGCGAGCCGAGCAGCACCGCCTGCGCCCCTTCCTGCGCGCCCTCATAGCGTCCACAGATATTGCCCACGCTGTCCTGCCAGACGGTCATACCCGCCTGGCGCATCCACTCGCCGACCAGCTGGTTGGCCTGCAGATGCTGCGCCGAGAGGTATACCCTTGTCAGCGCATCCGGGGTTTCGCTGATGGCGGCCAGCGCGTCGGCACGCGCCATCACCCGTTCTGCCGCCGGGCTCATTGCGGCGTCTCGCGGCGATAGTGGTCCCACGCAGCCTGCATGGCGGCCCCCTGCGTGGTGGAGAACTTCAGGTAGTTCAGCACCGACTCCAGCGCGCTCAGGGTGGTCATCACGCAGTCTTTGCGCGCGTTGTAGCCCATGGTGCCAATGCGCCACACTTTGCCGTGCAGCGGGCCAAACGAGGTGCCGATTTCAATCCCGAAATCCTCCAGCATCAGCTTGCGCACCTGATCGCCGTTGACGCCCTGCGGGATAACCACGCCCAGCACGTTGTTCATCTTGTGCTTCAGATCGCCGAAGGTCTCCAGCCCCATCGCCTGAATGCCCTTCAGCAATGCATCGCCGTGCAGCCTGTGGCGGGCGATGCCGTTATCCAGCCCTTCCTGCAGGATCAGCCGCGCGCATTCGCGGGCGCCAAACAGCGCGGTCGTGGCTTCGGTGTGGTGGTTCAGCCGCTCCGGCCCCCAGTAGTCCATCACCATGCCAAGATCGAAATAGTTGGAGTAGATCATCTCCTCGTCGCCGTCGCGGTGGGCGTCGGTGCGAATGCCTTCCTCAACGCATTTGCGGCGGCGGATCGCCTCCTCCATGCGCGCGCTCAGGGTGATCGGCGACGTGCCCGACGGGCCGCCAAGGCACTTCTGCATCCCGGCCGAGACGGCGTCCAGCCCCCAGGCGTCGGTCTCCAGCGCGTTGCCGCCGAGGGACGCGGTGGCGTCGGTGTAAAACAGCGCGTCGTAGCGGCGGCAAATCGCGCCAAGCTCCGCGAGCGGCTGCAGCATGGTGGTGGAGGTGTCGCCCTGCACGGTCAGCAGCAGGCGCGGACGAATACGCTTAATCGCATCCTCGACCTGGTCCGGGGTAAACACCTCGCCCCACGGCACCTCGATGGTATGCACCTCCGCGCGGCAGCGGCGGGCAATTTCGCACAGCAGATGACCAAAGCGGCCAAAGACCGGCACCAGCACCTTATCTCCCGGGCGAATGGCGGAGACCAGAACGGCTTCAATTCCCGCGCGGGAGGTGCCGTCCACCAGCATCGTCCAGCGGTTCTCGGTGTGGAACACCCCGCGATAGAGCGCCATCACCTCGTTCATGTAGTGGGTCATGGCCGGATCGTACTGGCCGATCAGCTGGCTCGACATGGCGCGCAGCACGCGCGGGTCGGCGTTGATCGGGCCCGGCCCCATCAGCAGGCGCTGGGGCGGATTGATTTGCGGAAATTGTGCGATATCCATTGTTAAGTCCTTATCAGTTGAGGCCGCGCACGGAGGAGATGAACTGCTTCAGTTCCGTGGTCTGCGGGTTGGCGAACAGCGTTTTGCTGTCGCCCTGCTCCCAGACTTTCCCCTGGTGCATGAACACCACGCGGTCGCCCACTTCGCGGGCAAAATTCATTTCATGGGTAACCAGTATGAGCGTCATCCCCTCGGCCGCCAGCTGCTCCAGCACCTTAAGCACTTCGCCCACCAGCTCCGGGTCAAGCGCGGAGGTGATCTCGTCACAGAGTAAAACTTTCGGCGACATGGCCAGCGCCCGGGCAATCGCCACGCGCTGCTGCTGGCCGCCGGAGAGGCTCGACGGGTAGTAATCCAGACGGTCACCGAGGCCGACTTTTTCCAGCATGCGCTGCGCCAGCTCGCGGCATTCGGCGGCGCTTTTCTTCAGCACCCGACGCGGGGCCAGCATCACGTTTTCCAGCGCCGTCATGTGCGGGAACAGGTTGAAGCTCTGGAACACCATCCCGACCGAGCGGCTGATTTCACGCGCCTGAGAATCCCGGTCGGTAATGGTCATGCCGCCCAGCTTGATGCTGCCGTCCTGATACCCTTCCAGCCCGTTGATGCAGCGCAGCAGCGTGCTTTTGCCCGACCCGCTGCGCCCGATAATGGAGATCACCTGGCCCATGTCGATATCCAGATCGACGCCCTTGAGCACGTGGTTTTCGCCGTAGTACTTCTGCACCTGATTAATGGTGATGAGAGGCATTGAATTTCGTCTCCAGATAGCGGCTGTAGCGCGACAGCGGATAACACAGAATAAAGTAGCCCAGCGCCACCAGCGCAAAGACCTTAAACGGCTGATACGTCACGTTGGTCAGCATGGTCCCGGCCTTGGTCAGCTCGATAAAGCCGATGATCGACGCCAGCGCGGTGCCTTTGATCACCTGCACGGCAAAACCGACCGTCGGGGCGATGCCGATGCGCAGCGCCTGCGGGGCGACCACGCGAAACAGGGTCTGGCCAAAGGTCAGCCCCAGACAGCGC
Source organism: Enterobacter sp. RHBSTW-01064 (assembly GCF_014103035.1). Classification (NCBI taxonomy): domain Bacteria; kingdom Pseudomonadati; phylum Pseudomonadota; class Gammaproteobacteria; order Enterobacterales; family Enterobacteriaceae; genus Enterobacter; species Enterobacter sp. RHBSTW-01064. The sequence continues at coordinate 428,335 of NZ_JABXOU010000005.1, read as the reverse complement.
GAGGCTTCCCACTGCCCTTTTGGCAAGGCGCGAATACTGCCAAACCAGATGTCGAGCAGAAACGCGCTGGTGTAGAAGGTTAACGCCAGCGAGGCGGCGGTCCACGGCGAAACGTCGATGCCGAACAGCGCCACGCCAAAGAAGGCCAGGAACAGCTGCATCAGCAGCGGCGTGCCCTGGAACAGCTCAATGTAGCCTCGGATGATGCGCCTCACCGCGCGCCCGCCCGTCAGGCGCAGCAGCAGGAGCGGCAGCGTCACCGCCGCCCCGCCGACAAACGCCACCAGCGACAGCAGCACCGTCCAGCGTCCGGCCAGCAGCAGGTTGCGAATAATGTCCCAGTCGGTAAAGGTGGTCATCATGCCTGCACCCCCAGCCATTTGCGTCCTGCCGCCATCATCAGCTGGCGCAGGGTAATCGACAGCGCTAAGTAAATGCCGGTTGTCACCAGATAAACCTCAAAGCTCAGAAACGTTCTGGACTGGATCAGGTTGGCGGCGAAGGTCAGCTCTTCATACGAGACCTGCGACACCACCGACGAGCCGAGCATCACGATGATGCACTGGCTCACCAGCGCCGGGTAAATGCGCTGCAGCGCGGGCGGCAGCACCACGCGAATAAAGGTCTGCAGGCGGGTCAGCCCGAGCACGCGTCCGGCTTCCCACTGCCCTTTCGGCGTGACCTGAATGCCCGCGCGGATAATCTCGGTGCTGTACGCGCCGAGGTTCACCACCATGGCCAGCAGCGCCGCTTCCCCCGCCGTCATCTTCAGCCCCAGATTCGGCAGGCCGAAGACGATGAAAAACAGCTGTACCACAAACGGCGTGTTGCGGATGATTTCCACGTAGCCGCCCCAGAGCCGGCTGAACCAGGTGGTGCGTCCGCTGCGGATCGCCGCCCCGAAAATCCCTGTTGCCAGCCCGCCGACGGTTGCCATCACCGTCAGCTGAACGGTGACCCACAGCCCCGCCAGCAGCTCCGGCCAGTACGGCCAGAGCGCTGAAAAATCGAGTTGCTCAGCCATAGCCTTAAACGCCGAGGCTTGCCGGCAGCGGGGCCTTCAGCCATTGCTCGGACAGGCCGTTCAGCGTGCCGTCCTTAATGCCCTGCTCAATCAGCGCATCCACTTTTGCCTTCAGGGCCGGTTCGTTTTTCTTCAGGCCAATAAAGCACGGCGAATCTTTCAGCATAAAGCTCGGCACCGGGGCTTTATCCGCGTTCTGGCGCGAAATGGCCGCCACCACGAGGTTGCCGGTTGCCACGTACTGCACCTGGCCGGAGAGGTAGGCGGAGAGCGTGGTGTTGTTGTCTTCGTAGCGCTTCACGTCCGCGTCTTTCGGCGCCAGGCCGGTCAGCACCATGTCCTCCACCGCCCCGCGCGTCACGCCGATGGTTTTTCCGCTCAGCGCGGCGGCGTCTTTCAGCTCGGCCCCTTTCGGACCAAATACGCCGAGGAAGAACGGCGCGTAGGCGCGGCTGAAGTCGATCACCTTCTCGCGCTCCGGGTTTTTACCGAGGCTTGAAATGACCAGATCCACCTTATCGGTTTGCAGGTACGGCACGCGGTTGGCGCTGGTCACCGGCACCAGCTGCAGCTTGAGCTTCATCTGTTTGGCCAGATAGCGCGCCATGTCGATGTCATAGCCCTGCGGCTGCAGATCGGTCCCCACCGAGCCAAACGGCGGGAAGTCCTGCGGAACGGCAATGCGGATAGTGCCGCGCTTCTCAATATCCTGAAGCTGGTCAGCCTTTGCCGGCAGCTGTGTGAAGAGGCATGCGGCCCCGGCCAGTGCAATCAACAATTTTTTCATGGTGCTTCCCCGTAACGTTAACATGAAACAAAAGATTCTTTGAATGTGATTTTGCAACTAATGTGCCAGATAAAGCGAAGCGGGGAATATTCTTGTAAAGCCTGATAAAACGTGGACGGGTCGAAAAAACGTGCGTTTTCCCGACCCGACAGCTGCACCATTTTAATGCAAAGCACCAGTCTGATGCCCCATTATCGCTGTTCGAGTTCGTCCAGCTGCTGGTAGAGGGAAGCAATGTCGTGAATGCGCGGACGGCCTTTATCAAGAATTTCATGCAGGAAAGCATTCGCCAGCAGGTTGATCAGACTGTTGACCGAGGAGTAGCTGTCATAGGCCGAGACGCTGTCCAGAGGGGCGCAGAGCTGCCAGCTCGCCAGCGGAAACAGGCTGTGCGCCTGCGGCTCGCACATCAGCAGCACCGGAATACCGCTGCTCTGAAGCTGCTGCATCAGCGGGCGGATGATGCGCGGGCGGCGGCGAAAGGCCATCATGACCACCAGATCGTCGGGCGCTAAATCCACCAGCTCCTCGCTCAGGCTCTGCCCCGGCTGCGGCAGGACCAGCACCTGACCGCGCGCCTGCAGCAGCTGCTGGCGCAGGTGCAGCGCCGCAGGATAAGCGTTACGCATGCCGATAATGACGATGCGCCGTGCCTTCACCATGCAGGCCATGGCGTCGGCAAACTGCTGCGCGTCGAGGGCATTGACCCACTGGGTCAGGTTCGCCATCTCTTGCTTATAGTGGCGCGCCAGCAGCGTATTGCCCTGCACCGCATCGCGGTTATCGGTGAGCGGCATCCCGCTCTGGCGCAGGGTGCGCAGCTCGTCGCGCATGTCCTTATATTTCTCATAGCCCAGACGCTTAAACAGACGGCTGACCGTGGCTTTCGACACTCCGCTCAGCTGCGCCAGCTCGGCGCTGTTGTAGCTAATGAGATCGTCAAAATGGTCGAAAATAAAATCCGCCACCCGCTGCTCCTGCGGTGACAGCGACGGGTACTGTACTTTCAGACGTTCATCTAACTGTTCCATAGCGCCTCTGTAACTTTTGTTTCATTACATTGTACCTTTTATTCTGCGTATTCATTATACGTGCCAGTTTACTGAAACTTTTCTTTCAGAACTGGAACAGCTTTTGCAGCACCTTGTGACTTTCAAGGTTACGAGGACGCTTCATGCAAAGTAATGTCTCCACGCACGGCATGGCCGTTGCGCCCCACCATCTCGCCAGCCAGAGCGCGCTGGCGGTGCTGCGCGAAGGCGGCAGCGCGATAGAGGCAATGGTCGCCGCGGCGGCCACCATTGCCGTGGTTTATCCGCACATGAACGGGCTGGGCGGCGATGGCTTCTGGCTCATCGTGCCGCCGGAAGGCGAACCTGTCGCCATTGATGCCAGCGGCGCGGCGGGATCGCTGGCAACGCTCGCCTCCTACGACGGGCTGGCGCATATTCCCCATCGCGGGCCCCGTGCGGCGCTGACCGTCGCCGGTACGGTGAGCGGCTGGGACGAGGCGCTGAAGGTTTCGCGCGAGATGACCGGCAAGGCGCTGCCGCTGGCCCGCCTGCTGGCCGACGCCATTGACTATGCGCAGAACGGCACCCCGGTCACGGCCTCTCAGGCCCATGCCACGGCCAGTAAATTCGACGAACTGAAGGCCGTCCCCGGCTTCGCGGAAACCTGGCTGGTGGACGGTAAGCCGCCGCAGGTCGGGAGCCGGTTTTACCAGCCCGCCATGGCCACGACGTTGACGCGTTTGGTGGAAGACGGTCTGGACAGCTTTTATCGCGGCCCGCTGGCGAACGTACTGGCGCACGGCATGGAGACGCTGGGCCTGCCCGTGACGCTGGCCGATTTACACGCGCATTCTGCCCGGCGCACCGCGCCGCTGAGGCTGCAGCACCAGCAGGGGGAGATCTTTAACCACGCCCCGCCGACGCAGGGGCTGGTCTCGCTGGCGATACTCGGCATCACCGATCGTCTGAACATGGCGGAGGCCGACGATGCCGACACCATTCACCGCATCATTGAAGCCACCAAGCTGGCCTTTGGCCTGCGCGATGCCCACATCACCGACCCGCGCGAGCTGAAAACCGATGTTCAGAAACTGCTGGATCCCGCCGCTCTGCGGGCGCTTGCCGACAGGGTTGACGATAGCCGCGCCGCGCCGTGGGGCACCGGAAAAGGCCCCGGCGATACGGTGTGGATGGGGGTGATGGATAACAGCGGGCTCGCCGTGTCGTTTATCCAGAGTATCTATCACGAGTTCGGCAGCGGCGTGGTGCTGCCCGACACCGGCATCGTCTGGCAGAACCGTGGCGCATCGTTCAGCCTCGATCCCAATCATCTTCTGGCCCTCGCGCCGGGCAAACAGCCCTTCCATACCCTGAACCCGGCGGCGGCGCGTCTTAAGGACGGGCGCGTGATGGTCTACGGATCGATGGGCGGTGACGGACAGCCGCAAACCCAGGCCGCGCTCTTTACCCGCTACGCGATTCAGGGCGTGCCTTTACAGGAAAGCATTTCCCGCCCGCGCTGGCTGCTGGGTCGCACCTGGGGACAAACCTCGGACACGTTAAAACTTGAAGGGCGCTTTAGCGCTGAGACGATCTCGCAGCTCCGCGCGCGGGGACATGAGGTAGAAATGTTCCCGGACTTCAGTGAAGCGATGGGCCACGCGGGCGCGATTGTCCGCCACCCCAACGGGCTGTTCGAAGGGGCATTTGACCCGCGCAGCAATGGCGCGGCCGCCGGATTCTGAGGAGAAAACAATGACCACACAACAGCCCGACTGGCATGCGTATCTTGCGCAAATGGAGTCCGTGCTCGGCGTGACGCTGGACGATGCCCGCCGCGCCGAGCTGCAGTTGCAGTTCAACCGCATTGCCGCCCTGGCCGCCCCGCTGATGGCGCTGCCGCTCGATGACCGTCTGGAGATCGCAGGAGTATACAAAGCATGAGGCTACACGAGATGAGTATCAGCGCGATCCAGCATGCGCTGAGCGCAGGCGAGCTGAGCGCTCGCGAGATTGCTCGCCAGACGCTGGAGGCCATTGCGCGCGTTAACCCGCAGATCAACGCCTGGACCGCCGTGACGGAAGAACGCATGCTCGCCGAAGCCGAGAGCATCGACACCCTGCGCCGCGAGAAGCGCCCCCTGCCGCCGCTGGCGGGCGTGCCCTACGCGGTAAAAAATCTGTTCGATGTTGCCGGTCACACCACCCTCGCCGGGGCAGAACTGTTCAGCCAGCGCCCCGCCGCGGCCGCTGACAGCTTCGCAGTGCGCCAGCTGCGCAGCGCGGGCGGGCTGCTGACCGGGATGGTGAATATGGACGCCTACGCCTACGGCTTCACGACCGAAAACAGCCACTACGGCACGACGCGTAACCCGCACGATCTGGCGCGCATTGCGGGCGGGTCGTCCGGCGGTTCAGCCGCCGCCGTGGCCGCCGGGCTGGTGCACTTTTCGCTCGGCACCGACACCAACGGCTCGATTCGCGTTCCGGCCTCCCTGTGCGGCATCTATGGCCTGAAGCCCACCTTTGGCCGCCTGTCGCGATCCGGCAGCCATCCGTTTGTCGCGAGCCTGGATCATATCGGTCCCTTTGCCCGCCGCGTGTGCGACCTCGCGTCCGTGTATGACGCGCTGCAGGGGCGGGACAGCAGCGACGGTTTTCAGGCAGAGAGCTCGCGCGAGCAGACGCGCCCCCTGCTTGAGCGCGGGCTTGACGGTCTGCGCTGCGCGGTGCTCGGCGGCTACTTCACCACCTGGTGCGACGCGGATGCCCGAGACGCCGTGGCGCGGGTGGCGAAGGCGCTCGACGTGCAGGATGAGCTGCAGTTTCCGGACGCCGAGCTGGCGCGCTCCGCAGCGTTTATCATCAGCGCCTCCGAAGGGGGAAACCAGTACCTGCCTGCGCTTCGCCGCGAGCCCGAGCGTTTTGAACCACACTCTCGCGAACGGCTGCTGGCCGGGGCGATGATCCCCTCCGCCTGGTATATTCAGGCCCAGCGGTTTCGCGCACACGCCCGGCAGGCGTTTAAAACCCTCTTCGCGCAGGCCGACGTGCTGATCGCCCCGGCAACCCCACGCAGCGCCACGCTGGCGGGCGAGCAGACCATGGAGATTAACGGCCAGCCGCTCCCCATTCGCGCCAGCATGGGCATGCTGACCCAGCCGATTTCGTTTTTAGGTTTGCCCGTGACCACCGTTCCGCTGCGCACCGCGCAGGGAATGCCAATTGGCCTGCAGCTGATTGCCGCGCCGTTTAACGAGCAGGCCTGCCTGCGCGTCGCGCGCGTGCTGGAGGAGAGTGGCATCACCGATGCCCGTCCGGCGGAGGTGGCCGCATGATGAATCACGATGACATTAACCTGCCGTGGGTGGTTGCCGAGGTGACCGCCGCGTTTTACCGCTATGAAGACGCGCTGGTCAGCAACAACGTTGCGGTGCTGGACGAGCTGTTCTGGCACGACAAAAACACGGTGCGTCTGGGGGCGGGTGAAAACCTGTACGGGATTGATGAAATCCGCGCCTTTCGCGCGGCGCGCCCGTCCGCCGGGCTGCAGCGGACGTTGCGCCACACCGTCATCACCACCTTCGGCGAGGATTATGCGGTGTGCAGCACCGAGTTTACCCGGGAGGGTACGGAACGCACTGGCCGCCAGCAGCAGACGTGGGTGCGGTTTGCCTACGGGTGGCGGATCGTGGCGGCGCAGGTGAGTTTGATGGTGTAACGCTGAAAAACCTGCCCGGTGGCGCTGCGCTTACCGGGCCTACGATGCTCCGTATGCTCTGTGGGTCCTGTAGGCCGGGTAAGGCGCAGCCGCCACCCGGCTAAATACGGCACACTTACTTCTGAAACGGATGCACCTCCCGCCAGTGCTCCGCAATCTGCTGGCGGGTACAGACCCACACCCGCTCGTGCTGCTGCACATAATCCAGGAACCGCTGCAGCGCGCGAAAACGCCCCGGCCGCCCCAGCAGGCGGCAGTGCATGCCGATGGACATCATCTTCGGCGCGCTTTCCCCCTCTTCGTACAGCACGTCAAAACTGTCCTTCAGATAGGTATAAAACTGCTCGGCGGTATTAAACCCCTGAGCGGTGGCGAAGCGCATGTCGTTTGCATCCAGCGTGTAGGGCACAATCAGGTGCGGTTTGCGGGTGCCGTCGCTACAGGCCACTTCCGTCCAGAAGGGTAAGTCGTCGCCGTAGTAGTCGCTGTCGTAGTCGAAGCCGCCATGCTCCACCACCAGCTGACGCGTGTTGGGGCTGTCGCGCCCGGTGTACCAGCCGGTTGGCGGCTTGCCGAACAGGTCGGTCAACACCTGCACCGCTTTGTGCAGGTGTTCGCGCTCCTGTTGGATATCCATGTGCTGATAATGTATCCAGCGCCAGCCGTGGCTCACCACGTCGTAATCCGCACCCTTGATTGCCTCGACGATCTCCGGGTGACGCGCCAGCGCCATCGCCACGCCAAAGACCGTCAGCGGCAGGCCGCGCTTTTGAAATTCATTGTGGATCCGCCAGAATCCGGCGCGGCTGCCGTATTCGTAGAGGGAGTCCATCGACATGTGTTTATCCGGGTAGCTGGCCGCGCCGATGATGTCCGACAGGAATTGCTCGGAACCGGCATCGCCGTGCAGAACGTGGTTTTCCGCCCCTTCCTCATAATTGAGCACAAACTGCACGGCGATGCGCGCCTGATTCGGCCACCGCGCGTGCGGCGGGTTGCCTGCGTAACCGCGCAGATCCCGCGGGTAATCCTGTTCAAAAAGCGCCATTACGTCTCCCCTCACCTTCAAAATGGATTCAATGCCTGAAACTGTCCGCTTAACGCTTTTTTCTCCGGGAAGGCCAGATCCCCGTGCTTGCTGGTCGACAGCCCCAGCGCCACCAGCGATTCCACCATCTTCACCGCCGCGCTGACGCCGTCGATAACCGGCACGCGCAGCTCTCGGGTCAGCTCCTGCGCCAGCGTCGCCATGCCGCCGCAGCCCAGCACGATGGCGCCGCAGCCATCCTCTTTCAGCGCCTGTATACAGCGCGCGCGCACCTTCTCCTGCGCCAGACCGCTGCCGTCTTCCAGCGCCAGCACCGGGAGATCGATAGCGTGCAGCGCCGCGCAGCGATCCTGAAAGCCATACTGGTGCAGCAGATGACGGGCAATAATCAGCGTGCGCGGCAGCGTGGTCACCACCGAAAAGCGCGTCGCCACCAGCGTCGCCATATGCATGGCGGCTTCCGCAATCCCTACCACCGGCCCCTGCGCCAGCTCGCGCGCCGCCAGCAGGCCCGGATCGCCAAAGCAGGCGATGACGTGACCATCCACGCCCTGCTCTCTGCCGAGCCTGACCTGTTCGAGAACGCCCACGGCGGCGATGGCTTCATCAAAGTGGCCTTCTATAGACGGCACGCCCGCGCTCGGGCAGACCGCGAGGATCTCCGTCCCCGGTGCCGCCACCGCGCGGGCCGCCGCGCCGATGGTTTCCGTCATCGCGAGGCTGGTGTTGGGGTTGATTACTTGTATACAGACAGAGGACATTACGACTCCTTGTGGCCGGCAAACAGCCGGGCAAAATCAGGCAGGCACTCGCCCGCCCGCTCGAAGCAGAGGCTGGCGACGATATGTTCAAAATGGTGCATTAAGGCATCGCTGAGCGGCTGGAGCGCCTTCTGGCGCAGCAGATCCACAAGCTGTTCGTGATCGTTGCTGCGACAGCCCTGCCGCCACGGCGCGCCCCAGGTGGCAATCACCAGCGAGGAGCGCTGGCTCAGGCCGGTCACCATCTCCGTCAGCACCTGGTTGCCGGAGATCGCCTGCAGCTGAATGTGGAAATTGGCAGAGTGGCGGATCGCCGCCGGGCCGTCGTACGCCTCGTGCGCCTGCTGCTCCTGACGAATAATGGCCTCCAGCGCGGCAAGGTGCGGCGGCTGACAGCGGGCCAGCACGTCCGGCAGGTTGGCCACCTCCAGCAGGGCGCGGGTGCGGAAGATATGCTGCGCCTCTTCCACCGTCGGGCTGGCAACGTGTGCACCACGTTTGGGCGTTAAGGTGACCATTTGCACAGCCGCGAGTCGCTGCAGCACCTTTCGGATGCCCGTGCGACTTACGCCAAACACCTCGGACAGCGCCTCTTCCGGCAGCTTGCTCCCCGGCAGCAGCTGATGTTCGACAATCGCGGTCATCAGCGCCTGAAAGATCGATTCATCTTTGTCATGCAGGTCTGGCGCGGTCTGCAGGGCGTTTAGGTTGTTCATTCACCACTCCGTCTTTTACTCTTCGTTATCGAATCGTATACATAAAAATAAAATATTGCATACAAGATTTATTATTTTGGCCTGGATCCTGCAATACCGTCTGCACTCCCACTCAACGGGTTTTCATTCACAGGAGCAGGTTTCATGCCAAACAGTCAAAACGCGCAGCAGGGTACGGCCGCTGATTCCGGTGCGGTTTACAGCCCACGTCTTTGCAATGAGGATCTGGCACCGACGCGTGACCAGAACTGGAGCTGGTACAACATTTTTTCGTTCTGGATGTCGGACGTCCACAGCATGGGGGGTTATGTTGTCGCCGCGAGCTTCTTTACGCTCGGGCTGGCAAGCTGGCAGGTGCTGCTTTGCCTGCTGGTGGGAATTTGCATCGTGCAGCTGTGCGCCAACCTGGTGGCCAAACCGAGCCAGATGGCGGGCGTGCCCTACGCGGTGATAAGCCGTCAGGCGTTTGGCGTCTTCGGGGCCAATATTCCGGCGGTGATCCGCGGGCTGATTGCTTTCGCGTGGTACGGCATTCAGACCTATCTGGCCGCCAACGCCTTGATGCTGGTGGCGCTGAAGTTCTGGCCGTCGCTCTCTTCGCTTACTACCGGCGCGTTCCTGGGCCTGTCGCATCTGGGCTGGATCTGCTTTGCCATCATGTGGGTACTGCAGGCGATGGTCTTCTGGCACGGCATGAGCGCCATCAAGCGCTTTATTGATATCGCCGGTCCGGCGGTCTACGTGGTGATGCTGGCCCTTGCAGGCTGGATTGTATACAAGACCGGTTTTGACGGCATTTCCTTCACCCTCGCCAGCAAATCCCTGAGCGCGGGCGAGCAGACCTGGCAGATGATCACCGCGACCGCGCTGGTGGTGTCTTACTTCTCCGGCCCACTGCTCAACTTTGGCGACTTCTCCCGCTACGGCAAAAGCATGGGCGAGATCCGCCGCGGCAACCGCTGGGGCCTGCCGTTTAACTTCCTGCTGTTCTCCATCGTCACCGTGGTCATTGTCTCCGGCACCCAGTCGCTGTTTGGCCGCATGATCACCGACCCGATCGAGACCGTCAGCCGCGTGGGCAACGATCTGGCCGTGGCGATTGGCCTGCTGACGATGATCACCGCCACCATCGGGATCAACATCGTGGCGAACTTCGTCTCCCCAGCGTTTGATTTCTCTAACTGCTCGCCGCAGAAAATCAGCTTCCGCACCGGGGGCATGATTGCCGCCGTCGGCTCGATCCTGCTCACCCCGTGGAACCTGTTCAACTCGCCGGAGCTTATCCACTACACCCTGGACGTGCTCGGGGCGTTCATCGGACCGCTGTTCGGCATTCTGATTGCCGACTTCTACCTGATTAAACGCGGCAAGGTGTCGGTCGACGATCTGTTCGACGACACGCCAAAGGGCAAATACTGGTACCGCAACGGCTTTAACCCGAAAGCCATTGGCGCGCTAATCCCGTCCGTTGCCGTGGGCCTGGTGATTAGCTTTATTCCGGCCCTGCATGAGGTGGCGAACTTCAGCTGGTTCATCGGCGTCTTCCTCGGCGGCGTGACCTACCGCTGGCTGGCGCGGGAAGATCGCGAGACGGCGGGCGCGACGTCGTTCAGCTCCCGCGTGGCGACGCAAAAAGAGTAATCCCCTCCTTCCGGCCGCAGGGTATCTGCGGCCCGTCCATTTTTTGGCACCGTTCTTGCTGCGCCTTTTCACCCCGCTACGCAAACATTAAGGCAGGAACCATGATGGATTACCAGACAGCGATCCGCGGCGCATTTTTTGATATTGCCCAGGTCTGCGACAGCGCAGACGAGATTGCCCGGCACGCGCGCTACCTTGAGGACGGGGTGCTGTTTATACAGAACGGAAAAATTCTGGCGCAGATGCCGTGGCAGGAGGGCGAGCAGTATCTTGACCCCCACAAGGGCTACACCGACCTGCGCGGCAGGCTGCTGCTGCCCGGTTTTGTCGACACCCACGTCCATTACCCGCAAACGGAGATGATCGGCGCCTTTGGTGAACAGCTGCTGGAGTGGCTGACCACCTACACTTTCCCGGTGGAGAGCCAGTTTGCCGATGAAGCCTATGCGAAAGAGATCGCCGAATTTTTCATTCAGCAACTGGTGAGCAACGGCACCACCACCGCGCTGGTGTTTTGCACGCTGCACCCGGAATCGGTCGAGGCGCTATTTACCGAAGCCCTGCGCCTGAACATGCGCCTAATCGCCGGAAAGGTGATGATGGACAGGCACACGCCGGACTACCTGAGCGAAGACGCGAAGCAGAGCTACCGGCAGACGCGGGAGCTGATTCAGCGCTGGCACCACCGGGGGCGGCTGGGCTATGCCATTACGCCGCGCTTTGCCCCGACCTCATCACCCGAGCTGCTTGCCGCGGTCAGCCTGCTCAGAGAGGAGTTCCCGGATACCTGGCTGCAGACCCACCTGAGCGAAAACCCCAACGAAGTGGCCTGGGTAAGCGACCTCTGGCCGGAACATGAGCGCTATCTGGACGTGTATCACCACTACGGCCTGACCGGCGAGCGCAGCGTGTTTGCCCACGCGATTCATCTACACCACAGCGAGTGGCAGTGCCTGCACGACACCGGTTCGGCGGTGGCATTTTGCCCCACCTCGAACCTGTTTCTCGGCAGCGGGCTGTTTCGCCTGCCCGCCTGCTGGCAGCACAAGGTGCGGATGGGCATCGGCACCGATGTCGGCGCGGGCACCACCTTCAGCATGCTGCGCACCCTGGGGGAAGCCTACAAGGTCGGCCAGCTTCAGAGCTACCGCCTGCGCGCCAGCGAGGCGTTTTACCACGCCACGCTGGGCGGCGCGCACGCCCTCAGGCTGGACGATAAGATTGGCAACTTCGCGCCCGGCAAAGAGGCGGATTTCGTGGTTATCGATCCTGACGTGACGCCGCTGCAGCGCCTGCGTAATCGCCGCTGTCAGGATATCTACGAGCAGCTTTTCGTGCTGATGACCTTGGGCGACGAGCGCAACATCAGCGAGACCTGGGTTAACGGCGAGCGGGTATGGTCAACTGCCCCGGTAGGTTGACCACCCGCCGGGCGCAATCACAAACGGCAGGTGGAAGTGCTCGCCTGCCGTTTCTCCCGTCACAAAATCAATTTGCGCGCAGGGGTAGAGCGTGTCGCGACCGGTTTCGCTAAACCACGCGCCGATCTCCGCCACCAGCCGATAGCGGCCTTTTGGCAGGAAAGGGACAAATTCGGTGATGCGACCCTTTACGTTGGTCACGCCCGTCGCCATGATTTCACCCTCCCGTTCGAGATGAACTGTCACGCCCTCTGCGGGTTGGCCCGTCGAGATATCCAGAATATGGGTGCTGAGTGTGCTCATTCGCTAATGACTCCTTCCAGACGTAGTAACGTAATTTCCCGCAACTGTCCCAGTGCGGCCCGAACTTCCTGCGCATCGCTGTTTTCAAGCCGCGCGTGCAGCGCCTGTAAAATGTCTTCGCCGCTGCGGCCCTTCGCGCGGATCAGAAACACGCGTCCGAAGCGGGCCTCGTAGCGGGCATTCCCCTCGCGCAGCGCCTGAGCAAGGTCAGCATCGCCTTCATTCACCGCGCCCTGCTCCTGGCGCGACAGCGCCGCCTCCGCCTGTGAGCCCGCCGGCTTTTCCCCGATGCGTGGATGGGCGCTCAGGGCCTGCGCTAGCGCCGCTTCGTCCCAGGCTTGCGTCAGCGCGTTTGCCGTACTGAACAATTCGTCCCGGTTGGCGTAGGGCCGCCCCAGAGCCAGCGCGTCGGCCCAGCCGGGGAGCGCCACGCAGGGGTGAATCAGCGCTAACGCCTTTTCGTGGGAAAGATGATTGAACTCGTGCAGTGCGATCATAGCGTCTCCTTTATTGTCATCCTCCGGGTTCTTGCACAAACCACGCCATTCTGAGCGCAGGTGTGAAACAGTCGATTCCGTAGAGCTCAACAGGAAATTATTGATTCATAAAAAGGCACCTTCACCGCGTTTGCGCACCTTAGCAGTGCAAACTCACCGCTCACAACGCCGTTTTCGCCACTCTGCAGCCTGGTACGCAAATTGCTGAATGTTTTTACACCCTGCAAAAGGAGAGAAGCATGAAAGCAATCGTTATTGGTGCGGGAATTGGCGGCCTGAGTGCCGCCGTCGCGCTGAAGAAAGCGGGCATCGACTGTACCGTGTTTGAAGCCGTAAGAGAGATCAGGCCCGTCGGCGCGGCCATCTCCATCTGGCCTAACGGCGTGAAATGCATGCAGCACCTCGGCATGGGCGACATCATCGAGACTTACGGCGGTCCGATGCGTTTTATGGCCTACAAAGATTACCGGCGCGGCGAGACCCTGACCCGCTTTAGCCTTGCCCCGCTGGTTGAGCGTACCGGCGGGCGTCCCTGCCCCGTCTCGCGCGCTGAACTCCAGCGCGAAATGCTGGACTTCTGGGGTCGCGACAGGGTGCAGTTCGGCAAGCGGGTGGAACACGTTCAGGAAGACGACACGGGCGTGAGCGTGACCTTTACCGATGGCAGCACGGCAACAGGCGATTTTCTGATTGCCGCCGACGGCAGCCACTCGGCGGTTCGTCCGTACGTGCTGGGATACACCCCGGAGCGCCGCTACGCCGGGTACGTGAACTGGAACGGGCTGGTGAAGATTGATGAAGAGATAGCCCCGGCGCACCAGTGGACCACCTTCGTTGGCGAAGGTAAACGCGTGTCGCTGATGCCCGTCTCCGGCGGTCGTTTCTACTTCTTTTTTGACGTGCCGCTGCCCGCGGGCCTGGCAGAGGATCGCACCACCCTGCGCGCCGATCTCACGGGCTACTTCCGCGGCTGGGCGCCGCCGGTGCAGACGCTTATCGCGGCGCTGGATCCCGAGACCACCAACCGCATTGAGATCCACGACATCGAGCCGTTCGACAGCCTGGTGCGCGGAAACGTTGCGCTGCTCGGCGATGCCGCGCACAGCACCACGCCGGACATCGGCCAGGGCGGCTGTGCGGCGATGGAAGATGCCGTGGTGCTGGGGGAATGCCTGCGTGAAAACCACAGCATTTCGCTGGCGCTGCGGCAGTACGAAGCGCTGCGCTGCGACCGGGTGCGCGACCTGGTGCTGAAGGCGCGTAAACGCTGCGACGTCACCCACGGGAAAGACATGGCGTTGACGCAGGCCTGGTATCAGGAGCTCAAAGAGGAGACCGGCGAGCGCATCATTAACGGTCTGTGCGAGACCATTCAGGGCGGCCCGTTAGGCTGAACGTAAGAGGGATAACGATGAAAAGAGAACCGACTCCACCCGCCCACTGCACGTTTGAGCCAGAGGACTGGCTGCGCCTGGCGAAATGCTGGCATCCGGTCGCGCGCGCCTGCGACGTCGGCCCGGCACCGCTCAAGGCGACCCTGCTGGATGAACAGCTGGTGATTTACTGGATTAACGACCAGGTCGTGGTCGCCCGTGACGTCTGCCCGCACCGCGGCGTGCCACTGACGCTCGGCTTTCACGACGAGCACGGGATTATCTGCCCCTATCACGGCCTCCGCTTTGGGGAGGACGGGCGCTGCAACCGTATTCCGTCCAGCCCCGACCAGCCCGTTCCGGCGAAGCTGAACCTGATTAACTACGCCGTGGAGGTGCGCTTCGGCCTGATCTGGACCTGCCTGGCGTTTGACCCGGACAATCCTGCGCCACTTCCCACCATGCCGCACTGGGATGACGCAGGCTTTCAGCAGATCAACTGCCCGGCGTTTGAGGTGAATGGCTTCGCCGGGCGACAGGTGGAGGGGTTTCTGGACGTGGCGCACTTTGCGTGGATCCACACTAATACCTTTGCCGATCCCAATAATCAGCTTGTGCCCGCCTATCAGCCACAGGAGACGCCGTTCGGCTTCGTGGCGGATTACTGGAGCTCCGTAAGCAACTATCCCGCCGGTTCACCCGTGCAGGTGCCAGAAGGGTTCCAGTGGCTGCGCCATTTTGAAATGCATCTGCCGTTTACCGCCACTCTGACGATTCATTTTCCGGGAGAGTCGAGACTGGTGATCATGAACGCCGCGTCGCCCGTGTCATCGCGCGTCACCCGCATGTTCGCCCCTATTGCGCGCAACCTTGACCTACATATTCCGGTGGAAGACGTGCATGCCTTTAACCTGCGCATCTTCGAAGAGGATCGCCTGATGGTGGAAACCCAGCGTCCGGAAAGCCTGCCGCTGGACCTGACGCTGGAAGCCCATATTCCCGCTGACAAAAGCTCAATAGCCTACCGTCGGGGACTAAAAAAAATGGGCTTTGGCGAGTTTTTCCTGGTATGACGGAGGCCGATATGCTGAGCGTGATTGTTGACGGGCTGTGGCGCGAGGGCGACAAAAGCCTCGCCGTCAGGCTGGTGTCTGAAGACGGTAAAGCACTGCCGACGTGGCAGCCCGGCGCCCACATTGATGTGCATCTGCCCTGCGGCGTGGTGCGCCAGTATTCCCTGACCGGGGCCTGTGAGGAAGAGAGCTACCTTATCTGCGTGGGCCGGGAAACTGCCTCGCGCGGCGGGTCGCGCTACGTTCACGAGACGCTGCGTCCCGGGCAGAAGCTGATGATTTCCGCCCCGCGCAATCTGTTTCCGCTTGGTCAGGCAGAGCGGGTTTTGCTCCTGGCGGCAGGAATTGGCATTACGCCGCTGTATGCGATGGCCCTGCAGCTGAAGGCAGCCGGAACGCCGTTTACCCTGCACTATTACGTCAGAAACCGCGAAAGCGCGGCGTTTGCGCGCGAGCTCTCGCAGTGCGGTGAGTGCATCATTCATACCGCCAGCCCGCGCACAGCGCTGGCAGAGCATCTTCCGGCGGCTGATGCGGGGCTTCACGCCTGGATCTGCGGTCCAGCAGGGTTTATGGAAAAAGTGCGGGAGGTGGCCACAGCGAAGGGATGGGTTGACGCCCATCTTCACAGCGAGGCGTTTCAGCCCGCTGCTCCTGCCGCAGGCGGTGAAACCGGCGAGATCTTCACGGTCAAACTGGCCTCCACCGGCGAGCGCTGGCCGGTGCCTGCGGATAAAACCATCGCCCAGGTATTGCAGGAAAACGGTGTAGACGTGCCGCTGTCGTGCGAAATGGGGATCTGTGGCGCGTGCCTGACGCCGGTGATTGACGGCGTGGTGGATCACCGGGATAGCGTGCAGTCGGAGGCGGAAAAAGGCGCGCCGGACCAGCAGGTGGCGCTGTGCTGTTCCCGAAGCCATTCCGGGGAACTGGTGATTGCGCTGTAAAACGAAAAAACCCTGCGATATTGCTATCGCAGGGTTTTCGAATTTGGCGGAAGCGTAGAGATTCGAACTCTAGAACCCTTTCGGGTCGCCGGTTTTCAAGACCGGTGCCTTCAACCGCTCGGCCACGCTTCCAAAGTGAGGCGCACTATAAACACCTATTAGCGCCTTGTAAAGCAGGAATTTTTCGATTTCTACGCGCCTGCGCAAAACTCATTCAGCCGAGGTGTAAAACGCAGGGCCTGCTCCCCCGTGGCCAGCGTGCGTATGGCTGCTTTTAACGGGAATGAAACCGTCTACTTCTGGTATTTCTCCTACACTTTAGAGGTTCTACCGGTACGGTGAACGCGAAAAAGCCGGATCAATCAGGGCGATGAGGATTCAAGCCTTTCAGCCTGCGATCATGTTGCCTTTAACTGAGGAGTTTGCGGTATGGCATTCGTAACAACGAAAGACGGCGTCAACATTTTCTACAAAGACTGGGGATCAAAAGAGGCGCAACCCATTGTTTTCCATCACGGCTGGCCGTTGAGTGCCGACGACTGGGATAACCAGATGCTCTTCTTCCTTGCGGAAGGCTATCGCGTTATCGCTATCGACCGTCGCGGTCATGGGCGTTCGGATCAGGTGAGTGAAGGCCACGATATGGATCATTATGCCTCCGATGCGTCGGCCGTGGTTGAAAGCCTGGACCTGCGCAACGCCGTGCACGTCGGCCACTCCACCGGCGGCGGCCAGGTCGCCCGCTACGTTGCACAGTACGGACAACCGCAGGGGCGCGTCGCCAAAGCGGTGCTCGTCAGCGCCGTCCCGCCTCTGATGGTAAAAACGGACGCTAACCCCGGTGGGACGCCCATCGAGGTTTTCGACGGCTTCCGCAAAGCGCTGGCGGCTAACCGCGCCCAGTTTTACCTCGACGTCGCCAGCGGTCCTTTCTACGGCTTTAATCGGGACGGGGCCGACGTTTCGCAGGGCACCATTCAGAACTGGTGGCGCCAGGGAATGATCGGAAGTGCCAAGGCTCACTATGAGGGAATAAAGGCGTTTTCAGAGACCGACCAGACGGAGGATTTAAAAGCCATCACGGTTCCCGTACTGGTGCTGCAGGGCGACGACGATCAGGTCGTGCCGTATAAAAATGCCTCTCTACTGCAGGACAAGCTGCTGGCGAACAGCGTACTGAAAGTTTATCCGGGCTTCCCGCACGGGATGCATACCACTCATGCGGATATTATCAACGCGGACATTCTGGCCTTTATCCGCTCATAACGCCGCGTTTCTTGCCGGGTGGCGCTGCGCTTTCCCGGCCTAGATTTCGCACGATCCACCGTAGGCCAACGCCACCCAAGGGTGGCGTTGTTTATTCCGTTTACCGATTATCCAGCTCGGCGCGAACGTTGTTCAGCCCGGTGGTATTGATGCGATAAGGCTGCCCGTTCACGGATCGGATCAGCTTTTTAGTGCGGAGTTTTTTAAAGACGTTAAGCGTGCAGTCGCTCAGCACCAGCCCTTCACGGGTGTAGCACTCAACGGACGTGACGCGGCCAGAACTGTTGCGGACGTGCACAATACGTCCACCTTTGGCGAGAACGTGTAAGGTTCGTTGTTCCTGACGGGATAAATTCATACTGGAAAACCTGTGTAATCATCATGCGTAAAAACGAGCCCACACCCGCAGGTGCGTGCGTAAGGTTTAAGCGCAGCGATAACCAGTCCGTCCTGAAAAGGGCGGGAAACTGATTATCTGATGAAAACATTCTCCAGCATCAAAGCCTCGGTGAGAGATAGCAAGATATTTACGGCGTGAATGATAACGCCTGTTTTATATAGGGGAATAGCGGTTTTTTAAAAATGTGAGCCGGATCGGCCAATGCAAAAGAAAAACCCCAGATTGACGAGCAACCTGGGGTTTAAATTTGGCGGAAGCGTAGAGATTCGAACTCTAGAACCCTTTCGGGTCGCCGGTTTTCAAGACCGGTGCCTTCAACCGCTCGGCCACGCTTCCTAAGTGAGGCGAACTATAAACACCTCGCTGCGTGCTGTAAAGAGCCACGGCTTTCGTTCGCTTTAAAAATAGCCAATACGCGTTTAATCGGTTGAATTGACAACGTATTGGCCATTTTCTCAGCACAACATGCAGCATTCAGGCTTAGTGCTTCTTGATGTACATATCTTTGGTGTAGTAGTACCCCAGCTTATCCGGCGTGAATCCGCCCACCCACGGTTTCACCAGGTGTGTACGGACGTAGTGATAGACCGGGATCGCAGGCACGTCGCGCCCTAAAAGATCCTCTGCCTGCTGGTAGAATTTACCGCGCTCTTCCGGCGTTTTCGCTTTCGCCGCATTGACTAACGCCTGGTCATACTCCGGGTTGCTGTACTGGCTGGTGTTTTCACTGTCTCCGGTACGGTAGTTGTTGAGGAAGGTCGCCGCATCATCGTAATCCGCAATCCAGGCGTAGCGCACCACGTCAAAGTTGTGGGTGTGCATGGTATCCAGCATGGTTTTCCACTCCTGATTTTGCAGCTTCGCCTCCACGCCGAGATTTTTCTTCCACATTGAGCTGGCCGCGATGGCAATGCGCTGGTGCGATTCAGACGTGTTGTAGAGCAGATTAAAGCGCAGCGGGTGGCTGGCGTTAAAACCGGCTTCGTCCAGCAGTTTTTTGGCTTCGGCAATACGTTTTTCCATCGGCCAGCTGGCGTAATCCGGGTTTTTTAGCGTGATACCGCCGATATCCGGCTGGCTGACGAGCCACGCCGGGCGCTGCCCCTGCCCTAACACTTTCTCCGCGATGATGTCTTTATCCAGCGCCATGTTCAGCGCCCTACGCACGCGGGCATCATTAAACGGCGGACGGGTGGTATTGAACTCATACCAGTACGTGGCAAGCTGTGGAGAAACATCCAGTTCGCTGCCCAGCGTTTTCTTGAGCTGCGCAAACTGATTGATCGGCACCGTATAAACGATGTCGATTTCACCGGCCTTATAGCGGTTCACATCCGCGGCTTCAGACGAGATGGGCAGGTACGTCACTTTATTGATAACGGTATGCGCGTTATCCCAGTAGCGCGGGTTGCGCTCGGCCACAATGCGCTCGTTGACCACCCACTGCGACAGTTTATAAGCACCGCTGCTGACGAAATGCTCGGGTTTGGTCCATTTATCACCGAAACGCCCAATCAGCACTTTATCCACCGGCACCAGCGACGGGTGCGCCAGCATCGCCAGGAAAGCGGCATTTGGCTGGGTGAGCGTGACTTCAAGCGTAGTGTCGTTGATGGCTTTCACACCCAGTTTATCGGGCGCTTGTTTACCCTGCGCAATCTCTGCGGCGTTGATGATGTGCATGTTGCCCGGATAGCTGGCGTACGGCGAAGCGGTTTTAGGGTCGACCAGACGCTGCCAGCTCCAGACCACATCTTCTGCAGTAATGGCGGTGCCGTCGCTCCAGGTGATGCCAGGACGCAGATGGAACGTCCAGACGGTATTGTTTTTGTTCTCCCATTTCTCCGCCAGCCGCGGCTGGATCTCACCGTTCGGAGAAACGCTGACCAGCCCTTCGAATAAATCGCTGATAATATTGAATTCGACATCGCTTTCGACTTTATGCGGGTCAAGCGATGAGGGTTCACTGCCGTTGTTCCTGACCAGTTCCTGCTTCTCTGCCAGTTGCGTTCCTGCCGGCACGTTAGCCGCCCAGCTTGCCGTGCTGGTGCACAGTATGGCCGCGGTTAACAAAGAGAGTGTAAAGTTAGTGCGTGTTTGTGGTTTCATATCCTTCGCCTTATTGTCTGTTTTATGACGATCCGGGAATAACTCTTAGCGCCCGCATTGAAATAAGGCAATATTTTTCAGTAACCTATAAGAGGTTGATCTGAATAAAATTAGTAATCCGCTGTTCATCCTGTGGGAAATGATTTTCGCAGAAGAAATAACCAGCATCAGCGCTAACGTGCTGAGTAAAGATGGGTAAAACCACTTTGAGACTGGCGCACCGTTTCCTATTCTTGCCGTTAATTACATCTGTCATAAGAGAGTGACTCATGGATCGTATAATTACATCTTCACGCGACCGCACATCGCTACTCAGTACCCATAAGGTGCTGCGCAATACCTATTTCATGCTTAGCCTGACGCTGGCGTTTTCGGCGATCACCGCCACCGCCAGCACCGTGCTGATGCTGCCGTCTCCGGGGCTGATCCTGACGCTGGTGGGGATGTATGGTCTGATGTTCCTGACCTACAAAACCGCTGACAAACCGGTTGGTATTCTGTCTGCGTTTGCCTTCACTGGCTTCCTGGGCTACATCCTGGGGCCGATGCTGAATGCGTATCTGTCTGCCGGGATGGGCGACCTTATCGGTATGGCGCTGGGCGGTACGGCACTGGTGTTCTTCTGCTGTTCGGCCTACGTACTCACTACCCGTAAGGACATGTCCTTCCTCGGCGGTATGCTGATGGCGGGTATCGTGGTCGTGCTGGTGGGTATGGTGGCAAACATCTTCCTGCAGCTGCCTGCCCTGCACCTGGCGATTAGCGCCGTGTTTATTCTGATTTCTTCAGGTGCCATCCTGTTTGAAACCAGCAACATCATTCGCGGCGGTGAGACGAACTATATCCGCGCTACCGTGAGCCTGTACGTGTCGCTGTATAACATCTTCGTCAGCCTGCTGAGCATTCTGGGCTTCGCCAGCCGCGATTAAAGCCACAGAGCTATGTAAACCTGGCCCCGCTTATGCGGGGCTTTGTTTTTTGATACACTGCTGCGGTTTTTGACTGATGCGTGAATGATTATGTTGAGTTTTGAAGGCAAAGAGATCGAGACCGATAACGACGGTTATCTCAAAGAGAGTGGCCAGTGGAGCGAAGCGCTGGCAGCGGTGATTGCGGAGAAAGAGGGTATCGTCCTCTCCCCCGAACACTGGGAAGTGGTGCGTTTTGTGCGCGAGTTCTATCTCGAATTCAACACCTCTCCGGCTATTCGTATGCTGGTCAAAGCCATGGCCAATAAATTCGGCGAAGAGAAAGGTAACAGCCGTTATCTGTATCGCCTGTTTCCAAAAGGCCCGGCAAAACAGGCAACAAAGATTGCTGGCTTGCCTAAGCCGGTGAAGTGCATTTAATAGCGAATACCGAAGTTAACGTACTCCCGACCGGGTTGATGCGGTTCCGTTAAAACCTTATCAACCCGCGCACTTCGCGGCCCGCCCGCTTTCAGCCACGCCACCAGCTTCTCAACCTGTTCTTCTTCACCACAGGCCAGTACCTCTACGCTGCCGTCGTCCATATTACGTGCATATCCCGTTAACCCTAGCTGTACGGCTTCGCGCTGGGTACTGTAACGGAAGCCGACACCCTGAACGACGCCGTAAACCCAGGCGATGGTGCACACGTTTGACATCGTTATTCTCCTTATCCGTCCGGAGCGCAGCCCGCCCCTCTTTCTATTCGAATTCAAAGAATAGCAAATTATGCCGGTTTTTAAATCGTCTCAAAATATGGTATCAAAATAACAGGATAAACAGATGAATTTTAGGAAAAACCTATGCCACCATCAGATTATTTCTTTGAGAAGCTGGAAACGAAAGCCGGGTTAAATTACATATTACGCGCACAGGAAAAAGTGCCGGAAGGTGGAATGTACATCAAGCCACATATGCATCTCGAACATGAAATAATGTGGTTTTACAAAGCCAGAGGCAGCTATAGTATTGGCCGTGAAAAATTCGCTCTCCAGAATAATACGCTTGTCTATGTCAGCCCACTCACGCTGCATGATATGGAACTGGATTTTACGGCAGACCATGAACGTTTTATCTTACAATATGATCATACTGCGCTCAGCAATCTGAAATATCCAGTACCCGCCCTGGAATCACATACGGGTGTCGTTTCCTGCCTGGAGGAAAAGGATGCAGAAAGATTACAATTTATTTTCAAATGGTTCTCAGAAGTCAATGAGACGGCCTATTCTGAAAAAGAAATTAAGCCGTTAATGATTTTGTTACTCAGCACCGTTCTGCAGCATGCCGAAAACGCAACCAAAATCGCCACAGAGACGGATCATCAATCCATCTTTGCGGTTATTATCTCTTTTGTGATCAACCTGGAAACGCAAACCTCATTTACGATGAGTTTGAACGAAGCCGCTGAATCGGTCGGACTCTCACCCAGTCATTTTTCCAGAACGTTTAAAAAAATTATGCAGGTGAGTTTTAAGGAATATCTTCTGCGAAAGAAAATCGCCCTGTCAATACAGCTGTTGCGTAATACAGAACTTAGCATCACCGACATTGCTTACAAATGTGAGTTTACAGATGCTGCGTACTATTGCTTCCAGTTCAGAAGGGTTATCGGCGTTACACCTAAAAAATTCAGGAACAGCAATCTGACATCAGAACAGTTAAAAACCGGTCATAACGTGCAGCTTTAAGCGTAAAACCGCGTCGTTGATAAAACTGTGATCGGCACAAATCTACCTGCGCAAAAAAATTATATAAAAGCATCTTTCTCATACATTTTTTTATGCTCTTAATATTTATCTTTTAACCTGAGACTGGCCACTCATTTCGGATTCGTACTCATCCTGATTAAAAGGTATTTATTATGAGAAAAATAGGATTCAAAGAAAAGATTGGTTATGGATTAGGTGATGGTGCGTCCAATATTATCTGGCAAACGATAATGCTTTTCATGGCCTACTTTTATACAGATATCTACGGACTAAGCGCTTTTCATATGGGGACCATGTTCCTGGTCGTCAGAGCGTTTGATGCCATTGCCGACGTGTACATTGGCTATCTGGCCGACCATACTCAGACCCGGTACGGTCAGTTCAGACCTTATCTCCTCTGGTTCTCGCTGCCCTTCGGTATTTTTGGTGCCCTGACGTTTTATACACCCGATTTTGGCGAGACGGCCAAAATTGTCTATGCGTATGTGTCTTATACTGCCCTCTCGCTTTTTTATTCCCTCGTTAACGTTCCCTACTGCGCGCTGATTAATAACATTTCCAGTGATGCAAAAGAACGGGTTTCAATGCAGTCTTATCGTTTTGCCTTCGCTGCTTTAGGAGGGATTATTGTTTCCGTCGTGGCGCTACCATTAACCAAAATTTTGGGTGAAGGCGATCTACAGAAAGGCTATTTTCTGGCGATGGTGATTATGGGGGCGATCAGCACTATCATGTTTTACTGTTGCTTTGCCATGACCAGGGAACATTACACGAAAGCGGTGGATAAAAAACGTAACTTTCGTGGCATCTATGATGATCTGACCGTCGTGGTGAAAGATCATAACTGGCGCTGTATTTTCAGCCTCAATATTGCAAGCCTTATCGCTGGCATCCTGAAAACGGGCGGAGCCATTTACTTCGTTAGCTATTATCTGAAAAGACCCGATTTAGTGGGACTTGTGCTTATTATTATTCTCTGCACCCGATTTGTGGGCGCATTGTCGACAACGCTATTATATAAAAATTATGACCGGGTATTGTCATATAAAATTTCGTTAATTATACAAGCCATTATCTTAATTATTCTTTTCGCCATTCCTGCAGAATACGTCCTGCCGGTTTGCCTGGTGATCTGCCTGATTCATTTCATCGACGCCAGTTCTGCCCCCCTGCAATGGAGCCTGCTCAGTGACATCATTGATAACGTTGAAAAACAGTCAAACATTTCGCTGAGTGGCTTAGTTTTCTCAACCAATCTTTTCGCTATAAAGATTGGCATTGCGGTTGGCGGTGCCATCATTGGCTGGCTGCTCACCGTGGGCGGCTATGTAGGCAGTGCTGCGATCCAAACCGATCTCGCCATTCTGATTGTGCGGCTTATCTTTACGCTTATTCCCGCTGCTTTTGTCTTCATGATGTACCTCATCATGAGGCAATACCGGACCCATAATGCGTTACAGGCCTGACGTTACCACCGCTATTTTCATAACAGGAATCGAAGATGACCATAATAACTAACCCCATTATCCCAGGCTTTAATCCGGACCCCTCTATTATAAGAGTGGGTGAGGCGTATTACTTAGCAACATCGACATTTGAATGGTTTCCAGGTATTTGTTTGTATAAATCATACGATCTCAAAAACTGGCGGCTGATTTCTCATCCCCTGAAGCGGAAAAGTCAGTTGGACATGCGCGGGAATCCGAATTCCGGCGGAATCTATGCGCCATGCCTCAGCTACGATGCCGGAAAATTTTATCTCATCTATACCGATGTCAAAAACGTGAGCGGTCGTTTCTGGGACCCGAATAACTTTATCGTGACCACGGACGATATCGAAGGTGAATGGTCTGAGCCAACGTATCTCAATAGCAGAGGGATTGATCCCTCACTGTTCCACCACAGTGACGGTACGAAATGGCTTGTGAGCATGGAGATGAGCTACAGGGACGGCGGGGAGGCAGGATTCCCCAAGTGGAATGGCATTATCATCCAACAATACGATGAGCAGAATAGTCGCTTAACCGGCGAGTGCCGTAAAATTTTCGCCGGTACCGCGTTGGGCATCACCGAAGGGCCACACATTTATGAGTTGAACGGCTGGTTCTATTTGTTAGTGGCCGAAGGCGGGACGTTTTATAACCATGGCGTCACGCTGGCGCGCTCCCGGCATCTGTTTGGCCCCTACGAAACCGATCCCATCGGGCAAATGATGACATCTCGCTTTGATTGCCGTTTACCTTTACAGCGCGTCGGCCATGCGGATCTTTTTGATAACGCTCTGGGCGAATGGTTTATTGTGCATTTATGCGGGCGACCGTTGCCCTCAAAAGGACGCAGCCCGATGGGTCGAGAAACCGCTATTCAGCAGGTTTACTGGACGGAGGATGGCTGGCTGCGCTTAACAAATAACAGCATTACGCCAGAATTAACGGTGCAGACGCGCCTGAAAGAACGTCCGTGGCCAACGCCGCCAGCCCGGGATGAGTTCGATACGCCGGAGCTGCCCCTCCACTATCAGTCGTTACGCATCCCCTTAAGCGAGGAAATGTGCACGCTTACGGAAAGGCGCGGATGGTTACGGTTGCGGGGTTATGAATCCCTGAGTTCACAGCACTATCAAAGCCTGCTGGCAAGAAGACAAACCGATTTTATATTTACCGCTCAGACATGCGTAGATTTTAAGCCTCACTCTTTCCAGCAGATGGCCGGGCTGGTCTGCTTTTACGACACCACCAACTACGTTTATCTGAACATATCCTGTAACGACGCGGGAGAACGGACGGTCAATTTGATGGTTAATGACCTGAACCGATTCTCCTTACCGACAGGAGAAGGGGTAAAAATTGCCGCAGAAGGTCTGGTTTACCTCAGAGTCTGCGTCAAAGATGATGGTGCTCTTTTTTACTATTCACTCGATGAAAAAAAATGGATCCCGATTGGGGGTTATGTTGAATACAGCAAACTGTCCGATGAATATTTTAAGGAACGTGGCATAGAGCGCTTCACCGGTGCCTTTGTCGGGATGTGCTGTCAGGATTTCACGGGCGAACATATCCCGGCCGATTTTGACTACTTTGCCTATTTCCCGGAAGATTTTTAGTTAAGGGCGCGCAGAGTGTCCGCAGATGATTGCCACTGGCCTTCTGTGGTACTCTACGCGCCATTTCCATGCAATCGACAGAATAGAAATTATGAGTGTACGTTTAGTGTTAGCCAAAGGGCGCGAGAAGTCATTGCTGCGCCGCCATCCCTGGGTCTTTTCCGGCGCGGTTGCGCGTATGGAAGGTAAAGCCAACCTCGGTGAAACCATCGATATCGTTGACCATCAGGGGAAATGGTTAGCGCGCGGCGCATACTCGCCAGCATCGCAGATCCGCGCTCGCGTCTGGACGTTCGATAAAGATGAAACCATCGATATCGATTTCTTCGTCCGCCGCCTGCAGCAGGCTCAGCAGTGGCGTGAGTGGCTGGCAAAACGTGACGGGCTGGACAGCTATCGGCTGATCGCCGGTGAGTCCGACGGTCTGCCGGGCGTGACCATCGATCGCTTCGGCAACTTTATGGTGCTGCAGCTGTTAAGCGCAGGTGCGGAATATCAGCGTGCTGCCCTGATCAGCGCCCTTCAGTCTCAGTTCCCTGAATGCGCCATTTATGACCGCAGCGATGTGGCGGTGCGTAAAAAAGAGGGCATGGAGCTGACGCAAGGGCCTGTTACCGGTGAATTACCGCCTGCCCTGCTGCCTATCGAAGAACACGGCATGAAGCTGCTGGTGGATATTCAGGGCGGCCACAAAACAGGTTACTACCTCGACCAGCGTGACAGCCGTCTGGCAACCCGTCAGTACGTGGCGAACAAGCGCGTGCTGAACTGCTTCTCCTACACGGGCGGTTTTGCGGTGTCTGCGCTGATGGGCGGCTGTGCCCAGGTCGTTAGCGTGGATACATCACAGGAAGCGCTGGACGTGGCGAAACAGAACGTTGAGCTAAACAAGCTGGACCTGAGCAAAGCGGAGTTTGTACGTGATGACGTCTTCAAGCTGCTGCGTAAATATCGCGATCAGGGCGAGAAGTTCGATGTTATCGTCATGGATCCGCCTAAGTTTGTGGAAAACAAAAGCCAGCTGATGGGTGCATGCCGCGGGTATAAAGATATCAACATGCTGGCTATCCAGCTGCTGAACCCGGGCGGGGTTCTGCTCACGTTCTCCTGCTCCGGCCTGATGACCACAGATTTATTTCAGAAAATCATCGCCGATGCCGCAATAGATGCTGGTCGTGATGTACAATTTATAGAGCAGTTCCGTCAGGCGGCCGATCATCCGGTGATCGCTACCTACCCGGAAGGGCTGTATCTGAAAGGGTTTGCCTGTCGCGTCATGTAACTTGAAAAGAGAAATATTGCCCTCACATCCTGTGTAAGTAATGTTTCCCGGGAGGTGACTATGATTGCCAGCAAATTCGGTATCGGCCAGCAGGTCCGCCACACCTTGCTTGGGTATTTGGGTGTGGTCGTGGATATCGACCCGGAGTATTCCCTTGACGAACCGTCAGCCGACGAGCTGGCGGTTGATGCAGAGCTTCGTGCCGCGCCCTGGTACCACGTGGTGATGGAAGGTGACGACGGGCAACCCGTTCACACCTACCTCGCTGAGGCGCAGTTAAGCAGTGAGCTGCAGGATGAACATCCGGAGCAACCCACGATGGATGAATTAGCGCAGACTATCCGCAAGCAGTTGCAGGCACCGCGCCTGCGCAACTGAGCGTGTAAAAAAAGCCCGGTAATCGGGCCTTTTTTTACTTAGCCAGCCCCAGCCGGGGGATTTCAATGGCAGGGCATCTGTCCATAACCACCTGTAAACCCGCCTCGCGCGCCAGTACGGCAGCCTGTTCGTTGATGACGCCCAACTGCATCCACAGCGTTTTCGCACCAATGGCAATCGCTTCCTGCGCGACACCCCATGCCGCCTCGGAATTACGGAACACATCTACCATGTCCACTTTTTCCGGTACATCGTTAAGCGTGGCGTAGCCCTGCTGGCCTAATAACGTCTTTCCCGCCACTTTCGGCGAAACGGGGATCACGCGATAGCCCTGATCGAGAAGGTATTTCATCACGCGATAACTTGGACGATCCGGTTTATCGCTGGCACCCACCAGCGCAATAGTGCGCGTGGATGTCAAAATCTCGGCAATATCATTCTCTCTCATGCTTTTTCTCCTGGCTTTTTTCAAAGTGTACGCCAAAGCGCACATCTCAACCATTCATCCCATACAGATGTATGAGGGCAAAACGGTGATTTATGTCTATATGTTAGTAAACGTGATTATCGAAAAATTTTGATACATTCTTGCGGGTATAATTTTCAACTGGAGTCACCTATGAAAACCGGCATTGTCTCTGCTGTGATTGCGTTAGTGATGCCGGTTTGCGTTTTTGCAACCACGCTTCGGCTCTCTACTGATATTGACCTGCTGGTGCTGGACGGAAAAAAAGTCTCCAGTTCATTATTGCGCGGCGCAGAGAGCATCGAACTGGATAACGGGCCGCATCAGCTGGTGTTTCGGGTAGAAAAAACGATCGGTCTTGCGAATCATGAACAACGGATGTACATCTCTCCCCCACTGATTGTCAGCTTTAATACCCAGCGGGTCAGTCAGGTAAACATTACCCTGCCGCGGCTTGAGAGCGAAAAAGAGTCCGTCGCTTTCGACGCCGCGCCGCGCGTTGAGCTGCTGGATGGGGATTCGATGCCGATCCCGGTGAAGCTTGATATTCTGGCACTAACCACCTCGCCAAAAGGCACGGACTACGAGGCCGCAACCGAGTCTTATAACAAAGCGGGTAAACGCGCCTCTCTTCCGCAGTTTGCCACCATGATGGCCGACGACAGTACGCTGTTATCCGGTGTTTCAGAGCTGGATGTTATACCGCCTCAGTCCCAGACGCTGACGGAGCAACGCCTGAAATTCTGGTTCCAGCAGGCCGATCCCGATACGCGCGCCCGCTTTTTGCAGTGGGCAAAACAACAACCTTCGTCGTAAGCCACATTTTTTACGCCTTTCTCTTGCAGCATCAGGCGGTTCCCGTCATCGTGTAGTCAGTTAACCTGATGGATATGATTATGGAACTGACAACACGCACGCTCCCGGAACGCAAACATATTGCTCTGGTTGCGCACGATCACTGTAAACAAATGCTGCTTAACTGGGTTCGCCGCCATCAGTCATTGCTGGAAAAGCACGCCCTATCAGCGACCGGTACAACCGGCAATCTGATCCAGCGCGAAACGGGTCTCGAAGTGAACGCCATGCTGAGCGGCCCGATGGGCGGCGATCAGCAGGTAGGCGCACAGATTTCGGAAGGGAAAATTGATGTGCTGATTTTCTTCTGGGATCCGCTGAACGCGGTTCCGCACGATCCGGATGTTAAAGCGCTGCTGCGCCTGGCGACGGTGTGGAATATTCCGGTGGCAACGAACCTGTCGACGGCGGATTTCATCATTGAATCGCCGCAGTTTAACTCGCCGGTGGATATCCTTATTCCGGACTACCAGCGCTATCTTTCCGAGAGACTGAAGTAGCTTTTTTGCCGGGTGGCGGCTATGCCTTACCCGGCCTACAAAATCTTGCCTGACATCGCTATGGTTTGCGCGCCACCAGCACATCAATACTCTTCAGAATATCGACAAACACGGATGGCTCCTCTTTATTGAACAACAGCCATACGCGATGACGCGCGCGGGTTATCGCCACATACAGCAGACGTCGCTCTTCTGCATCCGGGAAATCTTCCGGCACCGGCAGCAGGGCCTCTTCCATCACCGACTCGCGGGCCGGGGCCGGGAAACCGTCGCTGCCCTCTTTAAGCCCCACCACAATCACATAATCAGCCTGCTGCCCTTTGCTGGCGTGAATTGTCATAAATTCAAGCTGCAGTTTCGGCCAGCGTGTAGCGGCCTTTTCCAGCGCGGCCGGTTTGAGGTGATGATAGCGCGCCAGCACCAGAATGCGTTCGTCGGGTTTCGCGTAGCCGCTCAGTTTATCCAGTAGCGGCTCAAGCTGATCTTCTGCTAACAGGGTGACCGCTTTTTTATCCCCCGGCGTCAGGCTGTTGAGCGGTTTGGTCAGCTGGTGCGGGTTCTGCTGAATAAAGCGGTTGGCTATTTCGCCTATGCGCGCATTGAAGCGGTAGGTGGTGTCCAGATCGCTGCGATCGCCTTCGCCAAAATAGTGGTGAAACGCTGTCGTCAGTGAAAGCTGCGCCCCGCTAAAGCGATAGATGGCCTGCCAGTCATCCCCCACCGCAAACAGCGACGTATGTTTGTTCTGCGCCCTCAGCGCAGAGAGCAGAGCGGCACGCTGCGGAGAGATATCCTGAAACTCATCCACCAGTATGTGCTTCCACGGGCTGACGAAACGTCCTTTCTCTAAAATGATAATGGCCTGATGGATAAGCCCGGAGAAATCGACGGCGTTCTCCTCTTTCAGTGCCGTTTTCCAGGCTTTTAGCATCGGAGCCATCAGCTTCACGCGCTTTGAAAACACCGCGCGGATCGCCTCCGGGGCACTTTCAATCATCTCGGCCTGCGAACCGCCGTGCATGCGCATCAGGCTGACCCAACGATCGAGACGCGAGCCGAGCCGACGTGCCAGCTTGTCATCCTGCCAGAAACTGCCTTCCGGCACCGCCCAGTTCAGCTCTTCCTCCAGCCACTGACGCCAGCCTTTTGCCTGTGCTTTTTTCTCACTGCACTGTTGCCGCCACGTTTTAATGAACAGCGCCTGGCGCGCCTGCGTGTCGTTTTCCAGCTTACTGATGGACGGGACTTTCTTGCTGCCCTGCTGAATGATATGCAGCGCAAGCGCATGAAACGTTCTGGCCGAGATATCCTGGGTATGCAGTCTCGCCTGGATACGTTCGTCCATCTCCTGTGCGGCTTTGCGACCAAATGCCAGCAGCAGAATCTGGTCTGCAACGGCCTCGCCAGTGGTCAGAAGCCAGCCTGCGCGAGCCACCAGCACCGAGGTTTTACCGCTCCCGGCACCCGCAAGTACCAGCAGCGACTGTTCACCGTTGACCACCGCACGCGCCTGCGCAGGGTTAAGCGGCGATGACTCGACCGTGCTGAAGAAATCAGCATATTGGGTGAGCATGGCATCGGTCCAGGCCTGGTTATGCGTCAGGCGACTTTTATCAATATCGCTCAGCCATGCCTGGCACTTCCGCCATGCATCGCGGCAATTTTCAAACTCATTGAGACGCGCTACGGGGAACGGCAACGCAGTCAGCGCCTGTTTTATTTTTTGCTGCAGTCCCGCAGTTTGCTGGCGCGTGAGCCATTTGTGTTGGGCATCGCCCTGCGCGATTTCATCCAGTACCTGCTGCAAAACCTGGGCGGCAATCACGCTCATATCCTGGCTCCACTGCTGCCAGAGCGTGTTCAGATGGTAATGAAAACGCTGGGTTTCCCCCCACTCGGTGCCGTGAAGGCGCACCACTTTATCGGCAGGCAAAACGAACTCCAGCTCGCCCCACACCAGCCCACGTTTACAGTGGATCGCCAACATTTGATTGAAAGGAATGAGATATTCGTGGCGTTCCCCGGAGACTTTCACTCCCGCGTTAAGGAGCACAACCTTGTCGTAAGGGTGTTGAGCCAGGCGTTTGCCCATTGACGTTGCTTTCAGTTCCATATCCAGCCGGATCCACGAAGAGATAATTTGCCTGATAGTTTAACTGCCAGTTTTAAGGTGCTCCAGCCTAAAAAAACGTTACAATCAGTGGGCGTTAATTTTATCGAAAGGAAGTGAGGGTTTATGCGTACCGTTCTGAATGTGTTGAATTTTGTGCTGGGCGGTTTTGCCACCACCCTTTCCTGGCTTTTTGCCACTCTGGTCAGCATCGTGCTTATCTTTACCCTGCCGCTGACGCGCTCCTGCTGGGAAATCACCAAACTCTCCTTTATTCCCTACGGTAATGAGGCTGTCCACGTTGATGAGCTGAACCCGGAAGGTAAAAACGCGCTGATGAATACCGGCGGCACCGTACTGAATATTCTGTGGCTGATTTTCTTTGGCTGGTGGCTGTGCCTGATGCACATTTTTGCCGGTATCGCCCAGTGCGTGACGATTATTGGCATTCCTGTTGGGATCGCGAACTTTAAAATTGCCGTCATTGCCCTGTGGCCGGTTGGACGTAGGGTCGTCCCGGTTGAGGTGGCGCAAGCCGCGCGTGAGGCCAATGCTCGCCGTCGTTTTCAGTAATAAGGACTGGCCGCGCTCATGCTAAGCCCACTGCTTCGCCGTTATACCTGGAACAGCATCTGGCTTTATAACGTCAGAATTTTTATCGCTCTTTGTGGCACCGTTGCCCTGCCGTGGTGGCTGAATGACGTTAAGCTCACGATTCCGCTCACGTTAGGGGTGGTTGCGGGGGCGCTTGCGGACCTCGATGACCGTCTGGCCGGGCGTCTGCGCAACCTGGTTATCACTCTTGTCTGTTTCTTTATTGCGTCCGCGTCTGTCGAGCTGCTCTTCCCGTGGCCCTGGCTATTTGCCTTAGGCCTTACGCTCTCCACCAGCGGCTTTATTCTGCTCGGCGGGCTTGGACAGCGTTATGCCACCATCGCATTTGGCGCGCTGCTGATTGCTATTTACACCATGCTGGGCGTGTCGCTGTACGATCAGTGGTACCAGCAACCCGTACTGCTATTGCTGGGGGCCATCTGGTATAACCTACTGACGTTAACAGGGCACCTCATCTTCCCGGTGCGCCCTCTGCAGGATAATCTTGCTCGCAGCTATGAGCAGCTGGCTCATTATCTGGAGCTGAAATCCCGGCTGTTTGACCCGGATATCGAAGAGGAAAGTCAGGCCCCTCTTTACGATCTGGCGCTGGCAAACGGCCAGCTGGTCGCCACGCTGAACCAGACCAAAGCCTCCCTGCTGACCCGACTGCGCGGAGACCGCGGCCAACGCGGGACGCGAAGAACACTTCACTACTACTTTGCCGCTCAGGACATCCATGAACGCGCCAGCTCTTCGCACGTTCAATATGCCGCCCTGCGTGAAACGTTCCGCTACAGCGACGTGATGTTCCGCTTCCAGCGGTTACTTTCCATGCAGTCTCAGGCGTGCCAGCAGCTAGCGCGTTCAATTTTACTGCGAACGCCCTATCAGCATGACCCGCGGTTTGAGCGCGCGTTTAGCCATCTTGATGCGGCAATCGACCGCGTGCAGGCCAGTGGAACCGCACCGGAACATATAAAAGCGCTGGGGTTTTTGCTTAATAACCTGCGGGCAATCGATGCTCAGCTCGCGACGATTGAATCCGAGCAGGCGATGGCCATGCCGGGCAACGATGCCGATAATCAGCTTGCTGATGACAGCGTGCATAGCGTTAGCGACATGTGGCTGCGGCTGAGCCGCAATTTTACGCCGGAATCTGCTCTATTTCGTCACGCGGTGAGAATGTCACTGGTCCTGTGCGTGGGTTATGCGTTTATTCAAATAACCGGTTTACACCACGGCTACTGGATCCTGCTCACCAGCCTGTTTGTCTGCCAGCCCAACTATAACGCCACCCGCCACCGCCTGGCGTTACGTATTATTGGAACGCTGGTAGGCGTCGCCATTGGCCTGCCGGTGCTCTATTTCGTGCCGTCCATCGAAGGCCAACTGGTGCTGATCGTCATTACCGGCGTACTGTTCTTCGCCTTCCGTAATGTGCAATACGCCCACGCGACGATGTTCATCACGCTGCTGGTTTTACTGTGCTTTAACCTGCTGGGAGAAGGGTTTGAAGTTGCCCTGCCCCGCGTGATCGACACGCTCATTGGCTGCGCTATCGCCTGGGCGGCGGTGAGTTTCATCTGGCCCGACTGGCGTTTTCGTAATTTGCCGCGTGTGTTAGACAGGGCGATGAATGCAAACTGCCGGTACCTTGATGCGATCCTTGAGCAATACCACCAGGGGCGCGATAACCGCCTTGCTTATCGCATTGCCCGACGCGATGCGCATAACAGCGATGCGGAACTGGCGTCGGTGGTCTCGAACATGTCCACGGAACCGCGCGCCACCGCGGAAATTCGGGAAACCGCTTTTCGTCTGCTGTGTCTGAATCATACGTTCACTAGCTATATTTCTACGTTGGGCGCACACCGTGAGAAACTGACCAACCCGGGCATTCTCGCCTTACTGGATGATGCTGTCTGCTACGTCGATGATGCGCTTCATCATCGGCCAGCCGATGAGCCGCGCGTTCAACAATCGCTGGATGAACTGGCCCAACGTATTGCCCACCTTGACCCGGGCGCCGACAACAAAGCCCCGCTGGTCCTGCAGCAAATCGGCCTGCTGATTGCCCTGCTGCCGGAAATCTGCCGGCTGCAGCAGCAGATCGCTACCTTGAGGAATGATGCTCCTGACTCTCGGGCAGCGCATTAAACCACTCTGTCAGCTCCCGGCGAATGTCGGCCGGGAGCGCCGCTTCATGTAGCCCTTCGATGGCACCTTCCAGCGCGAACAGCACCTTAATACTTAAGGCCTTGTTTTTGGACCTCATCTTTAACCAGCATTTCCTGGCGCCCAGTTCCCGTAAGGTTTCCTCATTAGTGATGCCTGCTTCTAAAAGCAGCACCTCAAGTTGAAAGGTCAGGTTCGGAAGATCTTTTAGCCGGTTGCGCTGATGGCGCTGGCAGCGCTCCTTCCTTGCCGCGTCGAGAGCAAAGGAGGAAAGCTGGAGCAATTTGTCCCTGTCCTGCCACAGCCCGTCGTCCACCCGATAATAATTAAGCAGGACGGGACGGCCCCGTTTCATCAGCGTCAGAAACGAAGAGGCGTTTTTTACACAATACCTGGCACTTTCTTCACAGGCCCGGAGGTAGAGTTCCCCCTCCGACACCATCGCGAACACCGCATTATCCACCGCCAGGGTGTACCCACCGAATAGCGCCCGATGATGAATTTCGCCTAACGGCGAGAGGTATTCCTGCGATTTATAAATCCGCTCATAAGATATCTTTTTCATGATAATTCCATTTAAAATCAATTATTAACAACGATATTTCTCACTAACGGATCCGTTAGCAGGAAAATAGGCAACTTATTGCTGGAGGGCAAGATGATTTTTTATGGCGCACCAAGAATGGGTGAAATTTGCGAGTCTCTTTCCGAAAATGAGGTTGATCTTTATGCATACAGGGGTTACTGTATATCCATACAGTAACTACAGGGCTGGAATGAATATGTACACTTCAGGCTATGCAAATCGCTCAACATCTCTCTCTTCTACCGCTGGCAATGTCGCGCAGAAATCCGTCGGGCGTGATTCTACAGGGCTTATCAGTGAAGTGGTTTACCGTGAAGACCAGCCTCTGTTAACGCAACTCTTATTACTGCCGCTGTTGCAACAGCTTGGTCAGCAATCACGCTGGCAGCTTTGGCTAACGCCACAACAAAAATTGAGCCGCGAGTGGGTTCTGTCTGCGGGCCTGCCGCTGGCGAAAGTGATGCAGATTAACCAACTCTCACCCTGCGATACGGTAGATTCAATGATTCGGGCCTTACGCACAGGGAATTACAGTGTGGTGATCGGATGGCTGCCTGATGAACTGTCGGAAGAGGAACACTTGAGACTGACGGAAGCAGCGGAAGAAGGTCACGCGATGGGGTTTATTATGCGACCGGTTCGTGCAGATTCTTATCGCAGAGGACAACATTCCGGGCTAAAAATTCACTCAAATTTGTATCATTGAGTGAAATTAGGAGTTTTCCTGGAATTTTTTTCGACCATAAGATGCAGAAATAGTTCAACGCGTCAAATCTTCGGCAAGGCTTGTCTGGAGCGGTTCTCGTTAATTTTGCTGCACAATTTTCGTTCAAAAAATGTTAAATATTAGGTATACGGAACTTTTTTTTTCATATGCCTGACAGACTTCACACTTGTAAGTTTTCATCTACGTTGTAGACTTTACATCGCCAGGGGTGCTCGGCCTAAGCCGAAGATATCGGTAGATTTATATTTGACCACGCCCCCCGGTGAAGGATTTAACCGTGATTTCTCTGCAGAGATCTTCATGGCAAATTTTGGATGATAACGAGGCGCAAAAAATGAAAAAGACAGCTATCGCGATTGCAGTGGCACTGGCTGGCTTCGCTACCGTAGCGCAGGCCGCTCCGAAAGATAATACCTGGTATGCAGGTGGTAAACTGGGCTGGTCTCAGTTCCATGACACCGGCTGGTACAACAGCAGCCTGAACAACGATGGCCCGACTCACGAGAGCCAGTTGGGTGCAGGCGCGTTCGGTGGCTATCAGGTTAACCCGTATGTTGGTTTTGAAATGGGTTACGACTGGTTAGGTCGTATGCCATACAAAGGCGACAACGTCAATGGCGCTTTCAAAGCTCAAGGCGTTCAGCTGACCGCTAAACTGGGTTACCCAGTAACTGACGATCTGGACGTGTACACCCGCCTGGGCGGCATGGTATGGCGTGCAGACTCCAGCAACAGCATCGCTGGCGACGACCATGACACCGGTGTTTCCCCAGTATTCGCTGGTGGCGTTGAGTGGGCTATGACCCGTGACATCGCTACCCGTCTGGAATACCAGTGGGTTAACAACATTGGTGACGGTGCTACCGTTGGCGTTCGTCCAGACAACGGCATGCTGAGCGTTGGTGTTTCTTACCGTTTCGGTCAGCAGGAAGATGCTGCACCAATCGTAGCTCCAGCTCCGGCTCCAGCTCCAGAAGTACAGACCAAGCACTTCACTCTGAAGTCTGACGTTCTGTTCAACTTCAACAAAGCTACCCTGAAACCAGAAGGTCAGCAGGCACTGGATCAGCTGTACACCCAGCTGAGCAACCTGGATCCTAAAGATGGTTCTGTAGTGGTTCTGGGCTTCACCGACCGTATCGGTTCTGACGCTTACAACCAGAAACTGTCTGAGAAACGTGCTCAGTCTGTAGTTGATTACCTGGTATCTAAAGGTATCCCAGCTAACAAGATCTCCCCACGTGGTATGGGCGAATCTAACCCAGTGACCGGTTCTACCTGTGACAACGTGAAAGCTCGCGCTGCACTGATCGACTGCCTGGCACCAGATCGTCGCGTTGAGATCGAAGTTAAAGGTATCAAAGACGTTGTAACTCAGCCTGCGGCATAAGTTATCGTCTTATAAAAAAACCCCGCCATGCGGGGTTTTTTATTGTCTGAAGAAAAGTAAGAAACTACTTTTTACCCAGCAGAGCCTGAAGATCGTTCTTCAGCGTCGACATCTGGCTGGCATACTTCTCTTTGTGCTCGGCATCTTCAATCAGTTGTACTACGGTCTCTGACAGCGTTTTTCCTCGACGTTGCGCTAGCCCCGCCAGACGCTGCCAGACCATAAACTCCAGGTCGATTGATTTTTTACGGGTGTGCTGATGCTCAGCATTAAAATGCCGTTTTCGCCGCGCACGGATAGTTTGCTTCATCCGGTTTAACAGGGCGGGATTAATATGCTTCTCAATCCAGCTATTCACCTGTACCGGTTCATTTTCGAGGGTCAGCAAAATATCCACGGCCTCTTGCGCAGCGCTGGCTTCGATGTAGCAGGTGATCAGCTCCCCTTCACGGTGCTTTTTGACCAGGTACTTCCATTTCCAGCCGCTTTCGAGATTTTCCAGTTGTTGATATTTCATTGCGATCTCAGTGTTACCACGTAACTCTGTTCAGAATATCAGTTTTTTGGCAATCTGCTGAAAAGAAATCATATCCTGTGAAACATCGCTTGAGATTCACTCATTGAAATCCCCGATCCTGCTTGGGAAGAGCCCCCCGCTTACGGTATACTCCACGGTTTTACATCTGACTAAAAAACATCAACTTTGACCATTACGAAACTAGCATGGCGTGACCTGGTTCCGGATACCGAGAGCTATCAGGAACTGTTTGCACAGCCAGACCTCGCACAAGCACACGAATTCATACTTAGCGATACACAACCGCGTTTGCATTACGCGCTGGAGCAGGTGTTAAGCCCATGGGCAACATCTCCCTTCATGCTGCTCAAAGCCCCGGAAGAAGCCGAGTATTTGACGCTTCTGGGTGATGCCATGCGCGAGCTGAAACCGGAAGCGAATGCTGTTTTCGGCGGCGAGTATCGTATCACAGGACATAATGTCACTTTCGCCCCCGCTACGCAGGCTGATGACCGTTTTGCAGCGCAGGGCGAAGTCGTTACCGCTAACTGGGTCGAAGCAGAACAACTGTTTGGTTGTCTTCGTCAGTTTAACGGTGAGCTCTCCCTGCAGCCAGGGCTGGTGCATCGCGCAAACGGCGGTGTACTTATTATTTCCCTGCGCACCCTGATGTCGCAACCGCTGCTGTGGATGCGTCTGAAAACGATCGTGAGCCAGCAGCGCTTCGACTGGGTAGGCTATGACGAGTCTCGCCCTCTGCCTGTATCCATCCCGTCAATGCCGCTCTCTCTAACCGTCGTGCTGACGGGGGATCGTGAGTCTCTGGCCGACTTCCAGGAAATGGAGCCAGAGCTGGCGGATCAGGCGGTTTACAGCGAATACGAAGACAACATTCAAATTGCCGATGCGGATGATATGGCGCAGTGGTGCCAGTGGGTGATGGCCGTTGCTGAACGTTTTGCGCTGCCAACCCCTGCGGCTGACGCATGGCCGGGCTTAATCCGCGAAGCGGTACGCTACACCGGCGACCAGGAAACCCTGCCGCTTTGCCCACTCTGGATCGGCAAACAGCTGCGTGAAGTGGGTGTAATCAGCGGCGAAGGCGCGTTCACAGGCGAACAATTGACCCAGATGCTTGCCCAGCGTGAGTGGCGCGAAGGCTATCTTGCGGACCGCATGCAGGATGAAATCCTGCTGGAACAGATTCTGGTCGAAACCGAAGGCGAACGAATCGGACAGATTAACGCCTTGTCCGTAATTGAGTTCCCCGGCCACCCCCGTGCGTTCGGCGAGCCTTCCCGTATCAGCTGTGTCGTTCACATTGGCGACGGTGAATTTACGGATATTGAGCGAAAAGCGGAGCTGGGTGGAAACATTCATGCTAAAGGCATGATGATCATGCAAGCTTTCCTGATGTCCGAACTGCAGCTTGAGCAGCAGATCCCCTTCTCTGCGTCCCTGACGTTTGAGCAGTCCTACAGTGAAGTCGATGGCGATAGCGCCTCAATGGCCGAGCTGTGTGCCTTGATCAGCGCCCTGGCAGAAGTCCCGATTAATCAGAACATTGCCATTACGGGTTCCGTGGATCAGTTTGGCCGCGCCCAGCCGGTCGGTGGTCTGAACGAGAAAATCGAAGGCTTCTTCTCCATTTGTCAGCAGCGTGGGTTAAACGGCAAACAGGGCGTTATTATCCCTGCGCCAAACGCGCGCCATTTGAGCCTGAGCCAGGAACTGCTTGATGCGGTGGAACAGGAACAATTCACCCTGTGGGCCATCGAAGGCATTGAGGATGCACTACCCTTACTGACAAACCTGGTATGGGATGGCGAGGGTCAAACCACGCTGATGCAGACCATTCAGGAGCGCATTGCTCAGGCAACACAGCCGGATGCTCGTCATCGTTATCCCTGGCCGTTACGCTGGTTAAGTTGGTTTAGTTCAAACTGATCGGACTTGTTCAGCGTACACGTGTTAGCTATCCTGCGTCCTTCACTAAAATAAGGCTTACTGAGAACATGGTAGATAAACGCGAATCCTATACAAAAGAAGACCTTCTTGCCTCTGGTCGTGGTGAACTGTTTGGCGCTAAAGGCCCACAGTTACCGGCCCCAAGCATGCTGATGATGGACCGTGTCGTGAAAATGACCGAAACCGGCGGTAACTTCGATAAGGGTTACGTAGAAGCAGAACTCGATATCAACCCGGACCTGTGGTTCTTCGGTTGCCACTTTATTGGCGATCCGGTAATGCCTGGCTGCCTGGGCCTCGATGCGATGTGGCAGCTGGTTGGCTTCTATCTGGGCTGGCTCGGTGGCGAAGGCAAAGGCCGCGCGCTGGGCGTGGGTGAAGTGAAATTCACCGGTCAGGTACTGCCTACCGCGAAGAAAGTCACCTACCGTATCCACTTCAAGCGCATCGTTAACCGTCGTCTGATCATGGGCCTGGCGGATGGTGAAGTGCTGGTAGATGGTCGTCTGATTTATACCGCGAACGATCTGAAAGTGGGTCTGTTCCAGGATACCTCTGCTTTCTAAGCCCGGCTTTTAGCTGCTTCATAAAGGCGAAACCTCCGCTGTGCGGAGGTTTCTTTTTTAAAGAGACGCTATCAAGCAAGTACTGCCCTGTCTCCGATGGCTTCTCGCCAGCCCCCTAACCATTGAGACCTTTGGTTCAAAGTCTGATAGGGACACATTTCTTTAGAACGTCCGGCGATGCCAGCCTGATAACCACGTTGATGAGCTCTTTCCAGGCGATCTCGTTTCTGTCTCTTCATGCCTCGTTTCCCTCATTCTTTTGTCTGGTGGAAAGAAAACAGTGATTGCAAAGTGTGCAAGCACAGATAACGAATAACCCGAATTAGCCTCAGCGTCAACGTTCAAAATTCATACGGGTGTCATATTTGTGAGCTAAGCAGAAGATCATTTGTACAAAAATGTGATGCAGCACAAGTAACAACCTGAAGCCAAAACGAAAGAAAAGCCGCAATCAGCGAAAATCTGATAGCGGCTTTTGTCGATGAATTTTACTTATGGCAGTCTGGAAATCTCTCTGGCGATACTCGCAGACTCCTGCGCCCAACCCTGGGCCAGCACTTTCACCATCTCATCATATCCATCTTTTTGCTGCTTCATTTCCAGATGGAAAGGACGCTTAATCAGCTGCCCCTGATGATTCAGCAGCCATTCTCCACTCACCACAACGACGCCATCATAGCGACCGTGGAAGCCCGTCACGGTGACGTTAAGCGTGTCCTGGTCGCTTCCCAGCGGCTGTGACGCAACAACCCAGCCAGGAAGCTGGCTGCTGAGATTCGCCACCAGCGTATTGCGCAACTGCTGGTCCAGCGGGCTGGCCCACAGGTTATTGTTGGCAATAACGTACTGCACATCGCTGGTTTGATACACCACGCCATTGCCAGCCAGATAATCCGGCACCGCAACCTGCTCCACCCATAACAGACGGTTGCCCTGCGAGGCGGTGCTTTGTGCGCTCGCCTGGGTCGTCAGCGGTAACTGATAGTAGCTTTTGTTATCACTACCCGAGCTACAGGCCGTTAATACCATCGCTCCTGCAATCGCTAGCCATTTTTTCATTGTTTAGCCCTCTTCGGCTCAGGATCCTTTTTATCTTTCGCTTCGAACACCAGTGCGTTGCTCTTCTCATTGAGCGTTTTCAGCACAGGCTGCAGTTCACGTAAGACCTGATCAAGACGTTGCATATCGGCCACCATCTTGTTGTACGCCGCTGAACCCGGCTGGAAGCCCTGCATGCTACGGTTGAGTTCACGCAACGTTTTCTGCATATCCTGCGGCAGTTGCTGCATGGACTGGCTTGCCGTGATCTTATTAATATTATCCAGCGTCGTTTGCAGACGTTGCATCGTCGCCTGACTTTGATGTAACGAACCGGTCGCGGCTTCCAGCATCGGATTAAGCGGCAGATTGTTAATCTTATCGAGCGTATCCATCAGACGCTGCTGGATTTGCGCCAGACCGCTGCTGACCGTTGGGATAATTTTATAGCCCCCGAATTCACGAATACCGGTAATCGCTGGCGCTTTAGGATAGAAGTCCATATCCACATACAGCGCACCGGTGACCAGGTTTCCGGTTTTCAGCGAGCCTCGCAGACCGCGCTCCATCAGCTGGCTGATATGGGTGGCAATATCCTGATTTTCGCCAATCTGGTTGAGCAGACGCTCCGGCTCAATGCGGATCAGCACCGGAATACGGTAATCGTCATCCAGCATCTGCTGAAGACCCGGCACGAAGAACGGAACCTGTCCAACCGTTCCGAGTCGAATGCCGCGGAATTCGACCGGTGCACCCGGCTGAAGGCCACGGACCGAGTCCTTAAAGAACATCAGGAAGTCAACGTGATCGGTATAGAGCGCATCCTGAATACTTTTTTGATCGTCAAAGAGTCTGAACGCCGTTTTCTCTGCAACCGGCTGGCCCAAATCCTGCCCTTCCGGCACGTCAAAACTGACGCCACCGCCAAACAGCGTGGTCAGGGAGCCCATTTCGACACGCATACCCGCCGAGGTCAGATCTACCGCGATCCCACTGTCTTTCCAGAAGCGGACGTTGCTGGTGACCAGACGATCGTTTGGCGCATTGATGAAGAGCTGATAGCTAATGGTGCGTTTTTGCGCGTCAAACGTACTGGTTTCAACTGAACCCACGCGATAGCCGCGGAACAGCACGGGATCGCCTGGCGAGAGCTGTCCGGCTTTTTTACTGTCCAGGATCACGCGAATGCCTTTCGCATCCGGCGGCGCAAGCGGCGGAGAGTCCAGCAGCTCGTATTGTGCCGGCTGGCTCCCTTTCTTACCCGGCTGCAGCTCAATATAAGCGCCGGACAGCAGCGTCCCCAACCCGCTGATCCCCTCACGTCCTACCTGCGGTTTAACCACCCAGAAAACCGAGTCGCCATGCAGCAATTTTTCCATACCGGAATTTAAACGCGCCTTGATTTCAACGTGCGTCAAATCATCCGTCAGGGTTGCACTTTCAACCACGCCCACATCCACACTGCGGCTTTTGATGGTGGTTTTGCCCCCCTCAATACCTTCTGCATTGGTGGTGATAAGCGTGACTTCCGGTCCCTGATGGCTGTAATGATAAAACAGGATCCATGCACCGATCAGCGCGGTTACGATGGGGAAAATCCACACCGGAGACCAGTTCTTGACCTTCTGCACTTTCGCCTCTCCACTCTTATTTTCCATGCTCTTACTCTTCCTCATGGCTTGACTCGGGCTCACGATCCCACGATAAACGAGGGTC
This sequence comes from Enterobacter sp. RHBSTW-01064, assembly GCF_014103035.1. Taxonomy (NCBI): domain Bacteria; kingdom Pseudomonadati; phylum Pseudomonadota; class Gammaproteobacteria; order Enterobacterales; family Enterobacteriaceae; genus Enterobacter; species Enterobacter sp. RHBSTW-01064. Next base: position 385,581 of record NZ_JABXOU010000005.1, on the reverse strand, counting down.
GAAGGTCATGGCCGCAAACATGGTCATAATGACGACCAACGCAAACATTAGCGCTCCCATTGCGGGATAAATACTCATCAGTCCTCCCATGCGCACCAGCGCAGAGAGAACGGCAATGACAAACACATCAATCATTGACCAGCGGCCAACAAATTCAACAACTTCGTAAATCAGGTGCATGCGTTCGCTGTCGCGTTTGCCGTGACCTTTGGCGTCCCAGCAGAGCCAGGCAATGGCGATCATTTTTAAGGTTGGCACCATAATGCTGGCGATGAAGATCACGCCAGCCACCGGATAGGATCCTTCGCCCCACAGCAAAACGACCCCAGCAAGGATGGTTGAGGGCATTTTGTCGCCGAGTAAATCGGTGATCATAATGGGCAGAATATTGGCTGGCAGATAGAGCATGATTGACGTGACCAGCAACGCCATCGTCCACTGCAGGCTATTTTTACGACGTACATGGCCTTTCGTTTCACAGCGAGGACACACATCGAGATCCGCGGGCAGAACGGCGGTACAGCATGAGCAAGAGCGCAGCCCCTGACGGATACCCGGCACACCGACCTTAACCGTCTGCGCAAGCGTCGGTGCTGGCGCGATGTCATCCCACGCCCATCGCCTGTCTACGCACTGGAAGGCGCGCAGCTGTAATACACAATAAAGGCACCAGGGAATAAAGCTACTGCCAATTCCCACATCACCATAGGCCATCAGCTTGACGAAGCTGACCAGAATCCCCGCCAGAAAGATCTCGGCCATCCCCCAACTTTTCAGCTGGAACAGGATACGCGCGAGTTTAATTTTAAGGGATGTGGGCATCCTGACGCGGTTTACCAGCAACAGGATCACCACCAGACAGAACGCCGGGACGATTTGGACAAAGAGGAGGAAAAAGGTGCCGAGGCTGGCGTAATCTTCCGAGAACATCACGCCAGGAATTTCAAGCAGATCGACCTCGCTGGTCATGCCGCCCACTTTCATATAAATGAAAGGGAAGAGGTTGGAAAGCAGCAACATGAACAATGCAGCAAGAGCATAAGCAGTGGGACGCTGCCTTGGCGCGTCCCACTCCGTCGTCAACGTTGCGCCGCAACGTGGACACAGGGCTTTATGTCCGTGACCAAGCTCTGGCAACGCCACGAGCATATCGCATTGCGAGCATAATATATGCCTGTCGGCGTGGTGCTGGTCACACATAGTTAATCCCTGTTTATGCGCCGTTTTTCAGAGACTCGAGGTACTCCCAGCGCTCAAATGCTTCTTCCAGGGCTTTTTCAGCCGCGGACAGTTCAGCCAATATTTTCTGAGTATAGTCGTGCGGCTGCGTAAAGAATGACGCATCAGCAACCTGAATTTGCAGCGTTTCAAGAGCAGCTTCCAGTTCTTCAAGACGCTGAGGTAAGCCTTCCAGTTCGCGCTGCAGGTTATAGCTCATTTTAGCAGGAGTTTTTTTGACAGTTTCTGCTTTCGCTACAACCGGATCCGGTGCACTTTTGGATTTTGCCTGTTTTTGCAGCAGCGATTGAGTTTGTTGTCCACGCGCGTCATGATAACCGCCCACGTATTGACCAATCCGGCCTTCACCTTCAAAAATCCAGCACTCGGTCACGGTGTTATCAACGAACTGACGATCGTGGCTCACCAGCATCACGGTTCCCTGATAGCCGTCGATTAACTCCTCCAGTAATTCCAGCGTTTCGACATCCAGATCGTTGGTTGGTTCATCAAGAATCAACAGGTTACTTGGCTTCAGGAACAGACGTGCCAGCAGCAGACGATTTCGCTCGCCGCCAGACAGCGCGCGTACCGGTGTCATTGCGCGTTTCGGATGGAACAGGAAGTCCTGCAAATAACCCAGCACGTGGCGCGGCTTACCGTTAACCATCACTTCTTGCTTACCTTCAGCGAGGTTATCCATCACCGTTCTGTCCGGGTCAAGCTCCGCGCGGTGCTGGTCGAAGTAGGCCACTTCCAGCTTCGTACCACAGTGAACGCGGCCGCTATCAGCCTGCAGCTGGCCTAACATCAGCTTGAGCAGCGTGGTTTTACCACAGCCGTTCGGGCCAATAAGGGCAATTTTGTCGCCACGCTGAACCTGAGCGGAAAAGTCTTTCACCAGCACTTTACCGTCAACCTGGTAATTCACATCTTCCATCTCAAAGACGATTTTGCCCGAGCGGGATGCCTCTTCCACCTGCATCTTCGCGCTACCCATCACCTCACGGCGGGCGCTACGCTCGTTACGCATCGCTTTTAACGCACGCACGCGGCCTTCGTTACGGGTACGGCGGGCTTTGATACCCTGGCGGATCCAGACCTCTTCTTGCGCCAGCTTGCGGTCGAACTCAGCGTTTTGCAGCTCTTCTACGCGCAGGTTTTCTTCTTTTTCCAGCAGATAGGTGTCGTAATCGCCAGGATAGGTCACCAGTTTGCCGCGATCGAGATCGACAATGCGGGTCGCCATGTTGCGGATAAACGAACGATCGTGTGAAATGAAGATGATGGTGCCGTTGAAGGTCTTCAGGAACCCTTCCAGCCAGTCGATGGCTTCAATGTCCAGGTGGTTGGTCGGTTCGTCAAGCAGCAGCACTTTCGGGCCGCTGACCAGCGCGCGTCCCAGTGCCGCTTTACGCAGCCAGCCGCCGGAAAGTGATGCCAGTTCCATATCCGCATCCAGACCTAACTGGTCCAGCACTTCAGTGATACGGCTTTCAAGCTGCCACAGGCCGTGATGATCCAGCAGTTCCTGCAGGCGCGCCATTTCATTAAGATTTTTTTCGCTCGGGTCGGTCATCACCAGATGCGAAATTTCATGATAGCCCTTCAGGTATTCAGCCTGTTCAGAGATCCCTTCCGCAACGAAGTCGTAGACGGTACCCGCCACGTTACGCGGTGGATCCTGCTGCAGTCGCGAAACAATCAGATCCTGCTCGTAAACGATACGGCCGTCATCCAGGCCCTGCTCACGGTTAAGGATCTTCATCAGCGTGGATTTACCCGCGCCGTTACGGCCTACCAGACAAACACGTTCGTTATCTTCAATGTGCAGTTCAGTATCGTCGAGAAGGGGCGCATCGCTGAAAGACAGCCAGGCGCCGTGCATGCTAATTAGTGACATTTATATTTCCTTTCAGACCGCTGAGATTAACCAGCAGTTATGGATCTGACGGTTACGGGCAAAGTCCTGAGACAGCGTTTTCTGGCTGATTTCTTGCGCTTTCAGTCCCAGCGTGGCTAAGCCTTCATGATCCATGCGGAAGCCGCGTTTGTTGTTCGAGAACATAATGGTGCCGCCTTTACGCAGCAGGCGTTTCAGGTCGGTCATCAGGCGCAGGTGATCGCGTTGAACATCAAAGCTATCCTCCATACGCTTGGAGTTAGAGAAGGTCGGTGGATCGATAAAGATGAGATCGAACTGCTCGTCGGTATCACGCAGCCAGCCCAGCACGTCGGCCTGCATCAGGCGATGCTGGCGTCCGGTCAGGCCGTTCAGACGCAGGTTACGCTCCGCCCACTCCAGATAGGTGCGAGACATATCCACCGTGGTGGTGCTGCGCGCCCCGCCCAGACCTGCATGCACGCTCGCGCTACCGGTATAGGAGAATAGGTTCAGGAAATCTTTGCCCTTGCTCATCTGGCCCAGCATGCGGCGCGCGATACGGTGGTCAAGGAACAGGCCGGTATCAAGATAGTCGGTCAGGTTTACCCACAGGCGCGCGTTGTACTCGCCCACTTCGATAAAGTCGCCCTTCTCGCCCATCTTCTGATACTGGTTTTTGCCCTTCTGGCGCTCACGGGTTTTCAGCACCAGTTTGTTCGGCGTAATGCCGAGCACGGCGATGGTGGCCGCAATCACATCCAGCATGCGCTGACGCGCTTTTTGCGCATCGATGGTTTTCGGTGGCGCATATTCCTGAATCACCACCCAGTCCGCGTAGCGGTCAACCGCCACGTTGTACTCCGGCAGGTCAGCGTCGTACAGGCGGTAGCATTCAATCCCTTCCTGCTTTGCCCATTTCTCATATTTCTTCAGGTTCTTGCGCAGTCGGTTGGCGTAATCTTCCGCCACGCCGGACGGCTTGCTGTCCGCCGCTTTCTCTGCCAGATGGTAGTTCTTCTGCACGCAGTCCAGCGGGCCGTTTTTCGCCTTAAACTGGCGATCGGCACGCAGCTGCAGGCAGCTCAGCAGCTCCGGTGAGGCGCTAAACAGGGAGAGATTCCAGCCACCGAAGTAGTCCTTCATATTGCGGCCCAGCAGGCTGTGCAGGGCAATCAGCGCCGGCTCGCTGTCCAGACGCTCGCCGTATGGCGGGTTACTGATTACGGTGCCGTACGGGCCTTTTGGCAGCGGGTTGGTCAGGTTCGCCACGTCTTTCACGTCGAAGGTGACCAGCTCGCCGATACCTGCGCGACGGGCGTTGCTGCGCGCGCGCTCAATGACGCGCGGGTCGCTGTCCGAACCGTAGAAGTGGGAGGTGTACTCCGCCAGGCCTTTACGCGCGCGGGTCTGCGCATCGTCTTTGACCTCTTTCCAGAGTGCATCATCGTGCTGTGCCCAGCCTTTAAAGCCCCAGTGGCCGCGATGCAGCCCCGGCGCGCGGTCAGTTGCCAGCATGGCTGCTTCTATCAACAGCGTACCAGAACCACACATTGGGTCGAGCAGCGGCGTGCCCGGCTGCCAGCCGGAGCGCATGACGATGGCGGCGGCCAGCGTTTCTTTGATCGGCGCCATACCGGTGCGATCGCGGTAGCCGCGCAGGTGCAGACCCGCGCCGCTCAGATCGAGAGAGATACTCGCCGTGTCGCCGTTCAGCCAGACGTTAATACGCAGATCCGGATTTTCGCGATCGACGTTTGGACGCTCCTTATTTTTACGCGTGAAGCAGTCCACAATGGCGTCTTTTACGCGCAGGGCACCGTACTGGCTGTTGCGGATCTCGTCGTTCACGCCGTTGAAATGCACCGCAAAGGTGGCATTTGGCGTGAAGATCTCTGTCCAGTCGATCATCTGTACGCCGGTATAGAGGTCCAGGTCGCTATAGACCTTGCACTCTTTCATCGGCAGCATGATGCGCGACGCCAGACGGCTCCACATCAGGCTCTGGTAAATAAGCCGCGTGTCGCCCTCAAAATGGACACCACCCTGAACCACCTGACACTCTTGCGCGCCCAGGCTTTCCAGTTCAGTTTTTAACAGCTCTTCCAGCCCACGGGCCGTACTGGCAAACAGAGAATTCATATCGTCACTTTTACTCTTAGAAAATTGTCGCGCATTATAGCTAATATGGCGTGTATGTCATAAAGTTGAAGGCTTATTTTCATTTGTGGGAGTGTGCAGTGGCGACGTTATCCAGGCTTTTTATTCATCCGGTGAAATCCATGCGCGGCATCGGCGTCTCTCACGCGCTGGCCGACATGAGCGGATTCGCCTTCGATCGCATTTTTATGGTCACCGAGCCTGACGGTACGTTCATTACCGCACGCCAGTTCCCGCAGATGGTTCGCTTTACCCCTTCTCCACTTCATGACGGTTTGCACCTGACCGCGCCGGACGGTTCCAGCGTAGTGATTCGCTTTGCTGATTTTGCCCCTGTCGACGCGCCAACGGAAGTGTGGGGCAATCATTTTACCGCGCGCATCGCCCCGGATGAAATTAACCGCTGGCTGAGCGGGTTCTTCTCCCGCGACGTGCAGCTGCGCTGGGTTGGTCCTGAACTGACGCGTCGCGTGAAGCGCCATGACGCCGTTCCCCTCTCCTTCGCCGATGGCTTCCCGTTCCTGCTGACCAACGAAGCCTCGCTGCGTGATTTACAGCGCCGCTGCAAAGCCAGCGTTCAGATGGAACAGTTCCGCCCTAACCTGGTGGTCACAGGTGCCGACGCCTGGGACGAAGATACCTGGAAGGTGATCCGCATCGGCAGCGTGATTTTCGACGTGGTGAAGCCATGTAGTCGCTGCATTTTCACCACTGTCAGCCCAGAAAAAGGCCAAAAACATCCTTCCGGTGAACCGTTGAAAACGTTGCAGTCATTCCGTACCGCCCAGGACAACGGTGATGTGGATTTCGGTCAGAACCTCATCCCGCGCTCCAGCGGCGTGATCCGCGTCGGTGACGAAGTAGAAATCCTCACCCGTGGCCCTGCCAGGATTTATGGTTCCAGCCAGGAAGAGGAGTTTGTCGATATCGAGTCCGCGCCTTCGTCAGGGGTCGATATTCACTGGCAGGGTAAAGTTATCCGTGGCAACAATCAGCAGGTATTACTTGAGCAACTGGAACAGGCAGGGATCCGCGTACCTTACTCCTGTCGTGCAGGTATTTGCGGATGCTGTCGAATCAAACTGGTCGAGGGTGAAGTCACTGCGCTGAAGAAATCGGCGGTAGGTGATGACGGTACGATTTTATGCTGCAGCTGTGTGCCGAAAACGTCCGTCCAGCTGGAAGCTTAAACGGCCTGTTCAAGGCTGAACGAATCAACGCGCAGCTGTGGCTTCAGCCTGTCATTCATGACTTTAATCGCATCACCTAACTGCATAACTCGCCCGGCAATGGCCACGCCGGGCTGCGCTAACAAACAGAGCGCGGCGTTTTCACCGGGTTCAACGACCAGTAAATTCACCTCTTCTGCGGTATCGCTCAGATTGACGCTTGCCGCATCGCCCGTTGCCGGGGTCCAGCTCATGCCATGTGCAAGAAAATGCCAGCTTTTTGGCATTTGCGGTTTCAGGAAACGGATAGCCACCAGCGCATTCAGGACCAGCTCAGCGCGCTGTTCTTTGGAGAGCATCAGGTCGCGGCATTTTTCTTCGAAGGAAAAATAAAGCGCAGCATCGTCCACACAAAAGCCTGACGGCGAGAAAGCATCCGGGGTTAACATTCGACGCGGAAAACGTGAACGAAACAACATGCCATTGGCTAAATCGAGCATCATTCGATCGTGCTCGTCGCAAAAATACCAGCGCCAGTTATCGTCAGGTTTAATTCGCATGTGTCTCTCCCGTCCCCAAACGTCCTGTACTAAAAATGTCCTGTTTGCCGCCTCGTTTATAACACCATTAATAAAAGACTATAATGACTAAATAAGCAACAGTGACGGAATATAAAACAACCAGGGCCGGAAATAAAGCCCTGGTTGTCTGATTAGGAGAAAAGATTAGATATGAGTAACGATTTCTTTAATCAATGGCGGGCCTTTAAAAATAAAGCCGGAATAAATTTGCACCAGTGATGCCCCGGCAGCCATCTTCTCGCGTGCAGCAATAACAGAGTCGATACCGCCCACGCCAATAATGGGCAGACGTCCCTGTAATTCAGCAGAGAGTGCGCGAATAATTTCCGTACTTTTTAATTGTACCGGACGGCCACTTAACCCACCCGCTTCGTCACAGTTTTTCATTCCCTGAACGAGAGAACGATCGAGCGTTGTATTGGTTGCTATCACACCATCAATATTATGACGCACTAAACTGTCGGCAACCTGGATCAATTCTTCAATAGAAAGATCCGGCGCGATCTTAACCGCGACCGGAACATATTTATGGTGGATCGCCTGGAGCTCGTTTTGTTTATTTTTAATGGCACTCAGAAGATCGTCCAGCGCATCGCCATATTGTAATGAGCGCAGGCCCGGGGTATTGGGTGATGAAATATTCACCGCAATATAACCGGCATAGGCATAGACTTTTTCCATACAAATCAGATAGTCATCTTTGCCCTGCTCCACCGGCGTGTCTTTATTTTTACCAATATTGATGCCTAATACGCCATCAAAATGGGATTTTTTAACGTTCTCAACCAGATGATCGACACCGAGGTTGTTGAAGCCCATGCGGTTGATCAAACCCTCAGCTTCGACCAGGCGGAACAGACGCGGCTTGTCGTTACCCGGCTGCGGACGCGGCGTAACGGTACCAATTTCGATGGAGCCAAACCCCATCGCGCCCAGGGCATCAATACATTCGCCATTTTTATCCAGACCGGCAGCCAGGCCCAGTGGATTCTTGAAGGTCAGGCCCATGCATTGGACAGGTTTTTCCGGCACATTTTGACGCACCAGCGCAGCCAGAGGCGTGCCTGTAATACGACGTAATTGCTGGAATGTAAATTCATGAGCGCGCTCAGGATCGAGCTGGAAAAGGGCTTTACGAACGAAGGGGTAGTACATGAACTCTCCTGGATTCCCGGTGTGCAAACCGGGAGGGGATTATGTGCGATCCCGCCCGGAAAGGGAATTGACCTGCGGCAAAAAAATCGCGCAAAACGCAAACGTTTACCTGCGCGCCTGTTTCTTATGCACTTTTTCGCATTTAAATTGCAGATAAATCATTTAGTGGAATAACACGGCGATGTCACACTCCTTAAAATTGTTATGAATGTTAGATAAAAGCAAACAATTAGTTATAAGGAGCAAACATGCGCGTCATCACCCTGGCCGGTAGTCCACGGTTTCCCTCGCGTTCCAGCGCCCTGCTGGAATATGCCCGCGAAAAGCTCACTGCTCTGGATGTGGAAGTGTGCCACTGGAATCTACATAACTTCGAACCTGAAGATTTGCTCTATGCCCGCTTCGACAGCCCCGCGCTGAAAACACTGATCGAGCAGCTCAAGGGGGCAGATGGCTTAATTGTGGCGACGCCCATTTATAAAGCCTCTTTTTCTGGCGCACTGAAAACCCTGCTTGACCTGCTTCCGGAGCGCGCGCTGGACGGCAAAGTGGTGCTGCCGCTGGCTACGGGCGGTACGGTTGCCCATTTACTGGCGGTGGATTACGCCCTGAAACCGGTGCTGAACGCCCTGAAAGCACAGGAGATCCTGCATGGCGTTTTCGCAGATGATTCACAGGTCATCGACTATCAACACAAACCCCACTTTACGCCAAATCTGCAAACCCGCCTTGATGGCGCACTGGAAACGTTCTGGCATGCGCTGCATCGCCGGGATATCCAGGTTCCCGCTTTTAATCCGTCGCAAGGAGTCGCTCATGTTTAAAACACTGACACGTATCGGGCTGGCAGGGCTGATGGCTCTGTCGTCGCTGGCTCATGCGGCGGAAACCGCGCCGGAAAGCCTGCGCATCGGCTATCAGAAAGGCAGCGTCAGCATGGTGCTGGCGAAAAGCCACCAGCTTCTGGAAAAACGCTTCCCGGACACCAAATTCTCCTGGGTGGAGTTCCCTGCAGGCCCACAGATGCTGGAGGCGTTGAACGTCGGCAGTATCGATTTGGGCAGCACGGGCGATATTCCGCCTATCTTTGCTCAGGCTGCCGGGGCCGATCTGGTCTATGTGGGGGTTGAACCCGCTAAACCGAAAGCCGAGGTGATTCTGGTACCTGAAAATAGCGAGATTAAAAGCGTTGCCGATCTTAAAGGCCATAAAGTGGCTTTCCAGAAAGGTTCCAGCTCACACAACTTGCTGCTGCGCGCCCTGCAAGAGGCCGGGCTTAAGTTCACCGACATTCAGCCCGTTTACCTGACGCCTGCCGACGCGCGCGCCGCATTCCAGCAGAAGAACGTGGATGCCTGGGCCATCTGGGATCCGTACTACTCCGCAGCCTTACTGCAGGGTGGCGTGCGGGTGCTGAAAGATGGCACCACGCTGAAACAAACCGGCTCGTTCTATCTCGCTGCACGTCCTTACGCGGAGAAAAACGGCGCATTCATTCAGGGCGTACTGGATACCTTTACCCAGGCCGATGCCCTGACCCAGAGCCAGCGTCAGGAAAGCATTACCCTGCTGGCAAAAACCATGGGCTTACCTGAACCGGTGATCGCGAGCTATCTCAGCCACCGTCCGCCGACCACCATTGCGCCTGTTAATGCGCAGGTCGCCGCCCTTCAGCAACAAACCGCTGACCTTTTCTATCAAAACCGCCTGGTGCCAAAACAAGTCAATATTCGCGAACGCATCTGGCAGCCCGCAGGCAAAGAAGGAGCTAAATCATGAGTCTGAATCTTTTCTGGTTTTTACCCACCCACGGTGATGGACACTATCTTGGTACAGAAGAGGGTTCACGCCCGGTTGACCATGGCTATCTGCAGCAGATTGCGCAGGCGGCGGACCGAATCGGTTTCACCGGGGTGCTGATCCCAACCGGACGGTCGTGCGAGGATGCGTGGCTGGTCGCCGCGTCGATGATCCCGGTCACCCAGCGTCTGAAGTTCCTGGTCGCGTTACGTCCAAGCGTGGTTTCCCCCACCGTGGCGGCGCGTCAGGCGGCAACGCTGGACAGACTGTCCAACGGTCGCGCCCTGTTTAACCTTGTCACAGGTAGCGATCCGCAGGAGCTGGCGGGCGATGGCGTGTTCCTCGATCACACGGAGCGCTACGAGGCCTCCGCCGAATTCACCCGCGTCTGGCGACGCCTGCTGGAAGGTGAAACCGTCACCTTCGAAGGCAAACATATTCACGTTCGCGACGCGAAACTCTACTTCCCGCCGGTGCAGCAGCCGCGCCCGCCGCTCTATTTTGGCGGATCGTCGGATGTGGCCCAGGATCTGGCCGCCGAGCAGGTCGATCTCTACCTGACCTGGGGCGAACCGCCTGAGCTGGTGAAGGAGAAAATAGCCCAGGTCCGCGCCAAGGCAGCAGCCCACGGTCGCAAGGTGCGTTTCGGTATTCGCCTTCATGTGATTGTGCGCGAAACCAATGAAGAAGCCTGGCAGGCCGCCGACCGCCTGATTTCCCATCTGGACGATGAGACCATCGCGAAGGCGCAGGCCGCGTTTGCTAAAACCGACTCCGTCGGGCAGCACCGGATGGCGTCCCTGCACAACGGCAAGCGCGAGAACCTGGAGATCAGCCCGAACCTGTGGGCGGGTGTTGGTCTGGTACGCGGCGGCGCAGGTACAGCGCTGGTCGGCGATGGTCCAACGGTGGCCGCGCGGATTAATGAATACGCAGACCTGGGCATCGACAGCTTTATCCTCTCCGGCTATCCGCATCTGGAAGAGGCCTACAAGGTGGGCGAACTGTTATTCCCGCACCTGGATGTCGCCATCCCGGAAATTCCGCAGCCGCAGCAACTCCAGCTTCAGGGCGAAGCCGTGGCGAACGAATTTATTCCACGAAAAGCCGCGCAGAGCTAAGGAGTGACCATGTCTGCCACATCACAAAAATGGCTGCTGCGCGCCGCGCCGTGGTTTTTACCCGTCGGCATCGTGGCCCTCTGGCAGCTCGCGTCGTCCACCGGCTGGCTGTCGAGCCGCATTCTGCCCTCTCCGGAGGGCGTTGTTGAAGCGTTCTGGTCGCTGAGCGTGAGCGGCGAGCTGTGGCAGCATCTGGCGATCAGCTCATGGCGCGCCGTGATTGGGTTTTCCATTGGCGGCAGTATCGGTCTGGTTCTGGGTCTGATCAGCGGCCTTTCGCGCTGGGGTGAGCGGCTGCTGGATACGTCTATACAGATGCTGCGCAACGTGCCGCATCTGGCGCTGATCCCGCTGGTTATCCTGTGGTTTGGCATTGATGAGAGCGCCAAGATCTTCCTCGTGGCGCTGGGCACGCTGTTCCCGATTTACATCAACACCTGGCACGGCATCCGCAATATCGATCGCGGTCTGGTTGAGATGGCGCGAAGCTACGGCTTGTCCGGTTTTTCTCTCTTTATGCACGTGATCCTGCCGGGCGCCCTGCCCTCGATTATGGTTGGGGTGCGTTTTGCGCTCGGCCTGATGTGGCTGACGCTGATTGTGGCGGAAACCATTTCGGCTAACTCCGGCATCGGCTATCTGGCGATGAACGCCCGTGAATTCCTGCAAACCGACGTAGTGGTGGTAGCCATCATCCTTTACGCCCTGCTCGGCAAACTCGCTGACGTCAGCGCCCAGTGGCTGGAGCGCAGCTGGCTGCGCTGGAACCCGGCCTATACCCTTCAGGAGGCAAAAGCATGAATACTGCACGACTGAACCAGGGGACGCCGTTACTGCTCAACGGCGTCACCAAACGCTACGGCGAAAACACCATTCTTAACGGGCTGGATCTGCATATTCCCGCCGGACAATTTGTGGCCGTTGTCGGACGCAGCGGCGGCGGCAAGAGTACGCTGCTGCGCCTTCTGGCCGGGCTGGAAGCCCCCAACGGCGGTGAAATCCTGGCAGGCTCAACGCCGCTGGCCAATATTCAGGACGATACGCGCATGATGTTTCAGGACGCGCGCCTGCTGCCGTGGAAAACGGTTATCGACAACGTCGGTCTCGGCCTGAAGGGCAACTGGCGGGATAACGCGCGTCAGGCGCTGGCCGCCGTCGGGCTGGAAAACCGCGCAGGCGAGTGGCCTGCTGCGCTGTCAGGGGGACAGAAACAGCGCGTGGCGCTGGCGCGCGCGTTGATTCACCGTCCCGGCCTGCTGTTGCTTGATGAACCGCTCGGCGCGCTTGATGCGCTGACGCGGATCGAAATGCAGGATTTGATTGAGTCCCTGTGGCAGGAGCATGGCTTTACGGTACTGCTGGTGACGCATGACGTGAGCGAGGCCGTCGCGATGGCGGACCGGGTGCTGCTGATAGAAGACGGGAAGATTGGTCTGGATTTGACGGTGGATATCCCACGCCCTCGCCGCGTGGGCTCGGCAAAACTGGCGGAGCTGGAGGCGGAAGTGTTGGATCGGGTGATGAAACGTGGGGAAGCGGAGATTCAGCGGATAAAGGCCAATGCCTGATGCCCTCACCCCGGCCCTCTCCCACAGGGAGAGGGAGAAAACCGATGCCCCGCGACCCCACGTAGGCCCGGTAAGCGTAGGGTATGAACCGGAAACATGGGTAACACTTTAGGCTTACAAAACGACGTAGCGCCACCGGGCTTTTTTACATCAGGCCAGCGCCTTAGCAATCTTCTCGTACAGATCGCCAGACAGGTTCTCCAGCCCTTTAAGCTGCTCAAGCGCGGCGCGCATCTTCGCCTGACGCTTCGCATCGTAGCGTTTCAGGCGGATCAGCGGCTCAATCAGTCGCGACGCCACCTGCGGGTTACGGCTGTTCAGCTCGGTCAGCATTTCCACCATAAACTGATAGCCGCTGCCGTCTTCCGCGTGGAAGGCAGCCGGGTTGCTGCTGGCAAACGCGCCAATCAGCGAGCGGACGCGGTTCGGGTTGCTCATGGTGAACGAGCGGTGCTTCAGCAGGCGACGTACGGTGCTCAGCACATCGGCGGACGGGCTGGTGGACTGCAGAATGAACCATTTGTCCATCACCAGACCATCCTGATGCCATTTGTCATCGTACTCCTGCATTAGCGCATCACGACACGGCAGCTCGGCGGCAACGCTTGCGGCGAGTGCAGCCAGCGCGTCGGTCATGTTATCGGCTTCGTGATACTGCTTGCTGACCAGCGTGTTCGCCAGTTCCACCTCACCAAAGGCCAGATAGCGCAGACAGGTATTGCGCAGGGAACGTTTGCCGATATCGGCATGCTCAACACGGTACGCATCCAGCTTGTTGGCGTTGTAAATGGCCAGGAATTCATCCGCCAGTTCGGCAGCCAGCGTGCGGGTTAGCGCTTCACGAACTGCGACAATCGCAATCGGGTCGATAATCTCGAACAGCTCGGCGATTTCAGTCGCGGACGGTAAGGTCAGGATTTCAGCCGCCAGTGCCGGGTCAATGTTCTCGTCCAGCAGGATCGCGCGGAAGGCATCCGCAACATGAACCGGCAGCGTCAGCGGCTGGCCCTGCTGATAACGGTTCACGTTCAGCTTGATGTAGGTTGCCAGCAGGCTCTGCGCCGCATCCCAGCGAGAGAAGTCATTGCGCGCGTGACGCATCAGGAACGTCAACTGCTGATCGCTCCACTTGTACTCCAGTTTTACCGGCGCAGAGAATTCGCACAGCAGCGCAGGTACCGGCTGGAAGTAAACATTATCGAAAATAAACGTCTGCTCCGCCTGGGTGACGTTTAGCACGCTTTGTACCGGGTGACCGCCCTTCTTCAGGGGGATCACTTTGCCTTCGTTATCGTACAGCTCAATGCTGAACGGAATGTGCAGCGGCTGTTTCTCCGCCTGCTCGGCCGTTGGCGGCGTGCGCTGGCTGATGGTCAGGGTGTACTGCTCGGTCTCCGGATTGTAGTCGTCTTTAACGGTCACGACAGGTGTACCGGCCTGGCTGTACCAGAGGCGGAAATGGGACAGATCCACGTTGGACGCGTCTTCCATCGCCTGGACGAAGTCGTCGCAGGTGGCGGCGCTGCCGTCGTGACGCTCGAAGTAGAGCTGCATCCCTTTCTGGAAATTCTCTTCGCCCAGCAGGGTGTGGATCATGCGGATGATTTCAGCGCCCTTTTCGTACACCGTCAGGGTGTAGAAGTTGTTCATCTCGATGACTTTATCCGGACGAATCGGGTGCGCCATTGGGCTGGCATCTTCCGCAAACTGCAGGCCGCGCATGGTGCGCACGTTGTTGATGCGGTTCACGGCGCGGGAGCCCAGATCGGAGCTGAACTCCTGGTCGCGGAAAACGGTTAAGCCCTCTTTCAGGCTCAGCTGGAACCAGTCGCGGCAGGTGACGCGGTTACCGGTCCAGTTATGGAAATATTCGTGCCCGATCACGCGTTCGATATCGAGATAGTCTTTATCGGTGGCGGTATCGGTACGCGCCAGCACGTATTTGGAGTTAAAGACGTTAAGACCTTTGTTCTCCATCGCGCCCATGTTGAAAAAGTCGACGGCGACGATCATATAAATGTCGAGATCGTATTCGAGGCCGAAGCGCTCTTCGTCCCACTTCATGGAGTTGATGAGCGAGGTCATCGCCCACGGCGCGCGGTCAAGATTGCCGCGGTCAACAAACAGTTCCAGCGCCACGTCGCGGCCAGAGCGGGTTTTGTAGGTGTCGCGCAGGACATCGAAATCACCCGCCACCAGCGCAAACAGGTAGCACGGTTTCGGGAACGGATCCTGCCACTGTACCCAGTGACGACCGTTCTCCAACTCGCCTTCGCCCACGCGGTTGCCGTTCGAGAGCAGGAACGGATACAGGGTTTTATCGGCAATGATTTTGGTGGTGAAGCGCGCCAGTACATCGGGGCGATCCAGATACCAGGTAATGTGGCGGAAGCCTTCTGCTTCACACTGGGTACACAGCGCCACGCCTGACTGGTAGAGCCCTTCCAGCGCGGTATTGGCGGCCGGGCTGATTTCGTTGACGATGCGCAGCGTAAAGCGTTCCGGCAGGTTGTCGATAACCAGCTGGTTGCCTTCTTCTTTATAATCAGCCCACGCTTCATCATTAATATGCAGGGAAACCAGCGTCAGGTCTTCACCATCAAGACGCAGCGGTACAGCCGTCGCGCTCTGGCGCGTCACCTGGCTCACCGCTGTCACGACGGTTTTAGTGGCATCCAGGTCAAAAGTCAGATCGATATCGCTAATCAGGTAATCCGGCGCACGGTAGTCGTGGCGGTATTTGGCTTGTGGCTGTTGTGTCATAGAAAACCTTATGCATCGTTTGTCGAGTAACGTTTCAATATATTCCTGTTGTCTAAAACGCGCTATGCAGAATGTTCATCTTTTCAGGTACAAACACCTTTTTCGCTACATTTGTATAACACGAGGCACAAAATGCCCTCGACCATAAAGAGCGCTTATGTTGTGATCGGGGTTCAATAAATCACTAAAACAGGTATACTCCGGAGTTGTTTATTGTACTAAACGCTCCCGTGAGAGGATGCTACTGCGCACCTATGACTCAATTCGCTTCTCCTGTTCTGCATACATTGCTGGATACCGACGCGTATAAACTGCATATGCAGCAAGCCGTTTTCCACCATTACCATGACGTTCATGTTGCGGCGGAGTTTCGCTGCCGGGGCGACGACTTGCTGGGTATCTACGCGGATTCCATTCGTGAACAGGTCGATGCCATGCAGCATCTGGCGCTGCAGGACGACGAATATCACTGGCTTTCCGGCCTGCCCTTCTTTAAAGCTGACTACCTTACCTGGCTGCGCGACTTCCGCTACAAGCCAGAGCAGGTCACGGTGACTAACGATAATGGCAAGCTGAATATCCGCCTTGCCGGTCCGTGGCGTGAAGTGATCATGTGGGAAGTGCCGCTTCTGGCGGTGATCAGCGAGTTGGCCCACCGCTACCGTTCGCCGGAAACCGGCGTCGAGCAGGCGGTTGCCTCACTGGAGAATAAGCTGGTTGAATTTTCCCACCTGACCGAAGGGCTGGATATGTCCCGCTTCCGCCTGATGGACTTTGGCACTCGCCGTCGTTTCTCTCGCGAAGTACAGCAGGCTATCGTTAAACGTCTTCAGCAAGAGCCGTGGTTTGTGGGCACCAGTAATTACGACCTTGCGCGTCGTCTGGACCTGACGCCAATGGGCACCCAGGCGCACGAGTGGTTCCAGGCGCATCAGCAGATCAGCCCTGACCTGGCCAATAGCCAGCGCGCGGCCCTGGCCGCATGGCTTGATGAGTATCCGAATCAACTGGGGATCGCCCTCACCGACTGCATCACAATGGATGCCTTCCTGCGCGACTTCGGTCCTGAATTTGCTGAGCGTTATCAGGGTTTACGCCATGACTCCGGAGACCCGTTGGAATGGGGTGAAAAGGCCATTGCCCATTACGAGAAGCTGGGCATTGATCCGATGACGAAAGTGCTGGTCTTCTCTGATAACCTTGATTTAGCCAAAGCGGTGGATCTTTACCGCCACTTCTCCTCCAGAGTGAATCTGAGCTTTGGTATTGGCACCCGTTTGACCTGCGATATTCCTCAGGTAAAACCTCTGAACATCGTCATAAAGCTGGTGGAATGTAACGGCAAGCCGGTGGCGAAACTCTCTGATAGTCCGGGTAAAACCATCTGTCATGACAAAGCTTTTGTCCGCGCATTGCGCAAAGCCTTCGATCTGCCGCAGGTTAAAAAAGCCAGTTAACCGCTTTCGGGAGCCGTAAAGGCTCCCCACTTCTTATTTATTTCTTATTTCTTCTCTTAAGACTGCGAAATCTGCTTGTCTGATGGCGGATGCCAGGTAACATAGATATCCCCCCATAAGGGCGGACAAGTGTTTATCATTTCCGACAATTAACAGAGAGAATATTATGAGCGTTGTGCCTGTAGCCGACGTACTCCAGGGCCGTGTCGCCGTTGACCAAGAAGTCACCGTGCGCGGATGGGTGCGTACCCGCCGAGATTCTAAAGCTGGCATCTCCTTCCTCGCCGTCTATGACGGTTCCTGCTTTGATCCTGTACAGGCCGTCATTAATAATTCTCTGCCCAATTACAATGATGACGTTCTGCGCCTGACCACAGGTTGCTCCGTCATTGTTACCGGCGTGGTTGTCGCATCGCCTGGTCAGGGCCAGAGCTTCGAAATTCAGGCTTCGGCGATTGAAGTCACCGGCTGGGTGGAAGATCCGGATACCTACCCGATGGCGGCAAAACGCCACAGCATTGAGTATCTTCGCGAAGTGGCACACCTGCGTCCACGCACCAACCTGATCGGTGCGGTGGCCCGCGTGCGTCACACGCTGGCGCAGGCGCTGCATCGTTTCTTCGATGAGCAGGGTTACTTCTGGGTATCCACGCCGCTGATCACCGCGTCCGACACTGAAGGTGCGGGTGAGATGTTCCGCGTTTCCACGCTGGATATGGAAAACCTGCCGCGTACGCCGGAAGGTAAAGTGGATTACGACAAAGACTTCTTTGGTAAAGAAGCCTTCCTGACGGTATCCGGCCAGCTCAACGGTGAAACCTATGCCTGTGCGCTGTCTAAGATCTACACGTTTGGCCCAACCTTCCGCGCAGAAAACTCCAACACCAGTCGCCACCTGGCGGAATTCTGGATGCTGGAGCCAGAAGTGGCCTTTGCCGATCTCAATGATGTGGCAGGCCTGGCGGAAGCCATGCTGAAATACGTGTTTAAAGCCGTTCTGGAAGAACGTGCAGACGACATGAAATTCTTCGCTGAGCGCGTGGATAACGACGCTATTGCCCGTCTGGAGCGCTTTGTATCCGCTGACTTCGCGCAGGTGGATTACACCGATGCGGTTGCCATCCTCGAGAAGTGCGGTGAGAAGTTCGAGAACCCGGTTTACTGGGGCGTGGATCTCTCTTCTGAGCACGAACGCTATCTGGCAGAGAAACACTTCAAAGCACCGGTTGTCGTGAAAAACTACCCGAAAGACATTAAGGCCTTCTATATGCGCCTTAACGAAGACGGTAAAACCGTTGCCGCAATGGATGTCCTGGCACCTGGCATCGGTGAAATCATCGGGGGTTCTCAGCGTGAAGAGCGTCTGGACGTCCTGGATGCCCGTATGGAAGAGATGGGTCTCAACCCGGCTGACTACAGCTGGTATCGCGATCTGCGCCGTTACGGTACTGTTCCGCATTCAGGCTTCGGCCTGGGCTTCGAGCGTCTGATTGCCTACGTAACCGGTGTTCAGAACGTCCGTGATGTGATTCCGTTCCCACGTACGCCGCGTAACGCAAGCTTCTAACCCGCCTCAATGATAATGGCCAGCACATGCTGGCCATTATTTTATTCTGCAATGTCAGTTTATGTCAGCGCAAAGTCAGCCTCTTTAAAAGACAACCCCGTCAAAAGCACTAGCTGTTACGTTTTGTTTCCATGAAATATCTGTGAATAAAAAATATCCCGCATTCTTATTGTGCTTATTTAATTCTCAAGCAATAGCATATTTTTTATTCAATTTCACAGCCATCCAGAAGGCCTTTCGCGGTCATAAGAAAAGATGAGCTGTTTAACCGCTGTTTATATGAATTGCCTTTAGCCAAATTAAACATAAGCAATTCATATATATAGGAATAAAACCGCCGCTTAATTAACCAAGTCTCTCTGAAATTTGAGATGGTTCACAAAGTTCCCAAAAATACATATATAGTTACACATTATTTCTTTTTGTTACCCAATCTTGAGAATTGTAGCACTTTCAGGCTAGCGAAACGGTTCTATGAATGGAAAGATGCCTGTCAGATACATAAAGACACCTAACTCTCATCAATAGTTCCGGAAATATTTATTGACAGAATTTATTGACGGCAGTGGCGAGTGTCATAAAAAAACCAATGAGGGTAATAAATAATGATGAAGCGCAATATCCTGGCAGTGGTTATCCCTGCCCTGCTGGTAGCCGGTGCAGCAAACGCTGCAGAAATCTATAACAAAGACGGCAACAAATTAGATCTTTACGGGAAAGCTGTTGGTCTGCATTACTTCTCTGATAATGACGGCAACGATGGCGACATGACTTACGCGCGTCTGGGCTTCAAAGGCGAAACCCAGATCAACGATCAGCTGGCCGGTTACGGTCAGTGGGAATACAACTTCCAGGGTAACAACTCTGAAGGCGCTGATGCTCAGTCCGGTAACAAAACCCGTCTGGCATTCGCAGGTCTGAAATTCGGTGACGCAGGCTCCTTCGACTACGGTCGTAACTACGGTCTGGTCTATGACGCAATCGGTATCACCGATATGCTGCCAGAATTCGGTGGCGACACTGGCGCAAGCGATAACTTCTTCTCTGGCCGTACCGGTGGCCTGGCGACTTACCGTAACAGCGGCTTCTTCGGCCTGGTTGACGGTCTGAACTTTGGCGTTCAGTACCTGGGCAAAAATGAACGCACTGACGCAACCCGTTCTAACGGCGACGGCTGGGCAACCTCTCTGAGCTATGAGTTCGACGGCTTCGGCATCGTCGGTGCTTACGGCGCGGCTGACCGTACCAACAACCAGCAGACCCTGCAGTGGGGCGAAGGCGATAAAGCTGAGCAGTGGGCAACCGGTCTGAAATACGATGCGAACAACATTTACCTGGCAGCGCTGTACGGCGAAATGCGTAACGCGGCTCGTCTGGGCAGCAACGGCTTCGCTAACAAATCTCAGGACTTCTCTGTTGTCGCTCAGTACCAGTTCGATTTCGGCCTGCGTCCATCCATCGCTTACTACAAATCTAAAGCGAAAGACGTAGAAGGCGTGGGTGATGAAGACTACATCAACTACATCGACATCGGTGCGACTTACTACTTCAACAAAAACATGTCCACCTATGTTGACTACCAGATCAACCAGCTGAAAGACGACAACAAGCTGGGCATCAACAACGATGATACCGTTGCTGTAGGTCTGGTTTACCAGTTCTAATCAGTACACCACGTTGTTATATGCATAATGAAC
Source organism: Enterobacter sp. RHBSTW-01064 (assembly GCF_014103035.1). Classification (NCBI taxonomy): domain Bacteria; kingdom Pseudomonadati; phylum Pseudomonadota; class Gammaproteobacteria; order Enterobacterales; family Enterobacteriaceae; genus Enterobacter; species Enterobacter sp. RHBSTW-01064. The sequence goes on along the minus strand of NZ_JABXOU010000005.1, from coordinate 365,443 downwards.
AGGGCTTCGGCCCTGTTTTTTTATGCCCGACAGAAAATAATGGCGACTTTTGAAAAGCCGCACGCTTTTCGTCGCAAACGGTTGGCATTTTGTAAATCTACCGTTAACCTGATAGCGGATTTCACTTCTGTAATCACAATGGAACTTCGTCATGTTTGAGAACATTACCGCCGCTCCTGCCGACCCTATTCTGGGCCTGGCCGATCTGTTTCGTGCCGACGACCGCCCTGGCAAAATCAACCTGGGTATTGGTGTATATAAAGATGAAACCGGCAAAACCCCGGTCCTGACCAGCGTTAAAAAAGCTGAACAGTATCTGCTGGAAAACGAAACCACCAAAAACTACCTCGGTATTGATGGTATCCCTGAATTTGGTCGCTGCACTCAGGAACTGCTGTTCGGTAAAGGCAGCGAAATTGTGAGCAGCAAACGCGCTCGCACAGCACAAACCCCTGGCGGTACCGGCGCGCTGCGCGTTGCGGCGGATTTCCTGGCGAAAAACACCTCTGTTAAGCGCGTATGGGTGAGCAACCCAAGCTGGCCAAACCACAAGAGCGTCTTTAACTCTGCGGGTCTGGAAGTGCGTGAATATGCTTACTACGACGCGGCAAACCACTCTCTCGACTTTGACGGCCTGCTGGCGAGCCTGAGCGAAGCGCAGGCGGGTGACGTAGTGCTGTTCCACGGCTGCTGCCACAACCCAACCGGTATCGATCCAACGCTTGAGCAGTGGGAACACCTGGCGAAGCTGTCCGTAGAAAAAGGCTGGCTGCCGCTGTTTGACTTCGCCTATCAGGGCTTTGCCCGTGGTCTGGAAGAAGATGCGGAAGGCCTGCGCGCGTTCGCAGCCGTGCATCAGGAACTGATCGTGGCGAGTTCCTATTCCAAGAACTTCGGCCTGTACAATGAGCGCGTAGGTGCCTGTACGCTGGTCGCGGCAAACGAAGAGACCGTCGATCGTGCGTTCAGCCAGATGAAATCGGTTATCCGCGCGAACTACTCTAACCCACCGGCACACGGTGCGTCTGTTGTTGCCACTATCTTGAGCAACGATGCGCTGCGCGCTATCTGGGAACAAGAGCTGAACGATATGCGCCAGCGCATTCAGCGCATGCGCCTGCTGTTCGTGAACACGCTGGCTGAGAAAGGCGCTGACCGCGACTTCAGCTTTATCATCAAACAGAACGGCATGTTCTCTTTCAGCGGCCTGACCAAAGAGCAGGTTCTGCGTTTGCGTGAAGAGTTTGGCGTGTACGCCGTAGCGTCTGGCCGCGTGAACGTTGCAGGCATGACGCCTGACAACATGGCGCCACTGTGCGAAGCGATTGTCGCCGTACTGTAAGTTGCGCCCATAAAAAAGCCTGCATTATGCAGGCTTTTTTTATTCGGGTTACCAGACAGGCATTTCATCCTGAAGGAACGGGTTGTGGAGCCGTTCATAGCCCAGCGTCGACATCGGACCGTGTCCTGCGATAAACGTTACGTCATCACCCAGCGGCAATAACTTTTGTTTAATCGACTGAATCAACTGACCGTGATCGCCGCGCGGGAAATCGCTGCGTCCTACGCCACCTTTGAAAATAACATCGCCGGAAATCAGCAGACGTGACTGGTCATCAAAGAAGACGATATGGCCTGGCGTATGCCCAGGACAATGCAACACCTGTAAAGTCACATTCCCTACGGTAACGCGGTCTCCTTCGTTTAACCAACGATCGGGCGTCAATGGCAGACACTCATCAAGGCCAAACATACGGCTTTGGGCGGGTAACCCCTGCAGCCAGAACTCATCTTCTTTTTCCGGGCCGATCACCGGCACACCGTAGTGTTCAGCCAGTTCAGCCGCAGCACCCACATGGTCAAGATGACCATGAGTGAGCAAAATCTGCATCAGCGTAACGCCGCTTGCTGCGACTTCCTGCTTGATTTTCTCAGCGTCACCGCCGGGATCGACAAGCGCGGCCAGTTTAGTTTGCTCGCACCAGATCAACGAACAGTTCTGGGAGAACGCGGTAACCGGAATAATACGATAGTTCATACTGCTCCTGTGTTTCGTTATTACCAGTGCCGAACCGGCCCGGTATCAATATGCACAAAGTTGCTACGTGGGTAGTATCCTACACCACCTGCGCGCATAGATAACGCGGCTTTGCGAATATTGGCTAACGAAACGCCTTCAATGTGGAAATCCATTGCCTGCCCTTTGGTGTGATAGCTTTTTTTCGCTACCCCACGGCTGTGGGCGCGCAGTTCATTGTTGGTATCGAGTGAACGGTATCCTGAAATGAGCTGCACCGGCTTGCTGGTTCCCAGCAGGCCCTGAAGGCGGAAAATCTGATCAAACAGTCCTGGATCGATGGCTTTTATTTTATTCGCGCGGAAATCACGGAAAAAATGGTTAAGTCTTGCTAATTCATCCTGAATATAGCCTCTGCCATCGAAAAACTCCGCTTTAAGCGACTCACCGGTATGAAGATTGTTGAGCGTTAAAATACGCGGACGTGGTGTCGAGAGGGTGGCAAATACTGGCGTCGGAAGGATGGCCGCAGCGCCGAGCGCAACACCACCTAACGCCAGCAATTTGCGGCGATTAGCGTCAAATTTGTCCATGATAATCAGGTCTACAGGTCAATGAAATCGTAAATATGCTTAGCGCACGAAGGGCACCTTAACCGTCAAAACAGCTTACGTCAAGGCGCCCAACCCCAGTGAATACGCGGCTTACAGCCAGATCGCCCCGTATTCACCATAACTTACGACAATCAATTTGCCCGAACTACTTCATTTACCTGATTAATTGTTCAGCTTTTGGCAAAATTTGTGCGCCGGATCGCGCAGTGAGATCATAATTGTAAATATCTGTACGGTACTGGGTGCGCCCGTCCTCGCCGACAAACGCCGTCAGATAGTAAAGATTGACCGGAATGTTGTGTCGGATATTAACGTAACGGGTATCACCTTGTTTCAACGCATCTGAAATCCGCGTATCGTTCCAGCCCGCATCCTGCAGCAGCATATTTGCCAGCTCGGAGGCCTTATTCACACGGACGCAGCCCGAACTGAGCGCGCGCGTATCCTTCTGGAACAGGTTGTGGTTCGGCGTATCATGCAGATAGATTGCATCTGAACTTGGCATGTTGAATTTATAGCGCCCCAGCGAGTTATGGGCGCCTGGAGCCTGCTGGAAGCGGAACGGTAAATTTGACGCCGTTATCGTTGACCAGTCGACCATCCAGGGATCTATCGCCTCTTTACTGTTCCAGCCGCGCATCACGGTATACCCGTGGCGCTCCAGATATCCTGGATCGTTCCAGACCTTAGGCAGGATATCCTTACGAGCCAGCGTCGGCGGAACGTTCCACGGCGGGTTAACCACCACGTTATTCAGCGCGCTGCTCATCATTGGCGTTTTACGATCGGGACGCCCGACAATCACACGCGAAGCCAGCACTTCACTCCCGTTCTGGTAATAGACCAGCGAATACGCCGGTATATTTACCATGATGCCGGTAGACAGCGTGCCTGGCAGCAAGCGCAAACGCTGGATATTCAGCGCCAGTACGCCCGCCCGTTGTGCCGGAGAAACATTCAGCCAGTCGCGCGTTGACGGACCAATTACGCCATCGGCACCCAGCCCCTGAATAGCCTGGAACTGCTTAACTGCCGCAACCAGCTCGCGATCATACGCGGCTGGCTTCGAGCTTAGCGGAGCTGCACTGGTCTCTTTTACCGGTGCCGACGGGCTCACGGCCACGCTTTGACCGTCATCGCCAGGAAGCGCAATCTTTGGCCCATTATCCAGAATGCCGGAACGTTTGAGAATTTCGCGCAGTGCGGGAACATCACTGCTCCACTGCCCCGGACGCAGCGTGGCGGTCGCTCGCAGCTGCGGCCACGGACGCGAATCCGCAACCAGCTCAAGCAGCGACTGATGCATTGTGGCGTATTGCGGATGTGCAGGCGCAAGGCTTGCGATAAAGCGCGGCAGGTCGCCACTATCCAGTGACAGTTGCCATTGGTTTATGACCGACAGGGCTGGCGTCGCCAGTTTGTACGGTTTTTCGCTGTATAACCAGCGATTGCCATTCACCGAAATACCCGCCACAAACTGGAGATACCCCATCATGGCATCCGAGAGAACCACGTCACGCGCCTTCCCCGTCACGGCAGGATCGGTCAACAGCTCAACCCAGGTCGTAAACTGCGGCTGAATGCCCGCGATGGCCACTTCGGCCAGCTGCTGCTGGAAAGCTCGCACCGCATCACGATTGTCCCACATCGGTTTCATATCACGCGCGGCATAGAGCAGCGTGAGCTGATTGAGATAAGCAGGCGTATATCCTGATGGCAGCCCGGACTGCAGCTGCTGACGGACAGACTCTATGTCGATACCTTCAGGTAACGGCGTAATACCGGCCATAATGGCCGTTGCTGGCGACTGCTCCAGCGGCTGCGACAACGATGTAGGCTGAGCGCCCATCGTTGCAGAGCTGTCAGTCGGTACAACCTCAGGCTCATCAGCCTGCGCGGTGAACAGTGGAGCAAACATCACTGCCAGACACAAACTCAGCACTGACAGCTGACGACCACGATTTTTCTTTAGCAACATCCCTTGCCCCCTGTTTTCACGACACGCCCATCACATTGGGGCTTTCTTTCATTATAGGTAGGCACAATTGCTGTTGGCTTACCTTATGTAAAGAAGTTTAAAGATAACGCAGCCGTAAGCACAAGCTATGAGTAAAAAAAAAGCGGCGCTACTGCGCCGCGCTTTGTAACAAAACACCTCAGGAGGCGTCTGCCGTACCCGGTAAGGACTCAGGTGGTTGCGGTGCAAAACCGCGTAACCCGACAACGTGTACGTGTTCGCTGTTCTGGAACACTTTACGTACCAGTTTGTACGTCGTCCCTTTTTCCGGGCTGATGTTCTCCGGTGCCGCGATGATGAGCTGCATATCGAGGCGATCGCAAAGCTCAAACAGCGTGGCGATGGAACGGGCATCAAGACGCGCCGCTTCATCAAGGAACAGCAGACGACATGGCGAGATGTCTTTCCCGCGCAGACGACGCGCTTCATCTTCCCAACTCTGGACAACCATCACCAGAATCGACATACCGGTACCGATAGCCTCACCCGTCGACAGCGCACCAGACTCCGCACGCAGCCAGCCGTCGGAGCCACGGTTAACCTCAACTTCCATCTCCAGATAGTTACGGTAATCCAGCAGCTCTTCACCAATGGTTTGCGGCGTACGCTGGCCCATATCGATCTGCGGGTTCAGGCGCTGATACAGCTTCGCCAGCGCTTCAGAGAAGGTTAGACGGTTGCTATTGAACAGATCCTGGTGCTGTTCGTGTTGTTCAGACAGCACGTCCAGCAGCGTAGAGTGAGCCTCACGCACGTTCACGTTCAGACGTACGCTGTTAACCTGGCCAAACGACACGCTCTGCAGGCCCTGGTTCAGCTGGCGGATACGGTTCTGCTCGCGCTGAATGGTCTTACGGATGATGTTCGCCACGCTGCGGGAGCTGATAGCCAGTTTCTGCTCGCGGGAGGTCAACTCTTCCGTCAGGCGACCCAGCTCGATTTCCATCTGTTCGATGGCTTCGACCGGATCGTCGGTACGGATGATATCCTGACGAATACGTTCGCGCAGGTGCTGATAAACGGCCACGAAGAACTGGATTTTGCGCTCTGGACGCTTCGGATCTTCCGACATGCGCAACACATCACGCAGGTGTTCGTTATCCGCCACAGCCAGACGCAGCGCACCCAACGCTTTATCCGACATGGAACGCAATTCGTCCCCGGAAAGATAGGCCAGCTCGCGACGGTGTAGACGACGCTCAACGTTATTGTCTTTCACCATGCGCATTACCGCGCACCAGCCCGCCTTCGCGGTCACGACCTGCTCGCGCATTTCGTGATAGTCGCGCTCCAGCTTGCGCAGGCGACGCGTCAGGTTGTCCATTTCCGCTTCGCAGAAGGTCAGCGCTTTTTCCAGCTGGTTGCGGCGCGCGCGGTTGTTGCTGAGCTGGCTGTGCAGTTCATCGCGACGAATGCGCGCACGTTCTTCCGCACCGCTGTCGGCACGCACGCCAATATCCTGCAGCTCTTTGTGCAGATCGTTCAACAGCTCTTTCTTGGTATCGAAGGAGCTTTTCAGCGAGGCCATGACCTGACTGTACTGGCTCAGCTGTGCGGCATGCGTACGCATGGCTTCACGAGCGCGGGTACGCTCGGCTTCAGCCTGCTCCAGGCGCTGACGCAGTTTTTCATTCAGATCGCTGTTTCCGCTCAGCATTTCTGCTGAATCGGAGTAGCCGAAGTGGGCGCGACGCTGCACCACTTCCGTCAGGGCAAACGCCTGCTGACGCGCTTCGCGCTGCACCTGCTGTGACCAGGCGTAATCTTCTTTTAGCTGCTCGAACTGTTCCGGGTCGCTTTGAAGAACGGAGATGACCGGCTCCAGCTTCGCCAGCTGATTACCGTGCTGCTGCACAAAACGCGCGGCTTCCTGCGCTTCATCCAGACGTTCCTGGATTTCATCTACGCGGTCAGCCAGCGTGTCATCAGCCAGCAGATTCAGGCGCGGCAGGATGCGGTTAAGGGCGGCGACGCCCTCTTTCGCCTGTTCAAACTGGACGCGGCTCTGCTGGTTGTCACTTTCATGATTGGCAATCGCGCGCTCAAGTTCACCACGGCGGGTATTGAGCCTGCGAATCTCTGCTTCCGGATCCGCGTCAAAGGCCACGCCAAGATGGCTACCAATAAAGCGGCTGAATGCCTGGTGCAAACGCTGGGTTTTCTGAACGTCAAACGACAGCGTCGCAAAGCGTTCGGAGAGCGTTTCACGCTCGGCGTGCAGGCTTTCAATACGGTTTTCACGCGCGGCACGGCCAAACAGCGGCAGTTCCGGGAAGCGAGAATAGCGCCACTGGCGGTCAGCGATTTTCACCACCACCGCTTTTTCCAGCTCGTCGACGCTGAATACGCTGTCATCAAACGACTGCGGATCCCCTTCGATCAGGTAGAGATCTTCCGGGCAATCTTCCAGTCCTGCCAGCTGCTCAGAAATCAGCGACAGATCCGGGACAACAATTGCATTACGCGACGGACCATACAGCGCGGAGAAATACGGCGCATCGTCCAGGCCAACATCGTCATAAATTTCGGACAGCAGTACACCGCCGAAACGCTCCGCCAGGGTATTCAGGCGTGCATCTTCCGCACCGCCCGGCTGGCTTAAGCGTTCAATTTCTTCGTCGACTTCACGCTTGCGGGCACCGACTTCATCACGCTCAACAATCGCTTCGCGCTCGCGCTCCAGCAGCTGCTGCAGGTATTCGGTCACTTCCTGACTGGATTCAAACTGCTCGCCGCACTGTTCGCTGAGCTGGCTCAGGCTGCTTTGAGCTGCCAGCCAGACCGGCGCACGCTGCAACAGTTTTTGCGAGCGGGACTGAAGCTGCTCCATCTCCTGGCGCAGCGTCATACGCTGTTCGCTGGCGTTAGAGACACTGTCTGAAAGTGCCGCAATACGCGCTTCAAGCTCCTGATGCAGAGCCTCAAGCTCGTCGAAATCGTAATTTTTCCCCTGACGCTTGCAGAATTCCGCCAGCAGACGCTCGGCTTCCTGCTGCTCGCGCAGACGCTGTTCCAGCTCGTTGAGACGCATGCGCAGCGGCTGAACCTGCTCGGCCAGATGGCGCTGGTTCACCCCGTCACGCAGCAGTTCACGGGCGACGTCCCAGGCTTCATTACGCGCCAGCGGGCCGTTAATCGCCACCACCAGCTGGTAAGCCTGCTCAAACTGGCTGTGCGCCGTTTGCGCGACGCTCATTTTCTGATCGAGAGACAGGAGTTTCTCAGTGGCTTCCTGCTCTTTTGCCTGGAAGGTATCCAGCCATTCGTCGGCGCTTTCGGGCGTCAGGTCAGGCAGATGACACAGCTCTTTGGCACGCTGTAACGCCTGCAGGGCCTGAGTGTACTGAATAGCACGCGTCTGCTGCACGTCCAGCGCCTGCTGGTAATCGGCAAGCTGGCTTTTCAGCTCATCCACTTCAAGCTCGGCGGCTTCGGCGCGGGCTTCGTTCTCTTCCTGCATGTCGGCGGCTTCAGCCACCACTTCGTTTTGCTCTTCGAGACGAATTTGCAGCTCATCGAGGTCCGCTTCATAGCGCTCGATTTTTTCCTGCTGACGCAGCGCGGTCTGCACCAGGTTGAGGTGATCGCTGGCGGCCTGATAATCCGCTTCCAGGTCACCTTCGGCACCGTTGTGCTCACCCAGCTCGCGCGCCATTTCGACGTGCTTATACTGCTCGGCCACCAGCTGCTTACGCGAGGTAAACAGCTCGCGGCGGTACTCTAATGCCTGATCGAGATGAATGCGGCGCTCGTTGGCGTGACGCATATAGTCTGCGGCCACATAGTTGGTGGCTTCGCTGATAAGGTGTTTAAACAGGTCGCGGTCAGACTGGGTCACGCGAATGGCTTCCAGCGTCATGCGGTTTTCACGCAGCGCGGCTTCCATATCCTGGAAGGCTTTACGCACGCCGCTGTTTTCCGGCAGCAGGTAGTCGCGCAGGGAGCGGGTAATAGCGCTGGAGATACCGCCGTACAGGGACGCTTCGATCAGACGGTAGTATTTGCTACGGTCTGATGCCGTGCGCAGACGACGCGCCACCACGCCCAGATCGAACATCAGGGAATGGTAGTCGGTAATGGAGTTGAACTGCTTGAACTGCACGCCCTCGATAGCTTCGAGCTTGTCTTTCAGCTCCTGCAGCGTCAGCACGCGCGCCTGACGTTCGTTCAGGGTTTCCGTCAGCAGCGCCGTCGGCTGCACGGATGTTGGCAGCCCCTGGATGGCGAACGGTTTGATATCCACTTTACGGTCGCGACCGGCGACCTGCTGCAGGCGAACGCCCACTACGACGCGCTGGTGACGGGAGTTAATGACGTCCAGCACCGAATAACAGACACCGGCCTTCAGCTTACCGTGCAGACCCTTATCACGAGAGCCGCTTGTCGCGCCCGCTTCGGTGGTGTTACGGAAGTGCAGCAGCGTCAGATCGGGGATCAGCGCCGTCACAAATGCCGCCATGGTGGTGGATTTACCCGCACCGTTACCGCCGGAGAGCGTCGTAACCAGCTCATCCAAATCGAAGGTTCGGGCAAAGAAACCGTTCCAGTTAATCAGCGTTAGTGAGCGAAATTTACCGCGTTCAATCATTACTCTTCCTCCCCGCTATCCGGCTGATTCTCTTCATGCTCATCATTGAGCTGCAAATGGTTTTCCACCGGCATCGCTTCACCGTCGCGGATCATGCGCAGCTGCGCTTCACGGGCGTCGTCACCCGAGCGCACGTCGGCGCCAAAGCGGAAGACGGATTCCGTAATGCGGAATTTGCTGCTGTCATGGCCCATAAACCAGACCATGCCCAAACGACGCAGACGGTTCAGGGAAGAGCGAACTTTTTCCTGTAATTTCTGACGGTCAAGATCGGAACCTGTCGAACGGTTGTTCACCAGCTTCAGCAGTTTGCTTTCATCTGCCAGCGACAGCAGTTCGTCGTAGAGTTCCTGCTGAGTGAAAATCCCTTCGTTCGCCAGACGTTCCGGGCTGAGGTAGAGGTAGCAGAGGATTTTGCCGACCATCATATCCAGCTCGGAGAGCACGGAACGCGGAATCAGCGTGGTTGAGCGCGGGCGCAGGTAGAAAAACCCTTCCGGCGCGCGAATCAGCTCCACGTTGTAGCGCGCGTAGAACTCTTCCAGGTATTCCTGGAAATCCATCAAAAAAGCGTGATTATCCAGCTCGTCAAGACCAATGTGACGACCGGCACGCAGCTGGCTGTCCAGCGCCGGAAATAACGGATTCGCCAGCGCCTGTGCCAGCTTCACTGGCATCACTTGTTCAATATTTGTCAATGACATGCGCCTGTACCTTGGCTCCGTAATCGTTGATCGGCTGCCACTTCGGCGGCAGTCCGGTGAAATCTGCTTGCGCGACGCCCAGGCGTACCGCCTGATCTACCACGATGCGGGCAACGTCAAAGTGCCGCGCGCGAGGATATTGCGCCAGATAGTCGCGCACCACGAGACCAAGATCCAGCGGTGCTTGTCTGGTTTTGTAGACAGCGAGCTGTTCTTCGATCATCGCCGCAAGTTGTTCGCGAATTTCGTTAAATTCTTCGTATTCCAGATCCGGTGGCAATTCACCGGTAACCTCTTCATCACGCAGCGCCATCTCTTCGTCGCGCATATCCAGCAGACGGTCGGCATTCGCGTAGGTCAGCGCCCACGGGGCATCGAAATAGGTTTGTACCGACTGACGCAGACGCTGAGCGAAGACGCGGTTTTTATCCATGTCGATCGCGGTACGGATAAATTTATGCACGTGTCGGTCGTAGCCGATCCACAGGTCGATCGACTGCTGGCCCCAGCTAATAATACGATCGAGTTTGCTTTGCAGATCGAAGACAAGACGGTCGACAAAGTGGAGGTCGTCGTGCGCCATGGTCGCATCCTGGATGCGGAGCAGATTGGCCTGCAGCTTGTCGCCTGCGGCTTCCAGCGTATCCTGCAGTTCACGCAGCGTACCGGAGGTTTCTGACAATAAAAGTTCACAGCTGGAGATGGCTGCACGCCAGTCTTTATTCAGCAATTGAGCGATATCGTCTTTCACCTGCTGCTGCTGTTCATCCATCAGACGCTGGGTCAGATCGATGCTGTCGAAAATCTCTGCCACCGAGTACTTCAGCGGCGCGTAGACGTTACGGTGCCAGTGAAATTCGTCACCGTTTTCATCTGCCGCGTCGGCGGCGCGCTTAAGCTCGCCCGCCACGATCGAGAGCTGCATGGAGAGACGCAGCGTCGAAAACTCGCGCTGGCGAATGTAGTAATCGGTAATGCCGATCCCCAGAGGCGTCAGACGATAAATGGCGTTTCCTTCCGCCTGCTCGCTGGTAAAGCGGTTCAGCAGACGTTGACGCACCATATCGTTGATTGCGTTGTTGGCACGCACGCTAATGGTTTCGCTGGTTTGCTCAAACGCATCACTGACATGGCGGAACGCATCCACCAGTTCACCCTCGCTCATTTCACCATCCAGCCGTTCGCCGTTCAGCGTGGCAACCGCCAGCAGGAAGGAGAGTCTGTCTACCGGCAGCGTGATGGAGAAATCGTTTTTCCTGGCCCAGGCAACCAGTTCGGGGACTGTCTGGGAAAATTCACTCATAGATTATCCTTGCTTCTGCGGCTTGCGCGCGGTGACGTGTATATAGCGGCCAAGGCTCAGATAAGGCTCCTGGCGGCAATACCGCGTTTCTATTTCTGTTAAGGCGTCTAAACAGTCATGCTGTTTTTGTTTATCACGCAGATAATCATGAAACACCCTCACGCCTGTTTTACCGGTGATCTCCCAACCGATCTCCTCCAGCCAGCCATAGACCTGCTGCGGTTCACGTGGGAAATCCGGCGATAGCGTGCGCCGTTTCTTTTTATACATACCCTGCTGCACGTAGCCAAAATTGCCCACCAGCACGTTTCGCATCAGCAGACCGTTTGCATTGTAGAACATCAGCGATAACGCACCGCCCGGACGCAACATCGACCACAGCGTTTTTAACATGGCTTGCGGTTCGGCGACCCATTCGAGCACAGCATGAAACAATATCAGATCAACCTGCGTTTCCAAATGCTGGGGAATGTCCTGAGCGGCGCAATGTATAAAATGCATGTTGTCGCTCACACCTTTCTCTTCTGCCGCGCGTTCGGCGCGAGTAACCATCTCAGCAGAAAGATCGCAAAGCGTGACGTGGTGCCCCCGCTGCGCCATCAGAATTGCAGTCTGACCTTCCCCGCCACCGGCATCGAGCACGCGCAACCGCCGGTCACCCAATTCCGCCAACAGCTTGTCCAGATCCTGCCAGAGGATCGTCTGACGAAGCTGACCTTTGGTGGTGCCATAAATGTTGCGCGAAAACTTTTCCGCGATGTCATCAAAATTGCGATCCCGCATTGGGAAGGTTCCACTCGCTAACTGCAAAACCGCTATTTTGTCACACCCGCGCGGAGAATGAACCACTCTGGTGTAATATCACGGGTAATCGCCTGCTGTATGGTTAAAAAAGGAACCAAAAAGGATGCTTTTTACCCTAAAAAAATACATCGGAGGCATGATGCTTCCCCTTCCCCTGCTGCTGCTTCTCATCGCGCTGGGGCTGGCACTGGTGTGGTTCAGTCGCTTTCAGAAAAGTGGCAAAACGCTTATCACCCTCGGCTGGCTGATGATGCTGCTGCTGAGCCTGCAGCCGGTCGCGGATGGTCTGTTACGCCCCATCGAAAATAAGTACCCGACCTGGCAGGGAAATCAGAAAGTGGAGTACATCGTGGTATTGGGTGGCGGGTATACCTGGGATCCGAACTGGGCACCCAGCTCTAATCTGATCAACAACAGCCTGCCGCGCCTGAACGAAGGTATCCGCCTGTGGCTTGCTAATCCGGGTTCGAAAATGATCTTCACCGGAGCCGCCGCCAAAACAAACCCGGTGAGTACGGCGGAGGCTGGCGCACGCGTCGCTGAATCATTGGGCGTGCCGCGTTCATCTATCATCACCCTGGACAGCCCAAAAGACACCGAAGAGGAAGCCGCCGCGGTGAAGCAGGCCATCGGCGACGTGCCGTTCCTGCTCGTGACATCGGCGTCGCATTTACCGAGAGCGATGATTTTCTTCGAGAAACATGGATTACACCCCCTACCCGCACCGGCTAACCAGATAGCGATCAACGCGCCGCTTAACCCGTGGGAACGAGCAATCCCGTCCCCGGTCTGGTTGATGCACAGCGATCGTGTCGGTTACGAGACGCTTGGACGCCTCTGGCAATGGCTGAAAGGCGCGTCAGGCGAGCCAGGGCAAGAGTGATTTTGTCGCCAGGTCGAAGTTAGCGCGATTGAACCGTCCGGTATTCACCAGTTGCGCCACTTCATCCCAGAGTAAATAGAGCCAGCGCCGCCAGAGAAACGCCTCCGCGACAGGTGCCCGTTGCAGATAATGCCAGAGCAAACCTTCCGCAGAGGCGCTGTCGCATAGTCTGAACAGTTCGTACTCGCGCGGTGCCCAGAGCATAATGCCCGGCCCAACCATCGCCAACAGCTGGTCGCTGCGGGGATCTTTCAGCATGCTGCGCAGGGTAAAATTGCCGTGTATCAGCACGCAGTTGTCATTAAAGCCGTCAAACAGCGCAGGCAAGCACTCGCGGGTGCGAAACAGAATGCGTTTGTCCTGCATGGTTAAACCGGTGTTGTTGAACTGGTTAAGCGTTCCCCACAGCACTTCCACCCGCTGACGATACCAGAGCGGCCACAGGTTCTCCTGAGTGCTGTCGACGGGACCGACGAGCCCGCGGCTATCCTGCCGGTGCCAGGCCAGCAACGCCTCGACGATCTGATCTTTCAGCTGTTCCCAGCGGTCCGGCGTGCGCGCCGGGGCTTCAACAGAGACACCACGCAGGCGCTCAATAAGCAGGACATCCGGGCCGGGGTGTTCCTCATGCGTCATGACACCGTAAACCGTCGGCATTCGCACCGTACCTTCCCTTGCCAGCATCGATATTTTCCATGCCAGCTGTCTGGCGACGCCGGGTGAGGTAAAGCTTCTGGCCATGAGAGGCATTGGGTTTCCATGACTGTCATACAGCGCCCAAAGTGCGGTATCCGCCTTTTCATTCACACACTCGACCCGGCTCAACGTCTCGCCAAGCAGATGGCTCAGTTCGGCACGCAGCTGTTCCATATGAGATTACCCCCATTAAGGCTACTGCTTTTATAATGAGCGCGAGAACAACGGATGTCACCCGGAAGAGATCAATAATGGGTAAGAAAGGAAAAATTGTGGGGTGAGAACATCCCCCCGAAAGGAGGGATGGAGGCAAAATTAATGCAGTTCGGCGCGAACGCGCTCAAGATCTTCCGGCGTATCAACGCCCGTTCCGGGAACTTCTTTGGCAACGGCTACGTGGATTTTTTCGCCATACCAGAGCACGCGGAGCTGCTCCAGCATTTCAATATGTTCCAGCGGGCTTGGTGCCCAGTTGACATAGCGGCGAATGAAGCCCGCACGATAGCCGTAGATCCCAATGTGGCGCAGGAATGAATCACCAATGGTCTCTTTCGATACCGCAAAGCGATCGCGATCCCAGGGGATCGTCGCGCGTGAGAAATAGAGCGCATAGCCCTCGGCATCCATAACCACTTTAACCGCATTCGGGTTGAATGCTTCTTCAGCATGATGAATGGGTACCGCGAGGGTGGCCATGCCAACCTGTCGCTGCGCCAGATTTTCCGCTACCTGGCGAATAATAACCGCCGGGATCATCGGCTCGTCGCCCTGCACGTTGACGATGACCGTATCATCGCTGAAACCGCATTTCTCAACCACTTCCGCCAGACGTTCCGTGCCGGACTGGTGATCGGCGCGAGTCATGCACACTTCACCACCCGCCGCTTCAACCGCTTGCGCCACGTCCGGATGATCGGTTGCCACGATGACGCGGTCTGCACCCGATTCGCGCGCACGCTCCAGGACATGCACAATCATTGGCTTGCCGTTGATATCTACCAGAGGTTTACCCGGCAGACGCGTTGATGCATAGCGCGCCGGAATAATGACAACGAAACTCATGGCTTGCTCTCTTCTGCCACCAGGGAACGGGCTTCATTTTCCAGCAGGACCGGAATACCGTCCCGCAGCGGGAAAGCCAGACTGTCCAGCTTGCAAATCAGCTCTTGTTTATCCTGGCTGTAGTAGAGTTTGCCGTTGCACACCGGGCAGGCAATAATTTCAAGTAAACGGTGATCCATAGTTCCTCCGTATGGGTAATCGCTAAAGCTTAACACATTCCCTTTTCAGGGAGTGTCTGTTTCCCAACCACTTCGGCAGGTCGTAAACAGCCCGTCCGGCATACGACCCAGCGTCACGCTGGTCGCCCCTTGCCAGCGCGCAAAATCGCTAATGGCGGATGATAATCCTTTCTCCAGGGTAGCCGTCGCCTTAACCCCGTCTTCAAGATACAGCGCGATAATTTCAAGCGTCCCGGTTTTGCGGTGCATTTTGGCATCCATGCGCCCCACCAGTTGCCCTTTATGCAGCAAAGGCAAAACGAAGTAGCCGTACTGGCGTTTTGGCGCGGGGGTGTAACACTCCAGCCGGTAGCTGAAATTAAACAGCTGCTCGGCCCGTTTTCTGTCCCAGACGACCGGGTCGAAAGGTGACAGTACCGCGCTGTGTGTCGCCTGGAGCTTACCTTCCAGCGCCTGTGGTAAAAGCGGGAGTAAATCGGCATGCAGCCACATCTCGCCCAGCGTTTCGACAGCGACAGGTATGACGCGCTGCTCGCGCTGCCACACATCCAGCAACGGTTTAAGCGCGGGCTGACGGAGTCGGTAGTAGTCTGCCAGCCATTGCGGACGAAAAATCCCCAGACTGCGGGCGCTGTTCTCCAGCATGATGGCTTCGGCCGCTTCCTGCGTAAGCAGGTCACGCTCGTCGTCCCAGTGCGGCATCACGCGGTGCGTCAGGTCGTATACGCGCTGAAAGTTACGTCGTTCCACAACCATCACTTTACCGGATGTAAACAACCCCTCCAGATGACGTTTATGCGGTTTCCACTCCCACCATCCGCTCGCCCCTTTTCGCGGATGCTCAAAATCAGCCGAACGCACTGGACCGTTTTCCTGAATATGCGCGATAAGCTGCTCAATTTCAGCGGCGTGTTCATGCATCCACTCCTGACGATATTTCCAGCCCATCTTATCCGGAGAGAGCATGCGGTGACGAATCAGTGCGAAATCACTGCGGGGCAGGAAACAGGCTTCATGTGCCCAGTATTCCATTAGCTCACCCTGGCTAAGCGCATTGTCCAGCCACTGCGGCTGATAATTGCCCAGGCGGCTGAAGAGCACCAGATAAGGGCTTCGCGCCACGATGTTGATGGTATCGATTTGCAGCAACGACATGCGCTGTACGGTGGAGAGAATGTCAGAGGGTTGTGCGCGACGGCGAGGCTTTTTAAGCAGCCCTTGGGCAGCAAGGTGTAAATGACGTGCGGCTGAAAGCGAGAGTTGCGGTAAAGACATGCGTTTTCCTGTCAGTCAAAGCGCCACCAGAACCGCGTAAGCGTTTATCGCACCAACGCAATCAGTTCCTTGAGCAAGTGTTCCGGCTGCTCGCCGCTGAGTTCAGCGTCAACCGGCAGATACCACCAGTTTTCTTTCGCAAAGGCACGGCATTTCACCGCATCTTTTTCGGTCATGATCAGCGACTGCCCGGGTACGGTCAGGGCGTCTACCTGGCCTTCCACCAACGCCTGGTGGTCCGCCAGCGGAACGCATTTTTCCAGCCGGGCACCACACTGCTCCAGCGTCGCGAAGAAGCGCGGAGGGTGGCCAATACCCGCCATCGCCACCAGCGCAGGCAGCTGTTCAACCGCCTTACGCTCGCCCGTTAACAGGTTAACCGCCATGCCAGGCTGAAGATGCATAGGGATTTCCCCTGGCTTAGCCTGGCCACCGTTAACAATGACCGCATCAACGGACTGAAGACGCGACGCGCGTTCACGCATCGGGCCGGCAGGCAGCCACCAGCCGTTGCCAAAACGGCGCACGCCGTCGATAACCACAATCTCTTTATCACGCGCCAGCGCGTAATGCTGAAGGCCATCGTCGGTGATAATGATGTCCACCGCGTGCCCGGCAAGCAGTGCCTGAACGGCGTCGCTGCGCACGGGTGAGACCGCAACCGGCACACCTGTCCGCTGATAGATCAAGACCGGTTCATCACCCGCTTCGGCCGTTGTTGTATCAGCCGTAAGCAGAAGCGGATAGTGCGTCGCTTTACCACCGTAGCCGCGCGATACAACCCCTGGGCGAATACCGCGTTTTTGCAACTGCTCCACCAGCCAGATCACCACCGGCGTTTTGCCGTTCCCACCAGCGGTCAGGTTACCGACCACCACAACCGGAACCGGTGCGCGCCAGGCGCGCTTCAGCCCCAGGCGGTACATCAGACGAATGGCACCGCTCACCAGGCCATAGAGCCAGGAGAGCGGCAGAAGCAGTCGCCACAGCGGTGATTCACCGGACCAGATGCGTGCAATCATTGTTGACCGAACTGCATCTTATGAAGCTGAGCGTAGACGCCACGGTGGGCGAGCAGATCGGCATGGCTGCCCCGCTCGACAATCACGCCGTCCTCTACCACCACGATTTCATCAGCCTGTTCGATGGTCGAGAGACGGTGCGCAATCACCAGAGAGGTGCGGTTCTTCTGCAGTTCGTCCAGCGCTGACTGGATAGCGCGTTCAGATTCAGTATCCAGCGCGGACGTCGCTTCATCCAGAATCAGGATTGGGCTGTCGCGCAGCAGCGCACGCGCAATGGCGATACGCTGACGCTGACCACCGGAAAGGAGCACGCCGTTTTCACCAATGATGGTATCCAGACCGTTATCCATCTTGTTAATGAAGTCCATCGCATACGCCATGCGTGCGGCATTCTCGATCTGCTCGCGGCTGTACTCTTCAGTACGCGCATAGGCGATGTTGTTGGCAACCGTGTCGTTGAACAGATGCACGTTCTGAGAAACCAGTGCAACCTGGTTACGCAGCGACTGCAGGGTATACTCCCGCAGGTCATGACCATCTAACAGGATTTCGCCTTCATCAATGTCGTAGAAGCGCGTAATCAGGCTGGCAATGGTTGATTTACCCGAGCCGGAACGGCCCACCAGCGCAACGGTTTTACCTGCTGGAATCGTCAGGTTGATATTACGCAGTGCTGCCACTTCACGGCCTGGATAGGTAAAGGTCACATTGCGGAATTCAACGTCTCCGTTTGCACGCTCAATCACGCGCGTACCTTCATCTTTTTCCTGCTCGGAATCGAGAATGCTGAACAACGTCTGGCATGCTGCCATCCCGCGCTGGAACTGCGCGTTCACGTTGGTCAGGGATTTCAGCGGACGCATCAGCGCAATCATGGAGGAGAACACTACGGTGATGGTCCCTGCAGTCAGGGTCTCCATTACACTCGGGAAGCTCGCCGCATACAGAACAAATGCCAGTGCCAGTGAGGCAATCAGCTGAATGATAGGATCGGAGATAGAGGAGGCCGACACCATTTTCATTCCCTGCAGGCGCATTTTATTGCTGACCTTATCAAAGCGCTTGGTTTCGACTTCCTGACCACCAAAGATCAACACTTCTTTGTGGCCTTTCAGCATCTGTTCAGCGCTGGTCGTGACCTGCCCCATCGTATTCTGCATATTCTTACTGATATTGCGGAAACGCTTTGAGACGACGCGGATAGCAATGGAGACAACCGGGGCCAGCACGATCAGGATGAGCGACAGCTGCCAGCTGTAATAGAACATCATGATAAACAGGCCGATGATCGATGCGCCTTCACGGACCACGGTAATCAGCGCGCTGGAGGACGATGATGCCACCTGCTCTGAATCGTAGGTAATACGTGACAGCAGCGTGCCCGTAGACTGTTTATCAAAGAATGAGACCGGCATGCCCATCATGTGACCGAAGAGTCGGCGACGCATGGACATTACCACTTTTCCTGATACCCAGGAGATACAGTAGCTGGAGATATAGCTGGAAATACCGCGTAAGATCATCAGCCCAATAACCACCAGCGGCATCCATAGCAGCACTGAGCGATCCGTTTTACCAAAACCGTCATCCAGTAACGGTTTGAGGAGCGATAGCATAAAAGTATCGCTGGCTGCGTTGAGGATTAACGCTACGCCCGCCACGATCAAGCCTGCTTTGAAAGGGGCAATCATCGGCCAGAGTCGGCGGAACGTTTGCCACGTGGAGAGATCTTTGTCGTTATGCATTCAAAAAACCAGCATTTGTTGAAATAGCCGCATATTCTACCCGTTATCTACGGGCGCGCCAAACCACTGATGATACCAACGCGGTAAATTGTGTTCACGCAGGCGTCGGATCTGCCTGTTATGTTGCGAAAATGTCACCGATATTTGTCCAGAATGAGGGGTGTCTAGCCAGGTATATCCCTCTTTTCCGTAGCGCCGCACCACTTTCGCGGATGGAAAATGCCACGCGTTATAGCGGGCTGCAGAGGCCAGCGCTATTTCCCCTTCGGCACGCTGCACCAACGGCATAGAAGACGAGGTGTTGCTGCCGTGGTGAGGTACCTGAATGAGTGTAGACGCAAGATTGCGCCAGCGGTGGCTCAGCATTGCCAGTTCAGCCTGTGCTTCAATATCCCCGGTCAGCAGGATGCTCTGCTCACCGTCGTCGATCTTAACCACGCAGGAGCGGTTATTACCTTTGGCGTGCCCTTCTTCAGGCGGCCAGTGAACGCTGAACGTTAGCCCCTGCCACTGCCATCGCTGCCCTCGAAAACAAGGAAGATGTCCATCCTGGTGCAGCGGACTCCTCACCCACATTTCGGGCCAGGATTTTTGCAGCGATGCCAGTCCTCCCGCGTGGTCGAGATGCTCATGGCTCAGGATTACCCCTTCTGGCTTCAGGTGATGCCAGCGTAACCATGGAATGATCAACTGCTGCCCGCTATCGCCCCCCGGCCAGGCCAGCCCGGTATCGTATAAAATAGCCCTCCCCTGACGTTCAATCACCATTGCCAGCCCCTGCCCGACATCCAGCATGTGCAGCGTCCAGCTGTCAGTTTTATCCGTTCGCCACAAAGGAAGTGCGAGCATAATACTTGCTGTCAGACAAACAGCCGGTAGAACTTTCCAGCTTCGAAAACGCCAGCCGATAATGGCAAGCCAGGGTAGCAGCGTCAGGTATTGCCAACGTTCATCGACATCCTGCCAGCCGTTCGGCAAGCGAGCCAGCAACCCGAATAACCCTGCCAGAGACTTATCGGCCGCATACCAGACAGCGTTCTCCAGTAACGCCAGCGGAAAAAGATGGAGCAGCATACCGAGAAGGATCAGGGGCACGGAAATAAACGTGACCAGCGGAACAGCAAACAGATTTGCGAGGAATGAAGACAGGCTGAAACCATGAAATATCAGCACCTGCAGTGGAAGCAGCAGGCACAGCATCCCTGTTTGCAGATGTATGAGATTTGCCAGAGGTTTTAGTCGGCGGATCCAGAGCCCGTTCGGAAGCGGTAGCCACTGGTACCAAAAAATTAATGCCGCAACCGCAAACGCCGACAGCGCAAAGCTTTGCGACAGAACAGCCACAGGGTCAAAAATCAGAATCGCCGCCACGCAGGCTAACCAGATCTGCCAGGGAGACCATTGACGGCCGCTAATCCGCAGCGCAGCCACCACCATGAGAGAGACCACCGTGCGCATTGCGGGCGGCTGCATCCCCGTTAACCATGCATAAAAAGCCGCAAAGCACAGCCCTGCAAGCATGGGAAACTGCCAATGGATAGCGTGGCTCGGCAGGAAATATTGCAACCCTCTTGCCAGTAACCAGACGATGGACGCAGCCAGCGCGATGTGCAGACCCGAAATCGCCATCAGGTGTATTGTCCCTGTCTCGCGCATGAGATTTTTTATCTCACGCGGTACATTCAGGCGCTCCCCCATCCCCAGCCCAAGGATCACCGGCCCCCACTGATATGCTGTGAGTACGTTTTGCAGTGAGCCCAGGTACCGTGAACGCAGGCTACAGCGTGCGTCAACAGCCTCAGCATTCGTAAAACGCCCGCTCAGCGTTTGATGTCGGGCAAAAGCATTTTTCTGCGAATCGTAGCCACCGTCGTTTAATTCACCATGTACCGCTCTAAGACGCAGCACCATGGCCCAGCGTTGACCGGCACACCCTTTTTGGGGCAGGTAATTGCCATACAGCGTCACCCCAGTAACGCCCCACCAGCGTTTTCCGTTGAGGCTGACAATGTTTCCCTGATGCATTGTTGCGCCGTCGGTTGCTGTAATGACCACCTCCGCCTGCTGCGGCCCTGTCGTGAGATGATTCAAGGGCCAAACGCTCTCCTGCGCCGCTAATACGCCCCAGCAAAAAAAGAGCAACCCGATGCCTGAGAACGTTAGCCATCGTCTTTGCTGCGCGGCTAACGCGATACCTGCGGCAATCATCATCCAGACGCTCTCTGGTTCCGGTAAAACAGGTAACCAATAGAGCGGAATAATGGCCAGAATGGCACAAGCACTGACAATGTGGATCCCCATTTATACCTCCCTGTTTCGGGCAGTATGCCGTGAGAATAGCGTGTCGTCAGACAGGAAAAAGGGGCGTTACGGCGGGCGCTGCAACGTTTTTAGCGGTTTGCAGAAAAGCCAGAATGGAAATGCGTGACGCATTCAGAAATGCAGACGAGAGGCACAAAAAAAGCACCCGCAGGTGCTTTCTTTTAAACCCAGCTTAGCCATTATGGCTAAAACTCAGTTGCCGTAAATATTGGCGCGATCGCGCAGTTCTTTACCCGGCTTAAAGTGCGGAACGTACTTGCCTTCCAGCTCAACTTTATCGCCAGTCTTCGGGTTACGCCCGGTACGTGGAGCACGATAGTGCAGAGAAAAACTACCGAAACCGCGGATTTCAATGCGCTCGCCCTGGGCAAGAGTGGTGGCCATATGCTCCAGCATCTCTTTAACAGCATCTTCCACAGCCTTTGCTGGGATGTGCGGTTGCTGACTGGCAAGTCTTTCAATCAATTCTGACTTGGTCATGATTCCTCCGGTTCCTTTCAAACCAATTAGCTGAACAGCTCATTAAACAAGGGCGGCCGTAGCCGCCCTTTGTTATTGATTACAGGACGAATCCTGCAATCTGTCAAGTCTGCTCCTCATCCTTCTCGCTGTAAATGCGTTACAGCTCAAATGACGGTGAGAACTTGATATTACTCGCCTTTAGCTGCTTTGAAAGCTTCAGCCATTGCGTTGTTAGAGAAGTTTGCATCTTCCTGTTTGTTAACAGTTGCGATTGCATCTTTCTCATCAGCTTCGTCTTTAGCACGAACAGACAGGCTGATTGCACGGTTCTTACGGTCAACACCGGTGAACTTAGCTTCAACGTCGTCGCCAACGCTCAGAACCAGAGTGGCATCTTCAACGCGGTCACGTGAAGCTTCGGAAGCGCGCAGGTAACCTTCAACGCCGTCAGCCAGTTCTACGGTTGCGCCTTTAGCGTCAACTGCAGTCACTTTACCGTTTACGATTGCGCCTTTCTTGTTCAGTGCAACCCAGTTGTTGAACGGATCTTCTGCGAGCTGTTTAACGCCCAGGGAGATACGCTCACGCTCTGCGTCAACCTGCAGAACAACTGCAGCGATTTCGTCGCCTTTTTTGTATTCACGTACTGCTTCTTCGCCTGCAACGTTCCAGGAGATGTCAGACAGGTGAACCAGGCCATCGATGCCGCCGTCCAGGCCGATGAAGATACCGAAGTCAGTGATAGACTTGATTTTACCTTCAACACGGTCGCCCTTGTTGTGGGTTTCCGCGAACTGCTGCCATGGGTTGTTTTTGCACTGTTTCAGGCCCAGGGAGATACGACGACGTTCTTCGTCGATATCCAGAACCATCACTTCCACTACATCACCAACGTTAACAACTTTGGATGGGTGGATGTTTTTGTTGGTCCAGTCCATTTCGGAAACGTGCACCAGGCCTTCAACGCCTTCTTCGATTTCAACGAAGCAGCCGTAGTCAGTCAGGTTGGTAACGCGACCAGTCAGTTTAGTACCTTCTGGGTAACGCTTAGCGATAGCTACCCATGGATCTTCGCCCAGCTGTTTCAGGCCGAGGGATACACGAGTACGTTCGCGGTCGAACTTCAGCACTTTAACAGTGATTTCGTCGCCAACGTTCACGATTTCGCTTGGGTGCTTAACGCGTTTCCACGCCATGTCGGTGATGTGCAGCAGGCCATCAACGCCGCCCAGGTCAACGAATGCGCCGTAGTCAGTGAGGTTCTTAACGATACCTTTGACTTCCATGCCTTCCTGCAGGTTTTCCAGCAGCTGATCGCGTTCTGCGCTGTTTTCGGATTCGATAACGGCACGACGGGATACAACAACGTTGTTACGCTTCTGGTCCAGCTTGATTACTTTGAACTCAAGCTCTTTGCCTTCGAGGTGCAGGGTGTCACGGACTGGACGAACGTCTACCAGTGAACCTGGCAGGAACGCACGAATACCATTCAGCTCAACAGTGAAGCCGCCTTTAACTTTGCCGTTGATAACACCGACCACAGTTTCAGCTTCTTCGTAAGCTTTTTCCAGCGTGATCCAAGCTTCGTGACGCTTAGCTTTCTCACGGGACAGCAGGGTTTCACCGAAGCCGTCTTCCACTGCATCCAGAGCAACGTCAACTTCGTCACCAACCTGGATTTCCAGCTCGCCCTGGGCGTTTTTGAACTGCTCTGCCGGAATGGCGGACTCAGATTTCAGACCGGCGTCAACCAGTACTACGTCTTTGTCGATAGCAACAACAACACCACGAACGATGGAACCCGGACGGGTTTCGATTGTTTTTAAGGATTCTTCAAATAGTTGAGCAAAAGATTCAGTCATGTTTAATCTTCAGGTTAAGATAACGTCCACCTGGCTCCGTGCCGGATGGGGTTGTTTCACATACCCGCCGTCAATCCATTGCAGCGGGGGTACTACTAAATCGGTCGCGATTACGCGAGTGCCAATTTCTGGCGCGCATATTGTAGCGCTTTTTCAATCACTTGCTCAATAGTTAAACTGGTTGAATCCAGCACTAATGCATCTTCTGCAGGAACAAGTGGGGCGACGGCGCGGTTACGATCGCGGTCATCGCGCTCTTTTATCTCGGATAAAAGGCGATCAAAGTTAACACTAAACCCCTTTTCCTGCAACTGAAGCATGCGGCGTTGAGCACGTTCTTCCGAAGAGGCGTCGAGGAAAATTTTCACAGGCGCATCAGGGAATACCACGGTTCCCATATCGCGTCCGTCAGCGATCAGACCTGGGGCTTCACGGAAACCACGCTGGCGGCGCAGCAAGGCTTCGCGAACGCGCGGGAAGGCCGCGACCTGGGAGGCCGCGTTAGCGACTTCCTGAGTACGAATTTCCCCGCTGACGTCCTCTCCTTCCAGGATCACTTCAAGGTTGCCATCAGTCGAAACAAAACGCACATCCAGATGTGCAGCCAGCGGTACCAGCGCTTCTTCAGAGGCGACATCCACATGGTGATGCAGCGCAGCCAGAGCCAGCACGCGATAGATTGCTCCCGAATCTAAAAGATGCCATTGCAATGCTTCTGCCATCGCTTTGCACAGAGTACCTTTCCCTGCGCCACTAGGCCCATCAATGGTGATTACCGGGGCAAGTGCCGTCATCTTTTTCTCCTTAAATAAGGCATACCGTTTACATGAACGCCGCGCATTATACGCGCCAACGTGCGCAACTGTTACCTTTGCGTGCAAATTACAGAATGATAGAAGCAGAGTGTAGAAGAAATGAGCGGGAGTGTTCGTCAGGAAGCGTAAGGAAATGCCGCATCGGATGATGCGGCATGAAGGTATCAGGCCAGCGTGCTAATGCGCGCCAGCTGCTCGAAGTAGTCCGGGAAGGTTTTCGCCGTACATTTCGGATCAAGAATGGTCACGGGCGTGTCGGACAGCGCCACCAGCGAGAAGCACATCGCCATACGGTGATCGTTATAGGTGCCGATTTCCGCAACCTGCAGTTTTGCCGGCGGAGTCACGCGAATGTAGTCTTCGCCCTCTTCCACCTCTGCGCCGACCTTACGCAGCTCGGTCGCCATCGCGAACAGGCGGTCCGTCTCTTTTACGCGCCAGTTGTAGATATTACGCAGCGTGGTAGTGCCTTTGGCAAACAGCGCCGCCGTGGCGATGGTCATCGCCGCATCCGGGATATGGTTCATGTCCATGTCGATGGCGTTCAGCTCACCGTGGGTACAGGAGATAAAGTCATCGCCCCAGGTCACAACCGCGCCCATTTTTTCCAGCACGTCCGCAAAACGGATATCGCCCTGCACGCTGTTACGGCCAATACCGGTCACTTTTACCGTGCCGCCTTTAATCGCACCCGCGGCCAGGAAGTAGGACGCGGATGACGCATCCCCTTCAACCAGGTAGCTGCCCGGAGACTGATACTGCTGCGCCCCGCGCACCACGAAGCGCTGATAAGACTGGTTTTCCACCTCAACGCCGAAGGTTTTCATCAGGTGCAGCGTGATATCAATGTACGGTTTAGAAACCAGATCGCCTTTAATCGCGATCGCCGTATCCTGCGGTGCCAGCGGCGCGGTCATCAGCAGTGCCGTCAGGAACTGGCTGGAAACACTGCCGTCCACCTCGACGTTACCGCCGGTAAAACCACCGCGCAGACGCAGTGGTGGATAGTTTTCCTGCTCCAGATAGTCAATCTGCGCGCCGCCCTGGCGTAAGGCATCGACCAGATGGCCAATCGGACGCTCTTTCATACGCGGTTCGCCGGTCAGCACAATATTGTTGCTGCCCAGACACAGGGCTGCCGCCAGCGGACGCATCGCGGTACCCGCGTTACCCAGAAACAGCTCAAGCTCTTCAGCGGAACGTAATGCGCCGCCGTTGCCGGTGACTTCACAACGGGTACGATCGTCAGAGAGAGTGTAATGAACGCCCAACGCTTTCAGTGCATTGAGCATATGGCGCACGTCATCGCTGTCCAGCAGATTTGTGAGGACGGTGGTGCCGTTTGCCAGAGCTGCCAGCAGCAGAGCGCGGTTCGAGACACTTTTTGAACCAGGCAGATTGATGGTGCCATCTACCCGCGCGATAGGTTGTAACGTCAGGGATTCCATGAAAACTAAACTCTCAACTCAACATAATAAAAACCCCGCAGGGATGCTGCGGGGGTGAATAACAGCAAATTAACCGTGACGACGTTCGAAGTCGATCATGAAATCGGTCAGCGCTTTAACGCCTTCCAGCGGCATCGCGTTATAGATGGAGGCACGCATGCCGCCCACCACACGGTGGCCTTTCAGCGCGTGCAGACCCGCAGCGAAGGACTCATCCAGGAACACTTTGTCCAGGTTGCTATCCGCCAGCTGGAACGGCACGTTCATGCGGGAACGGTTAGCGTTCGCCACATCGTTGCGGTAGAAATCGCTCTTGTCGATCACGCCATACAGCAGTTCAGCCTTCTGCTGGTTAACCTTATCCATCTGCGCCACGCCGCCGTTTTGCTTCAGCCATTTGAAGACCAGCCCGGAGAGATACCAGGCAAACGTTGGTGGCGTGTTGAACATAGAATCGTTATCGTTCAACACGGTGTAATCGAGAATCGACGGGCAGGATTTGTGTGCTTTGCCCAGCAGGTCTTCACGCACAATCACAATTGTCAGCCCAGCAGGGCCGATATTTTTCTGTGCGCCAGCGTAGATGACACCGTAACGGCTAACGTCCAGCGGCGTGGAAAGAATGGTCGAAGAGAAGTCCGCGGTAACAACCACGTTTTCACCAAAGTTTGGCTCTTCATGGATGGCGATACCGTCAATGGTTTCATTCGGACAGTAGTGGAGATAGGCTGCGTTATCAGAAACGTGCCACTCGCTCATCGGCTTAACGCCGCGCAGGCCGTCAACGGTCACTTTGGCGTCGATGACATTCGGTGTGCAGTACTTATGCGCTTCTTTGACAGCGCTGGCCGCCCAGTAGCCCGCGTCCACATAATCAGCGGTAGTTTTGTCTCCCAGCAGGTTGAGCGGGATACCGGCAAACTGACCGCGCCCACCGCCGTGGCAGAACAATACTTTGTAGTTCGAGGGAATGTTCAGCAGATCGCGAAAATCCTTTTCTGCCTCTTCCGCCACCTGAATAAACTCTTTACCACGGTGGCTAACTTCCATCACCGACGTACCCAGACCGTTCCAGTCACACAGCTCCTGTTGAGCCTGTTTAAGCACGTCTGCCGGTAACATTGCCGGACCTGAACTGAAATTAAAGACTTGAGCCATTTCCCCTCACCACGCTAAAAGCCATAAGTTATAACTGTGGATATCGGTTTTATCATTCAGTGACACGCGCCGCAATGTCTAAAACTTATGACCCATGAAATGTGCCCCACGTCACACAAAACAATCTGCCGCCTCGCTAAGACAAAACCGACAAAATGGCTGTCAGGTGATACGTTTGGCCCGGCTAACCTTCGTCCATTCCGGATTTGCACAGCGGGGGCACAATTGACGATCTCCCGGCTGCATCGCGACAACATGGCTACATCTTACGCAAGCATACTCGCCTGATTCAGGAACCGTTCTGAAACGCTCGATCAGCATATCCGGCAGGATACACAGTCCCGGCTTCACCTCGTCGTCAGAATAGTAATAGACGCTGATCTGCCCGTTGGTTTCCATGATCGCCAGACGCACCTGCCCGAGCTGTTCAACGCTGTTCAGGCGTAGCTCCATAAAGAACTCAAACTCGGTCATATTGGCGCTTTTTACATTTTCCCAGGCCAGCTGTCCGTCCTCGACGATAACGACCGGCTTCCCTTCAAGCAGATCTTCCAGCTTTTCGCTTTTCGACATCAGCCACATGACAAGACGGTAAAGTAGCGCCAGTGAGACAAAAACGATAAACACCGGCACCATCGGCACATCGTCATAAAAGGCGACGTCCCCCGCCGCTGACCCCAGCGTCAGGATGATCAACACTTCAAAGAGCGACATCTGCCGCACGCCGCGACGGCCGGTGATTTTAAGAAACAGGAAGACAAGCACGAAGGTATACAGGCTGCGCAGCGCCACTTCGCCCAGAAATTCAGGAGGAACTTTATCAAACGCCATCCGCTGGAGATCAAATGCTTTCATTTTTCTATGCCTTAACAGTCAGTTACTGCCACTAAGCATAGCCCAGCCTTTTATTTTCGCCGAAGATAGCACCCGTCACGCAAAACCCGTATCATTGCGCGCTTTACGTACGATAAAAGTGAACGCCATGACTCAAACGTTTATCCCCGGCAAAGACGCCGCTCTGGAAGATTCCATCGCTCGCTTCCAGCAGAAACTGACCGACCTGGGTTTTAACATCGAAGAAGCCTCCTGGCTCAATCCGGTGCCGCATGTCTGGTCCGTGCATATTCGCGATAAAGACTGTGCCCTGTGCTTTACCAACGGTAAAGGCGCGACAAAAAAAGCGGCACTGGCCTCTGCGCTGGGTGAGTATTTTGAGCGTCTGTCCACTAACTATTTCTTCGCTGACTTCTGGCTGGGCGAAACCATCGCTAACGGCCCGTTCGTTCACTATCCGAACGAAAAATGGTTCCCGCTGACCGAAGACGACGAACTGCCGCAAGGCATTCTCGACGCGCGCCTGCGTGCGTTCTACGATCCAGACAGCGAACTGACCGCCAGCATGCTGATCGATCTGCAGTCCGGTAACGAGGATCGCGGTATCTGCACCCTGCCGTTTACCCGCCAGTCTGACGAAAAGACCGTTTACATCCCGATGAACATTGTCGGCAACCTGTATGTATCCAACGGTATGTCCGCGGGTAACACCCGCAATGAAGCGCGCGTGCAGGGTCTTTCTGAAGTCTTCGAACGTCACATCAAAAACCGCATTATTGCCGAATCCATCAGCCTGCCAGAAATTCCGGCAGACGTGCTGGCGCGCTATCCGGGCGTGGTGGAATCCATCGCTAAGCTGGAAGCAGAAGGTTTCCCAATCTTTGCCTATGACGGCTCGCTGGGCGGCAAATATCCCGTTATCTGCGTTGTGCTGTTTAACCCAACGAACGGTACCTGCTTCGCCTCCTTCGGCGCGCACCCGGACTTCGGCGTGGCGCTGGAGCGTACCGTCACCGAGCTGCTGCAGGGCCGTAGCCTGAAAGATCTCGACGTGTTCACCCCGCCAACCTTTGACGATGAAGAAGTGGCCGAGCATACCAACCTCGAAACCCACTTCATCGACTCCAGCGGTTTGATCTCCTGGGACATGTTTAAGCAGGATGCAGACTATCCGTTCGTGGACTGGAGCTTTGCCGGTACCACGGAAGAAGAGTTCGCCACGCTGATGGCAATCTTCAAAGCCGAAGACCAGGACGTTTATATCGCCGACTACGAACATCTTGGCGTCTACGCGTGCCGCATTATCGTTCCTGGCATGTCCGACATCTACCCGGCTGAAGATCTGTGGCTGGCGAATAACAGCATGGGCGCACACCTGCGCGAAACGCTGCTGGCCCTGCCGGGCAGCGAGTGGGAGAAAGACGATTATGTGAACCTGATCGCCCAACTGGACGAAGAAGGCCACGATGACTTCACCCGCGTGCGTGAACTGCTGGGTCTGGCGACCGGTAAAGACAACGGCTGGTACACCCTGCGTATTGGTGAGCTGAAAGCGATGCTGGCTCTTGCGGGTGGCGATCTGGATCAGGCCCTGGCCTGGACCGAGTGGACCATGGAATTCAACCAGTCTGTCTTCTCAGCCGAGCGCACCAACTACTACCGCTGTCTTCAGACGCTGTTGCTGCTCGCTCAGGAAGAGGACCGTGAACCTCTGCAGTACTTGAATGCCTTTGTTCGTATGTACGGTGCAGATGCCGTCGAAGCAGCCAGCGCGGCGCTGAGCGGCGAAGAGCCGTTCTATGGCCTGCAGGCTGTTGATAGCGATCTGAAAGCCTTCCCGGCACATCAGTCGCTGCTGAAAGCGTATGAAAAATTACAGAAGGCAAAAGCCGCTTACTGGTCAAAATAAGCGCATATAACATTACCAGATGTAGGCGTATCCAATCGTCTGGGCTATATTACGGGGCAATTTCATTGCCCCTTTTTTTTATTTTTTCGGTAATGACGTTTGATTGTAATAATTAAGTTAATTACGGGTAAATATAATAATACTTACCTGGGCTGGACTGTTACTTTTTGTGGTAAATACTCCATTTTAATTAACTGTTTTACGGGAGGCCTAACGAAAAAATTCAACTCTTTTCATAACTTTTAAAATTTATTTTTATACGGATAATCAAATACTTACTCCGCATTCGCTGTAAATCCATACACATTGCGGGCCTATAAGCCAGGCGAGATATGATCTATATCAATTTCTCTTCTATAATGCTTTGTTAGTATCTCGTCGCCGACTTAATAAAGAGAGAGTTAGTGTGAAAGCTGACAACCCTTTTGATCTTTTACTCCCAGCTGCAATGGCCAAAGTTGCCGAAGAAGCGGGTGTCTATAAAGCAACGAAACACCCGATGAAGACGTTCTATCTGGCGATCACGGCCGGTGTGTTCATCTCAATCGCTTTCGTCTTCTACATCACTGCCACCACCGGTACTGCCGGGATGCCTTTCGGCATGGCCAAACTGATTGGCGGCATTTGCTTCTCACTGGGTCTGATTCTTTGCGTCATCTGCGGCGCCGACCTTTTCACCTCTACGGTGCTGATTGTTGTGGCGAAAGCCAGCGGAAGAATTACCTGGGGTCAACTGGCACGCAACTGGCTAAACGTCTATGTTGGTAACCTGATTGGCTGTCTGCTCTTTGTTCTGTTGATGTGGCTCTCTGGCGAGTATATGACCGCCAACGGTGGCTGGGGGCTTAACGTCCTGCAAACCGCTGACCACAAAATGCACCATACATTTATCGAAGCTGTTGCTCTCGGCATCCTCGCAAACCTGATGGTCTGCCTGGCCGTCTGGATGAGCTACTCGGGTCGTAGCCTGATGGACAAAGCCATGATTATGGTTCTGCCGGTTGCGATGTTTGTTGCCAGCGGCTTCGAGCACAGTATTGCGAATATGTTTATGATCCCAATGGGGATTGTTATCCGCAACTTTGCGAGCCCGGAGTTCTGGACCGCAGTTGGTTCAAATCCGGAAAGTTTCTCTCACCTGACCATCATGAACTTCATTACTGATAACCTGATCCCTGTCACTATCGGGAACATTATCGGTGGGGGTCTGTTAGTTGGGTTGACATACTGGGTCATTTACCTGCGTGGCGACGACCATCATTAATGGTTGTCTCAGGCAGTAAATAAAAAATCCACTTAAGAAGGTAGGTGTTACATGTCCGAGCTTAATGAAAAGTTAGCCACAGCCTGGGAAGGTTTTGCGAAAGGTGACTGGCAGAATGAAGTAAACGTACGTGACTTCATTCAGAAAAACTATACCCCGTATGAAGGTGACGAATCCTTCCTGGCTGGCGCAACTGACGCGACCACCAAGCTGTGGGACAGCGTAATGGAAGGCGTTAAACTGGAAAACCGCACTCACGCGCCAGTTGATTTTGACACCTCCGTTGCTTCCACCATCACTTCTCACGATGCTGGTTACATCAACAAAGCCCTTGAGAAAATCGTTGGTCTGCAGACTGAAGCACCACTGAAACGCGCAATCATCCCGTTCGGTGGCATCAAAATGGTTGAAGGTTCCTGCAAAGCGTATAACCGCGAGCTGGACCCAATGCTGAAAAAAATCTTCACCGAATACCGCAAAACCCACAACCAGGGTGTATTCGATGTTTACACCAAAGACATTCTGAACTGCCGTAAATCTGGCGTTCTGACCGGTCTGCCAGATGCGTATGGCCGTGGCCGTATCATCGGTGACTACCGTCGCGTTGCGCTGTACGGTATCGACTTCCTGCTGAAAGACAAATACGCACAGTTCGTTTCCCTGCAGTCTGACCTGGAAAACGGCGTAAACCTGGAAGCGACCATCCGTCTGCGTGAAGAAATCGCTGAACAGCACCGCGCACTGGGTCAGATCAAAGAGATGGCTGCTAAATATGGCTGCGATATCTCTGGTCCTGCTACCAACGCTCAGGAAGCTATCCAGTGGACCTACTTCGGCTACCTGGCCGCGGTTAAGTCTCAGAACGGTGCAGCAATGTCCTTCGGTCGCGTATCCACCTTCCTGGATGCGTACATCGAACGTGATATCAAAGCAGGCAAAATCACCGAGCAAGACGCTCAGGAAATGATTGACCACCTGGTCATGAAACTGCGTATGGTTCGCTTCCTGCGTACCCCTGAATACGATGAGCTGTTCTCTGGTGACCCAATCTGGGCAACAGAATCAATCGGTGGTATGGGCGTTGACGGCCGTACTCTGGTAACCAAAAACAGCTTCCGCTTCCTGAATACCCTGTACACCATGGGTCCTTCTCCGGAGCCGAACATCACCGTTCTGTGGTCAGAAAAACTGCCTCTGAACTTCAAGAAATTCGCCGCTAAAGTGTCTATCGATACCTCTTCTCTGCAGTACGAGAACGATGACCTGATGCGTCCGGACTTCAACAACGACGATTACGCTATCGCTTGCTGCGTAAGCCCAATGGTTGTTGGTAAACAAATGCAGTTCTTCGGTGCGCGTGCAAACCTGGCAAAAACCATGCTGTACGCAATCAACGGCGGCGTTGATGAAAAACTGAAAATGCAGGTTGGTCCTAAGTCTGAGCCGATCAAAGGCGACGTTCTGAACTTCGACGAAGTGATGGATCGTATGGATCACTTCATGGACTGGCTGGCTAAACAGTACGTCACTGCGCTGAACGTTATCCACTACATGCACGACAAGTACAGCTACGAAGCCTCTCTGATGGCGCTGCACGATCGTGACGTGGTTCGCACCATGGCATGTGGTATCGCGGGTCTGTCCGTTGCCGCTGACTCCCTGTCTGCAATCAAATATGCGAAAGTTAAACCAATTCGTGACGAAGACGGCCTGGCTGTAGACTTCGAAATCGAAGGTGAATACCCGCAGTTTGGTAACAACGACTCTCGCGTTGATGACATGGCGGTTGACCTGGTAGAACGTTTCATGAAGAAAATTCAGAAACTGACGACTTACCGTAACGCTATCCCGACTCAGTCTGTTCTGACCATCACCTCGAACGTTGTGTATGGTAAGAAAACCGGTAACACCCCAGACGGTCGTCGTGCTGGCGCGCCATTCGGCCCAGGTGCTAACCCAATGCACGGTCGTGACCAGAAAGGTGCAGTTGCCTCTCTGACCTCCGTTGCTAAACTGCCGTTTGCTTACGCGAAAGATGGTATCTCTTATACCTTCTCTATCGTGCCAAACGCGCTGGGTAAAGACGACGAAGTGCGTAAAACTAACCTCGCGGGTCTGATGGATGGTTACTTCCACCACGAAGCGTCCATCGAAGGTGGTCAGCACCTGAACGTGAACGTAATGAACCGTGAAATGCTGCTCGACGCGATGGAACACCCTGAGAAATATCCTCAGCTGACCATCCGCGTATCTGGCTACGCAGTACGTTTTAACTCCCTGACTAAAGAACAGCAGCAGGACGTTATCACCCGTACTTTCACTCAGTCCATCTAACTGGAATTGACTGAAATCACGCGTTAAAAAGCGTACAATAAAGGCTCCACGTCAGTGGGGCCTTTTTAGCACCCTCTCCATCTCAGTCTCTTTTGTCCGCTATCTATACTTAATGGATAACAGCCAAAACAGACTTAACACAGCCGGTTTTGAGCTGTGCATACACAGGCCCCGGACGGGCCGATGCTGGAGATATCACCGCAATGTCAATTATTGGTCGCATTCACTCCTTTGAATCCTGTGGCACCGTCGATGGCCCAGGCATCCGCTTTATCACCTTTTTCCAGGGCTGCCTGATGCGCTGCCTGTACTGCCATAACCGTGACACCTGGGATACGCATGGCGGGAAAGAAGTAACCGTTGAAGGTCTGATGAAAGAGGTGGTGACCTACCGCCACTTTATGAACGCGTCCGGCGGCGGTGTCACCGCGTCCGGCGGCGAGGCCATCCTGCAGGCTGAATTTGTCCGCGACTGGTTCCGTGCCTGCCGCAAGGAAGGCATCCATACCTGTCTCGACACCAATGGCTTTGTACGCCGCTACGATCCGGTTATTGATGAACTGCTCGAAGTGACCGATCTGGTCATGCTCGATCTCAAACAGATGAATGATGAGATCCACCAGAACCTGGTTGGCGTCTCCAACCATCGCACGCTGGAATTTGCCAAATACATTGCCGACAAAGGCATCAAAACCTGGATCCGCTATGTGGTTGTGCCGGGCTGGTCAGATGATGATGATTCCGCGCACCGTCTGGGCGAATTTACCCGTGATATGGGCAACGTGGAGAAAATCGAGCTTCTGCCCTATCACGAACTCGGTAAACACAAATGGGTGGCGATGGGTGAAGAATATAAGCTTGATGGCGTGAAGCCGCCGAAAAAAGAGACGATGGAACGCGTCAAAGGTATTCTTGAACAGTACGGCCACAAGGTGATGTATTAAAGAAAAGGCCCGGTGAAAACCGGGCCTTTTCTATATTCTATTTGAAGACGCCGTTAATAACGGAGGTCACAATCGCGGTACTCAATGCGATTAAGACCAGGTCATCCCCCACCACCCGCCATTCATAGCCCGGATAAGAAGGAAGTTGGCCCAGCATAGACGCTGGCACAGTTTTCTTCGCAATGCCCGGAGGCAGCGGTTTACCGCGCGCCAGGTTTTTTGCGATCCCCGGAGGCAGAGAATCATAGCCCGTTAAGCCGTAATTCAGTGCCAGATGGCGGGCATGATCGAAGCTCACACGAACGTCGACATCATTACTGACATCTTTGCTGTTTTTGAAGCTCTTATCCGATTTTCCCGGATTATCCTTACCGTTATTTTGCTTATTAACATGGTCACCAGAATTCCCGTTGCCATGATTGCCGCTATTACCTTGTCCGCCACCGTTTCCGTGACCACCGCCATTCCCATTTCCAGGATTAGCCATGACCGGAGCGGTTGCAAACGTTAAAGACAACACTACGGCAAGCGCAGTAGTGGAAAAACGACGAATAGACATGATGGCTGCCTTATTGTGGTAGGACTCCTGTGAATTATCGCCTGGTGAGATAAACACACAATAAGTAAAACTCTTAGTTGTGATGGGGACAAAAAAGCCTGTCATCGACAGGCTTTTATTTAATCAGGCATGCGCCACTGGCGTTG
Source organism: Enterobacter sp. RHBSTW-01064 (assembly GCF_014103035.1). NCBI lineage: Bacteria > Pseudomonadati > Pseudomonadota > Gammaproteobacteria > Enterobacterales > Enterobacteriaceae > Enterobacter > Enterobacter sp. RHBSTW-01064. The sequence continues at coordinate 330,474 of NZ_JABXOU010000005.1, read as the reverse complement.
GGTGCTCGCCCGCTTTGCGCAGTAGCATTAAGAGATAAATAAACGATACGCTGGCGATCATGATAAACAGCAGGTTATCGGAATAATTCTGCATCAGCATCGCGGTAAACGTCGGCCCTAATAAACTGCCGATGGTATAGCTCAGTAACAGCGCCTGGTTCATCGCCACCAGCTGGTGATGTTCAACTTTCTCACAGGCCCAGGCCATCGCAACAGGATAGAGCGTAAAGCCCGCAGCCCCAAGTATAAACAGGGCCGGTGCCATAGCAGCATTGCTGAGCATCGCAAGGCATCCCATGATCACCACGAAGACCTGAACGCGCAGCACCAGCAGGCGACCGAAGCGATCCGCCAGGCGACCAATAGGCCACTGCCCGACGATCCCGGCGCTGACCATCACCGCCATCCAGAACCCTATTCCGGAATCGCTCACGCCCTGATGATTCAGGTAGAGCGGCATCAGGCCATAGAGCGAACCCAGCACAATCCCGGAAATAATACAGCCGTTAATCCCCAGGCGCGCATGGCGCAGCCTCAGCATCGGCCAGATGTGGGTCGCTTCCTGATGCTCGCTGTTCTGGTTCACAATACGCGTAAACAGCAGCGGCAGGATTGCGGCCAGCACCATGCCCGTTACCCACGGCAGAACGCTCATCAGGTCGGTTGGCAGCTTGCTAACCATCAGTTGACCCAGCACGGTGCCGACGTAGTAAACCATCATATAGGCGGCCAGCAGGCGTCCGCGGTTACGTGATGTGCCGCTGCACATCAGCGCACTTTCAACTACCACCCAAATCATTGCGCAGCCTACGCCAGCGATAAAGCGCCATGCCATCCAGCTCCAGAAACCAACCATCAGTCCCAGCCCGGCACATCCGGCGGCAAAAATCAGCGAAGCCAGATAATAGCTGCGATTAAAGCCAAAACGCTTAATCAGGCTACCGGTTAATAATGTGCCCAGCAGGTTCCCGGTAAAAAAGGACGAGCTGACCATACCCACCTGCCAGGTCGGTAAGTTTTCATGGGCGAGCCACAGCGGGACGAGCGTATTTAACACTGCGATCGCCAGGGTCAACAGAAGCAGGCCACAGAGCAACAGAAGCACTGGCCGGGTATAGGTGGTCATGGATTAAAAACCGTGAGGAAGTTCAGATTTCGTGCGCATCATGCCACTGGCAAAAACAAAGTCAATCCACTGATTTAAGCGCCACGCACAATATGATCCCTGTCGATTTAAAAAACTTATCCTGCTAATGCCACGCCTGCTATAGATATTAATTATGTCTCTGTTTTTATTTATTAATGCCCGAAATTAAAACAAAACGACAGTCGAAAAATTTCATGATTGAAAAAAGAAAAGCCGGGCGCTCGGGCCCGGCTTGATAGAACTAAATACAACGCTAACTGGCGATAGCCATACCAACGGTCATATGTAACCCGTAGAACACACCGCGGCCAATCAGTTCACCCGCCAGTACCAGCACAAAGGCCAGTGACAGCAGCGGCAGCGCGGGCTGATAACCTTTAAGCTGAGGGGCGATCCAGAATACCAACGCCGCGACCAGCAGAACGATGCGCCAGGCCATCAGAGAACCGTAATCCGGGACCAGGGCAGAGGCCTGCTGAATCGAACTGTGAATCGTTGCCAGCTCAGCCCCTTGCATCAGAGCAACCACAGCGCTCACGACCAAAGCCAGTAGCGAAACGGCAGGCAGCAAACGCATTGCCCAGCCATCCACACCCGCCACGCGCAGCAGCAGGTAGCCCAGCAGCGGACCGCCAATAAACATCGTCAGGAAGAAGCTCATCGGCGTCCAGACGCTGTACCAGGTTGGGACAGTATCAATGGTGTTATAGACACGCACCATCATCCACACGAACACCACGCCCAGCACCATCGTCACAATCAGCCACAGGCTGCGCAGAGCCGCAGGCAATTTATTCAGCGCGGCCAGCAGCCAGCCCAGTCCGCCAACAGCGAAGAAAATCGCCCCACTGGCAATCTCGTTACTGAGGGACGATGCGCCCACGCGGTTCAGAGAGTTGAACGCGCGCATTGGTGAACCGAGGTGCAGCGTAGAAGCAATAAAGCCAAGCCCCATCAGTACCCAAAGGCCAAACATGCTCAGCACCAGACGCTGCTGCTGTTCAGCGTTGAGATTACCTTTCAACAGCGCCAGCGCGAGCACAATAAAGCCACCCGCAACACACTGCCCAAAGACCGTAAAGATCATCAGCGGCCATTCATGCCATCCACTTCCCATCTCACACCTCCTTCGGGTTTGCCAGATAGCCGGTGGTATCACCTGTAGGACGGCTGTTGGCGTTAGGTTTAATGACAATACTCGGCTTGGTGAAGTGTGCGGACGGCAGCGGCGCAACGGCAGCAAGCTGGCCATGTTTTTTACGCAGCTCTTCAATTGGGCCAAAGTCCAGCGCGCGCAGCGGGCAGGATTCCACGCAGATCGGTTTTTTACCGTCGGCCACGCGGGAGTGGCAGCCGTCGCACTTGGTCATATGGCCTTTTGCTTCGTTGTACTGCGGCGCACCGTACGGACACGCCATGTGGCAATAGCGGCAGCCGATGCAGACATCTTCGTCCACCACCACAAAGCCGTCTTCACGCTTGTGCATCGCACCGCTCGGACAGACTTTGGTACAAGCCGGATCTTCGCAGTGGTTGCACGCAATTGACAGGTAGTAGGCAAAGACGTTCTGATGCCAGACGCCGTTATCTTCCTGCCAGTCGCCACCGGCGTATTCGTAAATACGGCGGAAGCTCACATCCGGCGTCAGGTCTTTGTAATCTTTGCAGGCCAGCTCGCAGGTTTTACACCCTGTGCAGCGGCTGGAATCAATAAAAAATCCATACTGGGTTGTCATCGGTTACTCCTTACACCTTTTCAACCTGAACAAGGTTCGTGTGGGACGGGTTGCCCTTCGCCAGTGGCGACGGCCGCTGTGTGGTCAGTACGTTAATACTGCCCGCCTGGTCAATGCGGTTTGCATCCGGGTTATACCAGGCCCCTTCCCCCAGCGCGACAACGCCAGGCATCATGCGCGGAGTGACTTTGGCTTCGATATGTACCTCACCACGACCATTGAAGATGCGTACACGGTCACCATTGTTGATTCCACGTGCTTTGGCATCCATCGGGTTGATCCACATCTCCTGGCGGCACGCGGCTTTCAGTACGTCGACGTTGCCGTAGGTTGAGTGGACGCGGGCTTTGTAATGGAAACCGGTCAGCTGCAGCGGGAATTTCGCGGTAAGCGGATCGTTGTAGTTTTCGAAACCCGGCGTGTAGATTGGCAGTGGATCGATAACATCCCCTTCCGGCAGCTCCCAGGTGGAGGCAATTTTTGCCAGCTCTTCGGAGTAAATTTCGATTTTGCCCGACGGTGTGGTCAGCGGGTTAGCCTGCGGGTCTTCGCGGAAGGCTTTGTACGCGACGTGATGCCCTTCCGGATCGCGCTGTTTATACATCCCCTGCTTGCGGAAGGTATCGAAGTCCGGGAGGTCCGGAATCGCTTTACGGGAAAGTTCGTGCAGATGGCGCATCCACCCTTCCTGCGTCCTCCCCTCGGTAAACTGCTGCTCTACGCCAAGACGTTTCGCCAGCTCAGAGGTCATCTCATAGATGGTTTTGCACTCGAAGCGCGGTTTAATCGCCTGGTCGGTAAAGATCACGTAGGACATGTTGCCGCAGGAGGCATCCAGGGCGAAATCCATCTGCTCTGACGCGGTGCAGTCCGGCAGCAGGATATCGGCATATTTCGCCGACGATGTCATGTGACAGTCAATCACCACAATCATTTCGCACTTCTTGTCATCCTGCAGGATTTCATGGGTGCGGTTGATTTCGGAGTGCTGGTTGATAAGACAGTTGCCGGCATAGTTCCAGATCATCTTGATCGGCACGTCCAGCTTGTCTTTGCCGCGCACGCCGTCGCGCAGGGCGGTCATTTCCGGGCCACGTTCAATCGCATCCGTCCACATAAACATGGAGATGCTGGTCTGCACGGGGTTGTCCAGCGTCGGCATACGTTCAAACGGGACTTCATACGAGCCTTCGCGTGCGCCGGTGTTACCGCCGTGAATGCCGACATTGCCGGTCAGAATGGAGAGCATGGAGATCGCGCGGGTCGCAATTTCACCGTTTGCATGACGCTGCGGTCCCCAACCCTGGCTGATGTAGGCTGGTTTAGCTGAACCAATCTCACGCGCCAGCTGGACAATACGCTCCACCGGGATCCCGGTGATGGTGGACGCCCACTCTGGCGTTTTCGCTACGCCGTCGCTGCCCTGTCCGAGAATATAGGCCTTGTAGTGACCGTTAGCAGGCGCGCTGGCTGGCAGGGTTTTCTCGTCATAGCCGACGCAGTATTTATCGAGGAAAGACTGATCGACGAGGTTTTCAGTGATCATCACCCACGCCAGCGCTGAAACCAGCGCCGCATCGGTACCCGGACGGATTGGGATCCACTCGTCTTCACGTCCGGCACCGGTGTCGGTGTAGCGCGGATCGATGATGATCATGCGGGCATTGGATTTAGCACGGGCCTGTTCGAGATAGTAGGTCACCCCGCCGCCGCTCATGCGGGTTTCGCCCGGGTTGTTACCGAACAGGACGACCAGCTTGCTGTTTTCGATATCAGACGGGCTGTTGCCGTCGGCCCAGCCGCCGTAAGTGTAGTTCAGGCCAGCCGCAATCTGCGCGGAAGAGTAGTCGCCGTAGTGATTGAGATAACCACCGCAGCAGTTCATCAGGCGTGCTACCAGCGTTTTTCCCGGCGGCCAGGAGCGAGTCAGCGTGCCGCCGAGCGTCCCGGTGCCGTAGTTCAGGTAGATGGACTCGTTGCCATACTCCTTGATCAGACGCTGCATGTTGGTCGCGATAATATCGTAGGCTTCGTCCCAGCTAATGCGCTCGAACTTCCCTTCCCCACGCTTACCGACACGCTTCATCGGGTATTTAAGACGATCCGGGTTATAGACGCGGCGACGCATGGAGCGCCCGCGCAGGCAGGCGCGAACCTGATGTAACCCTTCATAGTTATCGTCCCCGGTGTTGTCGGTTTCGACATATTTAATTTCACCATCCACCACATGCATGCGCAGTGGACAACGGCTACCGCAGTTAACGGTACAGGCACTCCACACCACTTTTTCCGGGGCTGAGGCTGGGGATAATGCATCCGCCGCCGATGCTAGTCGGGTAAAAGGGAGCGTGAAGGCGCTGCTGGCTACAGCCAGGCCGCCAATTGCCGTGGTTTTCATCAACCCACGGCGAGTGACCTCGGCAGCCATTAACGCTTCAGGCGCTTTGATTTTCATAAAGACTCACTTTGGTTGCTCACAAAGAAAAGAGAGGCGGCACAGACCGCTATATAGTTTTATATAGAACGAATTTCTTCGTTATCAGCTTCTTATGCTGACTTTCATTCGGAGGAGTATTACTACTTTAGAGGGAGAGATTATTGAGTCGTATCAATTAGCAGGCATAAAAAAAGCGCCCTGAGGCGCTTTCTTGTTTTAAGACATATTATTTAGCCGATGAACTGCTGGCCCTTCATGTAGGGACGCAGCACTTCCGGGATCTCAATACGTCCGTCTGCCTGCTGATAGTTTTCCAGCACGGCAACCAGCGTACGACCCACAGCCAGACCAGAACCGTTCAGGGTGTGCACCAGACGGGTTTTCTTGTCGGACTTGCTGCGGCAGCGAGCCTGCATGCGGCGCGCCTGGAAATCCCAGACGTTAGAGCAAGAGGAGATTTCACGGTAGGTGTTCTGCGCAGGTACCCAAACTTCCAGGTCGAAGGTTTTGCAGGCACCGAAGCCCATGTCGCCGGTGCACAGCGCCATACGGCGGTACGGCAGGCCCAGCAGCTCCAGCACTTTCTCAGCATGACCGGTCATCTCTTCCAGCGCGTCCATAGACTCTTCCGGACGAACGATCTGCACCATCTCAACTTTATCGAACTGGTGCATACGGATCAGACCGCGCGTATCGCGACCGTAAGAACCGGCTTCAGAACGGAAACATGGAGAGTGCGCGGTCAGTTTGATTGGCAGATCGTCTTCGTCGATGATCTCATCACGCACGAGGTTGGTCAGCGGCACTTCCGCGGTTGGGATCAGCGCGTAGTTGCTGCTGTCTGCTTCCTCGTCCAGCGGACGGGTGTGGAACAGATCGCCGGCAAATTTCGGCAACTGGCCGGTACCGTACAGCGTATCGTGGTTAACCAGATACGGAACGTAGGTTTCGCTGTAGCCGTGCTGCTCGGTGTGCAGATCCAGCATGAACTGCGCCAGAGCGCGATGCAGATGGGCAATTTGACCTTTCATGACCACAAAGCGAGAACCCGTCAGCTTAACCGCCGCTGCAAAGTCCAGGCCCGCGTGCATTTCGCCCAGCGTGACGTGATCGCGCACCTCAAAGTCAAACTCGCGAGGCGTGCCCCAGCGTTTCACTTCAACGTTGTCGTTTTCGTCTTTGCCGACAGGCACGCTGTCGTCAGGAATGTTCGGGATCGCCAGAGCAATATCACGAATTTCAGCCTGAAGAACGTCCAGTTCAGCTTTCGCCTGATCCAGCTCTTCACCCAGTTTGTTCACTTCCAGGCGTAATGGCTCAATATCTTCCCCGCGCGCTTTCGCCTGGCCGATGGATTTCGATCGAGAATTACGCTCTGCCTGCAGATTTTCAGTTTGTACCTGCAGAACTTTACGACGCTCTTCAAGAGCGCGCAGCTTATCTACATCCAGCTTAAAGCCCCGGCGTGCCAGTTTTTCAGCGACTGCGTCTGGCTCATTACGCAGCAGATTGGGATCGAGCATGCTTATCCTGTGCTTATCGAATTTAAATAGGAAAAAGTGACCACAGCCTGCGGTCACAGGGATACAACGCCAACATTACCGCAACGATAGCGCTAACGGTAGCGTTTTATAGGGCTATTTTGATCCTGTCCGGCAAGCCAGGCGAGCTTTTCGCCAATCTTACCCTCAAGACCTCTGTTTGTAGGATGATAATAGCGGGTTTGTGCCATCTCCTGCGGGAAATAGTCCTCTCCGGCGGCGTAGGCATTGGGTTCGTCGTGGGCGTACCGATACTCCTGCCCGTACCCCATCTCTTTCATCAACTTTGTTGGTGCGTTACGCAGATGAACCGGCACATCATAGTCCGGACGCTCACGTGCATCAGACATTGCTGCTTTGAAGGCGGTATAAACCGCATTACTTTTCGGCGCGCAGGCCAGATAGACAATCGCCTGCGCAATCGCACGCTCGCCTTCAGCAGGCCCGACGCGGGTGAAACAATCCCAGGCGGAGATAGCCACCTGCATGGCGCGCGGGTCGGCATTACCGACGTCTTCTGATGCAATCGCCAGACAGCGACGTGCGACATACAGCGGATCGCCACCTGCGGTAATAATGCGCGCGTACCAGTAGAGCGCCGCATCGGGAGCGCTGCCGCGCACAGACTTATGCAGCGCCGAGATCAGGTCGTAAAAACGATCGCCTTTATTATCAAAACGCGCGCTGCGCTCACCGGCTATTTCAGTAAGCAATTCAGGCTTCAGCACCCGCTTGCCGGAATCATCCATTTCGGCCATATCGGCCATCATTTCCAGCGTGTTCAATGCCCGACGCGCATCACCATTAACCAGCTGAGCAATCGCGAGGCGCGTCTCATCCGGTAGAACGATGTCTTGTCCGCCGTAACCCCGCGCTTTGTCATCCATCGCCTGGGTGAGCACCTTTTCGATATCGTCTGTAGTCAGCGATTTGAGCAGGTAAACGCGCGCACGGGAAAGAAGTGCTGAGTTAAGTTCAAAGGATGGGTTTTCCGTGGTTGCACCGATGAAGAAGATCGTGCCGTCTTCAATATGCGGCAGGAAGGCATCCTGCTGGCTCTTGTTGAAGCGATGAACTTCGTCCACGAAGAGGATGGTGCGCCGCCCGGCATTGCGGTTCTGCCGCGCACGCTCGATCGCTTCGCGGATCTCCTTCACGCCGGAGGTCACGGCAGAAATCCGCTCAACGTCCGCGTTTGCATATCGGGCGATCACTTCAGCGAGGGTCGTTTTACCGGTGCCTGGTGGCCCCCAGAGGATCATCGAGTGCAGATGCCCGGCCTCAATGGCGCGTGGCAACGGTTTCCCGGCAGCCAGCAGATGCTGCTGGCCGATGTACTGCGCTAAATTTTCTGGCCGCATACGAGCGGCCAGAGGTTGAAACGCATTATCTGAAAAATCGAGCGACAGATTGCCCACTCATGCCTCTTACTTATTGCGTTGGTCATCCACCGTTACGCCCTGCGGCGGGGTAAAGGTGAATTTCGATGCATCAACAGCGCCGTTTTGCTGCGTTTTCAGCTGGTAGCTGCTGCGCTGGTCATCTTGCTCAACCGCACCGAACTGATTGATCGTGCCGTTGCTGCTCACGTTAATGGTGAACTGCTTCAGGTTGCCGTTGCTGCCTTTCGGCGTCAGGACAAACTCATCACCGTTTTGTTTGATATTGTACTGCTGCCAGTCGCTGGACTGGTTGCGGGCAATCAGCATAAACGGCGTATTGCTGGTCGCATCTTTCAGCCAAGTCGCCGTGGCTTGTTCAACAAACGGGTTGAAGAACCACAGGGTTTTACCGTCAGACACCAGAATACTCTCATCCGGCTGGGTCATGTGCCAGTTGAAGAGATTTGGGCGTTTTACCCACAAATCTCCCTGGCCTTCCTGCACCGCGTTGCCGCTGCCGTCAGTCACTTTTTGCGTGAAGCTGGCGTGGAAGCTGCTTACTTTATCCAGTCGGCTTTTAAGGTCGCTGGCTGCATCAGCCCAGACGCTGCTGGCAACAAAACTGGTGAGTAAAGCACAGGCGATAGCGATTTTTTTCATTGTTATTCCTTAAAATACGTCTTCCCGATATGGGGTTTCCGTCTTCTATTCTGGCCCTGCCCGAAGGCAGGCGACAGAAGAAAATGCTTAATTTTGGCTGATTTACCCTTCTTTGCAATCACTGAAGGTTAATCAAACGGCGGCGGAGCCAGCACCTCGCGGTTACCGTTATGCCCCTGCTCGCTCACAATCCCCTGCGCTTCCATCTGCTCGATGATACGCGCCGCGCGGTTGTAGCCGATACGGAACTGACGCTGCACGCCAGAGATGGACGCTTTGCGTTTTTCGGTCACGAAGTTAACCGCCTGATCGAATAACGGATCCAGCTCTTCACCGCCGTCAAAGCCACCGCCGCCGCCTTCGCTCTCGCTGTCAGAGGTGATCCCGTCCACGTATTGTGGACGACCGCGCGCTTTCCAGTCCTGCACGACAGCGTGAACTTCCTCATCGCGGACAAACGCACCGTGGACACGCACCGGCGAGGTGGAGTTCGGACCTGAGTAAAGCATATCACCCATACCCAGCAGCGACTCAGCGCCGCCCTGGTCAAGAATGGTACGGGAGTCAATTTTACTTGATACGGTAAACGCAATACGCGTCGGAATGTTCGCTTTGATAAGCCCAGTAATAACGTCCACGGAAGGACGCTGCGTCGCCAGCACAAGGTGAATACCCGCCGCACGCGCTTTCTGCGCCAGACGAGCAATCAGCTCTTCCACTTTCTTACCGACGGTCATCATCAGGTCGGCGAATTCATCGACCAGCACGACGATATAAGGCAGTTTTTCCAGCACCGGATGCTGGGCATCCATGCTGTCACCCGGCTTCCAGTAAGGATCCGGAATAGGACGTCCCATGCGCATCGCCTGGGCGATTTTCTCGTTATAGCCGGCCAGGTTACGCACGCCCAGCGCAGACATCAGCTTGTAGCGGCGTTCCATCTCATTGACGCTCCAGCGCAGCGCGTTGGCGGCGTCTTTCATGTCCGTCACCACTTCCGTGAGCAGATGCGGAATACCTTCGTAGACCGACAGTTCGAGCATTTTCGGGTCGATCATGATGAAACGCACATCTTCCGGCTGCGCTTTGTATAGCATGCTGAGGATCATGGCGTTAACGCCAACTGACTTACCGGAACCGGTGGTACCGGCAACCAGCAGGTGAGGCATTTTCGCGAGATCTGCCACCACCGGATCGCCTGCGATATCTTTACCCAGCACCACGGTCAGCGGGGACGGGTTATCGCGGAACTTGGTGTTATCCAGCACTTCTCGCAGGTAAACGGTCTGACGTTTCTTGTTCGGCAGCTCAAGGCCAACGTACGGCTTGCCTGGGATCACTTCCACCACACGTACCGCAACGGTCGACAGGGAACGCGCCAGGTCTCGTGACAGGTTAGAAATACGCGCTGCTTTTACGCCTGGCGCCAGATTCAGTTCGAATCGCGTGATCACAGGACCCGGTGAGTAGTTCACCACATCCGCCTTGATGCGGAAGTCAGCCAGACGGGCTTCGACCAGACGCGCCATTTGTTCGAGCGCAAAGGTATCAACCGGCTCCACTTCTGACGGTGGCGGCGTTAACAGATCCAGCGACGGCAGCGGCGTGCTTGGACGCTGCAGCGGACGGCTATCGCCGTTACGCATCAGCAGCGGGTGAATAAGGCTTTCCTGCGGCTGAGGCGCAGGCTGCTGGAACTGCGGCGGCTGTGGTGGCTGCTGCGGTTGCGCATATGGCTGCTGAGCAGGTTGTTGCGGCTGCGCGTAGTTCTGAGCTGCTGGCTGCTGGCGCACAGGCTCAGCGTCCGGCATTACGCTCGGCGTAAACAGCGGTTCGCTTGGGCCATCATCCACCAGATCTTTCATCGGTGAGAATTCAAAATCCGTCAGCGAGAACGGGTTCGCGCCCGAAGGCTGTTCACCAGAATAACGCTGTTGCTGCGTAGCGGCGAACTGGCGGGCTAATTCAGCTTCTGCCGCATCGTCTTCATCTTCCTGGATTTGCTCGTCGTGCTGATATTCTTCACCGTAACGCTGATTCTGCTGCGCGGCGAACTGACGCGCCAGCTCATCCTGATGAAGTTCATCGGCGTCGTCTTCATAGTCCGATTCACGCGCTTTTTCCTCAGCCATACGCTGGGAAGGCAGCTTGATACCGTAGGAAGCCAGCTCGCGGCGCGTGGGCACACGTACGCGATTAGGACGAGGCAATTGCGGGCCAATGCCCTCTTTCACCTGAGGACGAGGCGCGCCGCCGGTCGCCAGGCTAAAGACTGGTGCCGCAGCGGCGGCAGCGACAGAGGCTTGCTTCACGCTCTCTGCCACAGGCGTTGGATCGACTGGCGGTACGGAAACGGAAGGCGCTTTTGCGACAGGCTCTTGCACCGGCTCCGGCACAGGTTGATACCAGGCTGCCAGCTGCTCGCGCTCACGGGCGCGGCGCTCTTCCACTTCTTCAAAGTAGTACAGTGGTGGACGAGACGGTTTCGCCTCCTCCGCCACGTCAGGCTCAGGTTGTGCGTATGGTTGCGCAGGTTCAACCGGTTCCGGTACATACGGCTGTGCGACCGGCTGCTCATATTCCGGGTACCCCTGTGGTTCATACACGGGCTCCGGCTGATAAGGCTGCTGCCATTGTTCCTGCTGCACAGGAACATAGCTTTCTGGTTCAGGCGCAATAACAGGTTCCGGGGTGTGAACACCCGGCGCAGTCTGCCAGTCAACCTGAGGTTGCTGGATAACCGACTCCGGTGCCGGAACGGGCGCGGATGGCATTACGGCTTCCGCTGGCGCAGCAAAAGCCTGCGCTGCCGTGGTAGCGGCAGCAGCGGCTGCGACCGGCTCTGTCACTGAATGACCATTCAGCAGCGGATCGTATTCGTCAAAATCGCCCGGCATCGCACGGTTGCCGGAGAACAGAACATCATCAGGATCGACGGCGGCGCCCGCCGCACGGTACTCAACCTGCTCGTCTTCATCCATGCGTTTGCCGGAGAAGAGCGCCGCATCTGTTTTACGCCCAAGCGGATTGGCAAATTTTTCAGCGACGCGCTGACGACGCGCGAGCGCGCCACGAAGAATACGGGCCCGACGAGATTCACGACGCTGTACCGGCGCCTCGTCTTCCTCTTCGTACTCATCTTCATATTCGTCTTCATCGACCCACGTATCGTCACGACGGGTACGGTTACTGGCGAAAGTGAGGATAGTGAGAATAAAGCTGCCGATCTTCTCGGCGATGCTGACCCACGACCAGCCAGTAAACAGGGTCAACCCTGCGGCCCAGATGCAAAGCAGCGTCAGGGTACCTCCGCTGCTGTGAAGCATCGGCTGCAGGGCGGAACTCAGCAGGCTGCCGATGACGCCACCGGAGGCGAAGTACCAGATATCGTCTGCGTTTATCGCCGCCAGCCCGCACGATGTGAGGATCAATGCCAGCGCGCCAATCAGGCGCAGCGATACCGCGAAGTAATCGATGTAGTCGTCATTCTGACGATGACGCCAGGCAAACCAGCATCCGCCAATGATAATGACGGGAATGGTATAGGCCATCACACCGAAAATGAAAAAGAGCGTGTCCGCAAGCCAGGCTCCCGGTACACCGCCTAAATTATGGATAGGCTCATGCCATGCGGTTTGCGACCAGCTGGGATCGGAGGGGTTGAAACTGAGTAACGCTGCCATCAGCCAGACGGCGAAAAGGGCAATAACCAACAGCAAAGCCTCGAGGAGACGACGTCCGCTGCTTAGCTTCGATAGTGTGACTTCTTTGTCTTCAGTGTATTCCTGGCTCAAGAAAGGCTCTCCAGGTATCAGGCATATCCTGCCTGTTTGCTAAAACGGACAACAGCGCCGGGGACTCCCCGGCACTGTTGCTGTATGGATTAACAGGAGTGTAATCAAACTACGCTGATTTTGCACCTGTTCCGTGTTAGCGCGTCTTAATTACCAGACGATTGCTCTGTTTAACCTCTTCCATCACCACATACGTACGGGTGTCGTTCACGCCCGGCAGACGCAGCAAGGTTTCACCCAGCAGCTTACGGTAGGCGGACATATCAGGCACGCGGGTTTTCAACAGGTAGTCGAAATCACCGGAAACCAGATGACACTCTTGAATTTCTTCAAGTTTTTGTACAGCGGAGTTGAATTGTTCAAACACATCCGGCGCACCACGATTCAGAGTAATCTCAACAAATACCAGAAGTGAGGCATCCAGATAATGCGGGTTAAGCAGAGCCGTATAGCCCTGAATAAAACCCTGTCTTTCCAGTCGGCGCACACGCTCAAGGCACGGCGTCGGGGAAAGTCCCACACGTTTTGAAAGCTCGACGTTGGAAATACGCCCATCCTTTTGCAATTCATTAAGAATGTTACGATCGATACGGTCGAGATCTTTGCCAGGGCGCTTCTTGCTATCTACCATTATTATTGTCTCTCTGTATTCCTTCCCTACTCCTGCCTGGACCCTGTGCACATCACTGTTCAGAGCCTGTACCCGTTAGTCATCACATCGCCTGGTTATGTATTATATCCGTCATACTTCAAGTTGCCTGTGCGTTGGCTTGACTCGGCCTGTGGCCTCGCCCCTTCGGGGCCAGCGCAAGCGCTGTTCAAACTGGCCAGGCCAGTTTGTCCTCGCTCACCCCAGTCACGTACTGATGTACGCTCCCGGGGATTCGCTGCGTCGCCGCCTTCATGCAACTCGAATTATTAGGCTATAGACGCGATGCGGATTCGGGTTCTGTTGGTAAGAAGACCGTTGCCCGAAGGCAGTCACCGACATCACGTATGGCGTCTGTCCACGCCATGCGTAGATTTCACTGACACGGTAAAAATGGCATTTACGTGCATGCCTATGCGGCACACGGTTAACGCGGTTTTTTTTCTTCCTTGAATGTTTTCGCAAAAGCGCAGGTGATTGTCAAAGCAAAACATCGATTTTTAGTACAACATGCCGGATATTCATTACGGCAGGGTATTAATCGTCATTTTATTGCCTTATAAACGACCGGATTTCAGGCGAAATAGTGATGTTATAGCGCCCCATTCATCGTCCGTGGCTATTACACAGATTGATATCAAAATTCCTGCGCTCTTTTTTTACGACAACAAATTCCCTACAATCCAGCCAAATGTCTGCCAACAACAATGGGGATCTCATGGGCACGGCCAAACACAGTAAGCTGCTAATCCTTGGTTCTGGACCTGCGGGATATACCGCAGCGGTCTATGCTGCACGCGCTAACCTGCACCCGGTACTCATCACCGGTATGGAAAAAGGCGGTCAGCTGACCACCACCACCGAAGTGGAAAACTGGCCAGGGGACCCGAATGACCTGACCGGGCCGCTGCTGATGGAACGTATGCACGAGCATGCCGCCAAATTTGAAACTGAAATTCTGTTCGACCACATCAATAAGGTCGATCTGCAGAACCGTCCGTTCCGCCTGACCGGCGACAGCGGCGAATACACCTGTGACGCGCTGATCATCGCCACCGGCGCCTCTGCCCGTTACCTTGGTCTGCCGTCTGAAGAAGCGTTCAAGGGCCGCGGCGTCTCTGCCTGCGCTACCTGCGACGGTTTCTTCTATCGCAATCAGAAAGTCGCCGTGATCGGCGGCGGTAACACCGCAGTGGAAGAAGCGCTCTACCTGGCAAACATCGCCTCTGAAGTACATCTGATCCACCGTCGCGACACCTTCCGCGCGGAGAAGATCCTGATCAAACGCCTGATGGATAAAGTGGCAAGCGGCAACATCGTGCTGCACACCCACCGTACCCTGGAAGAGGTCACGGGTGACCAGATGGGCGTTGCCGGCCTGCGTCTGCGCGATACCCAGAACACCGATAACATCGAGTCGCTTGAAGTGGCGGGCCTGTTTGTGGCGATCGGTCACAGTCCGAACACCGCGATCTTCGACGGTCAACTGGAGCTGGAAAACGGCTACATCAAAGTGCAGTCGGGCATTCACGGTAACGCGACCCAGACCAGCATCCCGGGCGTGTTCGCGGCTGGCGACGTGATGGACCATATTTATCGTCAGGCGATTACCTCTGCAGGCACCGGCTGTATGGCCGCGCTGGATGCTGAACGCTACCTCGACGGACTGGCTGAACAAGGTAAATAATCTTTACAAGTCAGTAACAAACGTAAATAAAGGCGGCCACAGGTCGCCTTTATTTTTCCCCACGTGTAACATGCAGTGGTCTAATTTCTTATAACGTCACCTGCAAAGTACGCAATGGAAAAAACCCGTCAACAAGAGTTAACACGCTGGCTTAAACAGCAAAGCGTTCTTTCCCGCCGCTGGCTCATGATTTCCCGTCTTCTGGGACTCGTCAGTGGTTTGTTGATTGTTGCCCAGGCATGGCTGCTGGCCCGCATTCTTAATCATATGATCATGGAGAACATTCCGCGTGAAGCGCTCCTGTTGCCCTTTATTGTCCTGATTCTGGTTTTTATCCTTCGTGCGTGGGTCGTTTGGCTGCGTGAACGCGTTGGTTTTCATGCCGGACAGCATATCCGCTACGAGATCCGCCGTAAGGTCCTGGATCGTCTTCAGGAAGCCGGGCCTGCCTGGATCCAGGGTAAACCTGCGGGGAGCTGGGCGACGCTGATCCTTGAACAGATCGACGATATGCACGACTACTACGCCCGCTACCTGCCGCAGATGGCGCTGGCCGTTTGCGTACCGCTGCTGATACTGATTGCGATTTTCCCGACCAACTGGGTAGCGGCGCTGATCCTGCTGGGTACCGCCCCGCTTATCCCGCTGTTTATGGCGATGGTCGGGATGGGTGCGGCGGATGCAAACCGTCGTAACTTCCTCGCGCTGGGCCGCCTGAGCGGTCATTTCCTTGACCGGCTGCGCGGAATGGAAACCCTGCGTATTTTTGGCCGGGGTGAAGCGGAAACGGAAAATATTCGCCTGGCGTCTCAGGATTTCCGTCAGCGCACCATGGAGGTGCTGCGTCTCGCATTCCTCTCCTCTGGCGTGCTTGAATTCTTCACTTCGCTGTCGATTGCCCTTGTGGCGGTCTACTTCGGGTTTTCTTACCTCGGCGCGCTGGATTTCGGCCACTACGGCACAGCCGTAACGCTTTCAGCGGGTTTCCTGGCATTGATCCTGGCTCCGGAGTTTTTCCAGCCGCTGCGCGATCTTGGCACCTTTTACCATGCCAAAGCACAGGCGGTTGGCGCGGCAGACAGTCTGAAAACCTTCCTTGAAACACCGCTGGCGCATCCCGAGCGTGGTGACATCGTTCTGAACGCCAAAGAGCCCGTGACGATTGAGGCGAAGGATTTTTCTGTTCTGTCACCTGAAGGCAAAGTGCTGGCAGGTCCGCTCAACTTTACCCTGCCTGCCGGGCAGCGCGTGGTACTGGTCGGAACCAGTGGCTCCGGGAAAAGCTCGCTGTTAAATGCACTCTCCGGCTTTATGGCTTACACCGGTTCGCTGTGCATTAATAAAACTGAGTTGTGCGATTTGGAGCCTGATGCCTGGCGCAAACAGCTGAGCTGGGTAGGACAAAACCCGCAGCTTCCGGCTTCCACACTACGCGAAAACGTGCTTCTGGCTCGCCCGGACGCGCGGGAAGATGAGCTGCAATCGGTCCTCGATCGCGCCTGGGTTAGCGAGTTTCTGCCGCTGCTCCCGCAGGGCGTGGATACGGTCGTTGGCGACCAGTCTGCAGGGCTGTCCGTAGGGCAAGCGCAGCGTGTGGCTGTTGCCCGCGCGTTGTTGAATCCTTGCCAACTGATGTTGCTGGATGAGCCTGCCGCCAGCCTGGACGCACACAGCGAACAACGCGTGATGGAAGCGCTTAATGCCGCATCACAGCAGCAAACCACGCTGATGGTCACCCACCAGCTTGAAGGCATCGCCGACTGGGACCAGATTTGGGTGATGGAAAACGGTCAACTCGTTGAGCAAGGCAAGTATGCCTCACTCGTTGCCGCGCAGGGGCCTTTTGCGGCCCTTCTCGCGAATCGTCAGGAGGACATCTGATGCGTGCCCTGCTCCCTTATCTTGCCCTGTATAAGCGCCACAAATGGATGCTGACGCTGGGGATCGTGCTGGCAATTATTACCCTGCTCGCCAGCATCGGCCTGCTCACCCTTTCTGGCTGGTTCCTGTCTGCCTCTGCCGTTGCAGGTTTCGCCGGGCTCTACAGCTTTAACTACATGCTCCCGGCAGCCGGGGTACGTGGCACCGCCATTACCCGTACCGCCGGGCGTTACTTCGAGCGTCTGGTCAGCCATGACGCCACATTCCGCGTGCTCCAGCACCTGCGCATTTACACGTTCAGCAAGCTGCTCCCGCTCTCCCCTGCCGGGCTGGCGCGTTTTCGTCAGGGCGAATTGCTCAACCGCGTGGTTGCGGATGTCGATACGCTGGATCACCTCTATCTGCGCGTGATTTCACCGATAGTCGGCGCGTTTGTGGTGATTGTTGTCGTCACGCTGGGGCTGTGTGTTCTGGACGTCCCTATCGCGCTGACGCTCGGCGGCATTATGCTGCTGACGTTGATTATCCTGCCGCCGCTGTTCTATCGCGCCGGTAAATCCACCGGCGAAAGCCTGACGCGCCTGCGTGGAGAATATCGTCAGCAGCTGACCTCCTGGCTGCAGGGACAGGCAGAACTGACCATTTTCGGTGCCAGCAAGCGTTACCGCGCGCGTATGGAAAGTACGGAGTTGAACTGGCATGAAGCCCAGCGTCGACAGTCTGAACTCACGGCCTTCTCCCAGGCGCTGATGATGCTCATCGGCGGCGTGGCTGTTATCGCGATGCTGTGGATGGCCTCCGGCGGCGTGGGTGGAAATCTGCAGCCAGGCCCGCTGATTGCACTCTTTGTTTTCTGTGCACTGGCAGCCTTCGAAGCGCTGGCACC
The DNA here is from genome assembly GCF_014103035.1 of Enterobacter sp. RHBSTW-01064. Classification (NCBI taxonomy): domain Bacteria; kingdom Pseudomonadati; phylum Pseudomonadota; class Gammaproteobacteria; order Enterobacterales; family Enterobacteriaceae; genus Enterobacter; species Enterobacter sp. RHBSTW-01064. Next base: position 312,674 of record NZ_JABXOU010000005.1, on the reverse strand, counting down.
AGTGACGGGGGCCTTCCAGCATCTTGGACAGGTTATCGCCTCTGCCCTGCGCATCACCGAGATTGCCGAGCAGAAGCCAGAGGTGAAATTCACTGCTGAACAGAGTGTGGTTCCTGCGCAGGTTGCGCTGACGCTGAATAACGTCAACTTCGCCTATAACACACAGACGCAGAATGCACTTGAAGATATCAATCTCTCCGTTAACCCGGGCCAGCGCATTGCAATCCTTGGGCGGACCGGATGCGGTAAGTCAACGCTTCTGCAGCTGTTGACGCGCGCCTGGGATCCGCAGCACGGTCAGATTCTCTTTAACGCAGTGCCGCTGGTTGATTTCAGCGAGCAGATCTTACGCAAGACCGTCAGCGTTGTCCCACAGCGCGTGCATCTGTTTAGCGCCACTCTGCGCGACAACCTGCTGCTGGCAGCGCCGGACGCATCTGACGATGCACTTCGTACCACGCTCGAACAGGTCGGGCTGCATAAGCTGCTTGAGGACGAAGGTCTGAATAGCTGGCTGGGTGAAGGCGGTCGTCAACTCTCCGGTGGCGAATTGCGTCGTCTGGCGATCGCCCGTGCGCTGCTGCATGATGCGCCGCTGATGCTGCTCGACGAGCCCACCGAAGGGCTGGACGCCACCACCGAAAGCCAAATCCTTGATTTACTGACGAATGTTATGGCCGGTAAAACGGTGCTGATGGTGACGCATCGCCTGCGCGGACTGGCGAGTTTCGATCGGATAATTGTGATGGACAACGGACACATTATTGAGCAAGGTAGTCACGCAGAACTGTTGGCAAAACAGGGTCGCTACTACCAGTTTAAACAACGTCTGTAGACTATATTTGTACCGATCCTCACTCGCGTATTGGAGTTCTGCTGTCATGCGCCTGGTCCAGCTGTCTCGTCATAATATTGCGTTCCCTTCACCTGAAGGGGCGCTACGTGAACCTAACGGGTTGCTGGCATTGGGCGGCGATCTCAGCCCTGCTCGTCTGTTGATGGCTTATCAGCGCGGAATTTTTCCGTGGTTTTCTCCAGGCGACCCGATTTTATGGTGGTCACCCGATCCACGAGCCGTATTGTGGCCAGCGCAGTTTCACATTAGCCGCAGCATGAAGCGCTTTCACGCGAAGTCGCCGTATCGCGTAACCCTGAATCACGCTTTTGGTCAGGTCATTGAAGGCTGTGCTGAAGATCGGCACGAAGGCACATGGATCACTCGCGATATCATCACCGCCTATCATCAGTTGCATGAGCTGGGTTACGCGCATTCTATTGAAGTATGGGATGGCGGTGACCTGGTGGGCGGCATGTACGGCGTGGCTCAGGGAACGCTGTTTTGTGGGGAGTCGATGTTCTCGCGTGCGGTTAATGCCTCAAAAACGGCACTGCTGGTGTTCTGCGAGGAATTTGCCCTGCGTGGCGGACGACTGATGGATTGCCAGGTACTTAACGAGCACACCGCCTCGCTCGGCGCCGTCGAAATCTCCCGCCGCCACTACATTGAACATCTCGATAATTGCCGTCAGGAGAAGCTCCCGCGCGACTTCTGGGTACCGCGTACACTCTTTCTGCCCAATGCCTAAATGTTTTCCGCATATTTTTTATGAGGGTGTTATAATTATGCCGCAGAGTAGCTTCTGCCTGTTGCCCCGCCGCCGTTTGGGACCCTCGCTTCAGATAACGTCCTGACGTTTATCCTGTCGTTTCCCCTTTACGAATGCGCTTTCCGTTCGGTTGTACCGTGACGCTTGGGCAATGCGCTGAAACTGTTTTGCTGCGTTTTAAACGCGCAATTCTTTACTTAATTGATGAATTTCGGCATTATCTTGCCGGTTCAAAACTTGGTAGTGATACCCCAGAGGATTAGATGGCCAAAGAAGACAATATTGAAATGCAGGGTACCGTACTTGATACGTTGCCTAATACCATGTTTCGCGTAGAGCTGGAAAACGGTCACGTGGTAACTGCGCACATCTCCGGTAAAATGCGCAAAAACTACATCCGCATTTTAACGGGCGACAAAGTGACTGTTGAACTGACCCCGTACGACCTGAGCAAAGGCCGCATTGTCTTCCGTAGTCGCTAATTGTTTTCGCCTGTAATGGCAGATGAATATTAAATAAGGCCGGGATTTTCCCGGCCTTATTTTTTTGTGGTGCAGTTGATTATTTGAACAATTATTTGACGGTTCGGTTCAGCTTCCGGGCTGTCTGTTCGACAGTGTGGAGAGTAAGGGGGATGAGACCTTATTTTCTATTTTGCTAAGCTGCGTGTGCGGCAGTGGATGAGTTCGCTCGCATCAGTGCGTAATGGCAGAGTTTTTAAGCTACCTCTACGGCAGTTGTACCAAACCCGCACCTCGCGGGTTTTACTTTATCCTTTCTAAGCTGCCTGTACGGCAGTGCACAACACTATTGCGCAGCCTGGCGGGGTCGTGACTTTCTAAGCTGCCTGTACGGCAGTGCACGAACCGCTCCGGGAGTACCGTTTTTTGGGTCGTTTCTAAGCTGCCTGTACGGCAGTGCACAACGCAGCAACGATAATCGGCTTTTGTAAGATATTTCTAAGCTGCCTGTAAGGCAGTGCACAAGATAATTGCATTGGGCGCATAAGTTGAGTATTTCTAAGCTGCCTGTACGGCAGTGCACATGCCTCGGAAGCCCTGGCTGAATCCCTGAACTTTCTAAGCTGCCTATACGGCAGTGCACTACCCTGAGAACGATATTAACGATGTCCGGCATTTCTAAGCTGCCTGTACGGCAGTGCACTACCCTGAGAACGATATTAACGATGTCCGGCATTTCTAAGCTGCCTGTACGGCAGTGCACATCACTGAGAGAACATTGTTGAGATCGTGTTTTTTCTAAGCTGCCTGTACGGCAGTGCACTCAGACTGATGGCCAGCAGCGACGAGGGGACCTTTCTAAGCTGCCTGTACGGCAGTGCACGTTCTGAACGGAACCATCATTGAACAAGAAGCTTTCTAAGCTGCCTGTACGGCAGTGCACTTCTACCATCCATCCTTTGGCTATGTCCGCCTTTTCTAAGCTGCCTGTACGGCAGTGCACTCGCCGCCCATCAGCTGATCCGCCAGGCTGGCTTTCTAAGCTGCCTGTACGGCAGTGCACAAATTCCGCCCGGCGGATAACGATGCCTCGGATTTCTAAGCTGCCTGTACGGCAGTGCACCCGCCGAAAAGCTCGGATTGGCCAAGAGTTATTTTCTAAGCTGCCTGTACGGCAGTGCACAGAGGAACTCATTTCGTAAGCGAATTTTTTCATTTCTAAGCTGCCTGTACGGCAGTGCACGCCGCGGCGCAGATATACGCCATCTTGACAGATTTTCTAAGCTGCCTGTACGGCAGTGCACCTTAATGACCAGATTGCTGAGTTGACTGCGAATTTCTAAGCTGCCTGTACGGCAGTGCACTGGCGGCTCAGGGTGTGCGACCTTTGGCAGCATTTCTAAGCTGCCTGTACGGCAGTGCACTTTGAAAATCGGCGCGTCGGGCTCTTCGAATGTTTCTAAGCTGCCTGTACGGCAGTGCACCATGTTCGGGTATAAAAAAACCTGCTATTGCATTTCTAAGCTGCCTGTACGGCAGTGCACAAAACGACAACAGCAAAAATAACAATGCTGGTTTTCTAAGCTGCCTGTACGGCAGTGCACCTTCCGGAAGCATATTTTTAAAGCGGGCGGCAGTTTCTAAGCTGCCTGTACGGCAGTGCACCACTGCCTCATTAAACTGCTGCTTATGAGCCATTTCTAAGCTGCCTGTACGGCAGTGCACGGATCGATAGCCGTAAGTGTACCCGTCCATCCTTTCTAAGCTGCCTGTACGGCAGTGCACGATCATCATCAGATAAAATTCCCGTTGTATTTTTTCTAAGCTGCCTGTACGGCAGTGCACATACATCAAAACGTAAAACCCGAACTGGAGGATTTCTAAGCTGCCTGTACGGCAGTGCACAGAGAGTGGTTTTTATAGTCACACTTTGGGTATTTCTAAGCTGCCTGTACGGCAGTGCACACAGAGGCGATATTCACGGGGCTGAGACAAAGTTTCTAAGCTGCCTGTACGGCAGTGCACAGTCACAGGCGACCGGATAGGATCTCGTCTCTTTTCTAAGCTGCCTGTACGGCAGTGCACAGTTTAGCCTCAATTGCGGTGGCTCTCTTTACTTTCTAAGCTGCCTGTACGGCAGTGCACCATTGACGCTGTTAGAAGTGCAGAGCGTCATTTTTCTAAGCTGCCTGTACGGCAGTGCACGCATCCGCTCACTGCAAGCCACCCAACCATCTTTTCTAAGCTGCCTGTACGGCAGTGCACTTTGTGTAAGCGCCTGTTGTTGTACTTTTAACTTTTCTAAGCTGCCTGTACGGCAGTGCACCCGACGAAGGGACCAGCGTCGTCCTGAAGCGATTTCTAAGCTGCCTGTACGGCAGTGCACGGATGACCGGAAGAAAAAAATCGAAACCGAAGTTTCTAAGCTGCCTGTACGGCAGTGCACTGAAATAATATCCCCACACCATTATGATTTTCATACAAAAAAAGCTAAAAACCCTTCTCTTACCCTCTTTTTTACCTTCCAAAATATCCATTTAAAATCAACGTATTATAAACACGCTAAAAATTAGGGTAGAAAACCCTTCTTCTCATACCCCGAGCATGAAAAACACTCATTCCCCTCCCTCTGACAAATGGCTATACTTAACCATGACAAATGACATTACTCAGGAGGAAACATGAGAACATGGATCCCCGCGCAGAGACCTGCTGATAACGCGCTTTGGCGGTACGCCGGATTACCAGCAAACAGAGGAATGCGGCTGATTGAATTTCTCAATCAGGGCTTACCCGTCAGCGTCCTCGACAATATTCATGAATGGACGGCGATGTCTAAAGCGGACATTTTGCGCGTCACCGGGATTAACGAACGTAACGTGGCCCGCCGTAAAAGCGCGGGACGGACACTGACGCCGGATGAAAGCGAACGCGTGGCCCGTTTCGTTCGGGTGCTGGATGCTGCCGTCGACTATTTTGGCAGCAAAGAAGAGGCATGGAACTGGCTGCAGGCACCGGTGCGCGGGCTGGGAAATGTTGCCCCTGTCGACCTGATCGCTACGGAAACCGGTGCACTGGAAGTCACCGACCTGATTGGTCGACTCGAACATGGCGTGTTCGCATGATTTTTTATCGACTGGTAACGGGACGCTATGCCAGCGAAGCGTGGAGTGGAAGTGGTGCAAATCAGTATGGCGGCCGCTGGAACCATAAAGGTCATCCAGCTGTTTATGTATCCACCTCCATTTCACTGGCCTCACTTGAGATTTTGGTGCACGTTCGAAAGGATACAGTGTTGAATCAATACCAGCTTTACAGCATTGATATCCCGGATGACCAGATTGATTATCTGGATAAAGCGTGGCTCCCCGAGGACTGGCAGGAAAATCCAGCCCCAGTATCAACGATGGATCTGGGAACCGGATGGTTGCAGGCTAACAGCGCCCTCGCGCTTATCTTACCTTCCTGTATCATCCCTTATGAAAACAATGCCATCCTTAACCCCTTACATCCGGCATTCCACACGGCGCTTAATTCAGTTCAGCAGCTGCCCTTTATTTTTGATACCCGACTGGCTGAAAAAACCGCACCCTGAACGCGGGTGCGGTTATGCGTCTCAGAACCAGGGAACCGTCGCCGTCGCGCTAAGTCCATAGGTCGTAAACATCCCGGAGACAGGCGCAGAGAGCAAATCACCATGCCGAATGAAGAGCTTAAAAGACTGACCCGTTGAGAGACTGCGCAGGTTAAGCCAGGGTAAATCCGTTCGCGCCTCCTGCATCGTCAGAAGACGTTGTTGCGCCTCCTCCTCAGTTAGCCATCCTTTTTTCACCGAACGTCGCATAAGCCTCTGCGCGCTGCTTTTCACCTGGACGCGGCTCACGCAGCGCCACTGGTTGACGACCGGCACGGGCAGGATGCCTGAAGACATGCAGTAGTCGCTCAACCCTTTTCGCCATATGAGTGATTCGAGTTCGCTTAACGCCGTTTGAGTACCGTGCAGGCGTAACACCGCGCCGGGCTTAATGCCATGTGCAGGGAAGCTGATACCAATATCCCCCTGCCCCCGCTGGCCCAGCGCACGATGCAGTTTTGCCACCAGCGCGGCCATCAGCATCTCCTCGCTGAACTCCGGGTCAGGCAGAACGCGGATCTCAAGATAGTGATCCATAACCACTCCTTAGTCGCCCTTCTCACCGAAAACACCGCCGCGGATCAGGACGGCCATCACGTAATGCTGCTGTTCAACGTCAGGCTTTTGGCCTTTCGTCACCCAGTTATCCAGCAAGGTGTAGAAGTCCATTTTCTCTTTCGGCTGACGACAGGCCACTCCGCGGCTGGTGACTGAGCCGTACGGCTCAACGGCGATAGCGCCCAGCGCGTCTACCTGAGGGTGCCAGGTATCGATAGTACGAATGGCATTCCCGATTTTCTGCGAGTGCATGCCCGCAACGCTGTCTACCTGATACAACAGGCGGCTCTTGCTGCTGTTGCTGTCCAGGACCAACTCCTGTGACGGGAAGATCTCCTGCCCGGCACCGAGCAGCACCTGTGCTTCGACGTTCAGAAGAACAAATCCTTCACCGCTAAGCCCTTTTTCGATTTCCTGCGCCAGCGTATTGAGTTGCTCATCGCTGGCGGAAAAATCTCGCAGCGCATAATTGTACGCATCAAACGTCCAGGACTGACTGCCCGTCACGGTCACGATAATTTTTTCTGCACCGACGCGGTTGCGCCATAAAAAACGACCGTTCGCCAGGTTGGTTGCGTAGCGGCGCGCCAGTTCGGCAAAACCGTGGTCATTGATATAGCCGTCGATAACCTGCTGAAGTTCATCCTGATAGGCGCGGTCATTACACACTGAAGGCGTCGACAGGTTACCCAGCACGCGCAGGGTAAATTTTACCTTCAGGGTATCTGCATCGGCAGGCAGCGCCGCAACATCTACACGCTGAAGGTTCGGTTTCTGGATTTCAGCATCCAGCTTTGTCGTATCGTTGGTGATCGCATTTTTCAGACGGTTAGAAATAGTGCCGCGCACCGCTTTTTCCTGGATGCGGATAGGCTGCCACTGCTTACCCTCCCAGCTTCCGGAATACATCACCGCATCCGAGGTTGCCAGTTTACGTTCAAATGCCAGTACGGATGCCGTTTTAACGGCAGTAGGAGCCTTTGCCATAGATAAGTCCTTTTTAATTAAGATGTTCAGATGTCAACGGCGCGCCCGCACCCTGACAGTAGTAGCCTGTTTCTGTCGTGCGATACCGCCAGAAAATCTCTTCCAGTGACCGAATTCGGTGCAGTCCGCACCACTCGCCCACGCCATACACGGCTTCCGTAAACGCGAAGGGCGTTTCCGCATCGCGCGTGTTTGCTACGACGCCGGGAGCGTAGAGTTCAGAGATGCGCTGGTAGCCGGTCATTAATGGCACCAGATAACCGGGATTGGGTTTGGGAACAACGTGCCAGTTGGCCGGTTCGCCTTCGCGTATGTTGCCGTCATCCGGCGTTTCGGCCTGTATTTTTAGAGCAGCAAAATCCAGCCAGGCATCAAGCAGCGTGGCGTTAGGATCGTTTTCAAGAAGCGTTTGATGATGTTCGCCCAGCCAGCCGCTGCGATCGCGCAGGGCAAAGCCCGGCATCAGTTGCCACTGTAATCGGCCCATATCCTGAGCGCTGGCAGGCATAGCCATGACCGAAATATCCTGGATATCAACGATGATTCCCCCCGCCAGTCGGAGCGTCGGGCACACCTGAGACAGAAACTCGGCCAGGTCGCGCTGCCCGTATTCACCGTTGGGGATTTCCCCGTGACACTCGAGCAGCAGCGAAACCGTCATATGCATGCGCCCCTCTTCATTAAAGGAGGCGGTTTTCGCGTCCCGAGTAAGCGGATTGCGGGTCAGGGCAAATTGATAATCACGGCCAGAGCTATGCGCGTGGATCTGATGTTCGTGGCTCACGACAGCACAGCCATCAATGCGTAGCCCGTGCGTTTCCGTCAACCTGCGCGACAGCGTATGGGAAAAACCCAGGAAATGGGTGATGGCGGGAAAACCCCAGGTCAAGCCAGCAATCGCGTTGGCGTTTTCGACTCTGATACGGCGAAGTACGATCAGTGAACTCATTTCAGCGCCCCCTGGATAATTTTTTCCATTTCTCGGAGGTTGGTGCGTAAATGTTCACGGGTTTGCCACTCACGCTCTTCCACCTTTCCAATATCCTTCAACCCTTTTCGCAACCTTGTATTCAGCCACAAGGCAAAATCCTCTGCGACTCCAGCCTGCCAGTCGTCTTTATCCCGTTCCAGACGAAAGACTTCATCGTTTTTTGTGCGCCAGGGATCGAGCCAGAGTTGTTGATGACTGGCTAATCGAGGGCACAAGATTGTCCAGTTTTGCCACGTATCACGCTGTAGTTCCGACGCCACAACAAACAGCAGGTCGATAAGCGCATCAATGTATTCATCACGTGCTTCGCGAATACGGACGTTGGTGTAATCACCGGTTCTGGTCAATAAAGACACAAGCAGTTGAACAGTGCTGTTTGCACGTCGATCAAACTGACCACCTGAAGTGAAAATAGAACGTAACGTCGTCGGCGGCTTTTCCGCTTTTTTCCACTGCGGCGGCTGACATGAAAGCAGCCAGACACGCCCACCGCGCACGCTGTTGAGATAGGAAATGTTCTGAGGTTTGGTGCCACCAAAGTGCGTTTCCGCTGAATCTGGGAAAAGCGTTAGCGTACCGGGGTGCCAGGATTTCTCGCGCCGCGCTTTCCAGATGTTTTTCATCTCTTCCCCAAACCTCAGGGCAACCATTTTTTGGTGTGCCGCGTGAACGAGCGAAGTGGCAAACAGCGGACTTAAAAGATGGTAACTATCGCCAACAGGAAAATAGCCTTGCTTCGCAAGCTTATGCGATGCAGGTTTTCCGGGAGCGAAGGCTCTCGAGAATCCTGCAACCCACTCCCTTACCTGATTCTCATCGTCGGTAAATGCCGACAGCGCAGCGTGGTCACCCCGTTTCAGGCTCGCCAGAAGGGAATCGCCATCTGCAGTACGCGTTTGCATGAGCTTAGCCACATCCAGTGCAGCTGCATTGCCCACGGCGTCCGGTTCCAGACCTGACAACGCTGTACTGCCGAGATACCCTTCTCTGGCCACTGCCTCGCTGTAAATACTGCTACTTTTTGAATCCCCGTGGGTGAACTTCGCCGCATGGGTCACGAGGTTAATTTGTCCGGCTCGCTTCGCGGCATCCGTCAGCCATGCTTTCGGCTCATAGCGAAGTTCTATATCCCGGCGTTCTGCCGCAAGCGTCGCGCTATCTGTATCGCTGCGCTTTGCGGCCTCTTTATCAAATGCTTCCAGCTTTGTTTGCCGTCGTCCGGCAATGAAAGCTGTAATAAATGAGAATAGTGTTCCTTCCTTCATATACCACCTTAACTCTTGCACTTATAATCAATAAAAATATAAATCGCGAAATTATATTTAATATAAATAGCTCGAATAAAAACAAAACAGAATCATAACCAAGACAAATAAAAACCTGATAAAAATCATCGCAGTGAAACATTCCTTTATTTGAGTAAAAATAAAGTACTCTATTTCAAAACGTTCATCCACACCTATATTATGCTTTTATCTTTAAGTGACATACTCTTGCCTAAAAACCTTAAATAAATATAATGCTTATCTACTGTCGCCTAGACAGCTTAGAAATATATGAGGCTCTTATCATTTATTTTATACTGCTGAACAAGCAGCTCGCGCCCTCTTTCAGAGGGCGCGAAACACACCCAATACTGGGTGATACAGCCATTGCTCTGTTTCCTCCTCCCTGCTGACTCTTAACGTCATTTCGCCATACCGTCGCGACACCGCGTCCAGCTCCATCTGCTTCGTCTCGGCCAGCGCCTGTAATACCTCGGCATAATCAATGGCAACCCACGGCTCTACGCCGTCTGCCATGGATAACGCCTGTTCACAAAATCCTCCCGCAGGTTTTAACACCCCGTTTTCCTGCATCAGGCAAAACTCAGGTTCATCGCCTTCCTCTTCCATACTCAAAAAGAAAGTGTCCTGTGGGGACGAGCGGCGAAACGGTGTACGTCTCTGAAGCTCGCCGTTCCACGTCAGCGGCAGCCGCCACCACGATGCGGCCACCACATCTGACTTATCGCCGCCGCCCAGCAGCGCGGCCCGCAAACGGGCGTGCTCCAGCGCCGCCAGCGCATTGCCGGGCAGGTTTTCAACGATGCGCGGGATCGCATTCAGCGTGCGGTAGCCCTCTTCACTGAGCAGCTCATGGAGATCGTGGTGAGGCAGAAGATGATGTTCGGTTTCAAAACCGGGTCGGCAGTAGGCGATCTTTTCTCCGCGAAGCGCACGCATGTTGCGTTCCAAAATCACCAGGTTTTCGCTCTCAGGCACGATCTGACGATGCCGCTGAATACGTCCCGCAAACTGAATAAGCGAACGCATCGAGCTCGGCTCGATAATCCCCCAGTCGGCATCAAAATCGCGCCCGACTTCGAGAACGGATGTTCCGAGCACGACAAAAAGATGATGCTGTTCCGGCGACGTCAGCGCCTGCTTAACTTCAGGTAACTGCCAGACCCGCTCCGGTTTGTGCCGCGTGAACGCGGCATCGAGTCGTTTTTCAATCGCCGCACGCACCGCCAGCGGGTGCTGGCTGTGGTACACGCAATAATGAATGTGGTAGTTATCGGGAGAAGGTAATGCCATTAGCGCCTGCGCGACGGCAACCAGCGGGTTGATGTTCGCCATCCGCACCAGACCAAACGACACGGTTTTGCCGCTTTTATGCGTGCTACGGTGATGACCGTGCAACGCGAACATTTGCTGGTGCAACGTCTGGGCCACCGCAGAGACAACATCAGCATTGCGGGAAGCGTGTGGCTCCACGGCGGCCAGTTTACCCAGGCGAAGCCGGAGCTGGTCTGGCAGACGTTTAATCCGCTGCCTGACAAAATCGCCATGCGCCTGGCGAAATTGAGCATCATCTGCGACATCCTGCGACTGCGCGCCATACTCATCAAACCAGGCGCAGCAGATACTCATCGGTCTGTCCGACTGACCGCACGCAACCTGCCAGGCTCTGCGCCCTTCCCGATAGGCTTCAAACAGCGCTTCCGTTAGCGCGGGAGGTAACGTTGCGGAGGAAAGCAGCACGCGAGAACCGAGCATTCCCGCCCAGTTCACCAGCCGACAAAGGGCGTGCAAATCATCAACGTCAAAATCATCAGGCTCATCAAGCACCAGATCGCTGGTCAACAGACGCAGCATGGCAGGGATCTGCCTGCCGCCGCGCACGCCTTCCGTTGCAGGCATCAGGTGATCGATGGTTGTCACCAGCACCGGGGCACTGACCAGGCGATTGAGCGCCGGTTCTTTCGCCAGCCACTGCTGGGCGATACCGCTACTGGTCGCCCCTTCGTAATGCACGTAGTGATGTCTGGCGAAGAACGTTTCGTCGCTGGCGCTGCTGTTATCTTCAGCGTCATTACCCTGATATAACTCTTTCACTGCTGCGGCACCGGTCACGACGGCCAGCGTGTCGTCATCCAACCCCAGGCGCGACTGCAAAGCCTGGCCCGTCTGCAGCGTCAGCGTGCGTAACCCCAGCGCCACGCTAAAACGACACCCAGCCTGCTCATCTGCCAGAGCGTACATAATCCGGGCATTAGCAAAGGTTTTACCGCATCCCGTCGAGGCCATATTGATGCCGAAGAAGCCCTGTTCGACACTCTTCTCGCGCAGTGCAGACGCAACGTCCCACGCTTTGTTTTGCCAGTGAAAACGCTCTTCTTTCGCCCTTTCCCGGAACGTTTTATGCCGGGCGATGGCGGGTAATGAACGGTGCAATGCCGGAAGAGAACGCCCCATCAACAGCGCCAGATGCGCGACGCCGACATTGTGCTCATCCAGCTTTTGCCTGAGCTGCCCGGACTGGCGGTCGCTGTTGGCCCAGCACTGGACGGCATCATCCTGCCACCCGGCATACGCGGGTTGAGAGGAGTAAACGTGATCGGCCAGCATCAGCGACAGGCGAGCAAGATGGAGGGTAAAAAGATTATCCAGCGATCCCGCCTGAAGCAGCGCGGGCAGGTTCCGGATGCGTTTACCAATCTGCCTGGCTTTCTCGCGCCAGGTTTTACTTTTTAGCGGCGTACCGTGCGGGAATTTCCAGACGTTTTTAAAATCACGCTCTTTCCACTGATGTTTTTCGGTAGATTTATGATTAAGTGAGTTCCAGTCTGCGTTCAGCTGTTTCTCAAACCAGCCTTCGCAGTAGATCAACTGAGGACGTGTCGAATGCGACTGCGGTAAACGGTGATGCGACAACATCAGCCATACCACCACTTTAGCCAGAGGCGGGAGTTTCTCCAAAAGGCTGCAGTTCTTGTCCGTATCCATCTTCAGCGCTTTCAGCATGGCCTTTTCATCAGCGGCTTTTAGCTGAGTGAGGGATGTCAGCCACTGCTCATCGGTTTGCTTTCCTACAAACGCCTCGAACAGACGAACCGAGATCCACTCATGGCGATACGGCTGACAAAGGTGCTGACTTTCACCCTTAAGCGTCTGCTGGAAGCACATCCCCGCTTTACCAAAATCATGAAACAGCCCGGCAATTGCCGCCAGCAGGGCGATGCTTTCCGCACTCTGCCAGCGGTGTTCGCTGTCATTACGGATAATTTGCAGCGTTGTGCGATTTGTTGGCACGCGCCCCAGTGCGTTAAAGCGACGCAAATTCCCGACTATCCACAGCAGTTCAGTTTGACCGTTTTTTTTCAGCCAGTGGCAGGCCACTGCGGTGTTACGACGTGCCGTTTTCCGCAGCAGCTTGCGCAGCGTGTCGACGCCTTCCATCGTAATCGTCGTCTGCCACGCCGCGTCACCTGTGCGCTCAGCAAACTGATCGATAATCTGGCAGCTTTGCTCGCGCGCACGTTTGGTACATCGGGAGATAATCAGCACATTCATTTTTCAACACCCGCCAGCGAGTGCGAGGTTTCCTGCAAGGTCGTGATCATCACATCCAGCGCATCAGCCTGTTGAAACGCGTTAATGCAGCGCTGACGAAACTGTTGCTTATCCTCACCCTCCATGGCCGCAATAAATGCCTGCGGCATAACAAGGGCGTCTTTGATTAAATCGGCAATATCAAAAACCAGCCCGCCGCGTCGGGTTTTTCCGTGCATGACCGCCAGACCATGAGGTATGCCCGTCACCCAGGCCGCGACAGCCGCCAGCCCGTAGGCCAGATAGTTGCCCTGATCGAGAAAACGGTTCGCCATGTCCGCCCCGCCTCCCCGTTTGGCGCGGGTAAAACTGCCGTAGCCCACCGTCTGGCTGGCCAGTTTGTAGAGCGATTTTGTGAGCTGTGCTTCCTGAAGCATCAGTGACGTATGATCCTGCGCGTTTTCCATCCCCTGCTTCGCACGCTCCAGAATAGTTTCCAGCACGTCCCGATCGGGCTGAAAAGACGTTTCCCGCTGCATCCGCAGCCCTGCCCACTGTTTTTCGATTTGCTGCAAGCGAATGAACTGAAACTGCTTTGCCGCCTGCAGACGTTTTGCTTCATCAAACCAGAATGAGACCCAGTTTTGTAAATACGCCGTCGGACGATATTCGCTTTGCGGGCTGAGCCATGAGACGTCGATATCCACCTCGTTCGCAGAATAAAGCGGCGTGCCGTCCGTTCCGCAAAAGCCGACCATTACCCCTGCCCGCGCAAACTCCCGCATTGCCATTTGCGTAACGGATGTTCCCATTCCCAGCATTACCGCTGTCGTATTGGCGATGGGAATATTCCAGTAAAACGACTCTTTCCCTTCCTGGGTGACATATTCAACGCGTCCACCATTTACCTGGATGCGACATTTCTCCAGGTAATAAATGTTGGCGCGTTTTGAATGCAAGATGGTTTTTAAATCTGTAGGGGTGATGCTGTTTACGGACATGGCAAGGGCTTTTATTTCAAGGTGTTGAATGCGCGGTATGTTATCGGAGATAAGATGAAAACAAATGTGACGGGTATCAAATGAAGAGTAATTACCGTGATAATAAAGCGAAAAATTACTTTTTCATTTAATGCATTATTTTTACGAATAATATATTGGTTAGAATATAATTTGTGCGTGAATGAATTTTTTATTTATTGTGAAAAATAGAGAGTGCGGGTTTGATGGTATTAAGGTTTAAATAGGTAAGGTGAATGTTTTAAAGGGTTGGTTTTAGTTGTGCTGCCTGTACGGCAGTGAACCCTGTAGCGCCTGTTTGTCGATGTTGCTCATTTTTCTAAGCTGCAAGCACGGCAGTGAACTACTGCGCCCGCCCTGTTTTTTGGCATTTCTTTTTCTAAGCTGCCTGTACGGCAGTGAACCATCTTCAGAGAAAATATGTGGGATGCAGTTATTTTCTAAGCTGCCTGTACGGCAGTGAACAGGTTCCAGTGAGCGGTCATTTTGGTCAGCGTTTTCTAAGCTGCCTGTACGGCAGTGAACATGCGTATGGCTCAGGCGCGGCGATTACGGCGTTTCTAAGCTGCCTGTACGGCAGTGAACAAAAGCGCGGCATGGAGTTTAACGTAGGACAGATTTCTAAGCTGCCTGTACGGCAGTGAACCAATGATGCGGCGATGCTTGCGCTTCTGTTCTTTTCTAAGCTGCCTGTACGGCAGTGAACGGGTACAAGCCAAAGAAAGAGCCGTATGTATCTTTCTAAGCTGCCTGTACGGCAGTGAACATCAGGGTAGGTACTCTGTGCCTTCCCTTCATTTTTCTAAGCTGCCTGTACGGCAGTGAACAATCGTTATGAGTTTGAGCTGTATCACTGCAATTTTCTAAGCTGCCTGTACGGCAGTGAACATCGGATCGAGTTCGTCATCGGTACTTTCTTCTTTTCTAAGCTGCCTGTACGGCAGTGAACTGAAAGGAAACAACGCCATCTTATTGTTAGCAAACAAAATAATCAACTTTTACGCATAAAACCCTTTTTTTTGGAACGTAAATTCGCACTATATAAATCAATACGTTACGTAAGCATCAGAAAAAAGGGTTTAAACCAATGGCGTCAGAGGAACACCCCGACGCCTCAGGTAGCACTCAGGAAATAATGTGAATTACCGTTTCTGCACTTGGCGGCGCAACGACATCCGCGGCCATTGAATGCGTAATGTCATGGAGTAGCCCCGTGAGGTGCGGCAACATATCGCGGTCAAAATGCGACACCAGCAGCACATGGTTTAACGCCCGGCAGTAGTCGCATTTCGTTTCTGTATCTTCAAGCAACCACTCTTTTTGTCGCGGCTGTTCCGCTTCGTCCTCAAATTCCACCACCTGAAAATCACGCATTGATTCTGTGAGGCCGGATTTCACCTCTTCCAGCCAGGCTCCGAGGCAACGACAAACGGGCTGCGTTTGCGGGAGTGATTTGCAATCCAGCAGGATTTCGGTGAGCAGTTTGCAGCGCTCGGCAAGGGTTGGGAGATCGGGGTTGAGGGAGAGTTCGGTGTATAAATGGGCGAAATTGTTTTCTGTATTCATTGGGTAATTCCTTCACACACTTTGAATTTACCACCGCAGGAAACGCCAATTTGCTGGCGGCGGACGAAAAGGAATTGGCGTACCAGTGTGTGTGCTACTGGCGCTTCAAAAGAAGCTTCCGATTCGCCCGCCAGATGCAGAATTATACCCTTTTCCTTAGGGCGAACGAAGCCTGCAGCATTACTGCTGCTCACACACTTTCAGGACGCCAATCCCGGCACCTGATTTTGCAGGTACGCCGCCATTTTATTACTGTGAATTTATCCAGCAACTGACTTCGAAGGAAACTGGAAAGCGCCTCGCAAAATTCCTCTGCGGTCTGTTGCCCTCACCCCAACCCTCTCCCACAGGGAGAGGGAGAAAACACTAAAAACGACAACACTGTTGTCGTTTTGTTTTTACCTTGGCAGGCATAAAAAAACCGGGCAAAAGCCCGGTTTTTGACATTAACGTTCAACTCACTCAGTGAGCCGCTTCCGGCTTGTGCTTCGCCGCGCTCTGGAAATCGTACGTCAGTTCGTTCTTCGCCTGGTCCAGGGCCACGGTCACCTGGCCGCCGTCCACCAGCGAGCCAAACAGCAGCTCGTTCGCCAGCGGTTTCTTCAGGTTGTCCTGAATCACGCGGGCCATCGGACGGGCACCCATCGCACGGTCGTAGCCTTTCTCGGCCAGCCAGTTGCGGGCCTCCTGGCTCACTTCCAGCGATACGCCTTTCTGATCCAGCTGAACCTGCAGCTCGACGATGAACTTATCCACCACCTGATGGATCACCTCGGTAGACAGGTGATCGAACCAGATAATGTTGTCCAGACGGTTACGGAACTCCGGCGTGAAGATCTTCTTGATCTCTTCCATCGCATCGGTGCTGTTATCCTGGTGGATCAGGCCGATAGATTTACGCTCGGTTTCACGCACACCGGCGTTGGTGGTCATCACCAGCACCACGTTGCGGAAGTCCGCCTTGCGCCCGTTGTTGTCGGTCAGCGTCCCGTTGTCCATCACCTGCAGCAGGATGTTGAACACGTCCGGGTGCGCTTTCTCGATTTCATCGAGTAGCAGTACCGCGTGTGGATGCTTGATCACCGCGTCGGTGAGCAGGCCGCCCTGGTCAAAGCCCACGTATCCCGGAGGCGCACCAATCAAACGGCTGACGGTGTGACGCTCCATATACTCGGACATATCAAAGCGCAGCAGCTCAATGCCCAGCGCTTTGGAGAGCTGAACCGTCACCTCGGTTTTCCCTACGCCGGTCGGGCCAGCGAACAGGAAGGAACCGACAGGCTTGTGGTCATGCCCCAGTCCGGCACGGGCCATCTTGATCGCTTCAGTTAAGGCTTCAATGGCTTTATCCTGACCAAAGACCAACATTTTCAGGCGATTGCCGAGAGTACGCAGCGTGTCGCGGTCGCTCTGAGAAACGCTCTTCTCAGGGATACGCGCGATGCGGGCCACCACGGACTCAATATCCGCCACGTTAACGGTTTTCTTACGCTTGCTGGCCGGCATCAGGCGCGCACGCGCCCCTGCCTCATCAATCACGTCAATCGCCTTATCCGGCAGATGACGATCGTTGATGTATTTCACCGCCAGTTCCACCGCCGCACGGACCGCTTTCGCGGTGTAACGCACGTCGTGGTGCGCTTCGTACTTGGTTTTCAGGCCGTTGATGATCTGCACCGTTTCCTCGACGGACGGCTCGGTGACGTCGATTTTCTGGAAGCGACGCGCCAGCGCGCGGTCTTTCTCAAAGATGTTGCTGAACTCCTGGTACGTCGTGGAGCCCATCACGCGGATCTTGCCGCTGGAGAGCAGCGGTTTGATCAGGTTCGCCGCATCCACCTGGCCGCCGGAAGCCGCACCTGCGCCGATGATGGTGTGGATCTCATCGATAAACAGAATGCTGTTGGTGTCCTGCTCCAGCTGTTTTAACAGCGCCTTGAAGCGTTTTTCAAAATCACCGCGGTATTTCGTGCCCGCCAGCAGCGAGCCGATATCCAGCGAGTAGATGGTGCAGTCGGCAATCACTTCCGGCACGTCGCCCTGCACAATGCGCCAGGCAAGCCCTTCGGCAATCGCGGTTTTACCCACGCCTGACTCACCCACCAGCAGCGGGTTGTTCTTGCGGCGACGGCACAGCACCTGGATCGCGCGCTCCAGCTCTTTATCGCGACCAATCAGCGGGTCGATACCGCCAACGCGAGCAAGCTGGTTAAGGTTGGTGGTGAAGTTTTCCATACGATCCTCCCCGCCTGCTTGCTCTTCATTGTTATTGACCTGATTGCTGGAATCCGATGCCTGGTTAGGCTCGTCTTTGCGCGTTCCGTGAGAAATAAAGTTAACCACGTCGAGGCGGCTGACTTCGTGTTTGCGCAGCAGGTAGGCAGCCTGTGACTCCTGCTCGCTGAAGATGGCGACTAAGACGTTTGCGCCAGTCACTTCGCTACGTCCGGAAGACTGGACGTGGAATACTGCGCGCTGCAGCACGCGCTGGAAGCTGAGCGTCGGCTGCGTGTCGCGCTCTTCTTCACTGGCTGGCAGCACCGGTGTGGTTTGTTCGATGAAGGCTTCGAGTTCCTGACGTAGCGCCACCAGATCCACGGAGCAGGCTTCCAGCGCTTCGCGGGCAGATGGGTTGCTAAGCAGTGCGAGCAGTAAATGCTCGACGGTCATAAACTCATGTCGGTGCTCACGCGCTCTGGCGAAAGCCATGTTTAAACTGAGTTCCAGTTCTTGATTGAGCATAGGCACCTCCCCCAATTTTATGCCTTATCAGGCCTTTTCCAGCGTACACAGCAACGGATGCTCGTTCTCCCTCGCATAGTCGTTCACCATCGCCACTTTGGTTTCCGCGACTTCGGCAGTAAAGATGCCGCAGATCGCTTTGCCTCGATAATGAACGGTAAGCATCAGTTGCGTTGCACGTTCTACATCATAAGAAAAGAACTTTTGTAGCACGTCAATAACAAATTCCATCGGCGTGTAATCATCGTTCATTAACATAACTTTATACATAGATGGCGGTTTTAGCGCGTCGCGCACTTTATCTTCCGCCAGCTGGTCAAAATCCAGCCAATCGTTGGTCTTACCCATTATGCATAACCACTTTGAATCTACCTCAGATGTTAGATAACAATCATCTATTACTGTCATCCGCGATGTCTGTCACAAACTGTTGCAATAGCGTTAACTGCCTCAAATTTTGGTTGATTATTGTCCCAACTCCAGCGCCAAACGCTTGACGGCTTCTTCCGTTTATCTAAATTGTACAAGCGTGAGATGGCGAGGTTTTGAACAGCCCCCACTCCACCACCGGTTCATTCCATCTTAATTTATAAGATTTACGAAGGATGTCGAAGCATGGAAATGGGTACTGTTAAGTGGTTCAACAACGCCAAAGGGTTTGGTTTCATCTGCCCTGAAGGCGGCGGCGAGGATATCTTCGCTCACTATTCCACCATTCAGATGGATGGTTACAGGACGCTCAAAGCCGGGCAGTCCGTTCGGTTCGATGTACACCAGGGGCCTAAGGGCAATCACGCCAGTCTGATCGTCCCCGTTGAAGCAGAAGCGGTTGCATAGCTCCCTAATTCATTGTGTACACCCCGCAGGCAAAATGCCAGCCCGATCGGCTGGCATTTTTATTTTCGGGTTATTCCCGCGCCAGTGCGTCCACCGGATCCAGCCGCGCCGCGTTGCGGGCCGGTAACCAGCCAAACAAAATACCCGTGAAGGTCGAGCATAAGAACGCCGTGAGGATCGCCACGGGGGAAAAGCCAATCTCCCAACCCGGTAAAAAGAGCTGGAGCGCAAACGCAATCATCATCGAAAGCGCAATGCCCATCGCCCCGCCGACCAGACACACCAGCACCGCTTCAATCAAAAACTGCTGCAGCACGTCGCTGGCTCTGGCCCCGACCGCCATGCGGATGCCAATCTCCCGCGTGCGCTCCGTGACCGACACCAGCATGATATTCATCACCCCGATACCGCCGACGACCAGCGAAATCACCGCCACCAGCGTCAGGAACATCTGAAGAGTACGTGTGGTCTTTTCCGCCGTTTTCAAGAGACCGTCCATGTTCCAGGTGAAGAAATCTTTCTTCCCGTGGCGCAGGGTGAGCAGCCGCTCAAGCTGCTGTTCGGCCATGGCGCTGTCGTAGCCCTCCTTCACGCGAACGGTAATGGAGTTGAGCCAGGACTGGCCCATAATGCGCCCGGAAATCGTGGTGTACGGCAGCCAGACGCGCAGGATTTTGCTGCTGCCGAACATCGACTGCTTCTCTTCCGCCACGCCGATCACGGTGGCTGGCATATTGCCCACCAGGATCACTTCCCCCACCACGTTGGTTTTATTCGGGAACAGCTGCCTGCGGGAGTTGGCGTCTAACACCACCACCTGCGCCCTACCCGCCAGCTGCTCGGCGTTGAAGGTCGCCCCTTCGCTGAAGGTCATGCCATAGACGTTGAAGTAGTCGCCGCTGACGCCGTTGGCGCTGGCCGCAACGTCGATGTTGCCGTAGCGCAGACGCAGGTTCTGCGAGACCGCAGGCGTAGCCGAATTGACCCACGGCTGCTTCTGAATCGCCGCCAGATCGTCATACTTCAGCGCCTGCTGATACTGCGGCTCGTCGTCGCCGAAGTCTTTGCCGGGATAGACGTCGATGGTATTGGTGCCGATAGCGCGGATATCCGCCAGCACAAGCTGTTTTGCCGCGTCACCCACCACCACAATCGACACCACCGAGGCAATACCGATGATGATGCCGAGCATCGTCAGCAGGGTGCGCATTTTATTGGCCGCCATCGCCAGCCAGGCCATGGTCAGCGCTTCACGAAAGCCGCTGGAGAACTGCCCCCAGCCGGTTGCGGCCGGCAGCGCCTCTTTCGGTGCGGCCGCCCGGGACTCGCGCGGCGGCGGGTTGCTTACCAGCTCGCCGTCGTGGATCTCAATAATGCGTTCCGCCTGCGCCGCCACCTGCGGGTCGTGGGTGACGATAATCACCGTATGCCCCTGATCGCGCAGCTGGTGAAGGATTGCCATCACCTCTTCGCCGGAGTGGCTATCGAGCGCGCCCGTCGGTTCATCCGCGAGGATTACCTGCCCGCCGTTCATCAGGGCGCGCGCGATACTCACGCGCTGCTGCTGACCGCCGGAAAGCTGCGACGGCTGATACTCCACGCGTTCCGCCAGCCCCAGACGCGTTAACAGCGCCTTCGCGCGCTCAAGCCGTTTCTTCCGCTCGACGCCCGCATAAACCGCGGGAACCTCCACGTTCTGCGCCGCACTCAGGTGAGAAAGCAGGTGGTAACGCTGGAAGATAAAGCCGAAGTGTTCCCGGCGCAGCTTCGCCAGCGCGTCGCCGTCGAGCGTGGAGACATCCGTTCCGTCCACCCGGTACGTACCGCTGGTGGGTTTATCCAGACAGCCGAGAATGTTCATCAGCGTCGATTTACCCGAACCGGACGCGCCAACAATCGCCACCATCTCCCCCGCTTCCACGCGCAGCGAGATCCCTTTCAGCACCTCCACCGGGCCGTCGCCGGACGGATAGCTGCGGCGGATATCCTTCAGCTCAAGCAGCGCGGTCATTTAGCGGCTCCGGGCAGGCTTTCGCTGGTGACAACCTCCTCACCCTCTTCCAGCCCTTTCACCACCACCACGTCGGTGTCGTTGCGCGCGCCAATCACCACTTCGCGCTCGCGCGTTTCGCCGTTGCGCAGCACCTTCACCTTGTAGCGGCTATCCCCGGCGGATTCACCCAGCGCGGAGAGCGGAACGGTCAGCACGTTTTTCACGCCGGTCAGCTGGATATGTACCTGGGCGGTCATGTCCAGACGCAGCACGCCCTGCGGGTTTGGTACCTCAAAGCGGGCATAGTAGAAGATGGCGTCGTTCACTTTTTCCGGCGTCGGCAGAATGTCTTTCAGCACGCCTTCGTAGCGGGTCTGCGGGTCGCCCAGCACCGTAAACCAGGCGTTCTGCCCCGGCTTAAGATGGATCACATCCGCCTCGGAAACCTGGGCTTTGACCAGCATGGTGCCCATGTCCGCCAGCGTCAGGATGTTTGGCGCCTGCTGCGCGGCAATCACCGTCTGTCCCTGCAGCGTGGTGATTTGGGTCACTTCTCCGGCCATCGGCGCGACGATTTTGGTGTAGTCGAGGTTGGTTTTCGCCGTATCCAGCGAAGCCTGATTGCGTTTTATCTGCGCGTCGATGGTGCCGATCTGCGCCTGTTTTACCGCCAGCTCCGTGGCGGCGGTATCGAGATCCTGCTTCGAAATGGCCTGGGTTTTCGCCAGCGCCTGCTGGCGCGTCAGCGTCACCTGCGCAAGGTTACGCTCCGCCAGGGCCTGCGCACGCTGCGCGCGCAGCTCCATCAGCGTCGCTTCCACTTCGCGGATCTGGTTTTCGGCCTGTTCAGGATCGATAACGCCAAGCAGCTGGCCTTTTTTGACCTTATCGCCAATCTCGACGGACAGCGTTTTCAACTGGCCGCTCACCTGCGCGCCAACATCGACTTTACGCAGGGCATCCAGTTTGCCGGTCGCCAGCACGTTTTGCTGCAGCTCGCCGGGGCGAACGATCAGCGTTTGATACTGTGGCACGGGCGCATTGAGGACCTGCCAAAGCCAGAATCCACCGACCACCAGCACGACCGCCAGCAGCAGAATCAGTTTTCTGCGTTTTCCCTTAAGGTTCATAAATATTCCAAATAATTATTCTGGCTAACATCACCGTTGATTCTATCTAAACCACTCCTCAACGAAACCCCTGATTTCTGGAAATGGCCGCATTTGTTTACATGACGTTGACAAAACGCCTGCTGAAATAGCGCTCTTCCCCCAGAAGCAGGATCTAACATGTCTTCCATAGTCGATACACCTTATTCTAATCTGCCGCAGCCTACGTCCGGCTGGGCGCTTTTTAAAAGTCTGGCAACCGGTGCCATCACGCCCGGTCTGGCGTGGCAGAACCCCTCATATCGACGCAAATTTATGTTACGTTCCCTGGTTTCCCCTTTCAGCACCGCTCGCCTGCTGGCAAGCCTGGCAAAGCAACCGCGTCTGATTCAAATCTTGCAGGTCCAGCCAGGGTTGCCGTGCCGGCTGCATCGTCCGTGGCTGACGGTCAGTATGAACCGCCGGAACGCGCTGGCGGCGCTAAACGGGCACTATCAGACGATGAGCCAACACCTCCCCGCCACGCTGCTCAAGGGCTATCTTTCAAGTCAGGGAATGACGCTGCTGACGCTAACCGGAAAGGACGAGCAGCAATTCACGATTCGCCTGTGTGCCGATGCCTTTATGGACAAAGAGGGTGAAGCGACCCTTACCTTCTGCAACCATCAGAACACCGTGCTGGCCGAAATGACCTTTACGCTGTGCCCGTTTGAGGGAAAATCCACGCTGTTCATCGGCGGGCTACAGGGCGCTAAAGCGCACGTTCCGCATGAGTTGATTCAGGGCGCAACCAAAGCGTGCCACGGCCTGTTCCCGAAACGTCTGCTGGTTGAAGCGGTGATGACGCTGGGCACCGCGTTCCCGGTTGAACAGATCCTCGCCGTGAGCAATGCCACCCACATTTACCGTAGCTGGCGTTACCGCAAGAAAAAAGAGGGGAAACTGCTGGCGGATTACGACAGTTTCTGGCTCTCCCTGGGTGGCGAACGCCAGGAGAGCGGCCATTTCGCGCTGCCGTTAACCATGCCGCGCAAACCGATGGAAGAGATTGCGAGTAAGAAACGTGCTGAATACCGCCGCCGCTACGAACTGCTGGATAGCCTGATCCAACAAATGACGCAGGCGACCCAACGTTAATCAGCTCTCCCGCGTGCCAGCCAAAGCACGCGGGAGAACATTTTACGCAGCAGCGTGGGCACGGACTCCACGCCTCGCCTTCCCGCCTCCGTCGCCACTTCGATGGCCAGGTCCGGCTTCGACGAACGATGAATCGCTTTGGCGATCACCCGCCGCATGTTCATCGGCACATCCACCGGGATCATCGCCACGCGGTGAAAAACATCGTCAAATCCCTGTCGATACATAAAGTGTTCCATGTCCATCGCGGGCAGCATAGTCAGATGGTCACGCTCTTCTTCGCGATCGTTATTCAGCAAACCGCGCACGGTTGCGGCATACTTTTTACCGGCTTCATCGCCATCGACCAGAACATGCCATTCAATCCCCATCCTGCGGGCAAACTTGATCAGCGGTTTTAATCCCGACTGGGCAAACTCTATGACCTTAATACCTTCCGCATCGAAATGGTGACCGCACTGACGCGCCAGTTCGTTGATAACCCAGGTTTCGGTTTCACCCTCAACCAACAGCCAGCAGCGGGCAAACAGCGATGAAGCACGATTAAAGCGAATATGAAATGCAATGCGGCGACCGTCTTCCGCATTCAGGCCGCCCGGCCCCAGCCGGTATGCGGATACGCGTGAGGATTCACGCACCAGGCGGCAGACGTATTCCACGGGCGTTAGCGAGAGCAACTCGCCGGAATTGGTGGTGGTCACGCGCTGCAGCGGCAGCAGGTTCAACAGGTGCCACGCAACGGAGAGCATGATCGGATGCAGGCGCGTCTCGGGGTCTTCCACCAGCAGCAGCGGGCGGGCGTCCCGGTCTAACCGGACGGTGCCTTTCGCCTGCAAAAGCATCGAGAATAACCCCAGCAGGATCACCCGATGGGTACGTCCACCGGGCCGGTCTATCATCCGGTTAATGATATCAAGATAACGCCAGCTGCGTTGTTCATCGTGCGAACGGCGACGCATCAGGCGATGGCGTGACTGTGACGTCCCCTGCTCGGAAAAATAGTGCTCCAGCAGCTGCACCATGGCCGAAAGCCCCTGGCGGATTTGACCGTCGGTGAGGTTCTGCGGGCGAGAGACCAGCTCACGCGCCAGGAAATCCAGCTCGCGGGCGGTGACTTCCACCTCCGGCATATTGGGTACGGAACCGTTGCGGATCCGGCGCATAAAGCGTGCATCGCGCAGGCGCAGCACCGGCGACAGGCGAATCAGGTGGCGCGCCAGGTCGTCAATATTCTCCAGCGGGATGGGGTTGCCTTTTTCATCAAGAAACTCACGCAGGGTTAACACCCCGTCATTTTCCGCCATTTCACCTTCAAGACGGTAGAAAATACGGTGATAGTCATCATCGCATGGCACCCAGCATGGCGACATCGGGCGGAAACGACGCACACGATGCCGCCCCGGCTCGGACTCGCGAAACGTAAGAATGATATGCAGATGCTTCTCGCGCCCCGCGACATCCCCCGGCGGAAACCAGAAGTCATCGTGAACGAAGTGGTACAAGTCATCTTCAGGGGAAAGCAGCAGTGTCAGCGCATCCAGCAGGCTGGATTTACCCCAGGCATTTTCACCGATCAGGACGTTATTCTGCTCCAGCTGGAGCGACAGGCGGTTAATACCGCGAAACCCGACAATTTCCACACGTTCGAGAAGCATAAATCCCCCGCGTAATAACCACTTTTTCCTTCAAGTTATCAGCAGTATAGCGGCAGCGGCGCCGAGTGGACACTGCCAGACACCTCCGTTATTCCGATGAAGCACGAAAAATTCAGAATTTACCCATCAAGTTTCATTTGAAAAGGTGCTTCCAGAACAAGATACTCCCGTTTGAAAATTGGACTATGCTCTATTTACCTCCAGTTTGAACAAGGATTGACATCACATTGCCTTAAATCAAATTATCCGAATTTATTTAAGTGGCGAAGGGGTGTTGTTGCTTTCTAAAATAAAGGCTCTTTGAGTCGTCATCCCTTTATGGCGATATAACCCGTGCGCAGGATAGTGTGCGGAAATTTATTATTGAGGTGGTTATGTTCAGAAAATTAGCGGCAGAATGTTTTGGTACATTCTGGCTGGTGTTTGGCGGCTGCGGTAGTGCAGTGCTGGCAGCGGCATTCCCGGAATTAGGAATTGGTTTTGTCGGTGTCGCACTGGCATTCGGCTTAACAGTCTTAACCATGGCATTCGCGGTAGGGCATATTTCCGGCGGTCATTTTAACCCTGCTGTGACGCTGGGTTTATGGGCGGGCGGTCGTTTCCCGGTGAAAGACGTATTAGGCTATATTATTGCCCAGGTCATCGGCGGTATTATTGCAGCCGCAGTCCTGTACGTGATTGCCAGCGGCAAAGCAGGCTTTGACGCCGCAGCCAGCGGTTTCGCCTCTAACGGTTTCGGTGAACACTCACCGGGCGGCTACTCAATGCTGTCTGCCATCGTGATTGAAATCGTACTGACCGCAGGCTTCCTGCTGGTTATTCACGGCGCAACGGACAAATACGCACCTGCAGGCTTCGCGCCAATCGCCATTGGTTTGGCGTTGACGTTGATTCACCTGATCTCAATCCCGGTGACCAACACCTCCGTTAACCCGGCGCGCAGCACCGCGGTTGCTATCTTCCAGGGCGGTTGGGCGCTAGAACAGCTGTGGCTGTTCTGGGTGATGCCAATTATCGGCGGTATTCTGGGTGGCGTGCTATACCGCACCCTGCTGGAAAAACGCGATTAATGGTTTTCTCCCTCTCCCCGTGGGAGAGGGCCGGGGTGAGGGCATCAGGCCGCACCACCCCAAATATACAAGCCGGGTAAGGCGTAGCCGCCACCCGGCTTTCTTTTGCCGCTTTACTGAACAGCCTTTATTGGGTAGTGTCTCTGGCGCTTAACAGATACTCAAAAGGACCGGCTGTTCATGTTTTCAGGACTCCTCATCATTTTGCTGCCCCTGATCGTGGGCTACCTTATTCCGCTGCACAGAGAATCCGCATTACGGCTCATCAACCGTTTTCTCAGCTGGATTGTTTACGTCATTCTTTTCTTTATGGGGATAAGCCTGGCCTTCCTGGATAACCTGTCAGCGAATTTACTCTCCATCCTCCATTATTCCGTCGTCACCGTGGTGGTTATTTTGCTGTGCAATATTGCCGCACTGTTCTGGCTGGAACGCACTATTCCCTGGAAAAATAACCATCAACAGGAAAAACTCCCTTCCCGTATTGCGATGGCGCTGGAATCATTAAAACTCTGCGGCGTCGTGGTGCTCGGTTTTCTTCTTGGCCTTACAGGGTGGTCATTTTTACAGCACGCCACGGAGGCCAGCGAATATACCCTGATCTTCCTGCTGTTCCTGATTGGTATTCAGCTGCGAAATAATGGCATGACGCTGAAACAGATTGTCCTCAACCGCCGGGGAATGATAGTCGCCATTGTCGTCGTCGCCAGTTCAATGGTCGCAGGCGTGATTAATGCCGTTATTCTCGACCTGCCGCTGAAAACCGGCCTGGCGATGGCGTCGGGTTTTGGCTGGTACTCCCTCTCCGGTATTCTTCTGACCGAATCGTTCGGTCCGGTCATTGGCAGCGCCGCCTTCTTCAATGACCTTGCGCGCGAATTGATTGCCATCATGCTGATCCCAGGTCTGGTACGCCGCAGCCGCTCTACCGCGCTGGGGCTGTGTGGCGCGACCTCGATGGACTTTACCCTGCCGGTTTTACAACGCTCAGGGGGGCTGGAGCTGGTCCCTGCCGCCATCGTGCACGGCTTTATTTTAAGCCTGCTGGTTCCCGTTCTGATGGCCTTCTTCTCGGCCTGATACTTCTTTGGCGGTAGCGAACCTGCCGCCAAAATTGCGCTAAATCAATCTCCCTCTATTTTGTAGCAAAAAGCCCTTTTCACCGTTCTGGCACAGGCATAACCTTAAACATGTATATCAAATATAACTTTAACAGGTGTGATTATGTTTTGTGTGCAATGTGAACAAACCATCCGTACCCCGGCAGGCAATGGCTGCTCCTACGCACAGGGTATGTGCGGCAAAACCGCAGAAACATCTGACCTGCAGGATCTGCTGATTGCAGCCCTGCAAGGCCTTTCCGCCTGGGCCTTTAAAGCCCGTGAATACGGCATTGTCGACCACTATGTCGACAACTTCGCCCCTCGCGCATTTTTCTCCACGCTGACCAACGTTAACTTCGATTCTCCGCGCATTGTCGGCTATGCCCGTGAAGCGATTGCCCTGCGTGAAGCGCTGAAAGCGCAGTGTTTGAAGGCCGATGCCAGCGCCCGCGTGGAAAACCCGATGTCCGAACTGCAGCTGGTGAGCGACGATCTGGGCGACCTGCAGCGTCAGGCGGCAGAATTCACCCCGAATAAAGACAAAGCGGCGATTGGCGAGAACATTCTCGGCCTGCGTCTGCTGTGCCTGTACGGCCTGAAGGGCGCTGCGGCCTATATGGAACACGCGCACGTGCTCGGCCAGTACGATAACGACATCTACGCCCAATACCACAAAATCATGGCGTGGCTGGGCACCTGGCCTGCGGATATGAACGCGCTGCTGGAATGCTCAATGGAAATCGGCCAGATGAACTTCAAGGTAATGAGCATTCTGGATGCCGGTGAAACTAGCACCTACGGCCACCCGACGCCAACGCAGGTCAACGTTAAGGCGACCGAAGGCAAGTGCATCCTGATTTCCGGTCACGACCTGAAAGATCTCTACAACCTGCTGAAACAGACCGAAGGCACCGGCGTTAACGTCTACACCCACGGTGAAATGCTGCCCGCGCACGGCTACCCGGAGCTGCGCAAGTTTACGCATCTGATCGGTAACTACGGCAGCGGCTGGCAGAACCAGCAGGTGGAGTTCGCCCGCTTCCCGGGCCCTATCGTAATGACCTCTAACTGCATCATCGACCCTACCGTGGGCGCGTATGACGACCGCATCTGGACGCGCAGCATCGTCGGCTGGCCGGGCGTGAGCCACCTCGAAGGCGACGATTTCGGTCCCGTTATCGCCCAGGCGCAGCAGATGGCGGGCTTCCCGTACAGCGAGATCCCGCACCTGATCACCGTCGGCTTCGGTCGTGAAACCCTGCTGGGCGCCGCTGATTCGCTGATCGATCTCGTCAGCCGTGAAAAGCTGCGCCACATCTTCCTCGTCGGCGGCTGCGACGGCGCCCGCGGCGAGCGTAACTACTTTACCGATTTCGCCACCCGCGTGCCGGAAGACTGCCTGATCCTGACGCTGGCGTGCGGCAAGTACCGTTTCAACAAGCTGGACTTCGGCGACATCGAAGGCCTGCCGCGCCTGATCGATGCGGGCCAGTGTAACGACGCTTACTCGGCCATCATTCTGGCGGTCACTCTGGCGGAGAAACTGGGCTGCGGCGTGAACGACCTGCCGCTGTCGCTGGTGCTTTCATGGTTCGAGCAGAAAGCAATTGTCATCCTGTTGACCCTGCTTTCTCTCGGCGTAACCAACATCGTGACCGGCCCGACCGCACCAGGCTTCCTGACGCCGGACCTGCTGGCGGTGCTGAACGAGAAATTCGGTCTGCGTTCCGTGACCAACGTTGAAGATGACATGAAGCAGCTGCTGAGCGCGTAAGGAGTAACTCATGACCATGCCAACCTCACAATGTCCGTGGCGGATGCAGGTTCATCACATCCATCAGGAGACGCCGGATGTGTGGACGCTGTCGCTGCTGTGCCATGACTACTATCCGTACCGTGCAGGTCAGTATGCGCTGGTCAGCGTTCGCAATTCGGCGGACACCCTGCGCGCCTACACGATCTCCTCAACGCCGGGCGTGAGCGAGTACATTACGCTCACCGTCCGCCGTATTGACGACGGCGCAGGCTCCCAGTGGCTGACACGTGACGTGAAGCGCGGAGATTATATCTGGCTGTCTGACGCGCAGGGTGACTTCACCTGTGACGACAAAGCAGACGATAAATTCCTGCTGCTGGCGGCGGGCTGTGGCGTAACGCCAATTATGTCGATGCGCCGCTGGTTGGAGAAAAATCGCCCGCAGGCTGACGTGCAGGTGATCTTCAGCGTGCGTTCACCGGAAGATGTCATTTTTGCCGAGGAGTGGCGTGATTATCCGGTGACGCTGGTGGCTGAGCACAACGCGACCCACGGCTTTGTGCCCGGTCGCCTGAGCCGCGAGCTGCTGCAAAGCGTGCCGGATATGGCGAACCGCACCGTGATGACCTGCGGCCCGGCGCCGTACATGGATATCGTCGAGAAAGAGGTGAAAGCGCTTGGCGTGACCCGCTTCTTCAAAGAGCAGTTCTTCACCCCGGTGGCGGAAGCGGCAACCAGTGGTATTC
This sequence comes from Enterobacter sp. RHBSTW-01064, assembly GCF_014103035.1. Lineage (NCBI taxonomy): Bacteria > Pseudomonadati > Pseudomonadota > Gammaproteobacteria > Enterobacterales > Enterobacteriaceae > Enterobacter > Enterobacter sp. RHBSTW-01064. The sequence continues at coordinate 282,886 of NZ_JABXOU010000005.1, read as the reverse complement.
AGTTCACCAAACTTCAGCCAGCGCAAACCTTCTTTGGCCGCGTGGGCACCACGCTGCTGGAGGCGCTGGAAAGCAACAAGGTGCCGGTGGTCGCAGCCTGCCGTGCGGGCGTGTGCGGTTGCTGTAAGACAAAGGTGGTTGAAGGTAACTACACCGTCAGCAGCACCATGACGCTGACGGATGCGGAAATTGCTGAAGGCTATGTTCTGGCGTGTTCGTGTCATCCGCAGGGTGATCTGGTTCTCGCATAAACGGTAAACCATTCACCTGTAGGCCCGGTAAGCGTCAGCGCCACCGGGCTTTTTTTGTCGGGTGGCACTGCGTTTACCCGACCTACCACGACATTACCGCCACGCGGGCGCTTTCCCTACCGCGTACCGCCCTGCCCCTAAAAACGCCACCGCCAGCGAACCAATAAAGAAGTACACCAGACTTTCAATCGCCCATGCGCCTACCGCATCCAGCGCTAAGGTTTTGCCCGTGCCCACCATCAGCCACGCCACGATCATCGTAAACGCCAGCACCAGCGCGGCCGGGCGCGTAAAGAGCCCGACAATAATCAGAATCGGCGCTACCACTTCGCCAACCAACACGCCGTAGGCGATAAACCCCGGCAACCCCTTTTCCACCAGCATGCCGCTGATGAACCCCACGCCACCAAAAAGCTTATGCAGCCCGTGAAACAACATCAGCCCGCCGACGGCAAGTCGTAACAAGAGTTTGCCAAGATCGTCGCATGATAGCTTTTCATTAACAGCAATTAACAATGATTTAACCATTTGAAATGATTCCTGTTTTCATCCTAAGTATCACCAGATTATGCCGAATAATTGCGCAGGAAAACCACCTTTAATTAAGGGGTAATAAGCAGGCAATACAGTGACTTTCTTCTAAGCTTGTAAGCGATATCACAAAAAGGAGACGGACAACCATGAAACAAACCGTGGCTGCATATATAGCAAAAACGCTCGAACAGGCTGGCGTGAAACGTATCTGGGGCGTGACCGGCGATTCCCTGAACGGACTCAGCGACAGCCTCAACAAGATGAAGACCATCGAATGGATGCCCACTCGCCATGAAGAGGTTGCCGCCTTCGCTGCAGGCGCTGAAGCACAGCTCACGGGCGAGCTGGCCGTTTGCGCCGGATCCTGCGGGCCGGGCAACCTGCATCTGATTAACGGCCTGTTCGACTGTCACCGTAACCACGTGCCGGTGCTGGCGATTGCCGCCCATATCCCCTCTTCCGAAATCGGCAGCGGCTATTTTCAGGAAACGCATCCGCAGGAGCTATTCCGTGAATGCAGCCACTATTGCGAGCTGGTTTCATCCCCGGAGCAGATCCCGCAGGTACTGGCGATTGCCATGCGTAAAGCCGTGCTGAACCGCGGCGTATCGGTGATTGTCATCCCGGGCGATGTGGCGCTCAAGGCTGCGCCAGAAGGGGCCAGCACCCACTGGTATCACGCCCCGCAGCCCGTGGTAACGCCTGCTGAAGAGGAGCTGAAAAAGCTGGCCCAGCTGCTGCGTTACTCCAGCAACATCGCCCTGATGTGCGGCAGCGGCTGCGCGGGCGCGCATAAAGAACTGCTCGAATTTGCCGGGAAGCTGAAAGCGCCGATTGTCCACGCCCTGCGCGGCAAAGAGCACGTCGAGTACGACAACCCTTACGACGTGGGGATGACCGGGCTGATCGGTTTTTCCAGCGGCTTCCACACCATGATGAACGCCGACACGCTGATCCTGCTCGGCACCCAGTTCCCGTACCGCCCGTTCTACCCGGCGGATGCGAAAATCATTCAGATTGATATCAACCCGGCCAGCATCGGCGCGCACAGCAAGGTCGATATGGCGCTGGTGGGCGACATCAAATCTACCCTTGCAGCACTGCTGCCGCTTCTCGAAGAGAAAACCGACCGCACGTTCCTTGATAAAGCACTGAGTGACTATCGCGATGCCCGCAAGGGGCTGGACGACCTCGCCAAACCGAGCGACAAAGCCATTCACCCGCAGTATCTGGCGCAGCAGATCAGTCATTTCGCGGACGACGATGCCATCTTTACCTGCGACGTGGGCACGCCAACGGTCTGGGCCGCACGCTATCTGAAGATGAATGGCAAACGCCGTCTGCTCGGCTCGTTCAACCACGGCTCGATGGCCAACGCCATGCCGCAGGCGCTGGGCGCAAAAGCGACGGCCCCCGAGCGTCAGGTGGTGGCGATGTGCGGCGACGGCGGGTTCAGCATGCTGATGGGGGATTTCCTGTCGGTGGTGCAGATGAAGCTCCCGCTGAAAATCGTGGTCTTCAACAACAGTGTGCTGGGCTTTGTGGCGATGGAGATGAAGGCCGGTGGTTACCTGACGGACGGCACAGAGCTGCACGACACCAACTTCGCGCGCATCGCCGAGGCCTGCGGCATTACCGGTATTCGCGTGGAGAAAGCCTCTGAGGTGGATGAAGCCCTGCAGCGCGCCTTCTCCATCGACGGTCCGGTGCTGGTGGATGTCGTCGTCGCCAAAGAAGAGCTGGCGATCCCGCCGCAGATCAAGCTGGAACAGGCCAAAGGTTTTAGCCTGTATATGCTGCGCGCCATCATCAGCGGGCGCGGTGACGAAGTGATCGAACTGGCAAAAACCAACTGGCTCAGGTAAAACATTTCGCATGACCTCTTAAAATAAAGGGATGTGAAATGATTGATTTACGCAGTGATACCGTAACCCGCCCGAGCCGCGCCATGCTCGAAGAGATGATGGCCGCTCCGGTCGGGGACGACGTCTACGGCGATGACCCGACGGTCAACGAACTGCAGCGCTACGCGGCTGAACTGAGCGGCAAGGAAGCCGCCCTGTTCCTGCCAACCGGTACGCAGGCTAACCTGGTCGCGCTGCTCAGCCACTGCGAGCGCGGTGAAGAGTACATTGTCGGCCAGGGTGCGCATAACTACCTGTATGAAGCAGGCGGCGCGGCGGTGCTCGGCAGCATTCAGCCGCAGCCGATTGACGCCGCGCCGGACGGCTCCCTGCCGCTCGATAAGGTCGCCGCGAAAATCAAAGCCGACGATATTCACTTCGCCCGCACCAGACTGCTCAGCCTCGAAAACACCCACAACGGCAAAGTGCTGCCGCGCGAATACCTGAAAGCGGCCTGGGAGTTTACCCGCGAGCGCAAGCTCGGGCTGCACGTGGACGGCGCGCGTATCTTTAACGCCGTGGTCGCGAACGGCTGCGAACTGAAAGAGATCACGCAATACTGCGACTCGTTCACCATTTGCCTGTCTAAAGGTCTGGGCACGCCGGTCGGCTCTCTGCTGGTTGGTAACGCAGACTACATCAAGCGTGCCAACCGCTGGCGCAAGATGACCGGCGGCGGCATGCGTCAGGCGGGTATTCTGGCGGCTGCCGGACTGTATGCCCTGAAAAACAACGTGGCGCGCCTGAAAGACGATCACGACAACGCCGCGTGGATGGCGTCGCAGCTGCGCGAGATTGGTGCCGACGTGATGCGTCACGACACCAACATGCTGTTCGTGCGCGTCGGAGATGAGCACGCCGCCGCACTGGGCGAATTTATGAAATCACGTGGCGTGCTGATCAACGCCTCATCTGTCGTGCGCCTGGTCATGCACCTTGACGTGAGCCGCGAACAGCTGGCAGACGTGGTGAAACACTGGCAGGCGTTTTTACAGCGATAAGGAGCATCACGTGCCGCAACGCATTCTGGTGCTCGGCGCCAGCGGGTACATCGGTCAGCATCTCACCGCGGCGTTAAGCCAGCGGGGACACCAGGTGCTGGCAGCGGCACGCAACACCGAACGCCTGCAAAAACTCAGTTTGCCAGGCGTCACCTGCCACAACGTTGACCTCAACTGGCCGAAGGAACTTCCCGCGCTTCTGGACGGGGTCGACACGCTTTACTACCTGGTGCACAGCATGGGCGAAGGCGGGGATTTTATCGCCCACGAGCGTCAGGTGGCGATGAACGTCCGCGATGCCCTGCTGCAAACGCCGGTTAAGCAGGTGATTTTCTTAAGCTCTCTCCAGGCACCCGAAAGCGAGCAGTCCGACCATCTGCGCGCGCGCCAGCTGACGGCGGACACCCTGCGCGGCGCGAACATTCCCGTCACCGAACTGCGGGCCGGGATTATCGTCGGCGCGGGCTCCGCCGCCTTTGAAGTGATGCGCGATATGGTCTACAACCTGCCGGTACTCACGCCGCCGCGCTGGGTCCGTTCACGCACCACGCCGATTGCGCTGGAGAACCTGCTGCATTATCTGGTGGCCCTGCTGGATCACCCGGCGGCGCAACACCGCGTGGTGGAAGCCGCTGGCCCCGAAGTCCTGAGCTATCAGGAGCAGTTCGAACATTTCATGCGCGTCAGCGGTCGCCGCCGCTGGCTCATCCCCATCCCCTTCCCGACCCGCTGGATTTCGGTGTGGTTTTTGAACGTCATTACGTCGGTGCCGCCAACCACGGCAAAAGCGCTGATTCAGGGACTGAAGCACGATTTGCTGGCGGACGATCGCGCGCTGCGGGCGCTCATTCCCCAGGATTTGATCCGCTTTGACGATGCCGTGCGCAATACGCTGAAAGAGGAAGAGCAACTGGTGAACTCCAGCGACTGGGGTTACGACGCGCAGGCCTTTGCCCGCTGGCGACCCGAGTATGGCTACTACCCGAAACAGGCAGGCTGCACGGTGAAAACTTCCGCCAGCCTTACAGAGCTGTGGGAGACCGTGAACCAGATCGGCGGCAAAGAGCGCTACTTCTTCGGCAATATTCTCTGGCAAACGCGCGGGGCAATGGATCTACTGGTGGGGCACAGGCTGGCAAAAGGTCGCCCTGCCGCTCCGTATCTGAACGTGGGCGATACGGTCGACAGCTGGAAGGTGATCATCGTCGAGCCGGAAAAACAGCTGGCGCTGCTGTTCGGCATGAAAGCGCCAGGGCTGGGCCGGCTCTGCTTTACCCTGAAAGACAAAGGCGATTATCGTGAACTGGACGTGCGCGCCTGGTGGCACCCGCACGGAATGCCGGGTCTGTTCTACTGGCTGTTGATGATCCCTGCGCACCTGTTTATCTTCCGCGGAATGGCAAAACGTATCGCGCAGCTGGCAGAACAAAAGGCGGAAAATAAGTAAATAAAACTCTTATTCTTTCACCTTTCCCATTGCAACACGTCGTAATTCACGAAAGAATGCGCACGAAATTCTTTTCAACACAGTGGATTGATATGAAGGTACTGGTTACCGGGGCGACCAGCGGCTTAGGCCGAAATGCGGTCGAATTTCTGCGCAACAAGGGCATCAGCGTCAGGGCTACCGGTCGCAACGAAGCGATGGGGAAACTGCTGCAAAAAATGGGCGCAGAGTTCGTCCATGCCGACCTGACGGAGCTGGTCTCCTCACAGGCAAAAGTGATGCTCGCCGGTATCGATACGCTGTGGCACTGCTCCAGTTTCACCTCCCCGTGGGGCACCCAGGAAGCCTTTGATCTCGCCAACGTGCGGGCAACCCGCCGTCTGGGCGAATGGGCCGTTGCCTGGGGCGTGCGTAACTTTATTCATATCTCGTCTCCGTCACTCTATTTCGACTATCACCACCATCGTGACGTGCAGGAAGATTTCCGTCCGGCTCGCTTTGCCTGTGAGTTTGCCCGCAGCAAGGCGGCCAGCGAAGAGGTGATTGATCTGCTGGCGCAGTCGAACCCGCATACCCGCTTTACGGTACTGCGTCCGCAGAGCCTGTTCGGGCCGCACGACAAGGTGTTTATTCCGCGTCTGGCGCAGATGATGCACCACTACGGTAGCGTGCTGCTGCCGCGTGGCGGCGATGCGCTGGTGGATATGACCTATTACGAAAACGCCGTCCACGCCATGTGGCTGGCGAGCCAGCCGGACTGCGATAAGCTGATTTCCGGTCGCGCCTATAACATCACTAACGGCGAGCCCTGCACGCTTCGCAGCATTGTGCAGCGGCTGATCGACGAGCTGCAGATCGACTGTCGCATTCGTTCCGTCCCCTACCCGATGCTGGACATGATCGCCCGCAGCATGGAGCGTTTTGGCAGTAAATCCGCCAAAGAGCCTGCGTTGACGCATTACGGCGTATCGAAGCTTAACTTTGATTTCACGCTGGATATTTCGCGAGCGGAGAATGAGCTGGGGTATAAACCGATTGTGACGCTGGATGAAGGGATTGTGCGCACGGCGGCGTGGCTGCGGGATCACGGGAAATTGCACCGGTAAGCACCCAGCCCCATGTAGGCCGGGTAAGCGCAGCGCCACCCGGCAAAAAACAGAACTCTGCGGCCTGATGCCCTCACCCCGGCCCTCTCCCACTGTACGGTCCGGGGACATAGTGAACACTTGTTCGGGGACATGGTAGACACTTACAACTAAGGCATAAGAACCCGTTTATGGAGTCGCTTATGCCCTGGGATGCGAGAGATACCATGTCATTACGTACCGAGTTTGTTTTGTTCGCCTCGCAGGACGGGGCGAACATCCGTTCCCTCTGTCGTCGCTTCGGCATTTCACCTGCCACCGGCTATAAGTGGCTTCGCCGCTGGGCGGAGGAAGGGGCCGCCGGCCTTCAGGACCGCCCGCGCATACCGCACCATTCCCCGAACCGCTCATCTGACGACATCACCGCCCTGCTGCGTATGGCCCATGAGCGCCATCAACGCTGGGGCGCACGCAAGATAAAGCGCTGGCTCGAAGACCTGGGGCACACCATGCCCGCCTTCAGCACCGTCCATAACCTGATGGCCCGCCATGGCCTGCTGCCGGGCACTTCACCGGGCATTCCGGCCACCGGCCGCTTCGAACACGACGCACCGAACCGCCTCTGGCAGATGGATTTTAAGGGCCACTTTCCCTTCGGCGGTGGCCGCTGCCATCCGCTGACCCTGCTGGACGACCACTCCCGTTTTTCCCTGTGCCTGGCGCACTGTAACGATGAACGGCGTGAGACCGTGCAGCAGCAGCTGGTCAGCGTGTTTGAACGCTACGGCCTGCCGGACCGGATGACGATGGACAACGGCTCACCGTGGGGAGACACCACCGGCACCTGGACAGCGCTGGAGCTGTGGCTGATGCGCCAGGGTATCCGGGTGGGGCACTCCCGGCCGTATCATCCGCAGACGCAGGGCAAGCTGGAGCGTTTTCACCGCAGCCTGAAGGCAGAGGTGCTGCAGGGGAAGTGGTTCGCGAGCGAGGGTGAGCTGCAGCGCGCCTTCGACCACTGGCGGACGGTCTATAACCTTGAACGCCCGCATGAGGCGCTGGATATGGCGGTACCGGGCTCGCGGTATAAGCCGTCTGCACGGCAGTACAGCGGCAACACAACGCCCCCGGAATACGATGAGGGCGTGATGGTCAGGAAAGTCGATATCAGCGGCAAGCTGAGCGTGAAAGGGGTAAGTCTGAGCGCAGGCAAGGCGTTCAGGGGAGAACGGGTCGGGCTGAAGGAGATGCAGGAAGACGGCAGCTACGAGGTGTGGTGGTACAGCACGAAAGTGGGGGTGATCGACCTGAAGAAAAAGTCGATCACCATGGGTAAAGGATGTTAAAAAGTGTTCACCATGTCCCCGAACACCTGTCTACCTGAAGTTCGTTCCTACATGTGCGCTCTCTTTTCCTGGGGTATGAAGTCTGATAAATCGCCTGTTATGGATGTTGTACAAAGCAAGTTTGATATCCCTTTTAACCCTGTTACTGCCATTCCTACACTTGCTTGTGAGAGCTACGTAGGTGAGCGCTACCTGTCTTTTGATGAGCTGGGTCAGCTACTGAAAGATGCGCATTCAGGCGAACACTTCATACATGACATAAGTGTGTTTTTAAAGCTTGTTTTCTTTTGTTGTGGTCAACGTCCATACGAAATACTGGCAGCAAAAAAAGAACATTATAATCGGGATGCGCAGTTACTTTCGATCCCTCCTGAAATTGCAAAAACAAAAAAATGGTATCACATCGCTTTAAGCCCCAGCGCGATAGAATTAATTGATGAAATGTGTTTGCGTTATCCTGAAAGTGAATACCTTTTCCCTGATATACGTTATGAATCAAAAATGGAGGGATGGATTACAAAAGAGAAGGAAGGAACCCTGAAAAAGAACTCTGTAAAACCCACTCCTTTCATATCAACAAGTATTCTCAGTGAAAATATTCGTCGTGAGCGTGTTGATATGCAATCATTTACGCCACGCGATTTCCGTCGAACTTTTAAAACCCTCGGAGGACAAATAAAACTGTCAAAGGAAATCAGGGACCGCATTCAGAATCATAATAAAAGTGACGTGTCTTCTAAACACTATGATCGCTATGATTACTTTGAAGAGAAGATGGAAGCGGTTTTGAAATGGGAATCTGTTTTACTGAATTTAATAAATTAAAAATATTAATGCAGGCATTAATATTCACCATCTAAATAGGTAACATCTAGATAATCAAAAGCAACCCATAAACTGCATATCATTTGAACTGGATCATTAAAAATATCTATCCACCTCATATCTTAGAGCTTTCACTTACAAGAGAACTCTAAATTGAACGATATTTATTTTTACAAACCGGATGATAAGATTAAATACATCAATGAATGTGATTTATGGGTTATCGCCAGGCTAGTTGATGTAGTTAATGAGAAGAAGGAAGTTAAACAGTGGATGGAACCTTTCTGGCTATCTACCTCCGATCAAAAAGGTATTGCAATATTTGTTTCACGGCTGGATGCGGAAATATTAGTGCAATATATGCAAAGGAATAATGAACGATGGAAAGTCTATCCACTTAATAATTTTGACATTCAAGAAATGATGGTTAATTGTGAAAAATTAACCAATAACAGCAGGTACAACTTTATTTATTCATTTGGATTCTGGAGTGATAGCGAGGGTAACTTAATTAATAAAAAATATTGTTTAAGCCAGTGCCTTGCAGTTGAGGGGTTCACTGTTGACAGCAGATATGAGGGTGATGAAGACATTGTAATAAGATTCAGTAAAGAAACATTGAATTTTATCTATTCATGCTGGAACAATAAAATCAGTGATAGCGCTGACTACAGGAAATATCTTGAGTCAGTTAATGAACTTGATGATGTAATCTGCAAGAAAGAAGCAATCCTTGCTCTCGAAAATATCAATTCGGCAGAAACCAATAGAGATTTCAATCCTGACATTGCAACAATATGGTCTATGCCGGAACAAAAATGGATTTACTCAAATTTAAATAACCCTATCAATTAAAGGATTAAAAAAATGGCTACGGGATATTTTTTAACGGTTGGTGATAAGACAACTTGCGGGGGCAGAATAATAACAGGCTGTGAAAATCATTCATTTTATGGACGCGCCACTGCAAGGAATGGAGATAAATACATTTGTGGTGAAGATGGAAAAATTTACCATATTGCTGGCGGCATACCAAATTATATAATTCATGGAGTAAGTGCTGCGGGAACCCTACACAGCAGAGGTACGTGCGGCTGCAAGTGCCGCTTCATCCCCTCTAACTGGAATGATAGCTATAACTTCGAATCTGAAAGTAAACTGCAATCAGCCAGGCCAGCACCAAAACCTGTTGCCAGCGCCAAGCCTGAAGTTCAGCCGAAAACCGTTGCACAACCTGCTCCAGCCCCAGCTCCAGTAGCCCCCAGCGAGCCAAGAATCCCTGTAGATGCGGGTTACTGCATTCTTCCCTATGGCGGATCTGCTCCAGCGTTTGATCGCTATATTTTCGATAATCCACCAGCGGGTACACGCGAACTATATCGTTCACTGAACACGAATGTTTCACGAAAAGCAGGTTCTATCTTCCTTCTGGTTGATCCTGATAAGCAGGACAGCAAGCAGATAGAGCATATGAAAGCAGCACAGGAGAAGTTAGATAAAGCATTAGCCCCTCTGACAGACCAACAGGCCCGCTTCCTCTATAAAAATAAAGATACTGTTGAAATGTTTGCAGCCGCCGCCAGTACAGCAAACAACGTGTACAGTTATTCTGGACAAGCTACAGAAGCCGCTAAACGTTACTTTGAAAGAGTTGAGAAAATTCTCAAAGAGATCGAAACAACCTACAAAAATCAGTACCTCACCAGTGGCACACTGATCGGCGAACAATTTTATGTTGAAAGAGGAAGGTTGTTTAAGGAACTTGATAGCGTTCTGAAAATGTTCATGAAGCATCGCTTCATGTTCAATCAATATGCAGACCTGAAATCAGCCCTGGGCCTTTCAACCCATTCCATAACACATCGGTGGGATGAAACAGGTGTCGGAGATATCGAGGGCTACGCTACTCATATTGAGAAACTTGCAAAGTACATCAAATTGATGGACGTGGCAGGAAAAATCGGAGTTGGTTTATCTGCCCTTGATACTGCTTCAAAAATTACAGAAGCTTGCGCAGTGGGCCGGGATTGTGCAAAAACTGCTTTTACCTCGATTGGTGAGTTTTCAGGTAGTATGTTTGGTGGGATGGTAGCTTCACAATTAATTGATAAAGGAGCTGCAACTGCCGTCTGCTCATTAGTTCTGGGAGCTGCAACCGTTGAAGCAGGTGGTGCGGGAGCTTTGCTTTGTACGATAGGCGTAGCTGGAGGAATTGGGTATGGTAGCGATAAATTTTTTGGTTCTACCTTCGGTAGTGTTGGAGAGTATCTTGGTAAGATGCTTGGCTTATATGAGATAACAAGTGATGAATAACTTACAGTACGCTATAGCATATACTGGTATTATAGCTATGCTGTTGTGCATAATCAGCGCTATTCTAGGGAGAGTGAACCGTAAATATTACAAAGAAATTTGCGCCTTATATAAAGAAAAGTATGGTAAACTTCCTTGGATGACTCAAATATATGACAACATTAACAGTTTATATGTTAAATCCGCTTACGGCTTTCGGATGGATTTTATTTTCAGACCATTGATATGGAATAAGAAATCTAGTTCTTCCCAAAATGATGATAAAGATTTCATTCGTGGATTACCTTTACGACTCAGAAAACCATTCTATATAGAATACGGCATAACAGTTACGGCATTTTCGTTTATGGTGGTATTAGGAATATTAGTGCTGATTGATAAATATATCTAGACCCTTAATTCAATAAAAAAGCCCTGCGGGGCTTTTTTATTGATATATCTATTTTATAAAATTTAAGACATTCCTTTTCTGGATTATAATGTTTTATTTATATGATTTTCAGATGAATTATTATTAGATAACAATCACATATTTTTATCGCCTTCCGTAACAAAATCCCTCCCGCAAACATTCGAACGTATGCATTACCTCATCAATGATTTAAGGGTATTCATTCATGGTAAATATAGTTCATTGGGGATTATTACCCTTTATACAATATTCCTGCCTTGCCTGACTTTGGTAGTATAGGCGAACCATTTGTTCGTGGAACAGCAGGTACACTGGTTGGTGACTGGGGGGATATGGCCTCTTATGGTTGGTTAGGAACATATTCAAACGGCATGTTTGCCTATGACTACCCTTCTCGAACTCATGCAAATGATGTTACAGTCAGAGGATGTAGTCTATCAAATCACATTGACTATTATGATATCTCATTTATAAACACTAACACCTTTCCTATCACTGCTCTTTTATAAATTTTTTATGCAATAAAATGCATAATCCAGGAGCACCTCTTAAATTGGCTTCTGAAATTTGAACTTTTCCTTGAACTTCAAATAAGTTGGTTGATTAAAATTATAACTAAACCATTGTTTTTATAAAAAATTTTTTTTAGCTTTGCTTCTTCTCTGCCCTCTCCCATAGGGAGAGGGTGCAAACACTAAAACGGCAACCTTTCGGTTGCCGTTTGCTTTTACAGAGCCGTCCAGGCATCAGACCATGCCAGGCCTGCGCCTGGTTCATAGTATGCCGGAGCGTTGTTACACCAGCCGCTGTACGGGAACGGTTTGCACTGGAACAGTTTACCGTGGTTGTTCACGATATCACCTGCGTTGTACTTGCTGTTCGCGCTCCACGCGGCGTAAGACGCGTCGTCTTGAGATGGCGTGGCCGCTTTCGCCTTCACGTTCAGCAGGTAGGACGTGGTGCTGCTCAGTTCACCATCGCTGACGGTGAGGCTGATTTCAATCTGCTGAGCCGTCGCCGCTTCTGGCGCCTTGAAGGTCACCACCGCTTTATCCTGACCGGTGACGGTCTGACCATCCTGTGAACGCCAGGTGTAGGTCAGCTTGTTGCCATCAGCATCGGTAGAACCTTCCGCGCTCAGAGAGACCTGCGCACCGGCATCAACCGCACCGATTGGACCTGCAATCTGTGCTACAGGGGCGTGGTTCACGACTACCGGAGTTTCATCCGGTACTGGCGCTGGTGCTGGCATTTCATCTTCAGCTGGCGTTGGCGTGACGGGTTTTTCATCCGGCGTAGTGGCAGAACCATCGTCGTTAATGATGTTCACGTTATAGAACTTCTTAACGCAGTTGGTGTAGTCACCCTCTTTGAACGCGCTGAATGGCGTCTGGTAGCCCACCAGCTGGCAAGAGTAGGTCTTACCGTCTGGCGTATCGGCGCTCCATCCCCAGTCCTGTTCCCAGTAAATCTTCAGCGCGCCGGCACCGCCTTCATCGAACTGCTTCATGTTGGCGCAGCCCAGCACTTCATTTGCCGGAACAGGCACTTTCAGGTAGTTCGCGAACTCTTTGTAGTACTTGATGCGGTTCTGAGACTGCGCGATTTCAGTCGGGCCGCCGCACTCGACGCCGCCGTTGATGATCTGGGTGGTCACGCCAAAGCCCGGTACCAGACCGTTGGCCTTATCGTGATCGTTCGGCTGCCACGTGCCGTCGATCACCTGCAACATGCTTGGTTTTGGCGGCTGCGGATAGGCGAAGAAGAAGATAGCACTCGCCAGATTCAGCCAGGTGTCGGCCACCAGTTCAGGCTTGTCCAACAGGGTACGGACAGTACCAAACATCGCTTCAGAGAAGGGACCGTAGTTGTAGTTGTAAGACAGTTGTTTAGCACCGCGGCCGAAGTAGCTTACGAAATCACCGTCTTTGTCTTTCCCGCATGGCCAGGTCTGCCCCTGCCAGATGTCCGGATTACATTCGCCGTTATAGCCGCCCTTCTGACCTTCAGTCCAGCCCATTTCGCGGACGTGAACCAGCGCCTGACGCCATTCAGCTTCCGGACGCCAGCTTTCGTGGCCGCCGGTTTCCTGCGCAAAGTGGGCAAACATGGTTGCCAGCTCTTTACGGCAGATGGCGTCGCTGTCGCGACCGTCGTTGTAGGTCTTACACAGCGCCGGGAATTTACCCACCGCTTTCAGGAAGTTGCTGTAGGTATAGGACTGCGCACGCATCGGGAACAGGTATTCCCAGTCGCTGGCCTTCACAATCCCTTCAACGCGCTTAACGTTTTCCGGGTTCGCCGCACGGCCTGGCTCAATCATTTCGACCTGAGCATTGTCCAGCGTCTGGATGGTCTCTTTTACGGAGGCCATCAGCGGGAAGCTGGTCAGCTCTTTTTCCTTCTTCGCCAGATCGCTGGCTTTCATGGTGTACGGTTCACTGGTGGTCGCTTGCAGCGAAGCAGCCTGCGCCATAAACGGGGCTACGCATGCGCCAGCAACGAGTACACTCAGTAACGTCCTTTTGTTCATTTCTGTATTCCTGTAAATAGAAGTTAAATTAAAAATCCCGGCTTATGTATTAATCCGTTAATAAATAAACCACAGACAGCTGTTTTCACTTTTCGAAGAACACCCTCGGGAATTCTTCAAAAATAAAAAACATTAATATTGCGCCGCTAGTTTCAACTGCTGATATTTCGCCCAGACTTTATGAGCATATTTCATCCGCTGCGGATAATTCTCTTTTTTCAAACCGGCGTTATAGGCGCCTACCGCCTCCCAGTTATAGCCATAAACTTTAATCATTCCGGACAGGATGGACGCGCCCACCATGATGGAGGTACAGGGTTCGGTCATTAGCCGGTACTCATCAATCCCCCTGCTCTCCAGCGCCGTAAAATGCGAGCTGTTTATTTGCATTAGCCCGACATCGCGTGTGCCGTCGTGGTTTTGGCCCACCGCATACGGATTCATTCCGGATTCAACATTGGCGATGGCATACAATAAATAAGGATCGACATGATAATAATGCGCCGCTTTATCCCAACAGTTTGCCAGTGCGCTTTGGCTTATTATCAATAACAACAACATTAATTTTTTCATTTTTACCTGCTGACAGTTTTGGTAATTTCTCCTTGCCCACATCCTGTAAAATGAATTTTGAATCGCCCACCACCCTCGGAAGAGAGCGGTGAGCGTTTATCGGGTTAGATTATTTGCAGTCGGTTGATGGACCTTCTTTCACCCATACATCGCTGTTAGCCGGGTTATCACCACGGGTCCACCATTTGGCACGGTAAACGTTGCCCTGGTAGGTTGTGGTTTCGCCGCCGTTGTAGACCAGGTCAGAACGCCAGTTCATCTTCACGTTGCTGACCAGTTCCCATGCATCCACACCGAAGCCAGGCTTGTTGCCCTGCGTCCAGTACTTCGCTTTCCACACCAGATGGTCGGCACTCACGGTGTCGCCATTGTTGTAGATTTTGCTGGCATCCCACGCAGCATATTTGCTGGCGTTAGCATCGACAGGATTGTCGCAGCTACCGGTTGCAGAGCCTTCGTCAGATGGTGGTGTAACGTCGTCCGCTGGAGGCGTCACATCATCAGCCGGTGGCGTAACGTCATCAGCCGGTGGCGTAACGTCAGCCGGTTTCGGATTCACGGTAACCTGCACGTTAGACTGCACGCTGGTTTTACCATCGCCGATAACCACGCTCAGGGTGTAAGTAGACGTAGAGGCCACATCTGGCGCAGTGATACTCACGTTCGCGGTATCAGTACCGGTGGCGTGCATGTCCGCTGGTACGCTCCAGGCGTAGGTCAGCACGTCACCGTCAGGATCCACAGCCTGCGCATGCAGGGCGTAGGTTTCACCCGCCTGCAGCGTGACCGCTTCCATCTGGTTTACCACCGGCGCCTGGTTCGCTTTTGGCGCTTTGTTCACAACCTGCACATCAATCGCGTTGCTCAGGCCTTTAGCGTCAGTCACCGTCAGGCGGAACACCAGAGTCTGGTCGGACGTCGCGGCTGCAATATTAAAGGTCGCTTTCGCTTTGGTGCTGTTGGTGATAGTGACCGATGGGCCAGAAACCTGAGTCCATTTATAGGTAATCGCATCACCATCTGGATCGCTGGAAGCAGAACCATCGAGCGTAACGGTCGCCGGGCCAGAGATGTTCTGGTCAGCAGATGACGCGATTGGCGCGTGGTTGGTTACAACCGGGTCGACCGGAGCAGAACCGCCCATCAGGCTCTCGTTCATCGCGTTCAGGATATCGCCGGTGTCAGAATCGATTGACCATGCGAAGAGACCGCCCAGGTTATTCGCCAGAACGTACTTGCCTTTTGCCGTTGTTGAACGCGCGTCCTCATAAGAGATCAGATCGCCCGTAGACTTGTTGAACACATAAGGTGCTTCAGCGGTTGCGTCGTAACCGGATTCCCAGCCTGGCTTGCCTTTGTATTCGTTAACAATCTGACGGTAGTCAACCACGCCCGGTTCCCAGGTGCCTTTCACCATACCGGTTGCGGTACCGGTGAATGGATTGTCGCCGGTGTAACCATGCACGCCGGTCCAGCCGCGGCCATACATACCTGCACCCACGACGATTTTGCCTGGCTGCACGCCCTGCTGAAGCAGCGCGTTAACGCCGTTTTCGGTCGTATAGTTGGTATCAGGTCGCCATGCCGGTGCACGCAGCGCAGCCTGGTGGCCCAGGTCGGTGTTGCTCCAGCCGCCGTAGAAGTCATAGCTCATCAGGAAAATGTGGTCGAGATACTGTTGAGCGGTGGTGTAATCCACATCTTCAATTTTATCTTTACCGGCACCGATGGCGCTGGTCAGTTCATAGGTACGACCAGTCTGCGCAGACAGTTCGTTCAGCATGGTGCGCAGATCGTGCATAAGCGCGGTATAGGTCGCTTTATCCTGCTGCGGATTGCCTTTGGTCTCAGTTACGCCGCCGCCGCCCGGGAATTCCCAGTCGATATCCACACCGTCAAAGAATTTCCAGGTTTGCAGGAACTCTTTGACGGAAGAGACGAAGCGTGCGCGAATGGCAGGGTCGCCCATGTGGTAGAACGGATCGGACAGGGTCCAGCCGCCGATGGAAGGCAGCACTTTCAGGTCTGGATGCGCTTTTTTCAGCGCCATCAGCTGGCCAAAGTTACCTTTGTACGGGTCGTCCCAGTTAGAAACGCCAGACTGAGGTTTTTGCAGCGCAGCCCACGGATCGTGGATCGCCACGGTAAAGTCCGGGCGGCCCTGGCAGTCACGCTGAAGCACTTCGAAGCTGTTACCGCCTTCAACGGTTTTCAGACCGTCGTTGATGCCGTCACCGCCACAGATTGGAATGAAGCCGTACAGGATATGGTTCAGGTTAGCTGCGGGGATTTTATCAACCGGGAAGTTACGACCGTACACGCCCCATTCAGGGAAATAGGCCGCAACCACTTTGTCGGTGTGCTTAGCGAAGGTTTTGTTGTTCTCCTGCATCGGCGCATTTAGCGGCAGCAGGTGGCTACCGTCGGTATCTGCAACGATGATCAGCTTGCTGGCGCTCTTCGTGCAGCCGCTGGTATTACAGAGTTCAACCTGCTCCTGATAACGTCCGCCCTTTTTCACCTTGAAGGTCGCAGAGCCGTTCGCGCTGCCCGCCCCTGTCCAGACGGTTTTACCATCCAGCAGTACTTTTGCAGAGGTTGGTGCATCACCGCTCCAGACGTTCCACTCGACTTTCACATCCACACCATCGTTGTGTACTTTAACGAGGTTGTTGTAATCCTGTGCCGCCGGGTCGACTTCAACAAGCGCAAACTTGTCATTGCCATAGCCGATAGTCGGCGTACCTGGTGCCGCTGCAAATACAGAGCTTGTTGCGGCCGCAACAAAAAGCGCCAGATATTTAGGCTTCATAAATTTCATTTATATTTCCTGATAAATTTATTCGTAACGTTAATAACCCATGTCTTCCATGAGAACATGGCGTGTTTTCGCGTAATGCGTATTTAACCAACCTGAAAACCGTGACAAAAAAGCGTTGCTGCGTTGTATTCCTCCATAAAAAGATACAAGCCCAAATTCCGTGTAGCTTATATCCCTTACGATACACTGAGCGCAAAGAGACGTCCTTCTCTTACACAATCGAAAAAATTTATAAAACAACTTGACCTGAATATTTAAAATATGAAAGCAAACTGCTGTGCACTGAACACCACTATTCCAGCAAATGAGAGATAAGGTCCGAAAGAAATAGTGAGGTTATTTTTATTTAAATGCGTTAACGCGAAATAACCGACAATACCGCTCAACGCAGCGATTAATTCCAGCGAGGGCAATGCCTGCCAGCCGCACCAGGCGCCCAGGGCCGCCAGCAGCTTAAAATCACCATATCCCAGCCCTTCCCGTCCGGTGGTCAGGCGAAACGCCCAGTACAGCAGCCAGAGCGAGAGATAGCCCGCAACGGCGCCGAACAGCGCATCGCGTAGCGGCAGCGTATGGTCAAATGCATGGAGCAATAATCCTGCCCACAACAGGGGCTGCGTCAGGCAGTCCGGCAGCAGCTGGTGCCGCCAGTCGATCAGCGCAAGGGGCATTAAAAAGCTCCCCAGCAGCCACAGGGAGAACAATGACTGGACGTCCGGCATACACCAGGCGGAGACGCCAAAAAACAGCGCGGAAAAAAGTTCGATTAAAAATATCCGCAGCGGGATGGCGGTGCCGCAGCGGCTACAGCGTCCGCGTAAAACAAGCCAGCTGACCAGCGGAATATTCTCCCAGGCGGCCAGCGCGTGCTGACACGCCGGGCAGTGCGAGGCCGGGAACAGCAAATTGCCTCCGCCCTCGTCGTCCATCACCATGCCCGGTACGCGCTCGGCGACGACGCCCAGAAAGCTCCCCACTATACCGCCCAGGATCGCGCTCATCACCGGGAACCCCACCGGGTAGACCTCCCGCATCAGCGCGAAGGTGTTCATGCGGTTTTGCTCCAGGTGAGCTGCACTTCGGCTTTTACGTCACTGAGATGATCGACCGGGGTGAGGCTCATTTTCTGCAATCTGACGCCTGCGGTCTGGTTAATTTCCCGCAGCCAGCTCTTTAATTCATAAACGTTAACGCGACTGACCACAAAGGATAAGGTTTGCCCATCCTGACGCACATCCGTCAGTGACAAATTAATCTCATGCGCACTATTCTCCACCACCGTGCGTGGATTATCCGTTTTGATAATCTGTACCTGCAGATGATTTTTATCTATTTCACTGCGCATCCAGTTCAGCGTCTCCTTTTGTCTGCTTAGCGTGGCTTTACTGTTTTGAATCATATTATCCAGCGGGATCACACCTGCGTAATAAACGGCCGCCCCTGCAAGGGCAACGGCAAACATTTTTATAAGAACTTTTTCCCTGACGCTGTAATTCTGGTAACGAGACTTAAGCTGCGCGATTCGCTCTTTCATTTATATTTCCCTGCGATCATGGCGGTATAAGGCGCAGCGGTGGAGACAGGCTGCAAGGTGAAATCAAAGTTTTCACCGGCCTGCTTCACAAACGTCTGCAACGCGGTTTGGGTTTGCGCACTGACGCTCAGCGTCAGCGTATTCTGTTGAGCATCGTATTCCAGCAGATCGATCTCCATCGCCGGTACGGCCTGCCTGGCTTTCTCCAGCACTTCAAGCTGCAAAAATACCCCTTTGGTCTGTTTCTTCATGTTTTGACCAAAGTGGTATTTGATGTTGGTCTGCTGGCGCATGCTGGGGAAATGGTGCTGGTAAACCTGAACAATCTCCTGCTGAATGGCATTCTCCTGCTGAACGAGCATCCAGGCCATGGCGACGCGCGGGCCCAGGAGCAGGCCGAGAGAGAGCAGGCCCGCCGCGACCATTGCCGCTTTGATGCCTTTCCGGGCTTTATCCGTGCCCGCTTTTGCACTGAATTCGCCGTGCATAATATTCACGCGGCAGGTTTGCCACTGCGGCTGAATCAGTACCAGCGGGTGCTGCCAGGGCTGCAGAAGGTCCACGTCAACCCCCTCAGGCTGCGCGCCGTAGCAGCACACCTCGCCCTCGCCCGCTTTTTGCATCAGCAGCGGCAGCAGGCTGGCCTCCATCTCCCCGGCGGTATGAGGGGATAAACGCAGCCAATAGCTTTCATCCTGTTGGACAAGCGTGCTTCCCCCTTCAGCCACCGGCAGTAGCCAGGCATCCGGCAATGCCTGAATCACCTTCATTCCAGCGGCCTGAAAACGGGTTAACCATGCGCGCAGCAGGTCGGCATCAATCGCCACAGCATCGACCTCGGCGCCCTTTTTGTTGAGCACCGTCCAGTGAAGGTTATCCACGTCACCAATCAACGTCTCTTCCGCCATCCACGAGAATGCCGTCGCCTGCGAGGCAACTTTCTTCGGCAGCGTAAAGTGGCGGAAGATCATGTTGCAGGCGGGCAGCAGCAAACAAACGCGGGCGGCCAGAGGATGGTCCACCAGCGCGTCCAGGCTCTCCAGCACCTCAACCTGCTCGCTGCCGGAGACACACCACATTATTTTCCCGCCCTCGCGGCTGTCGGGACGAACAAAAAGGACCTGTTTCATAGCGTTCTACTTTTCTTATTCAATCATTCGGTAACGACGTTGCCACGTCACGATCTCACCGGCTTCGTTATTCACCTGAAGCTGGCTCACCACGCGAAGCGTTAATTCATCGGTATTGCCGGTATAGTTCACGCGGAAATACCGGCTATTAATGGAGAGATAGTCGGCCACCTGTGGGAGGTCGTCCTTTAACTGAGGGAAGCTCTGCTCCAGCGCTTTGCTGAAGGTTTCCCTATTTTCCCAGCCGGTTTCAGGACGCGATTCAATCAGGCGAGCGGCATCATCTTCATTGAGTTTTCCGGGGAACAGGGCGGCCAGTAAGGCGGCCTGCTCCGGTTTAAGGGTGTTCACATCCACCTTGCTGGCGGAGTCCGGCAGCGCGCACAGCAGCTTGCTCACCTTCGGATAAGCGGCAGCCGGGAACGCAGGCAGCAGCTTGATCTCGGCAATGGTGCGCATCATCTGGTTCGCCGGTTGGCGGGCGGGCACCACGCCAGCCCAGGCATCGGTCTCTGCGCCTTCTTTGGCCGTCGTCGTGTCGCCATCGAGATAGTCCACCAGCTGCAGATACACCTCTTCCGCGTTGGTCTGGCTCAGGCCGCTCTCCGTCAGAAGCCGTTCAACAATCTGCTCTCTGCGGGGCTTTTCCGGCACCGTCGGGGCGTTTTGCCCCTGCGCAATTTTTTCGACCGCCAGCAGGTTATTGACGTTAAAGCAGTCCTGCGCGTCTTCCACCTGGCTGACCACCGTGTAGTCTTCACCCCGGGTTTCCAGCGGCTGATGCCAGTCGCCGTCGAGGGAGAGCGGTTTGCTTTCCCCGCTGGCGTCGGTCTGCAGCCGGTCTTTCACCACCTTTTCCTGCGCCTGCATCGCCCAGCGCAGCTGCTGCTGGCTTACCTGGTAATGCGTTTTTTGCAGGTTGCGGCAGAACTGCTGGCTGATTTTGGCGGCCAGCGCCGACATCATCACCAGGAGGATCAGCACCACCAGCAGTGCCACGCCTTTCTGTTTGCGTAATGCACTCATGATTTTGCTTCCGGTGCCGGTTGTGGCGCAGGCGCTGCGGCAGGCGCTGGTGTGGCCGCTTCAGGCATATCGCCCGGGGTCGTAAACACCCAGCGCCAGGTATCGCCGTTTTCCATGGTCAGCGTCAGCTCCACGCCGTCCGGCAGGTGCGCCGGGTCGTTCCAGCTTTTCTGCCAGCCCTGACGGTAAAAACGCCACTGGAGGGATTTCACCGCGCTGACAATTGGGACTTCATCGGGTTTGGCGTCCGCCGGGCCGTCAATCACCGGCCAGACGTCGCGATACAACCGCCCCGCTTCCAGCCGCCAGCGCACGCGCTCCAGCTGGACCGTTCCGCTCACGCCGTTCAGCGTGGTCAGCTCAAGCGCGTCGTCCACCTGACGAAACAGTTCCGGCTCGTTGCGCGGCGCGCGCGCCTGCAGCTGGTAGAAATCGCGCTCCATCAGGTTCCAGGCCCGCTGGAGCTGATTGAGCTTCGCCGCGCTGGCATCGGTGGCCGAGCTGGTGCGCATCGCGCCGTCCAGAATTTGCCAGGCCAGGGTGCTGATCACCGCAAAGATGGTCAGCGCAATCATGATTTCCAGCAGGGTAAAACCGCCCTGGCGTCGGGTTCTCTTCACTGGCTCTCTCCCGGCCCAACGATCTGTAACGTGATGACCGGCTGGCTGTCGTCGCCCTCCGCATACACGCGGATGGCGTTAGCCCAGCCGCTGTCGGCGGTTTTGACCCGCTGCTTGTGCCAGTTCCAGCTGCGTCCGCCCATGATTTCCGTTCCCTGCTGCTCAGCATCCGGGAAGTCGGTTTTCGCGAGCTGCGCTTCTGCCAGCTGATTCTCAGCTACCCAGCTCGCCTGCAGCGTGTCGGCCAGCCCGTGGGTAAAACGCACGTTCAGGGAGACCGAGTTCATCAGCGCCAGCGCGGCGGTGGAGAAGATCACCAGCGCGACCATGACCTCCAGCAGCGTCATTCCCGTTTGCTTTTTCTTTCCGTTAGCCATCGTTTTCTACCGATACCGGAGCCGCGCCCTGCGACACCACGCGGAAATGGTGCTGTTTGTCGTAGCTTTGCAGCGTCAGCGTGAAGCGGCTGATTTCACCGTCCGGCAAAAAGATCACCTGCGGCTCGGAGGCGACCGTGGCGGCCAGACGCTGCGGCGAGAGCGAAACGTGCATCTCCTCAGGGAAATCGCCTTTGGTGGTAATACGGCCCGCGGTTAACGGCACCCAGCGGCGCTCACCGTTTTTATCGTCGAGCGTCACCAGCAGATAGTTATCCGTGGTCATTACCAGCCCGACGATATTTCCATCCATTACCGCACGGTCTGAACCATAATCAACGAGGGCTTTTAATTGCTGGCCAAATATATCCGCACCGCTGCGCGAGGGTATTGTTGACACCACCATCATGGCGCAGCTGGCAAATATCACCAGCGCCAGAATAATTTCCAGCAACGTAAAGCCGCGTTGATGTTTCATTATTTCTCTTTCTTATCCAGAGACCAGTTCGTAATATCATCAGCGGTATTGGCTTCACCGTCCGGACCGGCAGAGAAGACGTCAACCGCACCGTGTTCGCCCGGGCTCACCAGGATATAATCCCCGCCCCACGGATCCTGCGGCAGGCGGCGAATATAGCCGTCGGCGCGGTAGCCGTTCGGGATGGGCGCGATTTCAGGCTTGGTCACCAGCGCCTGCAATCCCTGTTCGGTGGTCGGATAGCGGTGGTTATCCAGCTTGTACATATCCAGCGAACCTTCGAGCGCGACAATATCGCTGGTCGCTTTTTGCGTATCCGCTTTTTCTTTATTGCCCATTAAGTTTGGCACCACCATACTCGCTAAAACGCCGAGAATAACGATGACCACCATTAATTCGAGCAATGTGAAGCCCGCCTGGCGAGCCAGGTTTTTACGTTTTAAAGCCATGATTTAACCTACCATATTATTAAGTTGCAGAAGCGGTTGTAATATTGACAGCACGATGAATAAAACAATCGTCGCCATGGAGACCACCAGCGCCGGTTCAAATACCGACAGCGTTAACGTAATGCGATGCTGCAGCGCCGATTCCTGGTTTTCCGCCGCGCGGTCCATTAAATTGCCTAATTCGCCGCTCTCTTCGCCGGAGGCAATCATGTACAGCATGGTCGGCGGGAATAATTTCGCCTGCTCGAGCGCCGCGTAAAGCGATGCCCCCTGGCGCACGGTATCCGCCGCCTGCTCCAGCACCTGTCGGGCGTAGAGGTTTTCGATACCGTCCATGGCGATATACATCCCCTCCAGCAGCGGTACGCTGCTGGCCTGCAGAATACTCAGGGTGCGGATATAGCGGGCGCTGTTGATGGCGCACACCAGCTTTTTAATCGGCGCGCCGTTCACCAGCCAGCGGTTCCAGCGAAAACGGTTTTTGGCATTTCTGAGCCAGGTTTTAAAACCGACAACCCCACCGCCCAGAAGCCCGACAATATAGATGCCGTAGGCCTGCAGGAAATCGCTCACCGCAATCAGCGTGCGGGTGGTGATCGGCAGCTGCTGCTTCATGTGGGTGAACTGCTCGATCACCTGCGGCACCACCGCCACCAGCAGAATGCCGATCACCGCGATGGCCACCACTGTCAGGGTTATCGGGTAGACCATCGCCTGCGTCAGCTTGCTTTTCATCTTCTGGCGCTGCTCGTTGTATTCCGCCAGCTTCTCCAGCACGTCGCCCAGGTGGCCGGTCTTTTCACCGGCCATCACCAGCGTGCAGTAGAGCTTGTCGAAGGTGCGCGGGAACTGGCTAAAGGCGTCGAAGAGCGTATGCCCTTCCACCACCTTCTCGCGGATCTCTACCACCATCGTCGCCAGCTTTTTGTCTTCCGTCTGCTTCGAGATCGCCTTCAGCGCGCTCTCCAGCGGCAGCGCGGCGTTGACCAGCGTGGAGAGCTGACGGGTAAACATCGACAGCACCGGCGTGGAGAGCTTGGCCCCGGTTTTTGCTTTACCGGACGCCGCCGCCTCGCGGGTTTCGGTGATGCTGACGGGCATCAGCTTTTGCTCGCGCAACATCTGGCGAACCTGCTTTTGCCCCTCGGCCTGCAAAGTGCCGCGCCGGGTTTTGCCCGCGACATCCGTCGCCGTCCAGGCGTAGAAGGCCATTACTCATCTCCCCCACGCTCGGCGGTGACGCGCATCACCTCTTCCAGAGAGGTTACGCCGCTAATCACCTTCAGCAGCCCGTTTTCGCGCAGGCTGTAGGCCTGCTTAAACAGCTGCGTTTCGATGGACATCTCGTCCTTATCTTCATGAATGGCCCGACGCATGGTGCTGTCCACGACGAGGAACTCATGAATACCGGCACGCCCCTGGTAGCCGCTCTGGCGGCAGTGCTCGCAGCCCACCGCGCGGTAAATCGCTTTGGGCGGCGCGTCCATAAAGCTGAACAGCGCTTTTTCATTGGCGTCCAGCGGACTGGTGGTTCGGCAGTGGGTACACAGCCGACGCACCAGACGCTGGGCAATGACACCGAGCAACGATGAACCGATTAAAAAGGACTCCAGCCCCATATCGCGCAGACGGGTAATCGCCCCTGCGGCGCTGTTGGTGTGCAGCGTAGACATGACCAGGTGACCGGTGAGCGACGCCTGCACCGCAATTTGCGCGGTTTCACCGTCGCGAATTTCCCCGATCATCACCACGTCCGGATCCTGACGCAGAATAGCGCGCAGCCCGCGGGCAAAGGTCATGTCCACGCGCGGGTTAACCTGCGTCTGCCCCACCCCTTCCAGCTCGTATTCAATCGGGTCTTCAACGGTCAGGATGTTGCGTTCATGGCCGTTCAGCGCCGAGAGAATGGCGTACAGGGTGGTACTTTTACCGGAGCCCGTTGGCCCGGTGACCAGGATAATGCCGTGCGGGCGGTCAATCAGCCCTTTTAACTTCTCCAGCTCTTCATCAATCAGGCCCAGCTTGTTGATGTCGGGCTTCAGGTTGCTTTTATCGAGCAGACGCATGACCACGCGCTCGCCGTACTGGGAAGGAATGGTCGACACGCGCACGTCGATCGCCTTGCGGCCAATGCGCAGGGAGATACGACCATCCTGCGGCAGGCGCTTCTCGGCGATGTCCAGTTTTGACATCACCTTGATGCGCGACACCAGCAGCGGCGCGAGCTTACGCGCCGGCTGCAGCACCGGGCGCAGCACGCCGTCGACGCGGAAGCGAATGCTCAGCGTGCGTTCGAAGGTTTCGATATGAATATCCGACGCGCCGTCTTTGACCGCCTCGCCGAGAATGGCGTTGATCAGGCGGATCACCGGGGAGTTTTCGTCGTTATCGAGCAGATTCTCGTGATCCGGGATCTCCTCGGTTAACGCCATCAGATCGATATCCGCGTCCATGTCGTCCACCAGCTGCTGCGACATGCCGCTGCTCTGCTGCCAGATCCTGGCAAGCAGTTCGTCAAAGGCTTCCGCCGTCAGGGTCACCGGGACGAACGCGCGTCCCAGCACCCGGCGCACCTCCAGCAGTGCCGTCGCTGGCGTGTCATCACGGATGTAGACGTCATTGTTATAAAACAGAACGCCGTTATCCTTTGCGTAGCTGCTGCTGCACAGCGCTTTACTCAGTTCGTCCACGTTGCCCCCTCCGCCTTAGTGTTTGAACGGATTACGCGATGCGCTGGTTTTCACCGGTGCGGCGCTGGCGTCGACGGGAAACGCGGGCAGTACCGCGTTATCCGCTGGCTCAATAATGCCGAGCTTTTTCTCTTCCACACGCTGCTGCTGGCGGGCGCGGATCTGGTCATATTTCTCTTTTGACGCCGCGCTGTAGTTGTCGTCGTCACGCAGAACGGTGGTATGGATAAACACCATCAGGTTACGCTTGGACGAATCCTGCGAGGTGTAGCGGAACAGTTGGCCGACCAGCGGGATATCGCCCAGCAGTGGCACTTTGGAGACCGACTGCTTGGTGACGTTTTCCATCAGTCCGCCGAGCACCACCGTCTGCCCGCTGTGCACCATCACTTCGTTGTTGATGGTGCGGGTGTTAAAGGTTGGGCCGAGGCTGGCGTCTTCCGTCGCGCTGTTGTCAACGCTGGAGACTTCCTGCTCAATCTTCAGGTGGATCATGTCGCCGTCGTTGATTTGCGGCACAATTTTCAGCTTGGTACCGACCGTCTTACGCTCAACGGAGTTGAAGACGTTGTCGCCGCTGGTGGTCTGGGAGCCGGAGAGCACAGGAACGTCCTGACCGACGTTGAACGACGCCTCTTTGTTATCCAGCGTGACCACGCTTGGCGTGGAGAGAATGTCGTTTTTGCCGTCGGTAGAGAGCGCGGTCATCAGCGCCCCGAAATCGCCGTTAAAGAAGCCGGTCGCCAGGCCGGTGAAGCTCGCCCCCTTCATAGTGCCGTTCTTAATCTGGCTGATTGGCAGGCCGGTGGAGCCGAACTGCACGCCGCCGTGCTTGCCGGTCCACTGTACGCCGAGATCCAGACCGTTACCGTCCTGCACTTCAGCAATGATCGCCTCCACCAGCACCTGCGGACGGCGGATGTCGAGCTTGTCGATCACTTTCTCAAGCGAGTTCATCACGTTAGGCTGGGCGGTGATCACCAGCGAGTTGGTTGATTCGTCGGCGGTAATATTCAGATCCGTCGAGGCGCTCGCGGTTTTCGCTTTTGCGGCACCCGGCTTGTCCTTCAGATGTTCGCCAATCCCTGTCAGCACCGGCACCACCTTCGTGGCGCTGGCAAATTTGAGGTAGAAGACGCGGGTATTCCCCTCGTTGTTCTGCTCGCGATCCAGCTGATGGATCAGGGAGCGGGTACGCATGCGCGCATCTTCCGAACCGCTGATCACCAGGCTATTGGTTTCGTCATCCGCCACCACTTTGGTCGCCAGCTGCGGCGCGTTCTGCCCCTTCTGCTCTTCGTTGTTGAGGTTGTTCAACATGTCCGAGAGATCTTTAGCGGAGGCAAAGCGCAGCGGCACAATTTCGCGGCGTTGAATGCCGTCTTTATCGACACGCTGCACCAGATCCACCAGGCGGTTCACCACCGAGGCTTTACCGGTCAACAGCAGCACGTTGGAGGGCTCGAAGTGCACCACGTTGCCGATGCCGGTGGCATCGTTAAGCTGACGCAGCAGCGGGGCCAGTTCACGCACCGGCACGTTTTCCATGCGCACCACGCGGGTGATGATCTCATCGCCTTTGCCCGGGTTTTTGCTGTCGGCCAGCGGCGCGCCGGCGGTGCGGGCTACGCTTGAGCGCACCACTTTCACCATGCCGTTGTCCATCGGGATCACCGACAGGCCGTACAGATCCAGCACGCTCAGGAAGAACTGGTAGTACTCATCTTCCGTCAGCACGTTGTAGGTTCGCACCGACACAGAGCCCTGAACGGACGGGTCGACGAGAATGGTTTTGTTCAGATTGCGGCTCACCGTATCAATAAACTCGCGGATATCGGTATTTTTAAAGCTGGCGCTAAAGTTAGCTGCAAGCAGCGAACTGGAATATAACGACAATGCGGTCAGCGCCACGCACGCCCACGGAAATTTCTTCATGATGTACACTTGTTAATTGTTTAAAACATTAACCCGAATATTTTCAAGGTGAGCGTGCCGCCTGACGACGACCTCCGCCTCTTTCATTTTCGACCAGTTAGCGATGATATTTTTCGCCTGCGCTTCTTTCGTCATATCGACGTCGTTGACTTTCACTACCACATCGCCTTTTTTCAGCCCTGTATCGCTGTAAAAAGGAGACGCATTCCGTGGATTAATATTAAAGCCTTCCAGTTGGCCCTTTTCGATTAACGGCTTTAACACCAGATAATCATCCAGATGCACACTGTCCACGCCTGCATCTTTCGTCGATTTGGTCACCGGGCCGCTGTCAACGCCGCCTTTAAAATAATCAGGTTTATTTAACGCCAGTACCTGCGTAGCACCTTCGTAATTAACCACCACATTGTCTTTATTAATTTCCTGAATAAAAGCATCGTTAAAACCGATCAGCGGCTCGCCTTCACGGTAGCTCTTCTGGCCACCCGGCGTTTTGATAACGGCGAACGAAAGCCAGGCGTCATCGCTGCGAACAATGCCTTCTATTTCCGCTGCCAGCGGGACGTTTACCGCCGTTGCCGCGTTGTCCTGACGTACCGCTGCCGTGAAAAGGGTGAATGGCTTTTCGTCATGACGTTTTTTCAGCGGCTGCGCATCAGCATTAGCCAACTTATTCGTAACTTTTTTATAATCTTTAAACGTCAGATACCCTTGCTCGCCGCAAAAAATTAACAGCACAAACATAATGCAAGGCGTTACCCACCGTGACAGAAATGAGAACCTCATTTTTCATCTGGCCTTTAACAAAGCGAAAATAAGCAGCGTCGTGCTGCGCCAATATGTGAGCAAAGAGTAATTTCACGCTGTAAAAACAACCACTGACTTTGCCGCTAACTTTCATACCGAAAAATATTGACCGTATAAAATCCAGATGTTAGGCCTTACCGGCAGGATATTTTTACCCTGTGCGCAAATTGACCACCCTATAGCGTTGCTTTACTTTCTCGTCCTGTTGCTATTCCTAATCAGAGACGGTAAGTCGTTATGTATCAGAGCCACTTTAATTTTAAAAATCCGCCCTTTCGGAAAATAACCCGGTTATCCGGGGATTTTTTGGTGCCTTATCATCAGGACGTGTTCAACCTGCTGAAAGAGAAAACCCAACGGGCGGGAATTATCGGGCTCTTTTCCAACGATGCCCCGCTGCTGGGCCAGTTCAACAGTGCCCTGAAATCCGCTAATGCTGGCGTGCTTGCCATCAACGCGTTTCCAAAACTGAGTGCCAGTAGCCTGCTGTACAAACTCAATCCGGGAACGAAAGAGAGCAAGAACCGGCTTCAGGCGGTGGATGCCGTACTGCGTCAGTGGCAGGAGGGAAAAGCGAAAGCCAAAGTGCTGGTCATCGCCCATACCGAAGCGATGAAAGACAACTGCCGGGAAGTCCTGGCGATGTTGCTCACCCGCGCTCAGGAGCTGGATTTCCGGTTGTCCGTGGTGTTGATGGGCGCGGCGGATCAGGAAGCCGTTCTGAAGCAGCAGCCTGAACTGCGTGAATACACGCACACACATCATGCCTTGCGTCCCCTGACCTGCCGCGAATTCCTGAGCTATGTTCAGGCGCAGTGTGAGGAGCACGGGTGCGAGACTTCGCCCTTAACGCCGGCGCGCGTGCGCAAGATGCATGCCCTGACCAAAGGGAGTATCAGCAAGCTGAACGAGCTGGCGCACCTGTCGCTGCTGGCCGCCTGGACCGAACGGGCAAGACAGGTCAGCCCGCGTCATTTACGCCTGGCGGCAGGTGAGATCCTGCCCGCGAAAAAACACGGTAAGCGCCTGGCAACCGTGGGATTATTCGCGTCCGTGCTGTTCGCCGCCTGCGGCTGGTGTTTAACGTCCTCTATTAGTGCAAGACTGCCGGTTCAACTGCCCGTTCCCGTTAGCTGGCAACACCCGACGCCAAAAGTACAGGTGCCCGTGCTGCCGGTTATTGACAACGACGTCGTTAATCAGCCGGACGCCATGCATCAGCTTTATCAGATGTGGGGGTATGACGCCTCGGCGGAAGATGCCCTGTGTCAAAACGCCGCGAAGGTGAACCTGATGTGTAAACAGGGGAACGCCTCGCCGGATGCGCTGGCACTGGAGGGCTATCCATGGGTCAGTGAACTGAAAACCGGCAACCACCTTAATTACGCCGTGGTCGCACGCGTCGGGGAGACCTCTCTCGATCTGCTGATGAACAACCGTACCTGGCAGGTGAGCCGCAGCTGGTTTAATCAGCATGCGACCGGCAACTACACCCAATTGCACCGCCTGACGCCGGACGGCAAAGACGCCATCAGCGCCGCCAGCGATGCAAAAGACATGGGCTGGCTTGACCAGCAGCTGAGCGTGGCCCTTAACCAGCCGGAAACCCATGCCCAGACCTGGACGGCGGAGCTGATGAAACGCACACGAGAGTTCCAGCAAAAAATGCATCTGCACGTGGATGGCATTCCAGGGGAAGATACGCTGATGCAGTTAATGCGTGAAACCGATACCGCACCGAGCGTATTAATACAGGCCTCGCGTTCCACACCGGACGCGAAAAAGCAGGAGAAGCATTCCTGATGTCTACCATCTGTCTTGCGGCTCAGCGCAGCTACACTACCGGGGAGGCGGTCTGGTTTTCGTACCGCGTCCCAAACCTGAGAAAAGTGTTCGGTAAAACCTTTTTATGCATGCTGGGTCTGTGCGCCATGGTAATAGCAGGGCTGTACGCGCACATTTACTGGAACCTGCGCCACCCTGCGCCAGAACCGATAAAAGTGAGCGTCGCCAAACCGGAAACGCAGCTTTCGGATATGCATTATGTGTATGTGAGCAAACCGTTCCCACATCCGCAGCCGAAACCTGTCCCCGTGCATACCGACGTCCCGGCCATGCAGGATTTGCCCATTAACAGCGATGATGCCGACTGGCAGCAGGCACCCGATGGCGCCGTTCCGCACGATACCTCGCGGGATACCTTGCCGGGAACCGAAGCGCACGATGTTGCGCCCACCAGCGCAGGCGGCGATGATTCATCATTAACGGCGTTATTTAAGCAGGCGTTAAAAGAACAAGAGCAGGATTATTCCCAAGGCAAAATTCCCGCGCCGCCGGTAGACGAAACGCAGGAAAATCCTCAAAGCAGTATGCTACACGAAAATAAGGCGCGATCTCCCTTAAGTATTAAAGGAGACCGGCTGGAGTAATTAATATTTTTCTGGCAGAGCGTTGAGATTAAGAAGTCGACCTTTTTCCACCACGATATATTGGCCTTTCTTCAGGTCGGAGAGAATTTTAATAATGGTGCTGCGCGCCAGGTTGGTATATTCCTGGATGTAATCATAAATATTGATATCGCGCTGATGATGAACAATAAGCTCATTAATTTCGTACAAGAATTCGCGCACAACAGAGTAAGCGCTGCGGGCAACCAGCACATCGTCACGTTTGCTCAGCATGCAGATGTACCAGGAGAGCACTTTAGTCAATTCAGGCCATAAGTTGTTATCCGTCATCAACTGGGCGAAGGTCTCTTTCTTGATCGAGCGCACCAGGGTGTTGGCGCGAACGAGGCCGTACATATGGGTTGCGTTGTAGTACATCGAGGAGAGACCAAAAATACACTGGCCCGTAACCGTGAACATACACAGTTCGTCAGATTCGCGGCGGAATTCAACTTCACCGCTGACGATAATATGAATATATTGCGATTCAGACGTGGATATTTTCTGCCATTTCTTTAAGGTTTTTTCTTCAAAACCTGACGTTGCAGAAATAATGGCTTCCATTTCCTGTTGCGGACGTAATTTTTTTGCATAGATGCTTAACATTGTTATACCCGATTTAAGATGTAAAATTTAAAAGCCGCAATTTAGGCGAACGGGCCCAAATCACGAAATATTTTCCTGATGAAAAAATGAAAGATAAAAATAAAATAAGCGCGTTTTAAATTTGTTTGCTTCATTACTTAGCAAGCTA
The DNA here is from genome assembly GCF_014103035.1 of Enterobacter sp. RHBSTW-01064. Taxonomy (NCBI): domain Bacteria; kingdom Pseudomonadati; phylum Pseudomonadota; class Gammaproteobacteria; order Enterobacterales; family Enterobacteriaceae; genus Enterobacter; species Enterobacter sp. RHBSTW-01064. The sequence continues at coordinate 251,594 of NZ_JABXOU010000005.1, read as the reverse complement.
TGTGTCTATCTTAAATCCGGATACTTTTAAGTCAATTAACTAAAAGTGAATTGAGTTTGTACTTAAGATTAATCTTAACGAAAACAGTCTAAATATACTCATTCGGGGGTAACCGAAGGATTACCCCTGCCCGTATTTTTCTAACAGTGCTTCTGCAATTGCCAGGGTTTCTACATCCGCGACGCCGTTCCACAGGTCAGGCCGGAAATGCATCTGGAACGCCGTAATGATGCGATTTTGCTGCGCCGGCGTGCTGTCAACCGGCACCTCATAGCCATACCGCGCCAGCAGATCGAGTAATGCACCGGTATCCACCTGCTGATAGCGCGGACGCCCGTTTATATAGAACGCGACGCGTGCCGGATCGGGCCATGCGCCAATGCCCTGCTGTGCCAGCTGCCGCCACGGGAAGAGCGGGCCGGGATCGTCTTTACGCTGCGGGGCGATGTCCGAATGGGCCACCACATTTTCAGGCCTGATGTTGTAGCGGGTGATAATGTCTTTGGCGAGCGGCACCAGCGCCGCAATTTGCGCAGGCTCAAAAGGGGTAAAGTGCTTAACGCCAGACGTTTTTTGCCAGCCACGGTTCTCCAGCTCAATCCCCACGGACGTATCGTTGATACGGTTGGTGCCGCGCCAGAAGCTGATCCCGGCATGCCACGCCAGTTCGCTTTCAGGCACCAGCTGCCAGATGCGCGGTTTGCCATCAGGAGCGGGAGGAATTGCCGGAATGAGATAGTGGGAGCTGACATTTTTGTCCGTTAAGGTCGCCAGCGAGCTGTCAAAATCATCCGCGGTATAGTGGATCACCAGCACCTTGATACGCGGGTAGGCCGCCTGCGCCTGGTGGCGGGTATCCAGCTCGTAGGCACCTTTATCAATAACGCCTTTTTCCGTGGCGCACCCTGCCAGCAGCAGCGCCAGCAGGAGTGTTGAAAGCGAACGCTTCATCGACGGGTTTTCACCGCCGTGCCGCTTACGCTCACCATCAGCATACTGGCGTCTTTACCGACCGTTTCGTAGTCAATATCAATGCCGACAACGGCATCAGCGCCCAGCGCTTTTGCCTGCTCGCCCAGTTCTTTAAAGGCAATTTCGCGGGCCTTGCGCAGCTCTTTCTCGTAAGCACCCGAGCGTCCGCCGACGATGTCGCGAATACCGGCAAAAAAGTCGCGGAAGATGTTGGCGCCCAGAATCGCTTCGCCCGTCACGACGCCGCAATACTCGGTAATTGGCTGCCCTTCCAGGGTTGGGGTGGTGGAAAACTGCATACTTTCTCTCCTTCTTTAGCGTTCAATGCCTTACCACCAGCATTATCGGTTCGTTACGCTATGATTGAAAGGATAGTTAATAAATAAGGAAATCAACATGCGCTACTCTGCTTTAACGCTTTTAGTGCCTTGCGCGCTGGTGCTCAGCGCGTGCACCACCCCGGTCACGCCAGCCTTTAAGGATATCGGTACCCGCAGCGGCCCCTGCATTGACGGTGGCCCGGATACCGTGGCGCAACAGTTCTATGATTATCGTATTCAGCATCGCGGTAACGATCTTACTGCCCTTCGTCCGTATTTGAGCGACGGTCTGGCCAAACTGCTGAATGATGCGACCCGCGATCCGCAGCATAACGCGCTGCTTCAGTCGGACCCGTTCTCCAGCCGCGCAACGCTGCCCGACAGCGCCGAGGTCGCGAGTGCTTCCACCATCCCAAACACCGATGCGCGAAATATCCCGCTGCGCGTGAAGCTGACCCAGGGCACCCAGTCCTGGCAGGATGAAGTGCTGATGATCCGCGAAGGCCAGTGCTGGGCCGTCGACGATGTACGCTACATCGGCGGCAGCGTTCATGCCCCGGCAGGCACGCTGCGACAGTCGATTGAGAACCGCTAACTCATCAGTAAAATAATTGTTAACCCCGTAAAATGTCCGGCATTTCTCGCGGAATGCCGACATTTATACTCGCCCCCCTTACCCTTCGCTATTTTGTGCTATGTTTAAGAGGAAATACGGGTTATATTTAACTTTTAACGCAGAAATATTGCATAACTATTCTGTCAACGGTACTATCTGCGGCCTCAATTGCTATAGATTGCCTGGATGAGTAAAGACTGCCCCGATGAGTATTAAACTAAACGGCATTAACTGCTTCTACGGCGCACACCAGGCGCTGTTCGACATCACGCTGAACTGCCCGGAGGGCGAAACGCTGGTTTTGCTCGGCCCAAGCGGCGCTGGCAAAAGTTCTCTTCTGCGTGTCCTTAATCTGCTTGAAATGCCCCGCTCGGGTACGCTGGCAATTGCCGGTAACCATTTTGATTTTGCGAAAACGCCGTCTGATAAAGCGATTCGTGAACTGCGTCAAAACGTGGGCATGGTCTTTCAGCAATACAATCTCTGGCCGCACCTGACCGTTCAGCAAAACCTGATTGAAGCGCCGTGCCGCGTGCTCGGTTTAAGCAAGGACCAGGCGATGGCGCGTGCCGAAAAGCTGCTGGAACGTCTGCGCCTTAAGCCGTACAGCGACCGCTATCCTTTACATCTTTCCGGCGGCCAGCAGCAGCGCGTAGCGATTGCCCGCGCGCTGATGATGGAGCCTGCGGTGCTGCTGTTTGACGAGCCAACCGCGGCGCTGGATCCGGAAATCACCGCCCAGATCGTGAGCATCATTCGCGAGCTGGCGGAAACCAACATTACCCAGGTCATCGTGACCCACGAGGTGGAAGTGGCGCGCAAAACCGCCAGCCGCGTGGTCTACATGGAAAACGGGTATATCGTTGAACAAGGGGACGCGAGCTGCTTCACCAACCCGCAAACCGATGCCTTTAAAAATTACTTATCTCACTGATGTGTTAGGGAAAATGATAATGAAAAAAGTATTGATTGCCGCGCTGCTTGCTAGCGTCAGCCTTTCCGCTACCGCAGCCCAGACCATTCGTTTCGCCACTGAAGCGTCTTATCCTCCGTTTGAATCCATCGATGCGAACAACAAGATTGTTGGCTTCGACGTAGACCTGGCGAACGCCCTGTGTAAAGAGATCGACGCAACCTGTACCTTCAGCAACCAGGCGTTCGACAGCCTGATCCCAAGCCTGAAGTTCCGCCGTATTGACGCCGTGATGGCCGGTATGGACATCACCCCTGAGCGTGAAAAGCAGGTGCTGTTCTCTACCCCTTACTACGACAACTCCGCCCTGTTCATCGGGCAGAAAGGCAAGTTCACGTCCATCGACCAGCTGAAAGGCAAGAAAGTGGGCGTGCAGAACGGCACCACGCATCAGAAATTCATCATGGATAAACATCCGGAAATCACCACCGTTCCGTATGACAGCTACCAGAACGCGAAGCTGGATCTGCAGAACGGCCGTATCGACGGCGTGTTTGGTGATACCGCGGTGGTGACTGAATGGCTGAAAGCCAACGACAAGCTGGCGCCAGTGGGCGACAAAGTGACCGATAAAGCCTATTTCGGTACCGGTCTGGGCATCGCCGTGCGTCAGGGCAACACTGAGCTGCAGCAGAAATTCAACGCTGCGCTGGAAAAAGTGAAGAAAGACGGCACCTACGAAACCATCTACCAAAAATGGTTCCAGAAGTAATTCCTGATGAATGAAATTCTTCCATTAGCAAGCGCCGCCGGGATGACTGTCGGCCTTGCCGTTTGCGCACTGATTATCGGCCTTGTGCTGGCGATGTTCTTTGCGGTGTGGGAATCAGCAAAATGGTTCCCCGTCGCCTGGACAGGTTCCGCACTGGTGACCGTGCTGCGTGGACTGCCGGAAATTCTGGTGGTCCTGTTTATCTATTTCGGTTCCTCACAGCTGCTGCTGACGCTGTCGGACGGCTTCACGATCAATCTCGGCTTTGCGCAGATCCCAGTGCAGATGCAGATTGAAAACTTCGACGTCAGCCCGTTCCTGTGCGGCGTGATTGCCCTCTCCCTGCTTTACTCTGCCTACGCGTCACAAACGCTGCGCGGGGCGCTGAAGGCGGTTCCGCAAGGACAGTGGGAATCCGGCCAGGCGCTCGGCATGTCGAAAGCGGCGATCTTTTTCCGCCTGGTGATGCCGCAGATGTGGCGTCATGCCCTGCCAGGACTGGGTAACCAGTGGCTGGTGTTGCTGAAAGATACCGCGCTGGTGAGCCTCATCAGCGTGAACGATTTAATGCTGCAGACCAAAAGTATCGCCACCCGTACCCAGGAGCCGTTTACCTGGTACATCGTGGCGGCGGCGATCTACCTGGTGATCACGTTGCTGAGTCAGTACATCCTCAAACGCATCGACCTGCGTGCAACGCGTTTTGAACGGAGACCGGGCTGATGCTTGACTACTTACCCGAGCTGATGAAGGGGCTGCACACCAGCCTGACGCTGACCGTGGCGTCCATCGTCGTGGCGCTGATCCTGGCGCTGATCTTCACCATCATCCTGACGCTGAAAACGCCGGTGCTGGTGTGGATCGTGCGTGCCTACATCACCCTGTTTACCGGCACGCCGCTGCTGGTGCAGATCTTCCTGATTTACTATGGCCCGGGCCAGTTCCCGTCGCTGCAGGAGTATCCGGTTATCTGGCACCTGCTCTCTGAGCCGTGGCTGTGTGCCCTGATTGCGCTCTCATTGAACAGTGCGGCCTATACCACCCAGCTGTTCTACGGGGCGATCCGCGCCATCCCGGAAGGACAATGGCAGTCGTGCGGGGCGTTGGGCATGAGCAAGAAAGACACGCTGGCGATCCTGCTGCCGTACGCCTTCAAGCGCGCACTCTCTTCCTATTCCAACGAAGTGGTGCTGGTGTTCAAGAGTACGTCTCTGGCCTACACCATCACGCTGATGGAAGTGATGGGCCACGGACAGCTGCTGTACGGACGCACCTACGACGTGATGGTGTTTGGGGCGGCGGGGCTGGTGTATCTGGTGGTCAACGGTCTGTTGACGCTGATGATGCGCCTGATCGAGCGTAAAGCGCTGGCGTTTGAGCGCAGAAATTAACCTGGCAAATGCATAAATCTGTATATCAAAGGCGGGTAACCTGATGGGTTATCCGCTTTTTTTTGTGTGAGACACAATATTTAATCATATTTATTGCATATAAATTCATTAACTGGCATTGTGCATCCATGCCGCAGACACGGCGCATGATGACAAGATAGACAGACGGGAGCATTACAATGAAAAAGTTAGTTCTGGCCGCATTACTGGCAACCTTCGCCGCTGGCGCATCCGCTGCGGATAAAATCAATTTTGGCGTTTCCGCCACCTATCCGCCGTTTGAATCGCTGGATGCCAGCAACCAGATCGTCGGTTTCGACATCGACCTGGCGAAAGCGCTGTGCAAACAGATGCAGGCCGACTGCACCTTTACCAACCATGCCTTCGACAGCCTGATCCCGTCGCTGAAATTCAAAAAATACGATGCGGTGATCTCCGGGATGGACATCACGCCTGAGCGCAGCAAGCAGGTTGCGTTCACCGACCCGTACTACGCCAACTCGGCGGTGGTGATTGCGAAAAAAGGGGCATACACCTCTTTTGACCAGCTGAAAGGCAAACGCATCGGAATGGAAAACGGCACCACGCACCAGAAATACCTGCAGGACAAACATCCTGAAGTGAAAACCGTGGCCTATGACAGCTACCAGAACGCGATTATCGACCTGAAAAATGGCCGTATCGACGGTGTATTCGGTGACACCGCCGTGGTGAACGAATGGCTGAAAACCAATCCGCAGCTGGGCACGGCAACCGAGAAAGTGACCGATCCGCAGTACTTTGGTACAGGCCTGGGTATCGCGGTACGTCCTGATAACAAGGCCCTGCTGGAAAAACTGAACGGTGCGCTGAAAGCGATTAAAGCGGACGGTACGTATCAGAAAATCAGCGACCAGTGGTTCCCGCAGTAATGGTTTTTGCCGGGTGACGGCTGCGCCTTACCCGGCCTACGGGGGGAGTTGTAGGCCGGGTAAGCGCAGCGCCACCCGGCACTCTCTCACAACGGCACAAAGAACCTGAACCGCGCCCCGCTCACCGACTCCATCAGCCTGATCCCGCCTCCGTGCAGCTCCAGCATTCGCTTCACAATAAGCAGCCCCAACCCGCCGCGATTCTCCCGCGATGCCTGGGTCGTCAACGCCGACGGCCGCTGGAACAGATCGTCGCGCAGTGCGGCATCGACGCCCGTTCCGCTGTCTGCCACTTCGACCTGAAGCTGTTGATTCTCCTGCCAGACCGCCAGACGAATTTCCCCGCCGGTCGGCGTATGCCGCATTGCGTTATCCAGCAGGTTGGTCACCACGCGTTCGATCATCGACACATCGGCGTTAATCAGCGGCAGCGGCCCCGGTACGTCGATATGCAGATTCACCTCGCGCGTGCGGGCAGTGAGCTCAAACTTCTGCGCCACGTCGGAAATCAGCTCCGCCATCGCGAACCGCTCGCGCTGCGGCTTTATGCCGCCATGCTCCAGGCGCGCCAGCTCAAACAGCTGCTGTGAAAGATGGCGTACCTTTTGCCCCTGTCGGAGCGCGGTAGCGAGATACTGCTGGTGCTCCTGCGGCGTCAGGGTCGCGGATTTTAGCGACAGGGTTTCCAGATAGCCCAGCAGCGAGGTGAGCGGCGTGCGAAGGTCGTGCGAAATGTTGGCGATAAACTCCCGGCGCTGGCGATCGCTGTCGGCCAGCTGGTCCCACTGTTGGGTGATTTTGCGTGCCAGTTCGATAAAGCTGTTGCGCAGGAGCGCCACTTCATCCTTTGCCGTCGCATCAGGCATTTCTACCGACAGCTGCCTGATTGCGCTCATGCTGTCCCGATCCAGCCCGGCGACCTCGACCGTCAGTTCTTTTACCGGACGCGTGACCCAGTACCAGACCAGCAGGCCCGCCAGCAGGCCAAACAGCGCGACCCACAACAGTGACCACTGCACCGTGCTCCACAGCGCCTTATGCCAGGCCATCTCCGCCAGCGCGTTCGACTCCTCGCCCTGCAAAATAATGTACAGATAGCCTTTTAGCTCGCCGTCCTGCCGCAGCGGCGTGGCGCTAAAGACTTTTTTATTCTGGCTGCGTGGATCGTCGCCCAATATCGGAATAGCGGTACCGCTCAGGAAGGTCTGAACCGGCGACAGGTCGATTTTTTGCCGCTGAATATGGCCCGGCGGTGCGGCATCGGCCAGGATATCGCCATCCGGGGAGACGACGTACAGCTCAACGCTCGGATTAAAGGTCATCAGCCGGTCAAACAGCGGCTTGAGTGACGTTCGGTCGACCCTGCCCTGCGCGTCCAGAATCGGTTCGCGCTGGACTATCTGTTGCGCCAGCCCGCCCGACAGCCGCTGCACCATCGCGTTACCGTACTGCGTGCTGCTGTAGAGCTGTACCGCGCAGGCGACGGTGGCGCAGAGCATCATCAGCAGGATGAATAGCAGCGTCAGGCGCTGGCTCAGGCTAAAGCGGCGCATCATGATTTGGCTCCGCAAATTTATAGCCCTTGCCCCAGACGGTGCGAATAATCTCCGGCTCGGCGGCATCTTTTTCAATCTTGATGCGCAGGCGGTTGATATGGGTGTTAACGGTGTGCTCATAGCCTTCGTGCTGATAGCCCCAGACCTGCTCCAGCAGCGCTAACCGGGAAAACACCTCGCCGGGATGACGGGCAAAGAAGTACAGCAGCTCGAATTCACGCGGCGTGAGATCCACCACCTGGCCGTGAAGCAGCACGCTGCGCGCCAGCGGATCGATAGTCAGCCCGTGAGCCTGAATTTGCCCGTCGGTTTGCGCCTGCCCCATCGCCTGCTGACGGCGGAACAGCGCTTTGATGCGCGCAATCAGCTCCTGCACCGAGAACGGCTTAGCCAGATAATCATCGGCGCCGGTTTCCAGCCCGGTGATGCGGTCGGTTTCGCTGCTGCGGGCGCTGATGATAATGACCGGCAGGTAGCGCGTCATCTGACGGATGCGGCGGCAAATCTCCAGCCCGTCAACGTTGGGCAGCATCAGGTCGAGGATCACCGCATCCCACGGCTGTTTTTCAAGACGCTGCAGGGCGTTGCCCCCGTCGGGCTCGTGGGTGATGGCGTAGCCTTCATCTTCTAGATTGAGTCGCAGAAGCGCCGCGATATCGTGGTCGTCTTCCACCAGCAGGATCTGCTTCATGGGTAAGCCTTATTCATTTCTTATGACGTAAGCTTACCTGATTTCGCAGGGATGAAGAGTTCACATTTTGTTGAACATTGTGCGGGGTTCATGCCGGGTGGCGGCTACGCCTTACCCGGCCTACGGATTAACAACGTCAACACTTCATAATGCGCGGTATGCGGGAACATATCGAAAAGCTGCACGCGTTCAATGCGGTAGCCCGGCAGGTTAGCGATATCTTTCGCCATGGTCTGCGCGTTACAGCTGGAGTAAATGATGTACTCTGGCGCCATCTGGCTCAGATAGTCGCACAGCGCTTTTCCGATACCACGACGCGGCGGGTTCACCAGCACCAGTTCCGGCACGTTGCCCTGGCCGGTGGCGAACTGCGTGGAGTCCAGCGCCTGGAAGTGCAGATTTGTTAACCCCAGCTCGGCGGCGGACTGTTTCGCGCAGGCAATCGCTTCGGCGGAGATCTCAATTCCGGTGAGCTGCATCTCTGGCGTCGCGCAGTGCAGGCCAAAGCCGCCCACGCCGCAGAACAGATCCCACATATGCTGGATGTTTAACGCACGCACCCAGTCGCGGGCGGTGGCGTACAGACTGCTTGCCACGGCCGGGTTAGTCTGGAAGAAGCTTTGCGGGCGGATCCACAGCGGCACACCGTTGAAATTCTCGGCCAGCGCGTGCTGTCCGGTGAAGAAAATCTCTTTCTCCCCCTCCATGATCGCCATATGCACCGGCTGAATGTTTGCGGTAATCACCTTCAGCTGCGGAAGCTGCTGCTGAAGCCACGGTATCGCCGCGCGCAGCTGCTCCAGCTTGGATTCGGAGCGCAGCACGAAGCGCAGCATCATGCCGCCGTCTTTCTGGCTTTCGGTCAGCAGAAGGTATTTCAGCTCGCCGCGCTTGCGGGCAACGTTGTAAGGCGTTAAGCCCGCACGCGCGATAAAAGGTTTCAGTGCGGCAAAGACGGGCTCAAACGAGGCGGGATAAAGCGGACAGTCGGTTAAGTCTTCCGGCGTGCCGTCGCGGTGCAACATTCCCAGCAGCGGTTTTTCAACGCTGCCGCTGACCACCATTTTGGCTTTGTTGCGAAAGCCCTGCTCCGGGCCGCTGACGGGTGCGCACCACTCGCCCACCGCGTGTGCTGCCAGCAGCTGTTGCAGGTCGGCCATTTTGGCGGTGAGTTGTTGAGAGACCGGCTGTTCTATCCACTGACAGGAGCGGCAGCGTCCGGCGTCAAAGAGTGCGCACTGCATATTAAAACCTTAAGGATCACGAGGGCTGCGATTATACACATTATTGCAGGCGGAAGAATCTCCGACTGGAAGCCGGGATATAAAGCAGGCAGAGCACCAGCATGTCCGGAAGCTTTTGCATCACCAGCGACTGGAAAATTTCCCGCCGGGAACCACCGGGAATGCTAAACAGTTCAGGATATCCGTAGCCCAGCGAAGCCGCCCACAAATAACCCGCAGCAATGATTTGCGTCAGCAGATAGACCCAGCGCGCCCAGTTGCACCCTTTGACCAGCGAGAATGCACAGTAGATTTCAATAAACACCAGCACCAGGCTGCTCAAAAAAACCAGCGTCAGATTCCACGTCTGTACGCTGCGGTGAATGAATTCACCGATGCCGCGGACGCCTAAGGTGTTCAGAATCATCAGCACGTCCAGACAGCGGATCATAATAATGGCGAGCGCCGCCACCTGCACCAGCGCAGGAACGTTCGGACGGGCATGCGTATGACGTGTTTTTTGAAAGAATCCCAATGTTTTACTTCCCTGAAAAACAGTGCCGCGTCATGCGCGGCACTTCACTGGAAATTTTAAATGCTTCAGCCGCGTCTTGCACGCTGGATATCACGCACCCGCTGCTTTTCCGCGCGCGCCATCAAATACCAGGCGATAAATCCGACAATTCCGACTACGCCGAGGATAATTGACGCCAGGGCGTTGATCTCCGGATTCACCCCCATACGCACGCTGGAGAAGACCAGCATTGGCAGCGTCGTCGCGCCCGGCCCGGAAACGAAGCTGGCGATAACCAGATCGTCGAGCGAGAGCGTAAACGCCAGCAGCCAGCCGGAGATCACCGCAGGCATAATCATCGGCAGCGTGATGATGAAGAAGACTTTCAGCGGCGTAGCGCCGAGATCCATCGCCGCCTCCTCAATAGAGCGATCCAGCTCGCGCAGGCGCGAGGAGATCACCACCGCCACGTAGGCGGTACAGAAGGTGACGTGGGCCAGCCAGATGGTGAGCATGCCGCGATCCGCCGGCCAGCCGATGGCGTGCGCCAGGGCAACGAACAGCAGCAGCAGCGACAGGCCGGTGATCACATCCGGCATCACCAGCGGCGCGGTGATCATAAAGGCAAAGCCGTTCGAACCGCGAAAACGCCCGAAGCGCACCATCACCAGCGCGGCGATAGTGCCCAGAACACAGGCCATCGTGGCCGCCAGGGCGGCAATGGTCAGGCTCAGCCCCACCGCGCTCATCATCGCATCGTCGTGGAACAGCTCGCTGTACCAGCGCGTCGACCAGCCCGCCCAGACCGTTACCAGCTTAGAGCTGTTGAAGGAGTAGATCACCAGCATCAGCATCGGCGCATACAGGAAGGTAAAGCCAATCACCAGGATCGCAATTCGCCACGGGGAGCGCACTACCGGTAAGTTGTTCATCCGTGGTCTCCCATCTGTTTCTGCTGATGCTTGTGGAACCACATGATCGGCACGATCAGCAGCAGTAGCATGACAATCGCCACCGCCGAGGCCACCGGCCAGTCGCGGTTATTGAAGAACTCCTGCCACAGCACGCGGCCAATCATGATGCTGTCCGGGCCGCCGAGCAGTTCAGGGATCACAAACTCCCCTACCGCCGGGATAAAGACCAGCATTGACCCGGCGATAATGCCGCCTTTGGTCAGCGGGACAATGACGCTGAAGAAGGTTTTTAACGGACGTGCGCCAAGATCGAGCGACGCTTCCACCAGCGAGTAATCAATGCGCGTCAGGGCCGTGTAAATCGGCAGCACCATAAACGGCAGATAGGCGTAAACAATCCCGATATAGACCGCGAGGTTGGTGTGCAGGATGGTCAACGGCTGGTCGATCACCCCAAGCCACATCAGAAAGTTATTCAGTATGCCGTTGTTTTTCAGGATCCCCATCCACGCGTAAACGCGGATCAGGAACGAGGTCCACGACGGCAGGATCACCAGCAGCAGCAGGATGTTACGCGTCGACGGCTTGCTGTGCGCGACCGCCCAGGCCAGCGGATAGCCCATGAGAAGGCAGCAGATCGTCGAGATCGCCGCCACCTGCAGCGACTGCAAATAGGCTTCGAAATAGAGCGGGTCGTCGGTGAGCTGCAGGAAATTGCCCAGGTTTAAGGTCAGCGTCAGCTGCCCGTCGGCCCAGTCCAGCAGGTTGGTATACGGCGGGATCGCCCGCGCCATTTCCGCCAGGCTGATCTTGAAAACAATCAGGAACGGCAGCAGGAACAGCAGGATCAGCCAGATATACGGCATGGCGATCACCAGCTTGCGACCGTGGTTCATCTGCATGCGCGCCAGCCAGTGGGCAAAACCGCCCGGCTTTTTGACGCGGGCTGGAGGTTCAAGTGTACTCATGATCGCTCCTTATACCGTCAGTACGACGCAGCTGTCCGCGTCCCAGCACAGGCGCACTTCGTCGCCCCAGGTCGGCTGTCCCTTGCGATAGCGATGTTCGTTCTGCAACTGGGCGCTGAGCATTTGTCCGCTTTTCAGACGCACATGGTAAATAGACAGGTCGCCCAGATAGGCAATGTGCACCACTTCCCCGACGGCAAAGTTATAGCCATCGGCTGGCGGATCCTCACAGAGCATGATCTTCTCCGGACGCAGGGCCACGTAGACCGGCACGTTATCTAACACCGAGTTATCAGAGTCGACCTTAAGCGGATGCTGCAGCCCCGGCGATTCGATGACCAGCCCGTCTTCCTGACGATCTTTCAACAGCCCTTCGAAGACGTTCACCGAGCCGATAAACTCCGCGCTGTAGCGCGTAGTCGGATGCTCGTAAATCTCTTCCGGCTCGCCGATCTGCACGAACTTACCGCGGTTCATGATCGCGATACGTCCGGCCATGGTCATCGCCTCTTCCTGGTCGTGGGTAACCATCACGCAGGTCACGCCCACGCGCTCGAGAATGTCCACCACTTCGAGCTGCATGCGGTCGCGCAGTTTTTTATCCAGCGCGCCCATCGGTTCGTCGAGCAGCAATAATTTCGGACGTTTTGCCAGACTGCGGGCCAGCGCCACGCGCTGACGCTGGCCGCCGGAGAGCTGGTGCGGTTTACGCTTCGCGAACTCCTGCATGTGCACCAGGCTCAGCATCTCAGCCACGCGCGCGGTAATTTCAGCCTTCGGCAGTTTGTCCTGCTTCAGGCCAAAGGCGATGTTTTGCTCCACCGTCATGTGCGGAAACAGCGCGTAGGACTGGAACATCATATTAATCGGGCGCTGATACGGCGGCACGCTGGACAGGTCTACGCCGTCCAGCACGATTTGCCCGGCGGTAGGCTGTTCAAAACCCGCCAGCATACGCAGCAGGGTCGATTTTCCACAGCCGGATGCGCCCAGCAGCGCGAAGATTTCGCCTTTGTAGATCGTCAGGCTGACGTCGTCCACGGCATGCTGGCCGTCGAAAGATTTGGTGAGGTTACGAATTTCAAGCAGCGGGGTCAGCGCTTTACGGACTTTCGCCTGCGGGCGGGGGATCGCGTCATTCACGGGGTGTTCTCCGGTAGAGATCAAAACTGGTGCAGGCGCACCAGAACGGTGCACCTGTTGCCGGGGGCGCTAGCACCTGCCCGGCCTACGACTCACGGTAACTTATTTACCGCTCTTCACCTTGGTCCACGCGCGGGTACGCACGCGGTCAATTTTGGGATCCTGAACTTTCAGGGTGAACAGCTTGGCAAACACATCCGCCGGTGGATAAATCGCCGGGTTATTGCGGATCTCTTCGCTCACCAGCGGCACCGAGGCCTTGTTACCGTTCGCGTAGTAAACGTGGTCGCTGATGTGGGCAATCACGTCCGGACGCATCAGATAGTTGAGGAACTGATAGGCTTCGTCTTTGTTCTTCGCATCAGCAGGCATCGCGAAGACGTCGAAGAACGCCAGCGCCCCCTCTTTTGGAATGAAGTAAGAGACGTTCACGCCGTTTTTCGCCTCTTTCGCGCGGTTAGCCGCCTGCCACACGTCACCTGCCCAGCCGATTGCGACGCAGATGTCGCCGTTTGCCAGGTCGTTGATGTACTGGGAAGAGTGGAAGTAGCGAATATTTGGACGCAGCTTCAGCAGCAAATCGGTCGCCGGGCCGGTGTAGTCATTGGCTTTGTTGCTGTTCGGGTCTTTGCCCAGGTAATTCAGCACGGTCGCGAAAATCTCTTCCGGCGCATCGAGGAAGGAGACGCCGCAGCTTTTCAACTTCTCAAGGTTTTCCGGCTTCAGCACCACATCCCAGCTGTCCAACTTGACGTCCGGGCCGAGCGCCGCTTTCACTTTATCGACGTTGTAGCCGATACCGGTGGTCGCCCACAGATAAGGCATCGCGTATTTGTTGTCCGGGTCGTGCTTCGCCACCAACTTCAGCACTTCCGGGTCGAGGTTTTTCCAGTTCGATAATTTGCTCTTATCCAGCGGCTGGAAAACGCCGGCGGTCAGCTGACGCTCAAGGAAGCTCGCAGAGGGCACCACCAGGTCAAAACCGGTGCTGCCCGCCATCAGCTTTCCTTCCAGCACTTCGTTGGAATCGAAAACGTCATAGACCACTTTAATGCCGGTCTCTTTTTCAAAATTAGCGACCGTATCCGGCGCGATATAGTCAGACCAGTTGTAAACGTGCAGCGTTTTTTGTTCCGCAGCGAGCGTGCCGGCAGAGACGGCCATCAGAGCACCCGCAACCAGACCCGATAACCATTTTTTATTCAAGGCGATCATAGTGTTATTCCTTCTGAAAGCTCGTTAACAAACGAACCAAAACTGTGCAATCTGGATATATGCAAAAATCATGCATAGTTTGTCGTTCTGCCCGAAATAAAAATAAACCCCTTTCCTGGCAGGTTCCGCTCGCTTTTTTGTAAGCATCGCAAGAATAACTGTAGCCCGTGTCTCCGGCTATAGCCCAGACGAAAAAACGCCTTTTATCAATTTTTTATGCAGGTTATGTCTACGTGATAAGCCGAAAGGGCCTTCAGGGAGGTGAAAAATTCTTTAAGGAAAGGTTAAAAGCAGCAGAAAAAATGGCGTTATGCAGCCGCTCTGGCAGCGACTGCGCAAAAGTCAGACAGGCTTAGTGGAGAAAATTGGGAGATGCATCATTATTCTCTGCGTCATCTTCCGCGCTATACAGCAGATGATGTGCATTGGCTTCCATCATGACCATCGAAATTTGCTCTTCACTCAAGCGCATAAACCAGGCGAACTGCTTAAAGGATAAGCCAGCACCGGAGAATAAAGACTGGCAAACGACCAGTTTTGGCAGATTATCATCCTGTATGTCGAGAAATGCTTTCACCGTCAAGGAACTGGCGTTGATGGCCGAAAGATCGGAAGCCAGCGCCAGCAGCGCGGACGGCTTCACTTCGGCCAGCGCGGAGAAAAGGATCACGTCGTTAATCAGATCGACTTTAGCATCGAAAATGCCGTCGAAATTCTGCATATGAGGCAGATGCAGCGCCTGGCAGGAATCGCATTCGAAAAACGTAATTCCGGCATCATCAAGCCATTGACGTAACGTATCCAGTGTTGGAACGACCTGTAAATCCATCGCTGTGCAGCCTCTTAAATAAAAACTTTGCATAGATTACGCAAAAAGCGTGCTCAATACCATTTAACCGCCCGTTTTCAGACAGTAACCCGGCGTGGCATGACGCTCGATCCATGCGATCATTTTACCCGCAATATCGACACCTGTGGTTTTTTCCACGCCTTCCAGCCCCGGCGAGGCATTGACTTCCATTACCAGCGGCCCGCGTGTCGCCCGCAGAAGATCCACACCGGCCACGTCCAACCCAAGGGTTTGCGCCGCTTTCACGGCGATTTCCCGCTCGCGCTCGCTGATATCCGCGATTCTGGCAATGCCACCGCGGTGAAGATTAGAGCGGAAATCGCCCTCTTTCGCCTGACGCTCGATGGCGGCAACCACCTCATTTCCGACCACGAAGCAGCGAATATCGCGACCTTTGGCCTCTTCGATATACTCCTGCACCAGAATATGCGCATTCAGACCGCGAAAGGCGTCAATCACGCTTTCCGCTGCCTGCCGCGTTTCTGCCAGCACCACGCCAATGCCCTGCGTGCCTTCCACCAGTTTGATGACCAGCGGCGCACCGCCCACCATGTCGATCAGATCGCTGGTGTCGTCCGGTGAATGGGCAATTCCGGTGACGGGAAGATCGATCCCCTGACGGGCGAGCAGCTGCAACGAACGCAGTTTATCGCGGGCGCGGGAAATGGCGACAGATTCATTGAGCGGATAGCTGCCCAGCATCTCGAACTGGCGCAGCGCGGCGGTGCCGTAATAGGTGATCTGAGAGCCGATGCGGGGGATCACCGCATCGAAATGCGGCAGCTTGCGGCCTTTGTAGTGAATCGACGACGCAGCAGGGTCGATGTTCATATAGCAGGACATCGGATCGAGGATCTCAACCTGATGCCCGCGTTTTGCCGCCGCCTCGCGCAGGCGTTTACATGAATAGAGCGTTCCATCCCGGGACAATATGGCAATTTTCACCCTGCACCTCTCTGAAGACATGGAAAAAGCCTGCATATCATACACGAGGCGCAGGAGGAATGGACTACCGCGTCGCCCAGCCCTGTTTATGAAGATAATCGAGAATAAACGGGCGGTTTTCTTTAATGATGGTGCGACGAATATGGTCAGTCCAGGTATCGCGACGGGTATTGCTGCCGCGCGTCATGTAGTAGTTCGCCAGCTCTTCATCATATTGATCCAGGACGTCCTGATTGACCGGCTGGTAGTGGTTTTCATGCACCAGCATCGCCGCAGGAATACGCGGTTTCAAATCCGGGTTATCCGCAGGCCAGCCGAGGCACAGGCCGAACAGCGGCAGCACATGTTTTGGCAGCTTCAGCAGCTCAGTAACGCTTTCGATGTTATTACGCAGGCCGCCGATGTAGACGCCGCCTAACCCCAGCGATTCCGCCGCCGTAAAGGCGTTTTGCGCCATCAGCGCAGTATCCACCACGCCCAGCAGCAGCTGTTCGGCCAGCCCCAGTTCGGCTTCAGGGCAGATTTGCAGATGGCGGTTAAAGTCGGCGCAGAATACCCAGAACTCTGCCGCCTGCGCCACATGCTTCTGCCCGCCGGTCAGCGTGACCAGCTGCTCGCGCATGGCCGGGTCGGTAATGCGTATAATCGAACTGCACTGCAGGAAGCTGGAGCTGGAGGTCGCCCTGGCGCTGTCAATAATCGCGGCACGCTGCGCCTCGGTAATCGGCTCATCGGTGAAGTGGCGAATGGAACGGTGGGACTGGAGCAGGTCTATGGTTGGCGTCATCTTCTCTCTCTTTATCTTGCTAAAACCCTATGGCAGCCAGTATAGGCAATGATGTGCGCGGTGTAATTGGCGAAACATAGCTCATAGATATTATAACGACAGGCGAAACCTTCTTTAATGACGGCGGGTTATGGGGCACTATACGTGTCATTCGCCGTCAGGCTTGTTTTTTGAGGAGAGAGAAATGTTTGCAGTAATTTTTGGTCGTCCAGGGTGCCCTTACTGTGTTCGCGCGAAAGAGCTGGCTGAGAAACTGACCGAAGAGCGCGATGACTTCAACTTCCGCTACGTGGATATCCACGCGGAAGGCATCACCAAAGCGGATCTCGAAAAAACCGTCGGCAAGCCGGTTGAAACCGTACCGCAGATCTTCCTCGATCAGAAACACATCGGCGGCTGCACTGACTTTGAAGCCTACGCCAAAGAAAACCTGGGCCTGTTTGCCGCTCAGTAATGCGAAGACGCCCTCACCGTGAGGGCGTTTTTATTGCGGATGTTTGCGCCGGTGCAGCAGGCTGCGCACAAACAGATAGCAAAGCGCCCCCAGCGCACACCAGAACACCCCGCTCAGTAACCACGCCAGCTCCTGCCACAAACTTCTTGTCGGGACATACATCAGACGCATCATCAGCAGGCACAGCGGTGCTGCCAGCATGGCCCCGAGTAGAGGCTTGATCACCTCTCCTTTACGCGAGAGAAAACTGGCTGCGGCGCCCGGCAGGATGAAAAAGAGCAAACCCAGTTCCGGATGGCCGGACGCCCTGAATGCCCCCTTCACATTAAAAGCGAGCGACATGCAAACGACCGTAAACAGCAAAAAGCAGCTGACCACGCCCGCCCAGTTTCGTTTAATGTTCAAACTATCCTCCTGACTTATCTCTATCAAATACAACTTCGTCCAGTGGACGCCCAGTCAGATAAAGCAGTACGGCAATCCTTGCCAAAGCACGCACAGGCTGATGCGATAATAGGTGGCTGTCGGTAGCTAATACGATTAAACTAACCGCCAGCGCATGTTTTAGGGAATTTATTAGGAAGCAGGGAGTCGTGAAGTCTTTCCCTGGCCCTAAAAACAGTAGCCCAAATAGTCCTTTCATTCAACAACTTACTGGTAAACAAGAAGTTAGCCTCCGTGAATATAAACGTCGCAGACTTGTTAAATGGGAATTACATCCTGTTATTATTTGTGGTACTGGCGTTGGGCCTTTGCCTGGGTAAATTGCGCCTGGGTTCAGTTCAACTGGGTAATTCCATTGGCGTTTTAGTCGTCTCTTTATTATTAGGTCAGCAGCATTTCAGTATTAACACGGATGCGCTCAATTTAGGCTTCATGCTGTTTATTTTTTGTGTTGGCGTGGAAGCGGGGCCGAATTTTTTTTCAATTTTCTTCCGCGACGGCAAAAATTACCTGATGCTGGCGCTGGTGATGGTCGGCAGCGCGCTGCTGATTGCGTTAGGACTGGGTAAACTGTTTGGCTGGGATATCGGGTTAACGGCCGGTATGCTGGCAGGCTCCATGACATCCACCCCGGTGCTGGTGGGTGCGGGTGATACCCTGCGTCATTCCGGCATGCAGGGCGCACAGCTTTCCACCGCGCTCGACCACCTGAGTCTGGGCTATGCATTGACTTACCTTATTGGTCTGGTGAGCCTGATCGTGGGTGCGCGCTACCTGCCAAAATTGCAGCACCAGGATCTGCAGACCAGCGCGCAGACAATTGCTCGCGAGCGCGGTCTGGACACGGACACCAAGCGTAAAGTCTATCTGCCTGTGATCCGCGCCTATCGCGTCGGGCCGGAGCTGGTGGCCTGGACCGACGGCAAAAACCTGCGCGAACTCGGCATTTATCGCCAGACGGGCTGTTACATCGAACGTATTCGACGCAACGGCATTCTGGCAAACCCGGACGGCGACGCGGTGCTGCAGATGGGCGACGACATCGCGCTGGTGGGTTACCCGGACGCCCATGCCCGTCTCGATCCGAGCTTCCGCAACGGTAAAGAGGTGTTCGACCGCGACCTGCTCGACATGCGTATCGTCACCGAAGAGATCGTGGTGAAAAACCATAACGCCGTGGGCCGCCGCCTGGCGCAGCTGAAGCTGACCGACCACGGCTGCTTCCTCAACCGCGTGATCCGCAGCCAGATTGAGATGCCCATCGACGACAACGTCGTGCTCAACAAAGGTGACGTTTTGCAGGTGAGCGGCGACGCGCGACGGGTGAAAACCGTAGCTGACCGCATCGGCTTTATCTCCATCCACAGCCAGGTCACCGACCTGCTGGCCTTCTGCGCGTTCTTTATCGTCGGCCTGATGATCGGGATGATCACCTTCCAGTTCAGCAACTTTAGCTTCGGCATCGGTAACGCCGCCGGGCTGCTGTTCGCCGGTATCATGCTGGGCTTCCTGCGAGCCAACCACCCAACCTTCGGCTACATTCCGCAGGGCGCGCTGAACATGGTAAAAGAGTTCGGTCTGATGGTGTTTATGGCAGGCGTCGGCTTGAGCGCCGGTAGCGGCATCGGCCACAGCCTGGGGGCCGTCGGCTGGCAAATGTTGGTTTCCGGACTTATCGTCAGCCTGGTGCCGGTCGTTATCTGTTTCCTGTTCGGTGCCTACGTGCTGCGCATGAACCGCGCCCTGCTCTTCGGGGCAATGATGGGCGCGCGTACCTGTGCGCCTGCTATGGAAATCATCAGCGATACCGCGCGCAGCAACATTCCGGCGCTGGGGTATGCGGGCACGTACGCCATCGCTAACGTACTGCTCACGCTGGCGGGTACGCTGATCATTATCATCTGGCCAGGACTCGGATAAGTCTTAAGTTTGCGCGTGGTGAAAATTATTTTCGTTACGCGCAGAACTTTTTTATCAGGGGGCAGTCATAACTAGTGCCACTGCTTTTCTTTGATGTCCCCAATTTGTGGAGCCCATCAACCCCGCCGTTTTGGTTCAAGGTTGATGGGTTTTTTGTTGCCTGAAAATTACCACTCTTTAAATCAATGGCTTATACCACCACTTTCCCTTACATGGCGACATCGTCGCGGTAGAACGTTTTATGTGGCTGTAACAGGTAATTAAAAACCTGCCAGCGGTGCGTCAGTATCAGTAAGCTAATTCTTCCTGCATTCCTTTCGGATTCTGGAACAAGCCATTCAATATCGAACTCATCTATTTTCACCTCGAACGCCAGACAGATTGTATTTAGGTTAAAAAATATCAGGTCATTGTCCTAAAAAGCCTCTGCTTGTCATAAACATGATCTGCTTTGAACTTCCATACTAGTGGCGGGCATACGCTGGAGCGGATAGAAACACGTTATGGAGGGAACAGGAATGAAGTTTTCACGGGCAGTAATGGCAATTGAACTCATCGTACAGGTCTTAGGGCATGCAGCAAAAAATCGCTCTATTGAGCTGAAGAGCGAGGCCAGTAAACATGTACCATTCTGAAGAGATCATCCGCCAGCTTCAGAGCCAAAAGATACTGGCAATGAAGCTGGACCGGGCGGTACGTGATGTAGGCGAAGAGGTAAAGAGCCAGTTGAGTAATATAGGGGCCGGTGCCCAACGCCTGCTGTACTACACCTCCTGCTTTACTGATGAATATTATGATGTATGCACCAGACAAAACCTGGAGGACGCTCGCTTCCGAAAGGGCATATTTCATCTCGTTTCTCGCTGGAACATCGTCTTTGACCTAATCAACACGTACGTTGAGGAACTGGTTAAGGATTATTCCTCGGCAGATTTATTATCGATACAGCATGCTCTAATGCGCGCTAACGTTTATATATCCACCAGCACGCTAACCTCATATTCATTCTCTGCAAGCGTCGCATCGACTGTTTGCCTCTATGTGAGCCTTCCACCTTCAGGGTTAAAGGTCGTTTCAGGATTAACTGGCGCGGCTATTGGCGGGCTGGGGATATACGGGGTTGTGCAAAAAGCTGCTGACAGCGCTCACCGCCTGCAAGTGATGCATCCAGCCTACTATCAAGCGTTATACCTGCGAGAGCTGGAGATGATGTATTTCCTGGTGGAGCCTGCGTTTATGCGCGCGGGGGTGCTAACCCAACAGTGGACTGATGGCCAAAGCCCTTATGGTGTTGCAGACACGATCCTGAAGCTAATGGGCAGGCACTAATGGGCTTTCTAAGACGCTGGCTCAAATCTCAGGCCCAGTTTTTCTTCTGGACCTATATACCCATCATTCTCACGTTCATTTTTGGCTATGTCCTTGACGTTTATTTCCCTGAGGTTAGCCCGGGATTCATCCTCCTGTTTTACCTGGTCACACTGGGGCTGGCTTACTGGATATGGCATTGAGGACCATAAAAGCTTCATGTTTACTAATAAGGAAATAACATGTCTACACCCGCACATCTCTGGCTTGAAGACGAGAACGGCTCGCCAATTGTCGGTAGCTGCACGATGCCCACCCGTCATGGTTCCATAGAACTGAAATCGTTCTCCCATGGCGTAACCATTCCGGTTGACCCAAGCTGGGGCAAGCTCACTGGCACGCGCATCCATCGCCCTATTACGATAGTCAAAGAATTTGATCAGACTACCCCGCTTCTTTACCGCGCCGTGTGCGAAGGGCGAGTTATGAAGAAGGGAATAATTAAAATGTACCGTATTCTAGAGTCCGGTATCGAGGCCGAATATTTCAATATCGTTATGGAAAACGTTAAGTTCACGACAGTGGCGCCCTTTCTGACCCCTAACGGGATGAGCAGCACCCATCTTGAAACGCTCGAATTACGTTATGAAGCCATCTCATGGAAGTACACGGAGGGGAATATCATTTATCGTGACACCTGGAACGATCGCTGCTGCGCCTGAGCACAGAAGAGCGTTGAAAGTGAGCAGATAAAAAGAAACCGTCCCAAGGGGACGGTTTCTTTCCCATGACGATCAGGAGTAGTCCGGGCAAGCCATAAAGACTGTTTTGATCTTCAACGAGTCCTCCAGGCGCTTTTTCTATCCTTCCTGTTATCCCCCTCTTTTCTCGCTCACCACAAACATATATGATTTACTGAATATGAAAAAAGACATTCAGGATGACAGAATGCTCCACCCACTCCAGCTCTTCAAAACCCTCTCCGACGAAACGCGGCTCGCCATCGTCATGCTGCTCCGCGAAGCCGGTGAGCTTTGCGTCTGCGATCTCTGCGCCGCGACCACCGAGTCGCAACCGAAAGTCTCCCGTCACATGGCCTTGTTGCGCGAGTCCGGGCTGGTGATCGACCGTCGCGAGGGTAAGTGGGTCTATTACCGTCTCTCTCCCAACATGCCTGCGTGGGCGGCAACCGTTATCGACAACAGCTGGAACTGCCTGCGGGAAGAGACGCGCATGAAGCTAAAAAACCGACTACCGGGCGCATGTTAATCGCAACACATTCACCAAATCAAATATAACGGAGTAAATGATGTTTCTGGCAGGGGCTATTTTTCTGTTTACGCTGGTACTGGTCATTTGGCAGCCCAGAGGGCTCAGTATCGGCTGGAGCGCCACCATCGGCGCCGTGCTGGCGCTGGCCAGCGGCGTGATTCACATTAACGATATTCCGGTCGTGTGGAATATCGTCTGGAACGCCACGGCAACGTTTATCGCCGTCATCATCATCAGCCTGCTGCTGGATGAGTCCGGCTTTTTCGAGTGGGCGGCGCTGCACGTTGCCCGCTGGGGGAACGGTCGCGGGCGATTGCTGTTTACGTATATCGTGCTGCTGGGTGCAGCCGTGGCGGCGCTGTTTGCCAATGACGGTGCGGCACTGATCCTGACCCCTATCGTTATCGCCATGCTGCTGGCGCTGGGGTTCAGCAAGCAGGCCACGCTGGCGTTTGTGATGGCGGCGGGTTTTATCGCCGATACCGCCAGCCTGCCGCTGATTGTGTCCAACCTGGTCAACATCGTGTCGGCAGACTTCTTTAAGCTGGGATTCAGCGAATATGCCTCGGTGATGATCCCGGTGGATATCGCCGCAATTGTCGCAACGCTGGTGATGCTGCACCTCTTCTTCCGTAAGGAAATTCCCCCGGAATATGACCTGTCAAAACTCCGCGAGCCCGCGCGCGCCATTCACGACCTCCCGACGTTCAGAACGGGCTGGATCGTCCTGCTGCTGCTTCTCGTCGGTTTCTTCGTACTTGAGCCTCTCGGCATTCCGGTCAGCGCCATTGCGACCGTCGGCGCGCTGATTTTATTCGCTGTCGCAAAACGCGGACATGCGATAAACACCGGAAAAGTGCTGCGCGGCGCACCGTGGCAGATCGTCATCTTCTCGCTGGGGATGTATCTGGTGGTGTATGGCCTGCGCAATGCCGGGCTGACGGACTATCTCACAGACGTATTGAATAACCTCGCCGGACACGGGCTGTGGGCCACCACGCTGGGAACCGGGTTCATCACCGCGTTCCTGTCATCCATAATGAACAATATGCCCACGGTGCTGATTGGCGCGCTCTCCATTGAGGGCAGTACGGCAACGGGACTGATCAAGGACGCGATGATTTACGCCAACGTGATTGGCTGCGATCTGGGGCCGAAAATCACGCCTATCGGTAGCCTCGCCACCCTGCTCTGGCTTCACGTGCTGGCGCAGAAAAACATGACGATCACCTGGGGCTACTATTTCCGGACGGGCATCATGATGACGCTGCCGGTCCTGTTTGTGACGCTCGCCGCGCTGGCGCTACGTCTCTCCTTCACACTGTAATGAGCCACTGATATGAGCCACATCACTATCTACCATAACCCCGCCTGCGGCACCTCGCGCAACACGCTGGAGATGATCCGCAACAGCGGCACGGAGCCAGAGATTATCCTCTATCTGGAAACCCCACCGTCGCGCGATAAGCTGACCACGCTGATTGCCGATATGGGCATTTCAGTGCGGGACCTGCTGCGTAAAAACGTGGAGCCCTATGAGCAGCTTGGCCTTGCCGAAGCTAACTTCACCGACGACCAGCTTATCGATTTTATGCTGCAACACCCGATCCTGATTAACCGTCCGATCGTGGTAACGCCGCTTGGCACCCGCCTGTGCCGCCCGTCTGAAATCGTCCTCGACATCCTGCCTGATGCGCAGAAAGGGGCGTTTACGAAAGAGGATGGCGAAGCCGTCGTGGACGCCAGCGGGAAAAAAATCGACCACAGGTAGGTCTGACTGGGGCGAGTGGTGCCTAACGGCCGCCCTCGCCCGCTATCCGCCCAACCATCGCGCGGATCTCCTCCCGGCTTAAGGGCTTGCGGTCGGTGACAAAATGCAGCGTCATCCCTTCAATAAACGCATCCAGCGCGCGGGTGGTGACCGGGTCGAACCACTGCTCCAGCGTGTCCTGGCTCATCTTCATCCAGTCCTGCATCACCGTTTTAAGGGCCGCGCTGCGGTGCATAAAAGCGTACAATTGGTACATCAGCGCCATGTTGTGCGGCGTGGTCACCTGCGAGCTGTGGATCAGCGTAGTGATGGACTCACACGCCATTTCAGGGCCGGTCACACCGGCAAAGAAATCCCGATACTGCTGCGACATCTGCCGGGTAAACCACGTAAAGGCCTCTTCCAGCAACGATTCCATACCGTCAAAATAGTAGGTCATCGACCCCAGCGGTACGCCCGCGCAGGAGGCGATTTTACGGTGCGTGACGGCGTGAATACCGTGCTCAGCGATGGTGTCCAGCGTCGCCTGGAGTATTTTTTCCCGGCGGTGCGGATCGTTGGGTGGTCTGCTCATAAATTCCTCATCCGGTTTATGTACAAATGTACACAAACTTGCTAGTGTTGTCGCTATTGTTGTACTTCTGGTGCTACCCCAATGACGTTGACCTCTCCCCGTAAGGCCCTGCAATTACGCATGTGGGCGCTGTTTATGTTCTTCTTTATTCCCGGGCTGCTGATGGCCTCCTGGGCCACGCGCACCCCGGCTATTCGCGATATTTTGTCCGTCTCTACCGCCGAGATGGGCATCGTGCTGTTCGGCCTGTCGATAGGCTCCATGAGCGGCATTCTCTGCTCCGCGTGGCTGGTTAAACGCTTTGGCACGCGGGCGGTGATCCGCACCACCATGTGCTGCGCGGTGTTCGGGATGATGGTGCTGAGCGTGGCGCTGTGGTTTGCCTCGCCGGTCCTGTTTGCTCTGGGGCTGACGGTCTTTGGCGGCAGCTTCGGCGCGGCGGAAGTAGCGATTAACGTCGAAGGGGCATCTGTCGAGCGTGAGATGAACAAAACCGTGCTGCCGATGATGCATGGCTTTTACAGCCTCGGCACGCTGGCGGGTGCGGGAGTGGGGATGGCGCTGACGGCGTTTGGCGTGGCGGCCAATCTGCATATTTTACTGGCGGCGCTGGTGTGCATTATTCCGATCCTGACGGGCATCCGGGCGATCCCGGACGGCACCGGTAAGAACTCCGCTGGCGAACAGCACTCGGCCGAAAAAGGGCTGCCCTTCTACCGCGACTTCCAGCTGATGCTGATCGGCGTGGTGGTGCTGGCAATGGCGTTCGCGGAAGGTTCCGCCAACGACTGGCTACCTCTGCTGATGGTGGACGGTCACGGCTTCAGCCCGACCTCCGGCTCGCTGATTTACGCCGGGTTTACGCTGGGGATGACCGTCGGGCGCTTCACCGGCGGCTGGTTTATCGACCGCTACAGTCGCGTAGCGGTGGTGCGCGCCAGTGCCCTTCTCGGCGGGTTAGGCATCGCGATGATCATCTTTGTGGACGTGGACTGGATTGCAGGCATTTCCGTGATCCTGTGGGGACTGGGAGCATCACTTGGCTTCCCGCTGACCATTTCCGCCGCCAGCGACACCGGCCCGGATGCGCCAACGCGCGTCAGCGTAGTGGCGACCACCGGTTACCTCGCCTTCCTGGTGGGACCACCGCTGCTCGGTTTCCTCGGGGAGCACTACGGCCTGCGCAGCGCCATGCTGGTGGTATTAGGGTTAGTCATTATCGCGGCGCTGGTGGCGCGCGCGGTGGCAAAGCCGGAAGCAGAACAAACGACACTGGAGAAGGGATATGAGCGTTAAACTGATTGCAGTCGACATGGATGGCACCTTCCTGAGCGATGCGAAGACGTACAACCGCACGCGTTTTCTGGCGCAGTACGCGCGCATGAAGGCGCAAGGCATTCGCTTCGTGGTCGCCAGCGGCAACCAATACTACCAGCTGATCTCCTTTTTCCCGGAGATCGCGCATGAGATTGCGTTTGTTGCCGAAAACGGCGGCTGGGTCGTGAGCGAAGGTGAAGATGTCTTTAATGGTGAACTGTCGAAAGCCCATTTCGAGACCGTCGCGAACGTGTTAAATGACGTTCCGGGCATTGAGATAATTGCCTGCGGCAAAGGCAGCGCCTACACCCTCAAAGCCTATGACGATGCCTTCATCGATATGGCCTCAAAATATTATCACCGCCTCGAAAGGGTCAGTGATTTCGATAACCTGAACGATATTTTCTTCAAGTTTGGGCTTAACGTTTCCGATGATGAAATTCCGCGTATTCAGGCGCTGCTGCATGAAAGGCTGGGCGATATTATGGTGCCCGTCACCACCGGTCACGGCAGTATCGACCTGATTATCCCCGGCGTGCACAAAGCTAACGGCTTGCGCATTTTGCAGGCGCGATGGGGCATAGAGAACAGCGACGTGGTGGCCTTTGGCGACAGCGGCAACGACGTAGAAATGTTGCGCCAGTCAGGGTTTAGCTTTGCGATGGCCAATGCCAAACCGCATATTAAGGCGGTCGCCCGGTTTGAAGCGCAGCATAATAACGATGAAGGCGTTTTAAACGTGATTGAGAAGGTGTTGAACGGGGAGGCACCTTTTAATTAATACCGTGCGGTCTGGTGCCCTCACCCTAACCCTCTCCCACGGGGAGAGGGAATAATAATTAGGGTTGCAGGGCGCTGCCGATGCGTTTGTCTTTCAGGAACACCACCATTAATCCCACCCACAGCACGCCGTTGGCAAGGTTGAACAGGCTGAACAGCCCGTTGCCGCCAAACGCGTAAGCGTGCTTGCTCACCTCAATTCCGACGGTAAAAATCAACATCTGCAGCATGCCCATCGCGGCGGACACCGTGCCTTTACTCATTTCGCTGGCAAACAGCGTCAGGCGCACCAGTCCGGCATTCGCCACGCCAATACCAAAGGCATAGACGCTCAGCCCCGCGGTCATCCACAGGTAGGCGTGGGAAGAGGCCACCGTAGCGACCGCAGCCATGACCAACCCTGCCGCAATCGGCCAGCCGCCCATAATAATCAGCGAGCGAACGGTGCGGCGCGACGTCAGACGTGCCAGCACGAGGTTACCGGCGATCAGCGCGCCAAAGATCGGCACCTGCAGCAAACCGTACTCGTAACTGCTGAGCTTCTCACCGCTGATGATAATGACGGGCGACTGCGCAATCCACGCCAGCAACGGCAGGCTGACAAAGCCCGTCGCCAGCGCACCCGCGACAAAGCGGCCATTTTTCAACACCTCTTTGTAGTCGCGTCCCAGCTCTTTCAGGGAGAGCTTTTCACCCAGACGCGTAGCCGTTTCCGGCATCGCACGGTGCAGACCAAAGAAGGAGATGGCAGCAAGGGCGGCGAAGAGTATGAACATCCCCTCCCACGGCGCAACGTGCACCCAGGCTGCGCCCACCAGCGGTCCCAGCAGCGGCGCAATCAGCGCCACGTTCGCCATCAGCGCGGTGATTTTGATACACACCGCCTCTTCAAACGACTCCTGAATAGCGGCATACCCCACGGCACCGATGAAGCACAGGCTCACCCCCTGCAGGAAACGCAGCAGGGTAAATTGTTCAATGTTTTGCGCCAGCAGCGTGGCAAGACAGGTGACGATAAACCACACCACGCCGGTCAGCATCACCGGACGACGACCAATACGGTCCGACAGCGGCCCTAACAGCCACTGTAAAAACATGCCGCCCGCCAGATAGGCGGTCATGGAGGTCGGCACCCACTCGATACCCGCGTTGTACTGTTCTACCACGGCCAGCATACCGGGCTGGATCATATCGTTGCCGATATAGGTAGAGAATTCGTAGAGCACCAGACACAGAGGGAAAAGTAACGCCTGACGCCCCAGACGATTACCAGAAGAAGAACGGTTTAACATGCAATCTCTTTATGATGAAAAAATCGCGATGAGTGTAATGAATTGCCGCAGCCCGAGATAGCAAATTATCGATAGTAAACAGAAATAAAGCACTTATCGTCGTCGTTTAAGGTTTCCTTAAGTTGACAGTTTTATGATAGCCCTATTTTCACGTCACTGACCCTAATTATGGCCTACACCTTCAGCCCTTCAGAATTGTCTAACTTGCCGACAAATAAGACAAAAGACCTTTACCGTTTGCCCCTGCGCTTTTATGGTTATCAGCTTTTCGTGCTGATTGTCCTCGCCGTTCTGTTTACCTGGCTTTCACGCGACGAAACGCTCGACAGATGGATCACCGATTTCTGGTATGACGCAGCGACGCGCCATTTTCCGTTGCAGCAAAACCCGATGCTGGACCTGCTCAACCATCGGCTGGCGAAGTATGTCTCTATCGCCCTGGCTGCGGTTGCGCTGATTTACGGTGTCGTCAAGCGCAATGCCCGACTGGTCACGGCTGCGCTTCTGATGGGGCTGGGTGCGCTGGTTGTCGGCGTGCTGAAAAGCATTAGCCACCATAGCTGTCCGTGGGATCTGGTGGAGTATGGCGGGAAGGCGGTTTCTTACCCCCTGTTTAGCGCGGTACCGGCAGACAGCGGACCGGGCCGTTGCTTCCCGGGCGGCCACTCGTCAAGCGGCTTTATGGTGATGGGGCTGTTTTTTGCCTTCTGGCGCGAACGTCCACGTCTGGCCTGGAGTTTCGTCGTGCTGGGTGCGGTATTGGGTCTGGCCATGGGCTACGGTCAGGTCATGCGCGGGGCGCATTTTTTCTCTCACAACCTGTGGGCTGGGTGGTGGGTCTGGTTTTCCCAGGTGGTGGTCTATGGCCTTGTTTCCGCCTGGTTTGCGAAAGAGTGACGACATTATGTTAGAGAATCTGAACTACGGACTGTTTTATTTCATCAACGCCACGCCAGCCTCGCCGGAATGGATGATTGATTTCGCCACCTTTGTTGCCAGAGATTTGATCTCGATTGTGCCTGTACTGGCCGTTGTTCTCTGGCTGTGGGGTCCGCGTAAAGAGGTCACTGCACAGCGCCAGCTGGTGATCAAAGTGGCGATGGCCATCGGTGTCAGCGTAGTGACCAGCTATCTGTTGGGACATGCCTTCCCCCACGACCGTCCGTTCGTCGATCGCGTTGGGTATAATTTCCTGCACCATGCGCCTGATGACTCCTTCCCAAGCGATCATGGCACCGTGATTTTCACCTTCGCCCTGGCGTTCCTGTTCTGGCATCGCCTGTGGTCTGGCGCAGTGCTGATGGGTATCGCGCTGGCCATCGCCTGGTCCCGCGTTTATCTTGGCGTTCACTGGCCGCTGGATATGGTGGGCGGGTTCCTGGTGGGGCTGATCGGCTGCGTGAGCGCGGCGATCCTGTGGAGCCTCTTTGGCCCGGCGCTTTACCGCGGGCTGTCTCAGCTGTATCGCGTGCTGTTTGCCCTCCCGATCCGCAAAGGCTGGATACGTGACTAATCCCGTTCCGACAGGTTACACTTGAGCCCCCGCCCTGCGGGGGTTCACTTTTTCATCCTGAGGATCTATGGAAACACGACGCGATGACCGCATTGCTCAGCTGCTCCAGGCGCTGAAGCGCAGTGATAAACTGCACCTCAAGGAAGCCGCCACGCTGCTCGGCGTCTCTGAGATGACCATTCGTCGGGATCTTAACAGCGACAGCGCCCCCGTTGTGCTGCTGGGCGGATACATCGTCCTCGAGCCGCGTAGCGCCAGCCACTATCTGATCAGCGATCAAAAAACGCGTCTGGTGGAAGAGAAGCGCAAAGCGGCACGGCTCGCGGCCTCCCTGGTGCAGCCGCATCAAACCCTGTTTTTTGACTGCGGGACCACCACGCCGTGGATCATCGAAGCCATTGACAGCAGCCTCCCGTTTACCGCCGTCTGTTACTCATTGAACACCTTTCTGGCGCTGCAGGAGAAACCCGAATGCCGGGTGATCCTCTGCGGCGGTGAGTTCCACGCCAGTAATGCCATCTTTAAGCCGCTGAACCTGCAGGACACGTTGAGTAACTTATGCCCGGATATCGCGTTTTATTCTGCGGCGGGCGTGAACGTGCGTCAGGGCGCGACCTGCTTTAACCTGGAAGAGTTACCCGTGAAGCACTGGGCGTTAAATGCCGCGCAGTATCATGTGCTGGTGGTGGACCACAGCAAGTTTGGCAAGGTGCGTCCGGCAAGAATGGGCGAGCTGGCGCAGTTTGACGCTATTGTGAGCGATTGCCGCCCGGACGACGAGATTGTGGCCCATGCGAAGGCGCAGCAGGTAAAGTTGATGTATTGAGGTTATGCCGGGTGGCGGCTTTGCCTTACCCGGCCTACAACGGCTCGAACGTAGGCCGGGTAAGCGCAGCGCCACCCGGCAAAAAACTTAGTTGAACCAGCTGCCAAACCACCCGTGGAATTTCATCAGTACGAAATCCCACATCCGGCTGAAGAATCCGCCCTCTTCTACCGCTTCCATCACGATCAGCGGACGCTGTTCAATCGACTTGCCGTTAAGCTGGAAATCAATCGTCCCGACGACCTGGCCTTTTTTCAGTGGAGCCGTGAGCTGCGGGTCGGTCAGGGTAAAGCTGGCTTTCAGGTTTTTCAGCTGACCGCGCGGAATGGTCACTGAACCGGCCTCACCCGCGCCCAGATTCACCTCGCTCTTATCGCCAAACCAGACGCGCTGGCTGACGAACGTGGCATCCGGCTTAATCGGCGTCACGGTTTCAAAGAAGCGGAAGCCCCAGGTCAGCAGTTTTTCTGATTCATTAAAGCGAATTCGATCGGTTTTGGTGCCCAGCACCACCGAAATCAGGCGCATATCGCCCTGGGTAGCGGACGCGACCAGGTTATAACCCGCGCCCGCCGTGGTGCCGGTCTTCATCCCGTCCACGTTGACGTTGCTGCTCCACAACAGACGGTTGCGGTTCTGCTGACGGATCTTATTGAAGGTAAACTCTTTCTCTTTGTGGATCGCGTATTCGTCCGGTACGTCATGGATCAGCGCTTTCCCCAGCAGCGCCATGTCACGCGCGGTACTGAACTGCCCCGGCGCATCGAGACCGTGGACCGTTTTAAAGGTGGTGTTGGTCAGGCCCAGTTTTTGCGCATAGCCATTCATCAAACCAATGAACGAATCCTGGCTGCCCGCGACGTAATCGGCCAGCGCGATACACGCATCATTTCCCGACTGAATGATCACACCTTTATTCAGATCGGAAACGGAGACCTGATCCCCGGGCTTCAGGAACATCACCGACGAGCCCCGCAGTGCCGGGTTACCGGTCGCCCAGGCATCTTTCCCGACGGTGACCATATCATCAAGCTTAATTTTGCCTGCTTTCAGCGCCTGACCCACCACGTAGCTGGTCATGATTTTGGTCAGGCTTGCCGGGTCGAGTTTCTCGTCGGCATTCCCTTCCGCCAACACTTTACCGCTGGCGTAGTCCATTAAGATCCAGGCGCGGGCATCCACCGGTGGCGCTTCGGGCGCCGCCTGTTCCGCCGCGTAGAGCGTTGGGGCAAAAAGGAAGAGGAGCGCAGAGCCTGCCGCCAGGCTGCGCAGAGAAGTCAGTTTTCGCGTCATAAATGCCACCCGAGTGTCCATTCAAAAAATTACGTCACATCACCGTGTCGCAAGAAGCGATGAGTAATAGCGCACTAAAACGGTTAAAGAAACCCAACCAGGGTAAAGTTATTAAAGTTTATGCAATAACATTCATTTACGCTTTGATTCAGGCGATTTTTTTGTCTTCTGTTGCGTAATTGTTAGGTTTATCTCACCATGGCGAAAAGCTGACTCGGATTCACATCTCATCGGGAGTAAATATGATTACGCTGTGGGGCAGGAACAACTCAACCAACGTGAAGAAAGTGCTCTGGACGCTGGAGGAGCTGGATTTACCGTTCAATCAAATCATGGCCGGCATGTCGTTCGGCGTGAACAAAGAGGCTGACTACCTGGCGATGAACCCGAACGGGCTGGTGCCGCTGCTGCGCGACGATGAGACCGATGCCACGCTGTGGGAGTCCAACACCATTGTCCGTTACCTTGCAGCGCAGTACGGTCAGGGCCGTCTGTGGGTAGAGAGCCCGGCCCAGCGTGCTCAGGGTGAAAAATGGATGGACTGGGCAAACCAGACGCTCTCTCCCACTCACCGCGTGATCCTGATGGGACTTATCCGCACGCCGGAAGCCGAACGTGACTATCCCGCCATTCATGCAGCCCAGGACACCTGCGAGACCCTGTTTGCGATGATGGACGACGAGCTGGCGAAGCACAAATGGTTCTCAGGCGACGCGTTCGGCGTGGGCGATATTGCGGTTGCACCATTCGTCTGGAATCTGACCAATATGGGTCTGAAATGGACGCCGCGCCCTCACCTCGAGCGCTGGCTTCAGCAGCTTACCGAGCGCCCGGCGTACCGTAACGCGGTGATGATCCCGGTTACCTGATTACGTACCGGACGGGCTGACTTTCAACAGCTGCCCGTCCGTCTCGTCGGTCAGGACATATAAATAGCCGTCCGGCCCAACCCGCACATCGCGAATACGCCTATCTTTATCACCCAGAATACGCCCGTCTTCCGTCACCTTATTGCCGTCGACGCTCAGCACGATGACGTCTTTCTCCTTCAGCGCGCCGATAAACAGTTTGTTTTTCCACTGCGGGAAGACGTCGCTGTTGTAAAACGCCATGCCGCTCACCGCAGGGGAAACCTTCCAGACAAACAGTGGTTTTTCCGTTCCCTCCGCGTGTTCGCCTTTGGCTTCCGGAATTTTCAGGCCGCTGTAGTTGATGCCGTGGGTCGCCAGCGGCCAGCCGTAATTCTTCCCTTTTTCCGGGATGTTGATTTCATCCCCGCCGCGCGGGCCGTGCTCGTTAAGCCATAGCGTGTCGCTCCACGGGTTCATCGCCATCCCCTGCGGGTTACGAATGCCGTAGGACCAGATTTCAGGCCGCGCGCCGGCGGTGTTTACAAACGGGTTATCCGGCGGCACCTTCCCGTCCTCCGTCAGGCGCACCACTTTGCCCTGAAGCTTGTCCAGATCTTGCGCCGTTGAACGCTCATTGTTCTCCCCTAAAGCAATAAACAGGTACCCTTTGCCGTCGAACACCAGCCGACCGCCAAAATGGTTCCCGGTGGAGAGTTTCGGCATCTGGCGGAACACCACCTCGAAGGCTTCAATGCGCGACAGATCGTCGCTCAGCCGACCGTAGCCCACCGCCGTGCCCGCATTCCCGTCATTTCCCACTTCGGCATAGCTCAGCCAGATGCGTCGCGATTGTTCAAAATCAGGTGCCAGCACCACGTCCAGCAAACCGCCCTGGCCGTTTGCCCACACCCTGGGCACGCCGACAATCGGGTCAGACAACCCTTTTCCGGCCTGCCAGTGTTTCAGCTGGCCGCCTCTGAGCGTGATGAGCACGCCTTTATTGTCAGGCAAAAAGGCCAGTGACCAGGGGTGATCGAGTCGGTTCTGCAACACCTCGACCTTTACCGCGTCAGGGGCAGCGAGGAGAGAAAAAGGGAAAAATAACGCAGGCAGTAAAATCAGCGAGGATCGATGCATAACGCGCTCCTTTATCGGCATATGGCATAAAGATTAGCCACAACGTTCGGGCGCGTTACCACTTTTACAAAAGCTTAAGCAGAAGGGGGAGTCGCCTCCCCCGGGCTCAGTGCTGGGCAAGCTTCGCGTGCTCGTTCAGACACATGATGCAAAGAGAGAGCGTTGTCAGGCAGTTTTCAAGCTTCTCCGCGTTAACAGCGATAAAATTCGGGCAGTCGTGGCGTCCGTTCATCAAACATACCCCTGCAATGGAGAGCACCTCAGCGGCGCGGCGCAGCGCCATCAGCTCGCTTTCGTCGTATTCCGCTTTCAGGGTCGGTGCTTTTTCACGCATGAAATTGCAAAGTTCAAACAGGTTATCACGCAGATGTTCGCTTTCGCTGACTGACATATAGCCTTTTGCCTTCCTGAGCTGCAGATACGCGGCCAGGTCGATTCGGGCGTTGATCAGCTTGTTAAGCAGATCGCGTTTCAGTCTGTCAACGGACATGCTATTTCCTCCTCTGTCAGTCATGTTGCACATTCAGAATAAGGTCATTTTTTGTACAATTTAATGCCTGAGATCAATAATTCTTAACTGATTAACATTCTTTACAATGTTACAACCTTTCCTCACCGCATCCGCCATGCAAAGAATGTATAAATCCCCCGCGATACGCTGTAAAATCCCGCCCTGATAACTCCATAATTGATGAATTTTTAACCTATGAGCAATGTTACGCACCAGCCGAAAATCGGCTTCGTCTCCCTCGGCTGCCCGAAAAACCTGGTGGATTCCGAACGCATCCTGACCGAACTCCGTACCGAAGGCTATGACGTGGTGCCAAGCTACGACAATGCCGACATGGTGATCGTCAACACCTGCGGCTTTATCGACAGTGCGGTTCAGGAGTCTCTGGAAGCCATCGGTGAAGCCCTGACCGAAAACGGCAAAGTCATTGTCACCGGCTGCCTGGGCGCGAAAGTGGATCAGATCCGCGAAGTGCATCCGAAGGTGCTGGAGATCACCGGCCCGCACAGCTACGAGCAGGTGCTGGAACATGTTCATCACTACGTGCCAAAACCCAAGCACAACCCGTTCCTGAGCCTGGTGCCGGAACAAGGCGTGAAGCTGACGCCGCGCCACTACGCGTACCTGAAAATTTCCGAAGGCTGCAACCATCGCTGCACCTTCTGCATCATCCCGTCCATGCGTGGCGATCTGGTGAGTCGTCCAATCGGTGAAGTGCTAGCGGAAGCCAAACGTCTGGCCGACGCGGGCGTGAAGGAGCTGCTGGTCATCTCCCAGGACACCTCAGCCTACGGCGTGGACGTGAAACACCGCTCCGGTTTCCACAACGGTGAGCCGGTGAAAACCAGTATGGTCGGCCTGTGCGAGCAGCTTGCGAAGCTCGGTATCTGGACGCGTCTGCACTACGTCTACCCATACCCGCACGTTGACGATGTGATCCCGCTGATGGCGGAAGGCAAAATTCTGCCGTACCTGGATATCCCGCTGCAGCACGCCAGCCCGCGTATTCTGAAGCTGATGAAGCGTCCTGGCTCCGTTGACCGCCAGCTGGCGCGCATCAAGCAGTGGCGTGAAATCTGTCCGGATCTGACCCTGCGCTCCACCTTCATCGTCGGCTTCCCGGGTGAAACCGAAGAAGATTTCCAGATGCTGCTCGACTTCCTGAAAGAAGCCCGTCTGGACCGCGTTGGCTGCTTCAAGTACAGCCCGGTAGAGGGCGCAACCGCCAACGAGCTGGCGGACCAGGTACCGGAAGAGGTGAAAGAAGAGCGCTGGAACCGCTTTATGCAGCTGCAGCAGCAGATCTCTGCTGAGCGCCTGCAGGAGAAAGTGGGCCGCGAAATTCTGGTGATTATCGACGAAGTGGACGAAGAGGGCGCGATTGGCCGCAGCATGGCGGACGCCCCTGAAATCGACGGCGCGGTGTACCTGAACGGTGAAACCAACGTTAAGCCGGGTGATATTATTCGCGTGAAGGTTGAAAACGCGGACGAGTATGACCTGTGGGGTAGCCGGGTTTAATTACATTCCCCTCACCCCGGCCCTCTCCCCAAAGGGGCGAGGGGGAAAACCGCACCGAGCAGTCCCCTCTCCCCTCCGGGGAGAGGGTTAGGGTGAGGGGCAATAAACCTACCCCTTAATCCTCGGATCCAGCGCGTCGCGCAGCCCGTCCCCCAGCAGGTTAAACGCCAGCACGGTCAGGAAAATCGCCAGACTTGGGAAGATCGCCACGTGCGGTGCAATCACCATATCTGCTCTCGCCTCGTTCAGCATCGCGCCCCACTCCGGCGTGGGAGGCTGCGCCCCTAACCCCAGAAACGACAGGCTGGCCGCCGAGATAATCGACACGCCGATACGCATGGTGAAATAGACCACGATGGACGACACCGTACCCGGCAGAATATGGCTGAACAGGATGGTGGCATCGCTGGCCCCCATACTGCGGGCGGATTCGATAAAGGTCTGCTGTTTTAGCACCAGCGTGTTGCCGCGCACCAGACGGGCGAAGGCCGGTATCGAAAAGACCGCGACCGCAATGATGACGTTCGCCATGCCGCTGCCCATGATCGCCACCACGGCAATCGCCAGCAGAATGCCGGGGAAGGCAAACAGCACGTCGCAGATGCGCATGATGATGCGGTCCCACCAGCCTTCGTAATACCCGGCGACGAGACCCAAAACCGTGCCTATCGCCGCGCCGATCAGCACCGCAAAGACCCCGGCGGCCAGCGAGATCTGCGCCCCCACCAGCACGCGGCTGAAGATATCCCGCCCGAGCGAATCCACGCCGAACCAGTGCATCATCGACGGCCCGTCGTTCAGACGGTCATAGTCAAAATAATTTTCCGCATCAAACGGCGCGACCCACGGTGCAACGATAGCCACCACAATCAGCAGCAAAACAAACAGCCCCGCCGTCATCGCGACAGGCTGACGGCGAAAACGCCGCCAGAATTCAGACCACGGAGTGCGGATGTGCTCCGGCTTTAGCCCCGGCATAGCATTTAATACGGCCTGACGACGCCAGTTCAACAATCGCATCTTACTTGTACCTGATGGCCGGGTTAATGGCGGCGTAAAGCACGTCCACCACTAAGTTGATAAGAATAAACTCCAGCGAGAACAGCAGGACTTCCGCCTGAATCACCGGATAATCGCGCATGTCGACCGAATCGACCAGCAGACGCCCCAGCCCCGGCCAGTTGAAGACCTTCTCCACCACAATAGAGCCGCCCAGCAGGAAGCCAAACTGCAGCCCCATCATCGTGACTACCGGGATCATCGCGTTGCGAAAACCGTGCTTGAGGATGACCCACTTCTCGCTGACCCCTTTCGCCCGCGCGGTGCGGATGTAGTCTTCACTCAGCACGTCGACAAACGAGGCGCGGGTAAAGCGCGCCATCACAGCCGCCACGGCTGCGCCAAGGGTCATCGATGGGAGAATGTAGTGCTTCCAGGTATCCGCGCCCACGGTCGGCAGCCAGCCCAGTTCCACGGAGAAGATCTGCATCAGCAGCATCCCGAGGGCGAATGCCGGGAAGGAGATGCCGGTCACGGCCAGCGCCATACCCAGTTTATCCGGCCAGCGGTTGCGCCAGACGGCGGCGACAATTCCCGCACCGAGACCAAACACCACCGCCCAGCCCATGCTGGCAAGGGTTAACCAAAAGGTCGGCATAAAGCGGCTGGCAATCTCTTCCGACACCGGGCGACGCGACACCATCGAGGTGCCAAAATCGCCCTGCAGCACGTTGCCCATATAGTGCAGGAACTGCATATACAACGGCCTGTCGAGACCCAGCTGCTTGCGCACCAGTTCAATAACGGTCGCATCCGCCTCCGGCCCGGCAATCAGCCGCGCCGGATCCCCCGGCAGCATATGGACAAACAGAAACACCAGCACCGCCACAATCAACAGCGTCGGGATAAGCCCCAGCAGGCGTTTACAAACATAATTCAGCATGAGGTTTATTTTAAATCCGCGTCGTCAAAGCTAAAGCCCGTATCCGGCATGATATAGAACCCGGTCAGCGCTTTGTTATGGGCGGAGACCAGTTTTTCCACCACCAGTGGCACCCACGGCGACTCTTTCCAGATGATATCCTGAGCATCTTTATACAGCCGCGCTTTCTCTTCCGGTTTGGTGGTTTTCAGGGCATCGGCCAGGTCTTTATCCACCTGCGGGTTGCTGTAGAACGCGGTATTGAACAGCGTTGGCGGCCAGTTCTGTGAGGCAAACAGCGGTGACAGCGCCCAGTCGGCTTCACCGGTGGAGGCGGTCCAGCCGGTGTAGAACATCCTCACGCCGCTCTCTTTCTGCCCTTTGCCCTCCACTTCAGCCGCACGCTGTCCGGCATCCATCGCGGTCACCTGCGCCTTGATGCCGACCTGCGCCAGCTGCTGCTGGGTAAACTGCAGCACCTTCTGGGCGGTACTGTGGTTATGCGACGACCACAGCGTGGTGCTGAAGCCGTTCGGGAATCCCGCCTCTTTCAGCAGTTCGCGCGCTTTGGCCGGATCGTAAGGCCACGGCTGGTAGCTTTGCGCATAGGCGATAGCTGGCGGCACCACGCCGGTCGCCGGGGTGGCATAGCCCGCAAAGGCCACTTTCACCAGCGCCTGGCGGTTAATGGCATAGTTGATGGCTTCACGCACCTTCGGGTTATCGAACGGTTTTTGCGTGACGTTCATGCTGATGTAGCGCTGCATGATTGACGGGCTGGCAACCAGCTCCAGCTTGCTGTTTTTCGCCAGCAGCGCTGCCTGCTCATACGGGATCGGGAAGGCAAACTGCGCTTCACCGGTTTGCAGCATCGCCGCGCGGGTGTTGTTATCCACCACCGGGCGCCAGGTAATGGTGTCGAGCTTCGGCAAGCCCTGCTGCCAGTATCCGGCGAATTTCTTCACCTTCACAAAATCGGTTTGATTCCAGGTAAGCAGTTCGTACGGGCCGGTGCCTACCGGGTGGAAGCCGATCTCTTTGCCGTATTTCTTCAGCGCCGCTGGCGAAATCATTGCCGTTGCCGGATGCGCAAGGATATTGATAAACGCGGAGAACGGCTCTTTGAGGGTGATCTTCACGGTTGCCGGGTCGACCGCCTCGGTACTGGCGATATTTTTATACAGGTTGTAGCGCTTCAGGCTATTTTCCGGATTGCTGGCGCGGTCGAGGTTGACCTTTACCGCTTCAGCATTGAAATCCGTGCCGTCCTGGAACTTCACGCCGGAACGCAGCTTGATGGTATACACCAGCCCGTCGTCCGAAACGGTATAGCTCTCCGCCAGCACGTTTTTGAGCTTCATCTCTTTATCCAGGCCAAACAGCCCCTGGTAGAACGATTTCGCCACCGCCTGCGACAGCGTGTCGTTAGCATCATACGGATCGAGCGTCGTAAAATTAGAGCCGACCGCCACGACCACGTCTTTGGCAGCGAACGCGGGGGCGACGGCCAGCGCCGCCGTCACGCTCGCGGCTAACAGCCATGTACGAGCAACAAATTTAACCATTGTGTTCTCCTGCCTGGTGTACGTTATAACCGCGAGAATGCATTGTCCTGACGCGGTGGTGCGACAAAATGACCGGGACCGACTTCCCGAAGCGTAACGCGCTCCAGGGTTTCGCCCCGTTTACGAATATTGCTCGGCATTTCATCCTGCAGCAGCACGCGCTGGGCGTGGTGATGCGCAGGATCGGCAACCGGCACAGCGGCCATCAGCTTGCGGGTGTAAGGATGCTGCGGGTTTTCAAATACCGCCCGCCGCGGGCCAATCTCAACAATTTGCCCCATGTACATCACCGCAACACGGTGGCTGATACGCTCCACCACCGCCATATCATGCGAGATAAACAGGAAGGCAATGCCCATATCCCGCTGTAAATCGAGCAATAAATTGATGATTTGCGCGCGGATAGAGACATCCAGTGCCGAAACGGACTCATCGGCAATCACGACTTTTGGATTCAGCGCCAGCGCCCGCGCAATGCAAATGCGCTGCCGCTGTCCGCCGGAAAACTCGTGGGGATAACGCCAGGCATGTTCAGACTTCAGCCCGACGCGCTCCAGCAGCCAGGCCACGCGACGCTGCGCCGCCTCGCCGTCGAGCAGGTTATGCACCCGCAGCGGCTCCATGATCGAATACCCCACCGTATGACGCGGATCGAGAGAGGCATAGGGATCCTGGAAAATAAACTGAATATCCCGGCGCACGGCCTGCAGCTTACTGTCTGGCAGGGTGTCGATACGTTCGCCGTTAAAGGTAATGGTCCCGGCCTGGGTCTCCACCAGCCTGAGCAGCGCGCGTCCGGTCGTGGATTTACCGCAGCCCGACTCCCCCACCAGCGCCAGCGTTTCGCCCGGCCAGAGATCAAAACTGACGTTTTCAACCGCATGGACTTCGCGCTTCACGCGATTGAACACCCCGCTGCGCAGCGGAAAACGCGTGACCAGATCGCGGACTTCCAGAATGGGCCTGCCCGGCACCACCGTATCTTGCTCGGTTTCAGCCGTCTGCACGCCCGCCTCGCCCTGAGCCATCAACGGAAAACGGCGCGGTAAATCGCTGCCGTTCATCGCCCCAAGACGCGGTACCGCCGCCAGCAGCGCTTTGGTGTAAGGATGAACAGGCGCATGAAAAATCTGCTCAACCGTGCCCGTCTCCACGGCGTGCCCCTGGTGCATAACCAGTACGCGGTCGGCGATATCCGCCACCACGCCCATGTCGTGGGTGATAAAAATCACCCCCATCTCCATCTCCTGCTGCAGCACTTTGATCAGCTGCAGGATCTGAGCCTGAATCGTCACATCCAGCGCCGTTGTCGGCTCGTCGGCGATCAGCACCGCCGGACGGCACGAGAGCGCCATCGCAATCATGACGCGCTGGCGCATCCCGCCGGAAAGCTGATGCGGATAGCGCCCCAGAATGGCCTGCGCTTCAGGAATGCGCACCCTCTCCAGCATCCGCTTCGCTTCGAGAAGCGCTTCATCGCCGCTTAACCCCTGATGCAGGCGGATGGACTCGGCAATCTGCTCGCCCACCGGAAAAACCGGGTTCAGCGAGGTCATCGGCTCCTGGAAAATCATGGCGATATCCGCCCCACGCACGCCCTGCATCTGCGAACCACTCAGTTCATTTAAATCAATGACCTGACGGTTACGGCGGCGCAGGAGCATTTTCTCGCTGCCGACCTGCCCGCCCGTTTGCTCCAGCAGGCGCAACAATGCCAGTGCGGTAACCGATTTACCGGAACCAGACTCACCGACGATGGCCAGCGTTTCGCCGCGATGCAGCGAAAACGATAAATTCTGTACTGCGGGGATGAACTGCCGCTCCTCCTGAAACGCAATATTCAGCTGATGGACAGCCAATACCTGGCGGTTGTCCAGCTCTTCACTGTGCGGCACGTTTTGCCCCCTTATTCACGATAGATCCCCGTACTGGGCTCATCACCGGCATAGCCCCAGGCGCGGTACATCCCTTCGCTGTTAAACGGCAGGGCCACGTTGCCCTCACGATCCACCGCAATCAACCCGCCGACGCCGCCAAGCGCGGGGAGTTTTTCCATGACCACGCGCTCGCAGGCCTCGCTCAGGCTTAATCCGCCGTAATCCATCAGCGCGGTGATGTCATAGGCCGCGAGAGCGCGAATAAACACTTCGCCAGTTCCGGTACAGGACACGGCGGCCGTGGCGTTGTTGGCGTAGCACCCTGCGCCGGGCAGCGGGCTGTCGCCGACGCGTCCCGGCAGCTTGTTGGTCATTCCGCCCGTTGACGTTGCCGCCGCGAGGTTTCCGGCTTTATCGAGCGCGACTGCGCCGACCGTGCCCATTTTGGTGGTTTCATCCAGCGGCGCGGCGTGGTCAAGCTGCGTCTTGCCTGCCGTACGCGCGTCCAGCAGCTGCTGAAAGCGCTCCTCCGTGGAAAAAAGATCGGGCGATACCGGTTCCATCCCGTGTTCGAAGGCAAACGTCTCCGCCCCTTCGCCCGCCAGCAGGACGTGCGGACTCGCTTCCATCACCAGACGTGCCGCCAGCACCGGGTTGCGCAGACGGCTGACGCCTGCCACGGCGCCCGCTTTCAGGGTAATACCGTCCATCACGCAGGCATCCAGCTCGTGCGTTTCATCCCGGGTAAAGACCGAACCGATCCCCGCGTTAAACAACGGGCACTCTTCCAGCAGGCGCACCGCCTCGGTGACCACATCCAGCGCGCTCTCGCCCGCTTCCAGCATCCGCTGGCCTGTTTCCACAATGGCGTACAGCGCGTCAATATAGCGCTTTTCCTGCTCGGGACTGAGCTGTGCACGGGTGATTGCCCCAGCGCCACCATGAATTGCGATTACCGCATTAACCATTTCGCATCAC
The DNA here is from genome assembly GCF_014103035.1 of Enterobacter sp. RHBSTW-01064. Classification (NCBI taxonomy): domain Bacteria; kingdom Pseudomonadati; phylum Pseudomonadota; class Gammaproteobacteria; order Enterobacterales; family Enterobacteriaceae; genus Enterobacter; species Enterobacter sp. RHBSTW-01064. Next base: position 209,768 of record NZ_JABXOU010000005.1, on the reverse strand, counting down.
CCGTTAGCCTGATTTGCGGCTTTTTCTATAAATATCATTATCGTCGATGAAACTTCAGATGATTTTTGAATATAGAAAGACGCAACTGTGATGTAAAGCGTACACCCATCGGGTCATACAGTTAGCCGCACTTTTCTGCCATAATGGGCGTTTTCGTTGTTACTCCGCAGGAGCCCACCATGGATTTTACCGCCGGACTGATGCCGCTTGAGACGGCACTCACGCAGATGCTTGGCCGCATTACCCCGCTGCATGAGGTTGAAACGCTGCCGCTTGTGCGCTGTTTTGGCCGTATTGCCGCGCGCGATATTGTCTCTCCGCTTAACGTGCCGGGGTTTGATAACTCCGCGATGGACGGTTACGCGGTGCGCCTGGCGGATCTCCAGACGGGTAACGCCCTGCCGGTGGCAGGTAAAGCCTTTGCGGGTCAGCCGTTTAGCGGTGAATGGCCTGCGGGTACCTGCGTGCGCATCATGACCGGCGCGCCGGTTCCGGCCGGCTGCGACGCCGTGGTGATGCAGGAAGAGACCGAACAGACCGACGACGGCGTGCGTTTTACCGCGAACGTTAAAGCGGGCCAGAATATCCGCCGCACGGGCGAAGACATCACGCTTGGCGCGACGGTCTTTGCCGCCGGACAGAAGCTAACGGTAGGTGAACTGCCGGTGCTGGCGTCGCTCGGCGTTGCTGAAATCGACGTTGTCCGTAAAGTGCGCGTTGCCGTTTTCTCCACCGGCGACGAGCTGCAGCTTCCGGGCCAGCCGCTGCAGGACGGCCAGATTTACGATACCAACCGCCTGGCGGTACACCTGATGCTGGAGCAGCTGGGCTGCGACGTGATTAACCTCGGCATCATTCCTGACGATCCGGAAAAACTGCGCGCCGCGTTTATCGAGGCGGATAACGCAGCCGACGTGGTCATCAGCTCTGGCGGCGTCTCCGTGGGCGAAGCGGATTACACCAAAACCATCCTTGAAGAGCTGGGCGAAATCGCCTTCTGGAAGCTGGCTATCAAGCCGGGCAAACCGTTCGCCTTTGGCAAGCTCACGCACAGCTGGTTCTGCGGCCTGCCGGGTAACCCGGTCTCTGCGGCACTCACCTTCTACCAGCTGGTGATCCCGCTGCTGGCGAAGCTTTCCGGCAACAAGGCTAACCCGCTGCCGGAACGCCTGCGCGTGCGTGCCGCCACGCGCCTGAAAAAATCACCGGGCCGTCTCGATTTCCAGCGCGGCATTCTGGCGCGCAACGCGGACGGTGAGCTCGAAGTGAGCACCACCGGGCACCAGGGCTCGCACATTTTCAGCTCCTTCAGCCAGGGCAACTGCTTTATCGTGCTGGAGCGCGAGCGCGGCAATGTGGAAGAAGGCGAATGGGTTGAGATCGAGCGCTTTAACCACCTGTTCGGAGGCTGACATGACGGTGGAGCTGAGCGACCCGGAGATGCTGCGCTATAACCGCCAGATTATCCTGCGCGGGTTTGATTTCGAGGGCCAGGAAGCGCTCAAGGCGGCCAGCGTGCTGGTTGTTGGTCTTGGCGGGCTGGGCTGCGCCGCCGCGCAGTACCTTGCGGCGGCAGGCGTGGGGAGGATGACACTGCTGGATTTCGATACCGTATCGGTGTCTAACCTGCAGCGCCAGACGCTGCACAGCGACGCGACCATTGGCCAGCCGAAGGTGGGATCCGCCGGGGCTGCGCTGGCCCGCATCAACCCCAACGTTCAGTTCACCCTGATTGACGCTATGCTGGATGACGAGGCGCTGTCGGCGCAGATTGCGCAGCACAACCTGGTGCTGGACTGCACCGACAACGTCGCCGTCCGTAACCAGCTGAACGCAGGCTGTTTTGCCCACAAAACTCCGCTGGTCTCCGGTGCGGCGATCCGCATGGAGGGGCAAATCAGCGTCTTCACGTACGCGGAAGGTGAACCCTGCTACCGCTGCCTGAGCCGCCTGTTCGGCGAGAACGCGCTGACCTGCGTTGAGGCGGGCGTGATGGCGCCGCTGGTCGGCGTGATTGGCTCACTGCAGGCGATGGAAGCGATCAAAGTCCTGGCACACTACGGCACGCCTGCCGCGGGAAAAATCGTCATGTATGACGCGATGACCTGCCAGTTCCGCGAGATGAAGCTGATGCGTAACCCGGGGTGTGAGGTTTGTAGCAAATAAAAAGTCGGGTGGCGGCTCCGCCTTACCCGACCTACAACGGCTCGAACGTAGGCCGGGTAAGCGTTAGCGCCACCCGGCAAACGCGTCAGATCGACGTCCGTCCAAACGCCCCCTGCCAGTCCTGCTCAAACTTCACAATCGCCGCATCCACGGCCGGAGAGGTAATAAACTGCTGCGCCACGTCCAGCGGCAGCGTGATGGACTCGCAGCCTGCCAGCAGGCAGTCCAGCGCCTGACGCGGCGTTTTGAAGCTCGCGGCCAGCACTTTTGACTGCGGGGCGTGCAGCGTCAGCAGCTGTTGCAGTTCAACCACGGTCTGGATCCCGTCCCCGCCCTGCGCGTCCACGCGGTTAACATAAGGCGCCACATATTCCGCCCCCGCCAGCGCGGAGAGCATCCCCTGCGCGGCACCGTATACCGCCGTACCCAGTGTCGGGATCCCTTCCGCTTTTAGCATCTTAATTGCCGCCAGCCCCTCTGCGGTCACCGGCACTTTCACCACCAGGTCATTAATGATGGCGCGGAGCTTGCGCGCGTCCTCCACCATCCCTTCAGCGGTAGTCGCCATCACTTGTGCGAACAGACGGCCTTTACCGCCCAACGCGTCGTGCAGTTCAGGCAGCAGCACGTCCAGCGGCGTTTTACCGGCTGCCACAATGCTTGGGTTGGTGGTCACGCCCGCCAGTGGGAAGATACGCGCCAGCTGTTTGACTGCCGCAACGTCAGATGTGTCGAGATAAAGTTCCATGATGTCACCCTCAAAATTAGCCTGCACTTACCCTATCACGACAAAACCTGCTCAAGAGTTGACCTGCATCAAGATAACTTTCATTCGAAAGTAATTTAATCTTCATATGCAAGATGAGAGGCGAAATCATGATCTTCAATATTCAGCGTTACTCTACCCACGATGGCCCCGGCATTCGAACCGTGGTGTTCCTGAAAGGCTGCTCGCTGGGCTGTCGCTGGTGCCAGAACCCGGAAAGCCGATCCCGCAGCCGGGACGTGCTGTTTGATGCGCGCCTGTGCCTGGACGGCTGCGACCTGTGCCAGCAAGCGGCTCCGGGCTGTATCGAACGTGCGCTGAACGGGATGGTCATTCACCGTGAGAAGCTTGATGACGCCACGCTCAACGTCCTCACCGACTGCTGCCCGACGCAGGCGCTGACCGTCTGTGGTGAAGAACAGCAGGTCGAGGAGATCATGGCGACCGTACTGCGCGATAAGCCTTTTTACGACCGCAGCGGCGGCGGAATTACCCTCTCCGGCGGCGAGCCGTTTATGAACCCGGAGCTGGCGTACGCGCTGTTTAAAGCCAGCCACGAACAGGGTATCCACACCGCCGTCGAAACCTGTCTTCACGTGCCGTGGCACTATATCGAGCCGTCATTACCCTACGTCGATCTCTTCCTCGCCGACCTGAAGCATGTCGACGCTGAAGTTTTCAAGCAGTGGACGGACGGTTCGGCTAAGCGGATCCTGGACAACCTGAAACGCCTTGCCGCCGCCGGGAAAAAAATCACCATCCGCGTGCCGCTGATCCAGGGCTTTAACGCCGATGAAGCCTCTGTTACCGCCATTACCAATTTCGCTGCCGACGAGCTCGGCGTCGAGGATATCCATTTTCTGCCGTACCACACGCTGGGCATGAACAAATACACCCTGCTCGGCCAACCCTACTCTGCCCCTGACAAACCGCTGGATAACCCTGCCCTGCTGGACTTCGCGCAGCAGTACGCCTGCCAGAAAGGGTTAACCGCGACCTTACGAGGATAAACTTATGACGACCCTGAATCTCAACACCCTCAGCGAGCGCATTAAAGCGCACAAAACGGCCCTCGTACATATCGTCAAGCCGCCGGTCTGTACCGAGCGCGCGCAGCATTACACCGAAATGTATCAGCAGCACATGGACAAGCCGATCCCGGTGCGTCGCGCCCTGGCGCTGGCGCATCACCTGGCCGAGCGCACCATCTGGATCAAACACGACGAGCTGATCATCGGTAACCAGGCAAGTGAAGTGCGCGCCGCGCCGATCTTCCCGGAATATACCGTCTCCTGGATTGAGAAAGAGATCGACGATCTGGCGGATCGCCCGGGCGCGGGCTTTGCGGTAAGCGAAGAGAACAAGCGCGTCCTGCATGACATCTGCCCGTGGTGGCGCGGCCAGACGGTGCAGGATCGCTGCTACGGCATGTTCACCGACGAGCAGAAAGGCCTGCTGGAAACCGGCATTATCAAAGCCGAAGGCAACATGACCTCCGGCGACGCGCACCTGGCGGTGAACTTCCCGCTGGTACTGGAGAAAGGTCTCGACGGCCTGCGCGCCAAAGTGGCCGAGCGCCGCTCGCGCATCAACCTGACGGTGCTGGAAGACCTGCACGGCGACCAGTTCCTGAAGGCGATCGATATCGTGCTGGAAGCGGTGAGCCTGCACATCAAACGCTTTGCCGATCTGGCGCGTGAAATGGCCGCGACCGAAACCCGCGTAAGCCGCCGCGACGAGCTGCTGGCAATGGCGGAAAACTGCGACATCATTGCCCACGAGCCGCCAAAAACCTTCTGGCAGGCGCTGCAGCTGTGCTACTTCATTCAGCTGATCCTGCAGATTGAGTCCAACGGCCACTCCGTCTCCTTCGCGCGTATGGACCAGTATCTCTATCCGTACTACCGCCGCGACGTTGAGCTGAACCAGAGCCTCGACCGCGAGCACGCCATTGAGCTGCTGCACAGCTGCTGGCTGAAGCTGCTGGAAGTGAACAAGATCCGTTCCGGCTCGCACTCTAAAGCCTCCGCCGGTAGCCCGCTGTACCAGAACGTCACCATCGGTGGCCAGAAGCTGGTCAACGGCGAGCCGATGGACGCGGTCAACCCGCTCTCCTACGCAATTCTGGAATCCTGCGGTCGCCTGCGCTCCACCCAGCCAAACCTGAGCGTGCGCTACCATGCGGGCATGAGCAACGACTTCCTCGACGCCTGCGTGCAGGTGATCCGCTGCGGCTTCGGGATGCCGGCCTTTAACAACGATGAAATCGTCATTCCGGAATTCATCAAGCTCGGCGTAGAACGAGACGACGCCTACGACTACGCGGCCATCGGCTGCATCGAAACCGCGGTGGGCGGCAAATGGGGCTACCGCTGCACCGGCATGAGCTTTATCAACTTCGCCCGCGTGATGCTGGCGGCGATGGAAGGCGGGCGCGATGCCACCAGCGGCAAGGTGTTCCTCCCGCAGGAGAAAGCCCTCTCTGCCGGTAACTTCGACAACTTCGAGGAGGTGATGGCGGCGTGGGACAGCCAGATCCGCTACTACACCCGTAAATCCATCGAGATTGAGTACGTGGTGGACACCATGCTGGAAGAGAACGTCCACGATATTCTCTGCTCGGCGCTGGTGGACGACTGCATCGAGCGCGCAAAAAGCATCAAGCAGGGCGGCGCGAAGTATGACTGGGTCTCCGGCCTGCAGGTGGGCATCGCCAACCTCGGCAATAGCCTGGCGGCGGTGAAAAAGCTGGTGTTCGAGCAGGGCACTATCGGTCAACAGCAGCTGGCGGCGGCGCTGGCGGATGACTTCGACGGGCTGACCCACGAACAGCTGCGCCAGCGTCTGATCAACGGCGCGCCGAAGTACGGCAACGACGACGACAGCGTGGATATGCTGCTGACGCGCGCCTATCAGACCTACATTGAAGAGCTGAAGCAGTACCACAACCCGCGCTACGGCCGCGGCCCGATTGGCGGTAACTACTACGCGGGCACCTCTTCTATTTCCGCAAACGTGCCGTTTGGCGCAGCGACAATGGCCACCCCGGACGGACGTAAGGCGCACACCCCGCTGGCGGAAGGGGCAAGCCCGGCTTCCGGTACGGACCACCTCGGCCCGACGGCGGTGATTGGCTCAGTCGGTAAACTGCCTACCGAGGCGATTCTCGGCGGCGTGCTGCTTAACCAGAAGCTGAACCCGTCGACGCTGGAAAACGACAGCGATCGCCAGAAGCTGATGGTGCTGCTGCGCACCTTCTTCGAGGTGCATAAGGGCTGGCATATCCAGTACAACATCGTCTCGCGCGATACGCTGCTGGAAGCGAAGAAACATCCTGACCAGTATCGTGATCTGGTGGTGCGCGTGGCGGGCTACTCGGCGTTCTTCACCGCCCTGTCGCCGGATGCGCAGGACGATATTATTGCCCGTACCGAGCATACGCTGTAAAAAAACGCCCGGTGGCGCTGCGCTTACCGGGCCTACTCCTCCCTCCGTAGGCCGGGTAAGGCGAAGCCGCCACCCGGCTTTCTGACTTTCATTCGAAATTAAATTTGTGCTCCCCGTCACCTTGTTATTAGAATGTTTCAAAACGCAGTGACCCAGGAGCACAGTATGACCGTTAAAGTTATCGTCACCGATATGGACGGAACTTTTCTTGATGATGCCAAGCAGTACGATCGAGACCGCTTTCAGGCACAGTTTGAACAGCTTAAAGCCCGCGACATTGAATTCGTTGTTGCCAGCGGCAACCAGTATTACCAGCTCATCTCCTTCTTCCCGGAGCTGAAAGAGCAGATCTCCTTCGTGGCGGAAAACGGCGCGCTGGTGTTCGATCACGGGGAACAGGTTTTCCACGGCGAGCTGACGCGTCATGAATCGCAGATCGTCATTGGCGAACTGCTGAAAGACAAAGGATTGAACTTCGTGGCCTGCGGGCTGGAGAGTGCATACGTCAGCGACCAGGCTCCTGAAGCGTTTGTGGCGCTGATGTCAAAGCACTATCACCGCTTAAAGCGCATCAGCGATTACCGCGAAATTGACGATGTGCTGTTTAAATTCTCCCTGAACCTGCCGGACAGCGATATCCCTGATCTGGTGGATAAACTGCACGTCTCCCTGGACGGCATCATGAAGCCGGTCACCAGCGGCTTTGGCTTTGTGGATTTAATTATCCCCGGCCTGCACAAAGCCAACGGCATCAGCCGCCTGCTGAAACGCTGGAAAATCTCCCCGCAGGAGTGCGTGGCCATTGGCGACAGCGGCAACGATGCCGAGATGCTAAAGCTGGTGAAATATTCCTTTGCGATGGGTAACGCGGCGCAGAGCATCAAAGACATCAGCCGCTACAGCACCGACGACAACAACCATCAGGGCGCGCTGAACGTCATTCAGGCCGTGCTCGACAACCACTCCCCGTTCGACGTCTGATCCTCGCCTCGCCGGAGCCTCGCTCCGGCCTCTTACTCTTTTTCCGTCCTGTGGCTTGCGTCAAGTTTTTAAACTTGCATTAACTTAATTTTAACTTAAAGTATCACTTGTAGATATTTTTACTTTCGAATGAAAGATGCGAGGCAGTTATGACCTTTACCAGTGAAACTTTGCCAGCGGATCACAAAGCGGCAATCCGTCAGTTGAAACGTGAGCTGCGCGCGCAGATCGGTGACGTGCAGGCGGTGTTTAATAAGCTCAGCGATAAAATTGCCACCCGCGTGGCGGAAATCAACGCTCTTAAGAACAAAGGCGAAACCGTCTGGCCGGTGATCCCGTTCGCGGATGTGAAAAACGGCACCATTACCGACGCACAGCGCGAGGCCGTTAAACGCCGCGGCTGCGCGGTGATTAAAGGTCATTTCCCGCGCGAGCAGGCGCTGGCATGGGATCAGTCGATGCTCGACTACCTCGATCTCAACACGTTTGACGACGTGTACAAAGGCCCAGGCGATAACTTCTTCGGCACCTTAACGGCCTCTCGTCCGGAGATTTACCCGATTTACTGGTCTCAGGCGCAAATGCAGGCGCGCCAGAGCGAAGAGATGGCGCAGGTGCAGTCGTTCCTGAACCGTTTATGGACATTCGAGAGCAACGGCAAACAGTGGTTCGACCCGGACGTGAGCGTGATTTACCCGGACCGTATCCGCCGCCGTCCGCCGGGAACCACCTCGAAAGGGCTGGGCGCGCATACCGACTCCGGCGCGCTGGAGCGCTGGCTGCTTCCGGCTTATCAACAGGTGTTCGCCCGCGTGTTTGACGGCAACGTCGATAAGTACGATCCGTGGAACGCCGCGCACCGTACTGAAGTGGAAGAGTACACCGTCGATAACACCACCAAATGCTCGGTGTTCCGCACCTTCCAGGGCTGGACGGCGCTGTCGGACATGATCCCCGGCCAGGGGCTGCTGCACGTGGTGCCGATCCCGGAAGCGATGGCCTACATTCTGCTGCGCCCGCTGCTGGACGACGTGCCGGAGGACGAGCTGTGCGGCGTGGCGCCGGGACGCGTGCTGCCGGTTTCCGAGAAGTGGCACCCGCTGCTCATCGAGGCATTAAGCAGCATTCCGGCACTTGAGGCGGGCGATTCCGTGTGGTGGCACTGCGATGTGATCCACTCCGTCGCGCCGGTGGAAAATCAGCAGGGCTGGGGCAATGTGATGTACATCCCTGCCGCGCCGATGTGCGAGAAGAACCTCGCCTACGCGAAAAAGGTCAAGGAAGCGCTGGAAACCGGCGCGTCGCCGGGAGATTTCCCGCGCGAGGATTATGAAAAGAGCTGGCAGGACCGCTTTACCGTGAACGATCTCAATATCCACGGCAAGCGCGCGCTGGGCATGGTCTAACTGTCGTACAGCCCTTCCCGCTCCACGGCGGTGCGTCGTTTCCCCTGACGTATCCGCCGTACCGAATCCCGAACGGTCAACGTACCGTTAAGCAGTAACGTCCCCACCGGCGCGTCCGGGCGCATCAGCCGCTGCTGGAGCATATGCACCGCTTCGGTTCCCAGCTCATCGCGGGGAACATGTACCGCCGTTAATGGCACATCCTGAATCGCCGCCAGGTTAAACCCGTCAATGCTCATCACCGACACGTCCTGCGGCACGCGCAGGCCGTGGTTTTGTAATGCGCTAATGGTGCCCGCCGCCATAAAGTCGCCGCCGACCAGAAACGCCGTCGGCAGATCCTTTCCCTTCTGCTGGTTAAGCCACTCGCTGACCAGTTGTTCCGTCTCTTTGGCGCTGAAGCTGGGCACCACCAGCAGATCGCGTTTATCGTTGAACTTTAGGTTATGGGACTGCCAGGCATCGCGGATCCCCGACAGGCGCAGCTCCATGGTGTAGCGACGCAGGCACAGCACGTTCATCACCTCACGGTGCCCCATCTCGAACAGGTACTCCGCCGCCCGCTCGCCAATGGCGCGATGATCCGGTGCAACGGCAGGCAGACGCATGTGGCGGTCCCGGCAGTTAATCAGCATGCAGGGTTTCCCCACATCTACCGCCAGATCGTGGATATGCGGATCGTCGATGCCAAGAAGGATTGCCGCCTGGGTGTCCGCTTCATTCATGCGCGCCAGAAACAGCTGCGCGTCGCTATCGTTCTCTTCCAGCGCGCAGTAGCGAAGTCGCACATCGTGGGACGCCAGGCCTTTACTCACGCTCTGGATCACACGGTAGTAAAAGATGTCGGACCGCTCGTCGAAGGCGCGTTGGGGGGCAAAAACCACCAGGCTATTGAGCAGCAGCCGCCCCGCCGCCATACCTTCCATCACGCCCAGCTCACGGGCGCATGCCAGCACCTTTGCGCGCGCCTTTTCACTGGTATTCGCTTTCCCCGCCAGCACCCGCGACACGGTGCTGATGGAGAGCTGTGTACGGGCGGCAATTTCGGTGATTTTTAGCCTTTTGTCCATTTTGTGATCTGGCTCCATTTGCGAAATGAAAAATTTTTCATAGCGTATTGGTCAGGCAATAACTGACATAAACACCATCATGCCAGAGGCATTTCGTCAGTTATGAGAAATTTTGCACAAAATCCACTATTGCCTGCTCATTTTCTCCCTTAAGGTGAACTTGTCACACAACTTCCATACTAGTTGTATACCAACTTAAGCAGTTTAAATGGATAGAAATCAAAGCCATAACAATCCGTGTGACACCTGAACCTCCGTCCCCTTACCGTCCGTCTTGTGGAGAGTAAAATGAGTCAGGACATCAATAACACCGTTGCGACAAGCAAAACCCGTCGCGTCATCAAGAACCTGCGCTGGTACGTGCTGGTGCTGTTCTTACTTGGCGTCACCGTTAACTACATCACCCGAAACTCGCTCGGGATCCTCGCCCCGGAACTGAAAGAGAGCCTCGGCATCACCACCGAGCAATACTCCTGGATCGTCGGCGCGTTCCAGATCGCCTACACCATTTTCCAGCCCCTGTGCGGCTGGCTGATCGACGTTATCGGCCTGAAGATTGGCTTTATGGTCTGCGCCGGGATCTGGGCGCTGATGTGTATTTTCCACGCGGGCGCCGGAAGCTGGCTGCACCTGGCGATTCTGCGCTTCTTTATGGGTGCCTCTGAGGCCGCCGCCACCCCGGCGAACGCCAAAACCATCGGCGAATGGTTCCCGAAATCAGAACGCCCCGTTGCCGCAGGCTGGGCGGGCGTGGGCTTCTCCATCGGCGCGATGCTGGCCCCGCCCATCATCTACTTTGCTCACGCCTCATTCGGCTGGCAGGGCGCGTTTATGTTTACCGGCGTGCTGGCGCTGCTGTGGGTGATCCTCTGGTGGGCGTTCTACCACAACCCGGAACAGCACCCGAACCTGAGCAAGGACGAGCTGGCGTTTATCAAGCAGGATAACGAACCGCCTGCGGTGAGGCTGCCCTTCCTGACCGCGCTGAAAACCGTTTCGAAAAACAAACGTTTCTACGGTATCGCCATCCCAGCCTTTATGGCGGAACCGGCCTGGGCGGTGCTGAGCTTCTGGGTGCCGCTGTACCTCGCCAAAGAGCACGGCATGGATCTGAAGCAGATTGCGATGTTTGCCTGGCTGCCGTTCCTTGCCGCCGATCTGGGCAGCGTGGCGAGCGGCTACCTGACGCGTCTGTACACCCGCCTGTTCGGCTGCTCCCGCGTTAACTCGGTTGTTGCCAGCTCTGTGACGGGCGCGTTCCTGATGATCTCGCTGGGCATCGTGGCCATCACCCGCGACCCGTATATCACCATCGTGCTGATCTCCATCGGCGGCTTCGGGCACCAGATCATCTCCTGCATGCTGAGCGCCCTGGTCGTCGAGTCGTTCGACAAAGGCCAGATGGCGACCGTCAACGGCATGCGCGGCTCGGCGGCGTGGATCGCCAGCTTCCTGTTCTCGCTGTTAATCGGTGTGACCGCCGACAAAATCGGCTTTAACCCGCTCTTTATTGCCATGGGCTTCTTTGACCTGATTGGCGCTGTCTTCCTGGTAGCATTTATTGCTGAACGTCGCGCCAAGCGCGCCTGATAGTGGATGTATTGCATATGAAAACCCTGAAAAACTGGACCGTAGATAAGCAGTCGGCAAACCATCTGGAACTGCTGGTCGATAATCAGCACCGCCTGTGCCTATACGTGCTGGAAGAGAACCTGTTCCGCGTGCTGATCAAACGCAAAGGCGAGCTGGCGCTGGACCGCACCTGGAGCATCGCGCCGGAAAAAGACGTGCCGTGGGAAGGCCGCCGCCGTGACGATTTAAGCGGTTTCACCTGCCCGGCCTGGACGCTCACGCAGCAGGATGAGACGCTAACCGTGGCAACCGAACGGCTGCGCGTGACCGTCCACCAGCCGCTGTGGCTGGAGTGGCACTACCGCAATGAGGCGGGCGAGTGGCTGCCGCTGGTCAACGACCGCCCAACCAGCGCCTACCTGCTGAACGCCCACGGTGACGGCGTGGCGCACTATCTGAGCCGTCGTAAGGACGAGCGTTTCTACGGCCTAGGCGAGAAAGCGGGCGATCTGCAGCGCAACGGTAAACGCTACGAGATGCGCAACCTCGACGCAATGGGCTATAACGCGGCCAGCACCGACCCACTCTACAAGCACATCCCGTTCACCATCGCCCGCCGCGACGACGTCAGCTACGGCCTGTTCTACGACAACCTGAGCAGCTGCTGGCTGGATCTGGGTAACGAAATCGACAACTACCACACCGCCTACCGTCGCTGGCAGGCGGAAGCGGGCGATATCGATTACTACATCTTTACCGGCACGCGCGTGCTGGACGTCACCAAAGCCTTTGTTCGCCTGACCGGGAAAACGCTGTTCGGGCCAAAATGGAGCCTCGGCTACAGCGGCTCGACCATGCACTACACCGATGCGCCGGACGCCCAGAACCAGCTGATGAACTTCATCCGCCTGTGCGAAGAGCACGCCATTCCGTGCGACTCGTTCCAGCTCTCTTCCGGCTATACCTCCATCAACGGCAAGCGCTACGTCTTTAACTGGAACCATGACAAGGTGCCGCAGCCGAAGGTGATGAGCCAGGCATTCCACGACGCGGGGCTGAAGCTTGCGGCCAACATCAAGCCGTGCCTGCTGCAGGATCATCCGCGCTATAACGAAGTGGCGGAGAGCGGACTGTTTATTCGCGATTCAGAAACCGATGCGCCGGAACGTTCCAGCTTCTGGGATGACGAAGGCTCGCACCTCGACTTTACCAACCCGCAGACGGTGCAGTGGTGGCAGAACGGCGTCACCACGCAGCTGCTGGAGATGGGTATCGACTCCACCTGGAACGACAACAACGAGTATGAAGTGTGGGACGGGGAAGCGCGCTGCTTTGGCTTCGGCAAGGAGATCGCCATCAAGCACATTCGCCCGGTGATGCCGCTGCTGATGATGCGCGCCTCGCTTGAAGCGCAGCAGCGTTTCGCGCCGGAAAAGCGTCCGTACCTGATTTCCCGCTCCGGCTGTGCCGGGATGCAGCGCTACGTCCAGACCTGGAGCGGCGACAACCGCACCAACTGGGACACCCTGCGCTATAACATCCGCATGGGGCTGGGCATGAGCCTGTCCGGACTGTTCAACGTCGGTCACGACGTCGGCGGTTTCTCCGGCGACAAACCAGACGCCGAGCTGTTCGTGCGCTGGGTGCAGAACGGCGTGATGCATCCGCGCTTTACCATTCACTCGTGGAACGATGACCATACCGTGAACGAGCCGTGGATGTACCCGGGCGTCACGCCAGCCATTCGCGGCGCGGTGGAGCTGCGCTACCGCCTGCTGCCATACCTCTACACCCTGCTCTGGCAGGCGCACGCCGACGACGAGCCGATGCTGCGCCCGACCTTCCTCGATCATGAGCACGATGCGCAGACGTTTGAGGAGTGCGATGACTTCCTGCTGGGCCGCGACCTGCTGGTGGCCAGCGTCGTCGAAGCCGGGCAGCGCGAGCGCCGCGTCTGGCTGCCGGATAACGCCACCGGCTGGTATGATTTTTACACCCACGCGTGGTATGCGGGCGGCCAGTCGATTGTTCTCGACGCGCCGCTGGAAAAACTGCCGCTGCTGGTGCGCGCCGGTGCCGGCCTGCCGCTCAGCGAGCGTATCACCCACGTATCCGCAGAAAAAGACGACACCCGCGAGCTGAAGCTTTTCCCGGTTAAAGGCGTCGGGACAACCTCTGGCATGCTATTTGAAGATGACGGAGAAAGTTGGGGCTATCAGAACGGCAATGCGCTGTGGGTGGACTGGGAAATGGTGTGCGACGGCGCAACCATCAACCTGAAGGTCAACGCGCGCGGGGATTACCGTCCGGCGTGGAAAGCGCTGAAGGTGTCGTTACCGATAGGGGAAAAACGTAAGCTGCGGGTGAACGGGGTTGAAGCGAACGAGTGGGTGATGTAGTGCGGCCTGATGCCCTCACCCTAACCCTAACCCTCTCCCACGGGGAGAGGGAATAGAACGTAGGCCGGGTAAGGCGAAGCCGCCACCCGGCTTTTTTTTAGCCGTCGATACCTTTACTGCGCAGGTAGTCTTCGTAGTTTCCGGTGAAGTCCACCACGCGCTCTGGCGTAATTTCAATCACGCGGGTTGCCAGCGAGCTGACGAACTCACGGTCGTGAGAGACGAAAATCAGGGTACCCTGATACATCTCCAGCGCCATGTTCAGGGATTCGATAGATTCCATGTCCAGGTGGTTAGTCGGTTCATCCATCACCAGGATATTTGGTTTTTCCATCATCAGCTTGCCGAACAGCATGCGACCCTTTTCACCACCGGAAAGTACTTTAGCCGGCTTTTTGATGTCGTCCTGGCTGAACAGCAGACGGCCCAGGATGCTGCGCACCGCCTGCTCGTCGTCGCCTTCCTGCTTCCACTGGCTCATCCAGTCAAAGACGGTGAGGTCGTTTTCGAACTCGTATTCATGGTCCTGCGCGTAGTAGCCAATCTGCGCGTTTTCAGACCACTTCACGGTGCCGTTGTCCGGCTGCAGTTCACCCACCAGGGTTTTCAGCATGGTGGATTTACCCACGCCGTTGGCGCCCAAAATGGCAATCTTCTCGCCCACTTCCAGCAGCAGGTTGAATTTTTTAAACAGCGGGCCGTTCTCAAAGCCTTTTGCCAGGGCTTCCACTTCCAGCGCGTTACGGAACAGTTTCTTGTCCTGCTCGAAGCGGATGAACGGGTTCTGACGGCTGGAGGCTTTGACTTCGTCCAGCTTGATTTTGTCGATCTGACGCGCACGCGAGGTCGCCTGACGCGACTTAGAGGCGTTGGCGCTAAAGCGGCTGACGAAGGACTGCAGGTCAGCAATCTGCGCTTTCTTCTTGGCGTTATCCGCCAGCAGACGTTCACGCGCCTGGGTGGCCGCCGTCATGTATTCGTCGTAGTTGCCCGGGTAGACGCGCAGCTCGCCGTAGTCCAGATCCGCCATGTGCGTACAGACCATGTTCAGGAAGTGACGGTCGTGCGAGATGATGATCATGGTGCTGTCGCGGTCGTTCAGCGTCTGCTCCAGCCAGCGGATGGTGTCGATGTCCAGGTTGTTCGTCGGTTCGTCGAGCAGCAGGATGTCCGGGTTAGAGAACAGCGCCTGTGCCAGCAGCACACGCAGCTTCCAGCCTGGCGCAACTTCGCTCATCGGGCCGTAATGCTGTTCAACGGGAATGCCTACGCCCAGCAGCAGCTCGCCCGCGCGCGCTTCCGCAGAGTAACCGTCCATCTCGCCGTACTGCGTTTCCAGATCGGCCACTTTATAGCCGTCTTCTTCGCTCATTTCGGCCAGCGCGTAAATGCGATCGCGCTCCTGCTTCACTTCCCACAGCTCCGCGTGCCCCATGATCACGGTGTCGAGCACGGTGAACTCTTCGAAGGCGAACTGATCCTGACGCAGCTTACCGATACGCTCGTTAGGGTCGAGCGACACGTTGCCGAGCGTCGGTTCTAAGTCACCGCCGAGGATTTTCATAAAGGTGGATTTTCCGCTACCGTTGGCACCAATCAGGCCGTAACGGTTGCCGCCGCCAAATTTGACGGAAATGTTTTCGAACAGCGGCTTACTGCCAAACTGCATAGTGACGTTGCTGGTAACTAACACGGGGAGATTCCTGCGAAAAGTGTGATAAACACGGCATTATGCCACAATTCCGAATTGAGATCCCGTGTTGCGGCAATCCACTAAACTTTAACAAAATCGAAAAAAATGTGATTTCGTACACATCTGAATTCCCTGTTAGCGGGAATGCACATATAATGCGCTCCCATCACAGATTCAGACTTATCAACTCATCGCCTGAATGGCTTAGATACCTCGCACAACATGAACATGAAATTGACAACGCTTTTTGCGGCAGCGTTAGCCGTAGTAGGTTTTTGCAAGACCGCTTCTGCGGTGACGTATCCCCTGCCGACAGACGGTAGCCGTCTGGTTGGGCAAAACCAGGTGGTGATTGTGCCGGAAGGCAACGCTCAGCCGCTGGAATATTTTGCCGCTGAATACCAGCTCGGTCTGTCTAACATGCTCGAAGCAAACCCGGGCGTTGACCCGTATCTGCCAAAAGCAGGTACCGTGCTGAACATCCCTCAGCAGCTGATCCTGCCGGATACTGTTCATGAAGGTATCGTAATCAACAGCGCCGAAATGCGTCTGTATTACTACCCGAAAGGCACTAACACCGTTATCGTGCTGCCAATCGGTATCGGCCAGCTGGGTAAAGATACCCCGCTGAACTGGACCACTAAAGTTGAGCGTAAGAAAGCGGGTCCAACCTGGACCCCAACCGCGAAAATGCACGCGGAATACATTGCTGCGGGCGAACCGCTGCCAGCCGTAGTGCCAGCAGGCCCGGATAACCCAATGGGTCTGTACGCGCTGTACATTGGCCGCCTGTACGCTATCCACGGTACTAACGCCAACTTCGGTATCGGCCTGCGCGTCAGCCACGGCTGCGTGCGTCTGCGTAACGACGACATTAAGTTCCTGTTCGAAAACGTGCCGGTCGGCACCCGCGTGCAGTTCATCAACGAACCGGTGAAAGCGACCTCTGAGCCAGACGGCAGCCGTTACATCGAAGTGCACAACCCGCTGTCCACCAGCGAAGATCAGATCAACAACAACGAAATCGTGCCAATCAACCTGACCAGCGCGGTGCAGTCCGTGACCTCTCAGGCTGACGTGGAAACGACCGTGGTTGACCAGGCGATCCAGAACCGTTCCGGTATGCCAGTACGTCTGAACTGATAACAAAGCGAATAAAAAAGCGGGCCTCGTTGCCCGCTTTTTTTTATCCGTTGTTCACGATCACAATCCCGCCGTGATCGTAGCGATAGTGACAGTGTGCGTACTCCAGCGGCGTGCCATCTTCAAGATAGATCACCTGCTCCACCTCCAGCACCGGGTCAGTCTGTTCACAGATTAAGTGCTGCATATCCAGCGCATTTGGTTTTAACGCGCGCACGACGCGATACGAGCCCATTATTTTCAGCCCCAGCGTCTCCTGCACGTAACGGAACACCGAGCTTTCAAGATGGCTTTTGTTCAGGCCGGGCACCAGATTCAGCGGCATCACCGTGGAATCCAGCGACATCGGCTCGCCGTTCAGCAAACGCAGACGAATAAAGTCATAGATCGGCGCATCGGCGTTAATCATCAGCGACGCCTGCTCTTTCTCGTTCGGGAAGCGCAGTTCGAAATGCACCACCTGGCTGGTCACCGTTCCAAGATGCTCCCAGGTTTTGGTGGCGCCAAAGTAGTCGCTGCCGGAGAGATCCCACTGCGAGAGCTGGAGGAAATTTTTACGGATGAACGTTCCCTGCCCCTGACGGGTGTAGACCAGCCCTTCGACAATCAGTTGGCGCATGGCCTGCTGAATGGTCATCCGGCTGGTGCTGAACTCCGCCGCCAGCGCAAACTGGTCCGGCAGCGGTTCATTGGCGGCGTACTGCTGGCTGATAATGCGTTTCTTAATTTCCCGCGCTATGGTGATGTACTTCGCCGCCATCGTCCTTCCTTTCTGTTAGTTTTCTATCCCGCTGTTTTTCAACGCCACTCGCTCGGCAATCTTGAGGAAAGGCAGGTAGAAGAATACACCAAATACAATGATTGCCAACTGCACCACCACCGCCCGCCAGTCCCCCGCCGTCGCCAGCCAGGCACTCAGAATGGGCGGCGTGGTCCACGGGATCATCACCACGCAGCGCGACATTAGCCCCAGCGTAGTACAGAGCCAGGCGAAATAGATGCCGATGGCGGGCAGCAGCACAAACGGGATCATCAGCGGCAGGTTAAAGACAATCGGCAGGCCGAAGATCACCGGCTCGTTGATGTTGAATAAGCCGGGCGCCAGCGACAGACGCGCCACCTGCTTCGCCGACTTTTGCCGGGAGAAGATAAAGATGGCGATCAGCAGCGATATCGTGCTGCCCGTGCCGCCCACCATGCCGAACGTCGGCACGAAGATGTTATTGATGATATGCGGGATGGGCTGACCGTTGGCGAAGGCAAGCATGTTCTCGTTGGTGTTAATCAGCAGGAACGGCTCCAGCACCACGCTGTTCACCACCGACTGATGAATACCCAGCGTGAACAGGAAGTTACCGAAGCTGTAGATGAAGATCGTTCCCGGCAGGCTGGTGTTGATCAGCCGCAGGGGCTGCTGGATAAAGGTCGTAATAAGATGGATCAGGTCCGTGTGCAGCACGTTTGCCAGTATGGCCGCCAGCACTGCGAACAGGGAGAGCGTGAGGATAGTTGGGATCAGCGCGGTAAAGGATTTGCTCACCGCCGGCGGCACGTTTTCCCCGAGGGAAATGTGAAGCGCCTTCAGCCGCGAGATGGCGATAAACACTTCTGTTGAAAGCAGCCCGATCAGCACCCCGGCGAAAATCCCGGTTGAGCCAATATTGGCGAACGTCAGCACCTGAGTGACGTTCACCGCGGCATCGCTGCCAACGGGCGTAATCTGCAGGCGCATCGGCATCATGATGATGAAGCTGCTGACGGCGATAACCACTGCCGAGACCGGATTGTCGAAATCTTTGTTGCGCGCGAGCGACCAGGCAATCATCGGAGCCAGCAGCAGCGCGGCGATGTTCAGCGTGCCGTTGATAATCGCCTCGCCCCACACCTTAAACTGCGCGAGCGTGTCGCCGTGAAAAATCCACGGAAACACCACGTTATTCACCAGCACCGCCAGACCGGCGAGGATGAAAATCGGCATCACCGTGGCGAAGGCGTCGCGCAGGGAGCGCAGGTGCACCTGGTTTGCCAGGCGCGCCGAAAACTCAACAAACTTATCGACAAAGGACTGCATGTGCGGTGTTATTTTTGTTTCAGACATAGCGGATAGTTCCCATCAATCAGTCACAAAAACGGCCCGGCAGCGTACGGCTTACATCTCGCGTCCGTTGGTATGGATAACCTGTTTTAACCACGCGTAGCTCTTCTTCGGCACGCGCTTCAGGTCTTTCAGGTCGTGGTTTTCCCGGTTGACATAGACCACGCCGTAGCGCTTACGCATGTCGCCCTGGGAACTCAGAATGTCGATTAAGCCCCAGCCAAGGTAGCCAATGACCTCCGCCCCGTCCTCGAACATCGCCTCCTTCATGGCCTCGATATGCGCCCGGTGGTAGTCGATGCGGTAGGTGTCATCAATCGGGTTCACGCCGTCCCAGGATTCAATCACCCCAATGCCGTTCTCAATCGGGAAGACCGGCATCCGCCAGTCGTTGGCGTAGCGGGTGATGATGGTGCGAAAGCCCAGCGGATCGATCTGCCAGTTCCACTCGGTGGCCTTCAGGTACGGGTTATTTTTCTCACCGTGAAGCAGGTAATAGTTCACCGGCGTGCCTTCCGGGATCGCATCGCTATCCAGCGTTTTGCTGGCGTAGTAGCTGAAGGCCATATAGTCGTTTCTGGTGCGCGCCAGCAGCGCTAAATCCTCGGCGCGGTAGATATCACCAAAGCCCTCCTGCTCTACCACCGCCATCACCGCCGGGCTGTAGCCCTGCCCCGCGAAAACGCGCAGCAGGTTCTGGTTGAGAAATTCGTCATACTGCTGGGCGCAGAAGATGTCACGCGGTTTGCAGGTGGCCGGGTAGATGAGCTGGTGTGCCAGCATGCCGCCCATCAGCTGGCCCGGTTTGGTCTGGTGCAGATACTCGGTCAGCGCCATGTGCGCCACCATCGTATGGTGCTGCAGCTCATACAGCTCGCGCAGGGTTTGCTCGCCTTTCATATAGCCCGAAATACGAAACGCTTCCGGCATATGGAAGATGTTCTGCTCGTTGAAGGTCAGCCAGTACTTCACGCGGTCGCCATAGCAGTCGATCATTTTTTTGCCGTAGCGGATAAAGGCGTCCATCACGCGGCGGTCATTGAAGCCGTTGTACTCCTGCGCCAGCGCCAGCGGCATATCGAAATGGTAAAGACAAACCATCGGCTCGATGCCGCGGGCGATCAGATCGTCGATAAAACGGTCGTAAAACGCGATGCCCTCGTCGTTAAACTCGCCGTCGCCCTGCGGGCAGACGCGGCTCCACGAGATCTGAAAACGGTAGCAGTTCATGCCCAGATCCTGCATCAGGTCGAAATCTTCCCGGTAGCGGTGGTAGGAGTCGGTTGCGACTTTCCAGTCAGAGATGTTCTCCCCGGCTT
The DNA here is from genome assembly GCF_014103035.1 of Enterobacter sp. RHBSTW-01064. Lineage (NCBI taxonomy): Bacteria > Pseudomonadati > Pseudomonadota > Gammaproteobacteria > Enterobacterales > Enterobacteriaceae > Enterobacter > Enterobacter sp. RHBSTW-01064. Next base: position 189,711 of record NZ_JABXOU010000005.1, on the reverse strand, counting down.
CGCGAATGTCGTAAACCGACATGCCTTTCCCACCCTCGTTCCAGGCTCCTTCCGTCTGCATGCTGGACACCGAGTTGCCCCATAAAAAGTTGGCTGGCAGTGAATTGTTCATGGTCTCTCCTATATGACTAGTCATTTAAAATTTCATGACTAGTCATATAGGCGAAGATTAAATTTGGATCAAAGAGGAGGATCGTTTTTTGTGAGCAGTGCGGGAAAAAAAGCCCCGGCAAGCGAAGCGCCACCGGGGAAAAGGAAGGTTACTGTTGTGCGAGCTGGTTACGGCGATATTCTCCCTGGCGCTCCAGCATCCAGCCCGGATACTCGCGCGGCAGCGCACTCACCGCATCCAGCTGCTTAAGCTCGTCTTCGCTTAAGCGGATCCCCGTTGCGGCAATGTTGTCGTCCAGCTGATCGACGCGTTTCGCGCCAATAATCACGCTGGTTACCGCTTTCTGGTGCAGCAGCCACGCCAGCGCGATTTGCGCGACGGAGACACCCTTGCTTTCGGCGATAGTGCGCATCACGTCCACGCAGTCGAAGGCGCGATCTTTATCCACCGGCGGGAAGTCGAACTCCAGACGGCGGCCACCGGTTTCGCTCGTCCCGTCGCGGCCATATTTTCCGCTCAGCAGGCCGCCCGCCAGCGGGCTCCAGATCATCAGCCCAACGCCTTCGCTCTGCATCATTGGCACCAGTTCACGCTCCAGATCGCGTCCGGCAATGGTGTAGTACGCCTGCAATGACGCAAAACGCGCCAGCCCAAGACGTTCAGAAATACCGAGCGCTTTGGCAATCTGCCACGCCGCCCAGTTAGAAACGCCGATGTAGCGCACGTGGCCATGCTGCACCAGGTTATCCAGCGCGTAGAGCGTCTCTTCAATCGGTGTTGCGGGGTCAAAGCCGTGAAGCTGCTAGAGATCGATATGATCGAGCTGCAGGCGGCGCAGGCTCTCCTTCACGCTGCTGATGATGTGATAGCGCGAGCTGCCGCGCGAGTTCACCCCGGCGGTGCCCGTTTCGCCAAACACCTTGGTGGCCACCACCACATTTTCGCGCGGGACGTTCAGGTTTTTCAGCGCCTGCCCGAGTATCGTCTCCGAGCGCCCTTCCGAATAAACGTCGGCGGTATCGATGAAGTTGATGCCCGAGTCCAGCGCGCGGCCCACCAGCTGCTCGGCCTCGTTCTGCTTAAGCTGGCCAATCTTGCCCCACATGCCGTCTTCACCGCCGAAGGTCATGGTGCCGAGGCACAGTTCAGAAACAAACAGTCCGGTGTTGCCCAGTTTTTGATAACGCATAAGTGATTCCTCGCATGTCGATTGGGTACCCGATAGTTATACCCGCCCCTCAACCCTCGCGAATGTGGCGTTCCTGTCCGTTTCTTGCCCAATCCTCTGAATTTATCCGCGCGGGGCGTCGCCAAAGACGTTGTACTCCGGTAATTGCACCTGCTGATACGGCTCCCAGCCGCCGCCCAGAGCTTTGTAGAGCGCCACCAGATCGAGCGCGCTCTGCACCTGCGCCTGTGCGCGCTGCTGCTGGGCCTGCGCAAGCTGACGCTGGGCGTCCAGCACGTCGATAAAGCTGGCGATCCCCTGTCGGTAGCTGTCGCTTGCCAGGTCGAACGCGTTTTGCAGCGCGTCGATGGTCTTCGCGAGGCCCGCTTCACGCTGCTGGTCGGTGCGATAGCTCACCAGCGCGTTTTCCACATCCCCGAGCGCGGTGAGCACCGTCTGGCGATAGTCCAGCACCGCTGCGCCCTGCTGCGCACGCGCCACCTTGACGCTGGAAACCAGCCGGCCGCCCTGGAAGATGGGAATAGAGACCTGCGGACCGAAGCTGTAGAAGTGGCTGCTCCAGTCGGTCAGCCAGTTAGTTTCGCTGTTGCGCAGGCCAAACTGCCCGGAGAGCGTAAAGCTCGGGAACAGCTCCGCCACCGAGACGCCGATTTGCGCCGTGGCAGCGTGAAGGTTCGCCTCCGCTTCGCGCACGTCCGGACGACGGCGCGCCAGCGTCGACGGAATGCCCGTTTGCACGATATCAGGCAGGGCAGGCATCGGCTGCACGCTTTGCAATTCCGCATCCAGCGCGCCCGGCGGCTTGCCGAGCAGGATCGCCAGGCCGTTCATCGCCTGCCGCTCCTGCGCCTGATACTGCGGCAGCTGCGCTTCAAGATTCCCCAGCTGCGCCCGGGCGTTTTCTACATCCATCTGCGGAGACAGCCCGCCGCGCTGGCGGCTTTCGGTCAGATCCAGCGTCTGCCGGGCGCTCTCAATCTGGGTGTTCAACGTGGCGATAATGCTCTGCGCCCCGCGCAGCTGGAGCCACGCCCGGGCCACTTCGGCCTCCAGCGACACCAGCGCGTCGTTACGCTGCTCTATCGCCGCTTTCTGCTGCGCTTCGGCGGCCTCCACCTGACGGCGCACCTTGCCCCACAGGTCGATTTCCCACTGGGCGTCGAAGCTGCCCTGGTAGAGGTTAACCGGCTGCGTCAGCGGCCCCAGCGCGCCTTTCAGATCGGGATCGATGCTATCCACCTGGTCGTACACGCCGTGGGATTTTAGCTCCCCTTCCAGCCCGAGCTGCTGGCGCGTCGCCTGCAGGTTACCGTTCACCGACGGATAAAACGCCCCGCCCGCCTGGTTAATCTGTTCACGCGCGCCGGCAATGCGCAGCACCGTTTGCTGCAGCGTCAGGTTTCCCGCGATGGCGCGTTCAACCAGGCTGTCGAGCTGCGGCGAACCGAAGGTCTTCCACCAGCGCGGGTTGGTCGCGGCGGAGGTGGTTTGAGATTTCACCCCGCCGTCGCCCTTATCGTTCCAGTGCGTGACGGCGGGTGGCGCGGGCTGCTGGTAGTCCGGCCCTACGGCACAGCCCACCAGCAGCATCATTATCATCAGGGGGTGTAAACGTCTGTGTATCATCAATGTGCTCCTGCACTCCCCTCGCTCTTAACCGGCGAGAGCAACAAACAAAATGGGATCAGTAAAAAGGCCACCGCGCTCAGGAGGGTGAAAACGTCGATGTAGGCCAGGAAGCGCGACTGCTCGATCATGGTCTGGTACATCCGCCCGGTGGCAATTCCCGTAGGGTCGCCCACCTGGGTGGTGAAGTTTTGAATCGCCTGCGCGCTCTCACGAATCGCCAGCTGGAACTGTTCGTTGAACGGCGAAGCGTGGTACGCCAGATGAGCGCTGTGCGCCTGCGCGCGTTCGGTTATCGCCGCCGTCGAGAGCGAAATCCCAATCGAACCGGCCACGTTGCGGAACATGGTAAACAGCGCCGCCGCGTCGGCGTTGAGCCGCCTCGGTATCGAGATAAAGGCAATGGTGGTCAGCGGCACAAACAGGAACCCCAGCCCTATCGACTGGGCGCTGCGGAACAGCACCAGCGTTTCAAAGTCGATATCCGGCGTCAGCGTGCGCGACCAGAAGAACGACACCGCCAGACAGGTAAAGCCAAAGGCGATGATCCAGCGCGTCTGCACCACCGGCATCAGCTTCAGCACCAGCGGGATGGTTAACACAATCAACACCGCGCCGGGCGACAGCACCAGCCCTGACCAGGTGGCGGTATAGCCCAGGTCCTGCTGCGCCAGCTGCGGGATCACCACCGAGCTGCCGTACAGGATCATCGCCATCCCTGCCATCAGCAGGCTGGAAATGGCGAAGTTGCGGTCCTTCATGCAGTGCAGATCCACAACCGGTTTTTTGGCATACAGCAGCCAGTAAATCGCGCCGATAATGCCGATGAGCGTCAGCACCGCGAAGGTGCGGATAAAGTTCGAGTAGAACCAGTCGTCATCTTCACCCCGGTCGAGCATCACCTGCAGGCAGCCCAGGCCGAGGGCGATCAGGCCGATCCCCGTCCAGTCGACGGTCAGCTTCTCTTTTGACTTACTCTCCCACGGCGGATCTTCCAGCAGCTGGTAGATCGCCAGCACCGTCACAATCCCCACCGGAATGTTGATAAAGAACACCCAGCGCCAGGAGTAGTTGTCGGTGATCCAGCCGCCCAGCGTCGGACCAAGCACCGGCGCAACGATGATGGCAATGGACGACAGACCAAAGGCCTTGCCCCTGTCCTCCGGCTTGAAGTAGTCGAGCAGCACCGACTGCTGCGTGGGCTGCAGCCCGCCGCCAAAGAAGCCCTGCATCACGCGGAACAGGATGATCTGCCACAGCTCGGTGGCGATGCCGCACAGAAACGAGCAGATGGTGAACATCACGATGCAGATTAAGAAGAACTGCTTGCGGCCAAACAGGCGACTGAGGAAGGCTGAGATGGGCAGCACGATGCCGTTCGCCACCAGGTAGCTGGTCAGTACCCAGGTGGATTCGTCATAGCTGGCCGAGAGCGACCCGGCCACGTGCGGCAGCGCCACGTTGACGATGGTGGTGTCCAGAATTTCCATAAACACCGCGAGGGTGACGACAATTGCCACCGCCCACGGGTTGCTGGCGGGCTTCCAGCTATCGTGGCTGTGGTCCGTCATTCCACCGTCACCTTCGGTTCAACCGACAGCCCCAGCGGCAGCGGCCTGTTCGGATCCAGCCCCTTATCAATCACGATTTTCACCGGCACGCGCTGGACGATTTTGACAAAGTTACCGGTGGCGTTTTCCGACGGGAACGCGGAGAAGCGCGAACCGCTGCCCTGCTGGATGCTGTCAATGTGGCCTTCAAGTTCCATATCCGGCCAGGCATCCACAGAGACGCTGACCTTGTCACCGGGCTTCATGCGCTCCAGCTGCGACTCTTTGAAGTTCGCCACCACCCACACGTTCGGGGAGACCAGTGAGAACAGCGCCGTACCCGCCTGCACCAGCGTGCCGGGCTGTACGTTGCGTTTGGTGACGAAGCCGTCGAACGGGGCGCGGACTTCGGTGTAAGAGAGATTCAGGTTCGCGTTTTCCAGCTGCGCTTTGGCCTGATCGACCTGACGTTCGCGGGCTTCAACGTTGGTTTCCTGCTGACGGATTTGTAGCTGTACCTGCTCCGCCACTTCCAGCTGCGCCTGGGCGCTGGCCAGTCCGGCCTGCGCACTGCGCAATTGGGCATTCGCAGAATCGATACTTTGCTGCGTGGTCGCACGCGGGTCAACGCCGCGCTGACGGCGGTACTCCGCCTGGGCGTTCGCCATATCGGCCTGCGCTTTTAGCACCTGCGCTTTGGCTTCGTCACGCTGGGCAGGATATTGCACCTTCGAGAGCGCCAGCTGTGCCTGCGCCTGGTGGAGCTGAGCAAGCGCCAGCCCAAGCTGCGCCTGAGCCTGATCGCGCTGGGCCGTAGTATCGCGAGGATCGATAACCACCAGCAGATCCCCTTTCTTCACGCGCTGGTTATCGCGCACGCGAAGCTCGGTGACGTATCCCGCCGTTTTGGGGGCAATGGTCACCACGTCGCCGTCGGTAAAGGCGTCGTCGGTCGTCTCTTCGTTACGGGTTAAAAACCACCAGACCAGCGCCACGACGACCATTACCACCACGACAACGCCGAGGATAATTAACGGTTTTTTGCCCGGGCGCTTGCGCGCCTTATTGTTGTTTTCCTGCTCGTCAGCAGGCGGGTTTTGATCTTCAGCCATAGGTCAGCAACGGTCCTGTCAGTGAGCGGCATCACACTATGCCGTTCACTAAAGCTAGGACGTTGCTATACATTTGCCAGGATAAACTGACAAATAGCGCACTATATGAGAAGGAATAGTCCGAAACCGATCGCGGCTGCCCACATCAGCATCGGGACCGACCATAAATGGAAGCGCCACCAGATGCGGCGGTCGTTGGCCATGCGCAGGGCAATCAGGTTGGCAAGGGAACCGGGCAGCAGCCCAAACCCGCCGATGTTTACCGCCCAGGCCAGAAGGGTGTCAGGCGGAACATAGTTGAGCAGCAGAATGGTCGACGGCACGTTACTGATAAACTGCGACAGGCCAATCGCCGTCAGCCACAGTCCCGGCTGCGACAGACCGCTGACGCCGTGAAGCACATTTTGCAGTGCAGGCAGCTGGATGAGCAGATAGACATCGATAAACATCGCCATGAAGACCAGCAGCAGCGTCCAGTCGACGCTCACCAGCACCCGCCGCGACAGCACTAAAAACCCGGCGGCAACCAGCAGCACGCCCGCCAGCTCAACCTTCATCTCCAGCGCGACCAAAAAGACGATATACAATGCCAGACAGCTCCAGACCAGCCGCGGCTGCCACTGCGGGCCCGTTGTCCCGCTGTGGTACTGCAGTTTTTTATCCGGGAAGGCAAACCAGCAGACCGCCAGCAGGGAAAGCATCATCACCAGCGCCAGCGGGGCCATCTGCCAGGTAAAGGCGGCAAACGACAGACCCGAACGGCCCCAGAGCAGGATATTTTGTGGATTCCCGATGGGCGTTAACAGCGAGCCAGCGTTCACGGCCAGTGCTTCAAAGATAATCAGACGGCTGACCGGAATTTCACAGAGCTTACGCAGCGTGAGCGTGAGCGGCACGATGATAAACAGCGCGACATCGTTGGTCAGAAACGTCGACAGCACCGCTGCGGAAAAGACCATGAACAGAGACAGCCGGCGCTCGGTGGCAAAACGGCGCACCATTTTGCGCCCCAGAACATCAAAGTAGCCGCTTAGCTCTACCCCTTTGGTGAGCATCATTAAGCCGCTCAGGGTAATAATCGTGCGCCAGTCAATGGCCGCAGGCCAGGCGTGAGGGGTAAAGGGGACAAAAAGGCTTAAGCCTGCACCAATAATCAGTAAGAGATGAAAGAAACGGTCACGCGTCAGGGCTTGCAGGCCGGGGATGTTCATTCAGCAGAAGAACCATATTTGAGTGTAAATTCACGGAACTTCACCAGCGTTTCTTCACTGACGTGGTGCTCCATCCCTTCCGCATCCCGGCGGGCAATTTCCGGGCTGACGCCCAGTACCAGTAAAAAGTTCTCCACGATCTGATGACGCTCGCGGCTCTCCTGCGCCAGCTTTTCGCCTTCTGCCGTCAGGAACACGCCGCGCCACGGGATCATCTCGATCAAGCCCACTGACGCCAGACGTTTTAACATTTTGGCTACCGTTGGCTGGGAAACGCCCAGCCGCGCGGCCATATCGACCTGACGTGCTTCGCCAACCTCACGAATCAAATCGGAGATCAGTTCCACATAGTCATCAATCAGCTCCCGGCGATGCGCTTCACGCACCTGGCGGAACCCTTCTACGTGCTCTTCAACATTCACCAGTTGCGTCGTTTTTTTTGTAGTTGGCTTACCTGCGCGACGGTTCATTGTGCTTCCTCAATGGGGGTGACGCTTCCAGCGTCCTGTAACGGAGCGCACATTGTAAACCATAGCTCTACAAGCACAAAAATTTAACGAATTAGCCATAGCTATACAATATAGCCTGTGCTATATCTGTATGTAATGCAGTCACCCTTCACGGATCGAAGGGATCAGAAATCAGGAGGTCACATGAATGAATTCAAGAGGTGTATGAACGTGTTTACCCACTCTCCTTTTAAAGTGCGCTTAATGCTGTTGAACATGCTGTGCGATATGTTTAACAACAAACCGCAGCAGGATGACAAATCTTCTCACTAAGCGGCGTCGCGGTACGCCGCTTCATTTTTCCGTCACAAACCCCATGTAAACTGGCCTCTGGCCGCCTTAATCCCGATCTTTTTTACGGATTTGCAGTCTCCCTCGCAAAACATCTGTTTAGCAACTGTTGACCTTATTTCACGCTCGCACTATCTTCTTGCAGCCCTGCACCATTTGCGGCTCGCTGAAGCGGACCCTCATTCCCTCTCCACGCACTGTCAGGCAGGCTTTGACCCTTGGCGCCAGGGTGAGCACATGGCGTTTTCATGATAGTGATCTATGAACTTAACCCTGAAAGAAACACTTGTTACCCGCAGCCGGGCCTTAAGCCCGTGGACGGGATTCTACTTTCTGCAATCGCTGCTGATTAACTTTGCGCTTGGCTACCCGTTTAGCCTGCTCTACGCCGTGGCATTTACCTGCGTGCTCCACGTGCTGTGGCGGAGTGCCCCGCGCGTGCAGAAAGCATTGGTCGGGGTCTGTTCGCTGGTTGCTGCGATGTATTTCCCGTTTGGCCAGGCCTACGGCGCGCCAAACTTCAATACCCTGCTGGCGCTGCATTCGACCAATATGGAAGAGTCGACGGAGATCCTGACGATCTTCCCGTGGTACAGCTACGTGGTCGGGCTCTTTATCTTCGCGTTGGGCGTTATCGCCATCCGCCGCCAGTCGGGCGAGAAAAAATCCTGGGGTAAGATCGAAATACTCTGTCTGGTGTTCAGCATTGCCGTGGCGTTTGTCGCCCCCATCCAGAATATTCCCTGGGACGGTAAGTTAAGGCTCATCAATATCGGCTATCCGGTTTTCCGCTTCGTGAAAGACGTCGTGGTTAATAATAGAGAGGTTCTCGACGAGCAGGCGCGTATGGCTGAACTTTCCACCATGAAAGACACCTGGAACGTGCTGGCCGTGAAGCCTAAGTACCATACCTACGTGGTGGTGATTGGCGAAAGCGCGCGCCGCGATGCGCTCGGTGCTTTTGGCGGTCACTGGGACAACACGCCGTTTGCCAGTTCGGTAAACGGTGCCCTGTTTACCGATTACGTTGCAGCCAGCGGCTCGACGCAGAAATCACTCGGCCTGACCCTGAACCGTGTGGTCGACGGCAAACCGCAGTACCAGGATAACTTTGTCACGCTGGCAAACCGCGCGGGGTTCCAGACATGGTGGTTCTCCAACCAGGGGCAAATTGGCGAATACGATACCGCCATCGCCAGTATTGCGAAGCGTGCCGATGAGGTTCAGTTCCTGAAAAGCGGTGATTTTGAAGCCGACAAAAACACCAAAGATGAAGCATTGCTGAAAATGACAGCACAGGTCTTTGCCACTCAGCGCACCCAGCCACAGCTGATTGTTCTGCACCTGATGGGGTCACATCCTCAGGCGTGCGATCGTACAAACGGAAAGTACACAGAGTTTGTGCAGTCCAAAGAGACATCATGTTATCTCTACACCATGACGCAAACCGACGACCTGCTCAGCAAGCTCTATGCCCAGCTGCGCAATACGGGCGACAGTTTCTCGATGGTCTATTTCTCCGATCACGGGCTGGCGTTTAAAGAGCGCGGTAAAGAGGTGCAGTACCTGGCGCACGACGATGCATTTCAGCAGAACTTCCAGGTGCCTTTTATGGTGCTGTCGAGTGACGACAAAAAGCATCGCATCATCAAAGCGCGTCGTTCGGCGAATGATTTTCTGGCTTTCTTTTCACAATGGACGGGGATTGCTGCAGAGCAGATAAAAATTTCTTACCCGTTTGTCTCAAACAAGAAGGGCCCCCCAGTTTACGTTACCAACTTCAAGTTACAGAAAGTTGACTATAACCACCTGGGTACGGACATTTTTGATATTAAGAGTAAGTGATCTCTACCGTCTCGTGCGGTCTGATGCCTTCACCCTGCCCCTCTCCCTGTGGGAGAGGGAAAAAGACAAAAAAAAATCCGCCACAATGGGCGGATTTTTTACTGGCTCACCGAAGTGATTAGAAGCGGTAACCTACGCCCGCGATCCAGGTGCCAACGTCAACGTTGCGGATACGGCTCTGCTCATAGGAGAAGTCCAGTGCAACGTTTTCGATTGGGTTGAACTGCATACCCGCGCCATAGGAGAAGCCGTAGTCGCTGTTGCTTGCAGTGCGGTTCAGACCTTCGTTTTCGGTCTGCTGGAATTTACCGTAACCAACACCTACAACACCGTAGATGCTAGCCCAGTCGTTCAGGCGGTAAGCAGGACCAGCGGTGATACCGTAGTACTGACCTTTGTTATATGCGCCGTTTTCAGTGCGATCTTTCTCGGTGTAAGTGAAAGAACCGATCACGCCCAGCGGGTTGTTGTCTTGCTCGTAACGGTACTTCAGGTTGAAACCGTTAGTTTTGTTCATCACGCCCTGCATATCGCTCTGAGCGTAACCACCGGTAACGGTAGAAGTAGCAGCTACAGCAGTACCTGCGGAAACAGCCAGAACTGCGGCCAGTGCTGAAAGACATGCAATTTTTTTCATAACCACCTCAAATGTGTTCAAGTAAGTCCGTAAGTTTTAAATATATCAAAAAATTTTGCGAAACTCTTTGTGATTCGTAATGTCTAACGAGGTCTTTCCTGTAACAGAACGTTTCCAGAATCAGCTATCTCGTTCAAATTACGTTAAATTTTCGCTGCAAAATAGTCATAGTGCGCGCCATCGCCGTTACATTCATCCAGATTATTCCTAATCTGACAGGCGATAAAACCAGCAACGCTTATCTATTTTACGGATTTTCCCTGGTTTTTTTTCAACAGTAGCTCAACCGTGAGCGCATATTTCCATTACACTGCGGCTTTTACCCTATTTGACATAAATTGACAGGAGAAAGGATGCCAGGGTTATCCCGCACGTCATCGGTCTGGATGCCGGTCGCTGTAATACTGATCGCCATGTTGTCGATTCAGAGTGGCGCGTCGCTTGCAAAATCACTCTTTCCTCTGGTGGGCGCGCCCGGCGTTACGGCCCTGCGTATTGCATTAGGGACGCTGATCCTCGTGGTTATCTTTAAACCCTGGCGTCTGCGTTTCAAAAAAGAGCAGCGACTGCCGCTTCTTTTATACGGGCTGGCGCTGGGCGCGATGAACTACATGTTCTACCTCTCTATTCAGACCATCCCGCTGGGGATTGCCGTCGCGCTTGAATTTACGGGGCCGCTGGCGGTTGCCCTCTTCTCTTCACGTCGTCCGGTGGATTTCATCTGGGTCGTGTTAGCCGTTCTGGGGCTCTGGTTCCTGCTGCCGCTGGGTCAGAGCGTCGCGCAGATTGATCTGACGGGTGCCGCGCTGGCACTGGGCGCGGGTGCCTGCTGGGCTGTCTATATCCTCACCGGCCAACGCGCCGGGGAGGAGCACGGTCCGGCCACGGTTGCGCTGGGCTCGCTGATTGCCGCCATCATCTTTGTCCCCCTCGGTATGGCGCAGGCCACCGAATCCATCTGGCAATGGTCCATTCTGCCCGTGGGGCTGGCGGTCGCTATTCTTTCTACGGCACTCCCCTATTCTCTGGAGATGATAGCCCTGACGCGTTTGCCGACACGCATTTTCGGTACGTTAATGAGCATGGAGCCTGCGCTGGCGGCTATCTCGGGGATGGTCTTCCTCGGCGAAACGCTGACGTTTACCCAGACGCTGGCACTGTGCTCCATTATCGCGGCCTCTATGGGATCAACGCTGACAATGCGCCCTGAACCCAAAGTGCAGAAAGTTGACATCAATTAATGCTCTATATTCTGCATGGCTTTCTCGCCATGCAGAATATAAGCGCCTTCCACGCTCATCATATTTCGTTACACGAATTGTCATCTTCACGAAATAATCCCCAGGGCTACGCACCGTACGTTCAGAATTAAGATTGATCTGTATCAATTTCATAAAAATCATTTATTTTCAGCACGATACAGACTCAACGTCCTTCTTGCTATTAAACCGATAGGCAGAGCCAAACCGCAGGCAAAAAATCCGGTGCTATACTTAGTTCCGTAATTACCTGGGACACAAACATCAAGAGGATATGAGATTATGAGTACCGCTAAACTGGTGAAAACGAAAGCGTCTAATCTGCTTTATACCCGTAACGATGTATCGGATAGCGACAAAAAGGCGACCATTGAGTTGCTGAATCGCCAGGTGATCCAGTTCATCGATCTTTCGCTGATCACCAAACAGGCCCACTGGAATATGCGCGGTGCAAACTTTATTGCCGTTCATGAAATGCTGGATGGCTTCCGCACAGCACTGGTTACCCACCTCGATACGATGGCCGAACGTGCCGTTCAGTTAGGCGGTGTAGCGCTGGGGACCACGCAGGTGATTAACAGCAAAACGCCGCTGAAAAGCTATCCGCTGGATATCCATACCGTTCAGGATCACCTGAAAGAGCTGGCGGACCGTTATGCCATCGTCGCGAACGACGTGCGTAAAGCCATCGGCGAAGCGAAAGACGAAGACACGGCTGATATCTTCACCGCCGCCTCTCGCGACCTGGATCAATTCCTGTGGTTTATCGAATCTAACATCGAATGAGCCATACGAATTACCAATGACACCCTCGCCTCTGGCGGGGGTTTTGCACATTTATGGTGCACACTTTTGCTCTGCACACCTGCAAAAGTGAACGAAATGTAATAATCACCTCACACAACCGTTAACGGAAGATTGTTTTTCCGTCAGAATCTGCGCTAAATATCACCTCGTCAGATACGCCAAATGAGTCGCACCAAAATGGTGCCTCACGCTGGTGCAACACGACATCATTGCTCCATTTTTTGTGCAATGCGTGACATCATCCCCTTTGTAAAACAACAGCTTGTAAAGTTGGCACGATTTTTTCATGGTGCCTGTCGTTCTCGCAGGGGATCGCCCCGTGGTTATAAAAGGAAATGCTATGAAGTCTGTATTAAAAGTTTCACTGGCTGCACTTACCCTGGCATTTGCAGTGTCCTCTCAGGCTGCCGACAAACTCGTTGTGGCGACCGACACGGCGTTCGTTCCGTTTGAATTCAAACAGGGTGACAAATACGTTGGTTTTGACGTGGATCTGTGGGCTGCGGTCGCAAAAGAACTCAAACTGGACTACACCCTGAAACCGATGGACTTCAGCGGCATCATCCCTGCGCTGCAGACCAAAAACGTTGACCTGGCACTGGCGGGTATCACGATTACCGAAGAGCGTAAAAAAGCCATCGACTTCTCCGACGGCTACTACAAAAGCGGCCTGCTGGTGATGGTGAAAGCCGACAATAACGACGTAAAAAGCGTAAAAGATCTCGACGGTAAAGTGGTGGCAGTGAAGAGCGGTACGGGTTCCGTTGATTACGCGAAAGCGAATATCAAAACCAAAGATCTGCGCCAGTTCCCGAACATCGACAATGCCTACATGGAACTGGGTACCAACCGTGCTGACGCCGTTCTGCACGACACGCCTAACATCCTGTACTTCATCAAAACCGCGGGCAACGGCAAGTTCAAAGCGGTCGGTGATTCTCTGGAAGCACAGCAGTACGGTATCGCGTTCCCGAAAGGCAGCGACGACCTGCGCACGAAAGTTAACGGCGCGCTGAAAACCCTGAAAGAGAACGGCACCTATAACGAAATCTACAAAAAATGGTTCGGTACCGAGCCTAAATAATTTACCTGAATTCAGGTTTGTAACGCCCGGTGGCGCTCACGCTTGCCGGGCCTACGTTTTTCGTTTTTTACCACGGTATACAGGAATACATCATGCAGTTTGACTGGAGCGCCATCTGGCCTGCCATTCCTCTCTTGCTTGAAGGCGCTAAAATGACCCTGTGGATTTCGGTCCTGGGTCTGGTTGGCGGGTTGATTATCGGTCTTGTCGCCGGTTTCGCCCGCACCTACGGCGGCTGGATTGCAAACCACATCGCACTGGTTTTCATCGAAGTGATCCGCGGCACCCCGATTGTCGTGCAGGTCATGTTTATCTACTTCGCCCTGCCAATGGCTTTCAACGATCTGCGCATTGACCCGTTCAGCGCCGCCGTCGTGACCATTATGATCAACTCAGGCGCTTACATCGCAGAAATCACCCGCGGTGCGGTGCTGTCGATTCATAAAGGTTTCAGTGAAGCCGGTCTGGCGCTAGGGCTTTCCCGTCGCGAAACGATCCGCCACGTGATTCTGCCGCTGGCGCTGCGCCGTATGCTGCCGCCTCTGGGTAACCAGTGGATTATCAGCATTAAAGACACGTCGCTGTTTATTGTTATCGGCGTGGCTGAACTGACCCGTCAGGGCCAGGAGATCATTGCGGGCAACTTCCGCGCGCTGGAAATCTGGAGTGCGGTAGCCGTTGTCTATCTGATCATCACTCTGGTTCTGAGCTTCGTTCTGCGTCGTCTTGAAAGAAGGATGAAAATCCTGTGATTGAATTTAAAAACGTTTCTAAGCACTTTGGCCCAACCCAGGTGCTGCATAATATCGATTTGAGCATCAAACAGGGCGAAGTGGTGGTGATTATCGGGCCGTCCGGCTCCGGTAAATCCACCCTGCTGCGCTGCATCAACAAGCTGGAAGAGATCACCAGCGGCGATCTGATCGTCGACGGCCTGAAGGTCAATGACCCGAAAGTGGATGAGCGTCTGATTCGTCAGGAAGCGGGCATGGTGTTCCAGCAGTTCTACCTGTTCCCGCACCTTACGGCGCTGGAAAACGTGATGTTTGGCCCGCTGCGCGTGCGCGGGGCGAGCAAAGCGGCGGCGGAAGCGCAGGCAAAAGATCTGCTGGCCAAGGTCGGCCTGGCCGAACGTGCGCACCACTACCCTTCCGAGCTGTCCGGCGGCCAGCAGCAGCGCGTGGCGATTGCCCGCGCGCTGGCGGTGAAACCGAAGATGATGCTGTTTGATGAGCCGACTTCCGCGCTCGACCCGGAGCTGCGCCACGAGGTGCTGAAAGTCATGCAGGATCTGGCCGAAGAAGGGATGACGATGGTGATCGTGACCCACGAAATCGGCTTTGCTGAGAAAGTAGCGTCCCGCCTGATCTTTATTGATAAAGGCCGTATTGCTCAGGACGGTAACCCGCAAGAGCTTATTGCTAACCCGCCAGGGCAGCGTTTGCAGGAGTTCCTCCAGCACGTCTCCTGATCCCTCGCGTCACACCGAGCCGGGCCCTGCCCGGCTTTTTTACGCCAGATTGTTCCCAAAAATTCCCCTCCGCGCCTCGACTTCTATACTTATCATTTTGTTCGACATTTTCACCGGAGGGCGCCGTGCCGTGGATCCTGTTGCTGTTGATTAGCCTGTTTAGTGCGCCATCGTTCGCCGTCGCGATCCCCGGCGTCACCACCGGAACCACCGCGACGAAGGAGAGTACGCCGCCACCGGAGCCCGATGTCGAAAAGAAAAAAGCCGCCTACGGCGCCCTTGCCGATGTGCTGGAAAACGACGCCGCCCGGCAAGAGTTAATCGGTGAGCTTCGTAAAGTCGCCGCCACGCCATCCCAGGAGTCCGTTCCGGCCATCACTCCGCCCCAGGTGGAGGAGCAAAAAACAGTGCTGGAAAACGTCACCGACGTCAGCCGCCACTATGGGGATGCCCTCTCCTCTCGTTTTGCCCAGCTTTACCGAAATCTGATTGGCTCTCCGCATAAGGCCTTTAATCCACAGACCTTTTCCACTGCCGTCACGCAGTTTTTAATGCTGGCCGCCGGTGTGTTTATTTTTTACTGGCTGGTACGCCTGTGTGCCTGGCCGCTGTACCGCAAGATGGGTATCTGGGGGCGGAAAAAAAACCAGCATAAAAGCAGCTGGCTGCACCTCCCGGCGATGGTTGCCGGAGCCTTTATCATCGATTTACTGCTGCTGGCACTGACGCTGTTTGTCGGTCAGATCCTGGCCGATCGCCTCAATACGGGCAACAAAACCATTGCCTTCCAGCAGGCGCTCTTCCTCAATGCATTTGCGCTCATCGAATTTTTTAAAGCGGTGCTGCGCGTCATCTTTTGCCCGCGCGTGCCTGAACTTCGCCCTTTTAATATTAAGGATGAGAGCGCGAAATACTGGGCCGTGCGGTTAAGCGTGCTCAGCGGCCTGATTGGCTACGGCCTGCTGGTGGCCGTGCCAATCATCTCCAACCAGGTCAACGTGCAGTTTGGCGCACTGGCGAACGTGCTGATTATGCTCTGTATTACCGTCTGGTCGCTGTATCTTATCTTTCACAATAAAAAGGCGATCACCGAAAGCCTGCTGCATTTGGCCGACCGTTCCCTCTCCTTCTTCAGCCTGTTTATCCGCGCCTTCGCGCTGGTGTGGCACTGGCTGGCGAGCGCCTACTTTATTGTGCTCTGCTTCTTCTCGCTGTTTGACCCGGGAAATAGCCTGAAATTTATGATGGGGGCGACGTTCAAAAGCCTGGCGATTATCGGCGTTGCGGCTTTTGTGTCTGGCCTGCTGTCCCGCTGGATCTCGAAAACCATCACCCTTTCACCGCAGGTACAGCGGAACTACCCTGAACTGCAAAAGCGCGTGAACGGCTGGATGTCGGTATCACTTAAGGTGGCGCGGATTTTGACCGTCTGCGTGGCGATTATGCTGCTGCTGAACGCCTGGGGACTGTTTGATTTCTGGAACTGGCTGCACAACGGCGCGGGTGAAAAAACGGTCGATATTCTGATCCGTATCGCGTTGATCCTGTTCTTCTCCGCCGTCGGCTGGACGCTGCTGGCGAGCCTTATCGAAAACCGTCTGGTGTCCGATATTCACGGCAGGCCCCTGCCCAGCGCGCGGGCAAGAACGCTGTTAACGTTGTTCCGCAACGCGCTGGCGGTAATCATCAGCACCATCACCATCATGATTGTGCTCTCGGAGATCGGCGTGAATATCGCCCCGCTGCTGGCGGGTGCCGGGGCGCTGGGGCTGGCGATCTCCTTCGGCTCACAAACGCTGGTGAAGGATATTATTACCGGTATCTTTATTCAGTTTGAGAACGGGATGAACACGGGCGACCTGGTGACCATCGGGCCGCTGACCGGCACCGTTGAGCGAATGTCCATCCGCTCCGTCGGCGTGCGTCAGGACACCGGGGCGTATCACATTATTCCGTGGTCATCGATTACCACCTTCGCCAACTTTGTGCGCGGGATTGGTTCCGTTGTGGCGAACTACGATGTGGATCGCCACGAGGATGCGGACAAAGCGAAGCAGGCGCTGCGGGATGCGGTAGAAGAGTTGATGCAGATGGACGATATTCGCGGGCTGGTGATCGGTGAGCCGTCGTTTGCCGGGATTGTCGGGCTGACGAATACCGCATTCACCCTGCGCGTCTCGTTCACCACCCAGCCGCTGAAGCAGTGGACGGTGCGTTTTGCGCTCGACAGTATGGTGAAAAAGCACTTTGATCTGGCGGATGTGCGGATGCCGGTGCAGACGTATCAGGTATTGCCGCCGCCCGCATCGCCGCTGCCACCGCAGGAGCCGACGCTGTAACCGAGCCGGGTGGCGGCTTCGCCTTACCCGGCCTACGACGGGGTACTATTTGCGACGTTTGTGATTGTCCATAAACGTCCAGGCAATAAAGCGGCTCTGTTTCTGGCCTTGCGACATCTCTTTCTTCACCACTTTCACCGCACCGGCTTCGGTCAAGGCGCGGTAGAGCGGCGGCAGGTTATCGCCGCGCGACACCAGCGAGGTAAACCACTTCACCTGACGGCCGAACTGTTTACTTTCTGCAATCATGCGCAGGATAAACGCGACTTCGCCCCCTTCACACCAGAGCTCCTGCTGCTGGCCGCCAAAGTTCAGTGCGGCATCTTCCGCCTGCCCCAGATTACGGCGCTTACGCTCGCTGCCTGCTCGTGCTGTGGCAGCAGAATCATGGAACGGCGGATTACACATCGTGGCATCGTACTGTTCGTTCTTATGAATAATGCCGTTGAAGATGGATTTGTCATCTTTCTGACGACGTAAACGGATCGCCCGGGTTAAACCTGGATTCGCGTTAATAATCGCCTGCGCACTGGCGAATGCCTCAGTGCCAATTTCACTGCCGGTAAAACGCCATTGATATTCATGCGCGCCAATGAGCGGGTAAATCAGGTTTGCCCCGGTGCCAATATCCAGGATTGTCGCCTGCTGGGGAACGACGCCATCATTCCCTTCCGCAAGAAGATCGGCGAGGTGATGGACGTAATCTGCGCGGCCAGGCACGGGTGGGCAAAGAAAGCCTTCGGGAATATCCCAGTGCGTCACGCCATAAAAATGGGCCAGCAGCGCTTTGTTCAGCGTTTTGACCGCCTGAGGATCGGCAAAGTTGACCGAGGGTTCACCCGCTGGCGTCTGTACAATAAAGTCCTGCAACTGAGGGCAGCTCAGGCACAGCGCTTTCATGTCATAGCGGCTGTTATGGCGGTTACGCGGGTGCAATCCCGGCTTTTGGGCAGTCATGGCATTCTCCTTTCAACAGCGGCGTAAGATACCCTTTGCGGACCCAACGGTAAATAACTGTCTGCCCAACGCAAAAAAACACCGGAAATCAGTCACCTTTATGTCTATGATCTGTCAGCAAATTGTCAATTTACATCGTTCAAAAAATAAGCAGATCATCATCAAATTTTTGCGCTAAATCACACTCGTCGGGCTTCTAAACTTAAAGGGAATCACCTGTTGTTTCCCCCTGAGGATGTGATTATGAAAAGATATATGACCCTTGTTGTCGCGGGTGCGCTG
Source organism: Enterobacter sp. RHBSTW-01064 (assembly GCF_014103035.1). Taxonomy (NCBI): domain Bacteria; kingdom Pseudomonadati; phylum Pseudomonadota; class Gammaproteobacteria; order Enterobacterales; family Enterobacteriaceae; genus Enterobacter; species Enterobacter sp. RHBSTW-01064. The sequence continues at coordinate 171,430 of NZ_JABXOU010000005.1, read as the reverse complement.
GCAGCCGCATCTTTCTCTGCCTGGTCCGTTCAGTCACTGAATGAAAACACAGACACCAGCCAGCTGCGTGCTGCCGGTACCGTCTCCGTCAGTCGCGCGAGTAACCTTGACGATCTCCAGGATAAGCTGGCTGAAAAAGCACGTCAGGAAGGTGCCAAAGGTTTCGTGGTGAATTCCGCTGGCGGCGATAACCACATGTATGGCACAGCAACCATCTACAAATAACCGTTCGACCTTCCTCCCGACTGCATCTGCCCCAACAGATGCAGTTTCTTTATTCCTGTCTTGACCGTACGATTTTTAACCCCACATTAATGTTATGAGTTTTATAAAACCAAACAGGAGAACGCCATGGCTTCCGGTTGGGCAAATGACGACGCCGTAAACGAACAGATCAACAGTACGATTGAAGATGCTGTAGCCCGCGCTCGCGGTGAATTACCGCGCGGTGAAAGCCTGCAGGAATGTGAGGAGTGCGGCGACCCCATTCCCGAGGCGCGGCAAAAAGCCATCCCTGGAGTAAGGTTATGCATCACCTGCCAGCAGGAGAAAGATTCAAAAAACACTTCACATTCGGGATATAATCGCAGAGGATCGAAAGATAGCCAGTTACGTTGACTTTCCTTTACCTAAGTCAACGGAGCAAGCGAATACGTTTACGCTCACGAATTTTCGTATGTCGCGTAGCAAAATGTGCCCTTCATCTTCTCTCTGTAAAGCGCATCGATAAGAACTGTAAAGCGCCGCTCTGAATTTATTAATATTCAATAACTTATTTGTCATTCAATTTTTTTGATTGACCACGTCAATTCTCTTCGATTTTATCTCTTAAGAAAAACCGTGATACTTATCACATCGACGGAACATCGTCCCTTTATCAGAATAACCTGCGAGAGATTAATTATGAAAACCATCAAATATGCTGTAGCTGCTGTTGCCCTGTCTGCTCTGTCTTTCGGCGCTTTCGCTGTAGAGCCAGTGTCTTCTACTCAGGCACAGAACATGAACAAAGTGGGTGTGGTAAGTGCTGAAGGCGCAACCACGCTGGACGGTCTTGAAGCCAAACTGGCTGAGAAAGCTGCTGCTGCAGGCGCAAGCGGATACACCATCACCTCCGCTAACGGCAATAACAAACTGAGCGGCACTGCGGTTATCTACAAATAATCGAACGAATTATGCTCCACCCTCACCGTACCCTCTGGTGAGATGCTCCACCCTCATTGACCCTGTTGTTACCCTTTGTTTGCCCGTCCGCCACTGGACGGGCTTTTTTTTTTGCTTAAAACGACTGCGCCACGCGCTGCAGCCCGGCTTCGACGGTTTCTACCTCGCCCGTAGCGAGTAAACAGCAGGCCATTTGCAACCTGATGGCGTGCGGAACAGGGACATTGCCCGCCAGACACTCAACGATCCAGTGCGCGGTGGTGTGCGGATCTTTTGCCTGTGGCAGGGCCACATCCCTGTTCTCTTCCCCTCGTTCAAGCACTGCACGCGAGCCAGCAGAATCAATCAACATGATTTGCGGGCAGCGCAGTGGGTTGGCATACACCTCCCCTTCCGTTCCATGCATCAATAACGCCCGTCCGCCAATCTCCTCAAAGAACTTGCCAACACGCGTCACGTACTCCGGGTGCGATACGCTGGAAAGACGCAGAGCCGCGTCTTCACTAAACGGCGTGGCCAGTTTCGCCAGCGTGTGGGCACTGTTACGCACCCCCATACGCCAGCGCATTTCAAGCTGTTTTTCCAGCGGCGGGCAGAGCGCGCGTACCGGAATATAGACTGGCTGATGCCCGTCCAGCTTCGCCTGCGCCTGACCCGCATGCAGGGTCGGTTCGATACCCAGCAGCGCAAAGATCGTTTCCGTCAGCACGCGCGTTGGATCGTCGCTGACGCCGTGTACGACAACCGGAAACCCAAGCTTGTTAAGCAAAATGGCCAGCAGCGGCGTCAGGTTCGCCTGCTTACGTGCCCCGTTATAGCTGGGAATAACAATCGGCATCGGCTTCGTAACGGGCGGCGTTAAGCGCATCGTTTTCGCCTGCATCGCGTCATAAAAACCGCGCATCTCGGCTTCACCTTCACCTTTAATACGCAGCGCGATCAGGATGCCGCCCAGCTCAAGTTCTGGCACGTCGCCGTTCAGCATATGGGTGTACAGCGCATGGGCCGTTTCCTGGTCCAGGTCACGGGCGTGATTTTTCCCTCGCCCTACCTCTTTGATAATTTTGCGATAATCCACGACTTCTCTCCTGACAGCATCATCTTATTAACAATATAGCCCTGAAGAACGCCTTGCCGTTAGTCTTTTATCTACGGAATCAACCTGCTGTTTTTATGACAAAAAATAAACTCAAGCACTTTTTCAATTATTTGTGATTTCTATAGAAGAATCTTATTCATATTTTTTTTGATTAAATAACCAGCGGAAAGTCATTAAAGGTCAACGGTGAAAACGTCCAGGCAACGTTCGCGCCAGAAACATACCAGGATTTATTATGAACAAGGTTGCTTTAGGTTTATTGATCGCCGCCGCGGTGGGATGTTCTGCATCCGCATTTGCGGCAACAAACGGTGAAGGGCAAATTAACTTCACCGGTGAAATTATCGATTCGGCTTGTCAGGTTGTTAATGGGTTAAGCAACCCGTTAAACGTTCAGTTAGGTAAAGTCTCTAAAACGGTATTTTCCGGAACTGGCTCCACCAGCACATTAACCAAGTTTGATATTCAGTTAACTAATTGCCCGGAAACGGTCACCTCCGCAGCGATTAACTTCGGCGGGACCCCGGATTCAAATAACAATGCTGCGCTGGCGTTAACTCCTGATGTCGATGCGGCAACGGGTGTCGCTATTCAGCTGGTTGATTCTTCAGAACAACCGGTCAGCTTGTATACCCCGTCTCAGCAGTATCCATTAACTTCCGGCACGGCGGTTAACAACCTGGAGTTTGGTGCACGTTATATTCAAACGGGATCCGCGATCACCGCAGGCCCGGCTAACTCCGTATCAACCTTCACCGTTATTTATAACTGATCTTATCAATCCTGAGATATTAATGCTTTTGCGAGCATTAATATCTCATCTATTTATTGAGAAATCTTTATGCGCCATGGTTATTTACTGAGCACACTTTTACTGGTAGCCGCCACTGCACATGCAGGTGTCATTATTAATGGCACACGACTGGTTTACCAGGGAGATAAGAAGGAATCCTCTCTTGGTCTTTCAAATCCAGATGCGACGGATTATCTGGTGCAGTCCTGGGTTGATTCCGGCGGTAAAAACCTGGCCAAAGCCCCGTTCCTGATTACCCCACCGCTGTTCCGCCTTGATGCAAAAGAAGATAACGTGCTGCGCGTGCTGCGCACCGGCGGTAATTTGCCGGAAGATCGTGAATCCTTGTACTGGCTGAATATCAAAGCCATCCCTTCCTCAAAACACGTAGAAGGAATAAACACGCTACAAATTGCGATTAATACGCGCATTAAATTGCTGTATCGCCCGTCATCGGTTAAAGGCAAACCTGAAGAGGTCGCGGATAAGCTTGAATGGCATCGTGAAGGCAACGATCTGGTCGTCAATAACCCAACGCCTTTTTATATGAATTTCCAGAAGGTGACGCTGAACGGCCATAAAGTGGATAAAGCCACCTGGGCCGTTCCTGAAACTGAAACGCACTTTGCATTACCCGGCAATGTGAGTGGTTCAACCGTCGCGTATTCCATTATTACGGATTACGGCAGCATCAGCCAGACCTGGTCGAAATCAGTCCACTAATACCTCACGCAGACAATTATAATAATCATGTACAGCCATAAAAAGCCTTTCACCTGCCGAATTTCATCACTGCTGGTCATTCTCTGTGGCCTGGCACTGGCGATCTTTGCGCAGCAGGTTATGGCTGATGATTATTTCAACCCGGCGCTGCTGGATATTGATAATCCGCAACAGGGTAAGACTGATCTCTCTGTATATGAAAAAGGGCCAGGGCAAGCACCGGGTAAATATCAGGTCGCTATTTTTATTAATAACAATAAAATTGATACCCGCAATGTCACCTTTACATTAGAAAAAAACGCCCACGGGGATAATTCACTCCAACCCTGTTTCTCGCTTGAGGATTTAAAAAGCCTCGGCATTAAAACCCAAAAATACCCGCAGCTGATGGCAAAAGGCCAGTGCGCCGATTTAAACGCCATCCCTGCGGCATCCGCTACGTTTCACGTTCGCAATCAGCAGCTGCTGCTCAGTATTCCACAGCTGGCCCTGGGCCAGGTTCCACGCGGCTATATCGACCCGAAAGAGTTCGACGAAGGGATCACCGCAGGACTGCTCAATTACAGCGCCACCGCCAGCCAGAGCCACGCACGCCAGCAGGGTGAACAGGATAACAGCAGCCAGTACGTCAACCTGCGCCCTGGCTTTAACATCGGTGCCTGGCGCGTGCGTAACTATTCCACATGGAACCGCAGCACGACGGGCAAGGAAGAGCAGCAAAAATTCTCCTCCGTTTATACCTATGCCCAGCGCGATATCGTGGCGATGAAGAGCGACCTCACCGTCGGGCAAAGCTCTTCGCCTTCCGATGTTTTTGACAGCGTGCCTTATACCGGCGTGCAGCTTAACTCCGACAGCGACATGCTGCCGGACAGCGAAAAAGGCTTTGCTCCGATTATACGTGGCACTGCCCACAGCAACGCGCTGGTGATGGTCCGCCAGAACGGCTATGTCATTTACCAGAACACGGTCGCGCCCGGCGCGTTTGAAATTAACGATCTCTACCCTACCGGCAGCAGCGGCGACCTGCAGGTCACCGTGAAAGAGACCGACGGCAGCGAAAGCCATTTCGTGGTGCCGTATGCCTCCGTGCCGGTACTGCAGCGTGAAAAAAACCTGCGCTACAGCGTCACCGCCGGGCGGTACCGTTCTTACGACAAAGACGTCGAGAAGACGCCGTTTGCTCAGGGGAGCGCGATTTACGGCCTGCCCTATGGTTTCACCGCTTACGGCGGCGTACAGCAGAGCAGCCACTATCAGTCCCAGGCGCTCGGTACCGGGAAAAACATGGGCGATTTAGGCGCATTCTCCATTGACGTGACCCGCGCGAAAGCCCTGCTGAAGAAGCAGCAGTCCAGCAAAGGCCAGTCCTGGCGCGTGCGCTACAGCAAAGATTTTGCCGGTTCGGGCACCAACTTCTCGCTCGCGGGCTATCGCTACAACAGCAAAGGGTTCTACACGCTCGAAGACACCATGGAGTCATATACCCGCTCTGACGACTGGTCCGCCCCCCAGCAGCGCCGCGCCCGTACCGAAGCCACCATCGACCAGACGCTGCCCGAAGGCTGGGGATCCGTCACCCTGAGCCTGGTGAAAGAAACCTACTGGAGTCAGAGCCAGGACATGACCTCTATGGGCGTCAGCTACAACAACAGCTGGCACGGCGTGAGCTACAGCCTGAGCTACAGCATGAACAAAAACACCCACGACAGCGATGAAAACGGTGAAGAGGTGACGAACGACAACCAGTTCTCGCTGAACGTTTCCGTTCCGCTGGACCACTGGATGCATAACACCTGGGCCACCTACAACCTCAACAATACCAAAGACGGTACGACGCAGAATATCGGCCTGAACGGCACGGCGCTGAAGGAAGACAACCTGAACTGGAATATTCAGGAAGGTTTGAGCAGCACCGGCAGCGGGAACTCAACCAGCATGAATGCCGATTACAAAGCGACCTACGGCGAGGTGAGCGCAGGCGTCAGTCAGGATAAGTATCAGCAGACCGTTAACGTTGGTTTGCAGGGCGGCGTCATTGCCCATGCCAATGGCATCACCCTGAGCCAGCCGCTGGGTGAAACCATCGCACTGGTGAAAGCACCCGGCACGCACGGAACGCATATCGCTAACCAGACGGGCGTGGAGACCGACTTCCGCGGCTATACCGTCGTGCCGTTTGTTACCGCGTATCGCCATAACACCATCGCGCTGGATACCGAAACGCTGCCGGACAACGCCGACGTGACGCACGCGGCACAGGTGGTGACCCCAACGCGCGGCGCCGTGGTGCGCGCCAGCTTTAACACCCGCGTGGGCAGTCGCGTGCTGATGACGCTCACCCACAACGGTAAACCGCTGCCCTTCGGCGCAACGGTAACCACGGAGGATAAGGACAGCGAGTTTATTGTCGGTAACGACGGACAGACGTACCTCTCAGGTCTGCCACAGCAAGGGCATCTCGCCGTCTCCTGGGGAGAGGATGTGAGCGAGCATTGCGTCGCGGACTATGCGCTAACGGATGAGAAAGACAAATCCAGCATCATCAACGCTGCGGCGCAGTGTCATTGATGCATCCTTCAGGCAAATATTATGCAAATGATTAAACAGTGCTTCTTGTTACTGGTTCTGGGAACCGCCGCGTTATTTATGCCGCATGCAAAAGCGACATGCACCACGCCGGATCTGCCCAAAATGATCAATGTGGCATCCATCTCCGTCCCAACGACGCTGGCGGTTGGCGAGACCATTCCCGGCACCGAACAGATCACCCATGTCGCCGGTCATTGCGATCAGGCGGTAGAAAGCGGACAGGAAATTGTCTCTTGCTATTACGGCACTGGCGCAGAAATCCCGGGCCTGAAAGGCGTCTACGATTCTGGCGTACCAGGTGTCGGTGTTGCATTGATGAACGATCAGGGCCAACGCATCAGCGGAGCCGGAGGCGTAAACTGCATCTCAACGGGAACGCCTGTCGGTTATGTCTCCAGTGACGGCAATCTCTCTTTTAACTTTGACGTTACGCTTGAGCTGGTCAAAACCAGCGATACGGTGACGTCAGGCACGCTGAACCAAAGCCAGACCCGTTTTGGGATTGGTGTTTATCACCACGATGGCATCGGTGATCCAAACTCTGTCTCCTACGCAGGGAATATCAATGTCCAGCAGGTGACCTGCTCCGTCTCGCCAAAAAGCCTGACCGTAGTGCTGGGCGATTTTCCCGTGAGCCAGTTTTTCTCAACCGGCCTGCTCACCGACGAAAAGGACTTTAACGTCAGCCTGAACTGTAATACGACGGTACAGCCGGAGCTGAAGATCAGCAGCGCGAACGGCTATGTCCCCGGCTACGAAGGGGTTATTAAGCTGACCCCGGAAAGCGGCGTGGCAACAGGGGTGGGGGTATCTATCGTCTCCGATAACAGGGTTCCGGCTTTTGATGAATACTTCACCACCTCAAGCCCCGCAAACGCCAACGAAACGCTAAACATTCCCTTCAAGGTACGCTACGAGCAGATAAGCGATACCGTCACCCCCGGACCGGCCAATACCGTCGCGACCATTACCGTTGCGTATAAGTAGGCTCACAATGAAGAGATATTTGATTTTCCTGACCCTCGGCCTGTTGGCCAACGCTTATGCGGAGGATATTCAGATAGAAATGACCGGCAATATTTACGCCAATACCTGTACGGTCGATAGCGCCAGCCAGAACCTGACGGTCAATCTGGGTCAGGCTGTCGCGGGTAATTTTAAGGACGTGGGGGATACCGGCGAGTGGAAAGCGTTTGATTTGACGCTCTCAAAATGCCCGTCAACCACCACGCTTGCGACGGCGACATTTATCGGCCAGGCCGACGGCGCGCACCCGAATAAATTCGCTAACACCGGCACGGCCAGTGGGCTGGCGCTGGAGCTGGCCGATCGCCCGGATAAGATGCTCATCGCCCCGCAGGCAAGCTTCAGCGTTCTGGTGAATCAGGACGATCATACCGCTGATTTCCCGCTTTCTGCCCGCTATTACGCTACCGCCCTGCCCGTTACCGCCGGCACATTCAGCAGCGTCGTTCAGGTCACGTTTATTTACCAGTAGGACCGCGCCTCTTAGCACGGATGCTTTTTGTACGCCCGGCAGAGGATTTTGCCGGGCGTTTTTTTACTTCCGGCACATCCGGTTGTTCAATCGGGAATACGGGCAGCGCGTTCAGCAGCCGCTGACCGTAGTTTTTAGTGAGTAAACGCTTGTCATAAATCACCACCTCTCCCCAGCAGCCGTGGCTACGAATCAGACGCCCGACCTGTTGAATAAGGTTGAACGATGCCGCAGGTAAACTCTGTACCTCAAACGGATAGCGGTTGAGGCTTTTCAGCCACTCCCCTTCGGTGATCACCACCGGGCTGTCGATAGGCGGGAAAGCGATTTTATGGATGTGTACCTGCGTCAGGTAGTCCCCTTTCAAATCCAGACCTTCAGCAAACGACTGTAACCCCACCAGCACGCTACGTTCACCGTTATCGATGCGCTTGCGGTGGGTTTCGACCAGCCGGTAGCGAGGCTGATCGCCCTGCACGAGCAGGAGTAAACGCAGGTCGGTGACGTGCTCCAGGAAGCGCTGCATCGCGCGCCCGCTGGCAAACAGCACCAGCATGCCGGGGTACTTTTTACTCTCGACCTGCTCGCGGAAGTAGGCCGCCATCTCCGCAATGTGCTGCTCTTCGCTGTCGATAAGCGGCTCGAATTTCATGCGCGGAATAACCAGCTTGCCCTGTTCGCAGTGGTTAAACGGCGAGTCCAGCGCTACGAAACGGTCGCCCGCTTTCTCTTTCAGCCCGCTCATCTCCTGCAAACGAGAAAAACTGTTCAGGGAGCGCAGCGTGGCGGAGGTGACAACCACGTGCGGCACGCTGCGCCAGATCAGCTTTTCCAGCTGATCGGCCACGCGGATGCCCACGCAGTGGAAAAAGAGGTGCACCTGCCCGTCCCGCTCTTCGCGGGTGGCCCATTTGGTGACCGGCGCGCCGGACGCCTGCGCCATCGAGGCCAGCCGCCAGAGCTTGCTCTGCGCTTCAAACATCCCCAGCGCGCGGTTCATCTGCAGCAGAATGCGGTGCAGACGCACCACGTCGTGGGTGCCGGTTTTCTCGCTAAGATCGTTCAGGAACATCTCCGCCAGCCCGCGCAGTTTTTCCAGATGCTTCGCCAGCTGCTGGCAAATCTCCATCACCTCTTCAGGTAACTCACCCATCGCAAAGCGGTGTTCGGCTTCCTGCGTTTGCGGAAGATAAAGATTCAAAATGTTGTTGAGCGAGGCAATCAGGCTGTAGACCTCTTCGCAGTGGTCGCTCAGCCGCTCCGGCACCGCCAGCGGCGGCGTGGTTTTCGGGCGGAACTGCTCCATGCAGGTGGCAATCAGCTTGCAGAACAGATCCAGCTGCAGGCGGAACCACGGCGCGGTAATTTCGGCGCTCATCTCCAGCGCGTCCCGCGCCACGTCCGGCAGATGGTGGCCTTCATCAAGCACCAGCAGCAGGTTTTTGGGTTCCGGCAGCACCGCTTCGCTCTCCAGCGCGGCCATCACCAGCGCGTGGTTAGCCACCACCACTTCCGCCTCCTGAATTTCACGCCGGGCGACGAAGAACGGGCACTCGCGATAGTAGTGGCAGTTGCGGTTCAGGCAGCTCGCTTTGTCGGTGCTGAGCCTGCGCCATAAATCGTCGCTGATGGCCTTATCAGTATGATCGCGCAGGCCATCCCACTTATAGCCGTCAAGATCGATCTTGAGCGTGGCGCAGAGTTCCTGCTCGGCTTTGTTGTTCGGCGTGAGATCGTCGTCGAGGAAGGCCAGCAGATCCTGCTGCGTCGCCTCGCTGCTGGCCAGCCCCGCCAGGTTACGCGGGCACACGTAACGCCCGCGCCCAAAGGCCGCCGTAAACCGCAGGTCGGGGATGATTTTGCGCAGTAGCGGTAAATCTTTGCTGAAGATCTGATCCTGCAGCGCCACGTTGGCGGTGCTGACCACCAGCGTTTTGTCCTCTTCCCGCGCGATCGCGATGCCGGGAATAAGGTACGACAAGGTTTTCCCGACGCCGGTCGGGGCTTCAATCGCCAGATGTCGCCCGTCATCCCCGGCGAGCGTTTTGGCCACGTCAGCAATCATCTGCCGCTGCGGCGCTCGGGGGATAAAGTCGGGGATCTGCTGTTGTAGCGCCTTATACCATGCGCCAATTTGCGCCTTGAGCGCAGCGGTTAAAGCCATTGGAAAACCTGAAATACTGTATAAACAGCCACTATTGTGGCACTTTCTCTTCGCTGCCGCAAAAAGAAAAGCCCGGCTTTACGACCGGGCTTCCAGATTACTGCGGGTTAGCAGGTTTACGCGGGCGGCGTCGACGCTGCCCTTCCCCTGCCGGTTTCCCTTCGCCGCTGCGCCACGGGTTTTCACCCGCCGGTTTGCTGTCGTTGTTACGACGCGGCGGTTTGCCGGATGATTTCGGTGCGCCACCTTCCGCACGACGCGGCTGCTGACCGCGACCGCCACCACCCTGACCACGTCCACCGCCGCCCTGACGACCGTTCTGAATCGGCTCGGCTTTGATCGACGGGTCCACTTCGTAGCCCGGGGTTTCAATGCGCGGGATCTCTTTCTTCAGCAGACGTTCGATGTCGCGCAGCAGCTTGTGTTCATCCACGCAGACCAGAGAAAGCGCTTCACCGGTTGCCGCCGCTCGGCCGGTACGACCGATACGGTGAACGTAGTCTTCCGGCACATTTGGCAGCTCGTAGTTCACCACGTGCGGCAGCTCTTCGATATCCAGGCCACGGGCGGCAATGTCTGTCGCCACCAGCACGCGGATGTCGCCGGATTTGAAGTCCGCCAGCGCACGGGTACGCGCGCCCTGGCTCTTGTTACCGTGGATCGCCGCGCTGCGGATACCGTCTTTATTCAGCTGTTCCGCCAGGTGGTTGGCACCATGTTTGGTGCGGGTAAAGACCAGCACCTGCTGCCAGTTGCCCTGACCGATCATCTGGGAGAGCAGTTCCCGCTTGCGCTTTTTATCAACAAAGTGAACGTGCTGCGTCACCTGTTCAGAGGCGGTGTTGCGACGCGCCACTTCCACTTCCAGCGGGTTATGCAGCAGCTTTTCCGCCAGCGCCTTGATCTCGTCGGAGAAGGTCGCGGAGAAGAGCAGGTTCTGACGGCGCGCAGGCAGCTTAGCCAGCACGCGACGAATATCGTGGATGAAGCCCATGTCGAGCATGCGGTCGGCTTCGTCCAGTACCAGAATTTCAACCTGATCCAGCTTAACCGCGTTCTGGTGTTCCAGATCCAGCAGACGGCCCGGCGTTGCCACCAGCACGTCCACACCGCCGCGCAGCTTCATCATCTGTGGGTTGATGCTGACGCCACCGAAAACCACCAGCGAGCGAATGTTGAGATAGCGGCTGTAGTCACGCACGTTCTCACCAATCTGCGCGGCCAGCTCACGAGTAGGCGTCAGGATCAGGGCACGAACCGGACGACGGCTTTTGGCGTGCGGCTGGTTTTTTACCAGCAGTTCCAGCAGCGGCAGGGTAAAGCCCGCGGTTTTGCCGGTGCCGGTCTGGGCGCTGGCCATCAGGTCACGACCCTGAAGCACGGCGGGGATCGCCTGCTGCTGGATTGGGGTTGGCTCAACGTAGCCCTGTTCTGCGATCGCGCGCAGAATTTCCGGGTTCAGGCCAAGGGAATCAAAAGACATAAAAACTCCGAACCGCCCCGACCATCACAGGTGTAGTTTTCAGGGAGATATAACGAATAGGGGAGGACAAAAACCACAATGTCGCGAAGGGGCGGAGTGTAGCAGCTTTTGTGACGTGGCGCATAAAATATCCCTCAACATTCCCTCGACGGGAGAGTGAATCAGACATAATCTTAATCAATCGATTGATTAATTATTAATGCCGCCATGAATACGACACCCACAACGACCAAAGGTGAACAGGCCAAAAATCAGCTTATCGCCGCCGCGCTGGCGCAGTTTGGCGAGTACGGGCTGCATGCGACCACGCGCGATATTGCCGCGCTGGCCGGGCAGAACATTGCGGCGATTACCTACTATTTTGGCTCAAAAGAGGATTTATACCTCGCCTGCGCCGAGTGGATCGCCGATTTTATCGGCACGCAGTTTCACCCGCACGTTGAGGAAGCCACCGCGCTGCTCGGCCAGCCGTCGCCCGATCGCGCCGCCGTTCGCCAGCTTATTCTCAACGCCTGCCATAATATGATCCGCCTGCTGACGCACGACGATACGCTGAACCTGAGCAAGTTTATTTCCCGCGAGCAGCTCTCCCCTACGGCTGCCTACCAGCGGGTACACGATCGGGTGATCGCGCCGATGCACTCGCACCTGACCCGGCTTATCGCGGCCTATACCGGACGCGATGCACGCGACACCGAAATGATTTTGCATACCCATGCCCTGTTGGGCGAAGTACTCGCCTTCCGTCTGGGGCGGGAGACCATCCTGTTACGCACGGGCTGGACACAATTTGATGAGGATAAAGCCGAGCAGATTAGCAAGGTGATCGCCTGTCACGTCGATCTGATCCTGCAAGGCTTAACGCAAAGGAGCCTGAAGTCATGAAAAAACCTGTCGCCATCGTTCTGGTGGTTGTTGTGTTGCTTGCTGCTGGAATAGGTGGCTGGCTGTGGTATCAGAGCCAGCAGGATAAAGGCCTGACGCTGTACGGTAACGTGGATATTCGCACGGTGAACATGAGCTTCCGCGTCGGCGGACGTCTCGCCTCGCTGAGCGTTGACGAAGGCGATGCCATCAAAAGCGGGCAGACGCTGGGGATGCTGGATAAAGCGCCCTACGAGAACGCGCTGATGCAGGCCAAAGCGGGCGTATCCGTGGCTCAGGCGCAGTATGACCTGATGCTGGCAGGCTATCGCGATGAAGAGATCGCCCAGGCCGCCGCCGCCGTTAAGCAGGCGAAAGCCGCCTATGACTACGCGCAGAACTTCTACGCGCGCCAGCAGGGGCTGTGGAAAAGCCGCACCATTTCCGCTAACGATCTGGAAAATGCGCGCTCGTCCCGTGACCAGGCGCAGGCGACGCTGAAATCCGCACAGGATAAATTAAGCCAGTACCGCACCGGTAACCGCGCGCAGGATATTGCCCAGGCGAAAGCCAGCCTTGAACAGGCACAGGCGCAGCTGGCCCAGGCGGAGCTGGACCTGCGCGACACCACGTTAATCGCCCCGTCCGATGGCACGCTGATGACCCGCGCCGTGGAGCCAGGCAGCATGCTCAGCGCGGGCAGCACCGTCTTAACGCTCTCCCTGACCCACCCGGTGTGGGTGCGCGCCTACATTGACGAGCCGAACCTCGGGCAGATGCAGCCGGGCCGCGAATTGCTGCTCTATACCGATGGTCGCCCGGACAAGCCGTATCACGGCAAAGTGGGCTTTGTCTCCCCTACCGCCGAATTCACCCCGAAAACGGTTGAAACACCGGACCTGCGAACCGACCTGGTGTATCGCCTGCGCATCATCGTCACCGATGCGGACGACGCGCTGCGTCAGGGTATGCCCGTAACCGTAACAGTCAGCGACGGGGAACGACATGAATGACGCGGTTATCCAGCTCAACAATCTGGTCAAACGCTTTAAGGGAATGGACAAACCGGCCGTCGCGCCGCTGAACTGCACCATCCAGAAAGGCTACGTGACCGGGCTGGTCGGTCCGGACGGCGCGGGGAAAACTACGCTGATGCGGATGCTGGCGGGGTTGCTCAAGTCGGATGAAGGTACGGCCAGCGTGCTCGGTCTTGACCCGATAAAAGACGACGGTGCGCTCCACGCCATGCTCGGCTATATGCCGCAGAAGTTTGGCCTGTATGAAGACCTGACGGTGATGGAAAACCTGAACCTGTACGCCGATCTGCGCAGCGTCACCGGCGAAACGCGGCAGAAAACCTTCGCCCGCCTGCTGGAGTTTACCTCCCTCGGCCCGTTCACCGACCGGTTGGCCGGCAAGCTCTCCGGCGGGATGAAGCAGAAGCTGGGGCTGGCCTGTACGCTGGTCGGCGAGCCAAAGGTGCTGCTGCTGGATGAGCCCGGCGTGGGCGTTGACCCGATTTCTCGCCGTGAATTGTGGCAGATGGTGCACGAACTGGCGGGCGACGGGATGCTGATCCTCTGGAGCACCTCCTACCTCGACGAAGCGGAACAGTGCCGGGACGTGCTGCTGATGAACGAAGGTGAACTGCTTTATCAGGGCGAGCCGACGACGCTGACGCAGAGCATGGCCGGGCGCAGCTTCCTGCTGCATAGCCCGCAGGAGTCCAACCGTAAGCTGCTGCAGCGGGTTCTCAGGCTGCCGCAGGTGAGCGACGGGATGATCCAGGGCCGCTCGGTGCGCATTATTCTCAAAAAAGAGGCCACCGCCGACGATATTCGCCAGGCGCAAGGCATGCCTGAGATCGAGATAGAAGAGACCGCGCCGCGCTTTGAGGACGCGTTTATCGACCTGCTGGGCGGCGCGGGTACATCAGAGTCGCCGCTTGCCGCCATTCTGCATACGGTGGAAGGCACGCCGGGCGAAACGGTCATTGAAGCCAAATCCCTCACCAAAAAGTTCGGGGATTTCGCCGCCACCGATAACGTCAATTTCGCGGTTAAACGCGGCGAGATTTTTGGCCTGCTTGGACCAAACGGCGCGGGAAAATCGACAACCTTTAAGATGATGTGCGGCCTGCTGGTGCCGACATCCGGCAAGGCGCTGGTGCTGGATATGGATCTGAAGGTCAGCTCCGGCAAGGCGCGCCAGCATCTCGGGTATATGGCGCAGAAGTTTTCGCTGTATGGCAACCTGACGGTCGAGCAGAATCTGCGCTTTTTCTCCGGCGTGTACGGCCTGCGCGGGCGGGCGCAGAACGAAAAAATCCGCCGCATGAGCGACGCCTTCGCGTTAACCAACATTGCGTCCCACGCCACCGACGAGCTGCCGCTCGGCTTTAAGCAGCGGCTGGCGCTGGCCTGCTCGCTGATGCACGAGCCGGATATTCTGTTTCTGGATGAACCGACATCCGGGGTGGATCCCATTACCCGCCGCGAGTTCTGGCTGCACATCAACAGCATGGTGGAAAAAGGGGTCACCGTGATGGTGACCACCCACTTCATGGACGAGGCGGAGTACTGCGACCGCATCGGGCTGGTCTATCGCGGCAAGCTGATTGCCCACGGCACGCCGGACGACCTGAAAAACCAGGCCGCCGACGACGCACAGCCAGACCCGACCATGGAGCAGGCGTTTATCACCCTCATCCACGACTGGGATAAGGAGAATGCCCATGCACAGTAATGCGATTTCGTGGCGCAGGGTGCGCGCGCTATGCATTAAAGAGACGCGGCAGATCGTGCGTGACCCCAGCAGTTGGCTGATTGCGGTGGTGATCCCCCTGCTGCTGCTGTTTATCTTTGGCTACGGCATTAACCTGGACTCCAGCAAGCTGCGGGTCGGGATTTTGCTGGAGCAGCAGAGCGAGGAGGCGCTGGACTTCACTCATGCCATGACCGGCTCGCCCTACATTGACGCCACCATCAGCGACAACCGGCAGGAATTGATCCAGAAAATGCAGGCCGGGAAAATTCGCGGTCTGATCGTCATTCCGGTGGATTTCGCCGCCAATATGGCACGCGCTGAAACCGATGCGCCGATCCAGGTGATCACCGACGGCAGCGAGCCGAACACCGCGAACTTCGTGCAGGGCTACGCGGAGGGGATCTGGCAGCTCTGGCAGATGCAGCGCGCCGAAGACCGGGGCGAGACGTTTGAACCGCTGATCGACGTGCAGACGCGCTACTGGTTTAACCCCGCCGCCATCAGCCAGCACTTTATTATTCCGGGCGCGGTGACCATCATCATGACGGTAATCGGCGCGATACTGACCTCGCTGGTGATCGCCCGCGAGTGGGAGCGCGGCACCATGGAGGCGCTGCTCTCTACCGAAGTCACGCGCGTCGAGCTGCTACTGTGCAAGCTCATCCCCTACTACTTCCTCGGCATGCTGGCGATGCTGCTCTGTATGCTTGTCGCAGTCTTTATCCTCGGCGTGCCGTATCGCGGCTCGCTGGTCGTGCTGTTCTTTATCACCAGCCTGTTTTTACTCAGCACGCTGGGCATGGGGCTGCTCATCTCCACCATCACCCGCAACCAGTTTAACGCCGCGCAGGTGGCCCTCAACGCCGCTTTCCTGCCGTCGATTATGCTCTCCGGGTTTATCTTTCAGATAGACAGTATGCCTGCGGTGATCCGCGCCGTGACCTATGTTATTCCGGCTCGCTACTTTGTGAGCACGCTGCAAAGCCTGTTCCTGGCGGGTAATATTCCAGTGGTGCTGATTATCAACACCCTGTTTTTGATGGCGTCGGCGGTGATGTTTATAGGGTTGACGTGGATGAAAACCAAACGGCGGTTAGATTAAGGAGCGCGCATGTTTCACCGTTTATGGACATTGATCCGCAAAGAGCTGCAATCCCTGCTGCGCGAGCCGCAAACCCGCGCCATTCTGGTTTTGCCGGTGCTGATCCAGGTTTTACTGTTCCCGTTTGCCGCCACCCTTGAGGTGACCAACGCCACCATCGCGATTTATAACGAAGACAACGGCAAACATTCCGTCGAGTTAACGCAGCGCTTTGCCCGCGCGAAGGCCTTTACTCACATCCTGCTGCTGAAAAGCCCGCAGGCGATCCAGCCCACCATCGACACGCAAAAAGCGCTGCTGCTGGTGCGGTTCCCGGCGGATTTCTCCCGCAATCTGGATACCTTCCAGACCGCGCCGATGCAGTTGATCCTCGACGGGCGTAACTCCAACAGCGCCCAGATCGCAGCGAACTATCTGCAGCAGGTGGTGAAGGATTACCAGCAGGAGCTGATGGAGGGCAAACCGAAGCCTAACAACAGCGAGCTGGTAGTGCGCAACTGGTACAACCCGAATCTGGACTATAAGTGGTTCGTGGTACCGTCGCTGATCGCCATGATCACGACCATCGGGGTGATGATCGTCACCTCCCTGTCCGTCGCCCGCGAGCGCGAACAGGGCACGCTGGACCAGCTGCTGGTCTCCCCGCTCGCCACCTGGCAGATTTTCGTCGGCAAAGCGGTTCCGGCGCTGATTGTCGCGACATTCCAGGCCACCATCGTGCTGGGAGTAGGTATTTGGGCCTACCAGATCCCGTTCGCCGGTTCGCTGGCGCTGTTTTACTTCACGATGGTGATTTACGGGCTGTCGCTGGTGGGGTTTGGACTGCTGATCTCGGCGCTCTGCTCGACGCAGCAGCAGGCGTTTATCGGGGTAT
The DNA here is from genome assembly GCF_014103035.1 of Enterobacter sp. RHBSTW-01064. NCBI lineage: Bacteria > Pseudomonadati > Pseudomonadota > Gammaproteobacteria > Enterobacterales > Enterobacteriaceae > Enterobacter > Enterobacter sp. RHBSTW-01064. Next base: position 154,308 of record NZ_JABXOU010000005.1, on the reverse strand, counting down.
TCGTCTTTATGATGCCCGCAATTTTGCTCTCGGGTTATGTTTCGCCCGTCGAGAATATGCCGGTGTGGCTACAGGATCTGACGTGGGTAAACCCGATTCGACACTTTACGGATATCACCAAGCAAATCTATCTGAAGGATGCGAGTCTGGACATTGTATGGGGAAGTTTGTGGCCGCTACTGGTTATCGCGGCCACGACGGGATCAGTGGCGTACGCGATGTTTAGACGCAACATTGCGTAGCTTTTTCTCTTTGGTGAGTAAAGAGACAACCGCAGGCCCTGCGAGGATTGCCAGACCCGCCAGGGCCAGCAGCAGGTTGTTTTGCAGCACGCGCGACAGCAGCCAAAGCACAATCATCGCGGCACCAAAATACCAGGTGGTGGTGAGCTCTTCGAGCAAATCACCCACTTCACGCCAGCGCGCCTCGTGGTGACGCTGTAAAAACAGCATCGACAGCACGGTGACGCCGTAAAGCACGCATAGCCCCAGACCAACATGCACCAGCGTGCCGCTCATCCAGCCCATCACCAGTACGGCCACGACCAGTAAATGCAACATTATCTGCCAGCAACTCAAACCCGTTGCGACACGAACACGTTGTTGCCACTTCATGGCTTCTCTCCTGAAGGATTTTTCTCTGCTAGTTCAGACTACCGCACTTTACGGAAAATTCCGTAACGCCGCATCTTTTTGTGACGCCGACTACACTTTATTTTCATCGGGATAGTCACCCAGGAAGGTGTTTATGACCATTAAAACGCAGCATTTCTCGCTTAAGGTGCTGACGATAAACATTCATAAGGGCTTCACAGCATTTAACCGCCGCTTCATTTTACCGGAGCTGCGCGACGCCGTTCGCACCGTCAGCGCGGACATTGTTTGCCTGCAGGAAGTGATGGGCGCGCACGAAGTGCATCCAATGCATGTCGAAAACTGGCCGGATACCCCTCACTACGAGTTTCTGGCCGATACCATGTGGAGCGATTACGCCTACGGACGCAACGCAGTTTACCCCGAAGGGCACCACGGTAATGCGGTGCTGTCGCGTTTTCCGATTGAGCACTATGAAAACCGCGACGTGTCGGTGGGCGAAAGTGAAAAACGCGGCCTGCTTTACTGTCGTATCGCGCCACCCGATCTGGAATTTCCTGTTCACGTTGGCTGCGTGCATCTTGGCCTGCGTGAAGCCCACCGTCAGGCACAGCTGCAGATGCTCGCCGAATGGAGCAATGCGCTTCCGGAAGGCGAGCCCGTGGTCATCGCCGGTGATTTCAACGACTGGCGGCAGCGCGCCAACCATCCGCTTAAGGTGAACGCCGGGCTGGAGGAGATTTTCACCCGCGCCAACGGACGCCCCGCACGCACGTTCCCGGTGCGCTTCCCCCTGCTGCGCCTTGATCGAATCTACGTCAAAAACGCCCATGCCAGCAGCCCTACCGCGCTGGCGTTACTCAACTGGCGACATTTATCAGACCATGCCCCGCTCAGCGCGGAGATCCACTTATGAAATGTACATGGCAGGAAGGAAACCGCATTACGCTGCTGGAGAATGGCGATCAATATTATCCGGCCGTGTTTAAAGCGATTGATAACGCACAGCAGAAAGTGATCCTCGAAACCTTTATCTGGTTCGAAGATGAGGTTGGCAAGCAGCTGCACAGCGTGCTGCTGCGTGCTGCCCGGCGCGGGGTCAAAATTGAAGCGCTGCTCGACGGCTATGGCTCACCGGACCTGAGCGATGAGTTCGTCAACGAACTGACCGCCGCAGGCGTGGTCTTCCGCTACTACGATCCCGGTCCCCGCTTATTTGGCATGCGCACGAACCTTTTTCGTCGGATGCACCGCAAAATTGTGGTGGTGGATGAGACGGTGGCGTTCGTCGGCGGCATTAACTACTCCGCTGAACATATGTCCGACTATGGCCCAGAAGCCAAGCAGGATTACGCGATCCGCATTGAGGGCCCGGTGGTTCAGGACATTTTATTGTTTGAGCTGGAGAACCTGCCGGGTAAAGCGGCCGTTCGCCACTGGTGGCGGCGTCGCCATCGCCCGGAGGAAAACCGACAGCCCGGCGAAGCGCAGGCGCTTTTCGTCTGGCGCGACAACGGCGAGCACCGGGATGACATTGAACGTCATTACCTGAAGATGCTGGCGAACGCGAAGCGCGAGGTGATTATCGCCAACGCTTACTTCTTCCCCGGCTACCGTATTCTGCATGCCATGCGCAATGCGGCCCGACGCGGCGTGCGGGTGAAACTGATTGTGCAGGGCGAGCCGGATATGCCGATTGTCAAAGTGGGCGCACGCCTGCTCTATAACTATCTGGTGAAAGGCGGCGTGCAGATCTACGAATATCGCCGCCGACCGCTGCACGGCAAAGTGGCGCTGATGGACGATCACTGGGCAACCGTCGGCTCCAGCAATCTCGATCCGCTGAGCCTGTCGCTGAATCTGGAAGCGAATCTGATCATTCACGATCGGCAGTTTAATCAAACCCTGCGGGATAACCTTCAGGGACTGATCGTCAATGATTGCGTGCGCGTAGATGAGTCCATGGTACCGAAACGCACCTGGTGGAACCTTGGCATTGGCGTGGTGGTGTTCCACTTCCTGCGTCATTTCCCGGCGATGGTCGGCTGGCTGCCCGCGCATACGCCAAAGCTTGCGCAGGTGGACCCGCCGGTTCAACCCGAAATGGAAACTCAGGACCGCATTGAAGCGGAAGACGGAGGGAAAACCTGATGTCGAAATCGCATCCTCGCTGGAAGCTGGCAAAGAAAATCCTCACCTGGCTGTTCTTCATCGCCGTCGCGGTACTGCTGGTGGTGTACGCGCAAAAAGTCGACTGGGAAGAGGTGTGGAAGGTCATCCGCAACTATAACCGGATGGTGCTCCTGAGCGCCATTGGGCTGGTCATCGTCAGCTACCTGATATACGGCTGCTATGACCTACTGGGCCGCGCCTACTGCGGACACAAGCTGGCAAAGCGTCAGGTGATGCTGGTGTCGTTTATCTGCTACGCCTTTAACCTGACGCTGAGCACCTGGGTCGGCGGCATTGGCATGCGCTATCGCCTTTACTCGCGCCTTGGCCTGCCGGGCGGGACCATCACGCGCATTTTCTCGTTAAGCATCACCACGAACTGGCTGGGCTATATTCTGCTCGGCGGGGTGATCTTCACCATCGGCGTGGTGCAGTTGCCCGCGCACTGGTATATCGACGAGGCCACGCTGCGCATTCTGGGCATCGTGCTGCTGCTGATCATCGCCGTGTATCTGTGGGCCTGCGCCTTTGCTAAACGCCGCCATATGACCATCAAGGGGCAAAAGCTGGTGTTGCCCTCATGGAAGTTCGCGGTGCTGCAAATGGTGGTCTCCAGCGCCAACTGGATGGCGATGGGGGCGATTATCTGGCTGTTGATTGGCGAGGACGTAAATTACTTCTTCGTGCTGGGCGTGCTGCTGGTGAGCAGTATTGCAGGCGTGATTGTGCATATCCCGGCGGGCATCGGCGTGCTGGAGGCGGTGTTTATCGCGCTGCTTGCGGGGGAGCATGTCTCTCAGGGAACGATTATCGCCGCCCTGCTGGCGTACCGCATGATCTATTACTTCCTGCCGCTGGCGCTGGCAACGGTCTGCTATCTGGTTCTGGAGAGTCGGGCGAAGAAGCTGCGGGCGAAGAACGAGAGGATGTTAGCGAAGTGAACAAGTCGGGTGGCGGCTTCCCCTTACCCGACCTACGGTTCGCGTTTCGTAGGCCGGGTAAGGCGAAGCCGCCACCCGGCAAAGCAACCTTAACGACGGTTGCCGAAAATACGCAGCAGCATCAGGAACAGGTTGATGAAGTCCAGATACAGCGTCAACGCCCCCAGAATCGAGTATTTGCGCAGGTTAGAACTGTCGCGCACGTCAATCTGCTCGCCGATGTTTTTCAGCTTCTGGGTGTCGTAGGCCGTCAAGCCAACGAAGACCACCACCCCGATGTAGGTCACAGCCCACATCAGCGCGTCACTCTTGAGCCACAGGTTCACCAGCGACGCCAGCACGATCCCAATCAGCCCCATAAACAGCATGTTGCCTAAGCCGCTCAGGTCACGTTTGGTGGTGTAACCGTACAGGCTCATCACGCCGAACATCCCGCCGGTCACCACAAAGGTGCTGGCGATGGAGGAGTAGGTGTAAACGATGAAAATACTGGAAAGCGTCAGTCCGGTTAGCGCTGAATAGAGCATAAACAGCGTGGTCGCCATTCCGGCACTCAGCTTTTGCACCAGGCCAGAAAGCACAAACACCAGCGCCAGCTGCGCGATAATCAGCCCAAAGAAGGTGATTTTGCTGGAAAAGATAAACATCATCAGTTCAGGCGTGTTCGCCGCATACCACGCGATAAACGCGGTAAGCAGCAGGCCGACCGTCATCCAGCCGTACACCTGAGCCATATACGTCTGCAGGCCGCTACGGGTCTGCTGTACTATTGAATCGGAACGCGGAAATCGGTCCATGATTCACTCCTGATTAAGATTAAGTAGACACACACGTTAAGATTAACACATCCACGTAAACCGACTACCAACGGCTGGCGGCTTGTTTATCGCTGTCGCGCGATTCCACCCAGCGGTCACCTTCCGGCGTGGCTTCACGCTTCCAGAACGGGGCTTTGGTTTTGAGATAGTCCATAATGAACTCCCCTGCCGCAAACGCACTGCCGCGGTGCGCGCTGGTCACCCCGACGAAGACAATCTCCTCGCCAGGCCACATCTCGCCAATGCGGTGAATAACCGTGATGCGGCCAAGCGGCCAGCGGCCCCGCGCCTCGTCGACAATCGCCGCCAGCGATTTCTCGGTCATCCCCGGATAGTGCTCCAGCGTCAGCGCCTTCACGCTGTCGCCGAGGTTGTTGTTGCGCACTTTGCCGGTGAAGGTCACGACCGCGCCGTCTTCATCGCGTTCCGCCAGCCAGCTGTATTCGGTCCCCACGTTAAAACGCTCGGGACTCACCAGAATTCGTGTTTCAGCCATCTTAGCCCCCTGTCACCGGCGGGAAGAAGGCCACTTCATCCCCTGCGTTCAGCGGATGGGTGAATTCAACCAGCGTCTGATTCACGGCGGCCAGCAGCTTGCCTTCCTCGAGCGCCAGCGCCCAGCGGTCGCTTTGTGCCGCCAGATGCGCGCGCAGGGCAGCGACGTTTTCGAAGGACGCATCCAGCGTCAGGCTGTCGGTATTGACCAGCTCGCGCACCTGGGCAAAAAAGAGCACCTTAATCATGGCTGTCCACCTTAAAATCACCGGATTTGCCGCCGCTTTTCGCCAGCAGGCGCACCGGGCCAATGACCATATCTTTCTGCACTGCTTTACACATATCGTAGATGGTCAGCGCGGCGACGGAGGCCGCCGTCAGGGCCTCCATCTCCACGCCGGTTTTGCCGGTTAAGCGGCAGAGTGACTCAATACGCACCCGGCTGTGCTCCGGCTGCGCCTGCAGGTTCACTTCCACCTTGCTCAGCATCAGCGGATGGCACAGCGGAATTAAGTCCCAGGTGCGTTTCGCGGCCTGAATACCGGCGATGCGCGCGGTCGCAAAGACATCACCTTTGTGGTGGCTGCCGTCGAGAATCATCGCCAGGGTTTCTGGCAGCATAGTGACGAACGCTTCCGCGCGCGCCTCGCGCACCGTTTCCGCTTTGGCGGAAACATCCACCATATGCGCTTCACCGGCGGCGTTAATGTGGGTCAGTTGTGACATAGCTTATTTCTTTAAATGGGGGTGGAAATTACACGGACGGGTACGAGCATCCAGCTGCGGGGCGATGATGTTTTCCCACGCGGTACGGCAGGCTTTGGTCGAGCCCGGCATGGCGAAAATCAGCGTGTTGTTTGCCACGCCCGCCACGGCGCGTGACTGGAGCGTGGAGGTACCAATCTCTTCAAAGGAGAGCATGCGGAACACTTCGCCGAAGCCTTCCACTTCGCGGTCGAACAGCGGGATCAGCGCTTCGGGAGTCTGATCGCCTGCGGTAAAACCGGTGCCGCCGGTAATCAACACCACCTGCACCTCATCGCTGGCGATCCACTGAGAGACCTGAGCGCGAATGGCGTAGCGGTTCTCTTTTACGATCGCTTTATCGACGATGCTATGCCCCGCCTCATGGGCCGCCTCGCGCAGCCAGTGGCCGGAGGTATCATCCTCTTCGCCACGGCGGTCGGAAACGGTAAGGATAGCAATGCGTGTCGGGATAAATTCTGCGCTTACCTGACTCATCTTCTGATTCCTTCTTAAGACTGATTACCCGCCGATGTAAGACAGGTTCTGAGTAATGCCGGTATTGCCCTGATGCAGGAAGTGGGTCTGTTTTTTATGCGTCAGCGCTTCAGAAATGCGTGCTTCAAGCGCGTCCTGCTGCGCATCGTCTTCCAGCAAATCGCGAAGGTCTACGCCGCCGTCGCCAAACAGGCAGAGATGAAGCTTGCCAACGGAGGAGACGCGCAGGCGGTTGCAGCTGGCGCAGAAGTCCTTCTCATAGGGCATGATAAGGCCTATCTCACCTTCGTAATCCGGGTGACAGAAGACCTGCGCCGGGCCGTCGCTGCGCTGGCGGATCTGGTGGATCCAGCCGCGTCTCAGCAGCGCGTCGCGCAGCACCATGCCAGAGATGTGATGACGACGGAACAGCTCGCTGCCCTCGCCGGTTTCCATCAGCTCAATAAAACGCAGTTGAATGCGGCGTGGTTTGATCCACGCCAGGAAGGTGTCCAGCTGATGATGGTTTACATCACGCATCAGCACGGTATTCACTTTGACTTTGTCGAACCCCGCAGTGAATGCGGCGTCGATGCCTTCCATCACCTGATGGAATTTGTCCTGTCCGGTAATGGCGTGGAACTGACGGGCATCGAGGCTATCTACGCTGACGTTGATCGCCGTCAGGCCCGCATCGCGCCAGTTCGCCACGTCGCGCGCCATGCGGTAACCGTTAGTGGTCACCGCAATCTGGCGGATACGTTCGTTTTCACGTACGGCGGCAATGATGTCGGGAAAATCACGACGTAAAGAGGGTTCGCCTCCGGTCAGACGCACCTTTTCGGTGCCGAGCTCAGAGAAGGCGCGCGTAACGCGGCGCACTTCATCCACGGAGAGAAAGCCGTTATTGGTGACCTTACCCGGCTTGTAGCCATCGGGCAGGCAATAGGTGCAACGGAAGTTACACACATCGGTAATCGACAGACGTAAGTAATAAAACTTACGCGCGAAAGCATCAGTAAGTTGTGAAGCCATGTACACCTTTCCAAATCGGGAGGCACAGTCATTTCTTTCTGTACCCTGGTGGCTAATTTGCCACGGCCAGGGCGCCATATCGTTCGACACAGGCGCCAAGGCTAGAGTGTATGTTTTCAAAAATGAAAACGTGGTTATAGCGATAGTAACGCGGAAATCATCACTTCGCCATTCTCGCATTTCGCTATATAATTATATATATAGCGACTTAATCGTGCATTTTCGCTACAGGATACCCAAAAACCACACTTTCACATTGATATACGTCATTTTGCATCGGCTGAGGCATCGTCTTTTAGGGGTAGTTAGGTTACTGTTACGCGATCGAACGTGATAAGGAATACCTATGCGCAATCGCACTTTTGCGGATCTTGACCGAGTGGTCGCTCTTGGCGGAGGCCACGGCCTGGGCCGCGTCATGTCCTCATTGTCGTCACTCGGGTCAAGGCTGACAGGGATAGTGACCACCACCGATAACGGCGGCTCAACGGGGCGGATCCGACGTGCCGAAGGCGGGATTGCCTGGGGAGATATGCGCAACTGTCTGAACCAGTTAATTACCGAACCGAGCGTCGCATCGGCGATGTTTGAGTACCGTTTTGGCGGTAATGGCGAACTTTCCGGGCATAACCTCGGAAATCTGATGTTAAAGGCCTTAGATCACCTGAGTGTGCGGCCTCTCGAAGCCATCAACCTGATCCGTAATCTGCTTAAAGTGGATGCATTTCTGATCCCCATGTCTGAACAACCGGTCGATTTAATGGCTATCGACGCTGAAGGGCATGAAGTTTACGGTGAGGTGAATATTGATCAGCTTATCCTGCCGCCAACGGAGCTAATGACCTATCCAAGCGTCCCCGCCACGCGCGAAGCGGTAGAAGCCATCGGTGAAGCGGATCTGATCCTGATTGGCCCTGGTAGTTTTTACACCAGCCTGATGCCGATTCTGCTGGTGAAAGAGCTGGCGCAGGCGCTGCGCCGCACCCCCGCCCCGATGGTCTACATCGGTAACCTGGGACGTGAACTGAGCCCGGCGGCGGCGAGCCTGTCGCTGGCGGACAAGCTTGATTTAATGGAGCAGTACGTCGGTAAAAAAATTATCGACGGTGTCGTGGTGGGGCCGAAGGTGGACGTATCGGGTATTGGCGACCGCGTGGTGGTGCAGGAGCCGCTAGAAGCGAGTGATATTAAGTATCGCCATGACCGTCACCTGCTGCGCGAGGCGCTGGAGAAGGCGATTCAGGCGCTGGGCTAGCAACCCCCCGGTGGCGCTGCGCTTACCGGGGCTACAAAAGACGCTAACCCCGTAGGCCCGGTAAGCGCAGCGCCACCGGGCAAAACCCACTCACGATGCCGCGATGAAAAGATCCCGCAGCTGATGAAGCTGGTCGCGGATCTGCGCCGCTTCTTCGAACTCCAGATTCTGCGCGTGCTGCATCATCTGTCCTTCCAGCTCGTGGATTTTCTGCTGCAGCGCTTTCGGCGTCAGCACGACGGTATCTTCTTCCACCACTGAGCGCGCCTTGCCGCGACCTTTCGCTTTGGTTTTGGCAATGTTCTGGCCCAGCGCCAGGATATCCACCACCTTCTTGTTCAGACCCTGCGGCGTGATGCCGTGCTCTTCGTTGTAGCGCTGCTGTTTCTCGCGGCGGCGCTCCGTTTCACCAATCGCTTTCGCCATCGATGGGGTGATTTTGTCACCGTACAGAATCGCTTTCCCGTTGACGTTACGCGCGGCGCGGCCAATGGTCTGGATCAGCGAACGCTCGGAACGCAGGAAGCCCTCTTTATCCGCATCCAGAATCGCCACCAGCGAGACTTCCGGCATATCCAGACCTTCTCGCAGCAGGTTGATCCCCACCAGCACGTCAAACTCGCCCAGACGCAGATCGCGAATAATTTCCATGCGCTCGACGGTGTCGATATCCGAGTGCAGATAACGCACCTTCTCGCCGTGCTCTTCCAGATACTCGGTCAGGTCTTCCGCCATGCGTTTGGTGAGCGTGGTCACCAGCACGCGCTCGTTGATGGCGGAACGGGCCCGAATTTCCGAGAGCAGATCGTCCACCTGAGTCGCCACCGGACGAACTTCAATAATCGGGTCGAGCAGACCCGTTGGACGCACCACCTGATCGACAACGTCGTCACCGGATTTCTCCAGCTCGTAGTTGCCCGGCGTGGCCGAGACGTAAATGGTTTGCGGCGCGAGCGCCTCAAACTCTTCAAACTTCATCGGACGGTTATCCAGCGCTGACGGCAGTCGGAATCCATACTCCACCAGCGTCTCTTTACGCGCCCGGTCACCGCGGTACATCCCGCCGATCTGCGGGATCGTCACGTGGGATTCGTCGATCACCAGCAAACCGTCTGCCGGAAGGTAATCAAACAGCGTCGGCGGCGGCTCGCCCGGCCCGCGCCCGGAGAGATAGCGCGAGTAGTTTTCAATGCCGGAGCAGTAGCCCAGCTCGTTCATCATCTCAAGGTCGAACTGGGTACGCTGGCTCAGGCGCTGCTCTTCCAGCAGCTTATTGTTCGCCAGCAGCACCTTCCGGCGCTCGGCCAGCTCCACTTTGATCTCTTCCATCGCCTGCACGATACGCTCGCGCGGCGTCACGTAGTGCGTTTTAGGGTAGATAGTGAAACGCTGGATCACCGACTCAACGTGTCCGGTCAGCGGGTCGAAGAGCGACAGGCGTTCAACCTCTTCGTCAAACAGCTCGACGCGCAGCGCCATATCGTCTGATTCCGCCGGGAAGATGTCGATCACCTCACCGCGCACGCGGAACGTCCCGCGCTGGAAGGCCTGATCGTTACGGGCATATTGCAGCTCCGCCAGACGACGGACGATGGCGCGCTGGTCGATGATCATCCCCTGCGTCAGGTGCAGCATCATCTTGAGATAGAGATCCGGATCGCCCAGGCCGTAGATCGCGGAAACCGATGCGACAACCACAACATCGCGACGCTCCAGAAGCGCCTTAGTGGCCGACAGACGCATCTGCTCAATGTGTTCGTTCACTGAGGCATCCTTCTCGATGAAGGTGTCAGAGCTCGGCACATAGGCTTCTGGCTGGTAATAATCGTAGTAGGAGACGAAATACTCCACCGCGTTGTCCGGGAAGAACTCTTTCATCTCACCATAAAGCTGCGCCGCCAGGGTTTTATTGGGTGCCAGCACCATCGTTGGGCGCTGGAGATCTGCAATCACGTTGGCGACGGTGAAGGTTTTACCTGACCCCGTCACACCTAATAGCGTCTGATGCGCCAGCCCATCTTCCAGCCCCTCTTCCAGACGGCGGATGGCCTCGGGCTGATCCCCCGAAGGACGGAAAGCAGAATTCAATTTGAACGGTTTACTCATGGGCGACAACCTGATGACGTTATAAGCGGCAGGTGAGTAATTTTACTCGTTGTTGCCAGGAATGCCAGTAAAAAACACTGGATGAAAAACCAGTAGCGTGGCAGGATATTTAGAGTAGCGCCCGGGGAATGAGCGCGATCCCGGTTGAAATGTAGACTGTGACAAAATAAAACACCAGCCTGACTCGGTTATCCCCAGAACTTTTCCTTTTTTAACATTTGTCAAGCCAGGTAATGATAGTTTTGTGGCAACGGGTGACAGTTTCATGACGGCAATTGATTTTATCTAACCATTTAATTACTAAGCGATATTTTCTAAAGCCGTGTTTCGCATCAATTCGGGCGTAACCCGCGTATTCTCTCGCTTATCGCGTGTTTTCTAACTCTAATGCACATGGTTATCCACAGGAATAGTGGATAACTGCGTCCAGCCCGTACAGACCGCCACTCGGCAAATTCCCGGTTTTTCCCACGAGGCGGCAACAAAAAATTTTTATAGCTATTTTTTGATGATAAACAGTTGAGTCATTCATAACCAACGCATGCGATCTCGCTCACAAATCCGCCATTTCACGCCCTGCACCATAATTCACCGCTTCCGGCACCGTTGATGTGCAATTCAAGGATCCGCACGACGATCCGCAGAGACCTATTCCTAAAAAAGCCCCTTTTTTAATCACTTTATGGTTTCTGGCAGGCGTTTTGCACAGTCGACTACGAGCGTCATCAATAAACATTTTTAAGGAGAGAAAGATGTTGAGTCTGCGTGCTGTGAATCAGTTTTACGGAAGCCAACATACGCTATGGAACCTGGATTTAGATTTTCCGCAAGGCATGTGTACAGGCGTCGTTGGCCTGCCGGGAATGGGCAAAACGACCCTGATGAACTGCATTACCGGAAAAGTGCCCGTCGAAAGCGGCACCATTATCTGGCATGAAGCCGGTGCGCCGCCGCGCGATTTGCTCAACCAGGCGTCAGAGCACCGTTCCATGCCGGGCATAGGCTATGTGCCGCAGGACAGACGGATCTTTTCCCAGCTGACCATTGATGAGAATTTGCATATTGCGATGCAGGCCGTGGGGAAACCCGACCCTGAGGCGAAAAGAGACGTTTACGACCTGTTTCCGGCACTCTATGCGCTGCGGCAGGCCCGCGCCAACACGCTCTCTCCGGACGACCAGTATCAGCTGGCGCTGGCCAACGCGCTGGTGAACCGCCCGCGCCTGCTGATCCTCGATGAACCCCTGCACGGCGCAGGACACAGCTTCGCCCAGAAGCTGGGGCAGCTGCTGGTGCGCTTAAATCGGGAGTTGGGTATGACGGTGTTATTAGCGGAGCAACAGCTGTCGTTTATCCGCCGGGTTGCGGAGCGTTTCTGCATGCTCTATCGCGGGCGTAACGTGGCGCAGGGCCACGTTAACGAACTGGATGACGAGCTTATCGCCCACTGGATGTCGCGGGAAGCAAGACGCTGAGGTCAAGATAACACCCGGTGTCGGCATTTTCCGCGCCGTCAGCAAGCCAGGGGATTTCCCCGAGGCACGGCGCGGGGAGCACGCGTTTGAGGGTCGCCAGATACTCCTGGTGTCGTTTCCCCGGCGCAACCACGTCGTTGGCTATCCAGCCCGCCAGACGCAGCCCGGCCTGCTGTACGGCCTGCGCCGTCAACATGGCGTGATTGATGCAGCCCAGCTTGACGCCGACGACCAGAATGACCGGAAGCTGCTCGGTCTGCACCCAGTCAGCAAAGGTGTTTTCTTCGGAAAGCGGCGTAAACCAGCCGCCAGCCCCCTCCACCAGCACCCAGTCGGCCTGGCTTTCCAGCGTCCGTAATCCGGTAGACAGGACGGCGAAATCAATCGGACGGCCTTCATCGGCGCTGATTATGTGCGGCGAGGTCGGCTCGGCAAAGGTGTACGGATTCACCGCTGAATAGGCAAGTTCAAGCGTGCTGTTGCGCTGGAGCGCCAGCGCGTCAGTGTTGCGTAACCCTTCCGCCGTCATCTCGCTGCCGGAAGCAACGGGTTTATATCCGGCGGTGTTTTTCCCAAGCTTTTGCGCCGCCTGCAGTAGCGCCGAGCTGGCAACCGTTTTGCCCACTTCCGTGTCCGTGCCGGTCACAAAATAACGTTCAGTCACGTTCGATAATCCCATGAAAAAGTTGATAAGAGAGCGGGAAATGACCCCGCTGCTGCGGCCAGGCCAGCTCCAGACGCTGCAGTTGTCCCCGGGTGAGCAGTTTTCTCTCCCGCCCGGCATGCAGATGCGTGGCCCCGATGCCCTTCAGCGAGCGCATGGCGCTGAACGCATCGCTAAAATTGAGGGTGATGGTCTGTACCGTGCTGCGATAGCGCCAGCCTGCCAGCGCCTGCGTCACCTGTTCATGCGATAAAAAGCGGTTAGCGTGCGGCTGCTCATCCACCGCTTTCCACGCCTGGTTCAGCTCAGGCAACGAGCTTTCCAGCAAGGTGGTAAAGGCCACCTTCCCGCCCGGTCGCGCCATGCGATAAAGCTCGCGTAAGGCCTGTGGCAGGCTGCTGCACCACTGGACCGCCAGATGACTCCAGACCAGATCGAACTGCGCATCCGCCAGCGGAATCGCCTCGATATCGGCCAGCAGATAGCAATCCGCTGCCTGCCTCTGACGCGCCTCGTCGAGCATCAGGTCTGAGAGGTCGATAGCCGTGACCTGGCTTCCCGCCCCGCGCCAGTAGCGGCTGTTGCTGCCGGGACCACAGCCGGCGTCCAGCACCTGCGGAAAACGGTTCTCGCCAAGCGCGGCCAGAAGCCCCTGCGCGCTCTGACGCTGTAGCTCATCGTGCTGCGAATAGCTCTGCGCGGCCCGGCCAAATGCCGCCGCAACGGCCTGTTTATTCACCGGCAACATGGAGCGCCTCCAGCAGCGTCTGGATATCCCGTGCTTCATGCGCCGCCGTCAGGGTTAAGCGCAGCCGCGCGGTACCCGGCGGGACCGTTGGCGGGCGGATGGCGGTCACCCAGATGCCGCGCTCGCGCAGCGTCTGTGCCAGCGCCAGCGCGCGGCCGTTTTCGCCGACAATCACCGGCTGGATAGCGCTCTGCGAATCGGGACTGTGGAAGGGCAGCGCCGCTAACCCCTGACGGAAGCATGAGATATGCTCTGCCAGCCGCTGGCGACGTTCATCCCCTTCTGCGCTGCGGATCACCGCCAGCGACGCAGACAGCGCCACGGCCTGCGCCGGAGGCATGCTGGTGCTGTAGATCAGGTGTCGGGCAAACTGCAGCAGATAGTCAGCGACCGAATCGCTGCACAGCACGGCGGCACCGCTGACGCCAAAGCCCTTGCCGAAGGTGACAATCAGCAGTTCCGGCTTCACGTTTTGCTGATGCGCGCTGCCGCGCCCTTCGTCGCCCATCACGCCAATACCGTGGGCATCGTCCACCAGCAGCCAGGCGTTTTGCCGTTTTGCGGCCTCGTGCAGCGCGGCAAGCGGCGCGCTGTCGCCGTCCATGCTGAACACCCCTTCCGTGACTGCCAGCAGCTGTCCGTCGCAGGGTTTATCCAGCAGCGCGGCGAGCTGCCCCGCATCGTTATGGGCAAAGCGGCGCAGCTGTGCCGGGCTTAAATTTGCCGCCTCCAGCAGCGAGGCGTGGCTCAGGCGGTCAGCGACAATGCGGTCCTCTTTTTCCATCAGCGCGGTAATAACCGCCTGATTCGCGGCAAAGCCGGAGATAAAGAGCAGCGCGCGCGGGTAGCCGAGCCAGTCGGCAAGCTCTTCCTCCAGCGTCTGATGCGCCGCGGTGTATCCGCTGACGTGTCCCGAGCCGCCGCTGCCCACGCCAAACCGCTCCGCGCCCTGCTGCCAGGCGCGAATGATGGCCGGATGCTGGCTCAGCCCGAGATAGTCGTTGCTGGAGAAATTACAAAACTGCCGCCCCTCGCGGGTAAGAAAACGGCCCGCGCCGTTTTCCACCACCCTGCGAACGCGAAACGCCTCTGCCGCCCGGCGTTCGTCCAGCGCGGTATGTATTCGTGCCTGCCAGGTCATACGGCTGCCGCGTTGTAGAACTGGTCGGTGTCGGCGTTAAAAATCTGCTGCTCCAGCTGCTGCTGTTGCTCGTTATCGCCCGTCAGCACCTCGGTCTGGTGCGGGTTGAGCCCCAGCTTGCGGAACAGCTGAACGTCTTTGTCCTCTTCCGGGTTCGGCGTGGTCAGCAGCTTGCAGCCGTAGAAGATGGAGTTGGCTCCGGCCATAAAGCACATGGCCTGAGTTTGCTCACTCATCTGCTCGCGACCGGCGGAGAGGCGCACGAAAGAGGTCGGCATCATGATGCGCGCCACCGCGATGGTGCGAATAAAATCAAACGCATCCACGTCGTCGTTGTCCGCCATCGGCGTGCCCTTAACCTTCACCAGCATGTTGATCGGCACACTTTCCGGCGGAGTCGGCAGGTTCGCCAGCTGCAGCAGCAGGCCCGCGCGGTCTTTCACCGTTTCGCCTAAGCCCACGATACCGCCGGAGCAGACCTTGATCCCCGCGTCACGCACTTTATCCAGCGTATCCAGACGCTCCTGATAGGTACGGGTGGTGATGACGTTGCCGTAAAACTCCGGCGAGGTGTCGAGGTTGTGGTTGTAGTAGTCCAGCCCCGCCGCGGAAAGGCGCTGCGCCTGCTCGTCGTTCAGCGTACCGAGCGTCATACAGGCTTCGAGGCCCATCTCCTTCACGCCCTTCACCATCTGCTCCAGATACGGCATGTCGCGGTCGTGCGGGTTCTTCCACGCCGCGCCCATGCAGAAGCGGGTCGAGCCAGCGTTTTTCGCCTTGCGCGCCGAGTCGAGCACCTGCTCCACTTCCATCAGCCGTTCGGATTCCAGGCCAGTTTTGTAGCGCGCGCTCTGCGGGCAATATTTGCAGTCTTCGGGACAGGCACCGGTCTTGATCGACAGCAGCGTGCTGACCTGAACATGGCGTGGATCGAAGTGCTGACGATGCACCTGCTGCGCTTCGAACATCAGCTCAAGGAAAGGTTTGTTGAATAATTCAGTGACTTGCGACATCGTCCAGCGTGCGTGGTGAGCCATTGGGCTTCTCCAAAGGGTTTTGTTAATTTTCGGTTCGGTTTATACTCGTAAACCTAAAACTTTTCAAAATGGTTTACAAGTCGATTATGACCCAGGACGATCTCGCCTTCGACAAGCAGCATATCTGGCACCCTTACACCTCCACCACCCGCCCTCTTCCCGTCTATCCGGTGGCCTCGGCCCACGGCTGCGAGCTGCATCTCGCTAGCGGCGAACGGCTCGTTGACGGGATGTCCTCCTGGTGGGCGGCCATTCACGGGTACAACCACCCGCGCCTGAATGCGGCGATGAAGGCGCAGATTGACCAGATGTCGCACGTGATGTTTGGCGGGATAACCCATCAGCCCGCGGTGGATTTATGCCGTCGCCTGGTGGCGATGACGCCTGAATCGCTGGAGTGCGTGTTCCTGGCCGATTCCGGCTCCGTGGCGGTGGAGGTGGCGATGAAAATGGCGCTGCAGTACTGGCATGCGTTGGGCGAAACGCGCCAGCGGTTCCTCACCTTCCGCAACGGCTATCACGGGGATACCTTCGGGGCGATGTCGGTGTGCGATCCGGATAACTCCATGCACAGCCTGTGGAAGGGCTATCTGCCGGAAAACCTGTTTGCCCCGGCCCCTCAGAGCCGCTTCGACGGCGAGTGGAACGAGATGGACATGGTCGGCTTCGCGCGGCTGATGGCGGCGCATCGTCACGAGATTGCTGCCGTCATTCTTGAACCTATCGTGCAGGGCGCAGGCGGAATGCGGATGTACCATCCGGAGTGGCTAAAACGTATTCGCAAGATGTGCGACCGCGAAGGCATTCTGCTGATTGCCGATGAGATCGCCACCGGCTTTGGCCGCACCGGCAGGCTGTTTGCCTGCGAGCATGCGGGCATTGCGCCGGATATTCTGTGTCTGGGTAAAGCGCTGACCGGCGGCACCATGACGCTCTCCGCCACGCTCACGACCCGTCACGTTGCCGACACCATCAGCGACGGCGAGGCGGGCTGCTTTATGCACGGCCCGACGTTTATGGGCAACCCGCTGGCCTGCGCCGTCGCAAGCGAAAGTCTCGCCATTCTGGAGAGCGGCGAGTGGCAGAAGCAGGTTGCGGCAATTGAGGCGCAGCTGAAAGAGGATCTGAGCGCCGCCTCGGGCGCGAATTTCGTGGCGGACGTGCGCGTGCTGGGTGCCATCGGCGTGATTGAAACCACCCATCCGGTGAATATGGCGGCGCTGCAGCGCTTCTTCGTTGAGCAGGGCGTCTGGGTGCGCCCGTTCGGCAAGCTTATCTATCTGATGCCGCCGTACAGCATCACGCCAGAGCAGCTGCGTAAATTAACCGACGCGGTCGTTACAGCCGTTAACATTCCCGCGCATTTCACGATTTGACCCCATGCGTTACACTTCCTGAACGAGTGATTAACGAGGGTAAACCGTATGAAAATCATCAGTAAAGATCTGCGCGACGGTGAAAAGCTGCCGGAACGTCACGTATTCAACGGCATGGGGTATCAGGGAGACAATATCTCCCCGCACCTGGCGTGGGACGAGGTTCCGGCCGGAACCAAAAGCTTTGTCGTGACCTGCTACGACCCGGACGCGCCGACCGGCTCCGGCTGGTGGCACTGGATCGTGGCGAACCTGCCTGCCGACACGCGCGTCCTGCCGCAGGGCTCCGGCTCTGACCTGGTTGCCCTGCCTGAAGGTGCCATTCAGACGCGCACCGACTTTGGTAAAGCGGGCTACGGCGGCGCAGCGCCGCCAAAAGGGGAAACTCACCGCTATATCTTCACTGTGCACGCGCTGGATGTGGACAAGATTGAGGTGGATGAAGGGGCGAGCGGCGCGATGGTCGGGTTTAACGTGCATTTCCATTCGCTGGGGAGCGCGTCGATTACGGCGATGTATTCATAAAAAAAAGCCGGGTGGCGGCTACGCCTTACCCGGCCTACATTTCGCACTCGTAGGCCCGGTAAGCGCAGCGCCACCGGGCAAAAAATCACAGCACCGAAGGTAACAACCCCACCAGCCGCCCTTCTTCCAGAAGCTGCATCGCCTTATCAATATCCGGCGCAAAGAAGCGGTCGTCATCGTAGTGCGATACATACTCACGCAGCGCATGACGCGCCTGCTCCAGCAGCGGACTGGATTTAAGCCCTTCTCGCAGGTCGATACCCTGACTTGCCGCCAGCCATTCCACCGCCAGCACGCCGCGGGTGTTGGCGGCCATTTCCCACAGACGACGCCCGGCAGCCGGTGCCATCGAAACGTGATCTTCCTGGTTCGCTGACGTTGGCAGGCTGTCCACGCTGTGCGGGTGCGACAGGGCTTTGTTCTCGCTCGCCAGCGCCGCAGCGGTCACCTGGGCAATCATAAAGCCCGAGTTGACCCCGCCGTTACGCACCAGGAACGGTGGCAGCTGGGACATATGTTTATCCATCATCAGCGCAATGCGACGCTCGGACAACGCGCCGACTTCGGCAATCGCCAGCGCGAGATTATCCGCCGCCATCGCCACCGGCTCGGCGTGGAAGTTGCCTCCGGAAATAACCTCGTTTTCCTCGGCGAACACCAGCGGGTTATCGGACACCGCGTTGGCTTCGACCAGCAGCACCTCGGCCGCCTGGCGCAGCTGCGTCAGGCACGCGCCCATCACCTGCGGCTGGCAGCGCAGGGAATACGGATCCTGCACCTTTTCGCAGTTATGGTGTGAATCGGCAATTTCGCTGGTGTCGGTAAGCACGTGACGGTACATCGCGGCGGCATCAATCTGCCCGCGCTGACCGCGCACCTCGTGGATGCGGGCATCGAACGGACGACGCGAGCCCAGCACGGCTTCAGTGGTCAGCGCACCGCACACCACCGCCGAGGCAAACAAATCTTCCGCTTCAAACAGGCCGCGCAGAGCGAAAGCGGTCGATGCCTGGGTGCCGTTCAGCAGCGCCAGTCCTTCTTTCGCCGCCAGCGTAATGGGCGTTAATCCGGCTTTTTTCAGCGCCTCTTTCGCAGGAAGCCACTCGCCCTGCCAGCGCGCTTTGCCTTCACCCAGCAGCAGCAGGGACATGTGCGCCAGCGGCGCGAGATCGCCAGATGCCCCAACTGAGCCTTTCGCCGGGATCCACGGATAGACTTCCGCATTGACCAGCGCCATCAGCGCCTGAATGACGCTCAGGCGAATGCCGGAGAAACCGCGCGCCAGGCTGTTAATTTTGAGCACCATCATCAGACGGACAATTTCATCGTCCAGCGGCTGGCCGACGCCCGCCGCATGCGACAGCACCAGCGAACGCTGTAAGTTTTCCAGATCCTGTGTCGCGATGCGGGTCTGTGCCAGCAGGCCAAAGCCGGTGTTGATCCCGTAGGCGGTGCGCCCTTCGGCGACGATGGCTTCGACGCAGGCCACGCTGTCGTTAATGGCGGCGTGGGCGCTTTCATCCAGCGAAAGGGTGACAGGATTGCGCCAGACGTTACGCAGCTGTTTGAGGGTCAGCGAGCCGGGAGTGAGTGTTAACGCGTTCATTAATGCTTTCCTTGTGTGGCAGGGATCATCGGCAGGTTAAGGCCCTGCTCTTTGGCACAGTCAATGGCAATCTCATAACCCGCATCCGCGTGACGCATCACGCCGGTGGCCGGGTCGTTGTGCAGCACGCGAGCGATACGCGCGGCGGCTTCGTCGGTTCCGTCACAGACGATGACCATCCCGGAATGCTGGGAGAAGCCCATCCCTACACCGCCGCCGTGGTGCAACGACACCCAGGTCGCGCCGCTGGCGGTATTCAGCAGGGCGTTCAGCAATGGCCAGTCGGAGACCGCATCCGAACCGTCGCGCATGGCTTCCGTTTCTCGGTTCGGGCTGGCAACGGAGCCGGAGTCCAGGTGGTCGCGGCCAATGACGATCGGCGCGGAAACTTCACCGCTGCGCACCATTTCGTTGAAGGCCAGGCCGAGTTTTTGACGCCACTCCAGCCCTACCCAGCAGATTCGCGCTGGTAAGCCCTGGAAGTTAATGCGCTCGCGGGCCATGTCCAGCCAGCGATGCAGGTGTTCGTCATCGGCGACGATCTCCTTCACTTTGGCGTCGGTTTTGTAGATGTCCTCCGGGTCGCCGGACAGGGCAACCCAACGGAACGGACCGATGCCGCGGCAGAACAGCGGGCGGATATAGGCCGGAACGAATCCCGGGAAGTCGAAAGCGTTATTTACGCCCATCTCTTTCGCCATCTGGCGGATGTTGTTGCCGTAATCAAAGGTCGGAATGCCCATCTGGCTAAAGGCCAGCATCGCGGAAACGTGTTCCGCCATGGCGCGTTTTGCGGCAAGCACGGTGCCTTCCGGGTCGGTTTCCGCTTTTTGCTGATATTCTTCCCACGTCCAGCCTTTTGGCAGATAGCCGTGCAGCGGGTCATGGGCGCTGGTCTGGTCGGTGACCAGATCCGGGCGCACGCCGCGGGCGACGAGCTGCGGGAGAATATCCGCCGCGTTACCGCACAGGGCAATCGACACCGCTTTGCCTTCGGACGTGTATTTTTTGATGCGCGCCAGCGCATCGTCCAGATCGGCTGCCTGTTCATCGACGTAACGGGTACGCAGACGGAAATCAATGCGGCTCTGCTGGCACTCAATGTTCAGCGAGCACGCACCGGCAAGCGTGGCGGCCAGCGGCTGCGCGCCGCCCATGCCGCCGAGACCGGCGGTTAGCACCCAGCGGCCTTTCAGCGAGCCGTTATAGTGCTGGCGACCGGCTTCCACGAAGGTTTCGTATGTGCCCTGCACAATCCCCTGGCTGCCGATGTAGATCCAGCTCCCGGCGGTCATCTGGCCATACATCGCCAGCCCTTTCGCATCAAGCTCGTTGAAGTGTTCCCAGGTGGCCCAGTGCGGCACGAGGTTAGAGTTGGCGATCAGCACGCGCGGCGCGTTTTTGTGCGTTTTAAATACGCCTACCGGCTTGCCGGACTGCACCAGCAGAGTTTCGTCAGTTTCAAGGTTGGTGAGGGACTCGACAATGGCGTCATAGCACTCCCAGTTGCGCGCGGCGCGGCCAATGCCGCCGTAGACCACCAGCTCGTGGGGATTTTCCGCTACCTCAGGATCAAGATTGTTCATTAACATGCGCAGCGGTGCTTCGGTGAGCCAGCTTTTGGCGGTAAGCGTGGTGCCGCGCGGCGCGCGAACGTCCTGCTGGCGGTATTTACCTGACGACATTGTGTGCTCCTCATACGGGACAGATGATGCATTAAGATATACTTGTATAGACAAGCACACACAAGGTCAGATTTAACAAAAAAGATACAATTTTGTTATATTGCGTTAGCGATCACGCTTATAAAACTTATGACATAAAGTGGCCCTGCAGCCGGTAACGGTTACCGGGAAACAGCAGTCTGGCATGCGACACAATCTGCGAGGATGACCAGGTGCGGCGGCGAATAAGCAGGCAAGGATCGTGCTCTTTAATGCGCAACAACTCACACTCCTGCGGCGTGGCGCGAACCGCCTCCACAATGTGCTCCCCTTCCGTCAGCGGGGCGACGAGCGAGAGATACGCATGCGGCGTGGTGTGGGTGTAATCCTGATTCAGATAGTCCGGGATCCGTTCAGCGTTCACGCAGCGATCTTCAATCTGCACCGGAATGTCGTTCTCAAAATGCACCATCACCGAATGGAAAATGCGGCTTCCCTCTTTCACATTCAGCTCTACGGCCTGCTCGGCGCTGGCCTGAGTCTCCTCGAGCACCAGCACCTCACAGCGGTGCTGGTGATTTCGCGAGGTTATCTCATCGGCAATACTGCGGATCTCAAACAGGGCTGACTGCCCTTTTGGTTCCGCCACAAACGTCCCCACGCCCTGAAGGCGTACCAGAAGCCCTTCGTCGGTCAGTTCACGCAGCGCCCGGTTGACGGTCATGCGGCTAAAACCAAACTGCGCCACCAGATCGGCCTCCGAGGGAATGCGGTCGTGCGGCCGCCAGACGCCGGTGGCAATTTTTTCGCTAATGGCCTGCTTCACCTTTTCGTAGAAAGGCGCGGGAGGGCTCGACGGCGGCAGAGGTGAGCGTGAAAACATCGTGACTCCTTGAATAGTGTTATGCCCACCAGTGAGCAATTTGCCAGGCCAGACGGGCGGCAAGCTTTGCGCCCTGCCCATCGCGGTCGTACTGCGGGTTAAATTCTACCAGATCGGCGGCCTGCAGTTTTCCACTGCGGCAGATGCGTTCGATGATCGGCATAAGATCCAGCGCCGGTATGCCCAGTGCCGCAGGGGCCGAGACGGCGGGCATTTCTCCAGCAGGGAGAACGTCCAGGTCAATCGTGAGATAAACGCGATCGGCCTGCGCCAGCACCTTTTCCAGTGAAGAGAGCGCATCACGCCTGAAATGCAGATCCTCCACCAGCGTGACGTTAAGACGTTCCGCCTCATCCCACAGCGCCAGCGTGTTCGCCGCCCGGCTCACGCCAAAGCAGGCGTACTGAAATTGCCGCCCGCGCCCATCGCAGTAATTCGCCAGCTGGCGAAACGGCGTGCCTGACGTGGCCCGATCGGCTTTGCGCAGATCGAGATGGGCATCAAGGTTGATAATGGCAACCCGCGCGTTCGGGAAAGCGTCCAGCACGCCGCGGCCGTGCGCCCACGCGGTTTCATGCCCGCCGCCAAAGACCAGCGTACGCATCCCGGACTGCTGGCATTGCACCACCGCATCGCTTAATGCCCGCTGCGCGGCTTCAAGATCTGTGCCCTCGAGATAAATTGAGCCCATATCCACAAGCCGCTCATGTCCCTGATGGCTTGCCATGTTCGCGAGCGCCCGGCGAAGTGTATCGGGTGCCTGCACCGCGCCGGGTCTGCCGTGATTGCGCTTTACCCCTTCATCACATTCAAAGCCTATCAGGCCAATGCCTGAAGGCGCAGGTGAAAACGCTTCACGTTGCTGAATAGTCTGGAAAATGCGTTT
Organism: Enterobacter sp. RHBSTW-01064; assembly: GCF_014103035.1. Classification (NCBI taxonomy): domain Bacteria; kingdom Pseudomonadati; phylum Pseudomonadota; class Gammaproteobacteria; order Enterobacterales; family Enterobacteriaceae; genus Enterobacter; species Enterobacter sp. RHBSTW-01064. The sequence goes on along the minus strand of NZ_JABXOU010000005.1, from coordinate 131,667 downwards.
TGCATTAGTGGCTTCAGCGCTGTCGTCGCGCCCCTGCCAGATCTGCGGTGATGTGGACCGCCACAGTGTCATAGCGTTTTCCCCCGAAAGACGCGTTGATACAAAGGATTACGTCCCGGTTCATAAACCATTTCTACCGGATTTTTTGCATCCCAGACGACAAAATCCGCCACGTATCCGGCCTTTAATTGCCCGTGCGTGGCGCCGCGCCCCAGCGCCTGCGCCGCGTGTCGCGTTACGCCAGCCCAGGCCTCTTCCGGCGTGAGGCCGAACTGGACGCAGGCCATGTTCATCGCCAGATGCAGGCTGGTAAACGGGCTGGTGCCGGGGTTGTAGTCGGTGGCGACGGCCATCGGGACACCCTGTTTTCTGAGCTGTTCAACCGGCGGACGCTGACGCTCCTGAAGGAAATAGAACGCACCCGGCAACAGGACGGCAACCGTGCCGCTTTCCGCCATCGCCTGTACGCCTGCGTCATCGAGATACTCAATGTGATCGGCAGAAAGCCCCTTGTATCGGCTGACCAGCGCCGCGCCGCCCTGATTCGACAGCTGCTCGACGTGCCCTTTCACCGGGATACCGAGCGCGGTAGCAGCCTGGAAGAGGCGCTCGGTTTGCGACGGGGTAAAGCCGACGTTTTCACAAAACACATCGACTGCTTCATATAACTCTTTTTGCCACAGCGTGGGCAGGATCTGCTCGCAGACTAGCGTGAGATACGCATCCGGATCCTGCCGGTATTCCGCCGGAACCGCATGGGCCGCCAGCAGCGTTGGGCTGATATCAATTGGATTATTGAGGCTCAGCTGGCGCGCGACCTGCAGCATCTTCTCTTCGGCCTCGGCGTTTAGCCCGTATCCCGATTTGATTTCAACCGTCGTCACACCTTCATTCATCAGACGCTGGAGCCGCTGTTGCGCCAGTTCTAGCAGGGTTTCCGGCGAGCTGCTGCGCGTCGCCGTCACGGTGGCGTTAATCCCGCCCCCCTGCGCGCTGATGGCCTGGTAAGACACACCGTTCAGACGCTGCTCCCACTCCGCCGCGCGGTCGCCGCCAAACACCAGATGGGTATGGCAGTCAATCAGGCCTGGCGTGACCAGACGTCCCTGAAGATCGACGCTGTGACGGTGTCCGGAAGGCAGTTCAGACTCTGGAACAACGGCCAGAAGGGTTTGGCCCCTGACCACCAGAGCGTGTTGTTCTTTCAGGCCATAAGGTTCCGGCTCGCCAGCAACCATTGTTGCCAGCCGCGCATTTCGCCATATCACATCGTCGGGATGAAGCTGCTGCATGGGGATTCCACTTGTCATGGGTTGTATAGACATTTATTTTCATCTGCTGTCTGGTGTCAACCGCATTCATGGAAAATGTTATTTATTTGTGATGACTTCCCCGCCCCCTGAGGATAAAAACGCAACTTTTACCCTTTTTATCTTCCCGTTTCGCTCAACTTAGTATAAAAAAGCAGGCTATTTCGTCTATCCCGTTAAGACTTGCATACCCAGGAGCTTCACCTTGAACATTTCCAGGATTTCCCGTCTGGCGTTAGCACTTGCCTTTGGCGTGACTTTATCCGCTTGCAGCTCAACCCCGCCGGATCAGCGACCTTCTGAGCAGGTTGCGCCGGGGACCTCATCTCGCCCGATCCTGTCCGCCGATGAAGCGAAAAACTTCACCCAGGCGCGTTACTTCACGGCGATGGATCCCAATGCTGCACCGTGGACGCCGTCTTCTATTACTCTGCCAAAACAGCCAAACTTCGTTGTGGGTCCGGCTGGGGCGCAGGGCGTGACCCATACCTCTATCCAGGCGGCAGTTGACGCGGCTATCACTAAACACAGCGCATCGCGTCAGTACATCGCGATCCTGCCAGGTGAATATGAAGGTACCGTTTACGTACCAGCGGCGCCGGGCAGCATTACGATTTATGGTTTGGGCGAAAAAGCGCTCGACGTGAAAATTGGCCTGGCGATTGATTCCGAAATCGACACCACCACCTGGCGTCACCTTGTGAACCCGGCCGGTAAATACATGCCGGGTAAACCTGCGTGGTATATGTTTGATAACTGCCAGAGCAAGCGCGCCGCCACCATTGGCGTGATGTGCTCAGCGGTGGTCTGGTCGCAGAATAACGGTCTGCAATTGCAGAACCTGACTATTCAAAATACCCTGGGTGACAGCGTTGACGCGGGTAATCATCAGGCCGTGGCTCTGCGCAGCGATGGCGACAAGGTACAGATTAACAACGTGAATATTCTGGGTCGCCAGAACACCTTCTTCGTTACCAATAGCGGTGTGCAGAATACCCTGCAAAATAACCGCCTGACCCGTACCCTGGTGACCAACAGCTACGTTGAAGGCGACGTGGATCTGGTCTCTGGTCGTGGCGCAGTGGTGTTTGATAACACCGACTTCCGCGTGGTGAACTCGCGTACGCAGCAGGAAGGTTATGTGTTTGCGCCAGCGACACAGTCAAACCTCTTCTACGGCTTCCTGGCGGTGAACAGCCGTTTCACTGCTGCAGGTGACAACGTTGCACAGTTGGGTCGTTCTCTGGATGTGGACTCTGCCACTAACGGCCAGGTTGTTATCCGTGACAGCGTGATCAACGAAGGCTTCAACATCGCCAAACCGTGGGCGGACGCGGCCATCTCCAAACGTCCGTTCTCCGGCACCACCGGGACGGTGGACGATAAAGGCATCGTGCAGCGCAATCTGAACGACGCTAGCTTCAACCGCATGTGGGAATACAACAACCGCGGTGTGGGTAGCAAAGTGGTTGCTGAACAGAAGCAGTAAGATGAGAGTAAAAGGGGGAGTTTTAATCCCCCTTTTTACTGCGACTGAATGCGTCAGGCACCAAACTTAAGATACGCATCCAATAGTTGCATAATCGCAACCATGAGTTCCAGGAACAGAATTGCCCATTCCACACCGCTCATACGCCACTCCTTTGGTATAGAGCACTTCTCCTCTGATTTACCTTTCCGCTGCCTGTCACCAGAGGTGCGTTGGTTATGTTTTGAGGTGCTCCGCAGTTTAGGCACCGTCGGCACCACCCGACAGCCAGGACTTAAAAAGGAGCCTGAATTGCGGAACTGCAGCACATCAAACCAACGGACAGAATGATATCAAATCACCACTGTACATAAAAACAGATAAAATCAGTTTAGGAATTTATAAAGTAATATCACCTAAGCAAATGATTATTCTATAATTAATAATTTCTGATCATTCGGTATTCTCTTTTCTTTGTTGACGATGAATTTACATCGCCTTAAGCCAATATTATGATGATCAGGTTGGTTATGTTTTGATGTGCTCACCCGGCTACCACCGGGCATAAAAAAACCTCGCATTCGCGAGGTTTTTTGTTTTTAGCCGCTTAGTGAGCGTTTACCACTACCCACATTGGCCCCTGCCCGACGGCATAACGCCCTTTCTCTTCCAGCAGCCCCTGCTCGCCTTTGATTTCATACAGCGCGATATGGTGGGATTTCTGCCCCGCCGCAATCAGGTATTTGCCGCTGCGATCGATATTAAAGCCGCGCGGCTGGGTTTCCGTTGGCTGGAAGCCCTCAATCGCCAACACGCTGCCATCTTCAGAGACGCTAAAGACGGTGATCAGACTGGAGGTACGATCGCACGCATACAGATGACGACCATCCGGCGTAATGTGGATATCGGCCGCCCAGCGGGTGTCGGAGAAGTCAGATGGCATCATATCCAGCGTTTGCACGCACTCAATCTGACCGTTTGGATCTTTCAATTCCCACACGTCTACTGAGCTGTTCAGTTCGTTAACCACATATGCATATTGCTGATTCGGGTGGAAGACCATATGGCGCGGACCCGCGCCTTCTACGGTCGTCACTTCGGCAGGGTTTTGTGCCACCAGATGCCCATCATCGCTCAGGGTAAACAGGCAGATGCGATCCTGCTTCAGGGCAGGCACCCATAGCGTACGGTTGTCCGGGGAGATATTCGCCGAGTGGCAACCTTCCAGCCCTTCCACCACCTCAACGGTATCCACCGGAATACCATCCTCCAGACGGGTCACGCTGACGCAGCCCGCATTATAGGAACCGCTGAAGATGAAGCGCCCTTTGCGATCGGTAGAGATATGGGTAGGACTACCCGGCAGCGGTGCTTCGGCGGTGTAGGTCAGTGCGCCATCATCTGGGGAGATACGGTACGCCAGCACGCGGAACTCGGGGCGCACGCCAACGTAGAGAAAACGTTTATCCGGGCTGACGACCATTGGCTGTACTTGCCCCGGAACATCAACAACCTGAACCAGCGTGAGCGAACCTTCTGCATTCAAACGCCAGACGTGGATCTGCTGACTTTCAGGACTGGCGGTATAAACGGTTTGTTTCATGAATACTCCTTTCCTCACTGCACGTGAAAGTGATTATTTTTAACGGTGAATGCTGAATTTTAGCCAGGAATTTTGCAGCGATTTACTCTCGGTGTAACATCCCCTGAGACCTAAAATTCAACATTAACCCGGAAGAACAAATGACCTCGCGTGTGATTGCACTGGATTTAGACGGAACATTACTTACCCCTCAGAAAACCCTGCTCCCCTCTTCTCTTGAAGCGCTTAAGCGCGCGCAGGAAGTGGGATATCAACTCCTTATCGTAACGGGTCGACATCACGTTGCCATTCATCCTTTTTATCAGGCACTGGCGTTAGATACACCTGCAATTTGTTGTAACGGCACCTATTTGTATGATTATCATGCAAAAAAGGTTTTGGCATCCGATCCGCTGCCGGTTCCTCAGGCGCTGCAATTAATTGATCTGCTGGATGAGCACGCCATTCACGGCCTGATGTACGTGGATAACGCGATGATGTACGAGCGCCCGACCGGCCATGTGGTACGCACCAGCAACTGGGCGCTTTCCCTGCCGGAAGCGCAGCGCCCCGTCTTTACGCAGGTTTCCTCTCTGCGTCAGGCGGCACAGGACGTTGAGGCTATCTGGAAATTCGCCCTGACGGATGAAGACACCACCAAACTGAATGCATTCGCGAAGCACGTCGAGGAGACGCTGGGTCTGGAGTGCGAATGGTCCTGGCACGATCAGGTGGATATTGCCCGCAAAGGTAACAGCAAAGGCAAACGCCTGACGCAGTTTGTGGAATCTCAAGGCTGGTCGATGCAGGATGTGATCGCCTTTGGCGATAACTACAACGACATCAGCATGCTGGAAGCCGCAGGAACGGGCGTGGCGATGGGCAATGCCGACGACGCGGTCAAAGCGCGCGCTAACGTGGTGATCGGCGATAACACCACCGACAGCATCGCGCAGTACATTTATACCCACCTGCTGTAATCAGGCGGTGATCGAGACGCTCTTGATTTGCGCGTAAAGCCACAGGCCGGGCTTGATGCCTAACTCATCCCTGGCCCACGGGCTGATGCGCGCCCAGAGCGTCCTGCTGCCAACCTCAAGCTTCACTTCCACCTGCCCGTTATCGTCAAAACACTCGGCCACTTTGGCGCGCAGAATATTTCGGATACTGGTTTGCAGCGGCGGCTGCAGCACCAGCGAGACGTCCGACGCCTGGATGCGAATTCTCAGCGCGGACTGTAACGGTTTGTCGATCTTATTGACCCAAAGATGCTGATCGCCCAGCGCCAGCGCGGTCATCGCGTAGTGCGGATGGTGTTCCAGTACGCTCACTTTCAGGATGCTGCTCTGCTGCTCTTTCGGGAGCCACGGGTGCATCACGCTGCTGCCCCACACCTCTTCCAGGCTGCCGAAGGCCTTCACGCTGCCCTCTTCCAGCACCAGCACCTTGTCTGCCAGATGCAAAATCTCATCCAGGGAATGGCTCACGTAGAGCATCGGAATATTGATTTCCCGCGCCAGACGTTGCAGATACGGCAGCAGCTCACGCTTGCGTGGGATATCCAGCGAGGCCAGCGGTTCGTCCAGCAGCAGCAGCTCCGGCGCGGTCAAAATGGCACGCCCTATCGCCACACGCTGCTTCTCTCCGCCCGAGAGCGAGGATGGCAGCCTGTCAAGTAGAGGTTCAATGCCTAACAGCGTCACCAGCTTATCAAACTGCCCGGCCATGCTTTTCGCCATGCCGTAGCGCAGGTTGCCGCGCACGCTGTAGTGCGGGAATAAGCGCGCGTCCTGGAAAACATAGCCGATGCGGCGCTTATCCGGCGAGAGGTAAACCTTATTCTCCACGTCATTCAGGACGCGGTCATTCAGAACTATACGCCCGGACTGCGGGCGCGTCAGGCCGCTGATGGCATTAATCAGCGACGTTTTCCCCGCACCGGAAACGCCAAAGATGGCGGTAATGCCGCTAGCCGGTAGCGTCTCGTTAAGCGTCAGGGTATGGTTTCCCAGCGTCTGGGTGAAATTGAGTTCAAGCATGCTTATTTCCCCATTCGCTCGCGGCTAAGCCGGGCCAGCCATTCAGATACCAGTAGAGAAGCCAGCGCCAGAACTATCGAGATGATGCACAAACGCGCCGCCGCTCCCTCACCGCCAGGGGTTTGAATCAGGGTATACATTGCGGACGGGATGGTTCGCGTTTCGCCGGGAATGTTCGAGACAAAGGTGATGGTCGCGCCGAACTCGCCGAGCGAGCGGGCAAATGCGAGCACCGTTCCGACAATAATGCCCGGCAGCGTGAGCGGAAGCGTGATGGTAAAGAAGACGCGTAAACGTCCGGCGCCCAGCGTGCGTGCCGCCTGTTCGAGCTTCATGTCCACGCCTTCCAGCGCGAGGCGGATAGCCCTCACCATCAGCGGGAATGACATCACCGCCGCCGCCAGCACCGCGCCGCGCCAGCTAAAAGCAAACGTCAGCCCAAACCAGTCGTAGAGCTTCTCGCCGATAAAACCGCGTCGCCCCATCGAGACGAGCAGAAGATAACCGACCACCACGGGCGGTAACACAAGGGGAAGATGAAGAACGCTATCAAGCAGGGCTTTGCCCGGAAACCGGGTGCGAACCAGTAACCAGGCAAAGAAGATCCCAAAGGGCAAACTCAGCGCAACCGCGAGGGAAGAGACTTTAAGGCTCAGCAGCACAGCCTGCCATTCAGGATCGGTCAATATCATCAGTGAGTCGTAAATCCATAACGTTTAAAGATCGCAGACGCGTCTGGCCCCTTCAGATAGTCATAGAAGGCCGTCACGGTCGCATTTTTATGTCCATCAACAATCGCAACAGGATATTCCACTTTCTTGTGCGAGTCTTCCGGGAACGTACCAACCACTTTCACCCCTTTGCTGGCAACGGCATCAGAGCCATAAACGATCCCCAGCGGGGCCTCGTTACGCTCTACCAGCGCCAGCGCGCCGCGAACATCCTCCGCCGGGGCCAGCTTCGGAGACAGGCTTTCCCACGCACCCAGCTTTTGCAGCGCTTCTTTGGCGTAAATCCCGGCAGGCACATGTTCCGGATCGCCCACCGCCAGACGCCCCCCGTTCAGCAAGCGGGTCCAGTCGGTCGCCTTGTTGATGGTGAGATCGCCCTGAGCGCTGGCTTTCGGCGCCACGACCACCAGGCTATTCCCCAGCAGCGTTTCGCGGGTTGCTGTATCAATCGATTTTTTCTCAGCCGCGTAGTCCATCCACTTCTGGTCGGCAGAGATGAACAGATCGGCAGGTGCACCCGCTTCGATCTGGCGCGCCAGCGTCGAAGAGGAAGCAAACGACGAGATCACATCAACGTTCTTCTCTTTTTTATACTCAGCGGCGATGTCCTGCATCGCATTGGTCAGCGAGGCGGCCGCAAACACCGTAATTTTCCCCTCTTCAGCCAGCGCATGCCCGGTAAGAGAAAGCGTCAGCGTTGCCCCTGCAAAAAGGCGTACCCATGTACGTGCCATCTGTAGCTCCTGTCATCATCGTTATATACATATTAATATAACGGTATCGTCAGGGAGATCCCAGCGTTAAATGGTACCGATTAATGAGTAAACGGCCTGTTGCTAAGAAAGATATCGGCGATGGAAAGAAATACTTGAGAGCAAAACGCCCGGGTTAACCGGGCGTTTTGGAGGGAATCAATGCTGCTTTTTTGCCTGGTCTCGGTGACCAATGTTCGAAAAGACGTTGAACACTTCACCCAGGCCGTAGATGGCACCGAGGATGATGGCCATCACTACTGGTACCATGATTACCGCGAATACCAGACTTTTCAACAACTCTAACATGGTTTTCTCCAGTTATTGTGAACGGCTTATTCTACCCTTTCAAGTGAGAAAAACATCCCCTTTTGTGCGGTGCACTTTGCGCCCTGCGCCATTTGGGTCACAATACACTTTTTGCCAGGACACTGTTATGCAGGCCGAAATTCTCCTCACCTTACGACTTCAGCAAAAGCTTTTTGCCGACCCGCGACGTATCGCCCTGCTTAAACAAATAGAACAAACAGGCTCGATTAGCCAGGGTGCCAAAAACGCGGGCATCAGCTACAAAAGCGCCTGGGATGCCATCAATGAGATGAACACCCTGAGCGAGCAAACGCTGGTTGACCGTGCAACAGGCGGCAAAGGCGGCGGTGGAGCCGTCCTGACGCGTTACGGTCAGCGTCTGATCCAGCTCTACGATCTCCTGGCGCAGATCCAGCAAAAAGCCTTCGATGTACTGAGCGATGATGACAACGTCCCGCTGGACAGTCTGCTGGCCGCCATTTCACGTTTTTCACTGCAGACCAGCGCCCGCAATCAGTGGTTTGGCAAGGTCACGGCTCGTGACGACGCTCAGGTGCAGCAGCATATCGACATCCTGCTTGCGGATGGGACTACTCGTCTGAAAGCCGCGATCACCGCGCAGAGCGGGCAGCGCCTTGGTCTGGACGAAGGCAAAGAGGTACTGGTGCTGCTCAAAGCGCCGTGGGTCAGCATTACGCGCAACCCGGAGCAGGCCAGTGGTGCAGATAACCAGCTGCAGGGCACCATCAGCCATATCGAACGCGGCGAAGAACAGTGCGAAGTACTGATGACGCTGCCGGATGGGCAACCTCTCTGCGCGACGCTCCCCGTTGCGGAGGCGAACGATCTAGAAGAAGGTGCTGTCGTTACCGCATATTTCAACGCTGACCGGGTGATTATCGCCACATTGTGCTGAGTGCATTGACAATCGCGCCGACAGCCAGTATCCCTGACATCTATCGCTGCAAAAAATGGGATACCTCATGTCATCATTGCATATTTCGCAAGGCACGTTTCGTCTTAGCGATACCCGAACGCTGACCCTTCCTGATTTAACGCTGCGCGCAGGCGAAAGCTGGGCGTTTGTGGGAACCAACGGCAGCGGAAAATCAGCGCTGGCGCGAGCTCTGGCCGGAGAGCTAACCCCGCTTAAAGGCGAACGCCAGAACACCTTCACCCGCCTGACGCGCCTGTCGTTTGAACAGCTCCAGAAGCTGGTGAGCGATGAGTGGCAGCGCAACAACACCGACCTGCTCAGCCCCGGTGAAGATGATACCGGTCGCACCACAGCAGAAATTATTCAGGACGAGGTCAAAAACCCAGCCCGCTGCCAACAGCTGGCGGAGCAGTTTGGCATCTCCGCCCTGCTGAACCGGCGCTTCAAATACCTTTCCACCGGCGAGACGCGCAAAACGCTGCTGTGCCAGGCATTGATGAGCCAGCCGGAACTGCTGATTCTGGATGAGCCGTTCGACGGGCTGGATGTGCACTCCCGTGCCCAGCTGGCCGCCCTGTTAGGAACGCTTAATCAGGATGGTTACACCATCGTACTGGTGCTTAACCGCTTTGATGAAATTCCGGATTTCGTGCAGAACGCGGGCGTACTGGCAGACTGCAATCTGACCGAAACCGGGGAAAAATCCGCATTGCTCAGGCAGGCGCTGATTGCTCAGCTAGCACACAGCGAAAAACTGGACGGTATCACGCTTCCGGAGCCCGACGCCCCGGCGGCGCGCCACGGGCTCGATCCCCACCAGCCACTTATCGTTCTGCGCGACGGCGTGGTCTCCTATGACGATCGACCGATCCTGAACCACCTTAGCTGGACGGTTAATCCCGCCGAACACTGGCAGATTGTCGGCCCTAACGGCGCGGGGAAATCGACGCTGCTGAGCCTGGTCACCGGCGATCACCCGCAGGGCTACAGCAACGATCTGACGCTGTTTGGCCGACGTCGCGGCAGCGGTGAAACCATCTGGGATATCAAAAAGCACATTGGCTACGTCAGCAGCAGCCTGCATCTGGATTACCGCGTCAGTACCACGGTGCGCAACGCGATCCTCTCCGGGTATTTTGACTCCATCGGCATTTATCAGGCGGTGTCGGACAGACAGCACAAGCTGGTTCAGCAGTGGCTGGATATTCTGGGCATGGACAGCCGGGTTGCTGACACGCCGTTCCATAGCCTTTCGTGGGGACAGCAGCGCCTGGCACTCATTGTTCGCGCGCTGGTAAAACACCCGACGCTGTTGATTCTCGACGAACCGCTTCAGGGGCTGGATCCGCTAAACCGCCAGCTGGTCCGTCGCTTTGTCGATATCCTCATTAGTGAGGGCGAAACGCAATTGCTGTTCGTTTCACACCATGCCGAAGATGCGCCCACCTGCATCACGCATCGCCTTGAGTTTGTCCCCGACGGCGAGCGCTATCGCTACCTTCTCAGCAAAATCGATTAATCGTGGAGGGCACTGCCCTCCGCTTTTTCAGATAACTTGCATCAATACATCGCTATCCCTTTGATCTAGAATGTCATCAGTCATTGAAAAAGCGAGTGTAAAACCGAGTGTAAACGATTCCACTATTTTATCCCATGTCACACTTTTCGCGTCTCTGTTATGCTATGGTTATTACATACCATAAGCCCAATGGAGCGAATTATGCGAGTTCTGGTAACAGGTGGTAGCGGTTACATCGGAAGTCATACCTGTGTGCAGCTGCTGCAAAATGGTCACGATGTGATCGTCCTCGATAACCTGTGCAATAGTAAGCGCAGCGTGCTGCCGGTGATTGAACGTCTTGGTGGAAAACAGCCGACCTTCGTGGAAGGCGACATCCGCAACGAAGCGCTGATGACCGAGATCCTTCACGACCACGCCATCGAAGCAGTGATCCACTTCGCGGGTCTGAAAGCCGTCGGTGAATCCGTTGCGAAACCGCTTGAGTATTACGATAACAATGTTAACGGTACCCTGCGTCTCATCTCAGCCATGCGCGCAGCGAACGTCAAAAACTTTATCTTTAGCTCCTCCGCCACCGTCTACGGCGATCAGCCCAAAATCCCTTACGTTGAAAGCTTCCCGACCGGCACCCCGCAAAGCCCGTACGGCAAAAGCAAGCTGATGGTGGAGCAGATCCTGACCGACCTGCAAAAAGCACAGCCGGAGTGGAGCATCGCGTTACTGCGTTACTTCAACCCGGTCGGCGCGCATCCGTCGGGAGATATGGGTGAAGATCCACAGGGCATCCCGAATAACCTGATGCCGTACATCGCCCAGGTCGCCGTAGGCCGCCGCGACTCGCTGGCGATTTTTGGCAATGATTACCCTACCGAAGACGGCACCGGCGTGCGTGACTACATCCACGTGATGGATCTGGCAGACGGCCACGTGGCGGCGATGCAGCAGCTGGCTGACAAACCGGGCGTGCATATTTACAACCTCGGTGCCGGAGTCGGCAGCAGCGTGCTGGACGTGGTTAACGCCTTCAGCAAAGCCTGCGGTAAGCCGGTGAGCTACCACTTCGCCCCGCGTCGTGATGGCGACCTGCCTGCTTACTGGGCCGATGCCACCAAAGCCGATAAAGAGCTTAACTGGCGTGTTACCCGCACGCTTGATGAAATGGCACAGGATACCTGGCACTGGCAGTCACGCCATCCGCAGGGCTATCCGGACTAAGGATTCGTCATGACGCAATTTAATCCCGTCGATCACCCGCATCGTCGTTTTAACCCGCTAAGCGGGCAGTGGATTTTGGTCTCTCCGCATCGCGCCAAGCGCCCCTGGCAGGGGGCGCAGGAGATGCCTGCAAAACAGACGCTGCCACAGCACGACCCGGACTGCTTCCTCTGTCCGGGCAACACGCGCGTCACCGGGGATAAAAATCCGGACTACAAAGGCACCTTCGTGTTCACCAACGATTTTGCCGCCCTGATGACCGATACCCCGGACGCGCCGGAAAGCCACGATTCGCTGATGCGCTGCGAAAGCGCGCGCGGGACCAGCCGCGTGATCTGCTTCTCGCCCGATCACAGCAAAACGCTGCCGGAGCTGAGCGTGGACGCGTTGAAAGAGGTGGTCAGCACCTGGCAGGCGCAAACCGCAGAGCTGGGGCAGAGCTATCCGTGGGTGCAGGTGTTTGAAAACAAAGGCGCGGCGATGGGCTGCTCTAACCCGCACCCGCACGGCCAGATCTGGGCGAACAGCTTCCTGCCCAACGAAGCCGAGCGTGAAGACCGTCTGCAGAAAGCGTATTACGCGGAAAACGGTTCGCCGATGCTGGTGGATTACACGCAGCGCGAGCTGGCCGACGGCAGCCGCACCGTGGTGGAAACCGAACACTGGCTGGCCGTTGTCCCTTACTGGGCCGCCTGGCCGTTTGAAACGCTGCTGCTGCCGAAAGCGCACGTGAAGCGCATTACCGATCTCAGCGACGCGCAGCGTGACGACCTTGCCCTGGCGCTGAAAAAGCTGACCAGCCGTTACGACAACCTCTTCCAGTGCTCCTTCCCGTACTCCATGGGCTGGCACGGCGCCCCGTTTAACGGCGAAGAGAATCAACACTGGCAGCTGCACGCCCATTTCTATCCGCCGCTGCTGCGCTCTGCGACGGTGCGTAAATTTATGGTGGGCTATGAAATGCTGGCGGAAACCCAGCGTGACCTGACGGCGGAACAGGCGGCAGAACGTCTGCGTGCCGTTAGCGACGTCCATTATCGCGAATCAGGAGTCTAAAAAATGAGTCTGAAAGATAAAACACAATCCCTGTTTGCTGAGAAATTTGGCTACCCTGCCACCCACGTTATCCAGGCGCCTGGCCGCGTTAACCTGATCGGTGAACACACCGACTATAACGACGGTTTCGTGCTGCCGTGCGCCATCGATTACCAGACCGTCATCAGCTGCGCGAAGCGCGACGACCGTAAAGTCCGCGTGATTGCGGCAGATTACGGTAATGAGACGGACGAATTTTCCCTCGATGCCCCGATTGTGACGCACGACAGCCAGCAGTGGTCTAATTACGTGCGCGGCGTGGTGAAGCATCTGCAGAAGCGTAACAAGAACGTTGGCGGTGCGGATTTAGTGATCAGCGGCAACGTGCCGCAGGGTGCGGGCTTAAGCTCCTCTGCGTCTCTGGAAGTCGCCGTGGGAACCGTGTTCCAGCAGCTTTATCATCTGCCGCTGGATGGCGCGCAAATCGCCCTGAACGGTCAGGAAGCAGAAAACCAGTTCGTGGGCTGTAACTGCGGCATTATGGACCAGCTGATCTCCGCGCTGGGCAAAAAAGAGCATGCCCTGTTAATTGATTGCCGTTCCCTGGGTACCAAAGCCGTTCCCCTGCCAAAAGGCGCGGCCGTGGTGATTATCAACAGCAACTTCAAACGCACGCTGGTGGGCAGCGAGTACAACACCCGCCGCGAACAGTGCGAAACCGGCGCCCGCTTCTTCCAGCAGCCTGCCCTGCGCGACGTCACGCTCAATGAATTTAACAAAGTGGCGCATGAGCTGGATCCGATTGTCGCCAAACGCGTTCGTCACGTGCTGACGGAAAATGCCCGTACCGTTGAAGCCGCGTCCGCACTGGCGAAAGGCGATCTGAAACGCATGGGTGAGCTGATGGCGGAATCTCACGCCTCCATGCGCGATGATTTTGAAATCACCGTTCCGCAGATCGACACCCTGGTGGACATCGTCAAAGCCACCATTGGCGACAAAGGCGGCGTGCGCATGACGGGCGGCGGTTTTGGCGGCTGCATCGTTGCGCTGGTGCCTGAAGAGCTGGTCCCAGCCGTACAGGACGCCGTGGCGAAGCAGTACGAAGCAAAAACGGGTATCAAAGAAACCTTCTATGTTTGTAAAGCATCACAAGGAGCCGGACAGTGCTAAACGAAACACCTACCCTTGCACCGGATGGTCTGCCGTATCGCCTGTTAACCCTGCGCAACAGCGCGGGGATGGTCGTTACGCTGATGGACTGGGGTGCCACCCTTCTTTCTGCCCGCGTACCGATGCCGGACGGCAGCGTACGCGAGACTCTGCTCGGCTGCGCCTCGCCTGAGCAGTATATTAATCAGTCCGCCTATCTGGGCGCGTCCGTTGGGCGCTATGCTAACCGTATCGCGAAGAGCCGTTTTGAACTCGACGGCGTGCAGTACACCCTGCTGCCAAGCCAGGGTGAGAACCAGCTGCACGGCGGACCGGACGGGTTTGATAAACGCCGCTGGAAGATTGTTCGTCAAAACGACGGGGAAGTGCTGCTCTCGCTGGATTCACCTGATGGCGATCAGGGCTTCCCGGGGAACCTTATCGCCTCTGCGCGCTTTACGCTGACCGACGACAACCGTATCGCCATTGAATACCGTGCGACGATCGACAAGCCGTGTCCGGTCAACCTGACTAACCATGCGTACTTCAACCTGGACGGTAACCAGTGCGACGTGCGTCACCACAGGCTACAGATCCTGGCGGATGAATATCTGCCGGTTGATGAGATGGGTATTCCTTATCAGGGGCTGAAAGAGGTGGGCGGGACCAGCTTTGACTTCCGCAGCGTGAAAACTATCGCCCAGGATTTCCTGAGCGATGACGATCAGCGCAAGGTGAAAGGTTATGACCACGCTTTCCTGCTGCAGGCCAAAGGTGATGTGAAGCAACCTGCTGCACAGGTCTGGTCTGCGGATGAGAAGCTGCAGATGACGGTCTATACCACCGCCCCTGCCCTGCAGTTCTATTCAGGCAACTACCTCGGCGGCACGACGGCGCGCGAGCACGAGGAGTACAGCGACTGGCAAGGGCTGGCGCTGGAAAGCGAGTTCCTGCCCGACAGCCCGAATCATCCGGAATGGCCGCAGCCGGACTGCGTGCTGCGCCCCGGCGAAGAGTACGTGAGCGTCACAGAGTATCATTTCATTCCGCGCGCTTAATGCCCGGCGGCGCTACGCTTGCACGGGCCTACGGGTAGGCAGGATAAGCGAAGCGCCATCCGGCAAAAAATGCCAGCCCTCACAGCGAGGGCTTTTTTCTGCTCGTCTTGCTGAAAATACCGCCGATCGCAGACAAAATCATAACCCTGGATTCACAAGCATCTTACACTCAGAGACTATTTTCGCTATGGTTAGGGTTAAGCGTTGCTGCTGGCACGTCCACGGCAATATAATGAGAATTGTTATCATTCAATAAAGCTTATGAGGAGTACGATATGGCTGTAACTAAGCTGGTTCTGGTGCGCCACGGCGAAAGCCAGTGGAACAACGAAAACCGCTTCACCGGTTGGTACGACGTTGATCTGTCTGAGAAAGGCGTAAGCGAAGCCAAAGCGGCAGGTAAACTGCTGAAGGATGAAGGCTTCACCTTTGATTTTGCTTACACCTCTGTGCTGAAACGTGCCATCCACACCCTGTGGAACGTGCTGGACGAACTGGATCAGGCCTGGCTGCCGGTTGAGAAATCCTGGAAACTGAACGAGCGTCACTACGGTGCGCTGCAGGGTCTGAACAAAGCGGAAACCGCTGAGAAATATGGCGACGAGCAGGTTAAACAGTGGCGTCGCGGCTTCGCGGTAACCCCGCCTGAGCTGACCAAAGATGACGAGCGCTACCCGGGTCACGACCCACGTTACGCTAAACTGACCGACGCAGAACTGCCACAAACTGAAAGCCTGGCGCTGACCATCGACCGCGTTGTGCCATACTGGAATGAAACCATTCTGCCACGCCTGAAAAGCGGTGAGCGCGTGATCATCGCCGCTCACGGTAACTCCCTGCGTGCGCTGGTGAAATATCTGGACAACATGGGTGAAGACGAAATCCTCGAGCTGAACATCCCAACTGGCGTACCGCTGGTGTATGAGTTCGACGAAAACTTCAAGCCAATCAAACATTACTATCTGGGTAACGCGGATGAGATCGCAGCGAAAGCAGCGGCTGTCGCGAACCAGGGTAAAGCGAAGTAATTTTCGCAAGGCATAAAAAAAGCGCGGAGCCTTCCGCGCTTTTTTATTTGTGCCTGAGGACTCAGCCGCGACGCGCTTTTACCGCATTCGCCAGCTGACGCAGGATGGCGTCGGTATCGTCCCAGCCAATACAGGCATCGGTGACGCTCTTACCGTAAACCAGCGGTTCACTGCCTTCCAGATTCTGGTTACCTTCAACCAGATGGCTTTCAATCATCACCCCGATCACCGCTTTCTCACCGCTGGCGATCTGCTGGCAAACGTCTGCCCCCACTTCCATCTGCTTTTTAAACTGCTTGCTGGAGTTGGCGTGGCTGAAGTCGATCATCACCTGCGGCGACAGTCCGGCTTTTTCCAGCCCGACCTTCACTTCCGCGACATGTTTAGCGCTGTAGTTTGGCTCTTTGCCGCCTCGCAGAATGATATGGCAGTCGCCGTTACCGCTGGTGTTCACAATGGCGGAATGACCCCATTTGGTCACGGAGAGGAAGCAGTGTGGCGCGCCCGCTGCGTTGATGGCGTCGATAGCCACCTTAATGGTGCCGTCAGTGCCGTTTTTGAAGCCAACCGGACAAGAGAGACCGGACGCCAGCTCGCGATGAACCTGAGATTCCGTGGTGCGGGCACCAATTGCGCCCCAGCTCATCAGGTCTGCCAGGTATTGTGGCGTAATCATGTCCAGGAACTCACCCGCGGCAGGCAGGCCGCTGTCGTTGATTTCCAGCAGCAGCTTGCGGGCAATGCGCAGACCGTCGTTGATCTGGAAGCTGTTATCCATATGCGGATCGTTAATCAGCCCTTTCCAGCCCACGGTGGTGCGCGGTTTTTCAAAATAGACGCGCATCACGATTTCCAGCTCGCCTTTCAGCTCTTCACGCAGGGTGAGCAGACGGGCAGCATACTCTTTCGCGGCAGCAGGGTCGTGAATAGAGCACGGGCCAATCACCACCAGAAGACGATCGTCGCTGCCTTTCAGGATCTTGTGGATCGCTTTGCGGGCATGAGACACCGTATTTGCAGCATTTTCAGTGGCGGGGAATTTTTCAAGGAGTGCTACAGGAGGTAATAACTCATTGATCTCTTTAATGCGTAAATCGTCATTCTGATAATTCATCTTCTTTCCGGCCTTGCCATATCTTTAGTAGTGAAAGCAATGCTTTCAATCTAACTTGTCGGCCAGGAAGTGTAAACGGGCTTTTACACTTCACGCAGATAATTCCTGGAATTCGCCTAAAAATCGCCACAAAATAGCGAAAAATGAGATCTAACCTAAGCTTTTTAACTGTAACAACCATTTTTGTGTGATTAAACACGATTCCATACTGACGTAAGTCCGTATGCTGGTATCTTTCGCCTTTGAACAAGATGCACTGTTGGAGAATGTTATCCAGCGTAACGAAAAGAACAGGAGCAGCATGATGAAAATGACGAAACTGGCAACTCTCTTTCTGACCGCCACACTCACCCTGGCAAGCGGTAGCGTCCTGGCCGCTGACACGGGCTCATCAGACAGCAACGGCGATGCCAATGCAGCCGCCGCTGCAGGCCAGGTAGCCCCTGATGCTAAACAAAACATCGCGCCAAATAATGTCGATAACAGCCAAATCAATTCCGGAAATACCCAAACCGGCGGCACCATGCTACATCCCAATGGTACTGATTCCGGCACTATGAATCACGACGGCATGACCAAAGATGAAGTGCACAAAAACTCCATGTGTAAAGACGGCCGCTGTCCGGATCCAAATGACAAAGTCGGCAGTGATGCGGATACCAAAACTGACGGTACCACGCAGTAACGCTGAGTAATCTGAATAAAGGAGAGCGCGTGCTCTCCTTTTTTATTTAAGCTCTTAAAAACGCTACACTAAAAATAATAACAAATCAGGAAAGATGACATGGCGCACACACACTCCCCTTCCCCCACCTCCGGCGATGAAAATGCCAAACGGCTGCTGTTGGCGTTTGGCGTCACGGCAACGTTTATGGTTATCGAGGTCATTGGGGGGATAATCTCAGGTTCTCTGGCCCTGCTGGCAGATGCGGGACATATGCTTACCGATGCGGCAGCCCTGCTGTTTGCCCTGCTCGCCGTCCAGTTCTCACGCCGTCCACCCAATGCTCGCCACACGTTTGGCTGGCTCAGGCTCACTACGCTTGCCGCTTTCGTTAACGCGATTGCGCTAGTGGTGATAACCATCCTTATCGTCTGGGAAGCCGTTCAGCGCTTCAGACACCCACAGCCCGTCGCCGGAACCACCATGATGGTCATCGCAATAGCGGGCCTGATTGCCAATATTCTGGCGTTCTGGATTTTGCATCGCGGCAGCGGGGAAAAGAATCTCAATGTGCGTGCCGCGGCATTGCATGTTCTGGGGGATCTGCTCGGCTCCGTTGGGGCGATTGTGGCTGCGCTGATTATTCTCGGGACGGGATGGACACCCATCGACCCGATTCTTTCGGTGCTCGTCTCCTGTCTGGTGCTACGCAGCGCCTGGCGGCTGTTGAAAGAGAGCGTCAATGAGTTGCTGGAAGGTGCCCCCACGTCAATTGACATTGGTGAGCTGAGACGAAATCTGAGCCGCTCGATTCCGGAAGTGCGAAACGTCCACCACGTTCACGTGTGGCTGGTCGGAGAAAAGCCTGTCATGACGCTGCACGTTCAGGTGATCCCACCCCACGATCACGACGCGCTGCTCGAACGTATCCAGCATTTTCTGGAACGTCACTATGAGATTGCCCATTCGACGATCCAGATGGAGTATCAGCCCTGTAACGGGCCAGACTGCCACCTGAACGAGGCGCAGTCCGGCCATTCACATCATCACCATTAGTGGGAAAGCGCGCGAGAGCCTCGCTCACGCGCGCTGTTAATCCACATACGGCTGCCGTTCAGGGCAATGAAGGTTAGCAGCAGATATTCCAGCGACATGGCATAGACGCCCTGCAGGGCGAAAATCACCACGCTAATGACGTTGATGATGACCCACAGCAGCCAGTTCTCGACATATTTTCGGGTCATCAGGATCATCGCCGCAATCGACAGCACCATCATGCAGGAATCCCAGAACGGGAAGGCATCCGGCTGGAGTTCAGGCATCGTGACACTCAAACCGAGTCCGGACATGACCGAAACGGCAACGCGCGTCAGAAACGCAAACACCGGGTTGATATAAACGGTCATCAAACCAATAGCCGCCACGCAGGCGACAAGCCAGGCGATGGCTTTCGGCAACGGCAGCCAGCGGATCTGCAGCTCGGCTTCCTGCTGGCTGTTTTGACGCGACCACGCGTACCAGCCGTAAATATTGGCGGCAAAGAAAAACAGCTGCAAAAGCAGGCTGGCGTAGAGCTGGATCTGGAAGAAGATAATCGCAAACAGCGTGACGTTAATCAGCCCGAACGCGTAATTGCTGATCTTCTCCAGGCTCGCCAGCCAGATGCAGAGTAACCCCGCCAGCGTGCCAACGGCTTCAATCCATGACAGGTCATAGCCACCCGCACCAATCGGTATATGAACCAAAATGTTCTGCGTGCTAAAAAAATCCATCTTTTCCCCGGTTCTGAATAAATTAAGTACGTAGTGTAGCCGCAAAATCCAGCATGCGGTTAAGCGGAATTAACGCACCTTCTCGCAACGCCGCATCAACATGAATTTCATGCGCTGCCCCGCCCGTCTCGAGCCCTTCGGCAATCGCTTTCAGGCCGTTCATCGCCATCCACGGGCAGTGCGCACAGCTGCGGCACGTTGCCCCCTCGCCTGCGGTTGGCGCTTCGAGTAGCTCTTTTTCCGGCACCGCCTGCTGCATTTTGTAAAAGATACCGCGATCGGTAGCCACGATAAGCTGCTTGTGAGGCAGCGTTCTGGCCGCGTTGATAAGCTGGCTGGTTGAGCCAACCGCATCGGCCATATCGACAATCGACTGAGGCGACTCTGGATGCACCAGAATGGCCGCTTCCGGGTACAGCGCCTTCATACGCGTCAGCGCCTGAGTCTTAAATTCGTCGTGAACGATACACGCGCCCTGCCAGCAGAGAACATCTGCGCCGGTTTGCTTCTGAACGTAGTTACCGAGATGGCGGTCAGGCGCCCAGATAATTTTCTCACCCAGGCTATCCAGATGTTCAATCAGTTCAACGGCGATGCTGGAGGTCACCACCCAGTCTGCGCGGGCTTTTACCGCCGCAGACGTATTGGCATAGACCACCACGGTGCGGTCAGGATGGGCATCGCAGAACGCGGTGAATTCCTCAACAGGGCAGCCGAGATCGAGCGAACACTCTGCGTTGAGCGTCGGCATCAGAATGGTTTTTTCAGGGCTGAGAATTTTTGCCGTTTCACCCATAAAGCGCACGCCAGCAACCAGCAGCGTGGAAGCGGGATGTTTGGCACCGAAGCGTGCCATCTCCAGTGAGTCAGAAATACACCCGCCGGTCTCTTCCGCCAGCTGCTGGATTTCCGGGTCGGTGTAGTAATGGGCCACCATTACTGCATCTCGTTCTTTGAGAAGACGCTTGATCTTCTCGCGATAGAATTGCTTTTCATCCAGGCTCAGCGGTACAGGCTTTGGCGGAAACGGATAGATTGCGGCTTCGGGATCAAACATCACACTCATTATGGCTTCTCGTTTTACTGGCTTAACAATATTGCCTTTATTTTGCGCAACATAGCAAAACGGTCGGCAATTGTGTTTTGTATACTAAACAAGATAGCGAATTTGAGAAGAAAAGTCACCGGGTATAGGTGCGGTTAGCATTTGTCGGGTGGCGGCTTCGCCTTACACGACCTACAAGAGAGGATTCTGAAACGCCAGATAGCAAAAAAGCGCCTTTAGGGCGCTTTTTTACATTGGTGGGTCGTGCAGGATTCGAACCTGCGACCAATTGATTAAAAGTCAACTGCTCTACCAACTGAGCTAACGACCCCTTGCGGGATTTTTTCTTCGAAGTGGTGGGTCGTGCAGGATTCGAACCTGCGACCAATTGATTAAAAGTCAACTGCTCTACCAACTGAGCTAACGACCCATTCGGGTGCTGACTTCGAAGATTTTTACTCGGTACCACCGGAAAGTGGTGGGTCGTGCAGGATGACTCGGCTTCGCCTTGCCCTTCGGGCCGTTGCTAAAGCAACGTTATCCTTCACGTTTAATATCTCAGTAAGATATTAAAATTGGTGGGTCGTGCAGGATTCGAACCTGCGACCAATTGATTAAAAGTCAACTGCTCTACCAACTGAGCTAACGACCCGAGTGGTGGGTGATGACGGGCTCGAACCGCCGACCCCCTCCGTGTAAAGGAGATGCTCTACCAACTGAGCTAATCACCCACTCTGTACTACTGGTTTTGCGTTAAGTGGTGGGTCGTGCAGGATTCGAACCTGCGACCAATTGATTAAAAGTCAACTGCTCTACCAACTGAGCTAACGACCCACTTTTACGCTGTTTTCACGTTGTTTGATATCCCGTGGCAACGGCGGCATATATTACTGATTTAAGAATTCTGCGCAACAAAAATTTCGATGAAGATCACTTAACTGCTTACGAATCATGCGGCACGACCAGAAATAACACGATTTCTGGTCATGCGATAATCATCCCATCGAACTCAGACGTTTTTGCGCCTGTTTGGCACCTTCGGTACCCGGGAATTTTGTGACAACCTGCTGATACACCGCTTTGGCCTTCGCAGTGTCACCTTTGTCCTGCATGATCACGCCGACCTTATACATCGCATCCGGCGCTTTTGGCGATTTCGGGTAATTTTTCACCACTGAGGCAAAATAAAACGCCGCATCGTCCTTTTTACCCTTGTTGTAATTCAGCTGACCGAGCCAGTAGTTCGCATTTGGCTGGTAAGTGGAATCAGGGTACTTCTTCACGAAGTTCTGAAACGCAACGATAGCGTCGTCCTGGCGAGATTTGTCCTGTACCAGGGCGATAGCCGCGTTGTAGTCAGTATTCGCGTCACCGCTCTGTACAGGCGCGCCTGAAGAGGCTGGCGCATCTGCTGTCGGAGCAGGTGTCGCTGTCGCCGCACCGCTTTGGTCGCCCGCAGCTGGCTGTGCTGCTGCACCACCGCTACTCAGGCTATCCATCTGCAGTAAGATCTGCTTCTGGCGTTCCACAACCTGGTTCAACTGATACTGGCTTTCCTGGATCTGGCCGCGGAGAGAGTCAATATCATTTTGGTTATCGGAAAGCTGCTGCTGGAGTTGGGTTAAAAGCTGACTGTGAGCGTTAGAAATACGCTCGAGTTGAGTGACCCGGTCTTCTACCGAGCCTGAGCCGACACTACTGATTGGTGCCTGAGCAAAAGCGGCCCAGGGGGCCGCTATTCCAACCAGTAACGACAGACTCATGAGATGATGTCTGAAGTTACTGCTCATGCCATTCTCTTAGTAAACCAGTACGGCACGACGGTTTTTGGAGTAAGCCGCTTCGTCGTGACCCAGTACTGCAGGTTTTTCTTTACCGTAAGAAACGATGGAGATCTGGTCAGCAGAAACGCCTTTACCCTGCAGGTACATTTTAACAGCGTTAGCACGACGTTCACCCAGGGAGATGTTGTACTCTGGAGTACCACGTTCGTCCGCGTGACCTTCTACGGTGACTTTGTAAGACGGGTTGCTACGCAGGAAGTTTGCGTGAGCATCCAGCATCGCAGCGAAATCAGAACGGATGTCGTATTTATCCAGATCGAAGTAAACGATGTTGTTCTGCTGCAGCTGCTGCATCTGAAGACGCGCTTGCTCTTCAGAAGACATGTTGCCATTGCCGTTAGCGTCCATACCGGTGCCGGCACCCATCATGCCTTCACCGCTCTGGTCATTGCTTGCGTTCTTGTTAGAAGAACACGCTGCGATTGCCATTACAGGCAGAGCGATCATCAGCCCCTTCAGCACTTTGTTCAGTTGCATTTCTAAGATTCCTTTAGTAATCAATTAATTATTATTTACAGATACGGCGACCAGGCAGGTGATTTTACCTGTCCATCAGTTGCCGGAATACGCGCTTTGAAACGCCCATCTGTAGAAACCAGATTCAGCACAGATCCCATCCCCTGAGAAGAGCTGTAGATTACCATCGTGCCGTTAGGTGCCAGACTTGGCGTTTCATCCAGGAACGTTGACGAGAGAACTTGCACGCCACCCGTTACCAGATCTTGTTTGGCAATGTGCTGCTGACCACCCGCAGAACTGACCATTACCATCGTTTTACCATCGGCACTGACGTCAGCATCCTGGTTCTGAGAACCTTCCCAGGTAATACGCTGCGGCGCTCCGCCGTTGATATTCACTTTATAAACTTGTGGGCGACCGGCCTGGTCGGACGTGAAGGCCAGGTTCTGGCTGTCCGGGAACCAGGTTGGTTCGGTGTTGTTGCTACGGCCATCCGTCACCTGACGAATCTGACCAGAACCGATGTCCATCACGTACAGGTTCAGGCTACCGGTTTTAGACAGGGCAAAGGCCAGCTTTGAGCCATCCGGAGAGAACGCAGGCGCACCGTTGTGACGTGGGAACGACGCAACCTGACGCACGGCACCATTAGACAGCGTCTGGATAACCAGCGCAGAACGACCGCTTTCGAAGGTTACGTAGGCCAGTTTGGAACCGTCAGGAGACCACGCCGGAGACATCAGCGGCTGTGGAGAACGGTGAACGGTGAACTGGTTGTAGCCATCGTAGTCAGAAACGCGCAGCTCATACGGGAACTGACCGCCGTTGGTCTGAACCACGTAAGCGATACGAGTACGGAATGCACCTTTAATACCGGTCAGCTTCTCAAACACTTCGTCACTTGCGGTGTGGCCCGCATAGCGCAGCCACTGCTTGTTCACTTTATAAGTGTTCTGAGCCAGAACGGTACCTGGCGCACCGCCGGTATCGACCAGCTGATAAGCCACGTTGTAGCCACCGTCTGGGGCAGGCGTTACCTGACCGACCACGACCGCATCAATACCCAGCGCAGACCACGCCGCAGGCTGTACTTCCTGCGCGGTGCCCGGCTGTTGTGGCAGGCGAGAACGATCTAATGGGTTGAATTTGCCGCTGTTACGCAGGTCAGCGGCTACAATGCCGCCGATGTCTTCAGGCGCCGCACCCGGGCCAGCCCACTGGAACGGAACAACGCCGATTGGGCGCGCCGAGTCCACCCCCTGGGTGATCTCGATACGTACTTCTGCATGCAGCACAGCTGCCCACAGCATTAAAAAACTAAATGCTACACGTAATGCCTGCTTCATCATATCTCCCTTATCTGGGTAACCTTACCCACGATAATTTAGCAGAATGTTAACAAACTCAAATAGACAAAACTACCTGAACCCTGTGACTAAACCTGGTCTATTTTCCCCCGTTTGCACGGGGAAAATGTAACTTAAGGTTTGAAGTCCAGTGGCGCATTTTTAAAGACTTCATACACGGCCTGAGAAGGCGGTTTTGGCATCTTCGCCTGACGCGCTGCAGCCAGTGCAGCAGTACATAAGGCTGGATCGCCACCTTCAGACTGAATATCGAGCAGCATCCCATCCGGCGCCAGTTTTATACGCAGCGTACACGTTTTACCGGTGTAGGAAGACGCATCATAAAATCGGCTTTCGATAGCGGATTTAATCTGCGCGGCATAACCGTTGATTTCAGCGCCTGATGCACCGTTACTCTTAGTGTTACCACTTCCAGACGGCGCTGCGTTGTTTCCTTTCGCTCCGCCACCCGTTTTCGGTGCATTCTTACCTGAACTGAGATCGCCCAGCAGATCGTCAACGCCTGCAGCAGCGGCTGCTTTTTCAGCGGCAGCAGCCTTTTTCGCAGCGGCTTTTTCGGCGGCTGCTTTCTTATCGGCAGCGGCCTTCGCGGCTGCAGCTTTTTTATCGGCTGCGGCTTTTTCTGCGGCGGCCGCTTTTTCAGCTGCGGCTTTCTCGGCAGCAGCCGCTTTCTTCGCCGCCTCGGCAGCAGCTTTCTTCTCTGCTTCCTGAGCGGCTTTCTTCGCGGCTTCCGCTTCAGCTTTCTTCTGAGCATCAGCAGCGGCTTTCTTAGCGGCTTCCGCTTCAGCTTTCTTCTGAGCATCGGCAGCTGCTTTCTTCGCGGCTTCCGCTTCAGCTTTCTTCTGAGCGTCAGCAGCGGCTTTCTTCGCAGCGTCTGCGGCTAATTTAGCCTGCGCATCTGCCTGTGCTTTCGCATCCGCAGCGGCTTTGGCCGCAGCCTCCTCCGCCTGTTTCTGCTGTTCTTGCGCTTTCTTCGCTGCGGCTTCAGCCTGTTTCTGCTGCTCAGCCTGCTCTTTCGCCGCGTCCTGCGCCTGCAAACGCTCTTTCTCAAGCTGCTTCAGACGCTCCTGCTCCGCGGCCTGCTTTTCACGCAGTTCTTCCGCTTGCTGTTGCGCCTGTTTTTCACGCTGCTCTTCAGCACGTTTTGCGCTCGCCTGCTGCTGTTGCTGACGATTATAGTTCTGCACTACCGCACCGGGATCCACCATGACGGCATCGATGGAAGACCCCCCACCGCCGCCAGCTGATGCATCAATGTGCTCGTCGAACGAACTCCAGATCAGCGCTGCAAAAAGAATAACGTGCAGTACTGCGGAGACGATTATCGCTCGCTTAAGCTTGTCGTTCTGTTCGGTTGCCTTTGACACTATCGGTTCCCAAAAACTACGCAGATGATCAAATAGGCTGAGTCATTAAGCCAACAGACTTAACGCCCGCACTATGTAGCAAGTTCAGCGCTTTAATAATTTCATCGTAAGGCACGTCTTTCGCGCCACCGATTAAGAAGACCGTTTTCGGATTTGACTCCAGGCGTCGTTGCGCTTCAGCAATAACCTGCTCGGGCGGCAGTTGATCCATACGATCTTTCTCGACCACGACGCTGTACTGCCCTACACCGGAAACCTCAATGATGACCGGAGGATCGTCATTGGTGCTTACCGCCTGTGATTCTGTCGCATCCGGCAGATCCACTTCCACACTCTGGGTAATGATGGGCGCTGTCGCCATAAAGATCAGCAGCAGTACCAGCAGTACGTCCAGCAGTGGAACGATATTGATTTCGGACTTGAGCTCGCGACGACCTCGTCCACGCGATCTGGCCATGGTTTACCCCTTGTTGCTCTCGGTACTGGTAAACGCCTGACGGTGCAGAATCGCGGTGAACTCTTCCATAAAGTTGTCGTAGTTCAGTTCCAGTTTGTTCACGCGCTGGTTCAGACGGTTGTAAGCCATAACCGCCGGGATTGCCGCAAACAGACCGATAGCGGTCGCAATCAGTGCTTCAGCGATACCCGGCGCAACCATCTGCAACGTCGCCTGCTTCACCGCGCCTAACGCGATAAAGGCGTGCATGATCCCCCACACGGTACCAAACAGACCGATATACGGGCTAATGGAACCCACAGTGCCGAGGAACGGAATGTGCGTCTCAAGGGTTTCCAGTTCGCGATTCATGGAAATGCGCATCGCACGCGACGCACCTTCTACTACCGCTTCCGGCGCGTGGTTATTCGCGCGGTGTAAGCGGGCAAACTCTTTGAATCCGCTATAGAAAATTTGTTCGGAGCCTGAAAGATTATCACGGCGCCCCTGGCTTTCCTGGTACAGACGAGAAAGTTCGATACCCGACCAGAACTTGTCTTCAAACGCTTCGGCTTCACGGCCAGCGGCATTAAGAATACGCGTTCTCTGGATAATGATGGCCCAGGATGCGATTGAAAAACCAATCAAAATCAACATGATAAGTTTAACCAGAAGGCTAGCCTTCAGGAACAAATCAAGGATATTCATGTCAGTCACTGCTTAAACTCCGCGACAATAGACTTAGGAAGCGCACGAGGCTTCATTATGGTTGGATCAACACAGACAATCAGTACTTCAGCTGAGTTCAGTACGGTGTTCTCTGCATTGACTATCCGCTGCGTGAAAACCAGTGAGGTTCCGCGCATTGATGTAATTTCAGTTTGGACTTCGAGCATATCGTCGAGTCTGGCAGGCGCAAAATACTCAAGCGTCATCTTGCGTACCACGAAGGCAACTCGCTCAGCCAACAGCACCTGTTGACTAAAGTGATGATGGCGCAGCATCTCTGTGCGTGCCCGTTCATAAAAAGCAACGTAGCTGGCGTGGTAGACCACACCACCGGCATCGGTATCTTCGTAGTAGACACGAACCGGCCATCGAAACAGCGTTGTATTCACTTTACATCCCAGTAAAACATGAAAAGTTGGGGCTTTCAAACTTCGCTACTATACGCGCGGGAATGATGGTTTGGAATGGGAGAAAGTAAACGGAGAGTAAATTTTTATGGGCTCGGGTAAGCCCATATCGTTATAGGACATTTCTTATTCAGAAGAAGAAGAAAATCAGACCAGCAAGGAGAACCAAATCGGCAATCAGCGGGCAGAAAATTCCCTGCCAGTGAACGGCTTTCGGACGAAAGCCCACGCCGTGAATGACCCCTGCGCACACCGCCCACATGATGAGGAAGCCGTGCCAGATCTCAAGTTCGCTGGTCTTTGCCGCGAAGCGCGACGGGTCCCAGAAGATGCAGCCCGCCAGCAGTAATGCCATCACTAAAGAAAGCGCCCGTAACGGGCGCTTGTCCATTACCGCATATAACGTTGCGATAATATTCATTAGTGTTTTTCTTCACCCGCTTTGGTCGCTTCGACGTGCTCAAGCGCCAGGGCAGTGATGACACCAAATGCACAGGCAAGAAGCGTCCCTAAAATCCATGCGAAATACCACATATTCAGCTCCTTACTTAGTACATTGAGTGGGTGTTGCTTTCGATATGTTCTTTGGTGATACGACCGAACATTTTCCAGTAACACCAGGCGGTGTAGAGCAGAATAATCGGTACGAACACGCAGGCAACATAGGTCATCAGGTTCAGCGTCAGCTGGCTGGAGGTTGCATCCCACATGGTCAGGCTAGCATTCATCATCGTGCTGGATGGCATGACGAATGGGAACATCGCAATACCTGCCGTCAGGATGATGCACGCCAGTGTCAGTGAAGAGAACACGAACGCCAGAGCGCCTTTTTCCAGACGAGAGGTCAGCACGGTCAACAGTGGCAACAGTACGCCCAGCGCCGGGATAGCCCACAGAGCAGGGGTATTGTTGAAGTTCACCATCCAGGCACCCGCCTGACGCGCGACTTCTTTCGTCAGCGGGTTAGACGGCGCAACATGGTTGATCGCAGACGTCACCACGTAACCATCGATACCGTACACCACCCACACACCGGCCAGAGCGAAGCAAACCAGAGTAACCAGCGCCGCAACCTGAGCCGTTGCACGGGAACGCAGGTGCAGTTCACCCACGGTACGCATCTGCAGATAGGTCGCGCCCTGAGTAATGATCATCGCCACGCTAACAACACCTGCCAGCAGACCAAACGGATTCAGCAGCTGGAAGAAGTTACCGGTGTAGTAAAGACGCATATATTCATCGATGTGGAACGGTACGCCCTGCAACAGGTTACCGAATGCCACGCCAATCACCAGAGGCGGAACAAAGCTACCGATGAAGATGCCCCAGTCCCACATGTTACGCCAGCGGGTATCTTCAATCTTGGAACGGTAGTCGAAGCCTACCGGACGGAAGAATAAAGACGCCAGTACCAGAATCATCGCCACGTAGAAGCCGGAGAACGCAGCCGCGTAGACCATCGGCCAGGCAGCGAACAGCGCGCCACCTGCGGTGATCAGCCACACCTGGTTACCGTCCCAGTGAGGGGCGATGGAGTTGATCATGATTCGACGCTCGGTGTCATTACGACCGAGGAAACGGGTAAGCATCCCTACCCCCATGTCGAAACCATCAGTGACCGCAAAACCGATCAGCAGAACGCCAATCAACAGCCACCAGATAAAACGCAATACTTCATAATCGATCATTTGATGACTCCTGTCTTAGCGTGCCGGCTGAGTAGTCGCAGTGGACTGCTCGTAGTGATAGCGACCGGTTTTCAGGCTGCTTGGGCCAAGGCGCGCGAACTTGAACATCAGGAACAGTTCAGCCACCAGGAACAGGGTGTACAGACCGCAAATCAGCAGCATGGAGAAGATCAGGTCACCCGCCGTCAGGGAGGAGTTCGCTACTGCCGTCGGCAGCACCTCACCGATTGCCCATGGCTGACGGCCATACTCCGCAACAAACCAACCGGATTCGATAGCAATCCATGGCAGTGGAATACCGTACAGCGCGGTGCGCAGCAGCCATTTTTTCTCACCGATACGGTTGCGAATCACGGACCAGAAGGACGCCGCGATAATCAGCAGCATGATGATGCCGCAGCCCACCATGATACGGAACGCGAAGTACAGCGGTGCAACGCGTGGAATCGAGTCTTTGGTTGCCATCTGGATTTGCGCTTCCGTTGCGTCGGAGACGTTCGGGGTATAGCGTTTCAGCAGCAGGCCGTAACCCAGGTCTTTCTTCACGTCGTTAAACTGATCGCGAACGGCCTGATCGGTTGAACCGGCGCGCAGCTGTTCCAGCAGCGAGTAGGCTTTCATACCGTTACGGATACGCTCTTCGTGCTGCACCATCAGATCTTTCAGGCCAGTCACCTGTTTGTCGACGGAGCGCGTAGCGATGATGCCCAGAGCATAAGGAATCTGAATGGCGAAACGGTTTTCCTGTGCTTCCTGATCGGGAACACCGAACAGGGTAAATGCCGCCGGAGCCGGTTGGGTTTCCCATTCTGCTTCAATAGCGGCCAGCTTGGTTTTCTGCACGTCGCCCATTTCGTAACCGGATTCATCACCCAGAACAATAACAGACAGAATTGCCGCCATACCGAAGCTTGCTGCGATAGCAAAGGAGCGTTTTGCGAAAGCGAAGTCGCGACCGCGCAGCATGTAGTAAGAGCTGATGCCCAGTACGAACATCGCACCGCACACATAGCCAGAAGCCACGGTGTGAACGAATTTAACCTGAGCAACCGGGTTCAGGACCAGCTCAGCAAAGCTGACCATCTCCATGCGCATGGTTTCGAAGTTGAAATCAGATGCGATTGGGTTCTGCATCCAGCCGTTCGCCACCAGGATCCACAGCGCGGACAGGTTAGAGCCTAATGCCACCAGCCAGGTTACCGCCATATGCTGGACTTTACCCAGACGGTCCCAACCGAAGAAGAACAGACCTACAAAGGTGGATTCGAGGAAGAAGGCCATCAGACCTTCAATGGCCAGCGGCGCACCGAAGATATCCCCTACATAGTGGGAATAGTAAGACCAGTTAGTCCCGAACTGGAACTCCATGGTCAGACCGGTTGCCACGCCCAGTGCAAAGTTGATACCAAACAACTTGCCCCAGAACTTGGTCATATCTTTATAAATCTGTTTGCCAGAGAGGACGTAAACCGTTTCCATGATGGCCAGCAGGAACGCCATACCGAGCGTCAGCGGCACAAACAGGAAGTGGTACATCGCGGTCAAGGCAAACTGTAAGCGCGACAGTTCGACTACGTCTAACATTATGACTCCTTGCTCATCGCATGAAGACTCCGAGAGTGAACCCCGTCAGAGAGAGATCCACACGCATGCCCCAATACAAATTATTCGCATCCTTGTCGTCGTTATTACCCTGGAGAAGGATAAAAACGATGACGTCAGGTTACAAATAGGTTAATAAAAAACTCAAATTGATCCCGCAAATATAATACGCTGCAAAACCCTTACAATAAACAGGTTTTTATTGAATCACATTTACGTTTTTCGACGACGATCAATTTATAGCAAAATTACCACTTTTCGGCCATTTTGATCCGGGACAATTTAGCGCCTTTTGATGGGTTTTTCCAAGGATTAAACTTTGATTTAAATCAAAAACAAGCATTGATGTTAACCATGTTTAATCATGGTGAGAATGGTAAAAACCATGTTAATGATATGTGCATGCAAAGATGAGATTGGTTATCGAAGACGGGTAAAAATATAAACAGAAGTGATTTTAATTAACGCGAAAGAAAGCAGCATTTCAACGGGGGACAAACAATAAAGCGTAGTCGGGCCAGGTTATTTTTCCATTGCATTTATGCACCCCTCCGAAATTACATTTAATTTACTTTTGACACCCCATAAGTTAACACCGCTGTGTGACTATTTAATGAAAAAAGGCCGCCTTCTCTGCAGCCTTTTTTTATCGCGGGTTCAGGCGAAAAGAATACTAAAGGTGCGCGACTGCCCCGGCCTGAATGCCCCGACAATACCCTTTTCTTCACACCGATCCATTATCCGTTCGTTCATGTCCGTTTCACGCCACCGTTTCACCGTTGGATTCATGGATAACGTCGTGTCACATGCGCTGGACGCCGAAGAGTTGAACAGGCGGAGAATGAGCTCATCACGATCTTCAGCCTTTTTGAGCGCACTGAGCACGCATCCCGTTGGCGAAAGCGCTAACAGACTGTAACTTTCCGGCGTGATAAACGACGCGCGATTCAGTTTCATCGCATCCCAGGGAATTTTGTTATAGCACTGCACCGGTGTTAACCACGATTTAGCCTGCTGTGCGACGCCCGCGTTTTCTGGCGTACCGCTAAAGCTGAAGAGGCTAAAGCGACAGGTTAACAGCCCGCGTACCTGAGAGTCAGGAACAGGCATTTTGATCCCCGAAGGTCTGCCTGGACGCAACAGCAAATCTTCTTTCCCGAGCAGCCCCACGCCGCGCAGCAAGGTTAAGGCGAATGCTTTTTTGTCATCGCCCACCACTTCAAACTCGCGCAGTCCCTCGGTGAAGAGCGCCAGCCCGTTGCGCTTTTCCTGCAGGACGGCATAGTTGAGTAAATTCCAGACGGGAACCGGCGCTTCTTTCCAGCCCTCCTCATGCCAGGTTGCCATCGCCGCGTCCTGCACCGGCCGAATGAGCGAGCCAAACTGCGTATCCGCTAACACGTCCTCTGTCATAAACGGCGTTGGGATCAGCACGCGAACGCGGTGGTCGTCAGCCTGGTTATCCAGACGCACGGCGACATCGATACGCCTGCTGTTATGGCTAAGCGTGACGTCAAACTCCACGTTGAGTGAGCCGTTTCGCTGACGCGCCGCGCGTTCAGCCAGATTTGCCGGAACGGCGATCCGATGGCGGATAGCCGCCCTGCTCTGCCAGCCTTCGTGCGTGACCTCAACCTCATGTTCGCCCTGCGCTGACGTGAGCCTCCACTCTTCCCGGGAAGGCGAGTAGTCGTACTCATCCCCATCGTCCGAACTCTCTTCGATTTCCAGTACGCGGTCATAGATAAGCCCGCTTTCTTTGTCGCGCAGGCGCAGCGTGCCGTCGCCATTTAAATCAATCTGCCAGAAGGCATTTTCAAGTAAGGATTCGGCATTTTTCACCGCCGGGAGCACCTTCCCGGCCACGTTCGGCTCGATATACAGCGTACGGTAGCCCATCGATGGCAGTATCTGGCTGAGCTGAATATCAAACTCCATAAACGGTTCGTAATTGCCGTAATGGACAATCTGCCGGTCAATAAGGCCGGGGTCGAGTTCGCGCGCGCTGCGAATGAAATAGGGGATCTCGTTGCCTTTTTCATCCCGCAGTCTGAACTGGCTGGCCCGCAGCCGAATCGTGGTGTTCATCACCTCTTCACGCGGCCAGGGCATCAGGTTGAACATCACCAGCTTATCGGCGTCGCTTTGCGGCATGTTGTCGACAATCTTGCGCATATAGAAACGCACCAGGTTGTCCGCCATGTCCTCAGCCAGCTCAAAGCGGGAGACAATCTCGCGGTGCACCTTATCGCTGCAGCAGCAGCCGATGCTGTCGTGAGCATGGTTTTTGAGGATCTCTTTCCACATCTTCTCCAGCAGGCCGTGGTGGTAGTCGAAGCCCAGCGTCCAGGCAAGCGCCGCCAGCGGCTCGAGGATATTGACAATTTTGTTCTCAATACGCGCGTGGGCGATTTTAATGTCCATGCGCGTGGAGCCGATGGTGCGGTGAACGCGCATGTATTTCCCGTCGATAAACTCTCCTTTCAGCGTCGCCAGTTCGTCGCGGTGCGCGTCGATACAATCAAACACCTCTTCAAACCGGCTCATCACGAACTGACGCTGGGGATAGATTTCACGAAGCTTATCCATCACCGCGAAAATATTCTGCTGCAGCGGCATCTGGTCGTGACCGTTGGGCAGTAAAATCTCTTTGGTAACGGAGGCGTTTTCCAGTACCTCGAAATAGCTGTCGAGTCGTTTTCTCAGCCCTGCTTCGTCCTCCGGTAAGTACTTACCAATCGCATAGCCCAGCGGCAGTACCTGCGCCGTCACTTCACTGCCGTCCTGGCTCTGCCAGAGAAACTCGGTTTTGTCGGTCCCGTGTCGTTCCGAGCAGCCGCGCCAGAACATCGTGCGGGTAATGCCAAATCCGTTATAGATATGCGGAAGCTGGCCGGACATACCAAACGAATCCGGCAGATAGCCGATCTTCATCGGCTCGCCGAACGCCATACAGTCGCGCATGCCGTACATAAGATTGCGGACAATCGACTCACCGCTGACAATCGTGGTATCGGTCTGGGTATACCAGGGGCCGATAATCAGCTTTCCGCGCGCCACAAGCGCTTTCACCCGAGAGCGGTTTTCAGGCACGACGGAAAAATAATCCTCCAGCACCGCCGTCTGTCCATCGAGGACATAATATTTATACTCGTCATCCTGCTCCAGACGGGTCAGGATCTCTTCCATATTATTGACCAGAAGAATACGCGACTCTTCGGTGGTGAAGTACCACTCACGGTCCCAGTGCATATGCGGCGTGATATGAACGCGAGATACAGCTTTCATCTTCGTTTCCTGTTTGTGCGTTGTTACGGTATGGCGTCTTCAGTGACGTAGTTGCCCTTTTTCACCGCCTGGCGTCGCCAGAGCAGCAGAATAAAGGTGGAGATTGCGGTACCCACCAGCGCCGCGCCAAACCAGCCCGCCGCCGCAACCACACCGCTCACCCCGGCATCGTGAAGTAAAAATAGAGAGAAAATACCGGCCCCCGGCGTGGACAACCCGATTCCCATCGCGCCGACAATCGCGCCTGTTACCATGGAGCCGAGCACAAATGAACCAATGACGCGAAGCGGATCTTCAATCGCCATCGGAATCGCCCCCTCGGTGATGCCCGCGAGGCCAAGCAGCCAGGTGGATTTACCGGTTTCAATTTCAAACGGTTTAAACAGTTTCGGTGCCAGCAACGTTGACGCCGTGACGGTGAAGGCCGACACCATTTTGACGGAGGCAAAGATGGCATAGGGACCGTATACCCCGTTAGCCATCGCGCCCAGGCAGAACGCATAAGAGGCCTTGTTGACCGGGCCCCCCAAATCGAACGAGCACATAAACCCGAGGATCGCCCCCAGGAGCAGCGCATTCGCACCGGACAAACCGTTAAGCCAGGCGGTGAGCGTAGTATTAAGCCAGGCCACCGGCTCACCGATCACAAACAGCATCAGGCTGCCCGCCCCCAGTACGCCAATAACCGGATAGAGATAAAAAGTTAAAAAACCGTTGAAGCGGCTACTCAGGCGAATGTGATTTTTCACCCAGCGCATCAGGTAACCCGCAATCAGCCCGCCGATGATAGCGCCGAGAAAACCGGAGCCGATCATATTGGCCGCAAGACCGGCCGCAAAGCCCGGGGTCAGCGCGGGTTTATCCGCCAGCGAGTAAGCGGTATAGGCCGCCAGAACAGGGACCATCAAAATGCCGAGCATGCCGCCGCCAAGCTTGCGGTACATCCACAGCCATGAGTTTTCCTGGTCGAACAGGTGCTGCAGGCCCAGGATTTGCGCCAGCAGTACCGACACGGCGAGTACCGTCCCGCCGGCGACGATCAGCGGCACCGCAAAGGAGATACCGCTAAGGAGCGCCTGCTTGAGCTCAGTTTTAACGCTCTTTTTTTCTGCCTGTCCGGGGTGCGCTTCAGACGAAGACGGTAATGCCAGCGCGCGCTCAATTAACGCTTCAGCATGGCGCAGGGGTTCCGCGACGGGCACGGAAATGGCGGGGATCCCCTGAAAACGCTCGCTCTCTTTGATCGCCACTTCTGCGGCAAAGATACACGCTTTGGCCTCCTGCAACTGCTGCTCGGTGATGCGCCCCTCAATGCCATTCGCCCCCTGCTTTTCGACCACAACGTTGACGCCCAGCTTACGTCCCGCTTTTTCCAGGTACTCGGCTGCCATATAGGTATGGGCAATCCCGGCCGGACAGGCGGTGACGCAGATGACGGTTGGTGCATTCACCAATGTGGCAACCTCGTCTTCCTGCGAGCCACCGTTCAGCGCATCAAGCAGATCCTCCGCCGTCGCTGCAGCCATAACGCGTTCCCGGAGTGCATCATCAGCCAGGCGAGACGTCAGCGCCGTCAGTACCTGGATATGCGTGGATCCCGCTTCAGCAGGCGGGATGGCAAGCAGGACGATCAGCTCAACGTTTTCAGGGCCGTCCACCCCCTCCCACTCCAGCGGTTCGCTCAGCGTAGCAACCGCAAAAGCCGCTTCGTTCACCGCACTCGATTTACCATGCGGAACAGCCAGCCCTTCCCCGAGTGCGGTCGGTCCTTGTGATTCACGACGGTAAACCTCCGCCAGAAACGCATCGCCATCGGTAATTTTGCCCAGCGCCACCAGTCGCATCGTAAGCTGGCGAATTGCCTCATCACGGCTGGCATAGTGCGCCTGCACGCAGACAGCGCTGGAGTGGGTCAGAGTCGTCAGGTTCATAAGATCCTCACACGTAACTTGTTATTGTCTGGCGGCAATTGTGGCAGGCAATGCAATACATTTATGTGATCACTTTCACTAACAGTGCAAATTTGTATTTAACTTGTATTATTTACAAATTTTACGCTGAAGGCATAATTCCGTGAAAAGGTATTAGAAAGGCAGATTCTATGGGTAACAAACCGATGTACCGGCAGATAGCCGATGCGCTTCGCGAGAAAATCAATGCGGGCGAGTTAAAACCTGGCGATGCGTTACCGACGGAATCCAGCCTTCAGGAGGCGTTCAACGTGAGCCGTGTAACGGTGAGGCAGGCGCTGAAGCTGCTGACGGAAGAGCAGATCGTCGAGAGTATTCAGGGCAGCGGCACCTACGTAAAAGAAGAGCGCGTTAACTACGACATTTACCAGCTCACCGGCTTTTACGAAAAGCTGGCGGACCGAAACGTCGACACGCACAGCGACGTCAGCGTCTTCGAAGTGGTGAAAGCCGATGAGAGGCTCACCGCAAGGCTGGCGATCAACCCGGACGATAAAGTCTGGCACGTCAAACGCGTCCGCTTTATCAAACAAAAACCGGTGAATCTGGAAGAAACATGGATGCCGCTGGCGATGTTCCCCGACCTCACCTGGGAAGTGATGGAGAATTCGAAATACCACTACGTTGAGCAGATCAAAAAGCTGGTTATCGATCGCAGCGAGCAGGAACTGGTACCGATCATGCCGTCAGAAGAGGCGATTGCCGCGCTGTCGCTCGATCCGGCAAAGCCGATCCTGGAAAAAGTCTCGCGCGGGTTTCTGAAGGACGGACGGGTATTTGAATACAGCCGCAACGTGTTCAATACCGACGATTACAAGTTCACTCTCGTTGCCAAACGCAGGCAATAAAAAAGGCCGCTTTACAGCGGCCAACCATGTCGAAACGGACATTTTTTTATTTCAACGCGCCCCATCCAGGGCGCAGAGAGGACTTACTTAATGATGGATTTCAGTGCTTCGCCGATATCCGCCAGGCTGCGAACGGTCTTCACGCCTGCGGCTTCCAGCGCTGCGAATTTCTCATCAGCCGTACCTTTACCACCAGCGATGATCGCGCCTGCGTGACCCATACGCTTGCCTTTCGGCGCGGTCACACCTGCGATATAGCCCACAACCGGCTTGGTCACGTGCTCTTTGATGTAAGCAGCCGCTTCTTCTTCCGCGCTACCGCCGATCTCACCGATCATTACGATCGCTTCGGTCTGCGGATCTTCCTGGAACAGTTTCAGGATGTCGATGAAGTTAGAACCCGGGATTGGGTCACCGCCGATGCCCACACAGGTGGACTGGCCGAAGCCGTAATCTGTGGTCTGCTTAACCGCTTCATAGGTCAGCGTACCGGAACGGGAAACGATGCCCACTTTGCCCGGCTTATGAATGTGACCCGGCATGATGCCGATTTTGCATTCGCCCGGGGTGATCACGCCTGGGCAGTTCGGGCCGATCATGCGCACGCCTGCTTCATCCAGCTTCACCTTCACGGTCAGCATATCCAGCGTCGGGATACCTTCGGTGATGGTGATGATCAGTTTGATGCCTGCGTCGATCGCTTCCAGAATGGAGTCTTTGCAGAACGGCGCTGGAACGTAGATCACGGTCGCGGTTGCGCCCGTCGCTTCTACCGCTTCACGCACGGTGTTGAACACCGGCAGGCCCAGGTGCGTGGTGCCGCCTTTGCCTGGAGTTACGCCGCCAACCATCTGCGTACCGTAGGCAATCGCCTGTTCGGAGTGGAATGTCCCCTGGCTACCGGTGAAGCCCTGGCAGATAACCTTGGTATCTTTATTAATTAAAACTGACATTATTTCCCCTCCACTGCGGCAACAACCTGCTGAGCTGCATCCGTCAGACTTTTCGCTGCAATAATATTCAGGCCGCTGTCAGCCAGTTTTTTCGCGCCGAGTTCAGCGTTGTTACCTTCCAGACGCACAACAACCGGTACGTTAACACCCACTTCTTCTACCGCACCGATGATGCCGTCGGCAATCAGGTCGCAACGCACGATGCCGCCGAAGATGTTAACCAGAACCGCCTTCACGTTATCGTCAGAGAGGATGATTTTGAACGCTTCGGTTACGCGCTCTTTGGTTGCGCCACCGCCCACGTCGAGGAAGTTTGCTGGCTCACCGCCGTGCAGCTTAACGATGTCCATGGTGCCCATTGCCAGGCCCGCACCGTTAACCATGCAGCCGATGTTGCCATCCAGCGCGACGTAGTTCAGCTCCCACTGTGCAGCCTGTGCTTCACGCGGATCTTCCTGAGACTGGTCGCGCATTTCACGCAGATCGGACTGGCGGAACAGCGCGTTGCCGTCAGCGCCCAGCTTGCCGTCGAGGCAGATCAGGTCGCCCTGGGTGGTGATCACCAGCGGGTTGATCTCGATCAGCGCCAGATCGCGCTCCAGGAAAATGTTCGCCAGACCCATGAAGATCTTGGTGAACTGCTGAACCAGCTTGCCTTCCAGGCCCAGTTTGAACGCCAGCTCGCGACCCTGGTAAGGCATTGGGCCCGCCAGCGGATCGATAGCCACTTTGTGGATCAGGTGCGGGGTTTCTTCCGCCACTTTTTCGATTTCCACGCCGCCTTCGGTAGACGCCATGAACACTACGCGACGGGAGCTACGGTCAACAACCGCGCCCAGGTACAGCTCTTTCGCGATGTCGGTCGCCGCTTCAACCAGGATCTGGTTAACCGGCTGGCCGTTTGCATCTGTCTGGTAGGTCACCAGACGTTTGCCGAGCCAATGTTCAGCAAACGCACGAATTTCTTCTTTGCTCTTAACAACCTTCACACCGCCCGCTTTACCACGGCCACCAGCGTGAACCTGACACTTAACTACCCACGGGCCGGCACCGATTTTAGATGCGGCTTCTTCTGCTTCACGCGGGGTAGTACAGGCATAACCCACCGGAGCCGGTAAGCCATACCGGGCAAACAGCTGTTTGGCCTGATATTCATGTAAGTTCATGTGTTCTATCCATCCTTCAGGGTAATCGTTATCTTCAAACCTGTAGACCGGCGCGGTGTGTGTGCCGGATGGCGCTACGCTTATCCGGCCTACAGGGCAGGTGACGCTAAAACGTTACTAGACGTCCAGCAGCAGACGCGTTGGATCTTCCAGCAGCTCTTTAATCGCTACCAGGAAGCCCACGGACTCGCGGCCGTCGATCAGGCGGTGATCGTAAGAGAGCGCCAGGTACATCATTGGCAGGATCTCCACTTTACCGTCTACCGCCATAGGGCGATCTTTAATGGCATGCATACCCAGGATCGCGCTCTGCGGCGGGTTAATGATCGGGGTAGACATCAGCGAACCAAATACGCCGCCGTTGGTAATGGTGAAGTTACCGCCGGTCAGATCGTCTACGGTCAGCTTGCCGTCGCGGCCTTTCACAGCCAGCTCTTTGATGTTTTTCTCAATATCAGCCATGCCCAGGGTATCTACGTCACGCAGAACCGGGGTCACCAGGCCACGCGGGGTAGAAACCGCCATGCTGACGTCGAAGTAGTTGTGGTAAACCACGTCATCGCCGTCGATAGAGGCGTTCACTTCCGGGTAGCGTTTCAGCGCTTCAACCACCGCCTTCACGTAGAAGGACATAAAGCCCAGACGGATACCGTGACGTTTTTCAAACGCGTCACCGTACTGCTTACGCAGGTCCATGATTGGCTTCATGTTCACTTCGTTGAAGGTGGTCAGCATCGCGGTGGAGTTTTTCGCTTCCAGCAGACGCTCGGCCACACGCTTACGCAGGCGAGTCATCGGCACGCGTTTTTCGCTGCGTGCGCCCAGAGCAGGCTGCGCTGCCGGTGCTGCCGCAGGGGCTTTGGCTTCTGCTTTCGCAGGCGCTTTCGCCAGGTGCTTTTCGATATCTTCGCGCGTCAGACGTCCACCCACACCGGTGCCTTTAATGGCTGCCGCGTCCAGGTTGTGCTCAGCCAGCAGACGACGGATCGCCGGGCTCAGTGCGTCGTTGGTTTGCTCTTCCAGAGACGCCTGCTGGCGCTGCGCTGGGGTAGAGGCTTTCTCATCAGACTTGGCGCTGGACTCTTTGCCCGCGCTGTTGCCTTCACGCAGGCGACCCAGGATCTGACGAGAGGTGACGGTGGTACCTTCATCTTCCAGCACCGCGTCCAGAACGCCATCCGCCGAAGCCGGTACTTCCAGTACCACTTTGTCAGTTTCGATTTCTACCAGCACTTCATCGCGCTTAACGGCATCGCCCGGTTTTTTGTGCCAGGTGGCGACGGTCGCATCTGCTACGGATTCAGGCAGGTCGGGAACAAGAATATCTACGCTACTCATTATGTATCCTTTAATTAATCGACGTTCAGCGCGTCATTGACCAGATCTTGTTGCTGCTTCTGGTGAACGGACATATACCCTACCGCCGGAGAGGCGGAGGCCGGGCGACCTGCATAACGCAGAGCAGACCCAAATGGAATCACTTCACGGAAATGATGCTGGCTGCAGTACCATGCGCCCTGGTTAAGCGGCTCTTCCTGGCACCAGACAAAATCATGTACGTGAGCGTACTGTTTCAGCACGTCCTGCATCGCCTGATGCGGGAACGGATAAAGCTGCTCGATACGCACGATGGCGACATCTTTCTGATCGTTCTTGCGGCGCTGTTCCAGCAGGTCGTAATAAACCTTACCAGAACACATCACGACACGCTTCACGCCCTTCGGATCCAGTTCGTCAATCTCGCCGATGGCTGGCAGGAAGGTGCCGTTGGCCAGTTCATCCAGGCTTGAAACAGCCAGCGGATGACGCAGCAGAGATTTTGGTGACATCACCACCAGCGGACGGCGCATACCGCGCAGCGCCTGACGACGCAGCATGTGGTACACCTGAGCCGGGGTGGACGGCACGCAGACCTGCATGTTCTGCTCGGCGCAGAGCTGCAGATAACGTTCCAGACGCGCGGAAGAGTGCTCCGGACCCTGTCCTTCATAACCGTGCGGCAGCAGCATCACCAGACCACACATGCGGCCCCACTTCTGCTCGCCGGAGGAGATGAACTGGTCGATAACCACCTGCGCACCGTTGGCGAAGTCACCGAACTGCGCTTCCCAGATGGTCAGGGTGCGTGGTTCTGCGGTGGCGTAGCCGTATTCGAAGGCCAGTACCGCTTCTTCAGACAGCACGGAGTCCCAGACCTTGAACTGGCCCTGACCGTTGTGCACGTGCTGCAGCGGGGTGTAAGTTGAACCGTTGGACTGGTTGTGAACCACCGCGTGACGGTGGAAGAAGGTACCACGGCCCGCATCTTCACCGGACAGACGAACAGGAATACCTTCGTCAACCAGGGTCGCATAGGCCAGGGTTTCTGCACCGCCCCAGTCGAACAGCTTCTCGCCTGCCGCCATGGCCTGACGGTCACCGTAGATTTTCGCTACGCGAGACTGCATTTCGATAGCGTCCGGTACGGTGCTGATGCGTTTAGCCAGCTCTTGCAGGCGCTTCATCTCAACCTTGTTCGGGTAGCTCTCATCCCATTCGTGGTTGAGGTACGGCGACCAGGTAAAGGAGTGCATGTTCATTGGGCGCAGCTCTTTCACTACGCATTCACCCGCATCCAGCGCGTCGCGGTAAAGATTGACCAGCTCGGTCGCATCTTCCAGCGTCGCCACTTTGTCCGCTTCCAGCTTGTCAGCATAGATTTTGCGCGGGGTCGGGTGTTTTTTGATTTTCTGATACATCAACGGCTGGGTTGCACTTGGCTCATCAGCTTCGTTGTGGCCGTGACGGCGGTAGCAGAACAGGTCGATCAGCACGTCGCGTTTAAAGGTGTTACGGAAGTCGAGCGCCAGACGGGTGACGAAAGCGACCGCTTCCGGGTCATCCGCATTCACGTGGAAGATTGGCGCCTGCACCATCTTACCGATGTCGGTGCAGTATGGGGTAGAACGCGCG
This sequence comes from Enterobacter sp. RHBSTW-01064, assembly GCF_014103035.1. Classification (NCBI taxonomy): domain Bacteria; kingdom Pseudomonadati; phylum Pseudomonadota; class Gammaproteobacteria; order Enterobacterales; family Enterobacteriaceae; genus Enterobacter; species Enterobacter sp. RHBSTW-01064. Next base: position 89,858 of record NZ_JABXOU010000005.1, on the reverse strand, counting down.
TCCAGCGGGTTAGAGGTGGTGAAGCCCACCTGGTTGTTGATCACGATGCGAACGGTACCGCCCACTTCGTAACCACGCGCTTTCGACATGTTCAGGGTTTCCTGAACCACGCCCTGACCGGTAATCGCCGCATCACCGTGAATGGTGATTGGCAGAACTTTGTTGCTGCTCGGTTCGTCCAGACGATCCAGACGCGCACGCACAGAACCGATAACCACCGGGCTAACGATTTCAAGGTGCGACGGGTTAAACGCCAGCGCCAGGTGAACCAGACCGCCTTCGGTTTCGATATCAGACGAGAAGCCCATGTGGTACTTCACGTCGCCGGTGCCGAGGTGTTCTTTGTGTTTGCCCGCGAACTCGTCGAACAGGTCCTGCGGCTTTTTACCCAGCACGTTGACCAGCACGTTCAGACGACCGCGGTGCGCCATGCCCAGTACCACTTCACGGGTACCGCTGTTGCCCGCGTGGCGAATCAGCTCTTTCAGCATTGGCACTAACGCGTCACCGCCTTCCAGCGAGAAGCGTTTTGCACCCGGGAATTTCGCGCCCAGATAGCGCTCAAGGCCTTCTGCTGCAGTCAGTTCGCTGAGGAAACGTTTTTTCTCGTCAGCGGAGAATGTCGCGTGGCCCGCCACGGATTCGATACGCTGCTGGATCCAGCGTTTCTCTTCGGTAGAGGTGATGTGCATGTATTCCGCGCCGATGGAGCCGCAGTAGGTTTGCTTGAGCGCGTTAATCAGTTCGCCCAGCTTCATCGTGTCTTTGCCGATGGCAAAGGAACCTACGTTAAAGCTTTCCTGGAAATCGGCCTCGGTCAGATCGTGATACGCCGGATCGAGATCGGCCACACGTTCCTGCTGCCACAGTCCCAGCGGATCGAGATTCGCATGCTGGTGACCGCGGAAGCGATAAGCGTTGATGAGCTGCAGGACTTTAACCTGCTTCGCATTGGTGTCAGGGTCGGAAATCGCAGAAGAGTAACGTGAGGCATCCTTCGCCAGACGGCGGAAATAATCACGTGTTTTGGAGTGGAATTGATCCGGTTTGACTCCCGTGCCAGGCAACTCCTGGAACATGGAACGCCAGTTTGCGTCCACTGAGTCAGGATCGGTTAAGAAGTCTTCATAGAGCTGTTCAATCCAGCTCTGGTTCGCACCAGAAAGGAAAGAAGAGTCCAGCCAGGCTTTCATTGCGCCGTTCTGCATCGTGATCCCTTAAGCATTTTTATGCTTACTTTCGCCGTAGAAACTACCACGCACACCACGTGTACGTGCCGGGGTTCACCTGCGAGCTCTTTTCATTTGGCCCGCGAAGGAACCTTTAGAAACTGTCTAGACTTCAGGGCAGTTTTTAAAGGTTTCTGCAATTTGCCCGGTGGCGCTACGCTTACCGGGCCTACTGTTACGTAGGCCGGATAAGCGCAGCGCCATCCGGCGTTTTTACTTACGCACTGCGCTGCAGCAGCATCGACTTAATATGGCCGATGGCGCGCGTCGGGTTTAGCCCCTTAGGACACACACTGACGCAGTTCATGATGCTATGGCAGCGGAATACGCTGAAAGCGTCACTCAGTCCTTCCAGACGGTTATCGGTTTCGGTGTCGCGGCTATCGATCAGGAAGCGATAGGCAGCCAGCAGACCGGCCGGGCCGATAAACTTGTCCGGGTTCCACCAGAACGACGGGCAGGACGTAGAACAACATGCGCAGAGAATACACTCGTACAGCCCATCGAGTTTTTCACGCTGCTCAGGAGACTGTAAGTGCTCGCGAGCGGGTGGATTTTGCCCATTATTCAATAAGTAAGGCTTAATCTTCTCATATTGTGCATAGAATTGCCCCATGTCTACCACCAAATCACGCACGACCGGCAGGCCTGGCAGAGGACGGATAACAATTTTCTGACCAGGACGCTGCAACGCTGAAATTGGCGTGATGCAGGCCAGACCATTTTTGCCGTTCATGTTCACACCGTCAGAGCCACAGACCCCTTCACGGCAGGAGCGGCGGAACGACAGCGTTGGATCTTTTTCTTTCAGCTGCATTAAGGCATCCAGCAGCATCATGTCGCGACCTTCTTCCGCTTCCAGGGTGTAATCCTGCATACGCGGAGCGTCGTCTACATCCGGGTTATAACGATAAACTGAGAATTCGAGTTTCATTATCCTGTCTCCGCATTAGTAAGTACGAATCTTCGGCGGGAACGCCGGACGCAGTTTCGGTTCCATGTTGACGCTACGACGCGTCATGGATTCCGACTCTGGCAGATACAGGGAATGGCACAGCCAGTTTTCGTCATCACGATCCGGGAAGTCGAAGCGGCTATGCGCGCCACGGCTTTCGGTACGGAAGTTTGCCGACACCGCAGTGGCGTAAGCGGTTTCCATCAGGTTATCCAGCTCCAGGCACTCTACGCGCTGGGTGTTGAACTCGCTTGAGGTATCGTCCAGACGGGCATTTTTCAGACGCTCGCGGATCGCTTTCAGCTGTTCAAGGCCTTTGGCCATCGCGTCACCTTCGCGGAATACCGAGAAGTTATGCTGCATGCATTCCTGCAGCGCTTTACGGATTTCCACCGGATCTTCGCCGTTACGGTTACCGTTCCAGCGGTTGAGGCGCGCAAGAGAGGCATCAATTTCGTCATCGGTTGCATCACGCAGTGCGCCCTGCTCGGCAATGGATTCCTGCAGATGCAGACCCACTGCACGACCAAACACCACCAGGTCCAGCAGGGAGTTGCCGCCCAGACGGTTTGCGCCGTGTACGGATACGCAGGCAATTTCGCCTACCGCGAACAGGCCAGGAATAACCACGTCTTCGCCCTGCTCGTTCACGGTCAGCGCCTGACCGGTCACTTTGGTCGGAATACCGCCCATCATGTAGTGGCAGGTTGGGATAACCGGAATCGGCTCTTTCACCGGGTCGACGTGTGCGAAGGTGCGGGACAGCTCCAGGATACCCGGCAGACGGGATTCCAGAACCTCTTTACCCAAGTGGTCGAGTTTCAGCTTCGCGTGTGGACCCCATGGGCCGTCACAGCCGCGGCCTTCACGGATTTCGATCATGATGGAACGCGCCACCACGTCACGACCCGCCAGGTCTTTCGCATTCGGGGCATAACGCTCCATGAAGCGCTCGCCGTGCTTGTTCAACAGGTAACCGCCTTCACCACGGCAGCCTTCTGTTACCAGAACGCCTGCACCGGCGATACCGGTCGGGTGGAACTGCCACATTTCCATATCCTGCACCGGCACGCCCGCGCGGATAGCCATACCGACACCGTCACCGGTGTTGATGTGGGCGTTGGTGGTGGACTGATAAATACGGCCTGCGCCGCCGGTCGCCAGCACGGTAGCGCGGGCTTTGAAGTAAACCACTTCACCGGTTTCGATGCACAGCGCGGTACAACCGACGATTGCGCCATCGGCGTTTTTCACCAGATCCAGCGCATACCACTCGGAGAAAATTGTGGTGTGGTTTTTCAGGTTCTGCTGATACAGAGTGTGCAGCAGTGCGTGACCGGTACGATCAGCCGCTGCCGCAGTACGTGCCGCCTGCTCGCCGCCGAAATCTTTCGACTGGCCGCCAAACGGACGTTGATAGATGGTGCCATTTTCCAGACGGGAGAACGGCAGACCCATGTGGTCCAGCTCCAGAATCGCTTCCGGGCCGGTTTTACACATATATTCGATGGCGTCCTGGTCACCGATGTAATCGGAACCTTTTACCGTGTCGTACATGTGCCATTCCCAGTTATCTTCATGGGTATTACCCAGCGCAACGGTGATACCGCCCTGCGCAGACACGGTGTGCGAACGGGTTGGGAACACTTTAGAGAGCAGCGCACAGGTTTGGCCGCTCTGGGAAATTTGCAGTGCGGCACGCATACCTGCGCCACCGGCACCAATCACTACAGCATCAAATTCTCTGACTGGCAGTTTCATTACACACCCCACACCACAACGAATCCATAAATAACGTAAACCACCAGGGCAACAACAATAACCAGCTGCAGAGGAAGGCGAATCGCCAGTGGTTTAACGTAATCGGTCAACACCTGCCACATGCCAATCCAGGCATGAATAAGGATGGAGAACAGCGCCAGCAGGGTGAACACTTTGGTGAAGGCAGATCCGAAGAACCCGCTCCAGATTTCCCACGTCAGCGTGCCGCTGGTCGCGAAGAAACCGATCATATAGATGATGTAAAGGGTGAGAACGATGGCGGTAGCACGGACCAGGATGAAGTCATGTACGCCGTTGCGTCCTAATGCGGAGGCGTTGCTTACCATACGAGAACTCCTGCGAGAAGTGAAAGCACGACAGTGATTACAAATGAAATGTTAGCGGAGCGTTTCCCAGCTTCGAAAGTCTCTTCCAGGTAGCCAAAGTCCATCAGCATATGGCGAACACCCACCACAACGTGGTACGCCAGCGCGGTCAGAATGCCCCACATGATAAATTTCACGAAGAAGCTGTTCATAATGGCAGAGGCCTGGAGGAATCCTTCAGGAGAAGAGAGGCTGGTTCCCAGTAACCACAGCAAAATACCGACCGCCACAAACGTAATCACACCGGAGACGCGGTGCAAAATGGACGCTATTGCTGTTACAGGGAATCGGATCGTTTTGAGATCCAGATTGACAGGTCTTTGTTTTTTCACATTTCTTATCATGAATAACGCCCACATGCTGTTCTTATTGTTTCCTTCCTCCGGACTGCGATGCGGGTCAAGCAGCGTTCCTTTTCTATAACTGCGCGTCATGCAAAACATTGCTTCCAAATGCTAAAACGACACGTTACAACGCTGGGTGGCTCGGGATTGCAGGGTGTTCCGGAGACCTGGCGGCAGTATAGGCCGTTCACAAAATCATTACAATTAACCTACATACAGTTTGTCGGGTTTTCTCTGGAACAGTGATCAGGGTCACGATAACAACATCTTTTTAATTTTTAATCATCTGATTTGACAAATGTTAAACAATATTGTTACAAACGTCAGCAGAAAAGGCATATAATGCGCAAAAGTTATGAGGTCTCACTTTCACCTGACAAATAGTTATGTAACAGTGTGATGGTATTGACCGAAGTTATCAGGACAGTTATTAGTGGTATACAGGTTTGAATAATTCGGACTGCAAAAACGCTGATTTGCTGTTGTTTCACTGATATTTCATTCGTTTACCTGCAAGGCGCCATAGCTCTGTACCCTGGTTTGTCCTCGTGAGCTGAGCGGTAAGCCAAATAACAATCTGGTAACGGTGATTAACAGCTGAAAGCAAATCCGGTAAAGCGCAGTCTTAAGCATAAGGCGCTAAGGAGACCGTAAATGGCTGATACAAAGGCAAAGCTCACCCTGGGTGGTGACACTGCTATTGAACTGGATGTGCTAAAAGGCACGCTCGGTCAGGATGTTATTGATATCCGTACGCTGGGTTCCAAAGGAGTTTTCACCTTTGACCCTGGATTTACCTCTACCGCATCTTGCGAATCCAAAATCACCTACATTGACGGTGACGAAGGTATCCTGCTCCATCGCGGCTTCCCCATCGATCAGTTAGCCACCGAATCCAACTATCTGGAAGTGTGCTACATCCTGCTGAACGGCGAAAAACCGACGCAGGCCCAGTACGATGAATTCAAAACCACCGTGACCCGTCACACCATGATCCATGAGCAGATTACCCGTCTGTTCCATGCGTTCCGTCGTGACTCTCACCCGATGGCGGTGATGTGCGGGATTACCGGTGCGCTGGCGGCGTTCTACCACGACTCCCTTGACGTGAATAACCCGCGTCACCGCGATATCGCGGCGTTCCGCCTGCTGTCCAAAATGCCGACCATGGCGGCGATGTGCTACAAATACTCCATCGGCCAGCCGTTTGTGTATCCGCGCAACGACCTCTCCTACGCGGGTAACTTCCTGCGCATGATGTTCTCCACGCCGTGCGAAGAGTACGAAGTGAATCCGGTACTGGAACGCGCGATGGACCGTATTCTGATCCTGCACGCTGACCACGAACAAAACGCTTCGACCTCCACCGTCCGTACCGCAGGCTCTTCAGGCGCGAACCCGTTCGCCTGTATCGCTGCGGGCATCGCCTCCCTGTGGGGACCGGCGCACGGCGGCGCGAACGAAGCGGCGCTGAAGATGCTGGAAGAGATCAGCACCGTTGAGCACATTCCTGAGTTCGTGCGTCGCGCGAAAGACAAGAATGACTCCTTCCGCCTGATGGGCTTCGGTCACCGTGTTTACAAAAACTACGACCCGCGCGCGACCGTCATGCGTGAGACCTGCCATGAAGTGCTGAAAGAGCTGGGTACCAAAGATGACCTGCTGGAAGTGGCGATGGAGCTGGAACACATCGCGCTGAACGACCCGTACTTCATCGAGAAGAAACTCTACCCGAACGTCGATTTCTACTCTGGCATTATTCTGAAAGCGATGGGTATTCCGTCTTCCATGTTCACCGTGATCTTCGCCATGGCCCGTACCGTAGGCTGGATTGCGCACTGGAACGAAATGCACAGCGAAGGCATGAAAATCGCCCGTCCTCGTCAGCTGTATACCGGCTACGAGCAGCGTGATTTTAAGTCTGATATTAAGCGCTAATAAACACGCCCGGCGGCGCTTCGCTTGCCGGGCCTACAAGTGCGAAATGTAGGCCGGGTAAGGCGTAGCCGCCACCCGGCTTTTTTACGTCTGGCACTCGGGACACCAGTAAAACGGTCGTGAAGAGAGCGTGGTTCTCTCAATAATGCCACCACACCTTTCGCACTTTTTCCCCGCCCGATGAAACACCTTAAAGCGGAACAGCGCCCCGTGATGCGTGTTGTCATCCACCACGCCGCGCGTGTTGTACGACAGTCGCGGAATATCCAGTAGCGCGTGGGATAACGCCTCCAGCTGTTCATCATTCAGCTGAGACGCTTTATGCTGCGCCGCCAGCCCCACTTCCCACAGAATTTCCACCCGCAGATAGTTACCTAACCCTGCCAGGAACGCCTGATCGAGCAATAACCCGGAAAATTGCCGGTTGCGGAATTTGGGGGATAACAAGCGGGTTTTAACATCGTTTGCCGTCAGGCGCATATCCAGCACGTCCGGCCCGACCCGCTGTAAGAACGGGTGAGTGAGCAATTGCTCCGGCGTTAACATTTCGATATCCGACGCGCTGTAAAGCAGGATTGCTTTATCCGCCGTTTGCAGCCTGACGCGCAGTACGCGGGTGGTTTGCGGCTGCTCGTCCGCCTCCACCACGCGCCAGACGCCGTACAGCTGGTTATGGCTATATAACGTCAGGTTATGGGAAAAGTGCGTAAGCAAGGCCTTGCCGCGCGTTTCAATATGGGTCACCGTCTGCCCCACCAGCTGTGATTCAAACGGTTTTAGCTGAGGAAAAGCAAACCACACATTCGTCAACGGTTTGCCCTTTATCGCCGCCTCCAGGCTATCCGCCGCGCGGCGGATCTCCGGACCTTCTGGCATGTTATTGTCCTTTCATGATTATTCTGCGCTGACCAGAATGCCCTCTTCAGAGAACGCCGCCCGTAAGCGGCGCGCGAACTGGAGCGCATGCTCGCCGTCGCCGTGTAAACACACCGTATCGGCCTGAACATTTGCCGGTGTTCCGTCCACGGCGGTCACCCGCCCGGCGCACACCATCTCCAGCGTCTGCGCCAGCGCTTTACCTTCATCGGTTATCATCGCCCCGGCCTGCGTGCGCGGGACCAGACTGCCATCGGGCTGATAACCGCGGTCGGCAAAGACTTCCTGACGCGTAGTCAGCCCCAGCCGCTTCCCGGCGCGAATCAGCTCGCTACCGGCCAAACCCACAAGGATCAGCTGCGGATTACTGTCCCGCACCGCGCGGGCAATAGCGTCCGCCAGCGCCGGATCTTTCGCCGCCTGATTGTAGAGCATGCCGTGCGGCTTCACGTGGCGCATCACACCGTTCTCCGCACGCACCATCGCCTCCAGCGCGCCGATCTGGTAGAGCACCTGAGCGTAGACCGTCTCCGGCGGGAGATCCATCGCCGTGCGGCCAAAGTTTTCCCGATCGGGGAAGCTGGGATGTGCGCCAATCGCCACGCCGTTTTTGATGGCATTACGCACGCTCTCCAGCATGGTTTGCGCATCGCCCGCGTGAAAGCCACAGGCGATGTTGACCGAGGTGACCAGCGTCATCAGCGCCGCATCGGCGCTGCCGCCCTCTCCCAGATCGGCGTTTAAATCAATCTTTACCATCAAGCCTCCACGCCAGCTGTTCGAGATAACGCTGCTGATCCTGCCGCGCCTTGAGCGCCTCCTCCAGCGAACACTGCACGAAGTGAATCGGCTGCCCGAGAGGAATTTGCGCCAGATGGTAGCGATCCGCTTCAATAATGCAGGCAATTCGCGGGTATCCGCCCGTGGTTTGCGCATCGTTCATCAGTACGATGGGTTGCCCGTTGCCCGGCACCTGAATGACCCCCGGCAATAACCCGTGGGAGAGCAGTTCCCGGTCCGTCGTGCGGGTCAGCGGCTGCCCCTGCAGGCGGTAACCCATACGGTTGCTCTGCGGGCTGAGCTTCCACGGCGAGCGCCAGAAGGACTCTTTAGACGCCTCGTCAAACTCGTGATATTCCGGCCCCGGTAAGGCGCGGATCTGGTTTCCCCACAGCAACTGCTTTACGCCCTGCGTGGTCGAGAAATGACGCGCTGAAGGTTTAATAGCCAGCCGATCGCCGTCGCGCAGCAGACGCCCTTCATGCCCGCCGATGCCCGCCTTCTGATCGGTACTGGATGAGCCCAGCACTTCCGGCACGTCAATGCCGCCAGCCACCGCGAGATAGCTCCGCACACCGTGTAGCGGACGCTTGAGCGTCAGACGCTGTCCGGCTTTCGCCCGCAGCCGCCAGCCGGTCCACACCGCTTTACCATCCAGCGTGGCCTCACAGCCTGCGCCGGTTAAGGCAAACCAGGTTTCCTGACCAAACTCAATCACACACTGGCCGAGCGTAATTTCGAGCGCGGCCGTACTGCCGGGGTTGCCCACCAGCACGTTAGCAATCTCCAGTGACGGCCTGTCCAGCGCGCCGCAGTAGCTCACGCCGGACTGACGCAGGCCAAATCGGCCTGCATCCTGCACAGAGGTGTAAAGCCCTGCGCGAATAAGCGTTAACATACCCCCTCCTTTTGCGGGATAAAGCGAAGGGTATCGCCGGGACGCAGGAGTATTGGCGTCTCCCGTCCAGGTTCAAATAACGGCGTAGCCGTGTGCCCAATAAGCTGCCAGCCGCCGGGCGATGCCAGCGGATAAACGCCGGTTTGCTCGCCGCCGATAGCCACCGTCCCCGCCGGTACGCTCAGGCGCGGTTCGGCACGACGCGGCGTATGCAGCTGGGGTGACAATCCGCCCAGATACGGGAAGCCGGGCTGAAACCCAAGGAACCAGACCACGTAGTTAACCGAACTGTGCAACTCAACCACCTGCTTTTCTGTTAACCCGCAGTGCGCTGCCACAACGCCAAGATCCGGCCCCCCCGTGCCGCCATAGACGACCGGGATCTCAATGGCACGCGATTCCGGCTCCAGCGCTTCGCTCTCTTCCCACCAGCGCTGCAGGCGTTCGATGGCATCCAGTGCTTTCGTGTGCGGGTTGCGCAGCACGACGGTGATATTGTTCATGCCCGGAATGGTTTCAACCACTTCAGGTATATCGGCCAGACGCTGCGTCAGCCGCCAGATACGCTTTTGCGTGGCAAGCGTGACCGGAGGTTCAAGCTCCAGTACGACGGCGGTTTCACCCAAAAGATAACAACGCGCTCTCTGCACTCGGGCACCTCTCATCAGGCCGGATTGGGGATATCAATAAAGGTCACATCCAGATCGGTATTTTCCGTCAGCCACTCGCTGAGGGCGCGAATGCCGCCTCGTTCGGTTGCATGGTGACCTGCCGCGTAAAAATGGAGCCCCTGCTCGCGGGCGGAGTGAACCGTCTGCTCAGACACTTCCCCCGTGATAAAGGCATCGACGCCGAAACGCGCGGCGCTATCGATAAAGCCCTGCCCGCCCCCGGTGCACCAGGCTACACGCTTCACGGTATCTGGCCCCGTGTCGCCACACCACAGCGGACGACGTCCGAGGCGCGCTTCGATCCACGACGCCAGCTCGAGACCCGGAACAGGCATCGCCAGTTCGCCCCACGGCACCAGCGGTTCGATTTCCCCCATCACGGTAATACCCAGCAATTGCGCTAACTGCACGTTGTTACCCAGTTCCGGGTGCGCATCCAGCGGCAGGTGATAACCGTACAGGTTGATGTCATTTGCCAGCAATGTTTTCAGGCGGTTGCGCTTCATGCCGCGAATAATGGGGGATTCGTTCTTCCAGAAATAACCGTGGTGAACGATGACCGCATCGGCTTCCTGACGCACGGCTTCATCCAGCAGCGCCTGGCTTGCCGTCACGCCGGTGATAATTTTCTGCACCGTTTCGCGTCCTTCCACCTGCAGGCCGTTCGGGCCGTAGTCGCTGAAGGAGGCGCTGTTCAGTTTTTCGTTAATCAGGCTTTCCAGTTCGCTGTTTTTCATCATCACTCTCTCATACTTTGCGCGCGGCTTCGTACGCCGCCAGCGTGGCGACGCGTGCCTGTTTGTGGTCGACAACCGGACGGGGATAATCGAGCTTTACGCCCTGTTTATCCGCCCATGCCCATGGGTCGTGGATCGCTTTCGCGGGGACAACGTTAAGTTCAGGTACCCACTGGCGGATAAACTCGCCGTCCGCATCAAATTTTTGTCCCTGCGTCGTCGGATTAAAAATACGAAAATAGGGAGCCGCATCGGTACCGGTGGAGGCCGCCCACTGCCAGCCACCGTTATTCGCCGCGAGATCGCCATCGATCAGCTGAGAAATAAAATAGCGCTCTCCGATACGCCAGTCGATAAGCAGATCTTTCACCAGAAAGCTGGCGGTAATCATCCGCAGGCGGTTGTGCATCCATCCGGTTTCATTGAGCTGACGCATGGCGGCATCGACAATGGGGAAACCCGTCTGTCCGGATTGCCAGGCTCTGAGCTGCTTATCATTCGACTGCCACCTTACATTATCAGTCCATTGAATGAATGGGCGATGTTTACATAAATCAGGGTGATACGTCATCAGGTGGCGATAGAACTCGCGCCAGATAAGTTCATTGAGCCAGACAGCCCCTGCACCACCGTCCAGCGCCTGCGGCTGTTCTGCCAGCAGGCGATGCAAACACTGGCGGGGAGAGATCGCACCCAGCGCGAGACAGGCCGACAGACGGCTGGTGCCTTCAACGCCGGGGAAATCCCGACGCGCTTCGTAATCAGCCGCATTCTGTTTACAGAACTGCCGGAGTTGGACAATGGCCGCTTTCTCATCGGCGGGAAACAACGTTTCATCAAACGCCTGCTGAGGGTAATCAAACGTCAGCTCTGGCAAATCCGTCACGGGCTCGCCCCGCGCGGCAGGCGCGGCAGGCGCGGCAACGCACTCCGGCAGCGCCTCCTTCAGGCGTTTGATAAAGGCGTTTTTAAACGGCGTAAAAACTTTATACATCTCGTGGTTGCCGGTCATCACGCTGCCCGGTGCCAGCATCACGCTGTCGTCAAACCCTTCACAGACGATCCCTTCCAGCACGTTCTCCAGCTGACGATCCCGCTGCTGCTCGTTGAATTCATACTGGTAGTTATAAAAAAGATGCCTGACGTCATGCTGCTTACAGATCTCCTGCAGCGTCTGGAGCTGCGCGGCAAAATCACTCACCTCTTTATAGAGAAGCGGTATGCCTTTTCCGGCAAGCGAGTGCTGCAGATCGTTCAGATACGCCCGGAGCAAGGCCGCCTGTCGGGGGGCCATATCGTGCTGCCGCCACTGCTCGGGCGTAGCCATAAACAGTGCCAGTACGTTAGCGTCTTTGGCGCGGCAGGCTGCCGCAAGGGCGATATTGTCATGTACGCGCAGGTCCGCGCGAAACCAAACCAGATGGGTGGGCATAAAACTCCAGGCAATTGTCCATTATGTCCGTAAGGGCATGCCGTAAAAGGAAAAAGCATGCATTGAACTACTTTGCCATGAAGTGTAGACGGGATGAAATAAAAAAGGCCGCCCGAGGCGGCCTTAACGCTACTTGTCCTGCGCTATCGTGGTAAATGCAACAAACACGGTCGGTTCATCACTTTTCACAACGAGTACGCTGGCGACAATGAACGCGATGCAAAAATAGCGTTTCATTATGCGGTCCCTGCAGCTAACCGCTCCACCGTTCACCACCGGTGATAAGTCGGTGGACACAAGCTCTGACGAGAGCCTGACTTACGGTTGTGGTAACACCTCTCCCGGGACCGGCGCCCATGTGCGAGATGGCGGAAAGGGACGCTGCATAGTAGTTGGCCCAGGGACAAAACGTAATCCACTGAAAAGGTTTTTAAGATTATATTTAGGGCGTTGCAGTTTGATTACTTAAGGACCCGAGATATTCTTGTAAGCCTCTGACGAGAGTTTGAAAGCCACCCAACGGACCGCGAATCCCGAGGGACAAAAAAACCGCCACATTGCTGTAGGCGGTTTTTTTATTGCTGTGTGTAGTCTTCGTATCAGTAGAAATCGCAGGTCGCTTTCTCGGCCTGATCCATCCACACCGGCTTCTCGCTGGTTTTCGCCCAGACGCGGTGCAGATAGCTATAAAAACGTGCCCGATCTTTCCAGAACAGCATTACCGGCAGTGCCAGCACGCCAGCCACTACGGCGAAAGTGCGACGCATGAAAATGATATGAGCCGGAAACTCTTTATAAAGATCCATATTTTTCTCCCCTATAGTTGGCCGGAAACGTCATCCGGAAAATTCAAAATCTGTGACCTGGCTAAAATAATATCGCTTTGTTTGTAATTTTACTACTCATCCGACCACTTATTTTTATCCATTTAGTGAATATTTACATTCACACCGTAATTAAGTTACAAAAAAGTTAACGATTTACTTATCAATAGTTAAATTGTGGGTATCTCCATTTTTATACTTTTTTTACACCCTCCCGCCTGATTTTTGCGAAATCTTTGCGCCGTAAATCCTACCTTTAGCACAAATACAAATGTCACCCGGAGGTGGATTGTGAGTGCAGGTTTGATTGCCGGCATTGTGCTGGTGTTCCTGTTATTGGGTTATCTGGTCTACGCCCTGATTAATGCGGAGGCATTCTGATGGCTGCTCAGGCGTTTTTGCTTATCGCCAGCTTTTTACTGGTGTTGTTCGTACTGGCAAGGCCATTGGGAACAGGACTGGCACGGCTGATCAACAACATCCCCTTGCCCGGCACGGGAAGCGTTGAAAAAGGGATTTGGCGCGTACTGGGAATAGACGATCGGGAGATGAACTGGCGTCAGTATCTGATGGCCATTTTGCTGCTAAACATCGTCGGGCTGGTTGTTCTCTTCGCCATGCTGATGCTGCAGGGGAGCCTGCCGCTTAATCCGCAGCAGCTGCCGGGCCTGTCCTGGCATCTGGCGCTGAACACAGCGGTAAGCTTTGTAACCAACACGAACTGGCAATCCTATGCCGGTGAAACCACGCTCAGCTATTTCAGTCAGATGGCTGGCTTAACCGTGCAAAACTTCCTCTCTGCGGCAAGCGGGATAGCGGTGATCTTCGCCCTGACGCGTGCATTTGCTCGTCAGAACATTGGCACGTTGGGCAACGCCTGGGTCGATCTGACGCGCATAACCCTGTGGGTGCTGGTGCCTGTGGCACTGTTGATTGCGCTGTTCTTTATCCAGCAAGGATCCCTGCAAAACGTGCTGCCTTATGCCCCATATACCTCACTGGAAGGCGCAAAAGAACTCCTGCCGATGGGGCCAGTGGCCTCGCAGGAAGCGATTAAAATGCTTGGCACTAACGGCGGCGGGTTCTTCAATGCCAACTCATCGCATCCCTTTGAAAACCCAACGGCGCTGACCAACATGGTGCAAATGCTGGCGATCTTCCTGATCCCCACCGCGCTGTGTTTTGCCTTTGGCGATGTGGTTAACGATCGCCGTCAGGGGCGCACCCTGCTGTGGGCAATGTCGCTAATCTTCGTGGTTTGCGTGGCGCTGGTGATGTGGGCCGAATGGAACGGTAACAGCCACTTCATGCAGTTGGGTGCCAACAGCAACATCAATATGGAAGGCAAAGAGAGCCGCTTTGGCATTCTCGCCAGCAGCCTGTATGCGGTGGTCACCACGGCGGCGTCGTGCGGGGCGGTTAACGCCATGCACGACTCCTTTACCGCCCTCGGCGGCATGATCCCAATGTGGCTAATGCAAATTGGCGAAGTGGTCTTTGGCGGCGTCGGCTCGGGGCTGTACGGTATGCTGCTGTTCGTTCTGCTCGCCGTATTCATCGCCGGTTTGATGATTGGCCGTACTCCGGAATATCTGGGAAAAAAAATCGACGTCCGCGAGATGAAATTAACCGCCCTGGCGATTCTGGTCACCCCTGCCCTCGTTCTGATCGGCACCGCGCTGGCGCTGATGACCGACGCCGGACGCAGCGGCATCTTTAACCCAGGCATTCACGGTTTTAGCGAAGTGCTTTACGCCGTCTCGTCTGCCGCCAACAACAACGGCAGCGCCTTTGCAGGCTTAAGCGCTAACTCACCGTTCTGGAACTGTCTGCTGGCGTTTTGCATGTTCGTGGGGCGTTTCGGCGTGATTGTGCCAGTGATGGCGATCGCGGGAGCGCTGGTGAGTAAAAAAATCCAACCGACCACCACCGGTACGTTACCGACACACGGCGCGCTGTTTATCGGCCTGCTGATTGGCACTGTGCTGCTGGTCGGTGCCCTGACCTTTATCCCCGCCCTCGCGTTAGGCCCGGTCGCGGAAACCCTCTCTTTACGCTGATTTTGCGGAGAATTTGTCATGAGTCGTAAACAACTGGCCCTGCTCGAACCGACGTTAGTTCGTCAGGCCCTCATGGATGCGGTGAAAAAACTGAGCCCACGCGTGCAGTGGCACAACCCGGTGATGTTTATCGTCTGGATAGGGAGTTTACTCACCACCGCGCTGGCAGTTGCGATGGGTACGGGGCATCTTCCGGGTAATGCACTCTTTACCGGTGCCATCAGCCTGTGGCTGTGGTTTACCGTGCTGTTTGCCAACTTCGCAGAAGCGCTGGCGGAAGGGCGCAGTAAAGCACAGGCTAACAGCCTGAAAGGGGTCAAAAAAACCGCCTTCGCGCGCAAATTACGTGAACCTAAACACGGCGCGCAGATGGACCACGTTCCGGCAGATGAACTGCGTAAAGGTGACGTGGTGCTGGTGGAAGCTGGCGACATCATCCCCTGCGACGGGGAAGTTATCGAAGGGGGCGCATCGGTAGATGAAAGCGCCATTACCGGGGAATCCGCGCCGGTTATTCGTGAATCGGGCGGTGACTTCGCCTCCGTGACGGGCGGGACGCGCATTCTCTCCGACTGGCTGGTGATCCAGTGCAGCGTTAACCCGGGCGAAACATTCCTTGACCGGATGATCGCCATGGTGGAGGGCGCGCAGCGTCGCAAAACGCCGAACGAGATTGCGCTGACCATTCTGCTGGTCGCCCTGACTATCGTTTTCCTGCTGGCAACCGCGACGCTGTGGCCGTTCTCCGCCTATGGCGGCACGGCGGTCAGCATCACCGTACTGGTGGCGCTGCTGGTATGCCTGATTCCAACCACCATTGGCGGATTGCTGTCCGCTATCGGTGTCGCCGGGATGAGCCGTATGCTGGGCGCGAACGTCATCGCCACCAGCGGACGCGCCGTTGAAGCCGCCGGTGACGTCGACGTACTGCTGCTGGATAAAACCGGGACCATCACCCTCGGTAACCGCCAGGCCTCTGATTTCTTGCCCGCACCGGGCGTGGATGAAAAAACGCTCGCGGATGCCGCACAGCTCTCCTCTCTGGCCGATGAAACGCCGGAAGGTCGCAGCATCGTGATTCTGGCTAAGCAGCGTTTCAATCTGCGCCAGCGTGACGTGCAAAGCCTGCACGCCACTTTCGTCCCCTTCACCGCGCAGACCCGCATGAGTGGGATTAACATTCAGGACCGAATGATTCGTAAAGGCTCCGTTGACGCCATCCGTCGCCATATCGAAGCCAACAACGGCCACTTCCCGCCTGAAGTAGACAAACTGGTCGAAAGCGTCGCCCGACAGGGGGCCACGCCGCTGGTGGTGGCGGAAGGCTCGAACGTGCTGGGCGTGATTGCCCTGAAGGATATCGTTAAGGGCGGCATCAAGGAGCGTTTTGCTCAACTGCGCAAAATGGGCATCAAAACGGTGATGATCACCGGGGATAACCGTCTTACCGCAGCCGCCATTGCCGCCGAAGCGGGCGTGGATGATTTTCTTTCTGAAGCGACGCCGGAAGCGAAGCTGGCTCTGATCCGCCAGTATCAGGCTGAAGGCCGTCTGGTCGCGATGACCGGGGACGGCACCAACGATGCCCCTGCCCTGGCGCAGGCCGACGTGGCGGTGGCGATGAACTCCGGCACGCAGGCGGCAAAAGAGGCGGGCAACATGGTTGACCTCGACTCTAACCCGACCAAGCTGATTGAGGTAGTGCACATCGGTAAACAGATGCTGATGACGCGTGGTTCACTGACCACGTTCAGCATCGCCAACGACGTGGCGAAGTATTTCGCCATCATTCCGGCGGCGTTTGCGGCAACCTATCCACAGTTGAATGCGCTGAACGTGATGCACCTGCACTCCCCGGCATCGGCCATTCTCAGTGCGGTTATCTTTAACGCCCTGATCATTGTCTTTCTTATTCCGCTGGCGCTGAAAGGGGTGAGCTATAAGCCGCTGACGGCGGCCGCCATGCTTCGCCGCAACCTGTGGATTTACGGTCTGGGCGGGCTGGTTGTGCCCTTTATTGGTATTAAGGTTATCGACGTGCTCCTGACGCTGTTCGGGCTGGTCTAAAAGGTGAATCAAATGACGATGTTACGTCCCGCTATACTGTTATTTATTCTGCTGTCTCTTATTACCGGCGGGCTTTACCCGCTGGTGACCACCGCGCTGGGTCAGTGGTGGTTCCAGGACCAGGCTAACGGCTCACAGATTATCCAGAACGGAGAATCCCGCGGTTCACGCCTGATTGGTCAGAACTTTACGGACGCTCGCTACTTCCAGGGCCGCCCTTCCGCCACCGCGGAAAGCCCGTATAATCCGATGGCATCAGGCGGCAGTAACCTGGCGGGCAGCAACCCGGAGCTGGATAAAGCCGTTGCAGAACGCGTTGCCGCCCTGCGCGCCGCCAACCCGCAGGCCAGCCGTGAAGTCCCTGTTGAACTGGTCACCGCCTCTGCCAGCGGGCTGGACTACAGCCTGACGCCACAGGCTGTGGCATGGCAAATTCCGCGCGTGGCTGCGGCCCGTCAGTTAACCATTGAGCAGGTGAGCCAGCTGGTCGCTGAGCATACGCAAAAGCCGCTGGTCAGCTTCATCGGCATGCCGGTAGTGAATATTGTTGAGCTGAATCTGGCGCTGGACGCGCTAAGGAAAAACTAAATGACCGACGAGCCCATGCGCCCGGATCCGGACAGGCTGCTAGAACAGACGGCTGAAGCCCATCGCGGCAAATTGAAAATTTTCTTTGGCGCCTGCGCAGGCGTCGGGAAAACCTTCGCCATGCTGACGGAAGCCCAGCGGCTTCGGGCGCAGGGGCTCGATATTCTCATCGGCGTGGTGGAAACCCATGGCCGTAAAGAGACCGCGGCGCTGTTGAAAGGACTTGCCACACAGCCGCCACGACGTATAAGCCATCGTGGACGGCTGGTCACGGAGTTCGATCTCGATGCCGCCCTCGCCCGCCGTCCTGCACTTATCCTGATGGACGAACTGGCACACAGCAATGCGCCAGGCTCGCGTCATCCGAAACGCTGGCAGGACGTGGAAGAGTTGCTGGAAGCCGGCATCGACGTGTTCACCACCGTTAACGTCCAGCATCTGGAGAGCCTGAACGACGTGGTGAGCGGCGTTACCGGCATTCAGGTGCGAGAGACAGTGCCCGATCCCTTCTTTGACTCCGCCGATGAGGTGGTGCTGGTCGATCTGCCGCCGGACGACCTGCGCCAGCGCCTGCACGAGGGCAAAGTCTACATTGCCGGTCAGGCCGAACGCGCCATCGAACATTTCTTCCGCAAAGGCAACCTGATTGCCCTGCGCGAGCTGGCCCTGCGCCGTACCGCCGACCGCGTTGACGACCAGATGCGCGCCTGGCGCGACCTGCAGGGGCAAGAACGCGTCTGGCACACCCGCGACGCCATTCTGCTGTGCATCGGGCACGGTAGCGGCAATGAGAAACTGATCCGCACCGCCGCGCGGCTTGCAGCGAAATTTGGCAGCGTCTGGCATGCGGTGTATGTCGAAACGCCGCAGCTGCATGCTCTGCCCGAACATCAGCGGCGCGCCATCCTCAGCTCGCTGCGGCTGGCGCAGGAGCTGGGTGCCGAAACCGCCACCCTTTCCGATCCTCAGGAAGATAAAGCCATCCTGCGCTACGCGCGCGAGCATAACCTCGGAAAAATTGTCATTGGTCGTCGCCAGCACCGCCGCTGGTTCAGCCGTGAATCCTTCGCCGATAAGCTGGCCCGCCGCGCGCCGGACCTGGATCTGGTGATCGTGGCGCTGGATGACAAGCCCACGCCCCTGCCCAACCGTGCGCCGGATGCCCGCGCCTTTGGTGATAAATGGCGGATCCAGATCCGCGGTTGCCTTGTCGCCGTCGTGCTCTGCGCCCTGATTACCGTGATTGCCAGCCAGTGGCTGATCGCCTTCGACGCCGCCAACCTGGTGATGATTTACCTGCTCGGCGTGGTGGTGGTGGCGCTCTTCTACGGACGCTGGCCGTCCGTGCTGGCGACGGTCATCAACGTTGTCAGCTTCGATCTTTTCTTCATTGCCCCGCGCGGAACGCTTGCCGTGTCCGACGTGCAGTACATTCTCACCTTTGGCGTGATGCTCACCGTCGGGCTGGTGATTGGTAATCTGACGGCGGGCGTTCGCTATCAGGCGCGTATTGCACGCTATCGCGAGCAGCGTACACGCCATCTCTATGAGATGTCCAAATCGCTGGCAGTCGGCCGCACGCCGCTGGATATTGTCCAGACCAGCGAGCAATTTATTCGCTCTACGTTTAACGCCAGTAATCTTATCTTGCTCCCGGACGAGCATGGCAACCTTCGTCCGCTCACCTCCGCCTCCGGCATGACGCCCTGGGATGAAGCCATTGCGCGATGGAGTTTTGATAAAGGGCTGCCCGCAGGCGCAGGAACGGACACTCTGCCAGGCGTGCCTTATCAGATCCTGCCGCTACGCAGTGCGGATAAAAATCAGGGGCTGGTTATCGTTGAGCCGACCAATCTGCGCCAGCTGATGATCCCCGAACAGCAACGTTTGCTGGAAACCTTCACCCTGCTGGTCGCCAGCGCGCTCGAACGGCTGGCACTCACCGCCAGCGAAGAGCAGGCGCGGCTGGCAAGCGAGCGCGAAAGCATCCGAAATTCATTACTGGCGGCGCTCTCTCACGATCTACGCACTCCACTCACCGTGCTGTTTGGTCAGTCAGAGATCCTGACGCTGGACCTGGCTGCAGAAGGCTCAAAACATGCGATGCAGGCCAGCGAAATCCGCCAGCATGTGCTAAATACCACGCGGCTGGTGAATAACCTGCTGGATATGGCGCGCATTCAGTCTGGCGGGTTTAACCTCAAAAAAGAGTGGCTCACGCTGGAAGAGGTCGTCGGAAGCGCGCTGAAAATGCTGGAGCCCGGCCTGGGCGGCCGCCATATCGCATTGAACATGCCTGAACCGCTGACGCTAATTCACGTTGATGGCCCCCTGTTCGAGCGTGTGCTGATTAACCTGCTCGAAAATGCCGCTAAATATGCGGGGGCGAAAGCACAGATTGGCATTAATGCCACGGTGAACGCACAAACGCTGCAGCTGGAAGTCTGGGATACCGGGCCGGGTATTCCGGTCGGGCAGGAAAAGGCCATTTTCGAAAAATTTTCGCGCGGCAATAAGGAATCCGCGATCCCCGGCGTTGGTCTGGGTCTCGCTATTTGCGAAGCGATTATTGACGTGCATGGCGGCACCATTTCGGCAGAGCACCGTCCGGAAGGCGGCGCACATTTTTGTGTTACACTTCCACTTGATACCCCACCAGAACTTGATGAATTACCAGAGGATTTGTGATTAACGTCCTGATTGTTGAAGATGAGCTCGCCATAAGCCGTTTTCTGCGTACCGCGCTGGAAGCCGACGGCCTGCGCGTTCATGAAGCCAGTACGCTTCAACGGGGGTTAATTGAGGCCGCGACGCGCAAGCCGGACCTGACGATCCTCGATTTGGGGCTACCGGATGGGGATGGCATCGATTTTATCCGTGAGGTTCGTCAGTGGAGCCAAATGCCGATTCTGGTGCTTTCTGCACGAACGGAAGAAGCGGATAAAATCGCCGCGCTGGATGCAGGTGCAGACGACTATCTTATCAAGCCCTTTGGCATTGGTGAGTTGCAGGCCCGGCTTCGCGTCGCATTGCGTCGTCATAGTGCAACGACGCCTTCCGACCCGGTGTATACCTTCGGTGACATTCAGGTCGATCTTGCCGCTCGACGCATCACCCGGGCAGAAGAAGAGATCCACCTCACGCCTATCGAGTTCCGTCTGCTTGCCGTTTTGCTCAACAATCATGGCAAGGTGCTGACTCAGCGCCAGCTGTTAAGCCAGGTCTGGGGACCCAATGCCGTCGAGCATAGTCACTATTTACGCATTTATATGGGACACCTTCGTCAAAAACTTGAAGTTGACCCCGCGCGCCCTCGCCATTTATTAACTGAAACCGGTATCGGTTATCGTTTTATGATTTGAATAATTATTCAAATTAATTTCAAATAAAGAAAACCACCTTCCAAAATAGCCGTAAAAATAATCCAACCGTTATTTTACGGATTATTTCCGTCCAATAAAAACACTAAACAAACACAGTATTAACACATCATCAACAAAACAGCATTTTGATCTGCGTTATTCATCAAAAACGACTAATTATTTGTGAAATGATCGGTTAACGGTGATCTCCTTCACAGTTAATCGCCATTTCCTGGATAAAATGACCATGCTTTCAATTACTGAAAGGAAAATGAAACATGGAAAACAACAATCGTTTAATGCCCCATATAAGGCGGACAACACATATCATGATGTTTGCCCACCGAAACTGCTTTGACTTTCATCTCTTTAATGCCCGGTAGTCCTTCGACTTCTGGCGCACTCGCTTACAGGTCATCCTGAAACACCTTATTTTACAGGCTATTGCCTGTGATCTCGTGCGCTCACTCATCTTGATTCAGACTCATCCGCACCGGGCGGACTGAATTTCAATCATCAAAAAAGCAATTCACTGATTTTAATCAGCGGTCATCCTTTGCTTTTTTTTCCGGAAAATTATCGATTTCTTTCTTGCAAGAAATCGAGGGACGCTTATTACCTAAAATAAAGAGAGAAAGATGAAAAGTTTAAAAATCGCAGCCAGCCGTGCATGTCCGGATTGCTTTACTACCCAGCGTGAACTGGTGGATGTCCGCGCTTCTGATTATATTGATGTTGCCGCCATTGTTCTGGCGGTCACGGATATTGCCAGCGGTATTCTGGAAGAAATAGAAGCCACCGGTTTTGGCATTCCTGTTTTTGTCGCGACGCACAAAGAAGAATTCATTCCGGCAGACTATTTATCGCGCATTCATGGCGTATTTGAGTATTCAGACACCAGCAACGATTTTTATGGACGCCAGCTGGAAGCGGCTGCACTGAAGTACGAAACCCAGCTTCGTCCACCGTTCTTCCGCGCCCTGGTCGATTACGTTAAACAGGGCAACAGCGCGTTCGACTGCCCGGGGCATCAGGGAGGACAGTTCTTCCGTCGTCATCCAGCCGGTAATCAGTTTGTCGACTTCTTTGGTGAGACGCTTTTCCGCTCCGATCTGTGTAATGCTGACGTCGCAATGGGCGATCTGCTCATTCATGAAGGCGCGCCGTGCATTGCCCAACAGCATGCGGCAAAAGTCTTTAATGCCGACAAGACCTACTTCGTGCTGAATGGCACCTCGTCATCCAACAAAGTGGTGCTAAACGCCCTGCTCACGCCGGGCGACCTGGTGCTGTTCGACCGTAACAACCACAAATCTAACCATCACGGTGCCCTCCTCCAGGCTGGCGCAACGCCGGTCTATCTGGAAACCGCGCGCAACCCGTACGGCTTTATTGGCGGCATTGACGCCCACTGCTTTGAAGAAAATTATCTACGCGAGCTGGTGGCAGAGGTGGCGCCTGGCCGTGCACGCGATGCGCGTCCGTTCCGTCTGGCGGTGATCCAGCTGGGTACCTACGATGGCACCATCTATAACGCCCGTCAGGTGGTGGATAAGATTGGGCACCTGTGTGATTACATCCTGTTTGACTCTGCCTGGGTGGGCTACGAGCAGTTTATTCCGATGATGGCCGACTGCTCTCCGCTGCTGCTTGAGCTGAACGAAAACGATCCGGGGATCCTGGTCACTCAGTCCGTGCACAAACAGCAGGCAGGCTTCTCGCAGACTTCGCAAATCCACAAGAAAGACAGCCATATCAAAGGGCAACAGCGCTATGTCCCGCATAAGCGGCTGAATAATGCCTTTATGATGCATGCCTCCACCAGCCCGTTCTATCCGCTGTTTGCCGCACTGGACATCAACGCCCGTATGCATGAAGGCCAGAGCGGGCGCAACATGTGGATGGACTGCGTGGTGAACGGTATCGAGGCGCGCAAGCTGATCCTGGAGAACTGTCAGTATCTGCGCCCGTTCGTGCCGGAAACGGTGGATGGCCGTCCGTGGGAAAGCTGGGACACGGCGGACATTGCGACCGATCTGCGCTTCTTCCACTTCGTGCCGGGTGAACGCTGGCACGCCTTTGAAGGCTACGCTGAGCACCAGTATTTTATCGACCCGTGCAAGCTGCTGCTGACCACGCCGGGCATCAACGCCCGCACCGGGGAATATGAGGACTTCGGCGTGCCCGCCACTATCCTCGCCAACTTCCTGCGTGAAAACGGCATCGTGCCGGAGAAATGCGATCTCAACTCGATCCTGTTCCTGCTCACGCCTGCGGAGGACATGGGAAAACTGCAGCAGCTGGTTGCTCAACTGGTGCGCTTCGAAAAACTGCTCGAGAGCGATGTACCGCTGAAAGAAGTTCTGCCTTCTCTCTACAAACAGCATCCGGAGCGTTACGCCGGTTACACCCTGCGCCAAATCTGTCAGGAAATGCATGACCTGTACGCCCGCCACAACGTGAAACAGCTGCAGAAAGAGATGTTCCGCAAGTCTCACTTCCCGCGCGTGATGATGAACCCGCAGGACGCGAACTACGCCTATCTGCGCGGTGAAGTTGAACTGGTCTCCCTGCGCGACGCGGAAGGCCGCATCGCCGCCGAAGGTGCGCTGCCTTACCCACCGGGGGTGCTGTGTGTTGTCCCTGGGGAAGTCTGGGGCGGTTCCGTGCTGCGCTACTTTGCCGCCCTGGAAGAAGGCATCAACCTTCTGCCGGGCTTCGCGCCGGAGCTGCAGGGTGTGTACGTCGAGGAGTGTGAGGGTCGCAAACAGGTTCGCTGCAATGTCATCAAACAACCCGCCGCTCAGCCCGCGCTGCTGAAAGGAGAGAAATTATGAGTAAGTCCAATAAGATGGGCGTGGTGCAGCTGACTATCCTTACCATGGTAAACATGATGGGCTCCGGGATTATCATGCTGCCCACCAAGCTCGCAGAAGTGGGTACCATTTCGATTATCTCCTGGCTGGTAACGGCAGTCGGCTCAATGGCGCTGGCGTGGGCATTTGCCAAGTGCGGGATGTTCAGCCGTAAGTCTGGCGGCATGGGCGGCTATGCCGAATACGCCTTTGGCAAGTCGGGCAACTTTATGGCCAACTATACCTACGGGGTGTCGCTGCTGATCGCCAACGTGGCGATTGCCATCTCTGCGGTGGGCTACGGTACGGAGCTGTTTGGCGCGACGCTCAGCCCGGTACAGATTGGGCTGGCGACCATCGGGGTTCTGTGGATCTGCACCGTGGCTAACTTTGGCGGCGCGCGTATCACCGGACAGCTCAGCAGCATCACCGTCTGGGGCGTGATTATCCCGGTTGTCGGCCTGTGCATCATCGGCTGGTTCTGGTTTAGCCCGACGCTGTACGCCAACTCCTGGAACCCGCACCACGTGCCGTTCTTTACCGCAGTGGGCTCTTCTATCGCCATGACGCTGTGGGCCTTCCTCGGTCTGGAATCCGCCTGCGCGAACGCGGAAGTGGTAGAGAATCCGGAAAAGAACGTGCCGATTGCGGTCCTCGGCGGCACGCTGGGCGCGGCGGTGATCTATATCGTCTCGACTAACGTGATTGCGGGCATCGTACCGAATATGGATCTGGCAAACTCCACGGCGCCGTTCGGGCTGGCTTTCGCGCAGATGTTCACGCCGGAAGTCGGGAAAGTGATTATGGGTCTGATGGTGATGTCCTGCTGCGGTTCCCTTCTCGGCTGGCAGTTCACCATCGCGCAGGTGTTTAAATCCTCTGCAGATGAAGGTTACTTCCCAAAAATCTTCTCCCGCGTAAGCAAAGCCGATGCGCCGGTGCAGGGCATGCTGGCGATTGTCATCTTCCAGAGCGGATTGTCGCTGATGACCATTAGCCCATCGCTGAACAGCCAGTTCAACGTACTGGTCAACCTGGCGGTTGTGACAAATATCATTCCGTACATTCTGTCGATGGCGGCGCTGGTGATTATTCAGAAAGTCGCGAAGGTTGATCCACGCAAGGCGAAGGTTGCGAACGTAGTAGCATTGATTGGGGCGATTTATAGCTTCTACGCGCTCTACTCATCCGGCCAGGAAGCGATGCTGTATGGCGCGATGGTGACCTTTATGGGCTGGACGCTGTACGGTCTGGTGTCACCGCGGTTTGAATTGAAGAATAAGCATAGTTAAAAAAAAGCCCGGTGGCGCTAGCGCTTACCGGGCCTACGAGGTCAATGCAAAACGGCAACCCAAGGGTTGCCGTTTTTAATGTTTTCTCCCTCTCCCAGTGGGAGAGGGCCGGGGTGAGGGCATCAGCCCGCACCAGATCACGACTTACGCGTTTTTCAGCACTTCGCTGACAATCTCTACCGCTTCTTTCTCAATCTGCTGACGGTGCTCAGCGCCGAGGAAGCTTTCGCAATAGATTTTGTACGCATCTTCCGTACCGGATGGACGCGCGGCAAACCAGCCGTTCTCGGTCATCACTTTCAGACCACCGATAGACGCACCGTTGCCCGGCGCCGCCGTCAGGCGCGCGGTGATCGGGTCACCCGCCAGGGTGCTTGCGCTGACCATCTCAGGAGAGAGTTTGGACAGAGCGGCTTTCTGAGCAGAGGTCGCGCCAGCCTGAATGCGGTTATAGCTTGGCGCACCAAAACGCTCCGCCAGCTCGTTGTAATGTTCCTGCGGGTTCTTACCGGTGACCGCGGTGATTTCCGCCGCCAGCAGGCACATGATGATGCCGTCTTTATCGGTTGACCATGGCGTGCCGTCGAAACGCAGGAAAGATGCCCCCGCGCTCTCTTCACCGCCGAAGCCGAAGCTGCCGTCGTGCAGACCGTCAACGAACCACTTGAAGCCCACCGGCACTTCCACCAGCTTGCGGCCCAGCGCCTCGACCACGCGGTCGATCATCGCGGAGGAGACCAGCGTTTTACCAACAGCCACCTCTTTGCCCCACTGCGGGCGATGCTGGAACAGGTAGTTAATGGCGACGGCCAGATAGTGGTTCGGGTTCATCAGCCCGGCAGGGGTGACGATACCGTGACGGTCATAATCCGGGTCGTTAGCAAACGCCAGGTCGAATTTATCACGCAGCGCCAGCAGACCCGCCATCGCGCACTCGGAGGAGCAGTCCATGCGGATCGCGCCGTCTTTATCGAGGTGCATAAAGCGGAAGGTCTGATCGACGTGATCGTTCACGATGGTCAGATCCAGCTTGTAGTGCTCTGCAATGCGCTTCCAGTATTCGATACCGGAGCCGCCCAGCGGATCCACGCCCAGCTTCAGACCGGCTTTCTGGATGGCCGCCATATCGACGATATCCGCCAGCCCTTCCACGAACGGCTGAACCAGATCCTGCTCTTTCACATGACCGGACGCCATGGCGGCATCCAGAGAGATACGTTTAACGCCTTTCAGATCGTCGGCTAACAGGGCGTTCGCACGGTCTTCCACCACTTTGGTGACGTTGGTGTCTGCCGGGCCACCGTTAGGCGGGTTGTATTTAATGCCACCGTCGTCTGGCGGGTTATGAGATGGCGTAATGACGATACCGTCAGCCTGTGCGCCACCTTTTTTGTTGTGTACGAGGATTGCGTTAGAGACCGCAGGCGTTGGCGTGAAACCGTTGTTCTCCTGAACAATCACATCCACACCGTTCGCTGCCAGCACTTCCAGTACGGAAATAAACGCCGGTTCAGACAGGGCGTGAGTATCTTTCCCCACGTAGCATGGACCGGTGACGCCATTTTTGGCGCGCTCTTCCGCGATGGCCTGGGCAATGGCCAGAATGTGCGGTTCGTTAAAGCTATGGCGCGCCGCGCTACCGCGGTGACCAGATGTGCCGAACTTCACTGCGTGTTCTGCGTTGCCCACGACCGGCTTCAGCACGTAATACTGCGCGGTCAGTTGAGCGACGTTAATCAAATCGCTTTGTTGTGCAGGTTGGCCTGCACGGCTGTGATTTGCCATTGCCTGGTCCTTTTGATGCAAGGGTTAAATTGTACCGCAAACCTTCTCAATCAATTCCGCCGGGAACTGCATGGACTGCATGATGTGTTCAACCATGCTGCACTTGCGGCCCGTATTGGTATTGGTGATGACCCAGTACGGTGTGCCAGGGACATGTTTAGGTTTGGTTTGATTGCCATTTTGTAACAGCGTCTGTTCGTCGCCCGCGAAATAGACACGGGTGCGACCGTGGAGCGACTCGGTCGCTTCAGCAAACGCTTTGTTATCCAGTGAATGAAGTGTAGACAGCACCAGCATAAAGCGGTTAACCGCCTTTTTCTGCTCTGCGTATTCATCAGACAGCAGCAGTTCACGTACTGCGCGCACTTTATCTTTTGCCGGTATCACGGCAGGTTTTGCTTGTGCAACAACGCTCGGCTGAGACACGACATCTTTTGTGACAGGGGTGGCAGGCTGTGAGGCGGCGGAAATTTTAAGCATGCGCCGTAAAATGTCGGACGCGCTCTCCCCGATATGCCGCGTCTGGCTGGCAATAAACTGATAGAGTTCGTCATCAACTTCGATTGTTTTCATCTTAATCCAGTGCGATATCTTATCTGAATACAAGTCGTTGGGATTATAAGGTCAAATCCCAACAGCGGATAGCGTCAAACCCGGCAGGCGGCAAAAGTCAGATTAAACTGGATCCTTGCAGCCGGGCGGCAGAATGGTCAACATGATACCCTAACCTGACATACGTAAAAAAAGAACTTTGCCATGAAATTGAATACCCGAGCGCAATCTGCACAATCGCCGAACAATAATTCTCCCATCGTACTGGTTCACGGGCTGTTTGGTAGCCTCGATAACCTGGGCGTGCTGGCGCGCGATCTGGTTTCCGACCACGATATTTTACAGGTTGATATGCGCAATCACGGTCTTTCCAGGCGTTCCGACGAGATGACCTACGCGGCGATGGCGCAGGATCTGCTGGATACGCTGGATGCACATAACCTGCAGAAGGTAACGCTGATCGGGCATTCCATGGGTGGCAAAGCGGTGATGGCCCTGACGGCGCTTGCGCCAGAGCGTATCAACGGGCTGGTTGTCATTGACGTCGCGCCTGTGGATTACAACGTCCGCCGTCACGATGAGATTTTCGCCGCTATTAATGCGGTCACAGAAGCGGGCGTCGCAACACGCCAACAGGCCGCCGCCGTAATGCGTGAGCATCTGGATGAAGAAGGCGTCGTGCAGTTCCTGCTGAAGTCGTTTGTCGACGGGCAATGGCGTTTTAACGTGCCGGTGCTCTGGGCGCAATACAACAACATCGTGGGCTGGGAAAACGTCCCCGCGTGGCCACACCCTACCCTCTTTATTCGCGGCGGAAACTCGCCTTACGTTACCGATGCCTGCCGCGACACGCTGCTGGCCCAATTCCCGCAGGCTCGCGCCCATGTGATCGCCGGTGCCGGGCACTGGGTTCACGCCGAAAAACCGGACGCCGTGCTGCGCGCCATTCGTCGCTATCTCTCTGATACTGCAAATTGATTAAAAAGAGAGCGACTGGAAGGTTGTGGGCTTCCAGTCGTTGGCGTGCCGTTTTCGGTGATGTATGATGGCGCGCTTATCGCCCGGGCATTAGCAGGGCGGCGTATTTCCCCCGAAGTCTCAGAATCATGGCCAAAGAACAAACGGACCGTACGACACTAGATCTGTTCGCGAATGAGCGTCGACCGGGACGACCGAAAACGAATCCGCTCTCGCGCGATGAACAGCTGCGTATCAATAAACGCAACCAGCTTAAACGCGATAAAAATCGTGGGCTTAAGCGTGTCGAACTGAAGCTGAACGCCGATGCTGTCGATGCACTAAATGAGCTGGCCGAGGCGCGTAACATCAGCCGCAGCGAACTGATTGAAGAGATGTTAATCACCCAACTTGAGACATTGCGCAGCAAGGCATAAGTCTGAAAATCCCCTTTATGACCCTTTTCATGTAGCACAGAGTGCAGTCCTGCGCGATAGCTGTTTCCGCAGGGTTGCCTGTTCTGCTATTATTGCCCTTATCCGTGGACAAATTGCGCCACCATACCATTAAGTTTCAAGAGGTTATTTTACTCATGGCAATCATCGGCATTTTCTTTGGCAGTGATACCGGCAATACCGAAAATATCGCAAAAAACATTCAAAAACAGCTCGGTAAAGACGTTGCCGATGTGCACGACATCGCCAAGAGCAGCAAAGAAGATCTCGAAGGCTATGACATCCTGCTGCTGGGTATCCCGACCTGGTACTACGGCGAAGCGCAGTGTGACTGGGACGATTTCTTCCCAACCCTGGAAGAAGTTGACTTCAACGGTAAGCTGGTCGCGCTGTTCGGTTGTGGCGATCAGGAAGATTACGCAGAATACTTCTGTGACGCACTGGGCACCATCCGCGACATCATTGAACCACACGGTGCGGTGATTGTCGGCCACTGGCCAACGGCGGGTTACCACTTTGAAGCCTCTAAAGGCCTGGCAGACGACGACCACTTTGTCGGCCTGGCCATTGACGAAGACCGTCAGCCGGAACTGACCGCTGAACGCGTTGAGAAATGGGTTAAGCAAGTTCGCGAAGAACTGAACCTCGACGACATTCTTAACGCCTGATTTCCCGGTGGCGCAACTCCGGTTGCGCCCGCTTACCAGGTAAAACCGATTAAATTAATTGCTACAAACTTTTAACTTTTTCGTTCAGACCTGTACAATATCCCCCTGGTAAAAAGTGGATGCCATCGAACAAGTTTGTTGGTGATACCACGTTTTTATAAGCATACTTTGCTTGAGACTTGCAGTTTTCATTTAGTCATGGCAGTTCTATAATGAGACGCATTATCCCAAGTGCATTTTCTGTCACTTCTTCTTTAGAAGTGAATCGTTTAGCAACAGGACAGATTCCGCATGACTGACAACAATACCGCATTAAAGAAGGCTGGCCTGAAAGTAACGCTTCCTCGGTTAAAAATCCTTGAAGTGCTTCAGGGGCCAGACAATCACCATGTCAGTGCGGAAGACCTATACAAACGTCTTATCGACATGGGTGAAGAGATTGGGCTGGCAACCGTGTATCGTGTGCTGAACCAGTTCGATGACGCGGGCATTGTTACCCGTCATAACTTCGAAGGCGGCAAATCCGTTTTCGAGCTGACCCAGCAGCACCATCACGATCACCTGATCTGCCTCGATTGTGGCAAGGTTATTGAATTCAGCGATGATTCCATCGAATCACGCCAGCGTGAAATCGCCGCACGTCACGGTATTCGCCTGACCAACCACAGCCTGTACCTGTATGGTCACTGTGCTGAAGGCGATTGCCGTGAAGACGACCACGCGCACGACGCGAAATAATATCGTGTTTATACTCTGAGCCAGCCATAAGGTTGGCTTTTTTTTTGCCTGTTTTTGGGCAAAAAAAAGCCCGGTGGCGCTGCGTCACCGGGCGTAAAGCAACTTATTTATTGTTACTGCGAATATCGCTCCAGATCTTATCGCAACGCTTCGCCACTTCCTGATCGTTACCGGTTTTACGCGCCTGAATGCAGGCCTGGTAATCCATCACGCGGACGTTTTCCTGCGTCGCAAACTGCTCATGCGCTTTCTCTTTCTTCAGCACGTTCAGCACGCTCTGACAGGCTTCGATTTTCTCCGGCGACCCTTCCGCTGTATTGATACAGGCGCTATAGGCCTCCTTCAGGCGGGAATCTTCTTTTGGTGCCTCAGTCTGAGCACACGCCACCAGCCCTGATGCCAGCAACGCGACGATTACGATTTTTTTCATCATGTGCAGTCTCCATACCGGCGGGACGTTGCCCGCCGGTGTGTTCATCAGAAGATAGTAAATGGCGCGATAACCATGAATTTCACGTCACGTTCATCCTGGAAGATGTTGCCGTAACCGCCCGCGTAGCTCGGGATATCGGAGTGGTTGTCATACTGCGTGAAGTGCAGTTTGAACATCGTGCCTTTCGCGCGGCCATCCTGCAGGGTGTAGATCGCATCCAGGCTGTAAGAAGACTCTTTCAGACGATAGTTTGGATCGTAGTACGCGTCCGGTGTCGCCATATCCGCAGGTTTTGCGTCCCAGGCGTAAGCGTAAGATGCACCCACCGCCCAGCCAGGCAGGTTCCAGTTTTTCAGGTCATACATTGCGCCGAAGAACACCGCTTTTTCGCCATCGGCGTTGAAGTCAGAGCGGTTATCCCACCAGATATCGAGACGACCGTTTGAGGACGCGTAGGTTGGCGTCATACGCTGCAGGAAATAGCCCTGCTGCCCTTCTGCCTTCACCCATGTTCCTTCCAGACGTAAATCGACCTGGCCCACTTTGTAGCCGAAGGTCAGTGCCTGCAGCCATGCAGTGCCGTCATAGATATCGTTAACGGTGCCATTGCTGGCTTTATCGCGCGTGCCGTAGAACTGGTAGCTGGTGCTCAGCGGGCTGCCCACAACATCAAATTTGTAGCTGGCTTTAGCAAAATACTGATCGATATACCCTTCCGCCTGACCAAATGCAGCTTCCAGGACCAGGTCGTTTTTAAAGTCGTATTTTGCGCCCAGCGAGTGGAGGTAATCGACTTTGGTTTTCTTATCGTTCTGGTAGAACTTGTCCATCTCAATGTGCCACGGTGCTTTGTACTCGTTGGTCCACATATAGGAGAAGCTCAACGCGCCCGCATCGCCGTAGTCAAAGTTAGCCCCGGCTTCCGCGCCCTGGTAGGTACCCGGCATAAAGCTCCAGTGCGGCGCTAACAGCGTTTGACCGGTTGGCTGAATATAGCCCCCGCGCGCCCACACCGGGCCGTATTTGAACTTCGCTGCTGCCTTGTACAGGCTGACACCGCTTTTATCGCCAGACCAGTCTTCTTTATACGCTTTGTTACTGGAGGAGAAGGCGATTTCATTCGGGTGTCCGCTGTCGCCGTTTTCAGCCATTTCAATGGCGGTGAAGGCAGCAATATCCAGACCGAACATATCCGCGGCATAGCCTGACTGGAAGTCCAGGTTGGCGTTCCAGGTCGAGTGCGAAAGGTTGGTTTTGTATTTGTCTTCAGTGACGTCTTTACGGTCACGCTCACGCTGCCAGTAATAAATACCGCCCGTGAGGGTAGAATCATCGATGAAACCTTCTGCCTTAGCTTCTGGGGTGATCGCCAGGCTCGACATTGCTGTCACACCGGCGATAGCCAGCGCCAGCGCACTACGTTTGCCACTGAACGTACGCATAGATTATTCCTCTTTGACGAATTAAAACGCCTCAACGGCGAAAATATAAAAGACCAAAAGGTCAGGGGTAGTTAGAAATACCCTCGAATTAACTACCGCCTTTAGGTTATTTTTCGCGACGCGAATTATCAATGCTTTTCCGTGGGCAAAAGTCAGGATTATGACGAAGTGCACATAATTCGTAGTGCTTTGTAACATTTACAGGAGAGCGAGGATTGGCGGGGAAATATCAGAAATTTCAGCGGGTAGCGCAGGTATTCGCTGTTTATTTTTCATCCTTTTTGTATTTCGTAAAAATACAAACTTTTTTTAGAAAAATAAGTAGCACCTCATTGACCTGATATTTTAGCGGCTTATCTTTAAGCCCTGGCTTAATACCATGATCATTAAATAAAAAAAACGCCGCAATAAGCGGCGTTTGTTTCTCCTTGACCAGAGCAGCAATATTATTCGCCGATCTTAGCCCAGGTGTCACGCAGGCCGACGGTACGGTTAAATACCGGTTTTTCTGCGGTGCTGTAACGGCTGTCCAGGCAGAAGTAACCTTCACGCTCGAACTGGAACGCTTTACCCGCTTCAGCCGCTTTCAGGGACGGCTCAGCGTAACCCTGCCTGATAACGAGTGATTCCGGGTTAATGGTCGCCAGGAAATCGTCAGCCGCGCCTGGGTTAGGCACGCTGAACAGACGGTCATACAGACGGATCTCAACCGGCAGCGCGTGGGAAGCGCTCACCCAGTGAATAACGCCCTTCACCTTGCGGCCATCAGCAGGATCTTTACTCAGCGTTTCTGCATCGTAAGAACAGAAAATAGTGGTGATGTTACCTTCTGCATCTTTCTCAACGCGCTCAGCTTTAATCACGTATGCATTACGCAGACGGACTTCTTTGCCCAGCACCAGACGCTTGTACTGCTTGTTCGCTTCTTCGCGGAAGTCAGCACGATCGATCCAGATTTCGCCGCTGAACGGCACGTCGCGGGTACCCATCTCCGGCTTGCTCGGATGGTTAGGCATAGACACCAGCTCGCTCTCGCCCTGCGGGTAGTTTTCGATAACCAGCTTAACCGGGTCGATCACCGCCATCGCGCGCGGGGCGTTTTCGTTCAGGTCTTCACGGATGCAGGATTCCAGAGAAGCGATTTCAATGGTGTTGTCCTGTTTGGTGACGCCGATACGTTTGCAGAACTCGCGAATTGACGCAGAGGTGTAACCACGACGACGCAGACCGGAGATGGTCGGCATACGCGGGTCATCCCAGCCTTCAACGTGCTTGTCGGTGACCAGCAGGTTCAGCTTACGCTTGGACATCACGGTGTATTCCAGGTTCAGACGAGAGAACTCGTACTGACGCGGATGCACAGGAATGGTGATGTTATCCAGCACCCAGTCGTACAGACGGCGGTTGTCCTGGAACTCCAGCGTACACAGAGAGTGCGTAATGCCTTCCAGCGCATCGCTGATGCAGTGGGTGAAGTCGTACATCGGGTAGATGCACCACTTGTTACCGGTCTGGTGGTGTTCCGCAAACTTAATGCGGTACAACACCGGATCGCGCATCACGATGAACGGAGAGGCCATGTCGATTTTGGCACGCAGACACGCTTTGCCTTCTTCGAAGCCACCGGCACGCATTTTTTCAAACAGTGCCAGGTTCTCTTCTACGCTGCGATCGCGGTATGGGCTGTTTTTGCCCGGTGCGGTCAGCGAGCCGCGGTATTCACGGATTTCGTCAGCAGAGAGTTCATCCACATACGCCAGACCTTTGTTGATCAGCTCTACAGCGTAGGCGTACAGCTGATCGAAATAGTCAGAGGAGTAGCAGATATCGCCAGACCAGCTGAAGCCCAGCCATTGCACGTCGTTCTTGATGGACTCAACGTATTCGATGTCTTCTTTTACTGGGTTGGTGTCATCGAAACGCAGGTTGCACTGGCCCTGATAATCTTGCGCAATACCAAAGTTCAGGCAGATAGATTTTGCATGCCCAATATGCAGGTAGCCGTTCGGCTCCGGCGGGAAGCGGGTATGAATTGTGGTGTGCTTACCACTGGCCAGATCTTCATCGATGATCTGACGAATAAAGTTACTCGGGCGGGCTTCTGCCTCACTCATCGTGGATTCCTCAAAGCGTAAACAACGTATAACGGCATATGATCTTATAAGCCGGACGTAGTGACAACCCTTAGTTACGGAAAATACGTATCAGATGAAAATAATGGGGGCGTTTGCTGCAAAAAAAAGCGGCGGAGGATATCCCCCGCCGCTTAAGGCATGACTCTACTCAGGAGCGATTACTTGCCTTTAATCTCATACAGTGGCGTTTGGCCCGCAATCACCTGGCCTTTCGCCTGGATAACCAGACCGCTGAAGTCGTCGATGTTGCTGCACACGACCGGGCTGATCATCGAGCGCGCGTTGGCGTTCAGGAAGTCCAGATCCATTTCCAGAATCGGCTGGCCTGCCACTACTTCTGCACCCTCTTCCACCAGGCGAGTAAAGCCCTGGCCGTTCAGCGCAACGGTATCGATACCCATGTGGACAACGATCTCCGCGCCTTTTTCCGTTTCGAGGCAGAACGCGTGGTTGGTGTTGAAGATTTTCACGATGGTACCGGCAGCAGGAGACACAACGGTTTTGTCCGTTGGCTTCACGGCCACGCCGTCACCGACCGCTTTGCTGGCGAACGCTTCGTCAGGTACTTGCTCAATGGCAACCACGTCACCCGTAACCGGGGAAACCAGCGCTGCCACCGTCACGGCGTTAGGCACGGCCTGCGGCTTCACTACCGGGGCTGCCGTCGATGCAGGCGCGCTGTCGGCTGAGGCCGCCGCTACCGGGCCACGGGCAACCACTTTCTTCATTTCGTCACCGATGGATTCCGCTTTGGCACCCACGATAACCTGGATAGTTTGTTTGTTCAGTTTAACGACGCCCGATGCGCCAAGGCGTTTACACATTGCATCGCTTACGCGCGCCGAGTCACCAACCGTCAGACGCAGACGGGTAATACAGGCATCAATGGCTTTCAGGTTGTCAGTCCCTCCGACGGCAGCGATATAGCTGGTCGCCAGCTGAGTCAGACCCTCTTCGGTATTGCTGTTGGCTTCGCTGGTCACCACTTCGTCGCTGGTATCTTCACGACCTGGCGTTTTCAGGTTAAACATGCGGATAACCGCAGTGAACAGAAGGAAGTAGACAACGAAGAAGATCAGGCCCATCACCACCAGCATCCAGACGTTACTGCTTGCCGCTGGCAGGTTGTACATCAACACATAGTCGATTGCGCCTGCGGAGAAGGAGAAGCCAGCATGGATGCCCAGCAGAGTCGCCACAAACAGGCTGATACCGGTAAGCACCGCGTGCATCAGATACAGCAGCGGAGCCAGGAACATGAACAGGAATTCCAGCGGTTCGGTTACGCCAGTCAGGAACGCGGTAATCGCAACGGACAGCAGCATACCGCCAACCATTGGGCGACGCGCTTTTGGCGCAGCCAGGTACATTGCCAGCGCAGCGCCCGGCAGACCAAACATCATGATTGGGAAGAAGCCAGACATGAACATACCCGCGGTGCCGTCACCCGCATAGAAGCGGTTGATGTCGCCGTGGAATACCGCACCTGCCGCGTTGGTGAATTCACCAATCTGGAACCAGGCGATGGTGTTCAGTACCTGATGCAAACCGGTTGGGATCAGCAGACGGTTAATGAAGCCGAAGATGCCTGCACCCATTGCACCCGCAGAGACGATCCACTCGCCGCCCGCATGGATCGCATGCTGCACCGGTGGCCAAACGTAGCCAAAGATAGCGGCCAGAACCAGACAGAAGAAGCCCGTCGCGATCGGCACGAAACGTTTGCCGCCAAAGAAGCTCAGGAAGTCTGGCAGCTTAATATTCGCCCAGCGGTTATAGACCGCACCACCGACCAGACCGGTAATGATACCCGCCAGGACACCCATGTTAATTTCAGGGTTAATGGTGACCATTGCTTTCGTCAGGATGAAGTAACCCACTGCCCCAGCCAGTGCCGCTGCACCAGCACTGTCTTTGGACCAGCTTGATGCCACACCGATGGCGAAAATCAGCGCCAGGTTGTCAAAAATTGCACCGCCTGCCTGAGCAATAAACGGCACATTAAGAAGATCGGGTTGCCCGAATCGCAGCAGCAGCGCTGCAACCGGTAGCACGGCGATAGGGAGCTGCAAAGCCCTACCGAGGCGCTGGAAAAAACCTAAAATATTCATCCTATTCCCCCTACGAGACCCCTTATTAAGGCTCGTGCATAAACTATGTTTTTATTGTGTCACGAACGATAGATACCGTTGATGATTCACTGGCAGTGTGAGTGTGTGAAAAATTAATTCGTATCGCAAATTAAACACCCGTTTTTTGTGATTTTTGTCACCAAATATCGTAATCACCCCTCCCTTCCACTGGCTAACAGCGAAAACTTATTTTATCATTCAAAAAATCAAGACGGATTGATCCGGCCTGAAAGGTTCCAGGTTACGCTTGAGTATCAGGTTGCACTAATCATCCGCCCACTTTTTTAATTAAACTTTAGAGGTGAACAATGAGACTGATCCCCCTGGCAACAGCTGAACAAGTCGGTAAATGGGCTGCGCGTCATATCGTTAACCGCATTAATGCGTTCAAACCTACCGCCGATCGTCCTTTCGTTCTTGGCCTTCCAACCGGCGGTACCCCGCTGACAGCGTATAAAGCCCTGGTTGAAATGCACAAAGCGGGCCAGGTTAGCTTTAAGCATGTTGTGACCTTCAACATGGACGAATATGTTGGCCTTCCAAAGGAACATCCGGAAAGCTACCATAGCTTCATGCACCGTAATTTCTTTGATCACGTTGATATCCCTGCTGAAAATATTAACCTGCTGAATGGAAACGCGCCTGATATTGACGCAGAATGCCGTCAGTACGAAGAAAAAATCCGTTCTTACGGTAAAATCCACCTGTTCATGGGTGGCGTGGGCAACGATGGTCATATCGCGTTCAACGAACCAGCGTCTTCTCTGGCTTCCCGTACCCGTATTAAGACGCTGACCCATGACACCCGCGTGGCAAACTCCCGTTTCTTTGACGGCGACGTGAACCAGGTTCCAAAATACGCCCTGACCGTTGGCGTAGGCACCCTGCTGGATGCCGAAGAAGTGATGATCCTGGTACTGGGCGGCGTGAAAGCGCAAGCACTCCAGGCTGCCGTTGAAGGCAACGTTAACCACATGTGGACCATCAGCTGCCTGCAGCTGCATCCTAAAGCCGTCGTCGTGTGTGACGAACCGTCCACGATGGAGCTGAAAGTGAAAACGCTGAAATACTTCAACGAGTTAGAAGCAGAGAACATCAAAGGTCTGTAATTGAATAACCGCCTCTGTATGCAGGGGCGGTCGCTTTTTTTAAACCGGGGGTCGTTATGTACGCTTTAACCCACGGTCGGATTTATACCGGCCATGAAATTCTGGATGACCACGCGATTGTTATCGCGAATGGCCTGATTGAACGTGTTTGTCCGCTGGCAGAACTGCCGCCGGAGATTGAACAGCGCTCACTCAATGGAGCAGTAATCTCCCCCGGTTTCATCGACGTACAGCTTAACGGCTGCGGCGGTGTGCAGTTCAATGACACCGCGGATGCCGTGACGGTCGAAACGCTGGAGATCATGCAGAAAGCCAACGAGAAATCGGGCTGCACCAGCTATTTGCCAACGCTCATTACCAGCAGTGATGACCTCATGAAGCAGGGTATTCGCGTGATGCGTGAATACCTGGCCAAACACCCTAATCAGGCGCTGGGTCTGCACCTTGAAGGGCCGTGGCTGAACATGGTGAAGAAAGGTACGCATAACCCGGACTACGTCCGCAAACCGGACGCTGAGCTGGTCGACTACATGTGTGCTAACGCCGATGTGATCACCAAAGTGACGCTGGCACCTGAAATGACCGGTACTGACGTTATCAGCAAACTGGCTGCCGCCGGGATCGTGGTGTCAGCGGGTCACTCAAACGCCACGCAGAAAGAAGCGAAAGCCGGTTTCCGCGCAGGTATTACTTTTGCGACGCATCTGTACAACGCAATGCCGTATATTACCGGTCGCGAGCCGGGGCTGGTTGGCGCGATTCTGGATGAACCAGACGTTTACTGTGGCATTATCGCAGACGGCTTGCACGTCGATTTCACCAACATTCGCAACGCAAAACGCCTGAAAGGCGACAAGCTGTGTCTGGTGACAGATGCCACAGCGCCAGCAGGGGCAAATATTGAGCAGTTCATTTTTGCTGGTAAAACAATATACTACCGCAATGGACTCTGTGTGGACGAAAACGGCACGCTGAGCGGTTCCGCCCTGACCATGATTGAAGGGGTACGTAACCTGGTTGAGCATTGCGGCATTGCGCTTGATGAAGTGCTGCGTATGGCGACGCTTTATCCGGCTCGCGCAATGGGCGTGGATAAACAGCTTGGCGGAATTGCACCGGGTATGGTTGCAAACCTGACGGCGTTCACACACGATTATAAAATTATTAAGACCATCGTTAATGGTAACGAGGTCGTCACTGAGTAAGTAAAAGTATGACACCAGGCGGACAAGCTCAAATCGGTAATGTCGATCTCGTTAAACAACTTAACAGCGCGGCGGTTTATCGCCTGATTGACTCACACGGGCCAATCTCTCGAATTCAGATAGCCGAACAAAGCCAGCTTGCTCCCGCCAGCGTAACAAAAATTACGCGTCAGCTTATTGAGCGCGGTCTGATCAAAGAAGTCGATCAGCAGGCCTCCACCGGGGGCCGCCGCGCCATCTCCATCATTACCGAAACCCGCAATTTCCAGGCGATTGGCGTGCGTCTTGGGCGTCACGACACCACCCTTACGCTTTACGATCTGAGCAGTAAAGCCATCGCTGAAGAGCACTATCCGCTTCCGGAGCGCACCCAGGAGACGCTGGAACACGCGCTGCTGAACACCATCGCGCACTTTATTGAGAGCTGTCAGCGTAAGATCCGCGAACTTATCGCTATCTCAGTGATCCTGCCCGGCCTTGTCGACCCGGAAAGCGGCGTGATTCGTTACATGCCGCATATCCAGGTCGAGAACTGGGGGCTGGTCGACGCGCTGGAAAAGCGCTTTAAAGTCACCTGCTTTGTGGGACATGATATTCGCTCGCTGGCGCTGGCTGAGCACTACTTTGGTGCAAGCCAGGACTGCGAAGACTCCATTCTGGTGCGCGTACACCGGGGGACGGGTGCGGGCATTATCTCGAATGGCCGCATTTTTATCGGTCGCAACGGCAACGTCGGCGAGATTGGTCACATTCAGGTTGAACCGCTCGGCGAGCGCTGCCACTGCGGCAACTTCGGCTGCCTTGAAACGGTTGCCGCCAATGCCGCCATCGAGCACCGCGTTCGCCATCTGCTGGAACAGGGCTATCAAAGCCGTGTAACGCTGAACGACTGTAAGATCGGCGCCATCTGCAAAGCCGCTAATAAAGGCGATGCGCTGGCCTGCGAAGTGATCGAGCAGGTTGGACGCCATCTTGGCAAAACCATCGCCATTGCTATCAACCTGTTTAACCCGCAAAAAGTCGTGATTGCCGGGGAAATCGTCGAAGCCGAAAAAGTCTTACTGCCCGCCATTGAAGGTTGCATCAATACCCAGGCGCTGAAAGCGTTTCGTCAGAATTTACCGGTAGTGCGATCTACATTGGATCACCGCTCCGCAATTGGTGCGTTTGCCCTTGTAAAACGCGCCATGCTCAACGGGATCCTGCTCCAGCATTTGCTGGAAAGTTGATCGGGACTTATAGTAACGCCTTCTTTTTTTGATGCCGGATTGTCCATGACCATTAAGAATGTAATTTGTGATATCGACGGCGTGCTGATGCACGACAACGTTGCCGTGCCGGGTGCTGCGGAGTTTCTTCACCGCATCATCGACAAAGGAATGCCTCTGGTTCTTCTCACGAACTACCCTTCCCAAACCGGTCAGGATCTGGCAAACCGCTTTGCCACGGCGGGCGTCAACGTGCCGGACAGCGTGTTTTATACCTCCGCGATGGCAACCGCTGATTTTCTGAAGCGTCAGGAAGGAAAAAAGGCCTATGTCGTCGGTGAAGGCGCGCTGATCCACGAGCTGTATAAAGCAGGCTTTACCATTACCGATGTGAACCCGGACTTTGTGATTGTCGGCGAAACGCGCTCCTTTAACTGGGAGATGATGCATAAAGCTGCCTATTTTGTCGCCAGCGGCGCGCGCTTTATCGCCACCAATCCGGATACGCACGGCCGTGGTTTTTATCCGGCCTGCGGCGCGCTGTGCGCCGGTATTGAGAAAATCTCCGGTCGTCAGCCGTTTGTGGTCGGTAAACCGAGCCCGTGGATCATTCGTGCCGCGCTGAACAAGATGCAGGCACACTCCGAAGAAACCGTGATTGTCGGCGATAACCTGCGCACCGATATTCTGGCCGGTTTCCAGGCGGGTCTAGAGACCATCCTGGTGCTTTCTGGCGTCTCTCAACTTGATGACATTGACGCGATGCCATTCCGGCCAAGCTGGATTTACCCCTCCGTCGATGAAATCGACATTATCTGATACCCAACCACGCCTCAGGGCGTGGTTTTTCATTTCTGGCTCGCAAAACCGAAGCGCTATCTAATAAAAAACGCCTTCTATTAAATAATCCTCAATAAAAGCGCGTCAGGCGTACGCTTTTTTCAACATTCAGCAATCACTGTTGCACTATTTGCGTTTTCTTCGGCAAAACGCTTGCGCCCCCTCACCCTTTGCGGCATTTTCATAAGCAAGCAACATTACAAAGCAACAGGGTTAACGGAGAAGGTTATGTGTTCAATTTTTGGCGTACTGGATATTAAAACTGACGCGGTCGAACTGCGTAAAAAGGCACTCGAACTGTCGCGCCTGATGCGCCATCGCGGCCCGGACTGGTCAGGCGTTTACGCCAGCGATAAAGCGATTCTGGCCCACGAACGTCTGTCGATTGTTGACGTCAACGCCGGAGCACAGCCGCTGTATAACGAGAAAAAAACGCACGCGCTGGCTGTGAACGGTGAAATCTACAACCATCAGGCGCTGCGCGCAGAGTATGGCGATCGCTACGCGTTTCAGACCGGCTCTGACTGCGAAGTGATCCTGGCGCTGTATCAGGAGAAAGGCCCAGAGTTCCTGGACGACCTGCAGGGCATGTTTGCCTTCGCCCTGTACGACAGCGAAAAAGATGCTTACCTGATTGGCCGCGACCACATCGGCATTATCCCGCTGTACATGGGCCACGATGAGCACGGTAACTTCTACGTGGCGTCTGAAATGAAGGCCCTGGTCCCGGTGTGCCGCACCATTAAAGAGTTCCCGGCGGGCAGCTACCTGTGGAGCAAAGACGGTGAGATCCGCCAGTACTACCAGCGCGACTGGTTCGACTACGACGCGGTAAAAGACAACGTGACTGACAAAGCCGAGCTGCGTCAGGCGCTGGAAGACGCCGTGAAAAGCCACCTGATGTCAGACGTGCCGTACGGCGTGCTGCTCTCCGGCGGGCTGGACTCCTCCGTGATCTCCGCGATCACCAAGAAGTTCGCCGCGCGCCGCGTAGAAGATCAGGAACGCTCTGAGGCCTGGTGGCCGCAGCTGCACTCCTTTGCCGTTGGCCTGGAGGGTGCGCCTGACCTGAAAGCCGCGCAGGAAGTGGCAAACCATCTCGGCACCGTGCACCACGAGATTCACTTCACCGTGCAGGAAGGTCTGGATGCGATCCGCGATGTGATCTATCACATTGAAACCTATGACGTGACCACCATCCGCGCCTCTACGCCGATGTACCTGATGTCGCGTAAGATCAAGGCGATGGGCATCAAGATGGTGCTGTCCGGTGAAGGTTCTGACGAAGTATTTGGCGGCTATCTGTACTTCCATAAGGCGCCAAATGCTAAAGAGCTGCACGAAGAAACCGTGCGTAAGCTGCAGGCGCTGCACATGTTTGACTGTGCGCGTGCCAACAAAGCGATGTCCGCCTGGGGCGTGGAAGCGCGCGTGCCGTTCCTGGACAAGGCCTTCCTTGACGTGGCGATGCGCATTAACCCGCAGGATAAAATGTGCGGCAACGGCAAAATGGAAAAACATATTCTGCGCGAATGTTTTGAATCCTACCTGCCGGCGAGCGTTGCCTGGCGTCAGAAAGAGCAGTTCTCCGATGGCGTAGGTTACAGCTGGATCGACACCCTGAAAGAGGTGGCCGCAAAACAGGTTTCTGACCAACAGCTGGAAACCGCGAGCTTCCGCTTCCCGTACAACACGCCGGGCTCGAAAGAGGCGTATCTGTACCGTGAGATCTTCGAAGAGCTGTTCCCGGTTCCGAGTGCCGCTGAGTGTGTACCGGGTGGCCCGTCCGTCGCCTGCTCTTCCGCCAAAGCCATTGAATGGGATGAATCTTTCAAATCCATGAACGATCCATCAGGACGCGCGGTAGGCGTTCACCAGTCAGCCTATAAATAACGTTCAGATTGTAATCAGGCCCTCCGGGGCCTGATTTTTTTGCCCCACTTTTCACCCGTCAAAAACGATAAATAACCAATAATTGTCGAATATTCGGCCTCGCTGTTCGCAACCTAACCAAACAGTCACATTCCGGCTATTTTCGTTGAAAAAGGTGTTGACGCTGCAAGGGTCTATACGCATAATGCGCCCCGCAACGCCGATAAGGTAACGCGAAAAAAAGATGGCTACGTAGCTCAGTTGGTTAGAGCACATCACTCATAATGATGGGGTCACAGGTTCGAATCCCGTCGTAGCCACCATCTTTTTTTGCGGGAGTGGCGAAATTGGTAGACGCACCAGATTTAGGTTCTGGCGCCGCAAGGTGTGCGAGTTCAAGTCTCGCCTCCCGCACCATTCCCAAGTAAGCGTTGCACGGATGGGGTATCGCCAAGCGGTAAGGCACCGGTTTTTGATACCGGCATTCCCTGGTTCGAATCCAGGTACCCCAGCCATATTTCTTCGATTTTGCGGTTCTCCGCGGTATTGGGGTATCGCCAAGCGGTAAGGCACCGGTTTTTGATACCGGCATTCCCTGGTTCGAATCCAGGTACCCCAGCCATCGAAGATTGCAGTACTGGCTACGTAGCTCAGTTGGTTAGAGCACATCACTCATAATGATGGGGTCACAGGTTCGAATCCCGTCGTAGCCACCATATTAGTAATCTGTCGAATGATTCGATAGACTAAAAAAAATTGTTGGGGTATCGCCAAGCGGTAAGGCTCTGGTTTCTGATACCAGCATTCCGAGGTTCGAATCCTCGTACCCCAGCCAATTTAAAAAGTCGTTAAGCAGTTTGTTTAACGCAATTGGGGTGTCGCCAAGCGGTAAGGCACTGGTTTCTGATACCAGCATTCCGGGGTTCGAATCCCTGCACCCCAGCCAATCAGTAACAAAAAAGCCCGCTCTGCGGGCTTTTTTGTTTTTGTTGTTCAGAATTGTGCGGCCTGATGCCCTCACCCTGGCCCTCTCCCACAGGGAGAGGGAATAAAGATTAAAGGCCCAGGGCGTATTTCAGGGCCTGACGCTTCAACCCGCCTGCACGCTCTGCCGCCATCAATCCAATATTTCGCAAAATGCGCACCGGCCCCAGGTCGTTGCTGAACCCTGCGTAGAACAGATCCATCCCCGACTGCATGATGAAGTTATCCGCCATGCGACGCGTCTGGTAGCGCTTCAGTACCCTCTGGCTGGACCAGGCCTCAGCGTGAGCGCGCGCTTTGCCTAACACGTCCAGCAGGGCGTCAACGTCACGATACCCGAGATTCACCCCCTGCCCGGCCAGCGGGTGAATGGTGTGTGCCGCATCCCCCACCAGGGCTAACCCTTCACGGGCATACTGCAGGGCATGGCGGCGCGTGAGCGGGAATGCGCCAGCCGCAACCGGCGTGACGTGGCCCAGGCGGCTCGGGAAGTGCAGCAGAATCTCACGCTGCAGCTGTTCCATGGTAAGCCCCTGCAGCTGACGAATGCGCGCCGGCTTGTCGTACCACACCAGCGAGGCCCAGTTATCAAACAGCGGTAAAAACGCGTGCGGGCCGTTCGGGGTGAAGTGCTGCCAGGTGCTTTCACCCGGCGCATTTTCTGACTGAACGGTGATCAGCATGCAGGACTGCTGATACTGCCAGGCGTGAACCCCAATACCGGCCATCTGCCTGACCTGCGAGTTGGCACCATCGGCTCCCACCACCAGCTTCACGGCCAGCTCATCGCCGTTATCCAGCGTCAGCACATATCCACCCGGTTGATGATGCAACGCCTTGAGGGAATCAGGAACGCGCAGCGTGACGTTCGGGTGCGCCTCCAGCGCCTGCCAGAGCGCGAGCTGGAGCACGTTGTTCTCTACCATATAGCCCAGGCGCGGCAGCTTCAGCTCGGCGGCATCAAACGCGACGTGGGCATTTTCCCACTCCCAGGTTTCGAGGCGGCTGTAAGGATGGGCGCGCATCGCCAGCACCGCCTCCCAGACGCCCAGCCCGCGCAGCAGATCGACCGACGCCGCGC
The DNA here is from genome assembly GCF_014103035.1 of Enterobacter sp. RHBSTW-01064. Lineage (NCBI taxonomy): Bacteria > Pseudomonadati > Pseudomonadota > Gammaproteobacteria > Enterobacterales > Enterobacteriaceae > Enterobacter > Enterobacter sp. RHBSTW-01064. Next base: position 45,207 of record NZ_JABXOU010000005.1, on the reverse strand, counting down.
TTATCGCAGAAATGCGCACGTCCGGTTTGCTGGCGGGATCAAAGGCCGGCGGGGCAGCCTGTTCAATAACGGTCACCTCATATCCCTGCTGTGCCAGCCCCAGCGCCAGCGCGCCGCCGACCATACCGCCGCCGACAACGGCAACTTCGGTGTGTAGGAGTGTCATGGTCATTTTTCCTTATTGGAGAATCCCTTAAGTTTACCGGATTTTTGCGGTCTTGAGACGCATAACCTTCATACTGGTCACAACCCCACCAAAGCATTACAATACGCGGCTTGCAATCCTGAGCTGAGCAAGTCGATGACGAAAAAACTCCATATAAAAACCTGGGGCTGTCAGATGAACGAATACGATTCATCTAAGATGGCCGATCTGCTGGATTCAACCCACGGATACCAGCTGACAGAAAACGTGAAAGAAGCGGACGTGCTGCTGCTGAACACCTGTTCGATTCGTGAAAAAGCGCAGGAAAAAGTCTTTCACGTATTAGGCCGCTGGAAGCTTCTCAAGCGCAAAAATCCGGACCTGATCATCGGCGTGGGCGGCTGCGTTGCATCGCAGGAAGGTAAGCTGCTCCGCCAGAGAGCCCCCTATGTGGACATTGTCTTTGGCCCGCAGACCCTGCACCGCCTGCCGGAGATGATCAATAAAGTGCGCGGCAACCGTAGCCCGGTCGTTGACGTGAGCTTCCCGGAAATCGAAAAATTTGACCGTCTGCCAGAGCCGCGCGCCGATGGCCCGACCGCCTTCGTCTCCATCATGGAAGGCTGCAACAAATATTGTACTTACTGCGTGGTGCCTTACACCCGCGGTGAAGAGGTCAGCCGCCCGGCGGATGACATTCTGTTTGAAATCGCGCAGCTTGCCGCACAGGGCGTTCGCGAAGTGAACCTGCTGGGCCAGAACGTTAACGCCTGGCGCGGTGAGAACTACGACGGCACCACCGGCAGCTTTGCTGAACTGCTGCGCCTGGTGGCTGCGATTGACGGCATTGACCGCATTCGCTTTACCACCAGCCACCCGATGGAATTTACCGACGACATCATTGACGTGTATCGCGATACGCCAGAGCTGGTGAGCTTCCTGCACCTGCCGATTCAGTGTGGCTCTGACCGCGTGCTGAACCTGATGGGCCGTCCACATACGGTGCTGGAGTATAAATCCACCATTCGTAAGCTGCTTGCCGCGCGTCCGGATATCCAGATCAGCTCCGACTTTATCGTTGGCTTCCCTGGCGAAACCACCGATGACTTCGAGCGCACCATGAAGCTCATTGGTGAAGTGAATTTTGACGTCAGCTACAGCTTCATCTTCTCTGCGCGTCCTGGAACACCTGCGGCCGATATGGTTGACGATGTGCCGGAAGAAGAGAAAAAGCAGCGTCTGTATATTCTGCAGGAGCGTATTAACCAGCAGGCCAACGCGTGGAGCCGCCGTATGCTCGGCACCGTTCAGCGCATTCTGGTGGAAGGCACCTCGCGCAAGAGCATTATGGAACTGTCCGGTCGTACCGAAAACAACCGCGTGGTGAACTTTGAAGGCACCCCGGACATGATCGGTAAATTCGTGGACGTCGAGATTGTCGACGTGCTGACCAACTCGCTGCGCGCGAAGCTGGTACGCACCGAAGACGAAATGGGCCTGCGAATTGCTGAATCTCCGGAATCCGTTATCTCTCGCACTCGCAAAGTCAACGATTCAGGCGTGGGCATTTACCAGCCGTAATCCTTCTGGCCTGCCTTTCCGGCAGGCCTTGTATTTCCTCTCGTCGTCCCAATATGCATAGCAATGCTTGCGCCTTTAATCTAAGGCGTGAATACTTTCGGTAATGACAGTTTTATGTCGCCAGGCCTACAAAACACTCAAAGAGGAACGGTTTGAATATAGACACGCGTGAAATTAGCCTTGAGCCCGCAGACAACGCTCGCCTGCTGAGCCTGTGCGGGCCGTTTGATGACAACATCAAACAACTGGAACGACGTCTGGGTATCGAAATCAATCGTCGCGATAACCATTTCAAACTCACCGGACGCCCTATCTGCGTCAACGCGGCTGCGGATATTCTGCGCAGCCTGTATGTCGATACCGCCCCAATGCGTGGCGAGATTCAGGACATCGAACCGGAACAAATTCACCTCGCCATTAAAGAGGCACGCGTGCTTGAGCAAAGCGCGGAAAGCGTGCCGGATTACGGCAAGGCGATCAACATCAAGACTAAACGCGGCGTCATTAAGCCACGTACGCCGAACCAGGCGCAGTATATCGCCAATATCCTCGACCACGACATCACCTTTGGCGTGGGCCCGGCAGGTACGGGTAAAACCTATCTCGCCGTTGCCGCTGCGGTGGATGCGCTGGAGCGTCAGGATATCCGTCGTATTCTGCTGACCCGCCCTGCCGTTGAAGCGGGTGAAAAACTGGGCTTTCTGCCGGGCGATTTAAGTCAGAAAGTGGACCCTTACCTGCGTCCGCTTTATGACGCGCTGTTCGAGATGTTAGGCTTTGAGAAAGTTGAAAAGCTGATTGAGCGTAACGTGATTGAAGTTGCGCCGCTGGCCTACATGCGTGGCCGTACGCTTAACGACGCGTTCATCATTCTCGATGAGAGCCAGAACACCACCATCGAACAGATGAAGATGTTCCTGACGCGTATTGGCTTTAACTCGAAAGCGGTTATCACCGGTGATGTCACCCAGATCGACCTGCCGCGCAGCACCAAATCTGGCCTGCGCCACGCCATTGAAGTCCTGGCCGAGGTCGATGAAATCAGCTTCAACTTCTTCCACAGTGAAGACGTCGTTCGCCACCCGGTGGTCGCACGTATCGTTAACGCCTATGAAGCCTGGGAAGAGGCAGATCAAAAACGCAGGGCCGAACAGGCCGCGGAACGTAAGCGCGAAGCGCAGGAGCAAGAACAGAAATGAGTCAGGTGATCCTCGATTTACAGCTGGCCTGTGAAGACAATTCCGGCATGCCAGATGAGGCACAGTTTCAGAAATGGCTGGATGCGGTTATCCCCCAGTTTCAGGAAGAATCAGAAGTCACGATTCGCCTGGTGGATGAAGCAGAAAGCCATGAGCTTAACCTGACCTACCGCGGGAAAGATAAGCCGACCAACGTGCTCTCTTTCCCGTTCGAAGCGCCACCGGGCATCGAGATGCCGCTGCTTGGCGATCTGATCATCTGCCGTCAGGTGGTTGAACAGGAAGCCAAAGAGCAGCAAAAGCCGCTCGACGCCCACTGGGCGCATATGGTGGTACACGGCAGCCTGCACCTGCTGGGCTACGATCACATTGAAGATGACGAAGCGGAAGAGATGGAGTCCCTCGAGACAGAGATAATGCTTGCTCTGGGCTATGAGGATCCGTACATTGCCGAGAAAGAATAGTCGGTCTAACGCCTGACTAACATGCCGCCGCGTAAGGACATCGCGCGGCGGTAAACATTGAACTCACAAGAGAACCCTTAACAAACGCCATGAGCGACGACAATTCACACAGTAGCGACACGACAAACAGTAAAAAGGGATTTTTCTCCCTCATTCTGAACCAGCTTTTCCACGGCGAACCGAAAAACCGTGATGAACTGCTGGAGCTGATTCGTGATTCCGGGCAGAACGACCTTATCGACGAAGATACGCGCGAAATGCTCGAAGGGGTCATGGACATCGCCGACCAGCGCGTCCGCGACATCATGATCCCCCGCTCGCAGATGATCACCCTGAAACGTAACCAGACGCTGGACGAGTGCCTCGATGTGATCATCGAATCCGCCCACTCGCGTTTCCCGGTCATCAGCGAAGACAAAGATCACATCGAAGGGATTTTGATGGCCAAAGATCTGCTGCCGTTTATGCGCAGCGATGCCGAAGCCTTCAGCATGGAAAAAGTGTTACGCCAGGCCGTGGTTGTGCCGGAAAGTAAACGTGTGGATCGGATGCTGAAAGAATTTCGCTCTCAGCGTTACCACATGGCGATTGTTATTGATGAATTCGGCGGCGTCTCAGGTCTTGTCACGATCGAAGATATTCTTGAGCTGATCGTAGGCGAAATCGAAGACGAGTATGACGAAGAAGAAGATATCGACTTCCGTCAGCTTAGCCGCCACACATGGACCGTGCGCGCGCTGGCCTCGATTGAGGACTTCAACGACGCCTTCGGCACTCACTTCAGCGATGAAGAGGTCGATACCATAGGCGGACTGGTGATGCAGGCCTTTGGTCATCTTCCGGCGCGCGGAGAGACCGTTGACATCGACGGTTACCAATTCAAAGTCGCCATGGCCGACAGCCGACGTATTATTCAGGTTCACGTCAGAACGCCGGACGACTCACCGGTGCCAAAACTGGAAGATTAATGTAAATGGCATTTGCCCCATTACTTGAACGCCAGCGCGTCCGTTTGCTGCTGGCGCTGTTGCTCGGAGCCAGCGGTACGCTGGCTTTTTCTCCTTATGACATCTGGCCCGCGGCCCTTCTCTCCCTGATGGGGCTTCAGGGTTTAACCCTGAATCGGCGTCCGGTACAGGCTGCCGCCATCGGTTACTTCTGGGGGCTGGGGCTGTTTGGCTCAGGCATCAACTGGGTCTACGTCAGCATCGCCCAGTTTGGCGGCATGCCGGGGCCGGTTAACGTCTTCCTCGTTGTGCTGCTCGCCGCCTATCTCTCGCTCTATACCGGACTGTTCGCAGGGATCCTCTCGCGTCTGTGGCCTAAAACCACCTGGCTGCGCGTCGCGATTGCCGCGCCGGTTGTCTGGCAAATTACCGAGTTCCTGCGCGGCTGGGTGCTTACCGGCTTCCCGTGGCTGCAGTTCGGCTACAGCCAGATTGACGGCCCGCTGAAAGGGCTGGCACCGGTGATGGGCGTTGAAGCCATTAACTTCCTGTTGATGGTGGTCAGCGGCCTGCTGGTGCTGGCGCTGGTCCAACGCTGCTGGAAAACGCTGGCTGTGGCGCTGGTGCTGTTCGCTCTGCCCTTCCCGCTGCGCTATATCCAGTGGTTCACGCCTGAACCCGAGCGCGCCATGCAGGTCTCCATGGTGCAGGGGAATATCCCGCAGTCGATGAAGTGGGACGAGAAAGAGCTGCTGAATACGCTGAAGATTTACGCCAATGCCACCGAGGAGGTGATGGGTAAATCGCAGCTGATCATCTGGCCGGAATCCGCCATTCCCGATCTGGAAATTAACCAGCAGCCGTTCCTGAACATGATGAACGATCTGCTGGTGGCGCGCGGCAGCACGCTGATTACCGGCATCGTTGATGCACGCCTGAATCAGCAAAACCGCTACGACACCTACAACACCATTATTACGCTCGGCAAAGACAGCGAATACAGCTACAACTCCACCGACCGGTACAATAAGAATCACCTGGTACCGTTTGGTGAATTTGTCCCGCTGGAGTCGATTCTGCGCCCGCTGGCCCCGTTCTTTGACCTGCCGATGTCCTCTTTCAGCCGCGGTCCGTACGTTCAGCCTCAGCTGCACGCGCACGGTCTCGCCCTGACGGCGGCCATCTGCTACGAAATCATTCTCGGGGAACAGGTGCGCGATAACTTCCGCCCGGATACTGACTATCTGCTGACCATCTCCAACGATGCGTGGTTTGGTAAGTCAATCGGCCCGTGGCAGCACTTCCAGATGGCGCGCATGCGCTCCCTGGAGCTGGCGCGTCCGCTGCTGCGCAGCACCAACAACGGCATCACCGCTGTGATTGGTCCGCAGGGTGACATTCAGGCGATGATCCCGCAGTTCACCCGCGAGGTGCTGACCACTACAGTCACGCCTACCACGGGGCTGACGCCGTACGCGCGTACCGGCAACTGGCCGCTGTGGATTTTGACCACGCTGTTCGGCTTTGGCGCAGTGCTGATGAGCCTGCGTCAGCGTCGTAAATAATTTTTACCTTCTGTTGCCGGGTGGCGCTGACGCTTACCCGGCCTACATTTTTGCTCCCGTAGGTCGGGTAAGGCGTAGCCGCCACCCGACAATACCCTCCAAAATCCCATTCTGGCACGCCTATTGCTTTGTTTATTCGCGCAAACGCAGTTTGGCTTAACGTGCAACCTTGTCGCACCAGCGTCGATCATCGGCAGCACCGAAACGGTGCAACGAAAGATTATTGCCTCTGAATGGTGCGGCGCGCTTCGCAAAAATAAACAATAACGCAGCAAAATCTTTACATTAAGCCAGACTAAATGTTAACAAGCTTGCATAACACTGCACTCGCATAGCGCGAGATATAACAACATCACAATGGGTATCAATGCGTCACTGGCGCTGATAAGAAAGGAGTTGGGTATGCAATTACGTAAACTGGCCACAGCAATGCTGGTTATGGGAATGTCTGCTGGCGTCGTTCACGCTGAAGATGCTCCGGCAGCAGGCAGTACTCTCGACAAGATTGCCAAAAACGGCGTCATCGTGGTCGGCCACCGTGAATCTTCTGTCCCGTTCTCTTACTACGACAACACGCAAAAAGTCGTAGGCTATTCACAGGATTACTCCAACGCCATCGTTGAAGCTGTGAAGAAAAAGCTGAACAAACCTGACCTGCAGGTGAAGCTGATCCCAATCACTTCACAAAACCGTATTCCACTGCTGCAAAACGGCACCTTTGATTTCGAGTGTGGCTCCACCACCAACAACCTTGAGCGTCAGAAACAGGCCGCCTTCTCCGACACCATCTTTGTCGTGGGCACCCGTCTGCTGACCAAGAAAGGCGGCGCAATCAAAGATTTTGCTGACCTGAAAGGCAAAGCGGTCGTTGTGACCTCCGGTACGACTTCCGAAGTGCTGCTGCACAAGCTGAACGACGAGAAGAAAATGGATATGCGCATCATCAGCGCGAAAGACCATGGCGACTCCTTCCGTACCCTGGAAAGCGGTCGTGCCGTCGCGTTTATGATGGATGACGCCCTGCTGGCGGGCGAACGTGCGAAAGCGAAGAAACCAGACAACTGGGAAATCGTGGGCACCGCGCAGTCGAAAGAAGCCTACGGTTGTATGCTGCGTAAAGACGATGCTGACTTCAAAAAGCTGATTGATGACACCATCGCGCAGGCACAGACATCCGGCGACGCGGAAAAATGGTTCGACAAATGGTTCAAGAACCCGATTCCACCAAAGAACCTCAACATGAACTTTGAACTGTCTGACGACATGAAAGCACTGTTCAAATCACCAAACGATAAAGCGCTTAACTAATTAGAACGACAGGGGCGGGATCTCCTGCCCTCTCGATTGTCGGGAAGCATGGACAGACTATACGCTGAGTGGTCGTTCCCCACTCAGCGCGAAAATGAGCTTCTCACCAATCTTCGAGGGTAGCGCTGCTACCCTTTTTTTTCTGGAGTTTATTATGTCAATTGACTGGAACTGGGGCATCTTTCTGCAACAAGCCCCGTTCGGCAACACCACCTATCTTGGCTGGCTGTGGAGCGGCTTTCAGGTCACCGTTGCGCTATCGATAACGGCGTGGATTATCGCGTTTCTTGTCGGTTCGCTGTTCGGTATTCTGCGCACCGTTCCCAATCGCTTTCTTTCAACACTCGGCACCCTGTACGTGGAACTGTTCCGTAACGTTCCGCTGATCGTGCAGTTCTTTACCTGGTATCTGGTCATTCCGGAACTGCTGCCGGAAAATATCGGCATGTGGTTCAAGGCGGAACTGGATCCTAACGTTCAGTTCTTTGTCTCTTCCATGCTGTGCCTAGGGCTGTTCACCGCCGCGCGCGTTTGCGAACAGGTGCGTGCTGCTATCCAGTCACTGCCGCGCGGGCAAAAGAACGCGGCTCTGGCGATGGGCCTGACGCTGCCGCAAGCCTACCGTTACGTTCTGCTGCCTAACGCCTATCGCGTTATCGTTCCACCGATGACCTCAGAGATGATGAACCTGGTGAAAAACTCGGCCATCGCCTCGACGATTGGTCTGGTGGATATGGCGGCGCAGGCGGGTAAGCTGCTGGACTACTCCGCCCACGCGTGGGAATCCTTCACCGCGATTACCCTCGCTTACGTTCTGATTAACGCTTTCATCATGCTGGTGATGAACCTGGTTGAACGCAAAATTCGCCTGCCGGGCAATCTGGGGGGCAAATAATGTACGAATTTGACTGGAGTTCTATCGTTCCATCCATGCCTTACCTGCTGGATGGCCTGGTGATCACCTTAAAGATCACCGTGATCGCCATCATCATCGGTATCGTCTGGGGCACCCTGTTGGCGGTGATGCGCCTGTCGAGCTTTAAACCCCTCGCCTGGTTTGCGACTGCCTACGTTAACGTCTTCCGCTCCATTCCGCTGGTGATGGTGCTGCTGTGGTTTTACCTGATTGTTCCCGGCTTCCTGCAGAACGTACTGGGACTGTCGCCAAAAACCGATATCCGCCTGATCTCCGCCATGGTGGCATTCTCGATGTTTGAGGCCGCTTACTACTCCGAGATTATCCGTGCGGGCATTCAGAGTATCTCCCGCGGGCAGTCCAGCGCCGCACTGGCTTTGGGGATGACCCACTGGCAATCCATGCAGCTCATTATTCTGCCGCAGGCGTTCCGCGCCATGGTTCCGCTCCTGCTGACACAGGGCATCGTGCTGTTCCAGGATACCTCTCTGGTCTACGTCCTGAGCCTGGCAGACTTCTTCCGTACCGCGTCCACCATCGGCGAGCGTGATGGTACGCAGGTTGAGATGGTCCTCTTCGCGGGTGGGGTCTATTTTGTGATTAGTTTAAGCGCGTCGCTGTTGGTCAGCTGGCTGAAGAAAAGGACTGTATAATGATTTCCCTGAAAAATGTTTCGAAATGGTATGGGCACTTTCAGGTGCTGACCGACTGCTCCACCGAAGTGAAAAAAGGCGACGTCGTGGTGGTGTGTGGACCGTCCGGCTCCGGTAAGTCGACGCTGATCAAAACCGTTAACGGCCTGGAGCCGGTGCAGCAGGGTGAAATTGTCGTCAACGGTACCAAAGTGAACGACAAGAAAACCAATCTTGCTCAGCTTCGCTCACACGTCGGCATGGTGTTCCAGCATTTTGAGCTGTTCCCTCACCTCTCTATCATCGAGAACCTGACGTTGGCACAGGTAAAAGTGCTTAAACGTGATAAAAAGGCGTCGCGCGAGAAAGGGCTGAAGCTCCTGGAACGCGTGGGTCTCTCGGCACATGCCGATAAGTTCCCGGCACAGCTTTCTGGCGGCCAACAGCAGCGCGTGGCGATCGCCCGCGCGCTGTGTATGGATCCGGTGGCGATGCTGTTTGATGAGCCAACGTCGGCGCTCGATCCTGAGATGATCAACGAAGTGCTGGACGTAATGGTCGAGCTGGCGCACGAAGGGATGACCATGATGGTCGTAACCCACGAAATGGGCTTCGCCCGTAAAGTGGCCAACCGCGTGATCTTTATGGACGAAGGGAAAATTGTGGAAGACTCTCCGAAAGAAGAGTTCTTTGCCAACCCAAAATCTGACCGCGCCAAAGACTTCCTCGCCAAAATCCTGCATTAATCTTCCCGGTGCGCGATCTGCGGATTGCGCACTGCTTCACGCTTTCACACTCTGCTTCTCGTCGGCGTCACATTGCAGCGTTAACCTTGTCACAAAATAACGCTAAGAATGGAGAACCCTATGGCACAGCCGATCATTCTCGATTGCGATCCAGGTCATGATGACGCGATCGCACTCGTCCTTGCACTTGCCTCCCCTGAACTCGACGTAAAAGCCGTCACCTCATCCGCCGGAAACCAGACGCCTGAAAAAACCCTGCGCAACGTGCTGCGCATGCTCACGCTGCTTAAACGCACCGATATTCCGGTTGCGGGTGGGGCCGTGAAGCCGCTGATGCGCGAGCTCATTATTGCCGACAACGTTCATGGTGAAAGCGGGCTGGACGGCCCTACGCTGCCGGAACCGGTGTTTGCACCGCAAAACTGTACCGCCGTCGAGCTGATGGCGAAGGTGCTGCGCGCAAGCGCGGAGCCCGTAACGCTGGTGGCAACCGGACCACAAACCAACGTTGCGCTGCTGCTGAACAGCCATCCTGAGCTGCATAATAAAATTGCCCGGATTGTGATTATGGGCGGGGCCATGGGGCTAGGTAACTGGACGCCGGCGGCGGAGTTCAACATCTTTGTCGACCCGGAAGCGGCGGAGATTGTCTTCCAGTCAGGATTACCGATTGTGATGGCGGGGCTGGATGTTACCCACCGCGCGCAGATTATGGCGGACGATATTGAGCGCTTCCGCTCGGTGGGCAACCCGGTTGCGACAACCGTGGCCGAACTGCTCGACTTCTTTATGGAGTATCACAAAGCCGAGAAGTGGGGCTTCCACGGCGCACCGCTGCACGACCCGTGCACCATTGCCTGGCTGTTAAAACCTGAGATGTTTACCACGGTGGACAGATGGGTTGGCGTTGAGACGCAAGGAAAATACACTCAGGGCATGACGGTGGTGGATTATTACTCGCTGACGGGGAATAAACCGAATACAACGGTGATGGTGGATATCGACCGGGAGGCGTTTGTGGATTTGCTGGCGGAGAGACTGGCTTACTATAGTGCGGCCTGATGCCCTCACCCCAACCCTCTCCCACGGGGAGAGGGAGCACCCCACGCTTTACCTAGGGCTCAAACGGCCGACGCTGGAACTGATCGTGCCCGCACTTCGGACACAGCGGCAGCACGTCCGGCGTGTACACCGCAATATGGTGATGACACTTCTCGCAGACCAGGTTCCCCAGCCCCACCACTTCACCGCTCTGGTAGACGCCGTGGTGGTTCAAATCCTGAAACACCTCGCGCCACTCCAGCTGCGTTTTGTCGGTGATATCCGCCAGCTCCTGCCACAGACTCTCTTTAATCACCCGCATAAAGACGCTGTCCGCGACCTCGTCCTGGCTCTCCTCGTAACTGCGCGCGAACTCCTCCAGATCACGGCGCACGGCGCGCGTCACCTCTTCCACTTCGGTTCGCGTTAACTCACCCGTTTGCGCCACCCGGGAGCGAGCCTGTTCGACCAGCGCGTCGATATCGCGCTCGCCGTTGCGCAGCCGTTCCGTCAGTGTCGCTACCAGTTCGCGGTAAAATTGAGCAACCTTGTTCATCATTTTGCCTCCCGGGTAAGTAACTATTTCTAATAATAGACCTTATTTCGCCGCCGCTTTGACAGGTGAAGCACAGACCCGGTAAATTCCTGCAAAGTGCATTTGTGCGAAAGGCTGTTTTGACGCGGGCGTTTGGGCTATGCTATGCGGATCTGAGATACCACATCCATTGGCTACATTTAGTAGCTGTATTGAAAACAGGACCACTGGCTGCCATGCAAGAGCAATACCGCCCGGAAGAGATAGAATCAAAAGTCCAGCAACACTGGGACGAGAAGCGCACCTTTGAAGTAACCGAAGACGAGAGCAAAGAGAAGTATTACTGCCTGTCGATGCTTCCCTATCCTTCTGGTCGACTACACATGGGCCACGTGCGTAACTACACCATCGGTGACGTGATTGCGCGCTACCAGCGTATGCTGGGCAAAAACGTTCTTCAGCCTATCGGCTGGGATGCATTCGGTCTGCCTGCTGAAGGCGCGGCGGTTAAAAACAACACCGCACCGGCGCCGTGGACGTACGACAACATCGCATACATGAAAAACCAGCTCAAAATGCTGGGCTTTGGCTATGACTGGAGCCGCGAGCTGGCAACCTGCACCCCGGAATATTACCGTTGGGAGCAGAAGTTCTTCACCGAGCTGTACAAAAAAGGCCTGGTGTATAAGAAGACCTCCGCCGTTAACTGGTGTCCGAATGACCAGACCGTTCTGGCGAACGAACAGGTTATCGACGGCTGCTGCTGGCGCTGTGACACTAAAGTTGAGCGTAAAGAGATCCCACAGTGGTTTATCAAAATCACCGCTTACGCCGACGAACTGCTGAACGATCTGGATAAACTGGATCACTGGCCAGATACCGTCAAGACCATGCAGCGCAACTGGATCGGCCGTTCTGAAGGCGTGGAGATTACCTTCAACGTTGAGAACTACGACCAGACCCTGACCGTCTATACCACCCGTCCGGATACCTTCATGGGCGCGACCTACCTGGCCGTAGCCGCAGGTCACCCGCTGGCGCAGAAAGCGGCAGAGAACAATCCGGAACTGGCTCGCTTCATCGACGAATGCCGCAACACCAAAGTGGCCGAAGCCGACATGGCGACGATGGAGAAAAAAGGCGTTGCAACGGGCTTCTATGCCAAACATCCACTGACGGGCGAAGCCATTCCAGTGTGGGCAGCTAACTTCGTTCTGATGGAATACGGCACTGGCGCGGTAATGGCTGTACCGGGCCACGATCAGCGCGACTACGAGTTTGCTACCAAATACAGCTTGCCGATTAAAGCCGTTATTCTGGCCGCCGATGGTTCTGAACCCGACCTGTCCGAGCAAGCGCTGACCGAAAAAGGCACCCTGTTCAACTCCGGCGAATTCAGCGGCCTGAGCTTTGAAGACGGCTTCAACGCCATTGCCGACAAGCTGGCTTCGCTGGGCGTAGGCGAGCGTAAAGTGAACTTCCGTCTGCGCGACTGGGGGGTTTCCCGTCAGCGTTACTGGGGTGCGCCAATTCCAATGGTGACGCTGGAAGACGGCACCGTCATGCCAACGCCTGAAGATCAGCTGCCGGTGATCCTGCCGGAAGACGTGGTCATGGACGGCATCACCAGCCCGATCAAAGCCGATCCTGAGTGGGCAAAAACCACCGTCAACGGTCAGCCTGCGCTGCGTGAAACCGACACCTTCGATACCTTTATGGAATCCTCCTGGTACTACGCGCGCTACACCTGCCCGCAGTATCAGGACGGTATGCTGGATTCCGATGCGGCAAACTACTGGCTGCCGGTAGACATCTACATCGGTGGTATCGAACACGCCATCATGCACCTGCTCTACTTCCGCTTCTTCCATAAGCTGATGCGCGATGCGGGCATGGTTAACTCTGACGAGCCCGCGAAACAGCTGCTGTGTCAGGGCATGGTGCTGGCAGATGCGTTCTATTACGTGGGCGCGAACGGCGAACGTAACTGGGTTTCTCCGGTTGATGCGATCGTTGAGCGCGACGAAAAAGGCCGTATCGTGAAGGCGAAAGACGCTGAAGGTCATGAACTGGTTTACACCGGCATGAGCAAGATGTCCAAGTCCAAAAACAACGGTATCGACCCGCAGGTCATGGTTGAGCGTTACGGCGCTGACACCGTACGTCTGTTCATGATGTTTGCCTCACCGGCCGACATGACCCTCGAATGGCAGGAATCCGGCGTTGAAGGCGCTAACCGCTTCCTGAAACGCGTCTGGAAACTGGTTTACGAGCACACCTCACAGGGTGATGCGCCAGCACTGAACGCTGCGGCACTGACTGAAGATCAGCAGGCGCTGCGTCGCGATGTTCATAAAACCATTGCGAAAGTAACCGATGATATTGGTCGTCGTCAGACCTTCAATACCGCAATTGCGGCTATTATGGAACTGATGAATAAGCTGGCGAAAGCCCCGCAGGATGGCGAGCAGGATCGTGCCATCATGCGTGAAGCGCTGCTGGCCGTTGTTCGCATGCTTAACCCGTTCACACCACACGCCAGCTTCACCCTGTGGCAGGAGCTGAAAGGCGAAGGCGATATCGACAACGCGCCGTGGCCAGTGGCAGACGAATCAGCGATGGTGGAAAACACCACCCTGGTTGTGGTGCAGGTCAACGGCAAAGTGCGCGGTAAAATCACCGTGGCTGTTGATGCAACCGAAGAGCAGGTTCGCGAACGCGCAGGTCAGGAACCGCTGGTTGCAAAATATCTTGAGGGCGTTACCGTACGTAAAGTGATCTACGTACCAGGTAAACTGCTTAATCTGGTCGTTGGCTAAGCGCGGGAGGAAACGTGCGACAACTGGCAACAATACTCTTATCCCTGGCGGTGCTTGTCACCGCAGGTTGCGGGTGGCATCTGCGCAATACCACGGCAGTGCCGCCTCAGATGAAAACGTTGATCTTCGACTCTTCGGATCCAAATGGCCCACTCAGTCGGGCTGTTCGTAACCAGCTCCGTTTGAACGATGTTGAGTTGATTGAGAAAGGCACTCTGCGCCAGGATGTTCCGTCATTCCGCATCCTGACTTCGACGTTGTCTAAAGATACCGCGTCCATCTTCCAGGATGGCCGTACTGCGGAATATCAGATGGTGCTTAACGTGAAAGCGGCCGTATTGATCCCGGGTAAAGATATTTATCCAATCAGTACTAAAGTCTACCGTTCGTTCTTCGATAACCCGCAAACGGCGCTGGCAAAAGATGCCGAGCAGCAGATTATCATCAACGAAATGTATGATAAGGCAGCGGAACAGCTGATCCGTAAACTGCCAAGCATTGCTGCGTCGACGAAACAAGGCTCTGACATTATCGACACACCGGACGCTAACGCGCCGACCATGTCAACGTCGATGGGTAACTGATGATCAGGTTGTATCCTGAACAACTCCGCGCGCAGCTCAATGAAGGGCTGCGCGCGGCGTATCTGCTGCTCGGAAACGATCCTCTATTACTTCAGGAAAGTCTGGATGCCGTTCGTCATGCGGCGGTCGCTCAGGGCTTTGATGAACACCACACCGTCCAACTGGACAATAACACCGACTGGAACGCCGTCTTTTCACTTTGCCAGGCAATGAGCCTGTTTGCATCGCGCCAGACAATCCAGATCCTGCTGCCGGAAAATGGCCCTAACGCGGCCATAAATGAGCAACTCGCCACCCTGGTCAGCCTGTTACACAGCGATCTGCTGCTGATTGTGCGCGGCAACAAGCTCACCAAGGCGCAGGAAAACGCAGCGTGGTTTACTCAACTTGCGACCAACGCTGTGCAGGTCACCTGCCAGACACCTGAACAGGCACATCTGCCTAAATGGGTAGCCGCGCGAGCAAAACAGCACAATCTTCAGTTGGACGAGGCGGCGAACCAGCTGCTTTGCTACTGCTATGAAGGTAACCTGCTGGCGCTGGCGCAGGCACTCGACAGGCTTTCTCTGCTTTGGCCTGACGGTAAACTGACGTTACCGCGTGTTGAGCAGGCGGTAAACGATGCCGCCCACTTTACGCCGTTTCACTGGGTTGACGCGCTGCTGTCAGCAAAGAGCAAACGCGCGCTACACATTTTGCAGCAGCTGCGCCTTGAAGGCAGTGAACCTGTCATTTTGCTGCGTACGCTCCAGCGGGAGCTGTTGTTACTGAATACGCTCAAGCGTCAGTCTGCCCATACGCCATTGCGTTCACTGTTTGATAAACACCGTGTATGGCAAAACCGCAGGGCGATGACCACCGAGGCCATCAACCGCCTGAGTCATGAACAGCTGCGCCAGGCTGTACAGCTTTTGATGCGCGCCGAGCTCACGTTGAAACAAGATTACGGTCAGTCGGTCTGGTCGGAGCTGGAAAGCCTTTCACTGCTGCTCTGCCACAAGGCGCTGGCAGACGTATTTATCGATGGATAGCATGCATTCTCTACAAGCGCTGTACGGCGGAACCTTCGACCCGGTGCATTACGGGCATCTTAAGCCGGTTGAAATTCTGGCGAATCTGATCGGCCTGCAGCGCGTAATCATTATGCCCAATAACGTTCCGCCGCACCGTCCTCAACCAGAGGCCACCAGCGAACAGCGAAAAGAGATGCTCGCGCTGGCGATTGCGGATAAACCCCTTTTCCGTCTTGACGAACGGGAGTTACGTCGCAACACCCCGTCCTGGACGTCCCAGACGCTGCAGGAGTGGCGAGCTGAACAAGGGCCGGATAAACCGCTGGCCTTTATTATCGGTCAGGATTCCCTGCTCAACTTTCCTACCTGGCATCAGTATGAAACCATACTGGAGAACAGCCACCTTCTCGTGTGCCGTCGCCCCGGGTATCCGCTGACCATGCGCGAACCACAGTACCAGCAATGGCTTGAAGCTCATCTCACCGACAACGTGGAAGATCTGCATAATCAGCCAGCCGGGAAAATTTATCTGGCAGAAACACCGTGGTTTGATATTTCTGCGACGCTCATTCGCGAGCGCCTGCAGCAGGGTTTAGCCTGTGACGATATGCTGCCTTCGTCAGTGCTGGCGTATATCAATCAGCACGGGTTGTATCAGAAAAGCGCAGACGCATAGCCTGAGGCAAGAAAAAGCGGCTGATTGATTATCCTGCCTTGACAGGGTAAGCCATACTGTTATCCTCCGCTGCCAGACTTTCCCGCCGATCATTGCTTTACAGAAATTGTTTTACAAAAATGGCGATGCAATCTCCGGCGGAGGGTGGGATGATACCCGCCTTCAAAAGCCCGGCCGGTGACATTTGTCCCGATACTGGCGTCAGTTCAGGTATACTGTCTGGCTACGAATTTATAGTTACATAATCTCATTCACCCAGGGGGAAAACTTGCAGGGTAAAGCACTCCAGGATTTTGTTATCGACAAAATTGATGACCTGAAAGGTCAGGACATCATCGCTATCGACGTTAAAGGTAAATCCAGCATCACCGACTGCATGATTATCTGCACCGGTACATCTACTCGCCATGTGGTTTCGATTGCCGATCACGTCGTTCAGGAATCTCGTGCAGCAGGGCTGTTACCGCTTGGCGTTGAAGGTGAAGCGACCGCCGACTGGGTGGTTGTCGATCTCGGCGATGTGATTGTCCATGTCATGCAGGAAGAGAGTCGTCGCCTGTATGAGCTGGAAAAACTCTGGGGTTAATGCGTGAAGTTGCAGCTGGTCGCTGTCGGCACCAAAATGCCGGACTGGGTACAAACCGGTTTTACTGAGTATCTGCGTCGTTTTCCAAAAGATATGCCGTTCGAACTGGTGGAAATTCCTGCCGGTAAGCGCGGCAAGAACGCGGATATCAAACGTATTCTCGATAAAGAGGGCGAACTGATGCTGGCTGCCGCAGGCAAAAACCGCATCGTTACCCTCGATATTCCAGGTAAACCCTGGGATACGCCGCAGCTGGCGCACGAACTGGAGCGCTGGAAGCAGGACGGTCGTGATGTCAGTCTGTTGATTGGCGGACCTGAAGGGTTGTCCCCCGCCTGCAAAGCGGCAGCAGAACAAAGTTGGTCTCTCTCCGCGCTGACGCTCCCCCACCCGCTTGTTAGGGTGCTGGTGGCAGAAAGCCTGTACCGCGCGTGGAGCATTACTACCAACCACCCCTACCACCGCGAGTAATGACTGACCAGGGTAGATTAAGCAGCGGATGAAACTACAGAATTCTTTTCGCGACTATACGGCTGAGTCCGCGCTGTTTGTGCGCCGGGCACTGGTCGCCTTTACGGGGATTTTGCTGCTGACCGGCGTGCTGATCGCCAACCTCTATAATCTGCAAATTGTCCGCTTTACCGACTACCAGACGCGTTCAAACGAGAACCGCATCAAGCTGGTACCGATCGCGCCAAGCCGCGGCATTATCTACGACCGTAACGGCACGCCGCTGGCCTTAAACCGCACCATCTACCAAATCGAGATGATGCCGGAAAAGGTCGACAACGTGCAGGATACGCTGAACGCGCTGAGAAGCGTGGTCGATCTCAACGATGACGATATCGCCGCCTTTAAAAAAGAGCGTTCCCGTTCTCATCGCTTCACGTCTATTCCGGTCAAAACCAACCTGACAGAAGTGCAGGTGGCCCGTTTTGCCGTGAACCAGTA
The DNA here is from genome assembly GCF_014103035.1 of Enterobacter sp. RHBSTW-01064. NCBI lineage: Bacteria > Pseudomonadati > Pseudomonadota > Gammaproteobacteria > Enterobacterales > Enterobacteriaceae > Enterobacter > Enterobacter sp. RHBSTW-01064. The sequence continues at coordinate 27,499 of NZ_JABXOU010000005.1, read as the reverse complement.
TCGATTCCCCGGCGTGGAAGTGAAAGGCTATAAGCGCCGCTTCTATCCTTACGGCTCTGCGCTGACGCACGTGATTGGCTACGTTTCCAAGATTAACGATAAAGACGTTGACCGCCTTGATAAAGACGGCAAGCTGGCCAACTACGCCGCAACGCATGATATCGGTAAGCTGGGGATTGAGCGTTATTATGAAGATGTGCTGCACGGCGAAACCGGTTATGAAGAGGTTGAAGTTAACAACCGTGGCCGCGTAATCCGCCAGCTGAAAGAGGTGCCGCCGCAGGCGGGCCATGATGTGTATCTGACACTCGACCTTAAGCTGCAGCAGTATATCGAAACCCTGCTGGCAGGCAGCCGTGCCGCCGTTATCGTCACCGACCCGCGCACCGGTGGAATTCTGGCCATGGTCTCCATGCCGAGCTACGACCCTAACCTCTTCGTGGACGGTATCTCCAGCAAAGATTATTCCGGTCTGCTTAACGATCCGAACACCCCGCTGGTGAACCGTGCGACACAGGGTGTTTACCCGCCTGCGTCAACGGTAAAACCTTACGTTGCGGTTTCTGCACTGAGTGCGGGCGTGATCAATCGCAATACCAGCCTGTTTGACCCCGGCTGGTGGCAGCTACCAGGCTCTGAAAAACGTTACCGCGACTGGAAGAAATGGGGTCACGGTCATCTGAACGTGACCAAATCACTGGAAGAGTCTGCGGATACCTTCTTCTACCAGGTCGCCTATGACATGGGTATTGATCGTCTGTCGACGTGGATGAGTAAATTCGGCTACGGACACTACACCGGTATCGATCTTGCGGAAGAACGTTCTGGCAATATGCCCACCCGCGAATGGAAGCTGAAGCGCTTTAAGAAGCCGTGGTATCAGGGCGATACCATTCCGGTCGGGATCGGCCAGGGTTACTGGACAGCCACCCCGTTGCAGATGAACAAAGCGATGATGATCCTCATTAACGACGGCGTAGTGAAGGTTCCTCATCTGCTGCAAAGTACGGTTGAGAATGGCAAGAAAGTCCCGTGGATCCAGCCGCATGAAGCACCGGTGGGAGACATCCATTCCGGCTTCTGGGAAATCGCCAAAGACGGTATGTACGGCGTGGCAAACCGTCCAAACGGGACGGCGCATAAATACTTCGCTGGCGCACCCTACAAAGTGGCCGCTAAATCGGGTACCGCGCAGGTCTTCGGCCTGAAGGCAAACGAAACCTATAACGCGCACAAAATTGCTGAACGTCTGCGTGATCACAAGCTCATGACGGCGTTTGCCCCTTATGATAACCCGCAGGTTGCAGTGGCGATGATTCTCGAAAACGGCGGTGCAGGTCCGGCTGTAGGTACCATCATGCGTCAAATCCTCGACCACATTATGCTGGGTGATAACAACACCGAACTGCCGGCAGAAAATCCGGCAGCCGCTGCGGCGGAGGACCAATAATCATGACGGATAATCCGAATAAAAAATCGCTGTGGGACAAGATCCACATTGACCCTGCCATGCTATTGATTCTGCTGGCTTTGCTGGTATACAGCGCCCTGGTTATCTGGAGCGCCAGCGGTCAGGACATCGGCATGATGGAGCGCAAAATCGGCCAAATCGCGATGGGCCTGGTCATCATGGTGGTGATGGCGCAGATCCCACCCCGCGTGTACGAAGGCTGGGCGCCCTACCTCTATATTTTCTGTATCATCCTGCTTGTTGCGGTTGATGCCTTTGGTGCGATATCCAAGGGCGCACAGCGCTGGCTGGATCTGGGGATCGTCCGCTTCCAGCCGTCGGAAATCGCGAAAATTGCCGTACCGCTGATGGTCGCGCGCTTTATTAACCGCGACGTCTGCCCGCCTTCGCTAAAAAATACCGCGATCGCGCTGGTGCTGATTTTCCTGCCGACCTTGCTGGTTGCAGCACAGCCTGACCTCGGCACCTCGATTCTTATCGCACTGTCCGGCCTGTTTGTCCTGTTCCTGTCAGGCCTGAGCTGGCGTCTGATCGGTATCGCGGTGGTGCTGGTTGCCGCCTTTATCCCCATCCTCTGGTTCTTCCTGATGCATGATTACCAGCGCCAGCGCGTGATGATGCTCCTCGATCCGGAAACCGATCCGCTGGGTGCGGGCTATCATATTATTCAGTCGAAGATTGCGATTGGCTCCGGTGGCCTGCGCGGGAAAGGCTGGCTGCACGGTACACAGTCGCAGCTGGAGTTCTTACCGGAACGCCACACCGACTTTATCTTTGCCGTACTGGCGGAAGAGTTAGGGCTGGTTGGCATCTTAATTCTGCTGGCGCTCTACGTGCTGCTGATCATGCGAGGTCTGTGGATTGCCGCACGAGCGCAAACCACCTTTGGTCGCGTGATGGCAGGCGGATTGATGTTGATTTTATTCGTTTATGTCTTCGTAAATATTGGTATGGTGAGTGGTATTCTGCCAGTTGTAGGCGTACCGCTGCCGCTGGTGAGTTACGGGGGCTCGGCACTGATCGTGTTGATGGCCGGGTTTGGTATCGTCATGTCGATCCATACCCACAGAAAAATGTTGTCCAAAAGCGTATAAAAATAAGGGGATCGCAATGCGTAAGCAGTGGCTGGGGATCTGCATCGCAGCAAGTTTACTTGCAGCCTGCACAAGTGATGATGGTCAGCAACAGGCAACCGTCGCGCCGCCGCAGCCTGCGGTCTGTAACGGCCCGATTGTCGAAATTAGCGGTGCCGATCCGATCTATGAACCGCTGAACGCAACGGCGAATCAGGATTATCAGCGCGACGGCAAAAGCTTCAAAATTGTTCAGGATCCTTCCCGTTTCAGCCAGGCTGGCTTTGCCGCCATTTATGATGCCGAGCCGGGCAGTAACCTGACCGCATCAGGCGAAACCTTCGATCCGATGCAAATCACGGCGGCGCATCCTACGCTGCCGATCCCAAGCTATGCTCGCGTCACCAACCTCGCGAACGGCCGTATGATCGTCGTGCGTATCAACGATCGTGGCCCGTACGGGAATGACCGCGTCATCTCGCTGTCCCGCGCAGCGGCTGACCGTCTGAACACCTCGAACAACACCAAAGTGCGTATCGATCCGATTATCGTCGCGCAGGATGGTACCCTTTCAGGTCCAGGCACCGCCTGTACGACTGTCGCGAAACAAACCTATGCCCTGCCGGCTCGCCCTGACCTGAGTGGCGGAATGGGAGGCGCGTCTACCCCTACAGAGCCAGCTCAACCACAGGGCGAAGTCCGCGCCATCAGTAACGATACGTTACAAAGCGATGACAGTACCGGTGCCCCGGTGAAAAGCAGCGGTTTCCTCGGTGCGCCGACAACTTTATCCTCTGGCGTCCTTGAAGGCAGTGAACCCACGCCAGCCCCGGTTGTCGCAGCCCCAGTCACGCAACCTGCTCCCGTGACCGCACCAGCGACCACGCAAAGTACTCCCGCCCCTGCGGCCGCAAGCGGCAGTTACGTGGTTCAGGTCGGCGCCGTCAGCGATCGGGCACGTGCGCAACAGTATCAGCAGCGCTTAACCCAGCAGTTTGATGTCCCGGGCCGCGTTGAGCAAAACGGCGCGGTCTGGCGTATTCAGATGGGGCCGTTTGCCAGCAAATCTCAGGCAGCTTCCCTGCAACAGCGTTTGCAAAGTGAAGCGCAGCTCCAGTCATTTATCACTGTTGCGAAGTAATGAATCGGCGGTATCCGAAATGTCAATTTGTGTAAAACACATTCACAATCTCATGATGAAAGTCGGATGCCTGCCTGTATAGCATTTGCTATAGTAAGGCACTTTTTTTAATTCCATCACGGATGTCGTAGTTCTGACCATGAAGACCACTTTTTCTGCTCGTTTTGTGCAGCGCATGGCGCTGACCGCGGCCCTTTGCGCAGCTGCTCTCTCTGCAGCTCACGCGGATGACCTGAACATCAAGACCATGATCCCTGGCGTTCCGCAAATCGACGCGGAATCCTACATCCTGATCGATTACAACTCTGGCAAAGTTCTGGCAGAACAGAATGCCGATGCCCGTCGCGATCCGGCCAGCCTGACTAAAATGATGACCAGCTACGTTATCGGCCAGGCCATGAAGGCAGGTAAATTCAAAGAAACCGACCTGGTCACCATCGGTAACGATGCCTGGGCGACCGGTAACCCGGTGTTCAAAGGATCATCGTTGATGTTCCTGAAACCTGGCATGCAGGTTCCCGTCTCCCAGCTGATCCGCGGTATCAACCTGCAGTCTGGTAACGACGCCTGCGTCGCCATGGCAGATTTCGCAGCAGGTAGCCAGGACGCGTTTGTTGGCCTGATGAACAGCTATGTTTCCGCACTGGGTCTGAAAAACAGTCACTTCCAGACCGTACACGGCCTGGACGCAGACGGTCAGTACAGCTCCGCACGTGACATGGCCCTGATTGGCCAGGCGCTGATCCGTGATGTCCCGAACGAATACACCATCTATAAAGAAAAAGAGTTCACCTTCAACGGCATCCGTCAGACCAACCGTAACGGCCTGCTGTGGGATAACAGCCTGAACGTTGACGGCATCAAGACTGGCCATACCGATAAAGCGGGTTACAACCTGGTGGCCTCTGCGACTGAAGGCCAGATGCGCCTGATTTCCGCCGTGATGGGCGGTCGCACCTTCAAAGGCCGTGAAACCGAAAGCAAAAAACTGCTGACCTGGGGCTTCCGTTTCTTCGAAACCGTCAATCCGCTGAAAGCGGGTAAAGAGTTCGCCTCAGAGCCAGTCTGGTTCGGTGATAATGACCGTGCTTCCCTGGGTGTGGATAAAGATCTGTATCTGACCATTCCTCGTGGCCGCATGAAAGACTTGAAAGCGAGCTACGTGCTCAACACCACCGAACTGCACGCCCCGCTGCAGAAGAACCAGGTTGTGGGCACCATCAACTTCCAGCTTGACGGCAAAACCATCGATCAGCGTCCGCTCGTGGTGCTGGATGAAATTCCTGAAGGCAATTTCTTCAGCAAAATCATTGATTACATTAAATTGATGTTCCACCACTGGTTTGGCTAAAAAATGAACACTTGAAAGTGTGATTTTGATCCCCATATACTAAGTATCCTGATAACTCCCACCCGATGTGGGAGTTATTATTTTTTGACGTTACGCCGGAGCTGACATGAAAACCAAACTTAACGAACTGCTTGAATTCCCTACCTCATTTACTTACAAAGTAATGGGTCTGGCGAAGCCTGAGCTGGTTGATCAGGTGGTTGAAGTGGTACAGCGCCATGCGCCGGGTGACTACTCTCCGTCAGTAAAACCAAGCAGCAAGGGCAACTACCACTCGGTTTCTATTACCATCACTGCGACACACATTGAGCAGGTTGAGACGCTGTACGAAGAACTCGGCAATATCGAAATCGTTCGTATGGTGCTGTAGTCCCTCTGGGGTTACCCGGTTTGCCGGGTAACCCCTCTCCCTGCTGTGATATACTTTCCGCACCCTTTTCTCCCCGTCTTCGGAGACGTCGTTTTGTACCAGGATAACATTCTTGTCCGCCATCTCGGGCTTCAACCTTACGAGCCTGTCTCCCAGGCTATGCATGACTTCACTGATTCACGCGATGAAACCACACCCGATGAAATCTGGTTAGTTGAACACCTTCCTGTGTTTACCCAGGGGCAGGCAGGAAAAGCCGAACATCTGTTGATGACAGGGGATATCCCGGTGATCCAAAGCGATCGCGGTGGGCAGGTCACCTATCATGGTCCGGGTCAGCAGGTGATGTACGTGTTGCTCAACCTGAAGCGCAGAAAGTTGGGTGTCCGTGAACTTGTCACCTTGCTGGAGCAAACCGTCGTAAACACCCTCGCAGAATACGGCATTGATGCCCATCCGCGTGCGGATGCGCCGGGCGTATATGTGGGAGAGATGAAGATCTGTTCGCTGGGTCTGCGCATTCGTAAAGGCTGTTCCTTCCATGGGCTGGCGCTCAATATCAATATGGATCTCGCCCCCTTCCTGCGCATCAATCCGTGCGGCTATGCGGGTATGGAGATGACGCAAATGTGCCAGTGGGTAGCCACCGCCACCCCGGATATTATTCGTCCTGTACTTTTGAAGAACTTTTTAGCACTGCTTAACAATCCTCCTCACGAATATATCCCTGCTTAATATATGCTTGCTAGTGGCTCGATTATTTGACGGGCCACGGCTATTTCCCGCATTTACGCTTTACAACAATCAGCAGATTCTATATTTTCGAAGCGCCCGCATATTAGCGATACATATTATTCATCAATTTGATAGTGCCGCCTGCGGATCCCATATTACTTGCGTGACAATCACCCAACTGTCTGTTTTCGTTAAACATGTGAAACACTTTACGAATCTCTGCAAGCATAATAAATAAATTCAACTATCATTCATATTGTGAATGGATACGGAGTGAAAGCGTGGAGTCTACTAATTTACCAGCCAAACGCCTGAATGAACCCGGCGGTGAAGATAAGCCACAAATTTTTCGGACTTTACGTAATATTGATCTCAACTTGTTGACTATTTTTGAGGCAGTTTATGTCCATAAGGGTATCGTTAACGCTGCGAAAATTCTTAATCTGACCCCCTCAGCAATTAGCCAGTCAATTCAAAAGCTGCGCGCAATTTTCCCGGATCCGTTATTTATACGTAAGGGCCAGGGCGTAACCCCTACGGCTTATGCCACACATCTGCATGAATACATTAGCCAGGGGCTGGAATCGATTCTCGGCGCGCTGGACCTCACGGGCAGCTACGATAAACACAGAACCATCACTATTGGCACCTCTCCATCATTGGGCGTGCTGGTGATGCCTGCTATCTACAAGACAATAAAGCAACATGCGCCGCAGCTGTTGATCCGCAACGTCACCGTGAATGATCCTGAAACCCAGCTGGCGCAGTTCCAGACCGACCTGATCATTGACAGCAATAATTTCAGTGCAAGGGCTTTAGGCCAGCATGTCCTGTACGCCGACAGCCTGATCCTGGTATGCCGTCAGCATCATCCCGCGTTCAATGCGCCTTTGACGCTAGAAAACCTGCGTGCCTACGAGCATTCCTCTTTTATGGCAGAAGGCCAGGGATCCAACCCGCTACGGCAGCGCATTGATGAACTCTTCCCGGAGCGCCAGGTGAGCTTCAGCAGTTACAATATGTTTACCGTTGCATCCCTGATTGGCAGTAGCGACATGCTGTGCGTAATGCCTCTGCGCCTCTTTAACCTGCTGCGCAAATGCTGGCCGCTGGAGAGCATTCCGCTCGATCAGTTAAATGACGAAACGCTTGAAATTTCGCTGCATTACAACAAGCTAAGCCTGCGCGATCCGGTACTGGAAAACGTCATCAACGTTATCCGCCAGGCCTTCTGAACCCGCCTGGCAGCACAAGCCCCTGCTGTATGCGGGGCAAAACGCACAAAACAACAACTATTTTACAAATTGGCGACCTGGCAGGCTGCTTTACCGACCGTTTCAATGATATACTGCCTGTCGTTCGTTCAAAAATAGTTGATAAATGCAACATTCCCTTGAATTGAAACGCTTTCCTTCGATATTCGCAACTGGAACACGCACGCTATGAGTAAACCCATTGTGATGGAACGCGGTGTTAAATACCGCGATGCCGATAAAATGGCCCTTATCCCGGTTAAAAACGTGGCTACAGAGCGCGAAGCGCTGTTAAGAAAACCGGAGTGGATGAAAATCAAACTGCCGGCGGACTCTTCGCGTATCCAGGGGATCAAAGCGGCGATGCGCAAAAATGGCCTTCACTCCGTGTGTGAAGAAGCCTCCTGCCCTAACCTTGCTGAATGTTTCAATCACGGTACCGCGACATTTATGATTTTGGGTGCTATCTGTACCCGCCGCTGCCCGTTCTGCGACGTTGCTCATGGCCGCCCTGTTGCGCCAGATGTGAACGAGCCGCAGAAACTGGCGCAAACCATCGCCGACATGGCGTTACGTTATGTCGTTATCACCTCGGTTGACCGTGATGACCTGCGTGATGGTGGTGCACAGCACTTTGCAGACTGCATTACTGCCATCCGTGAGAAAAGCCCAAGCATCAAGATTGAGACGCTGGTTCCCGATTTCCGTGGACGTATGGACCGCGCGCTGGATATCCTGACCGCCACCCCACCAGACGTATTCAACCACAACCTGGAAAACGTGCCGCGTATTTACCGTCAGGTGCGTCCAGGCGCAGACTACAACTGGTCTCTGAAATTGCTGGAGCGTTTTAAAGAAGCGCATCCGCATATTCCGACCAAGTCCGGCCTGATGGTGGGTCTCGGTGAAACCAATGCAGAAATCATCGAAGTGATGCGCGATCTGCGCCGCCACGGTGTCACTATGCTGACGCTGGGGCAGTATCTGCAGCCAAGCCGTCACCATCTGCCGGTACAGCGCTATGTTAGCCCTGATGAGTTCGATGAGATGAAAGCCGAAGCCATGGCGATGGGCTTTACCCATGCAGCCTGTGGCCCGTTTGTTCGCTCTTCCTACCACGCCGATATGCAGGCGAAAGGCGAAGAAGTAAAATAAACCTGTAATATCTTTTTACAGAAACACAAAAAAACCGGCCTCATGAGCCGGTTTTTTTATGCAAGCCTTGCAGGATTGCCATTACTCTTTGTGCGAAAGCTTCTCTGCAGGAACACTATCTTCGGCGCTTTTCTTCGCGGCCGCGTCATCGTCATTCATCGCTTTCTTAAAGCCTTTAATGGCAGCACCCAGGTCTCCACCCAACGTGCGTAACTTCTTGGTACCAAACAGCAGGACGACCAGTGCGGCAACCACCAGCAGTTTGGTAATACTAATCTCACCCATAGATACCTTCTTTACATAAAACAGGCTGCATTAAGCGCCAAAAACCCAATCGTATTAACGGACATTTGACGCGCGCACACAATAGCAATCTGTAACAAGGTGAATCAAGCATTGTTGAAAAAAACATCACAATAATTGCGGTGGCGCAAACCGTCGATTGCGAAGAACGGGTAACTTCCGACGTGCAAGCGCAATTCGCTCTGATAGTATCTCCGTCATTAAAAGCGCTGGCGCTTCGGCTGCTGAGGCGATGGCCACACCCAACGGATCGATAACCCTGCTCTGTCCAATATTCTTATTCCCACACTCCCCTGAAGCGACCACGTAGCAGGTGGTATCAAGCGCCCTTGCGGCCAACAGCGTCGCCCAGTGGTGCTCTTTTAAGGGCCCTTTAACCCAGGCCGCTGGCAATACCAGGACGTCGGCACCCTGTAAAGCCAGATTCAGTGCCATTTCTGGAAAACGCAGATCGTAGCAGGTCATTAATCCCACGTTAAATCCATCGACATCCAGCAGGGGTGAAACGCTGTCGCCAGGATCGACAAGTCGCGACTCCTGAATGTTGAACGCATCATAGAGATGAAGCTTAGCGTAGCGTGCAATAATCTCGCCGCCACGGATAGCTACAAGCGTATTCACTGCCCGGCCCGGCGCAGAAGGGACATGCACCGTAAAAATGGTCGTCATGAGATTGCCAGCGCTCTCTGCCAGCAGCTGCTGTAAAAACGCCCCGTCCAGCGACTGCGCCGACTTAACCGACATATCAGGATCGTTATCATCCCGTGCCAGCAGCGCTTCGGGAAGCACCAGCAAGGATGCCCCCTTCTGTCGCGCCTGGGCCATCAGGGAGACGCACGTTCCCGCATTCTCATTCCAGTCCGGCGTTACCGCAAACTGCCCTACCGCAACATACATATTTGTCCCCCGGTCAAAAACAGCGTTACACTCGACGTACTTACACATCCAATAGCAGGTATTGACAGTGTTACAACTACTTATAGCCGTTTTTATTGGCGGAGGCACGGGTAGCGTTGCGCGGTGGTTTTTGAGTATGCGGTTTAACCCTCTTCATCAGGCCATTCCCATGGGAACCCTGGCAGCAAACCTGATTGGTGCCTTTATTATCGGTATGGGGCTAGCCTGGTTTAACCGCATGACACATATCGACCCGGTGTGGAAGGTATTGATTACCACCGGCTTCTGCGGCGGTTTAACGACGTTCTCCACCTTCTCTGCTGAAGTGGTGTTCCTGTTTCAGGAAGGTCGCATTGGCTGGGCATTAACGAACATCGCCATCAATATGCTCGGTTCATTTGCGATGACCGGGATCGCATTTTGGCTCTTTTCTTCCGCCAGCGCGCATTAATCGCCCGACGTTAATGTTGGCTTAATTTTTCTCTGCCACTCTGGACGTAATACGGAGCGAGGGTGACAGTATGAAAGAACAGTTGATGAGCGCAGGAATGGTTTTGCTGAGCGTGGCAATCGTCGCCAGCTTCCTGAAAATGTATCTGATTGGTTGATTCAGAACGAAAAAAACCCGCTCAAAGAGCGGGTTTTGAAATTCTTGCTGACGCGTCTGAATTACAGAGCGATTACGTTAGCAGCAGAAGGGCCTTTGGCACCGTTAGTGATTTCAAACTCAACACGCTGACCTTCAGCCAGGGTTTTGAAACCATTAGACTGGATTGCAGAGAAGTGTACGAACACATCTTTGCTGCCATCTTCAGGAGTAATGAAACCGAATCCTTTGGACTCATTAAACCACTTAACGTTACCTTTAATCTTAGACATCAAAATTACCTTTACATTAAAAAACGACACAAATGCTGTGTCGGGTATCAGTACATCAATTGTGGAACCTTTTGTCCAGCGGATCTTTGCTAAAAAGTGACAAAAGTCGCGTTAATTTTCGCTGACGGATTTTTATCCTTTACGATTCAACGAGAGTGCACTTTTTCGCCAGTTTGTAACGTTTTGTCAGTTAAAACTGAAAACGCATCCAGGCAAAGTAAACGTTTCCGTTGTTATAGGTTCCCGGGATGTAGGTCATCTGGAACGTCGCGGGACCATAGCCAATGGATGCCAACGGCAACAAGACCGGGACCGGAATGTATTTCCAGTTATCACGCGCCGTAAAGCCTGCCGTGTAGCCCAGGCCAAGATGGAAGTTGTCATCCGCTAATGGACGCCACGTTTTCTCCCAGCCGTAACCGCCAATCGGCTCCCACTTGTTGTAGGAGTCCTTAAACGCCATCAGGTACAGTCCGTGCCAGTTTCCTTTGTCGTCCCAACGGGACTGACCAAAACCCGCCCCCCAGGGACGTTCGTTGTAGCGGTCCGTTTTTTCTTTGTCATAGGCAAAACGTGCATGCCACGTTATCGCCGGAATATAGAGATCGTAATGTTCTGGCTCCTTCCAGGTTTGCGCGACGTTATCCGTAAACGTTGAGAACCAACCTTCATCCGCCGCGTTATCCTCTGCCCTGGCGACAGAAGAGAAAGTTAACTGCCCAAAAATAAACAATAAAATCAGGAAAAATTTATTACGTACCATCACAATGCAATTACCATTCTTAGTATTCAAGGCAAAGTTTACCATAGAATAGTTGAATGAATCCTTAACAACATCAGCGTTATTCCTAATTAATGGCCCTAAATCCGAGAATATTCTTAGAAAAAGGATGAGAAGATGCACTCCAGCCCTGCCGGGCTCTGCCGCCGCCCTTAGCACTCGTCAGTAAGCCCGCCAACCGTTCTCACCTTTGTCCATATTCGTAGCACTTCTACCTCATAACTACTATATTCAGCCACAAAACCTGAAGGCCAATGACGCTATATTAAAGACAATTAATTCGCACAATAAAATATAAATTTCAATACAACCCACAAAGTCTTTTTAAATTTACATAGTATGTGAAAGATATTTATACGTTGCGCCAAAATAATAATATACCCGGAGAAGAATAAAGGATTTTGAACCACACGCATCATATGGCTTATGGGAAAAGGCTGCCAGGTGCACAGAAGAGACAGGCTTCAGCGCCCCGCACGTTCCCGACCTGTCGTGCGCTAAATGACATATAATGGTGTATCCGGCGGTCAATACCCATATGACATAAATGCCGGAGTGATGGCAAAAATAGCGTCAATGCCTTCTTTAGTAGTCTTTTTATTGATTTTAATCAGCAAGGACTGAGCAATTATTCGGCACATTCTCATCCTTCTTTTTTATTGATTATTTGTGCTCTCGGGTAGCAAGGAGACAGGGGAAATCATGCTTACGTTTATCGAACTCCTTATCGGAGTCGTCGTCATTGTCGGTGTAGCCCGCTACATCATTAAAGGGTACTCAGCCACAGGCGTGTTATTCGTCGGCGGCTTAACCCTGCTGATTGTTAGCGCGCTAATGGGTCATCAGGTGTTACCTGCCAGCGCAGCCAGCACCGGCTACACGGCCACCGACATTGTTGAATATATAAAAATTCTGCTCATGAGCCGCGGTGGCGACCTGGGCATGATGATTATGATGCTGTGCGGTTTTGCCGCCTATATGACCCATATCGGCGCAAACGATATGGTGGTCAAACTGGCGTCGAAACCACTGCAGTACATCAACTCCCCCTATTTGCTTATGGTCGCAGCCTATTTCCTCGCCTGCCTGATGTCCCTTGCGGTGTCGTCTGCAACCGGCCTTGGCGTACTGTTAATGGCAACCCTGTTCCCGGTTATGGTCAACGTCGGTATCAGCCGTGGCGCGGCCGCGGCAATTTGTGCCTCTCCGGCAGCCATTATTCTCTCCCCAACCTCCGGCGACGTTGTGCTGGCGGCAAAGGCGGCGGAGATGTCACTCATCGATTTCGCCTTTAAGACCACGCTGCCCATCTCCATTGTTGCCATCGCGGGTATGGGCATCGCCCACTTCTTCTGGCAGCGCTATCTCGATAAGAAAGAGAACATCAGCCATGAAATGCTGGACGTGAGTGAAATCACCACCACTGCGCCCGCGTTTTACGCCATTCTGCCGTTCACCCCGATTATCGGGGTACTGATTTTTGACGGCAAATGGGGTTCACAGCTGCACATCATCACCATTCTGGTGATCTGTATGCTGCTGGCTGCCTTGCTGGAATTTGTGCGCGGCTTTAACACGCAGAAGGTGTTCTCAGGACTGGAAGTAGCCTATCGCGGGATGGCGGATGCGTTTGCTGGCGTCGTGATGCTGCTGGTTGCCGCGGGCGTGTTTGCCCAGGGTCTCAGCACCATTGGCTTTATTCAGAGCCTGATCTCCATCGCCACCTCGTTCGGCTCTGCCAGCATTATCCTGATGCTGGTCCTGGTGATCCTCACCATGCTGGCGGCAATGACCACGGGTTCCGGTAACGCACCGTTTTATGCCTTCGTTGAGATGATCCCGAAACTGGCTCACTCTTCTGGCATTAACCCGGCTTACCTTTCCATCCCGATGCTTCAGGCCTCAAACCTGGGCCGTACCATCTCTCCGGTATCGGGTGTGGTGGTTGCCGTCGCCGGTATGGCAAAAATCTCGCCGTTTGAGGTCGTGAAACGGACGTCAGTACCCGTACTGGTTGGCCTGATCATCGTGATCATCGCCACTGAAGTGCTGGTTCCCGGCGCTGCCTAAGCGAAATTCCTGATAACCAAAAAGCGCCTGCGGGCGCTTTTTGTGCTTTAATAATTTCCAGAAATTAATTGCACTCAATCGATCAGGAAATCAAATGTTCAGTAAGGATATCGCTATCCCATCTGGCGCTATGGCGCTTGCCCTTTGTGTCCTCTCCGCACAAGCAGAACCCCTCAAGGCAACGCAATATGGCGATTTCGATCGCTACGTTCTGGCGCTCTCCTGGCAAACCGGATTCTGTCAGAGCATGGTCGAACGCAATCGCAATGAACCCGATGAATGTCGCCTGCAAAAAGAGAGCGCCAGCAAAACTGATTTCCTGACCGTGCACGGCTTATGGCCTGGCCTGCCAAAATCCATCGCGTCACGCGGGGTAGATGAACGCCGCTGGATGCGCTTTGGCTGTGCCACCCGCCCCGTCCCGAACATGCCTGAAGCAAAAGCAAGCCGTAAATGTTCTGCCGCAGAAACCGGGCTGTCACTTTCAGGCGCCGCAAAGCTTAACAGCGTGATGCCCGGCGCGGGCGGGAACTCCTGCCTGGAACGTTACGAATATGCCAAACATGGCGTCTGCTTTGGTTTTGATCCCGACGCTTACTTCGGCACCATGGTGCGTTTAAATCAGGATGTTAAAACCAGCGCAGTCGGTAAATTTCTGGCGGATAACTACGGCAAGACCGTCAGCCGCCGTGACTTTGATAATGCCGTCGCGAAAAGCTGGGGCAAACAGAACGTCAAAGCCATTAAGCTTACCTGTAACGGCAATCCGGCTTATCTGACCGAGATGCAGATCTCCCTGAAAGCCGACACCATTAATGCCCCTCTCTCGTCGGCCTCTTTTGCGCCGCAACCGCATCCAGGCAACTGCGGCAAACAGTTCGTTATTGATAAAGCCGGTTACTGACCCGCGCCCGGACGTACCATATCGAACCGGTGTTCATCGCTGATGCCGTAATACGCCGTCGGCCCACCCGCACGCAGGATGGGCTGCGCTTTTGCGGTCTGATAAATCCCCTCTTCCAGCAGCGTATCAGCAATATGAATACCGACCACTTCTCCCAATACCAGCCAGGTGTCCACCGGCGTACCGTCTGCGCCGGTCAGCTGGATGCACTGCGACAGGCGGCACTCAAAATTTACCGGGCTTTCTGCCACGCGCGGCGCTTTCACCAGCTGGCTGGCGACGGGCGTGAGTCCGGCAAAGGAAAACTCATCTTCATCATGGGGGAGCATGGCCGAGGTTTTGTTCATCGCAGCAGCCAGATCGCGCGTGGCCAGGTTCCAGACAAACTCGCCCGTTTCATGAATATTGCGCACGCTGTCTTTCCAGCCGTTGCTGGAAAAACCAATGATCGGTGGCCGATAGTTGAAACAGTTAAAGAAGCTGTACGGCGCGAGGTTAAGCAGGCCGTTCGTGTCGCAGGACGAGATCCAGCCAATCGGGCGCGGGCCAATAATGGCGTTCAGCGGATCGTGCGGCAGGCCGTGACCCTGAGACGGTTGGTAGAAGTACATCGTTCTCTCTCATTTATGGGGCGCAACGCCCAGGTTCAGGAGACTCAGCGTAACGTATTCCGCCCGGAATGAAGACTGAATAAATTTCAGCGAAAATTCATATGGACCATGAATGTGACCTTCATCACTTCAAACTTGCACGCTCAGCCAGTATCATCGGGAGAGTTAAACCCTCGCTGCCAGACGGCGAGGGTTTTCTTTTGGATTGGTTTCTGCGTTACACGCAGTATTAACGACATGGAGTAAAAAATGTCCAGACCCACAATTATCATTAATGAGCTCGACGCAGAACGTATTGACCGTCTTCTGGAGAAACCCGAATTCGCTTCTCTCCCGGTAGCCGATGCGCTGAACGAGGAGCTTGACCGGGCGCAGATGTGTACGCCTGAGACCATGCCTCAGGATGTAGTTACCATGAACAGCCAGGTGAAATTTCGTAACCTGACGACGGGCGAAGAGTTGACCCGCACGCTGGTCTATCCGACGCAAATGACCGACAGCAGCACACAGCTTTCCGTACTGGCACCTGTGGGTGCGGCCCTGCTTGGGTTGCGCACAGGTGATACCATTCACTGGGAACTACCGGGTGGCGCGTCGACGCATCTGGAAGTGCTTGAGCTGCTCTACCAGCCAGAAGCCGCAGGCGATTACCTCCGTTAATCCCGCGCTTTCCGCCCTGCAAAGAGGATGCTCTTGCATCCTCTTTTCGTCATTTCACCCGATTGTCCTATATCGCTCAAAATCACCTTAATCCACGCTTAATCTGTTTTGTTGCCGCGGGGACGGTTATGAGTGAGATACTGGCTATCACACTTATTTTTCTCATTTTTTTGGCGATTATCGTCATGGCCGTGCTGTATCTTGAGCGCCACTGGTAAACGACTACGCTCACACTACCCCGCCGGGGAAAGCGTTAACCAGCCCCTTAACCTGCTGCTCCGCCGCCTCGGGGCTTTCCGCGCCGGGAACCAGAATGACTTTGCGACATGCCTCTTCCCGTTTCTCAAAAATCTTGTACGCACGTTCAGCGTCGGCCAGAGGCAAATAATGCGTGACGATCTCCTCCGGCGTCAGCAGCCCTTTTTCAATCAGCGGCAGCAGTTCGCCCAGCCAGGCATGAACGTGTGTCTGCCCCATCTTAAAGCTGATCCCTTTATCAAATGCGTCGCCAAATAAGAACCCATGAATAAACCCGGCATAGACGCCCGGCACGCTCACCACCCCGCCACGTCGTACGGCCGCGATACACTGGCGTAGCGCTTTGCCGCTGCTTCCTTCAATCTTGAGATTACTGAGGAGGGTTTCCGTGGTGCTGCCCTTGGCTTCAAACCCGACCGCGTCAATCACCGCATCCACGCCGCGCTGCCCCGCCGTCTGCTCAATGATTTTTTCCGCCGCGTCGTTATCATCATCAAAGTTTATGGGAATGGCACCGTAACGTTCCTGAGCAAACTGCAGCCGGTACGGATGATGGTCAATGACAAAGATCTGTTCAGCCCCTAACAGTCGCGCGCAGGCGATGGTCAGTAAACCGACTGGCCCCGCGCCGAAAACTGCCACGCTCGAGCCTTTTGTAATCTGCGCGTTTTTTGCTGCCTGCCAGGCTGTGGGTAAAATATCCGAGAGGAACAGCGCTTTGTCATCTGACAACAGTTGCGGCACCTTGAACGGTCCGACATTGCCTTTCGGCACGCGAACGTATTCCGCCTGTCCTCCCGGCACGCCGCCGTAAAGGTGGCTGTAACCAAACAGTGCGGCAGGGGCAGGTATTTGCTTTTTGTTCAGCGCCGCGCCCTGCCCGGCGTTGGTTTTCTCGCAGGCCGCATACTGTTGCAGACGGCAAAAAAAGCAGTCGCCACAGGCAATCACGAAGGGGATCACGACCCGCTCACCCTTCTGCACGTTCTTCACATCCCTGCCGGTTTCAACCACTTCACCCATAAACTCATGACCAAAAATGTCGCCATGCTCGACCTTCGGGATCTTACCGCGGTAGAGATGCAGATCGGATCCACAGATCGCCGTCGCCGTGACGCGCAGGATGATATCGTCAGGTTGTTCAATGATGGGATCGGGAACATTATCCACGCGAACATGGTGTGGACCGTGGTACGTGAGTGCTTTCATGCGACCTCCGAAAGGATGTGAGTAAGCTTCTAAAAGGGTAGCGTCCTCTGAAGGTCAGCCCTGAAATCAGGCCGTTTTGAGATTTATCCTGGCGGAATAGAAAAGTGCTGTTCAGATTACAGAAAGCGATAATATTTTATGTTTGAATGAATTCAGCGTTTATAAACAAGGAGAAACGGGTATGTATCAGACAATCATTATGCCGGTTGATGTTTTTGAGATGGAGTTGAGCGACAAGGCCGTTCGCCACGCGGAGTTCCTTGCGCAGCAGGACGGCATTATTCATCTTCTTCATGTATTACCGGGTTCGGCCAGCCTGAGCCTGCATCGTTTTGCCGCCGACGTGCGCCGCTTCGAAGAGCACCTTCAGCACGAAGCCGAAACCCGACTGCAAACCATGGTTGAGCACTTCAGCATTGACCCATCGCGCATCAAAACCCACGTGCGTTTTGGCAGCGTGCGTGATGCCGTAAACGAACTGGCCGGTGAGTTGAAAGCCGACGTGGTGGTGATTGGCTCGCGTAATCCGTCGATCACCACTCACCTGCTGGGGTCGAATGCCTCCAGCGTGATCCGCCACACCCACATTCCGGTGATGGTGGTTCGGTAAAAAAACAGAGGCCACCTTTCGGTGGCCTCTTGCTATTGCAGGTGTCGTCTTACTTTCTTTTATTATGCGGTTTTGGTGCGAATCAAGTAGTCAAACGAACTCAGAGACGCCTTCGCACCTTCGCCGGTGGCAATGATGATCTGTTTGTACGGCACGGTGGTACAGTCGCCCGCCGCAAACACGCCCTTCACGCTGGTTTCGCATTTCGCATCGATGATGATCTCGCCCATGCGATTGCGCTCAATCGCGCCTTCCAGCCAGGTGGTGTTTGGTAACAGGCCAATCTGCACGAAGATCCCCGAAAGCTGAACGCTGTGAACATCGCCGCTCACGCGGTCGCGGTATTCCAGCCCCGTCACTTTGCTGCCGTCGCCCTTCACTTCCGTGGTCTGCGCGTTCAGCACGATGTCGACGTTTTTCAGGCTGCGTACTTTGTCCTGCAGAACCTGATCGGCCTTCATCTCTGGAGCGAACTCCAGAAGCGTAACGTGTTCAACAATCCCCGCCAGGTCGATTGCCGCTTCCACGCCGGAGTTACCACCGCCGATCACCGCCACGCGTTTACCTTTAAACAGCGGGCCGTCGCAGTGCGGACAGTAGGTTACGCCTTTAGTACGATACTGATCTTCACCCGGCACGTTCATGTTGCGCCATTTCGCGCCGGTCGCAATGATGATGCTGCGCGCTTTCAGCACCGCGCCGGACGCGGTTTCAATCTGGTGTAAACCACCCTCGACCGCTGCCGGAACCAGCTTGCTGGCGCTCTGGCTGTCGATCACGTCCACGTCGTAGTCGCTGACGTGCGCTTTCAGTGCCCCTGCCAGTTTCTGACCTTCCGTTTTTGGCACGGAAATGTAGTTTTCAATATCCACGGTATCGAGCACCTGACCGCCAAAACGTTCGCCCATCAGGCCGGTGCGGATCCCTTTACGTGCGGAGTACACCGCCGCCGCTGCGCCCGCCGGGCCGGAACCGACGATCAGCACGTCGTAGGCATCGCGTTTGTTCAGCTCTTCTGCCGCACGTTTTTCTGCGCCGGTGTCCACTTTGGCCACGATTTCCGTCAGGGTCATACGGCCCTGGCCAAACTCCTGACCGTTCATGTAGACCGCCGGAACGCCCATCACGTTGCGATCGGTGATTTCATTCTGGAAGGTACCGCCGTCAATCGCCGTGTGCTTAATGCGCGGGTTCAGGACTGACATCAGGTTCAGCGCCTGTACCACGTCCGGGCAGTTGTGGCAGGAGAGCGAGTAATAGGTTTCAAACTCGAAATCACCGTCGATATCGCGGATCTGCTCCAGCAGCGCCTGCGCTTCTTTTGACGGATGACCACCGGTCCACAGCAGCGCCAGCACCAGTGAGGTAAATTCGTGACCCAGCGGAGATCCGGCAAAGCGCGGTCCCTGGTCGGAGCCTGGGTTGGTAATCAGGAAAGAGGGCTTACGAACGGCCAGCGCGTTGTCTTCTTTGAAAGTTACTTTCGGCGACAGTTCGGCGATCTCCGCCAGCAGTTCCTTGATCTCTGCCGATTTGGCGCTGTCATCCAGCGTGGCAATCAGCTCAACGGGTTTGGTCAGTTTCTCAAGGTAGGCCTTGAGCTGGGTTTTCATGTTTGTGTCGAGCATTGTTCTTCCCTCTCTTAAGACGTCATCATGCAAGCTGCCTTATACGGGCGGCCTGAATGCAACTTGCATCATGGTGCTGGAATGAAATGGGCGCGGGGGCGCCCATTGATTGCCGGGTAGCACTTCGTTTACCCGGCCTACGATACTGTAGGCCTGTGCAAGCGCAGCGCCGCCAGGCTTTACAGACTTAGATTTTGCCGACCAGGTCCAGGGATGGAGCCAGCGTCGCTTCGCCTTCTTTCCATTTCGCCGGGCACACTTCGCCTGGATGAGAAGCCACGTACTGAGCAGCTTTCACTTTACGCAGCAGGTCAGAAGCATCACGGCCGATACCTTCAGCAGTAACTTCGATAGCCTGGATAATGCCCTGCGGGTCAACAACGAAGGTGGCACGGTCAGCCAGGCCTTCATCTTCACGCATGTTGTCGAAGTTACGGGTCAGGGCGCCAGTCGGGTCGCCGATCATCGCGTATTTGATTTTTGCGATGGTTTCAGAGCTGCTGTGCCATGCTTTGTGGGTGAAGTGGGTATCGGTAGACACTGAGTAAACGTCTACGCCCAGCTTCTGCAGTTCGTCGTAATGGTCTGCTACGTCACCCAGTTCAGTCGGGCAAACGAAGGTAAAGTCAGCCGGATAGAAGAAGAAGACGCTCCAGCGGCCTTCGGTATCTTTCTCGGTAACTTCGATGAACTCACCGTTTTTGAACGCCTGGTTTTTGAAAGGTTTAATTTTGGTATTAATCAAAGACATCTGTACTTCCTCCGTGTTTTCGTTGAGATGTAAGGTAACCAACTTTATTCATCGGGGCTAATGCGTATGCTTTATCAAATCAATCAGCCAAACCTTACAACCTCGACAAGACAACAAGGTGAACCTTTTACAGGAAAGCCTGAAAGTAAAAAGGCCGCCTCAACGGGCGGCCCTGATACCTGAATTCCCCGCAGGTACATTCAGTGCCAGCCGAAACTGGCGTTGCGTTGCGCTCTACAACCTAGAGTATCAAGGCGGTAACAGCGCTTTGATTACACCATCCGTCCCGGCGTTGAGCAATCCATAAGAGTGGCATTCCTGCCTATGACTGTGATAGGCAAAATCGAAAATAATTTCGGAAGGTTATAGATTTAATTTTATTATGAATTTCCCGCCATATATAAATGTCGCTTGTCCTTCAAAAAAGCCAATCAGACTTTAAAGATAAAATTATCTTAATCGCTCTTGAAGTTCTATTTCATTAATCTGACGCCGTGATATATTAAGATGATTTTAAAATAAAATTAAGTCAGTGAACCACAAAGATTGTAAATGGTTAACTTCAATCTATAGTTATCAGTAATGTGATAACTTCAGCAAACCCGGCATCCGCAGGACTAAAAATGGCAAATCTCTATGAGCTTAAAAAATTCGATCTCAATCTGTTAGTCATTTTCGAATGTATTTACCAACATCTCAGTATCAGTAAGGCCGCCGAGACGCTCTATATCACGCCTTCTGCCGTGAGCCAATCGCTGCAACGCCTGCGCAACCAGCTCAATGACCCCCTTTTTATCCGTTCCGGTAAGGGGATTACACCGACCACGGTAGGCATCAACCTGCACCACCATCTTGAACAGAATCTCAACCAGATTGAGCAAACGATCAACCTGATGCATCACTCTGGGGTCAAGAAAAACTTCGTCATTTACTGCTCTCAAATGGTGTCGCCCGGTTATATGCTCGAACCGATGAAGCTGTTAATGTCTGAGGAAGATTACGAGGTAGAACAACGTGATATGCTTATCTCTCCGGAATCAGCGGAGGACCTGCTTGCGTACCGTAAAGCGGACCTGATCTTTACGATTGCACCGGTGAAAAACCACTCTGTTGTGTGTACCCTCTTTACGACGGTGCCTATCGTGCTGATCTGCCGAGAAGACCATCCGAGGATCGGCGAGCAGGCCAGTACCGAGGCGTTATACCGCGAGAAGTACACCTTTTATCGGAGTGCTCACCCGGGCGTTAAAGAGTTTCAGAATCGCGCCAATGGGGTTTTCCCGGAACGAAACATTGCTTTTCGCACGGACTCCGTCAGTTCGCTTATCTCCATGGTTAGCTCATCCGAGCTCTTAGGCTTCATTCCCGTATCCATCTATGAAACATATAAAGAGGCGTTGAAATTAAAAAGGGTTGAGACCCCGTTTACACTGCCCGAAATACATATTTATATGCTCTACAGTCGTTCATCACTGAACAGCAGCGTTTTTTCAACATTCATTGAAAAAATGCATAAGCTCTGTATTGCTGCGCCCTCTGATTAAGAATCATTTCCAGGATGGGAAATAAAAAAATCACACATTGAAAAAAATGATTTCGTGAAAGTAAGGGAAATTACTTTCATAATAAGCTTGAATTTCATTTAGGCATTTACCACGCAGGATGCGATGAACCATGTCGATCTATAAAATCCCACTACGGGAAAATGTTCTTGAAGCCGCTGTAGAACGCATAGACTGGACGCTTAACAATTTTCCAAAGGTGTGCGTCTCCTTTTCTGGCGGAAAAGATTCTACCGTGATGCTACACCTTGTCGCCCGGCAGGCACGGCGGCTAAAACGAAAAATAGATATCTTATTTTTGGACTGGGAAGCGCAGTTCTCATTAACCATTAAGCATATTGAAACAGTGCGAGCGCTTTATCAGGACGTCATTAATCAGTTCTGGTGGGTCGCGCTACCGATAACCACCCAGAACTCCCTGTCTCAGTTTCAACCTGAATGGCAATGCTGGGCGCCCGACACTCACTGGGTTCGTCAACCGCCAGAAGATGCCATTACCGATCCACACTATTTCGATTTTTATCAGCAGGGTATGACGTTCGAAGCCTTCGTCCGCGATTTTGCGGAATGGTACGCACAAAAACGCCCTGCAGCAGTCATGGTTGGGATCCGCGCCGATGAATCCTATAACCGCTTTCTGGCCATCGCTTCAGCGCGTAAACAACGGTTCTCTGATGACAAACCCTGGACGACGGTCGCACCGGGCGGGCACGCCTGGTATATCTACCCGCTTTATGACTGGAAAACGGCCGATATCTGGACCTGGTTTGCAAAAACCGGCTGCTGCTACAACCCGCTTTACGACCTGATGTACCAGGCCGGCGTGCCCCCGCGCTACATGCGTATCTGCGAACCTTTTGGTCCCGAGCAGCGTCAGGGACTCTGGCTCTACCATGTGGTCGAACCCGATCGCTGGGCCGCCATGTGCGAACGCGTCAGCGGGGTACGCAGCGGGGGAATTTACGCAGGTCACGACAACCACTTTTATGGTCACCGCAAAATACTCAAACCCGAACATCTTTGCTGGCGCGAATACGCCATGCTGCTGTTCGACAGCATGCCGCAAAATACCGCTGAGCATTACCGCAATAAAATCGCGGTGTATCTGCACTGGTATCAAAAGAGAGGTATGGACGATATTCCCGACACGCAGGAAGGTGACATCGGCGCAAAAGATATTCCCTCGTGGCGACGTATTTGTAAGGTTTTACTTAATAACGACTACTGGTGCCGGGCGCTCTCGTTCAGCCCAAATAAACCCAAACATTATCAGCGCTACAGCGACAGAGTGAAGGCAAAACGCAAGGAGTGGGGCATTTTATGCGACAGCGAATAATCAACGAAATAGATATCTACCTGCAGTCACTTCCCGAAGAGGATCGAATAAACGCCATTAACGCCCTGCGAGTCGCGATACACAAAAACAGCCCGTTTAGCGAGCAACCTATAGACTGCGTGCTCTGGGTGAAACAGGACGATATCACCGCCAACGACTACAACCCCAATAACGTTGCGCCACCGGAAAAACGGTTACTAAGCAAATCACTGGAACTTGATGGATTCACGCAACCTATCGTTGTGACGCAAAATCCATCTCAGCACTACGAAATTGTCGATGGTTTTCATCGCCATGAGATTGGCACTAACCGGGCGTCGTTAAAGCGCCAGCTCAAAGGGTACTTGCCCGTCACCTGCCTGCGCGAAGATCGGCAGGACAAACATAACCGCATGGCGGCGACCATTCGCCATAACCGCGCGCGCGGACGGCACCAGATCAACGCCATGTCAGAGATTGTTCGTGAACTGGTTCAGCTTGGCTGGAACGACGAGAGGATTGGCAAGGAGCTGGGGATGGATAACGATGAAGTGTTGCGCCTCAAGCAAATCAACGGCCTGCTGGAACTCTTCGCAGACCGTCGTTACTCAGAAGCCTGGACGGTAAAATAATCAGAGCGCGTTAAGGCGCTCTGCCGCCGCCAGCAGCGTCGATTCCTGTTTCGCAAAGCAAAGGCGAATCAGCCTATGCGGGAAGGGATCGGCGCAGAACACCGACAGCGGAATGGCGGCCACCCCCACCTCTTTCGTGAGCCACTGGCAAAAGCTCACGTCGTCCAGATCGGAAATCGCGCTGTAGTCGGCCAGCAGGAAGTAGGTCCCTTCGCAGGGTAAAATCTCCAGACGGCTTTTGCTCAGCGCGTTCACAAACAGATCCCGGCGTTTTCGATAGAAGTCCGGCAGCTCGCGATAGTGCTCAGGTTCCGCACGCAGCATGTCCGCCAGCGCCAGCTGAGCAGGCGTATTCACGGCAAAGGTCAGGTACTGGTGCACTTTGCGCAGCTCCGCGCTAATGGCGGCCGGTGCCACGCTATAGCCCACTTTCCATCCGGTCATATGATAGGTTTTACCAAATGACGACACGGCGATTGCCCGCTCGCGAAGCTGCGGATGCGCCAGCACGCTGGCGTGCCCTTCCTCTGCAAAGCAGATGTGCTCGTACACTTCGTCGCTCAGGACATAAATCTCACGTTCGGCAATGGCCTGCCACAGCGCGGCGAAATCGGCCTTTTGCCACACCGTCGCCGACGGGTTGTGCGGCGTATTCAGGATCACCAGGCGGGTTTTATCGCTCAGCAGCGCGGCAAACGCCTGCCAGTCAGGGCGGAAATGCGGTGGCTGGAGCGCCACGCGTTTCACCACGCCGCCGGAAAGCTCGATGGCTGGCACGTAGCTGTCGTAGCTCGGATCAAAACAAATGACTTCATCGCCCGCACGCACCAGCGCGGTAATCGCCGCATACAGCGCTTCGGTCGCCCCGGCCGTCACCGTGATCTCGCTGTTCGCATCGGGCTTATAGCCATACAGCTCTGCCGTTTTATCCGCAATGGCGTCACGCAACGCCTGCATGCCCGTCATTGGCGCATACTGATTCGCCCCCTGCGCCACGTGGTACGCCAGACGCTCCTGCAGATAGGTCGGACCGTCGAAATCCGGGAACCCCTGCGAAAGGTTAATGGCGTTGTGCTGCTGCGCCAGGGCGCTCATCTGCGTAAAGATGGTGGTGCCGAGATTGGGGAGTTTACTCTGCGGAATCAATGCGTTATTGCTCATTGTGCTGTGCCTGCTTGTAATACTTATGTTGCTGCCACTATAACACGATGTTAGTCTTTGGCAATCAAGACGCTTAGACGTCTAAACCATATGAATATTCCTGGCCGCGAGGGTAAAAGGAAATGACAGACAACCTGCAACTCACACATCTGGTCGACGCCTGCCGCTGGATTGGCGCCAAAGGCTGGGCACCCGCCACCGGCGGCAACATGTCGGTGCGTCAGGACGAACGCCTGTGCTGGCTCAGCGAATCCGGCAAAGACAAAGGCAGCCTGACGACGGAGGATTTTCTGCAGGTGGAGATCGCCACCAACCGCGCGCCGTCTGGTCGTAAGCCATCAGCCGAAACGGGGCTACACACCCTTATTTATCGCCTGTTCCCGGAGGCCAATGCCGTGCTGCACGTGCACACGGTCAACGCCACGGTACTGTCGCGCCTGGTGAAAGAGGCTGAACTGAATATTAGCGGCTTTGAGATGCAAAAATCCCTCACCGGACAGACCACGCATCTGGATACGGTTTCCATCCCGGTATTTGATAACGACCAGGACATCGATGCCCTCGCCTCGCGCATCGCCCATTACGCGCAGGAACGCCCGCTTAATTATGGTTTTCTTCTGCGCGGTCATGGCTTAACCTGCTGGGGACGCGACGTGGCCGAAGCCCGCCGTCATCTGGAAGGACTGGAATTCCTGTTTGAATGTGAAATGCGTTTACGACAACTGGAGAGAGTATGATTCGCGCAATTGTGACGGATATTGAAGGCACCACCAGCGATATCCGTTTTGTCCATGATGTTTTGTTCCCCTATGCGCGTGAGCGGCTGGCGGCCTTCGTCACCGCGCAGCAGTACGCCGAGCCGGTCACATCCATTCTGGACAACCTGCGTGATGAAATCGGTCACCCGCACGCCAGCGTCAGCGAGCTTATCGATGCCCTGTTTGCCTTTATGGACGAAGATCGCAAATCCACGGCGCTCAAAGCCCTGCAGGGGATCATCTGGCACGACGGCTACGTGAACGGCGACTTTACCGGCCACCTCTACCCGGACGTCCTTCCTGCGCTGGAAAAGTGGAAAGCGCAAGGGATTGATCTCTATGTTTATTCCTCGGGCTCCGTCGCCGCGCAGAAACTGTTATTTGGCTACAGCGACGAAGGTGATATTACTCATCTGTTCAGCGGCTATTTTGATACCCACATCGGCGCCAAGCGCGAAGTGCAGTCTTATCAAAACATTGCGGCACAAACGGGCATCGCCCCGTCGCAGATCCTGTTCCTGTCCGATATCCATCAGGAGCTGGACGCGGCTGAACGGGCAGGTTTTCGCACCCTGCAGCTGATTCGCGGCGATGATGACGGCGCAAGCCATCACCATCAGGTCCACCAGTTTGACGAGATTAATCCGGAGCAGATCCCTTCATGAGCGCATTGACCATTTATTCCGATAAAGACGCCAGTCAGCACCAGTGGCACAGCACCGACGCCGCCGAAATTGCCCAACAGCTCAACGCCAAAGGCGTGCGGTTTGAACGCTGGGCGGCTGACCGCGATTTAGGCCAGGATCCTGCGCCCGAAGCCGTGATCCAGGCGTATCAGCATGCGATCGACAAACTGGTCGCAGAAAAGGGTTACCAGAGCTGGGACGTGATCAGCCTGCGCGCCGACAACCCGCAGAAAGAGGCGCTGCGCGCGAAGTTCCTGAACGAACACACCCACGGCGAAGACGAAGTGCGCTTCTTCGTAGAAGGCGCGGGGCTGTTCTGCCTGCATATTGGCGATGAGGTGTATCAGGTGCTCTGCGAGAAAAACGACCTGATTTCCGTGCCCGCGGGTACGCCGCACTGGTTCGATATGGGTTCAGAGCCGAACTTTACGGCGATTCGTATTTTCGACAATCCGGAAGGCTGGGTTGCCCAGTTTACGGGTGATGCGATCGCGGATGCGTATCCGCGCCTGGCATAATCTTTTCTCCCTCTCCCCGTGGGATGAGTGATCCCCACAAATTAATGCGAGCACTGAGCTATCCCCTCGCCCCTCTGGGGAGAGGGTTAGGGTGAGGGGAACATACGGCTGAGGTGGTCATTCCTATTTCAGGCATTAATTAAATACTGGCGATAATCCTCTGTACATCTGCGTCAACCAACTTCGCCAGATGCACAAACTCCACCACATCTAACCTGCGTTCACCACTTTCCACTTTAGCAATAAACGATTGCGGTTTACCCAGAGCCTCAGCAAGCTGTGCCTGAGTAATCCCCTTCTCCTTACGCGCTTTCTTCAACGCATTGATAACACGCTGGTATTCGTCCGAGTAAACTGAGGCCATTGTTCCGATCCCATACAAATATCCTGAAATCGAATATCCTCTCGTCGCGGTTTTATCCCAAAACAGGATAATCAAGTAAGTAACAAACATATGTAAGGAGGACACAATGCGTCATCAGAACTGGCATCCTGCCGATATCATTGCCGCACTAAAGAAAAATGGAACAAGCCTGGCTGGGTTGTCCCGAAAGGCTGGCCTTTCCTCATCCACACTCGCAAACGCGCTTACCCGACCATGGCCCAAAGGTGAATTGCTTATCGCACAGGCACTAGATATTCCGCCCGATGTGATATGGCCGGAAAGATACTTTGATGAAAAGGGAGAGCCAATATTTCGTCAGATGAGGAATACTAAAAAAAGAAATCTATCTTCGACTTGATCAATGAATTCTCC